>CAWCQI010000027.1:0-606786 GCA_963797625.1 uncultured Acidobacteriota bacterium
CGTCACCGGCGATCTGGCAGGAAAGAACGGGAGCCCGGTCTACGCCATTCTCCAGATGAACAAGCCCATCGGGCGGCTCTCGCTGCCCGAGGGTTATGGGCTCGAGGTCTTCAACGCGGTCCAGCCGTTCGACACCTCGCGCTACGCGATGAAGTGGGACGGCGAGTGGCACCTCACGATCGAGGTGTTCCGCGACCTCGGCCTCGCGTTCGCGGCCGTGCTCGTGCTCATCTACGTGCTGGTGGTCGGCTGGTTCCAGTCGTTCAAGACGCCCCTGCTGATCATGGCCCCCATCCCGTTCTCGCTCGTTGGCATCCTGCCGGCGCACGCGGCGATGGGCGCGTTCTTCACGGCCACGTCGATGATCGGCTTCATCGCCGGTGCGGGCATCGTGGTGCGCAATTCGATCATCCTGGTGGACTTCATCGAGCTGCGGTTGCTCGAGGGTCTTCCCCTCGAGCAGGCCGTCGTCGACGCCGGCGCGGTGCGGTTCCGCCCCATGGCCCTCACTGCCGCCGCCATGATCGTCGGCGCCGGGGTCATCCTGTTCGACCCGATTTTCCAGGGCCTGGCGATCTCGCTGATGGCCGGCGAGGTGGCGTCGCTCCTGCTCTCGCGCATGGCCGTGCCCGTCCTCTACTACATGGCGAAGCGCCACGAGCGTAGCGCACCGGTGCCCACTGCGGCGCCGATGGAGGCCGCGGCATGACACGCGCCGAACCGCGCTGCGATACGTCTCATGGTTGTAGCGCCGGTGATCCCGGCGAGCTCGCTGGATTTCTGCTGTGGCGCCGGTACCGGGCCGGAGGCATTCCGAATGCCCGGCCGAAGGCACGATTGAACGCCGCTTCAGACTCGTAGCCCACGTCGGCCGCGATATCAGCCACCCCCTTCGGCGTCGACGTCAACGCCTGGGCCGCCAGACGCAATCGCCAGCCCGTCAAGTACGCCATCGGCGGAGCCGAGAGGTAGCGCGTGAAACGTTCCACGAGCGAGGAGCGCGAGAGGCCGACGTCCACGGCGAGCTCGGCGATGGTCCATGGATGACTCGGGCGGCTGTGAAGCAGCGCGAGGCTCTTCCCCACAATCGGGTCCCGTGCGCCCGCGAGCCACCCCGTCGTCTGATCGGGAAGTCCGGCGACGTATCGCCGCAGCGTATCCACAAACAGGGCTTCCGAAAGCTTGGCGAGCATTGCGTCACTGCCTGCGCGATCCGACGAGGCCTCCTCGACCAGGTGCAGGATCGACTGCTCCAGCCAGTGGCCCGCAGGATCGGTCCTGATGTTCACCTTGAACAGTGGCGGCAAGCTCTCGAGAATCGGCCCGCAGAGGAGCGGATCAAACGTCAGGTACCCGCACACGAACCGCGTGGTCGCCCCACCGCCACCGGTGTGCATCGGCGAAAGGTCCCGTGTCGCGATCTTCCGAAGCACCGCAGCGCTCTCAATCTGACCTCCTCCGGTGCCGCCGCTCAAGTGGTGCGGATCCCCGTGCGGAAATACCACGATGTCGCCTGGCGAGAGCTCGACATCATGACCGCCCTCTAGACGTGCCCGCGCCGAGCCATCCACGACCAGGTGATAGATCACCATGTGCGGAGGGTCCGGCACGAACGTCAACTCGCGAAAGTGTGGCGTCGAGAGTCGCCACGGCTCGGAGAAGGCCGCGCTGAAGAACATCGCCCCTTTCAACCGAACGCCGTTCAAGACCTCTGAGAACGCGTCCATCGTCCTCCGGACGACCGGAATGATTTCAAAGCGCCTGAGCAAGGCATTCTAGTGCCACTGATAACACGGATACCACGGATGGAGTTTACGAGACAGCTCCTCCTGGACGAACGGGCAACTTCCACGTTTCTGGTAGCTGAATGGCCGTGTTTGGTGGCGCTCAGGCTCATGGCTTGGCGTGAACCGCCGGGAAAGAGTAATCCGGCGCGCCCTGTCGCGCCCATATAATCCACAAGACTTGGCACTCGCACCCGGCACCCGGCTCGGCGTCTACGAAATCGTTGCGCATATTGGCGAGGGCGGGATGGGGTTGGTCTACCGCGCCCGCGACACGAAACTGAATCGTGACGTCGCGCTCAAAGTCCTGCCGGACCTGTTCGCCAGCGACGCCGACCGACTGGCCAGGTTCACCCGCGAAGCGCAGACGCTCGCGTCCTTGAACCATCCGAATATCGCGCACATTCACGGCCTGGAAGAATCCGGCGGTGTTCGCGCGCTGGTGATGGAACTGGTCGAGGGCGACGATCTGTCGCAGCGCATTGCGCGCGGAGCGATCCCGGTCGACGAAGCGCTGCCGATCGCGAAACAGATCGCGGACGCGCTTGAAGCCGCGCACCAGCAGGGCATCATCCATCGCGATCTCAAGCCCGCGAACATCAAGCTGCGCCCTGACGGGACTGTGAAGGTACTGGACTTCGGGCTCGCGAAGGCGCTGGCACCCGAGCAGGACCCCGCGAGCGGCGACGCACCGGTCGCAGTCGCCGACCATCACGAGCCCGGCAATGCTGACCGGCCTAGGCATCGTCCTCGGAACAGCCGCGTACATGGCGCCGGAGCAGGCGAAAGGACGAGAGGCGGACAAGCGCAGTGACATCTGGGCGTTCGGCTGCGTGCTCTACGAGATGCTGACGGGGCGACGCCCCTTTGATGGCGAGGACATGACGGACGTGCTCGGCGCGGTCGTCCGCCTCGAGCCAGCCTGGGAGGCGCTTCCGTCCGATGTCCCCGCGCCCGTGCGGACACTGCTGCGCCAATGCCTGGTCAAGGACCGCCGCCGGCGCGTCGGGGACATCGCGGCCGCACTCTTCGTGCTGGATCACCAGGCAAGTGTTGCTCCGGCCGTGCCAGTGGCGTCGTCCCGATCAACTCGCGTCGCATGGCTGGTCGCTGCGCTGTCAATCATCGCGACGATCGCCACAGCGGTCGTCGCCCTGCGAATGTCCCGGTCCGGCACAATCGCGTCAGACCCGGTCCAGTTCACCATCGCGCCGCCTGAGAAGACGGTCTTTGGGGGTCCCCTCGCCGGAGGTACGGGAAACAACGCACAACTTGCTATCTCGCCTGATGGGCACACCATCGTGTTCGTGGCCGGCGCCCCATCCGCGTTCCAAATCTGGCTGCGACCATTGGCCAGTGGGGAAGCGCGGCCGATACAGGGAACCGAGGGCGCCGCGTTTCCGTTCTGGTCGCCTGACAGCCGGTTCATCGCATTCTTCGCAGGGGGCAAGCTGAAGAAGGTCGCGATCGCCGGCGGACCACCCGTTGCGGTGGCTGACGCGGCACGCGGGCTCGGTGGAAGCTGGAGTCGCGACGACGTCATCGTGTTCGGATCGGCGCGTGAGGGCGTGTTTCGCGTACCGAGCGGCGGCGGCGTGCCGACAGCCGTCACGGCACTCGCCGACGGAGAGGACGCTCATAGATGGCCGCACTTTCTACCTGACGGTAGGCATTTCTTCTATACCGCCGTGACCGGAGCCTGCTGCCCTGCGTCAAAGCCGGGCGTGATCAAGATTGGCTCGCTCGATCCGGCCGAGCCTGCCGTCGCGCTGTTTCAGGCCGAGTCATCGGCAATCTACGCCTCGGGCCACGTGTTGTTCGCGCGCGACGAGACATTGATGGCACAGGCGTTCGATCCTGATAGACGTCAACTGGCCGGCGATGCCGTTGCCGTGACCGCGCGTGTCAGCACGGAGCCCAGTTCGGTATGTCAGCGCATCCGCCTCGGTGAATGGGACGCTCGTGTACGCGTCCGGCGGCTCACTGAATCGATACCAATTGACGTGGTTCGATCGAGCCGGCAAGCCTCTCGGCACCCTGGGCGATGGGGGGATCGACGCCAATCTTTCACTCTCGCCAGACGAACGCCACGTCGCAGTCGCCCTCCGCAGCGGGAGCCCGGAGAATCTCGACATCTGGACGATCGACATCGCCCGCAAGCTGCCGAACCGCGTGACGACCGATTCGCAGCCCGAAGGATGGCCGGTATGGTCGCCAGACGGCACACGCATCGTGTTCGGACGCCGCGCGCACGACATAGGGGGACAGCCGGAGAAGGCGCGTTTAGTGCAGACTCTGGTCAACGGGACCGGGGCGAAGGAAACTCTCTTCGAAGCCGTGGACACACCTTCACGGCCATGTGGCCCGCAACAATGCGCACTCGGGCCGACAGACTGGTCTTCAGACGAACGTTTCGTGTTGTACACGTTCAGCGGGACGTTTCCGCGGACATCGGACATCTGGGCCCTTCCGCTCTTCGGGGACCGCAAGCCGTTTCCAGTGATACAGACTGAGTTCAGCGAGAGTCAAGGAACGTTCTCCCCGGACCGCCAATGGATCGCCTATACGACCGACGAGACCGGGCAGCCCAACGTCTACGTTCAGCCATTTCTTCGCGCCGGTGGGAAGCATCGGATCTCGCCGAATGGAGGACGGAATCCGCGCTGGCGGGCCGATGGCAGAGAGTTGTTCTATCTCGATGCGACTGGGACGATGACGGCGGTGCCGATCGACCTGGCCGCTACTTCCCCGGCCGGGTTGCCAAAGACGCTCTTTCCGGCTGGGGTGATCAGCATCAACAACATGTACGCGGTGACCAAGGATGGACAGCGGTTCCTCGTCAACAGACCGCAGAATGCTGCCACCGCAACGCCGCTGACCGTCATCGTCAACTGGACCTCGACGCTCCAGAAATAGCGTGATCTCGCGGGAGCGTCGGCCCGATACTCGCCAGTGCGAGTGACGGCAGTGTCGCGTCGGCAGGATAATCCCACCAAACCACCTCGCCGATGCCATTCATCCGTATCGCGCTCGGGATCGTGCTTCTCACAGGCGCTATGCTTCTGCCGTTCCTTCCCGGCCGCTATGATCCCGTTGCGTCTGGTCTGTCGCAGGCCGCGACCATGGTGGCGTTCGGAAGCCTGCTACTGGTGCCTCTCGGAGTGGCGTGGCTGATCTCGAGCCGGGGATACGCGCTGGCGAAGGTGTCATTGGTCGCGGCGACGCTCGTCGCCGGTGTTGCCGCTCTCGCGATGGCGGCGAACGCTAGTGTGGCAGCAGCAGCGGTCATTGTGGCGACCTGCGCGATGTGGATCGTCCACCTCTGGCGACGTGTCGGCGCGGCACGAACGGACGGCGCGAATCTGCCGCGGGCAGTACCCGTCGCGCTGATCCTGGTTCCGTTGGCGGCGACGGCGTCGCGTCTGGCACTCGTCGAAGTCGTCGCTGCGAGGGGCCGCGACCGGGTGATCGCGAACGCGGCGGCGATCATCACGGACATCGAACGGTTCCGCGAGCGCACCGGGGCGTATCCGGTCGCGATTAGCTCACTCTGGCCCGACTATCACCCAGGTATCATCGGCGTCGAGCGCTACCGATACGAGCCGAGCGGGGACGCCTACAACCTCTACTTCGAGCACCCTGCAACGGACGTCGGCGCGCGTGAGATCGTCATGTACAACCCACGGGGTGAACAGGACTTCTCGAGCCATGCCGTCGACCTGCTGCAGCTCCCTCCAGACGAGATCCGCCGGCAGCGCGGGCACTTCGCGTCCCACGCGCTGCCGCAGGCCAACTGGAAGCGGTTTCTTTTCGACTGAGAGGATCTTTCGCGGACCCACCGAAGTCCGGCTAAAGCCGGACACTACGCGACGAGTCGTGTCCATCGCTGTAGGGACGCCGATCGCGATCAAATGCGCGGCGGAGGCGGCGGCGGACGGCGCATCGACTCGTCGCTCGGGCTCATGATCCCGACCCGGGGTCCCGACGATCGCGTACGCCGTCAGCGAACTTCTCGAGTTCGATGTGCTCGCCCCCAATCGAAGGACTGACCAATCACGTCCTCTTGATCTCCGACAGGTCTCGATCTAGACTCCTCTCGGAGGGCGAGAGGACGACTCATGAACAAGACGCAACTGCTCCAGGGCACACTGGATCTCCTGATCCTGCGCATCCTCGAGCTTGGCCCCAACCACGGCTGGGGGATTTCGAGCCGGCTGCAGCAAATGTCGAAGGATGGGTTGAAGACGAGCCAGGGGTCGCTCTACCCAGCACTGCATCGTCTCGAGATGCGCGGCGAGGTCACGTCCGAGATGACGGCCTCCGAGAACAATCGGCGGGCGCGGATCTACACGATCACCTCAGCTGGTCGTAAGCGGCTGAACCAGGAGACGGAGACGTGGGAAGCGTTTGTGCTGTCGATGCGGCGCATCCTGCGTGCGGACCGATGATTGCGCGTCTCTTCGCCTCGCTTCGCGGACTTCTTCGTCGTCGCCAGATTGACGGCGAGATCGCCGACGAGCTTCGCGATCACCTCGAACGTGCGATCGAGGCGCACCAATCGCAAGGCATCTCGCCTGAAGAGGCACGTCGTCTGGCCCTCCGCGATTTGGGGGGGCTGACGCAGACGATCGAATCGACCCGTGCCGTCCGCGCGACATGGCTCGACACTGTGTGGCGCGACGTCGCGTACGGCGTGCGCGTGTTGCGGCGCTCACCGCGGTTCACGGTCACCGCGCTGACCTTGCTCGTTCTCGGGATTGGCTCGACGACAGCGATTTTCTCGATCGCGTATGCGGTTCTGGTGCGGCCGTTGCCCTATGCAGACGCGGAACGCCTGGTCTTTCTGGCCGAACACCAGGGCTCCGGGATCGCGTGGCCGAACTTCGACGATTGGCGCCAGCGCGCCACGTCGTTCGACGGCATCGCGAGTTCACTGGCCGACGTGGTGTTCGTCACGGGCGGCCAACTGCCGCAGCGGCTCGACTCGAGAAGCGTGACCGTGAACTTCTTTGGCGTGCTCCGCGCGACGCCATTGCAGGGCCGTCTCTTCGACCAGTCCGATGCCCGGCCCGACGCCGCGTCGACTGCCGTGGTGAGCCACGCGTTCTCGATGCGGGAGTTCGGCAGCGCTCCGGCCGCGCTGGGCCGGACGGTTTCGCTAAACCGCAGGTCTTATACCGTGATCGGCGTCCTGCCTGCAGGCTTTCGCTACATGACGTCCGCCGATGTGTATCTGCTGCTCGAGCCGCAGGTAGCGGCGAACTATCGCACGATGCAAAGCCGCAGCAGCCACACAGGCCTGTATGGCGTCGGCCGGCTCAAGCCCGGAGTCGACGTGACCTCGGCGCGCGCGGAAATGCAAAACATCGTGGCCGCGCTTGCGCTGGAACATCCGGAGACCAACAAGGGCAGCGGCGTTTACGTCGTCCCGCTCGCCGAGCGCGTGGTCCGGGATATGGCGCAAACGATCACTGTGCTCGCCGGCGCGGTCGCGCTGCTGCTGCTCATCGCTTGCATCAACCTGGCCAGCCTGCTGCTGAACAGGAGCGCTTCGCGCGCGCACGAGTTCGGCATCCGCGCGGCGATCGGCGGCAGCCGGTGGAGCCTGATCCGTCAGCTTTTCATCGAACACGCGTTGCTGGTTGGGGCCGGTGGCGTGCTCGGTGCACTTGCGGGCGCCGCGATCCTCACCGGCCTCGTCAGCGTCGCGCCCCCGGATACACCACGCCTCGACGAGATCCGCCTGGACCTCGTCGTGCTGTTCTGCACGACGCTCTTCAGTTGTGCCTGTGCGTTCCTTTTCGGCGCGCTGCCCGCACTGCGGGCGTCGGGCGCCGGCGGCCACGAGACGGTGTTGCGTTCGGGCCGCGGCTCGACCCGGCAACACTCGCTGCTGCGCCGCAGCCTGCTGGTTGGGGAAGTGGCGGTCGCGACGGTGCTGCTCTCCGGAGCCGGACTGATGGTCCACACGATGCTGCGGCTGTCGCGCGTCGATCCTGGTTTCGATCCGCACAACCTGCAGACCGTCATGTTCTCGCTGGCCGGGCCGGCCTGGCCGGACCCGCGAAAGCAGGCATTCTTCGCCGAAGCGGTCGAGCGGCTCCGAGCGGTTCCCGGCATCGAGAACGCCGCCATCACCTATTCGCTCCCGATCCTTGGCTCGAACTGGTGGAACTGGTTCACGGTGGCCGGCAGGCCCGTCCCGCCGGGTGCCGTCATGATGGACCTGCCAAGTGCGGGCATCGTTCCGGTGAGCGCGACCTACTTCGACACGCTGAAGATCCCCCTCATCAGGGGGCGCTCGTTCGACCGGTCCGACACGCCAGACTCTCAGCCCGTTGCCATCATCAATACCAGTCTGGTCAATCTGTATTGGACGGGCGCGCGCCGGGCCCGATGGCGCGAGCGAGCGTCTACGGGCCCGGCGATGTGCGCTTCGTCAGAAAGGACGAAGATCCGATCGGGCAGCAGATCAGGCTGGCAGGTGGGAGTCCGACCGAGGGCTACGGCCCGTGGCGCACCATTGTCGGCATTGTTGGCGACGTCAAGCAGCACGGCGTCGATCAGGACACGCCGCAACAGATCTTCCTGCCGATCGTGCAGCAGACGCGGACGACGGTTTTTGCGGTCGCGCGCACGAGGGGCACGGTCTCCAGTTCCGCGATCGAAACGGCGATCCGCGATCTCGATCGTTCCGTGCCTGTTTTCAACGACCGCACGGTCGAACAGGTCATGCGGGAGGCAGGCAGCCGGCGCCGCGTAGCGGCGATCGTGCTCTCGGTCTTTGCCGGTGCGGCCGTGCTTCTGGCTGCGATCGGACTTTATGGGGTCATCGCGCAGAGCGTGAGCGAGCGCCGGCGGGAGATCGGCGTACGCATGGCACTCGGTGCGACGCACGATCAGATCCTGCGGCTGTTCCTGCGACACGGGCTGATCGTCGCCGCGATTGGGATTGGAGCCGGAATCGCCGGCGCCGTTGCCGCGGCTCGGAGCCTCGCGAGCCTCGTGTTCGGCGTCGCTGTCACGGATCCCGCGACGCTCGGCACGGTCGCTGCGCTCCTGACACTGGTCACGCTACTCGCGTGCTACATACCGGCGCAGTCTGCCACCCGCGTCGATCCATCCGAGGCACTGCGAATGGAGTAGGACGACCTGACTCGGGCTGGGACATGTTCGGGCGTCCGTGAGATGCTCAACGGATCAATCTTGCCTGAGCGTGGCGATCGGATCGATCCGTCCGGCGCGCAGCGCCGGAATCAGCGCTGCACATGCGCACGCCGTGACGATGCAGAGCAGGCTTGCGGCGTAGGCGACTGGATCGAACAGACGCACGACCGATCCGATCAACTCTGCCGCCGGCGTCGCCAGGAGCGCGGCGCCGAGCGCAGTAGGGGTGAGCGGCCGTGTCGCGCCCGGTCATTCCGCCGCAGCGCCTGGATCGGATCGACACGGGCGGCGCGGCGTGCGGGCAGGTAGCTGCTCACCGTGGCGGTCAGGAGCATGACCGCAGTTGCGGCGCCAACGGCCACCGGATCGGTCGGTTGCAGGTCGTGGAGGAAGCCGGCCTCCGCTCCGCGGGAATGCCCCGATCCCATCGGTCCCCGCCGCATCGTTCGAAAGCGAACACCCTCGTCCCGCGAACGGCGTCCGCTGTCTGCTTGCCGGCTTTGCGCGAAAGCGCCGATACTGGACGGGTTACGTCATTGTCCAATCTCAGGAGCGCGTCGTGAAGAAGCTGCAGGTGCAAGGCGTTCATCACATCACTATCGTGGGCTCGACGAAGCAAAGCGCGGTGGATTTCTGGGAAGGTGCGTTGGGCATGCCGTTCGTCCTCGAGCAGCCCAACCTTGGCAAGCCGGATGAGAACCACTTGTACTTCGATCCCGGCGATGGTCGCCTGCTCACGGTCTTCACCAACGAATCACGCGAGGACGCCAGACGCCATGCCCCGCGCGACATCGGTTGCGTGGAGCACATCGCCTTCAACGTCTCGAGGGCGACGTTCACGATGGCTCCCGCCCGCCTGCGCGAGCGTGGCATCGACTTCATTCAGCGAGACCGCGGCTTCATGGACTCCATCTACCTCCATGATCCCAACGGCCTGAAAATCGAGCTCGCGTGCTACAAGTTCGAAACCCCTGAAGGCTGCCGCGACGTCGATGTGTTGATGAAGGCCCACGCCTTGCGGGTTGAGCGCGGCGACCATCACATCGCCGATGAGCACCTCGCCGATGCGATCGAGACTGTTGCTGGCGGCCCGGCCTCGCCTGACCTGACACTACTTCACGCCTTGCCAGGGCTCTCGCAGGGAAGTCAGCCGTCCCTGGCGCGAGCGCTCAGTCGCTGTCGAAGCGCCTGCGCCGGATCGATGCCCAGGACTTCAGCATTATGATATTAACGTTGTAACGTTCGTTTCATAGTATAAGAACATGTTACAGTAGTCAAACTGGCGCGAGGGAAGCGTCGTTCTCCAGGGAGGGTTCCATGCACACCGGCAGTCGGTTGGTCATCCCGGTCCTGGTCCTGGGTGCGGGCATCGCCGCTCAGCAGCCCGCCAATCCACGTCAGCAGCCTGGCGCGACGATAACCATGTTCGCGCCCGAGCAGCACGACCTCTACGACGGTCAGTTCATCCTCTCTGCCAGCCGCATTTACATGGTTGGAGGTCTGAATGACCCGGCGGGCTGGGACCACCTGGACAACGAGGCCAAGACCGTCAAGCCGGTGTCAGGGACGGCGGAGATCGACGTGAACGATCTCTCCAACACCGGCAAGTTCGAGGCGCGCCTCAAGATTCCCGACGGCGATCTCGTCCTGGCGATCGACAAGTTCAACGAGTTCAATCCGTGCCAGAACGGCGGGATTGTCGGCTTCCTGCACGAGCACGGGACCGACTCCGGCTGTGGCGACAACAACTGGCCGAAGACGTTCGTCTACCTCGCCGGTTGGGGATTCGGGCACGCGACGCTTGAACGGCAAACCGCTCTACGACAACTACGAGATGCATTTCATGGTCACGCAGGGGATTCGCGATCGAAAGACCCTTCGCGTGAACTATCCGATGGCGAACAAGAAGCAGCCCGGAGGCGAAGTGAATCCGGCGGCGCAGCAGATCGATTTCTACATCCGCAGCCCGCAGCAGAATCCGAAGAACCGGCCGAACCGCGAAGTGTTCCTGCACTTCTTCGGCATGGAGGTCACATGGAAGTAGCAGCACCCGAAGGCAACGGCACAACGCGAGCCTCACGGACGTGGCGGGTAGCCGTCGCAGCGGTGCTCGTCGGACTCTGCGCAGCCACGCCGCTGACAGCCGCACACCGACAGGCCAGCGCCAACGCCGGCCCGGGTGGCAAACCTCCGACGATTCTTTTCATGTGCCCGCACGGCGCGGCCAAGAGTGTGCTCGCCTCCGCGTACTTTCAGCGCCTCGCGAAGGAGCGCGGCTTGAACGTTCGCGTCGTGTCCGCGGGCACGGATCCGGATCCCGACGTCGCCCCGGCAGTGGCCAGCCACCTGAAGAAACAGGGCTACGAAGTGCCGGTGACGAAGCCGCGCCGCGCGACAGACGAGGACATTCTGGCGGCCGACGTCGTCGTCTCGATTGGTTGCGAGCTGAAGAACCTGCCCAAGCCGCCAGGGACGCTGGTCCAATGGGATGACGTGCCCGCGCCGAGCGAAGACTTTGCGCGCGCTGACGAAAAGATTCGCGAACGTGTCATTCAGCTCGTGGACGAGCTCGTTCGCAAGCAAATGAAGTGACTCGCCGGGTCAGGACGGCGGGAGGACCGAGAAAACGTCAAATCAACCAGGCCGACTCCATGCGATCGGCCAAAGGAGTAAGATTGCGAACCGATGGAACCGCCTGGCAGGACGCCGAGCGCATCTCCCGGGGTGACGTCACCGGAGCTGCGGCCGGGCGCCACGATCTCCCACTATCACGTCCTGGAGCGAATCGGACAGGGCGGAATGGGCACGGTGTATCGCGCCCGCGATACACGTCTGGGACGTGACGTCGCGATCAAAGTCATCAACTCCGAGATCGCGTCGGACGCGGACCGAATCGAGCGTTTTCATCGCGAAGCGACGATCGTCGCGGCCCTCAATCACCCGGGAATCGTCGTCATCCACGATACGGGCCAGGAGCACGGCACCAGCTATCTCGTCACCGAATTCGTCGAGGGCGTGAGCCTTCGCACGTTGCTCCAGGACGACGGGGCACTCGGCTATCGGCGCGTCGTCGACATCGGGGCACAGATCGCCGACGCGCTCGGTGCCGCACACGCGCGGGGCATCCTGCACCGCGACGTGAAGCCAGAGAACGTGATGATCACGAGGCAGGGGCGGGCCAAGCTCCTCGACTTCGGCCTGGCCAAGTCGCGGGTGGATGCCGGTCACGACGTGACCAGAACGGGGTTGAGGACCGAGGCAGGCGTCGTGCTGGGGACCGTCGCCTACATGTCTCCCGAGCAGGTGCGTGGGGAAGCGCTCGACGCCCGTTCCGATATCTTCAGCCTGGGCATCGTGCTGTACGAGATGTTGTCAGGGGCGCGTCCGTTCGAGGGAGCGACGACGGCCGATGTGATGAGCGCGGTCTTGCGCGCCGATCCGCCGCCACTCGTGGAGTCCATCCCCGCGAGCCTTCGAATGATCGTCCAACGCTGTCTGAACAGCCAGCCGACCGAACGCTTCCAGTCAGCGTCCGACCTCGCATTTGCGCTGAGGAACGTCACAGGCGGCACGGCTGCTGCTCCTGTGACTGGTGCTGCATCGTCGCGCAAATCTTTGCGATGGCTGGCGGCGCTGCTTGTCGCCGTCGCGGGCGGACTCGCAGCCCTCGCCATGTATGCAGGGTCCAGGGGGTCTGCACAACCTGCGAGCCTCGAACTCCGACCGTTCGCAACGGAAGGACACGGAGAGGCGCAACCGATCTGGTCGCCCGACGGGCGAAGCATTGCGTATGTGGCATCGATTGACGGCAAGCAGAGCATCTTCGTCAAAAGTGTGACTGCGCCTGGAGCGGTGCTGGTGCTGCGATGTCCAGCCCTCTGCGATACGGTGAGCTGGTCAGCCGATGGCTCCCGCATCTTTTACAACTCGCGAACCACCCACCTGGATGCGCGCATGTGGTCTGTGGCGCGAACCGGGGGAGACCCCGCGCCGGCGTTCAAAAGCGACGTGCAGCTTCTCGCCTCGGCGTTCTCTCGGGACGGCAAGCGGCTCGCGGTTCTCCGGGTGATCAAAAACCCGGCCGGTGCTGGGAGCGTGTACGGGCTGTTTTTCTCCGACCCACCCGGCGCCGAACCGGTGAGATTTGAACCGTTCCCGCTGCTGAACTTGGTCACGCCCACTCGCCTGGCGTGGGCCGCGAATTCTGCGGAACTCCTCGTTTGTCCGCGGGCCCGGCAAAATCCACCGTGTCTCGCTCAGGGACCAGAGCGTCAGGGCGGTCCCTGTTGAAGGCCGGCTGGATGTGTCGTGGGGGCTGGACCCTCGTTTCGCGGTGGTGGCACGGCCGACGATGACGGCTGCGCGGTCCGGCCTCGAGTGGCTCGATACGGAGACGGGCCACCTCTTTCCATTGATGCCGTCGGAGAGCGCGTTGAGCTATCCATCGGTGTCCGGCGGATGGAACCCGTGTGGCGTACACGACCGGCGGACCTCGACTACGATCTCGTGGAAATCCCTCTGGACGGATCCCCCATCCGTCCTCTTCTCGCCTCGCGTCTTCCCGAACACTCGGTCCACTACTCGCCGCGCACCCCCGAGTTTGCGTACACGGCCGCGGCCGGCGGAGGGGAGATTCGCATCCGGCAGCCTGCCACGCTGGCCGAACGCGTCGTCGTGTCTCAGTCGGATTTTCCCGACCAGAAGGGCCCGGGGAGATTTGCCGCCGCCGTCTTCTCTCCAGACGGGACGAAGCTCGCCTACAACCGGAACTTCGACATCTGGATCTCGCCGTCGAACGGCGGCGCTCCGGCACAGCTCACCTCCGAGCAGGGAGGAGAGTTCGGAGCCGAATGGTCCCCAGACGGCGCCTGGATCGCCTTCAACTACGCCCGACCGTCCTTTGGCGGGCTGGTCAAGCTTCGCATCGGCGCTGGCGAAAGCGAGGTCCGGCTCCGGAAAGGTCCTTGCGGTCAGGTCGCGCCGGCGTGGTCGCCTGATGGCGTCTGGATCGCGTGCGGTCGTCAGCCGATGGGACTCGACCTGGTACCTGCGAACGGCGGCGAGCCACGCTTCCTCGGCACGCAATACGAGCCTGTCGCCGCGTGGTCGCGCGACTCGAAGCGCGTGTACGTGATCCGCACGTCGGAGGGACGCCGCGAGCTCGGGGAGCTGACGTGGGAAAGCGGTCACTTTCGGGCCATATCCCAGATCCCGGCTGATTTCGAGATCGGGACGGTCATGAGTTGGGCAGGACGACTGAGCCTGTCGCATGACGCCAGCGCGCTCGTGACTGCAGTCTCGCGAGCGACGGGGGATATCTGGATCCTGGATGGGCTGCGCCCGCCACAGGCGGGGTGGCAGGGTCTTCTCGGTCGCCGCTGAGCGGCGGCCAGGTGTTCATTGGCGTGCCCACGCGTAGTTGTAGCCGAAGGCAATCGAGGTGAAATCGGCGCCGATCGTGGTGTAGGCGCCCCGGCTCACCGACATCCGAATCGCCTGGTGGCGATCGAGCGCTCGCGAAAACGTGGCGCCGATGCGTGAGTTGCGCTGGAGATCGAGGTTCTCGCTTGCCGCCGATCGTCGTCGTTCCGCCGGTGAAGTAGTTGGCGTCGGCCGCCAGCCACATGCCGCGGGTGAACCTGTAGGTGACGTGGACCTGCGTGGCGACAATCGGATCCTGCTCCCGCGTGCGGCCGCCCACGAAGTCGGTGTTGTCGGTGAAGAGCCAGACGCCGGCCATCGCCTCGAGGACCCACTTGCCATTCGTGCGGGAGAAGCCGACCTCCGGCTTGAGCGACCAGCGATTGGTGCCGAGGTTGATCAGCTTCGTCGGATCGTACTGGCCGAGCGGCGGCGCGACCGTAAGGCTGACGCCGACGATCGTCCGCTGCTGATACGACGCGAACTGCCTGCGGCGTCATCGACGGCGCCCCGTAGAGGTTCACCGCCACACGGAATCGCGGATCGCCCAGTCCGAACCGGTCGACTTCCGCCGGTTCCCCCAGATACCGGCCTTCGACGTGACCGGCGATCACCGGCACGACCACACCGGCGTTGGCCGATCGTCCAGCGAGGCTTGAACGCCCGCGTGAACGAAAACGCCGTCGTGTTGATCCTGGCGCTGGCTTCGTCGATGGGGGCCGCCGGATCGAACGCGACATCGCCGAAGTTGAAACTGTCGATCACGGTGGCAATGTTCAGCCCTCTGGGGAGCGGCCAATACGCCCCGGGCTCGAGCTCCTGCGCCGATGCCGACACCGGCAGCAGGAGAGCGCGAGCGCGGCCGCGGCGCAAACGACAGTGGCAGGAAGTCGAATCACGTTGTATGCGCGTTAGGCACGGTGTTTTCTCCGGTCATGCCTCGAGTTCAGCTCATTCGAAGGCAAAAACCCGCTTCCAGTCGTCTTTCATGCTGACGAGCGTCCAACCGCGCTGTTGGGCTTCCTGCGCCGCGACGTCGAGGCGTCCCATCGGCGACACGCGGTACTCGAACTCGCGTGTCGCGTCGGTGTGGTCGACCAGCAGCATGAACCGGCGGCCCGGACCGGCGGCGGTCCACTGCAGCATCTGCAGGTCGCCGTCGGAGTTGCCGAACGCGGCGATCGGCCGCCGGCCGATGAACTTCTGGATGGCGACCGGCTTGTCCCCTTTGTCGTCGAAGAATTCGAGTTCCGGCAGGCGGAAGATGGTCGGCACACCGTCGCGTAGCTCGAACTTCAACTTTCCGCTGCTGCCAATGACTTGCTCCGGCGGAATCCCGTACATGGGTTCGGCAATCACGCGCATGAACTCGATGCCGCCGCCGGAGACGATGTAGGTCTTGAACCCGTTCGCGCGCAGGTAGCCGAGGACCTCCACCATGGGCAGGTAGCCCAGGTCGGTGTAAGGCCGATTGAATCGTGGATGCTTGGCGCTCGCGAACCAGTCCCTGGCGATGCGGTCGAACTCTTCGCTGGTCATCCCCTGGTGCGTCGCCACCATCAGATCAACGATGCCCTTCAGGCCGGCTGCCCCGATCCCCTTGGGGTCGTTTTCGAGTACGGCCTGAAACGGTTGTGTTGTCCGCCACTCCGGGTGCTCCGGGGCGAGCGCCTGGACACGGTCCACACCAAAGGCGAGCTGGACGTATGAGGGATGCTCGGACCAGAGCGTTCCGTCGTTGTCGAAGACGGCGATGCGCGCTGGCGGCGGAACGAAATCGGGGCTCTTCGGGTCGGTCACGGCCTGGACGAACGTCTGGATATTCCGCTTCGCTGCGCCATCGTTCCATGACGGCAGCGGATCGGCCTGGGCGGTGTTGGCAACGCTCATGTTAGATCCTCGCCTCGAGTGCCGAGGACGGTCAGCTTTCGCGATACCAAGGAACTCTTACCTCGTAGATGTGGATGAACGGCCGGCGCCACGATTGGCACCGGCCGTCACGTGTCGCGCCTACTGCCGCGCCATCGCGACCTTGAATCGCTCCTCCGGCGAGACCATGTGATCGTGATCGTCCTTCTCGAGATCGATCTGCACCCAGTTCACTTCGCCGCTGAACTCGTTGCCAGTCGGCCCGTAGTCGGTCGACACTGGCGAACCGGTCTCCTTGCCGACGTCGCAGGTCTCGTCAGCGGAGAACGCCATCGGCACGGTCCGCTCGATGCGACCCTGGCCGACCGACTTGCCGTCGACGTAGAGCGTCACGGCGCCGCCCTTGGCGATACCGCCGCCGTCGTACTTGAACTCCATCCGCACCTGGTGATTCCCGGCCGGGATCGGCTGCGCCGCCTCGACGAACGACACGTCGATGCCGAAGAAGTTGTAGCAGTACTTCAGCTTGCCGCCCTTGGCGTACAGGCTCCAGCCGTTGAGGTTTCCACCCTGGGCGACGATGACGCCCTCGGCACCCGATTTCGGCACATCGACGTCGGCGGTGATCGAGTACGACTTGTTCTTGATCGACACGATCGAGTTTTCACTGAGCCGACCCATGCCGCCAAAGAGAATCTGGCTCTTGCCTTTGATGAGCTGCGGGCGGCCGGCGAGGTCGGCATTGAAGCGCTCAAACGTGCGATCGTCGAGCGGCAGCGCGCTGTACTTGCCGGCCTCGATGATGAACAGGCGCTGGAGCTCGGCGAGCTTCTTCGGGTTCTCTTTCGCCAGGTCCTTCGACTGCGTCCAGTCGGTGTTGGTGTCGTACAGCTCCCAGACGTCTTCGTCGAAGCCGCGCTTGTAGGCGCCGAGCCACGGCACGCCGTGCCGCGTCACCGCCGTCCAGCCCTTGTGGTAGATGCCGCGGTTGCAGAACATCTCGAAGTACTGGGTTTCGTGCCGCTCCGCCGCCTTCGCGTCGTTGAACGCGTAGAGCATGCTGAACCCTTCGAGCGGCGCCTGCTGCACGCTGTTGACGATGGTCGGATGGGGAAGGCCGGCAGCCTCCAGGATCGTCGGTGCGACGTCGATCACATGATGGAACTGGTTGCGCACCTCGCCCGTGCCCTTGATGCCGTTGGGCCAGTGGACGATCGTTCCGTTGCGCGTGCCCCCCCAATGTGATGCGACTTGCTTGGTCCACTGGTAAGGCGTGTCCATCGCGTGCGCCCAGCCCACCGCGTAGTGGTTGTAGGCGTCCGGTCCGCCGAAGAGGTCGATCTTCGACTTGAGGAACTCGGGCGTTTCAATGCCCGCCAGACCGTTCAGCGTCGCCATCTCGTTGAAGCAGCCGTTCGGCGTGCCTTCAGCCGACGCGCCGTTGTCGCCGATGATCAGATAGATCAGCGTGTCGTCGAGGATTCCGAGATCCTTGAGGGCATCGACGAGCCTTCCAAGATGGTGATCAGTGTGCTCGAGGAAGGCGGCATAGACCTCCATCTCGCGGCAGAAGATGGGCCGCATCTCCTTCGGCGTGTCGTCCCACGCCGGGATCTCGGCCGGCCGCGCGGTCAGCACCGCGTCGGCGGGAATCACGCCGAGCTTCTTCTGGCGCGCGAAGATTTCCTCGCGCAGCTTGTCCCAGCCCTGATCGAACTTGCCCTTGTACTTGTCGATCCACTCCTTCGGCACGTGGTGCGGCGCGTGGCAGGCGCCCGGCGCGAAGTACATGAAGAACGGCTTGTCGGGCATCAGCGCCTTCTGCTGGCGCGTCCACTTGATCGCCTTGTTCGTCATGTCCTCGGTGAAGTGATAGCCCTCCTCCGGCGTCTTCTCCGGCTCGATTGGGATCGTGCCTTCGTAGATCGCCGGGTACCACTGATTGGTTTCGCCGCCGATGAAGCCGTAGAAGTACTCGAAGCCGCCGCCGCCCGTCGGCCACTGATCGAACGGCCCCATCGGGCTCGTTTCCCAGACCGGCACTTCATGGCACTTGCCGAACTGCGCCGTCGAGTAGCCATTGAGCTTGAGCGTCATCGCCAGCGGCGCCTTGTTCTTGGGCAGCACCGAGCAGTAGCCGGGAGCCGCGGTCGCGATCTCGCAGATGCCGCCCATGTTGACGGAGTGATGATTGCGTCCCGTCAAGAGCGCCTGGCGCGTCGGCGAACACAGCGCCGTGGTGTGGAAGCGATTGAATTTCAGGCCACCCTTCGCGAGACGCTCGGCGGTGGGCGTATTGATTGCGCCGCCAAACGCGCTCGACGCAGCGAACCCCACGTCGTCGAGCAGCACGATGAGGACATTCGGTGCGCCCTTCGGCGGCCGCAGCGGCTCTATCGGCGGAAACTTCGTGTCCGGATCCTTCGCGTCGTACGTGGTCACGCCCACGTACTGCTTGTCAGGAATTGGAAGAATCGATCGTTGAATCGTGTCTTGCGAGCTCATTCCTGTTTCTCCTTGGTCAGATGAGGCATCTGGCAACGTTTGTCGCGCCGGCACTGCTTGGTTTAGACGTCACCGGCAAAACTTTCAGTCTTGTCCCTTCCGCATTCCGGGCCGCCGAGGGCCGCGCTGACGTACTTGTGGCCGCCGAGGGCGGCCTGATCGGCCGCGACGAGTTCGTCGCCAGCCGCATCTTTCAACACGTAGCCCAAGGCTCCGGCTGCCAGGCCGCGTTCAACCAGGATTGATTCGGAATGCACCGCTACTGAGGGGTCAGTCGAGCGTCAGCCGACGGTCGAGCGCATATCGGACGAGTTCGGCAGTGGAGTGCAGGCACAGGGTTTCCATCATTTCGTATTAGTGGCCGCGGTTTCAAGTGCGATGACGATCAGAAGTGACGATCAGAAGAACCGTGTACGTCACGAGGTGGCCATGGATCAGCTGGTTCTGATTCCGATTCTACTGCTGCTGCCAGCCGGATCGCCTCGCCGCTGCCGGTTCGATTGATCGTTCCACTTGACATCCCAGCGGAGACGCGGTTTACTCCACTGCGATGCCCAGTGAAGACAATCGAGTCGAAGTTCTCCAGGGAACACTGGACCTAATCGTGCTCCGCGCTCTGTCGACGATGGGCGCGCAGCACGCGTACGGGTTGGCCGCGCGCCTCGACCAGATGGCCGATCATGCGTTTCCGCTCAACCAGGGCACGCTCTACGCGGCGTTGGTCCGCCTGGACCAGAAGGGCTGGATCAAGGGGACGTGGCAGAGGACTGAATCGGGCCGCGAGGCGAAGTACTACGCGATCACGAAGGCTGGCGCGCGCGCGCTCGAGAAACAGACCGAGCGCTGGCGCCGGCTCGCCGGCTTCGTCGACCGGCTGCTGCTGGACGAGCCGTAGTCATGTCGTCAGTGCGTCGCTTCGTCCGCCGGCTGGGTCAGTTCATCGGCGCGGGCCGAGGAGAACGCGAGCTCGCCAAAGAAGTCGACGCGCACCTGAGTCTGCTCGAGCAGGAGTACTCTCGCCGCGGCCTCCCGCCGGACGAAGCGCGCCGTGCCGCCCGCCGGGCGTTCGGGAACGTGGAATCCGCCAAAGAGCAGCAGCGCGACGCGCGGTCCTTCACGTGGATGGAAGACGCTTCGCCGCGACATCGCGCTACGGTAGTCGCGCGCTGGCGCGGACCCCTGGCTTCACGGCCGTCGCCGTGATCACCCTGGCCCTGGGCATCGGCGCGGTGACCGTCATCTATAGCGTCCTCAGGAACGTCGTACTCGATCCGTTTCCGTACTCACGCTCGGATCGCATGGTCAATGTCCTGTTGAAGGACGAGTCAGATCGCATCATCCGAGGTCCCTACTTCCCGGCGGCCGAGTTCCTCGACTACGAGGAACAGGCGGCCGCGTTCGAAGATGTCGTCGGTACCAGCCGGCAGGCGATGCACTGGATCACCGAGTCGAGCGCTGAGCGGTTGATGATCGCGTGGATGACCCCGAACGGGTTCACCTTCCTTGGTGTCGGCCCTCAGCTGGGCCGGGTATTCGGCGCGGCCGATGCCGCGCCTGGCGCGCCGCCCGTCGGCGTCCTCAACCATCGGACGTGGGTCAGGCTGTTCGGCGCGGATCCGGGCGTAATTGGCCGCACGCTCGTGCTCGACGGCGAACCGAGGACGATCATCGGCGTCATGCCGCCGCGGTTCGAATGGAACATCGTCGATCTCTGGCTGCCATCGTCTCTCAGCCGAAGCGACGATCCTCGATCGCCCAGAGGGACGCGTGCGTTCCAGGCGCACTTGCGACCCGGCGTGACGCCGCAGGAGGCGGAAGCCCAGCTCAACGTCATCGCGGCGCGTCGAGCGGCGGAGCACCCCGGCGACTATCCGCCCAAATATCGCTTCCAGGTGATCACGGTCATTGATTGGGTGGTCCGCGAGTTCCGGGGCGTGCTGTACACGCTCTTCGGCGCCGTGAGCCTCCTGCTGATGATTGCCTGCTGCAATGTGGCGAACATGCTGCTGGCCCGCGCGACGACGCGCGAGCGGGAAATCAGCATTCGCGTGGCGATCGGCGCGAGCCGCGGGCGCATCGTCCGACAACTGCTCGTGGAGAGCGCGCTCCTGGCGCTCGGGGGCCTGCTGGCCGGGTGTCTCTTCGCGTACGCCGGCGTCGAGGCGCTGGCGAGCTTCATGCCTCGGCAGGGAGTGCCGTGGGAAACCACGCTGAGGGTGGACCAGCCGGTCTTGCTGTTTGCGCTCTTTGCCGCCGCCCTCGCGACCGTCGGTTTCGGGCTCTTCCCGGCGCTGCAGAGCGCGCGTCAGGATCTGGGCGTCGGCACGAACATCGGCGGCCGCAGCGGCACGGCCGGCCGCGGGCAGACGCGGATGCGCAGCGGCCTCGTCGTCGCGCAAGTCGCGCTATCGATGGTTCTGCTACTGGGCGCGGGACTCTTGATGCGGACGTTCATCAAACTCGTCGGCGTCGATCTGGGCTTCGACCCGCGGAACGTGCTGTTGTCGGGCGTGGCGTTTCCTCCCACGCAAGAGGGGCCAGGCGGCGATCACCGGCAATTCCACCGCGACGTCATCGACCGCGTGCAGGCGCTTCCCGGGGTCGTCGCGGTTGCGGTCTCCAGCGGGATGGGGACATTCACCGGGTTGGACAGTGCCCTCGAGATCCCCGGCGCGTCGCCGCAGGAGAACGCCCGGACGCTCGTTCAGTTCTGCAGCGAAGGGCTCCTCGATACTCTTGGCCTGCGTCTTCTGTCCGGACGGCAGCTGTCGGCGAGTGAAGCCCATTCGGGGCGCAAGGTCGCGATCATCAATCACGCGCTCGCCTCGCGTTACTTCGGCGGGCTCGACGCGGTCGGCCGCGAGATCCGCTTGACGCGGCTGGCCTCGCTTCCCGTACCGATCCCGGATCCAACGTTCGTCGTGATTGGCGTCGTCGCCGATGCGAAGAACCAGAACATCCAGGATCCGCCAGCGCCACAGGTGTTCTTGCCGTACGGCCTCCGGCCCGCGACTGTTCTCCCGATCGTGGTGCGCACGACGAGCGATCCGGCACGGTTCAGCGCCGCCGTCGGTCACGAGGTGCGCGCCGTCAATCCGCAGGCCGCGCTGATCGAGCCCGACACGCTCGAGGCGAGGCTGGCGCAAGGGTTCTACGCGCGACCGCGGTTCAGCGTGCTCGTGCTCGGGATCTTTGCGGGCACCGGCGTGGTGCTCGTCGCGTTCGGCGTCTATGGCGTTCTGGCGTACACGGTGTCCCAGCAGACGCGCGAGATTGCGATTCGGATGGCGCTCGGCGGCGATCGCGGCCACGTCGTGCGGATGGTCGTCCGCCTCGGCCTGCGCCTGATCGGGGCGGGCCTCGCGATTGGGGTGGTCACGAGCCTCCTCACCAACCGACTGCTCGTCAACCAGCTCTGGAACACGTCACCCCACGATCCGATGACCTTCATGGCCGCACTGACCATCATTCTGGTCATCGGGGCGTTTGCGTGCTGGGTGCCGGCCCGGCGCGCGGTTCGCGTCGAACCGATGGTCGCGTTGCGACACGAATAGCACGCGCCGCTTCTGGCGTGGTTGCCAGGTCTCTGTCGGTGTCACCCCGCCGCCTGCGCGCGTTCGAGCGGCACCGCGGCTTCGAGCCGGGTCCCGGCGCCAACGGCAGAGCGAATCGTGAGCGTGCCGCCGACCGGCTCCAGCCGCTCGCGCATGCTGAGCAGCCCGAGACCGGCGTCGCCATTGGCGTTGACGTCGAATCCCACGCCTTGATCTGCGACGACTAGTACGAGCCCGTCTGATGCGGCGCCCAGTTCCACCGAAACCTCGCGCGCCGCGCTGTGTTTGATCGCGTTGCGCAGGCCTTCCTGGGCGATGCGGAACAGGCAGAGCGCGACCTCGCGCGGAACCCCGGCCGGCACGCCCTGGTGGGAGAAGTCGATCGCGATCTGATGTTGCGCCGCCAGCTCGCGCCGCAGGCCTTCGATGGCCGCTACCAGACCGATCAGCTCGAGTTTTGGCGGATGTAACTGGTGCGAGAGGTCGTGGACGCTCGTGGAGATCACGGCCGCGCGATCCGAGGCGTCGTGGGCGCGCTTCAGGGCGTCAGCGCGAGCCGACTGGACGGAGTCACCCAACTGTTCGAGCTCGATCGACAGCAGCGCCAGTTGCTGGCCGACGTCGTCGTGCAGT
Source organism: uncultured Acidobacteriota bacterium (assembly GCA_963797625.1). GTDB lineage: Bacteria > Acidobacteriota > Vicinamibacteria > Vicinamibacterales > 2-12-FULL-66-21 > DATBJJ01. The sequence continues at coordinate 22,934 of CAWCQI010000027.1, forward strand.
TCGCGCGCGATGCGCGTCCGCTCGGCTTCCTGCGCGGTGATCAGCCGGCGGGCGAGATCGCGGATCCGGGCGTAGCTGCTGCGAAGTTCTGCCTCGCTCTTGAGGACGCCCTCTTCGGCCTGACGCCGTTGTCGTCGATGGACGAGCAGACCGGCGATGAGCATCGTCTGTACGACCAGCACGGAGACTGCGCCAATGATGTAGAGCTTGTAGCGCTCCCAGGTGGTCGGCTCACGAAACTTGATAGTGGTTCCGGCCGGGACGCGAGCCTCGCTGATGTTCCAGCGACGGAGCTGCCGCCAGTCGACCTGGTCGACGTTCGGATCGATCTCGGTTGTCGGGATACTGTCGGCGCTCTCGCCGCGGAGCACGCGCAGCGCCTGCTCGGCGGCGAGTTGGGCGGGACGCTCGAGGCTGATCAGGCTGCCGCCGACGAGCCCGTGGTCCAGCCACAGTTCCACGAAAGAGTAGAGCGGCGCATTCGCGGCCGCGGCGACGCGGTCGAGCGTCTCGAGTGGAGGGTAGTTCCTCCCGGCGCCGTCATGCGTGACGAGCAGATGGTAGACGAACGACCGCGGTGGCAGCGTCCTCAATCGCTGTTCGAGGTCAGGCATGGGTAATCCCGACAGGTAGGTGAACGCAAGTGTTCCCGTGAACGCCTCGGACTGCGTCCGCACGAGGTTCTCGTAGAACCTGTCGTTATCAGATGCGCCGCTGACCACGAAGATGTTGGTGGCGTCGGGCTGAAGCTTCGTCGCGAGCGCAATCGTGCGACTCAAGTCGAGGCGGATGAACACGACGGTGGAGTTCGCACTTCGGCGCGTGCCCGGGCTCACCAGGGACACAATCGGCGTGTCAGGAAACAATGCCTCCCGGTTCTTTTCGACGAATGTCAGGCAGGCCTCGCTGACCGCGATCACCAGATCGAATCGCCGTCCGTGGTACTTGCGGGCGAGGAACTCGCGCAACGCCACCTGATAGTCGTCGTCGGGAAAGCGCGCGACATCGATGGACTCGCTGTAATAGTCGAGTCCGCCAGAAAGACCGTCACCGATGATCCTCTGAAGATCGCGATCGAGGCTGAGCGGAACGGGCGCGTCCTTCCTCAGCGCATTGAACACGATGACGCGTTTCTGCGCGCTGCCCTGAGCGAACGCCGAATCAACAAGGATGAGCGGCGCACAAACAAGGGCGAGCCAGAGCAGGAGAATCTTCACACCGTCTCCGTCACGTCATGTTGAAGCGCGGGTGCCATCATAGCGCCCGATGGCGCGCGGCCACGCGCGAATCATCAACGCGGCACGTCCCACGACATATCGTGGGAGCGCATGGGTTATTTCCTGTGTTTAGGCGGGTTTGCACGCGTCGGCGTTTCCGTTTCCGCATAGTGCCTGCAGCAGGAATGCCACAGATTAGAGGGTGCATATGGAGGAACTCGTCGACCAGTTCGCTCGCGTCGCAGGATCGTTCGTCGAGGCCGTGGCGGTCTTGCGCGGTCTGGTCTAACCGGATCGCCAGGATCTGGGTCCACCCCAAAGTCGTGCAGGTCGTGATGAGCGCAATCGTGCGCTGTGGACTCGGCACGATCGGACTCGTTCTGCTCTCGGCCACGGTCGTCGGCGCGCAGTCGCCGGCTTCGTCGCCGCAGGCGCCCGCCGCGCAGAAACCGCCACCGGGCTCACCAAGTGGCAAGCCCGATGCCCGCGAACTGGCCAACCAGGTCAACAATCCTGCAGCGCCTGTCACCCTGCTGCAGTTTCGCAACTTGCTCTTTCCGTCGGTGGAAGGTACCGACGGGGCCACCAATGCGCTTGAAATTCAACCGGTCTTGCCGATTGGTCCGTTCGCCTCATTCCGCTACCTGCAGCTGCATCAAGATCACCCTGCCGTTCCCGTCGCTGCCGTCGCCGGTCAGCGCTGCGGGCGTTGGCGACCTGCAGGTCTTCGATGTGTTCGTCTTCAAGGCATCCTGGGGGCAGTGGGGTCTTGGACCAGCGCTGGTGTTTCCTACGGCATCCGACAGACGCGCTCGGTGACGGCAAGTGGCAGGCCGGCCCAGCCGTGGCGCTGATGTACACCCGCATCAAGAATCTGATCGCCGGCGCCGTGTTTCAGAACCCGATGTCCTTTGCCGGCGACTCGGATCGGCCCGGCGTCAACGCCCTGATCATCACGCCGACGCTGACCTACAACCTCGAGGATGGCTGGTTTGCCGGCCTCAGCGACTACGACTGGGAGTTCGACTGGAAGCACGGAGGAGACGCGACCTTTGTTCTGGGCGCGCAGGTCGGCAGGGTGTTTCACATCGGCCACCAGGCCTTCAGCGCCTCAATCGAAGTGGGAGGCGCCGTGGCCAAGCCATCGACTGCGCCGAGTCCGGGTTGGATCATCGGGTTCGAGTTCTCCCCGATTTTCAAGGGTCACATCAAGTGACACCGAAGTTGCCGAATCTGCATAGAAGCCGCTGGCACCGCGTCATAGGATTGACGCCCGAAGCAGGAGCGATGTTCACCACCGATTCGTGCAGCAAACCCGAGCCCAGCCACGACGGGATGACGCCCAGAACCGTCGTCGAGACGCTCGTTGATTATCTCGATTCTGTTGTTGGAGTGGAGGTGTTCCTGAGCATTGTGCAGCGTTATCGAGGCATGTCGACGGGGGAACCCGAAACACGAGAAGGAGCATAGGAAAGAGCCATGGCTACAAAAAAACCCAACATTCTCATCCTCTGGGGAGACGACATCGGCATCTGGAACCTCAGCCACTTCAGCCGCGGCCAGATGGGCTATCGCACGCCTAACATCGACCGTGTCGCGAAGGAAGGGCGTGACCTTCACCGATTACTACTCCCAGCAAAGCTGCACCGCCGGCCGCGCCTGCTTCATTGCCGGCCAGAATCCGATCCGCACGGGCCTGACCAAGGTCGGGATGCCCGGCGCCACCGTCGGCCTCCATAAGGAAGACCCGACCATCGCCGAAATGCTGAAGCCGCTCGGCTACGCCACCGGTCAGTTCGGCAAGAACCATCTCGGCGATCGGAATGAATACCTGCCGACGGTGCACGGGTTCGACGAGTTCTTCGGCAACCTCTATCATCTGAACGCGGAAGAAGAACCGGAACTGCCCGACTATCCCAAGGATCCTGGCTTCTAGGAGCGATTTGGACCCAGAGGCGTGCTCGACTGCGTGGCCACCGACAAGGACGATCCGACCGTCGACCCACGATGGGGACGGGTGGGCAAACAGAAGGTCACAGACACCGGCCCGCTCACAAAGAAACGGATGGAAACCGTCGACGAGGAGATCACCGCTCGGGCGATCGCGTGGATGGAGAAGCAGGTCAAGGCGGACAAGCCATTCTTCCTCTGGTACAACGCCACGGCGATGCATTTCCGCACCCACGTCGCCGAGAAGAATCTCGGCAAGAGCGGGCAGGATCCCTACAGCGATCGCATGGTCGTCCACGACGAGCAGATCGGCATGATTCTCGACAAGCTCGACGAGCTGGGGATCGCCGATAACACCATCGTCCAGTACTCGACCGACAACGGTCCGGAGAACGACACCTGGCCGGACGGCGCCAACACACCGTTCCGCGGCCAGAAGGACTCGAACTGGGAAGGCGGCTGGCGTGTGCCGTGCTTCATGCGCTGGCCCGGCGAAGATCAAGCCCGGTTCGGTCTTGAACGGCATCGTCTCGCACATCGACATGTTCCCGACCTTGCTGGCGGCCGCCGGCAACCCGGACGTGACCAAGCAACTCCTGGACGGCACCACGGTCGGTGGCCAGAAGTACAACGTCCATCTCGACGGCTACAACATGATTCCCTACCTCAAGGGCGAGGTGAAGGAGAGCCCGAGAAACTCCCTCATGTACTTCAGCGATGACGGTGACGTCATCGCGGTACGGGTTGGCGACTACAAGTTCAACCTGGCGGTCCAACGCGCCCATACGATGCAACTGTGGGCGGAGCCGTTCGTGAAGCTGCGCGTGCCGCACATCGTGAGCCTTCGTCGCGATCCGTTCGAGCGCGCTGATTTCAACTCGAATACCTACTGGGACTGGATGGTCGATCACGTGCCCCAGATGTACCTGATGCAGGCGGTCGTGGCGTCGGAGATCGAGAACTTCGTCAAGTTCCCACCGCGCCAGAAGCCGGCATCGTTCAACCTGGACTCGGTGCTGCAGCAGGCGCAGGGCCACAAGTAACCCAGGGCTCGACAGCATTCCCCGGCGGACGATGGGGTCCGCCGGGGGACGCGTACCCGATCGCGTGAAGAGATTATGAAGGCTCCTGAGTCATGGGGGACAACGCCGTCGAACGGCGGTTACGTGAGCTCATTGGCCACCTGCTCGCATCGCAGGAGGAGGAGCGGCGCCGAGCTGGCGTGCGCGCTTCACGACGATTTCAGCCAGCAGCTGGCGCTCCTGGCCATCGATCTCGAGCAGCTCCGCCTGCAGCCCCCCTCGTCGCCGACAGAGCTGACGTCGAGGCTCCAGGAACTGTCGGAGCGGACAAACGGCATCTCGAGCCGTGTCTACCGTCTGTCACATGAGCTGCGTCCGGCAAAGCTGGAAGCGCTCGGCCTGTCCGCCACCCTGCAGGGCTACTGCGATGAGGTGTCGGAACAAAACAACGTCCGTGTGACGTTCGATGCCTACGGCCGAACCAACGCCATTCCTGCGGCGGTGGCTCTTTGCGTCTTCCGCGTCACTCAGGAAGCCCTGGACAACGTCGTCAGCACAGTGGCGCGAGCTTCGCGCGAGTGCAGCTCATCGCCGACGATCGACAGCTGTCCCTGAGCATCGAGGACGATGGTGTTGGTTTCGAGTGCGGAGGGCGCGAGGCGCGAAAGCCTTGGCCTGGCCAGTATGCACGAGCGGCTGCACGCCCTCGGGGGCGACCTGCGCGTCGAGTCGACCCGGCCGCGCGGCGCGCGGCTCGAGATCCGGATACCTCTTGCTGTCGACGTTGCAGCGGAGGAGAAGCCCTGAACGGCTTCACCCACCTGTCAATTCTGCCAGAGGGCGTCCGGCAGTCTTTGTCGGCGAATCTGTAGGTCCTTCCAGTTCCGCAGCGGGCCGTCACTCGATATCGTTCGCCGCATGCCTTCACATCGAGACGGTAGTTTCTTGTCCTCTCGATTTCGGGTCGTGACCGACGCCGAAAAAGTATTGCGGGGCCACCTCGACGATCCGATCACCATCGCGGCCTTGAGCCAGACGGTCGGCGTCAGCGAGCGGACCTGCGCAACGCGTTTGCGGACGTCCACCGGGAGAGCCCGAAGCGCTATTTCCTGAACCAGCGGCTGCAGAGCGTCCGGCAGGCGCTCAGCGACGCCGGCAACAAGGCGGCCACCGTCACCGCCGTTGCGACCGACTACGGTTTCTACGAGCTCGGTCGCTTTGCCCTGCAGTACCGGGCGCTCTTCGGGGAATCCCCGTCGGAGACGCTGCGGCGACATCGGATGTCGTCGCCGCTGTCGCGCGCGGTCTGACGAGGCTGGCATCGCGCCGCGAGTGGTGTGAGAATGGGCCGGGCATGTCGAAGCCACGCGTCATCCTCGCGGACGACCACACGCTGCTGGTCGAGGCGTTTGCCAAGCTGCTGGAGCCGGAGTGCGAGATCGTCGGGCCACGTCGGCGATGGCATCGCTCTTACTCGAGGCCGCGTCGCGACTGAAGCCTGACGTCGTGGTGCTGGACGTCGCGATGCCGCTCCTCAACGGGCTCGACGCCGGGCGTCAGTTGAAGCAGCAGATGCCCGACGTCCGCCTCGTCTACGTCACCATGAACGAGGATCCAGACGTGGCGGCCGAGGCCTTCCGGATCGGCGCGTCAGGATACCTGCTGAAGCGTTCGGCGGCGTCCGAACTGCTCCTGGCGATACGTGAAGTGATGCAGCGCCGGCACTACGTCACCCCGTTTGTCACCAAGGAACTGGTCGGCTCATTCATCAACCACTTCGAGCAGGGCGCCACGGGCCGGAGCCTGACGCCTCGCCAGCGCGAGGTGCTGCAGCTGCTCGCCGAAGGCCGGTCGATGAAGGAAGCCGCGAGCATCCTCAACGTCTCTGCGCGCACGATCGCCTTCCACAAATACCGGATGATGGAACAGCTCAATATCAAGACCACGGCCGAACTCGTGCAGTTCGCCGTCCGCGAACATCTCGTCTGAGTCGTTTCCGACACACGCGATCGCCAAGTTCCCGCGCGGCTGCCAGTGCCGAACTGGTAGTTTTGCGCGTCGACAGATGAGCAGAACGGCGCTAAGGTTTGCTTGGACCCAATGCCCCCCTTCGGCGATCCCGACACTGCGATTCCCAACGATTCCTCGAACGGCTCCGGCCGCGCGCGTCCAGTCCGGGTGCTGCTCGCCGACGATCATCAGCCGATGCTCGATCGGGTCGCGGCGCTCGTCTCCGGCGAGTTCACCGTCGTCGCCGCCGTCAACGATGGTGGCGAAGCGGTCAGTGCCGCGGCGCGCTTGCAGCCCGATGTGCTCGTCCTCGACATCTCGATGCCGGACGTCAACGGACTCGAGGCGGCTGTCCGCGCCAAGGAGGCGGGTTCGACCGCTGCGGTTGTCTTTCTGACCGTGCACCACGAGCCCGAGTTCCTGGAAGCGGCCTGGGCGGCCGGGGCTCTGGGCTACGTGCGCAAGTCACACCTCGCCTCGGACTTGATTCCCGCGATCCGCGCAGCGGTCGACGGCCGGCGGTTCGTCTCGGCGTCGCTCGACGCTGGTAACGGCTCCTAGCCGCTTCAGTCGTAGTGTCCGGCTGTTAGCCGGACTCGCCGCAGAGCGCGCACTGTCCGCGCTCGATTGCCGTTTCCGCATAGCTGCCGCAACACCGATCGAGGAGAGTGCTGGTTCGCCCCCCCGGGCTCAGCGAACCAAGGAGCAGTGGCGCGTGACAGCTCGACGACAGGTGGCGACGATCGGTGCAGCGGTCGTCGCGCTGCTGATCCCGTGCGCCGCGCACGCGCAAACGGACCTGCAACTCTGGGGGAACTTCACGTTCGACTGGATCAAAGATCACCGGATCACGATGGGCGTCGATGCCGAGCCCAAGGTGCTGCGTCGTCGAAGCCGTCCGGCGATCCCGAGTGGGCCACGCTCGACATCACGCCGTCTTTTGAATACAGCCGCGGCGAATGGTTCGACATGATCGGCGACTTGGTGGTCGGTTATACCAAGCAAAACAACGACCTCAATACCACCGAGGTGAGGCCTCGGGTCGGGCTCCGGTTCCACATCCTCTCGAACCTGCGCGATGATCTCGAGAAAGAACACCGGCCGAAGCGGCGGCTGGTGCTGACCGATCTGGTGCGCCTCGAATGGCGCAACCTGTACTACTCGACCGACAAGCCGAACTCGTCCACCCTCAGGCTCCGTAATCGCTTCGGAGGACAGTGGCCGCTCAACCGCCCAAAAATCACCGACAACGGCGCGGCGTCCCTGGCGGCCGACTGGGAGTGGTTCATTCCGGTCGATGATCCTGCTGAGCGGTTCGCCAACAGTCAGCGAATCCGCACTGGCATCTCCTATCGCCACAGCTTTGCGTGGCGCTTCGAAGCGATGTATGTCTGGGACCGTACGCGTAACACGATTGACGAGCCGTTTACCACGAGCTACCACGCCATCGACCTGACGATGAAGCGCGTCTGGTGATTGATCGCTTCGCCCTTCGAGCAAGGTTAGGCTCGGGAAGCCGGCGTTACCGCCGGCAGCTCGTTCATAGATTCGAGGAACCACAAGGATGCTGCAGACAATGACTAAGACCCGGACGACGCCAGGGATAGGCGGCTTTGCTACGACACCCACGCTTGCGTTCGCGCTGATCCTTCTCGCTGCCGGAGCGGCATCGGCGCAGGTCTCGCGGTCCGCCGGACCGACACTCGCTGACGTGAAGTGGACACTCGCCAGCGACGATGGTTCGGCAACGCGTCCTCCGTTACAGACTCCGGCGACGAAGGACCCGAACGACTTGCGAGTATCGATCTATCCTTTGCTCGTCTGGGCGCCGTTCTTCGGTGCCGAGGCAAGCGTGCCGCCGTTTCCGGACGTTCCGGGCGGGCCTGATCTGCCTGGCGGATCCGGTTCCACGACTGCGAGCTTCGATGGAGCAGCACTCGCTGGCTTTTCACTGGAGAAAGCTTGGTGGCGCGTGGATGCACAAGGTATGTGGGGCGCGCTGACGACCGACCGCGAGACGCCGCTGTTGAAGGTCGAGCTGGACGCCATCTACGGGCACGTGTCCGGCGGTGTCAAGGTGTACAAGGACCTGTACGCGACCGTCGGCGTTCGACGGCTCGCGCTCACGTACGACATCACTCTGGCAGAACGACCGACTTTCAGACGAAAGCCCGGTCTCTGGGACCCCCTTGTCGGTCTCGGCTGGCATGCTGCGCTTGGACCCAGGTGGGAACTGCATCTGACTGGAGAGGGCGGCGGGTTTGGCGTCGGGGCCGAAGTGGATCTGTCGGCGGCGGCCCGCGCTGACTGGAAGATTTTCCATCACGTCGGCTTGACCTTTGGCTACAGCGTGCTTTACCTGAAGGTGAGCGACACCGTGGGCCAGCACACTCTGACGGTGAAGCAGACCCTGCAAGGGCCGGTGTTGGGATTCGGACTGTATTTCTGAAGCGATCCTTCGGGGACAGGCCGCAGCCCGCGTGCGCAGTTGACTCTGACCTCATCCTGCGCGAAAGTCGTGCAAACGGAGGCAGGGATGACACCGACGAAAAGCGCTGCGGCAGAAGTCGATCGACTGTTCGAGAGCCGACACCAGAAAACGACGTCCTCGCGGACGTGGTGGAGCGTGTCCAGGCAGACGCTCAGGACGAACCGGACACTTATTTAGAGACTTGTTCCGGCGGCGGGGAATAGTAACGCGAATGACGCATCGCCTCATGGGGCTCGAGACGGAGTTCTGCTCCGTTTCTCGGCCGCGACATCGTCTGAACCGTCGAAGCAGGAGGTGTGCTCGCATTCTGCATGCGGTGGAGCGCGTCGTCGCCGGCTCCGGGAGAGCGCGAGGACCCTAATTTTCAGCGTTTGTAAAACGGCGGCGCGTTCACGTTTGAAACGAGGAGCATTGCGTCGAAGGACGGTCCCAGTGCTGGGCTTCGGACTGTATTTCTAGAGCGATCGCGCGAATCGAGCGACCAAACGAATCGCGCCCGGTTCCCGTCTAAGCCTGAACGAGAGACTTGACCCGTTCAGGAGCACACGTTGGGGAACCTCATCGGCGAACTTCGCTATGCGCTGCGGCAGTTCTGGGTGGCGCGCATATTCACCATTACGGCGGTCTTGACGCTCGCCCTCGGGATTGGCGGCACCACGGCCATTTTCACGCTCATCCACGCCGTCATGCTGCGGTCGCTGCCTGTCAGCGACCCCTTGCGCCTCTACCGCATCGGCGACGGCGATTCGTGTTGCGTCCAGGGTGGTCCGCAGGATCGATGGGGCATGTTCTCGTTTCCGCTCTACGAGCGGCTGAAGGCCGAGCTCCCGGAGTTTGAAGAGGTCACGGCATTCCAGGCGGGCGGGCCTCGCCTCAGTGTGAGACGGCAGAACGTCGAGTCGACCTCCAGGCCGCTCCGGTCGCAGTACGTCACGGGGACATATTTTTCGACCCTCGGCGTCCGCGCGTTTGGCGGCCGCGTGTTCAACGCGACAGACGATGCGCCGGCGGCGCCGCCGGTGGCGGTGTTGAGCCACCATGTGTGGCAGAGCACGTACGGTGCCGACCCATCGATGGTCGGCGCGACGCTCGTCGTCGAGGGCCATTCATTCACCGTCGTCGGCGTGACCCCTCCGGGATTCTTCGGCGAAACGTTGCGCGGCGACCCGCCGGATCTGTGGATTCCGCTGCAGCAGGAGCCGCTCATCAACGGCGACACCTCGATCCTCCGTCAGCCGATCTCTGCGTGGTTGCGGGTGATCGGCCGGCTTCGGCCCGGCGCCACGACCGACGGCATTGGGCCGCGGCTCACCGGGATTCTGCATCAGTGGATGCAGCACGAGTCGGGCTACCCGGCCAACTGGATGCCCGATGTCATCCAGGGCCTCCCGCGGCAGGTGATCGCAGTCGTGCCGGCAGGCGCCGGCGTCGGCATCATGAAGGAGCAGTACGGCAGGAGCCTGCAGATTCTCCTCGCGGTGTGCGGGCTGGTACTGCTCATTGCCTGCGCCAACGTCGCCAACCTGCTGCTCGCGCGAGCGGTGGCGCGTCGCGGCGAGACCGCGCTGCGGCTGGCGATCGGCGCCTCGCGCCGTCAGATCGTGACGCAGGCGCTCGTCGAGAGCATTCTCCTCGCCGTCGCCGGCGGCGTCGTCGGGCTTGCCGTCGCGATCGGCACGGCACGGCTGCTCTTGTCGCTGGCCTTCGCCGGGGCCGCGTTCGTGCCGATCGACACGTATCCGGAGCCAATGGTGCTCGGGTTCGCGTTTGCGCTGGCGCTCGCGACCGGCATCCTTTTTGGCGCCATGCCGGCGTGGTTTGCGACGCGCACGGATCCGATGGACGCGCTGCGCGGCGCCGGCCGCAGCACCGGCGATCACTCGTCGCTCACCCGCAAGGCGCTGCTCGTCGTGCAGGCCACGCTCGCCGTCGTGCTGGTGGCGGGCTCGATGATGCTGGCCCGCAGCCTGGGCAAACTCGAGCATCAGGACTTCGGCTATGAAGTTCAGGGCCGCGTGCTCGTGGCCCTGAACCGGCCGCCAGCCACCTACACTGCCGAGAAGCTCGCGGCACTCAATCGAGCCCTGGAGGAACGACTCAACCGGCTCCCTGGTGTTCGCGGCGCTGGACTCGCCCTCTACAATCCGCTCACCGACAACTGGGGCGAACTGGTCCTGGTGGCGGGGCATCCGGCGCCGAAACCCGGCGAGCAGGCTGGCGCATCGTGGGATCGGGTCAGCGCCAACTACCTCCAACTTCTCGGGGTCAAGCTCGCGCGCGGCCGTCATTTCACCGAGGCCGACAACGAGTCGTCCGAGCACGTGGCGGTCGTGAACGAAGCGTTCGTTCGCCGATTCTTCAAGGACGGCGAGGATCCGCTCGACCAGCGCTTCGGCCTCGACCTGCCGGAGTACGTCAACACCTACCGGATTGTGGGAATCGTCCGCGACGCGAAGTTCGCCGGCTTCCAGCTCGACCGGCCGGCGCGCCCGATGTTCTACGTCGCGCTCGCGCAGACCGTCGACTACGCCCATCCGATCATGAAACGTCTCGAGTTGCGGTCTCACTTCGTGCGTGGCCTGCTGCTCGTCACCGATCTGCCACCCGCCGCCCTCGAACCAGAAGTTCGGCGGGCGCTGGCGGCTGTCGATCCGAACTTGACCATCACCAGCGTCAGGACGCTGCGGCAGCAAGTGGATCGATCGTTCGATCAACAGCGCGCGGTGGCGAGCCTGGCGGGACTCTTCGGCATCGTCGCGCTGGTGCTCGCGGCGATCGGCCTCTACGGTGTGACGGCGTACACGGTCGCGCAGCGAACCAACGAGATCGGGATACGAATGGCCCTTGGCGCCGCTCGCGGCAACGTTGTCGGGATGGTGCTGCAGGGCGCGTTCCGCCGCGTGCTCGTCGGTCTGGCACTTGGCCTCCCGCTGGCGATCGGCGCCGGTTATCTGCTCTCGGCGCAGCTCTACGGAGTGCGGTTCTGGGATCCGCTGGCGCTCGGTGTCAGCGCGCTCTCGCTGGCCGCCTGCGCGTTCTTCGCAGCCGTCATTCCAGCGCGTCGCGCGGCATCGATCTCGCCAATCCGCGCGCTCAGGACCAACTGAGGTCAGCCCGCTGCAATCAGGCGCTCGCAATTCCTTCAGATAGCGTGGCACGGCGACAAACGGATCTTCCTTCGCTTCGTACTCGAGCGCGACGTACCCTCGATACCCGGCTGTCCGCAGGATGCCGATGACGCGGCCAAGGTCCGCCTCCTGTCGCTGTCCGTTCGGAGAGATCTCGGTTTTGATTTGTGCCACGACCGCGTAGGGCGCGAGCTTCGCGAGATCTCCGTAGGGATCGGCGCCCTGGAAGTTGCCGCTGTCCCAGTTGACGCCGAACCAGTCCGACTTGACGGCCTTCACGATCGTCAGGAGCTCGTCGACGCTCGCCACGATGCCGCCGTGGTTCTCGAGGGCGAGGATGATGCCGCGCGTGCCGGCGTAGTCGCAGCACTCCTGGATGGCCTGGATGCACCATTCGCGCGCCTGGGCCTCGGTCGTGCCCTTCTGAAGATCGCCGGCAAAGATCCGGATCGTCGGCGCGCCGAGATCGACGGCCAGATCGACCCAATGCTTGACGTGCGCGATTTCCTTCTGGAGCTGAGGACCGGGTGGATAGGTGAAGGTATTCCGCACCGCCGTGCCAGAGATGCCGAGACCGAGCAGGAACGCGTGGCGGCGCAGCCGCCGGCAGTACTCCGGGGTGGGTGATTCAGGAAAGTAGTAGGAGGTGGGCTCGACCGCGTCGAGGTCCCACGCGGCCGCGCGGTCGATGAAATCGTCGAGCGTCATCGACTTTTGCGGACCAGTCAGCACATTGCGGAACGAGTAGGCGGCCAGGCTCAGCTTGATCCGCGCCGCGCCGTGGCGCGCGATGGGTTCGATCGCCTGGACCGGTCGCGCCGATGACGGACGCCGCCCCAGCGGCGGTCAAAGCCAGAAACGAACGGCGGGTCAGCATGATGGTCCTTTCTTCTAAGATGCCAAGCTAATCTTACGCGGACGTGTCACGGTGCGGCCACTTCAGAGCCGCTTCAGTAGTAGGTTAATGAGACTCGGATCGGCCACGGACCACACGGACTACACGGATCGGATCCGTGTGCCGGACGGCTGACGGCGCTGCGCACGGGACGAGCGGGCGTCAAAATCTCTCTTCGCGCGGTCAGCCGGGAGGTCCGTGCGATCCGCGGCCAAATTGACCCTATTGCCGCTTCGGAACGGTGTAGGGAAGGCCGAGGTCCGGATCATCCCCTAGAGAGGTGAATCATGCTGGTGCGTGCACTGTGTCTCGCCGCGGCGCTGCTGGCGCCAAGCCAGTCCAAACCGGGCGCCGAGCCGCCGTTTTCTGCCGTCAGCGGCGCATTCTTTGCCGTCTCCGTCCAGGACATCGACGCGAGCACGAAGTGGTACACCGAGAAGCTCGGACTGCAGGTCATCCTGCAGCCGCCCAGAGAAAAGGATGCCGCCGTGGTCGTTCTCGAGGGCGGGGGGCTCACAGTCGAACTGGTTCAGTTGGCTGCCGCGGCGGCTGACGCGCGGGAAGCTCAACTTACTCATGGCATTTTCAAGGCGGGTGTCGTCGTTGACGATCTCGACCGGACGCTCAATGCTCTGAAGGCGCGCGGTGTGCCGATCGCCATCGGCCCGTTTCCGGCGCGGGACAAGATCAAGAGCAATTTCCTGATCCGCGACAACGCCGGCAACCTCATTCAGTTTTTCGGGCGTTGAAGCGGCCCGGCTCGAGGGCAGTATGATTCACGTGATCCTTCAGTCCAGAACACCGTGAAAGTCAAACCTGCTTCGATCATCGCGCTGCAGCAAGAGGTGTCGCAGCTCACCGTTGCCGTCAGCGGGATCAATTTCGCGGTGATGTGCCTGGTGTCGATGGTACTCATCAGGCTGGCGATCCCCGCTGATCCGACGGAGCCGGGCACGTGGCTCGCCGAACCCGGGGAACCAGCGCTCGGTCTATTTCGCGCTGCACCTCGTCCCGTTCATGGGCCTGTCGTTTCTCTGGTTCATGGCCGTACTGCGCCATCGGATCGGCACGGACGTTGGCCGGATCGAGTCGACGGTGTTTCTCGGGAGCGGGATGTTGTTTGTCGGGACGCTGTTCGCGGCGGCCGCCATCTGCCGCGGGTTGATGGATACGGTTATCGCCGACGGATTCCACGCCTCGCGCGACACCTACGCCATCGGGCGGAGCGTCACCTACACCATCGTCAACGTCTTCGCCATCAGGATGGGCGCGGCGTTCATCTTCGCGACGTCCGCCCTCGCGCGCCGCGCCGAGCTCCTGCCCAAATGGCTCGCCTACCTCGGCTACGCCATCGGCTACGTGCTGCTGTTCGTCATCAAGGAATTCGCCTGGATTGAGCTGCTGTTTCCGGCGTGGGTGCTGCTCGTGAGCCTGCATCTCCTGATCTCGGACCTCCGGCAGCGAAGTCTGCTGTAACCTCTTGAAACCATTTCTGCGTACCCCGGCAGCGCTCACTGGCAAAGCATCTCACCGCTGAGAGCGCCGAGCGCGCAGAGAAACGACAAGTATGGCTCTGCGGGCTCGGCGGCCTCAGCGGTGAAGAGCTTTTGGCTCTGCTGCGGCCGGCATCATCGTTGACTTCGACCGTGCGACGGACCGAGCGATCGTGTCAAACTAGTTGACTGCGAACCGTCGAATCCCAGTGAGTGTTCGACGGGTAGTTCAGCTGTTTTGCCCGGGAGGTTTTATGACTGTTGCTGTGTCGACCCTGCTCGGACGTCCCTTGTGGTTCGAATTGATGACGACCGACATGAAGGCCGCCGAGCCGTTCTACCGGACGGTCGTGGGCTGGAAGTCGGCGCCGTTCGAAGGCTCCCCTCAGCCTTACACCTTGTTCAAAAGGAGCGGAGAGCTGCCGGTTGCCGGCCTCATGACGAAGCCGGACGAGGTGAAGGCGCCGCCGTTCTGGTCCATGTATGTTGGCGTGCCGAAACTCGAAGCGGCCGCGGCCCACATCAAGAAGCTCGGCGGCAAAGAGTGTTCTCCAGTGATCGAGGTGCCGACCATCGGCCGCATGCAGATGATGACCGACCCTCAGGGCGCTGCCTTCTACATCTACGAGCCGGCGCGCACCGATCAGCAGCCGGAAGGCCCGGCGGAAATCGGCGAGGTGTCGTGGATCGAGCTGATGACGACCGATGCCCCGGCGGCGCTGAAGTTCTACAGCGAAGTGTTCGGCTGGCAGCCGAGCGAGGCGATGGACATGGGACCGATGGGCAAGTACCACATGTTCAACCGCCCGCACGGGATGATCGGCGGCATGATGAACAAGCCGCCCGAAATGGCGCACGTGCCACCCAACTGGCAGATCTACTTCCGCGTGCCCGACATCAACGCGGCGACGGAACGCGTCAAAGCGAACGGCGGCAAGATTCTGAACGGGCCGATGGAAGTGCCGGGCGGCGATTGGATCGTGAACGCCATGGATCCGCAGGGTGCTGCGTTCTCGCTTCACGCGAAGAAGGCGAATTAGCGCGCTTCGCTCGAACGGCGCTGCGCGGTCACCAGGACCCGCAGCGCCCGTTCTTGGCCCGAGATCCCAAACACAGTCAGAACAGGGAGGTCCCCTCACGTCATCTGACTGAGGTAGGTCTCGACGGTCCGCGGTGCGACGCCAAACTTATCCGCGGACGTCTTCCATCCCGGAAACCCGGTCGATTCCGTCGCCCGGTAGAGGCCGAGCGTCATCATCCTGGCCGCGACTTCATTGAAAGGGCGGATAACCGGCGGCAACAGGCGCAGGGCCGCGACCGGGATGTGCCGGCGCTTGCCCGAGGACGTGCAGGCGCCGCTCGACGAGTGTCGCCAGATCGTTTTGCGACAGGTTCGACGGGCCGCCCGCGTCGACGGCCTCGTTGACGATCTCGGGGCGCGCGAGAATCTTCACCGCGAATTCCGCGACGTCGTCGACGGCGATGTAGTTGGCGACGCTGGTGCCGTCGCCGAAAATCATGGCGACACCCTTTGTCGCGAATGCTCTTGGCGACGATCTGATCGATCCAGATGTCCATGAACGCGGTTGGCCGAAGCATGACGTGCGGCACGCCGCTGCGGCGGATGGCATCCTCGATGTACCACTTGATGCGAAAGATGTCGACCGGCGCGTCCTGCGCGACGCCGCGGTACAGACGTAGATCAGGCGCCGCACGCCGGTGTTGCGCGCGGCGGCGCAGAGGTTCTGGTAACCGGAGAGATCGACACGGGATGGGCTGAGAGCCCCCTTGCCCATGTTGTTGTTGGCGGTCGCGACGATCTGCTCGACGCCGCGGCACGCCTCGGTGAGCTTGGGCACGTCGCGGAGATCGACCGCCGCGATCTCGGCCGCCGGTCCGAGCGAGGCGAGCGCGTCGCGGTTGCGAGCGAGCGCGCGGACCCTGGCGCCAGAGGCCATGAGCTTGCGCGCTATCACTCCTCCGAGCTGACCCGTAGCGCCGACGACGAGCACTCGCGATTCGTTCATAGCGACTCCAGACGATGACGCGCGGCTGGCATGATATCGCATTGTCCGAGCGGCCTCAGAACTGTACCGATGAAAACTCCGCTGTTTCGATAGGTTGGCGGCATGCTTGCAAAATTCAACGGCGAACGAGAGGAGATTCAAAAAGAGGGAGCGGTGAAATGAAGACAGCGCTATTCGGTTGTGTCAGCCTTGCATGCGCCTCAACGGTAACGCGGCGCGAGATTCAGACAAATCCCGCGGCGCCCAATCCGACGAATCCCGGCGCGCCCATAGTAGGCTCGGTTCAGACCGGCTCGGGCGTGCCGACGCCGAATTCTCCTGCTCAGCCGCTCGACGCGCCCTGCATTCCGACTTTCGGTCCGTCGAGCCCGACGGCCTCGAGCACACCATTGGCGTCGAGGAGTGGCAGCTCGCGCACCGGCACTTCCCGATCACCAAGCCGCGGCTCGACGACGAGCACGAGCGTCACGTCGCTTCCATCCACGATGTCGTCGTCGACAGTGTCGTCGAGCCTCTCGTCGGCAGAATCCTCGAGCCTGACGGGGTCGATCGAGCGGTCTGTCTGGGACGCTGTCGAGCCCAGGAGGATTGGCGTCGAGCCCGAGCGGAGTGGGATCCAGCTTGAGTTCGCCGACCGGGCTGCGCGGAGTGCCGTCCACCTCGGCGCCATTCGGATGCGAGCTCGACTCTCACGTCCTCACTCACGTCATCGACGCTGAGTTCGCCGGCGCTGAGTTCGCCGACGTTGAGCTCGCCGACGTTGAGCTCACCGATGAGCACCAGGCTCGTCGGCTGCGGGTATGACGTCGATGGCGCCTGCTCCAAGTTCAACGCCGCAATCGACTGTTGTTGGAACGACCAGGCTGCCACCCTGCTGATCCCGCTGAAGCGTTGCGGATCGGTTGCTGGGGCCGGGGAAGAAGGTCTTTCCGGCCCGCGTCGTCTGCTTGTCGAATCGGCTACGTCCCTGATTCTTCGGTGATTTCAAGACGACGACCGCTCGAGGCGGGCGGCGCCGGTATCGTGATCTCGAGCACGCCATCGCGGAAGCGCGCCTTCGCCTGTTTGCTGATCGCGCCGTCTGGCAACGGAACCACGCGATAGAAACTGCCGTAGATCCGCTCGCTGTGATAGTAGCCCTCGCGCTCCTCCCGATGCTGCCGTTGGCGCTCGCCCTGAATCGTAACCGCATCGTCGTTGATGTCCACGGTCACTTCGTCCTTCTTTAAACCTGGAAGATCGGCTGTGATCGTCAGTTCATTGTTCTTCTGAGAGACCTCGACGTAGGGAGCCCACGCCTCGATAGCGCCGTGTCTGCAGGATGGCTTGGCTCTGTTGCTTGCGGAGAGTTCCAGTTGTGTCAGCTCCACGAACAGGGGCGTCGGGTTAGGCTACGGCTCTGTGGCGGATGGATGGCTGAAGCGTTGCCAGTTGCCCTACTCGTCGCGCTCCTGGCACAGGTGCCATAATAGCGGCCACTTCGCAGCTAATCAGGCCGGCGGGTCGTGGTTGATCCGCTTGTGAAGGAGATGCCATGAGAACTTCCATGATCCTTGCCCTGGTCAGCGCCGTCCTCCTTCCCCTTTCGCAAACCTCCAATCCCGACGCCGAGGGATTCATCCGCAACTGGCTGGTGCTCGCGCCGATCGCCATCGACGGAGACCAGGGTGCGTCCGAGATCGACAAGGATTTTCTCAAGGGCGAAGCCGCGATCAAGCCCAAGGCCGACGACAAGGTGACCGTCGGCGGAAGGGAACTGACCTGGAAGGCGCATCAGACCTCGGATTACTTCATCGATTTCCTGCAGTCGTTTGGCAAAGAGCGTGGGGAATACGTGGCCGGGTACGCGGTCGCCTATGTCGTGGCGGACGAGCCAATGAAGGTGACGCTGGCGCTCAGCACCAACGACCAGGGAAAGGCGTGGCTCAACGGTCAGCAGGTGTTCAAGTTCGCCGAGACGCGCACGCTCGAGAAGGACACCGACAAGGTCGAGGTCGCGCTGGCGAAGGGGCAGAACGTGCTGGTGCTCAAGGTCATCAACGAAGTGAACAACTGGCAGGCGTGCGCCCGCTTCCTGAAAGACGGCGCGCCGGTCAAGAACCTCAAGGTCTCGCTCGCGCCCCAGTAGGAATCGCCCGTGGCGTTCTCATCGTTTCGGCGCACTCTACGAGCGCGGCTGACCGCGCTTGTAACTGATCGAAATCCCCTCGCTGCTCGAGGTGTCAATCGTCGTCTCGGCATCGGGCAGGGTTTTCAGATGTGACAGGAATTCTCGGGCGCCTCCGCCCCCAAAGAAGCGCGCCGACACGTTGTGGGCCGTGAAACACCCGCCGGGCACCAGCTTCGGCCAGACCGCGACCAGATAGTTCTTGTACCAATCCTTGTCAGCGTCCGAGAAGACGAAATCGAACGGCCCCGGAAGCGCCGGCACAATCTGGTGCGCATCGCCGAGCCGCGCATCGATGTAGGCCGTGAGGCCGGCCTCCTTGAAGTTCGCGAGCGCCGTCTGATGACGTCCCGGATCGATCTCGACCGTCGTCAACCGGCCGCCGGTCTTCGCGAGTGCCCACGCCATCCACACGCCCGAGTGCCCGGTGGACGTCCCGATCTCGAGGGCCCGTGTGTACTTGTGCTTCAGGATCAGATTGTGAAGAACCCGACCGTCACTCTCAGGGACATTGAGATCCTGCCAGGTCCCGCGATGCCGATCGAGGAACGCCTGAACGGTCCGGTCCAACTCGGCGAAACGATCTTGCGCTCGTGCCGTGGCGATCGGGCCAGTTGCGAGCAGCGCGGAGGTCCCGGCAGCGAGCCAGGCAGCGAGCCCGGCAGCAACAACGATGAGTAAGCGCATGAGATGGACTGCCTTCCAGGATAGAGATCGAGGTTGAATCGCGCTCACCGCGAGAGCTCAGCATTTTCGGTAGAATAGCCCGTCGTGCCGGCTCCCGCCACGCGCGCGCTCGCCCGGTTCACCGGTCGCCGAGGTCGGCTGTGACGTCCGACCGCTGGGCTCGGGTCGGCGGCGGCATCAAGTCCGGCATGCTCCTCGGCCCGTACCGACTGCAAGACGTGGTCGGCGAGGGCGGGATGGGCGTCGTGATCGTCGCCCTCGATACCAAGCTCCAGCGGCCCGTCGCGATCAAGTTTCTCTCCACGCAAGTCGCGGACGCCGAGTCGCGCCGCCGGTTCCAGCGCGAAGCGCAGCTGGCCTCGTCGCTGAACCATCCGCATATCCTTACGGTTCACGACGTCGGAGAGTTCGACGGCTCCCAGTACCTCGTCTCAGAATTCGTCGACGGCGGCACGCTGAAGGAATGGGCCGCCCAGGAGCCGCGGTCCTGGCGTCAGGTCGTCGATCTGCTGATCGGCGTCGCGGACGCGCTCGCGACGGCGCATCAGGCCGGCATCCTCCACCGCGACGTCAAGCCGCAGAACGTGCTCGTTGCCAAGAACGGTTACGCGAAGCTCGCGGATTTCGGTCTCGCCAAGATGTCCGACGCCGTGCCGCACGAGGCCACCGTGGCGCCGCCGGAAACGGTCACGCACCACGGCGTCGTCGTCGGAACGGTCGCGTACATGTCCCCGGAACAGGCGTCGGGCAAACCGCTCGACGCGCGATGCGACGTCTTTTCCTTTGGTGTCGTGCTTTACGAGTTGCTCGCCGGGCGGCGTCCGTTCTCGGGGGTGAGCGAGCTCGAGGTATTGCAATGCGTCATACACGGCAACGCGGCGCCGCTCGGCCCGGATATTCCGGTGCCGTTGCGGATGATCGTGGAGAAGGCGCTCGAAAAGGATGCGGCAGACCGCTACCAGTCGATGCGCGATCTGGTCGTCGATCTGCGGCGCGTCGCGCGGCGGCGGCCGGAGGATTCCGGACAAGTGGCCGCTGGCGCTGTCGCGGCACGACCGAGCCCCATGGGCGCGGCTCGGCCTTGCCGCGCTTGCTGTTGTCCTCGCCACCGTCGCTGGCGTCGCGATCGGCCGTCGATGGGGCACCGCCGGCTCCTCCGGCCGGAGCCCCCCGCCTGATGTGCGGTTCCAGCGGATCACCGACTTTGTCGGCATCGAGGAAATGCCAGCGGTGTCGCCGGATGGCAAGACCGTTGCCTTCGTGGCGCCGCTCGACGGCCGGCGTCAGATCTGGGTGCGGCTGCTTGCCGGCGGCGCCGCACTTCCGATCACGCACGACGCCGCCGACCACGAGCATGCCCGCGTGGTCGCCTGATTCGAGCGCCATCGTGTACTTCGTGCCGCCGACGACGGAAGGGGAGTCCGGTACGCTCTGGGAGGTATCGGCGCTCGGTGGCACCGCCGCGACGCGTGGCGTCGTCTACGACTGGCGCCGATGTCAGTCGTGACGGCACCCGAATCGCCGCGTTTCAGAAGGTGGGCGATGGCGTTGCGCTGACGATTCTCGGAAGTAATGGAATGCCCATCGGGAAGCCGATACCGATCCAGGTGGGCGGCGATCCGGCCCCTCCGCGCTGGTCGCCAGACGGCCAGAGGATCGCGTTCGTGAGTCGGAGGCCCATGTCTCGGAGCGAGATCTTCGTGATCGATCCTGCCGGTGGCCCGACTCAGCTTCTCACCGAGGCCGCAATGGACATCAATGGCATCGCCTGGCTGCCTGATGGTTCCGGCCTCGTGTTTGCCTCGTCGTCGGGCAGTACCTTGGCGTATCCACCCGTCTACAATCTCCGCTCGGTGTCACGCGACGGAAGCGTCGAGCGCCAGCTGACATTCGGGGACGTCTCTTACGTTCAGCCCGACATCTTACAGGTGGGCAAGCTCTTTGCGAGCCGCGTTCGCACGCAGTCGGAGATCTGGGGCTTTCCAATCTCAGGGAAACCGACTGAGAACGTCAAGAACGGAATACGGATCACTCGTCAGACATCCCAAGTCCAGACACCGTCCCCGAGCCCGGACGGCCGAGAGATCGCGTACGTGTCGGACAGTAGCGGACACGCCAACGTGTGGGTCGCGAAGATCGATGGCTCGGGCAGGCGTCAGGTGACCTTTGAATCCGACCCGGCTGTGACGATTGGCATTCCACTCTGGTCTCCAGCCGGCGATCGGATCGTGTTCATCCGGAGCGAGGCAGCAGGCCTGGAAGAGTGGCTCATCAACCCGGACGGGAGCGATCAACACAGGTTGGTGGCCGACGCATCGTCTGCATCGTGGTCCGGAGATGGCCAGTGGCTTTACTACCAGACGTCGGCGTGCATTGACAAGATTCCGGTCAACGGAGGCACCGCTGTTCGCGTGCGATGCGATGCGGCCGTGCCCGCGCCATCGTCGGATGGGACGACCCTGTACTTTTCCCCACACGGGTTCATGAACGCCAACGAAATTCACAAAGCGAGCCCCGAGAACGGCGCGGCGGTGACCGTGGCGCAGTATGCACGGTCACGAGTGCCCTTGTGGCCGACGGGTCACGTGGTGTCTCCCGACAATCGCTGGCTTGCCGTGGTGCTCAAGGACGGCGCCACCACGAACATCTGGGCGATCCCGACGACCGGGGGTCCGTTTCGTCAGCTCACGGATTTCGGGCGGCGCGGGATCCTGATTGCCCGTCAGGTGTCGTGGTCGCCGGACGGCAAGACCGTCTACGCGGCGGTCGCCGAGAGCGACGCTGACGTCGTGCTGCTCGATGGCATCAGCATCAACCCTGCGGGTCGGCAGTGAGGGTGCAAGTCTGACCGGACTCGATGGTAACGGATCGTAACGGTCACAAGCGGTCCGTCGTCCTGCCGTGCCGCATAATAGATCATATATGACGGCTCGCACGTTCCGCTGACGGCGGCCGGATCAGCATCTCTGGGTGAGGAGGGAAGCGTGACTGGACGAGTAGCGGCATTTCGCGGACTGGCAGCCGGGGCCGTGGCCCTGGCGCTCGCATTGGGCCTGCGGCGCCAATCGACGCGCAGGTCGCGACCGGAACGATTGTCGGTAACGTCAAGGACAACTCGGGGAGTGCGGTCCCCGGGGCATCGGTGACCGCCACCAACATCGACACGCAGGTCTCGCGCACGACGACGAGCGATGCGGAGGGCTACTATGCGCTGCCGCTGATGCCGGTCGGCCGTTACAAGCTCGAAATCACGCTGAGCGGCTTCAAGAACGTCGAGCAGACCGGCATTCTCCTCGAGGTCGGCCGCAGCGCCCGCGTCGATGCCACGATCGAGCCCGGTCAGCTGCAGGAAGTGGTCTCTGTCGTCGCCAATTCCCCGCTCGTCGAGACCAACACCGCCGCGCTCTCCCGCACCGTCGGGCAGAACGAGGTGCTCAACCTGCCGCTCGTCAATCGTGACCTCTACTCGCTGCTCTCGATCACCGGCGGCGTCAGCAGCAACGCCAACTCGAACTCGCTCGGCGGGCCCGAACAGCTGACGACGATCAACGGCTCGCAGAACGCGCAGATCGGCAGCGTCAGCTTCCAGCTCGATGGCGGCAACAACACCGCCGGCCTCCGCGGCACCGGCAACCCGGCGCCAAACCCGGAAGCGGTTCAGGAATTTCGCGTCATCACCAACAGCTACACCGCCGAGTACGGCCGCTATCCGGCAGGCGTCGTCGACGTCGTCACCAAGTCGGGGACGCAACCAGTTCCGCGGCGCGGTCTTCGAGTTCTTCCGGAACGAATCGCTGAACGCCAAGCGCTGGGCGCCGCCGGGAACCACGGCCACGAAGGATCCGCTCGATCGCAACCAGTACGGCGGCGCGCTCGGTGGGCCGATCAGGCGAGACAAGACGTTCTTCTTCGCCAGTTACTCCGGTCTGCGCCAGGAAGAGACCTATTACCGGAACACGGCGGTCGTGCCGACGGCGCGTGAGCGCGCCGGCGATTTCTCGCAGTCCGCGATCAAGCCCAGGGATCCCCACGACCAACGCGCCGTTCCTCGGGGATGTCATCCCGACGGCGCGGCTCGATCCGGCAGCCCTGGCGATCCAGCAACAGTTCGTGCCGACGTCGAATCTGCCGAACAACTTCTTCGAAGTGCGACGGCCAGACCCGCTGAACACCGACGAGGCCACGCTCAAGCTCGATCACTACATTTCGCCGACTCACAACATTGCCTTCAGCTACTTCTACCTGACCGGCACCGACACCCAACCGTTGTCGTTGTCAGGCAATATCCCGTGGGTCGATCGCGACTTCAAGTGGAACCAGCACAACGTCAACGTCGCCGACACGTGGACGCTCAGTCCGACGGTGATCAACCAGTTCCGCGTCACCTTCGTGCGACAGTTCGGCGGCCGCGTGAACAATCCGACGACGTCGCTGGGCGATCTGAACTCGAAGTTCACGATTCAGGGCGACCCGACGCTGCCACGCCTGAGCGTGTCGGGGTACTTCACCGGCCAGACGTCGATTGCCGGGCCTGACGCCGGCAGCGACTACTTCTCGGTGAAAGACACCGTGAGCATGAGCCGAGGCAACCACTCGTTCAAGTTCGGCGGCGAGGTCTCGTACGAGGAGATCGTGCACGACACGCTCCTCGACAACTACGGCGTGTTCGCGTTCAACGCGAGCAAGACCGGCAACGCCTATGCGGACTTCCTGCTCGGCCTGCCGAGCACGATGACGCAGGACGCGCCGGTGCGAAAGACCGACAACGGCGCCTACATCAGCCTGTTCGCGCAGGATGACTTCCGCATCAGCTCGAAGGTCACACTGAATCTCGGTCTGCGCTACGACTTGCAGTTTCCCTACACCGATCCGCAGAACCGGAAGCTCGCGTATGTTCCCGGTGAGCAGTCGCAAGTGTCGCCCACCGCACCGATCGGCCTGCTTTTCCCGGGCGACCCCGGCATCAGCCGCGGCATCGTCCACACCGATTACAACAACATTGCCCCGCGCGTCGGGGTTGCCTGGGATCCCCGGGGCGACGGCCGGATGTCGGTTCGAGCCGCCGCAGGCGTGTTCTACGGCAGCATTACCGGCAACGAGTGGAACACGACGGCCGACAACCAGCCCTTCACCGTGCGTCAGCCATTTCCGACGGTGAAGACGCTTTCGGATCCGTACGGCAACCTGCCCGGGGGCGTCGGTCCGTTCCCGTTCATCTACGATCCGGCCAGCCCGAGGTTCACGCTGCCCGCGCAAGTGTTCGGCCCGTCGCTCGACTTCGTGTGGCCGTATTCCTACCAGACGAATTTCACGATTGAGAAGGAGTTCTTCACGCACTTCGCCGTGACCGCCTCGTACGTCGGGGCGTTTGGACGGAATCTACCCGCGAGCATCGACCAGAACTATCCGGTGTTCGGGCCCGGAGCGACGACCGCCAACGTCAACGCGCGCCGGCCCTACATGCCGGGCGTCATCGGACAGGCCCGCGTGCTGGAGTCGATCTTCAAGAGCGACTACAACGGCATGCAGTTGAGTGCCGAGCACCGCGGTGCCGCGTTTACCGCCAAGGCGTACTACACGTTCGGCAAGGGGCTCGAGGATGTCGACTATCAGGGCGGCGGACTTCCTGCCGTGCAGAACTCGAACCGGATCGACCTGGAGCGCGCCCGCACCTCGAATGACCGCAGGCACAGCTTCGTCGTCTCGGCCGTGTGGCGGCCCGATTACTTCGACGGCTCGAAGGCGATCGTCAAGGCGCTGCTCGATGACTGGACGATTTCATCGATCGTCACGCTGGCTGAGCGGGCAGCCGCTGACGATTTCGTCGGGTATCGACCGAAACTTCGACGGGCTCACGAACGATCGCGCCGATATCATCGGCGATCCGAAACTCGACAGCAGCCGGCCGCGCGAGGAACTGATCGAGCAGTGGTTCAATACGGCCGCCTTCGCGCAGCCCGCGATTGGGCTGGATGGCACGGCTGGCCGGAACATCGTCGAGGGGCCTGGCTATACGAACGTCGATCTCGGCGTCTTCCGCGACATCCCGCTCGGTGGCCGGACCATCTTTCAGTTCCGCCTCGAGACCACCAACGTCTTCAACATCGTCAATCTCGTGAACCCAGGCACGGCCCTCAACGCGCCGGCCAACTTCGGAAAGATCCGCTCCGCCCGCGACATGCGCCGGATTCAGCTCGGCGCGCGCCTGTCGTTCTGAGCTGGCGGAGGGGGACGGAGATCACGGTTTTCACCGCGTGAAGGTTGGTCAGATGCCGCGCGCGATCAGCCCTTCCACGGCCAGTGCCCTTCCATCTCCACGATCAGCGACCAGCTCAGGAATGTGCGGACGACGACCAGCACGGCGAGAATCATCACGTTTGGCAGTGTCGGTTCGAGCGCAACGGTCCGAATGATGTCGGCCGCCACCAGTAGTTCCAGACCTAGCAGCAGCGCTCGACCGAGCCGGACCTTGTACTGCACGTAGGCATCAGGGACCTGTTGCCTCATCTTCAAAACGAAACTGATGCTGCCGTGTATCGTCGCGATCAGAATGACGGCGACCGCCAGGCATTCGATGCTGAGGGCCGCCATCTCGATCGTGCTGCGAATCGGACCCATTGAGCTTGGCAGCGACTCTATCGATTTACTCGATGTGGCAGTATGCAGTTTCGGCATCGCCCACAGAACGCGCGTCAGGCACCCCGTCGTTACGATGCGCGGCGACCTTTGCGGCACCGGGGCGGAGCGGTGCTTTGCCGGAACTGCATAGCCGCCCCGTCAGAGCCCTACTACGCTGAGAACCGACATCACGACGCACACCAAACCGGGGGGTGGCGACCGGACGCTTGGGTTCTGTGGTCCGGCCAAAGGCGGCGGTACCGATTGACGCTGATTCGCATTCTTAAGGACCTGGTTGGCATCGACACAGGAAGGACGCCACAGCCCGACGTCGACACGGGCACGAACCTCGCGCTGGAGCGGACAGCCATGGCCGCCGAACGCACGCTGATGGCCTGGATCCGGACTGCTCTTTCGATGATCAGCTTCGGCTTCACCCTCGGCAAGCTCGGGGAAGCCCTGGCTTCAGCCAAGGTGACGCTGGCGTTCGGGCGCGAGACTGACGTCAAACACGTGGCCTACTTTCTCGTCGTCCTTGGAACGTCGTCGCTCATCATGGCCCTGGTCCAGAACAGGATCGAGATGGCAGGGCTTATCCGTCAGGGCTTGAAGCGCCGGCCCCGTCTGGCTTTCCTCGTCGGCGTTCTCCTGAGCCTGCTCGGCATCTTCGCGTTCACGGACCTGGTGAGCCAGTTCTGAGTGTGGACAACATCATGGACTTGCAACTGTTGACGAGCGGCTGCGAGCCGCCCGAGGAGGAATCGAGATGAACCTGCCGAGCTTTCCAAACATCGACCTCTTCTCAGCCGGCGTCAACGGCTTGTACGGCGTGCTCATCGCCCGCGACCCCTCGCACAACAGGGGCTACTCGGTCGCGGGGCTGCTGATCTTTGCCTTCTTCGGCGGGATCGGCGGCGGCGTCGCGCGCGACGTGCTGCTCCGTGAGATCCCCTCGCCGCTCCAGCACCCCATTTATCTGTTCGTATGCATCCTGATGGGTCTGCTGGGGCTGGCGCTGTCTCAGTGGGCGGAGACCAAGGAAGAGTGGTTCCGCGCACGGGTGCTTGCGTACTGCAAGTCCTTCAGCCTGCCGTGGTTCGCGATCCTGGGCGCGCACAAGGCGCTCGAGCACGACCTGGGGATCTTCGCCGCGATCTGCGTGGGCCTCCTCGCCACCACCGCAGGAGGCGTGCTCATCGACCTGTTCTCCGGGGTCACGCCGGAGGTCGTGCGGCCGGCGGAGCACCTCGTCACGACGGCGGTGCTGTCGGCCGGGGTCTACGCAATGGTCGCGGTGTGGGCTCAGGGGTCGCTGGAGTTCTTTCACATCACGTTGATCGCGGCGCTGACAGGGTTCCTCTTCCGCGTCTTTGCCGTCCGCGATCACTGGAAGCAGGCTGTGCCGGTGGCCGGGGCGGCGGCGGGCCCACGCGCGCCGGCCGCGCGCGGGTGAAGCCAGGTTCTCCGCAAGGAAAGGAATGTTATGGACTTCATGGACGACACGTGGACGCGCCTGGTCCACGACCTGATCGCTCGGACCACCGGGCCGATGAAGTTCAGGCTGGTGCTCCAGCCGCTGATGGCGTCGATCTTCGCGATTCGCGCTGGGTTGAACGATGCCAAGACTGGCAAGCCGCCGTATTTCTGGGCCCTCCTCTGGGATCCCGCCCACCGCCGCGACATGATCAAGGACGGCTGGAAGAGTGTCGGCAAGGTGTTCCTGCTCGCGATTGTGCTCGACGTCGTGTATCAGATCATCGCGGAACGCTTCGTCTATCCGGGTGAAGCGATCATCGTGGCGATCATCCTGGCGATCGTGCCCTACCTGATTCTGCGCGGGCTGGTCACGCGGCCTCCGTGGTCAACTGCCGCGCTCCGTCTCCTCGGTCTTGCACTCCCACAACAATCTCGTCACAGTCGTCAGCGCACTGTAGACGGACGGCCTCCCGCTGAAATATCGTTCCAAACGCGGGGGGCGTTTCTATGAAGGCCTACGTCATCACTACCGGCGTCGTCTTTGCCCTGATCACTTTCGCGCACATCTTGCGGGTCATTGCGGAAGGGCCACGGCTGCTGACCGAACCGCTCTGGGTGCTCCTGACGCTCGCCACGGCTGGTCTATCCCTGTGGGCCTGGCGACTGCTGCGCGCTCACCAACTGACGGCTCCTCACGAAAGCGCACATGGAATTCAGACAACTCGGCGGATCGGGTCTCTTTGTGCCAGTGCTCACCCTCGGCACCGGCACGTTCGGCGGCGGTAACGAATTCTTCAAGCCCTGGGGCGCGGTAGCCGTCGCGGAGGCCACTCGTCTCGTCGACGTGTGCCTCGACGCCGGACTCAACATGTTCGACAGCGCCGACGTGTACTCGGATGGGCAGGCGGAAGAGATCCTCGGCGCTGCCGTCGCCGGCCGGCGCGATCGCGTGCTCATCTCCACGAAGGCAAGTTTTCGTCATGGCCAGGATCCGAACGACGTCGGCTCGTCGCGGTTTCATCTCATCCGCGCCGTTGACGCCAGCCTTCGGCGCCTGGGCACCGACTACATCGATCTCTTCCAGCTCCACGGGTTCGACGCCCTCACACCGGTCGAGGAGGTCCTCGGCACTCTCGATGACCTCGTTCGAGCCGGCAAGATCCGCTACATCGGCGCGTCGAATTTTTCCGGCTGGCACCTGATGAAATCGCTGGGCGTCTCCGAGAAGTACGGCCTTGCCCGCTACGTCGCGCACCAGGCCTACTACTCGCTCGTCGGTCGCGAATATGAATGGGAGCTGATGCCCCTCGGTCTCGATCAGAAGGTCGGCGCGGTCGTGTGGAGCCCGCTTGGTTGGGCGCGCCTCACCGGAAAGATCCGTCGCGGCCAACCACGTCCGGACGTCTCACGCCTCCAGGACAAGCGCAACTTCGATGCGGGACCCCAGGTGCCCGACGACTACCTGTACGGCGTCGTCGACGTCCTCGATGCCGTCGCGGCCGAGACTGGCCGTACGGTTCCGCAGATCGCCTTGAACTGGTTGCTGCAACGACCGACCGTGTCGACGCTCGTGATTGGCGCCCGCAACGAGGAGCAGCTCCGGCAGAATATCGGCGCCGTCGGGTGGAACCTCACCTCCGAACAGGTCGCCAGGCTGGATGCCGCGAGCGCGGTCACGCCGATCTATCCTTATTGGCACCAGCGCGGGTTTGCGGAACGTAATCCATTCCCGACGTCCTGACCTGCGCGCAGCGTGGATCGAGAGGCGATTGTGTCGAGTAACGCGACGAGGAACCTTTGACGTGAAGCTGACGCCGCAACCCGCCGACGACCCGCGGCGGGCCCGTTCGGCCGGCTCTTTCTCGACAAGCAGTTTCACGGTGAGCTCGAGGGCACGAGCGTCGGTCAGATGCTCGGGGCGGGAACCGCCGTCGAAGGCTCGGCCGCCTATGTGGCCCTGGAGATCTTCACCGGCACCCTCGCGGGCCGTCGCGGCAGCTTCATGCTCCAGCATGCGGGGACGATGAGGAGAGGCGAGCCGTCGTTGACCGTCACGGTCGTTCCGGATTCCGGGACCGAGCAGCTGGTCGGCCTGTCGGGCACGATGTCGATCATCATCGAGGGCAAGAAGCACTCCTACGACTTCGAGTACGCGATTGGCGGTGACATGCCGCCCGGGGACACCACCCGGCCCGAGAGCAGTGGGCGCGCCTGATGGATCTCTGGCGCGACGCCGATCTCGAACGCGGATGGTGCAACGGAAGCGGTCGAAGACTCGACTCGCTCGGGACACTAGAGGCGGCTATTTCATAAACCCGATCCGTGTTGTCCGTGTAATCCGTGGCTCTAGGCGGGCTTTCGTCCCGCGACGGCCGCTGCCTCGCTGTCACGGTTTTGCGCACGCGACCGCCGCCTCGGAGCGATCGTGATGTTGTTCTGCACGTCCTTGATTCCCGGGAATAGCCCAGGCAATTTCGCCGATGTCGCGCTTGAGGCCCTTCTGGGACACAGTGCCGGTCAGCATCGTCCGACCTGCGTCGCACCGTACCTCCACGTCGCTCGATCCAGGCAGGAGATCGAGCGCGTCGTAAAGGAAGTCCTCGATTTCCTGATCGCTCGTCGGCCCGGCCGGCTGCCCCCGTCTCAAAGCGACCGCCAGCACCAGCGCAGTTGCCGTAACGCCGCCGGCCATATCCTGACGGCCCGCGAGCGGACCAGCAGGGGAAAACGAAGGACCGGGCATCGGGATTCCGGACACCATTCCATTGCCGAGCGCGCCCTGGCCTTGCGGACCGATGATGCCGCCTTGCAGGCCCGCGGCGAAGCCTTGGGGGCCCACGATGCCCTCGGCGATCGGCCGAGCTCCGGCGACCGGAGTCTGAAACCACGCGGGCCCTGGAAATGGGACCGCGGACCAAATCGGAGGTGCTGTTCCAAATAGCGGTTCTGCCATGTGTCGTCTCCTATGTGCGTGCGTGGTCGTATATCTGTTTGCAATCTGGTTTGTGTTGTGTGTGCCGAAATCCGCGCATCACGACCTGCGGCCCAATCAATCCTGCCGCAGGTCGTGTCGATCGACATTTCCGTCGTCTGCTACATCACGTGGCTCGGTTGTGTCGCGAAGGTGGTGGGCCCGATTCCCCAGAGCGGCGCCCCAGCTGCCGTACTCTGCCCGAACGGCTGCTGCTGGAACTGCGACGGCTGTTGAATTTGTACCTGTCCCGCCAACAGCTGGACGACTTGCTGGAGTCGTTGAAGTTCCTGCAACTGGACCGACGCCAACTGCTGCAGGTGCTGAAGCTGCTGCGGCACGATCTGCAACAGCGGAAGCACCACCTGCTGCAGTACCCGGCAGGACCCGCAGAAAATGCCGGGCTTGCGATGATCGAACTGAGCGGAGCGCTCACGAGCGGAGGGCTCTGCATGTACGGCTGGAACCCATAGGGGTTGATACCCAATCCCTGAAGGCCCTGCTGGGAGATTCCCGAGGGACTGAACTGACCGGGATAGGTGAACGGCGTACCAAACGTGCTTGCGATCATTTGACCTCCTTCAGAAAACACACGACTCTTTCCGACGTCTCTCCCCTGACTTCGTCTCGCAACCTCTGTGCCTAGCGATAGAACGTCGCGAAAGTCTTCGAGATCTCAGTCGTTCGGGTGTCGAGTCAAATTCGTTCATGTGTCCCAGCCAGCCGCGCGGCGCTCGTGCCCGCGCATCGCAAACGGCCGATCGCGGTGCACGTTGACAGCCGTTGTGTCGATTGGACACGCGTGTGGCAATCGGCGACGGCGCGCCTGATTCATGTGCGACTCAGCCAATCGCGCGATCCGAAAACAAGCTGCGACACACTCGGGTGCTATACTCGAAATTCTGATCGTTCTGCTCTCACGCAGCTGGTGCGTACACACGGTTGTCGACCCCAGCAGCGTGATGATGTTCAATGCCTTCAGATGTCACTCTGCTCGTCGTCGTCGACGACGAAGCCACCGAGCGCCAGGTCCGGCAGACTCTCCCGCCGAGATACAAGGTCTTGACGGCGTCCAGCTGGACGCAAGCCCACGAGATCCGCGCGCGCGCTGATATCGACGTGGTAGTGGCGGACCTGAACCTCATGTGCGACGACGGCGAGGGTCTGGAAAAGCTCTGCACGGGACGCGCGGACGTGGCCGTTGTGTTCGTGGCGAATCCCAATCGTTCGACTACTGCGGCCGAGGCTCGCGCTCCGCTCCGGGCCTTTTCCGCGCGACCTGGCGAGTGTCGTGACCT
Organism: uncultured Acidobacteriota bacterium; assembly: GCA_963797625.1. Lineage (GTDB taxonomy): Bacteria > Acidobacteriota > Vicinamibacteria > Vicinamibacterales > 2-12-FULL-66-21 > DATBJJ01. The sequence continues at coordinate 54,384 of CAWCQI010000027.1, forward strand.
TCCGCGCACGCTCGACGCCGCCATCGCAGATCGGCGGGTGGCTCGAGAGTCGCCGATTCGCGTCCAGGGACTCGGCGATACGGAAACTGGCATTCTGGCCGAGTCTCGCGCGATGCGCGACGTGATGGGACTGATCGATCGCGCGGCGTTGTGCGATGCCCCGATCCTGCTCGTCGGCGAGAGCGGGACTGGAAAGGAACTGCTGGCTCGAGCGTTGCACAAGAAGAGTCCGCGCGCGCCCGGCCCATTTCTCGCCGTGAATTGCTCAGCGATCCCCGAGACGCTCCTGGAGAGCGAGCTCTTCGGTCACCGACGTGGCGCCTTCACCGATGCGCGAGCCGACCAGCCGGGCCTGTTTCAGTCGGCGGAGCGCGGGACGGTATTCCTCGATGAAATCGGCGACATGGCGCCGGTCCTGCAGGGAAAGCTCTTGCGCGTGCTCCAAGAGAAGGAAGTGCATCCGCTTGGAGCCCCGGCCCCGGTGCCGACCGATGTGCGCATCGTCACGGCGACGCATCGCGATCTGCCGATACTCGTGACGGAAGGCCGCTTTCGCGAGGATCTGGTGTATCGGATCAATGTGATCGAAGTGCAGGTCCCGCCACTGCGCGAACGCCCCGACGATCTGGAGCCGCTGGTTCAACACCTTCTGGTCAAGCACGGCGCCAGGATTGGCAAGCGTGATTGCATGGTGTCAGACGACGTGATGGCCGTGCTTCGCCGGCACAGCTGGCCGGGGAACGTGCGAGAACTGGAGAATGTGATCGAGCGCGCGTTGGTCCTCGGCGCGGGTTCGCGCATCACACTCGACGATCTTCCCGACAAGCTCAGAGACCGTCCATCTCGTGCAGGGCGAGCGGGTGGCCGGCGGCTGGTGGACGTCGAACGCGAGCACATCGTTCGCACGCTTCGCGCGGTCTCGGGTAACAAAGCCGCCGCCGCGAGAGTCCTCGGCCTGAGCCGGAAGACCCTCTACCGCAAGCTGACGCACCATCGGATCTCCGCAGCTCGGCTCTCGCCGGCCTGACACTTTGAAAATGGAAAGGTGGACAGCCTTCGTCGCTACAGCGTCTTCAGGTACGCCAGCAGCGCGCCGACGCGCGATCCGAGGAGGCGCCTTTCGATCTCCTTGCGGTCGGCAACCGGATCGAGGCCGGTCGTGTCAGGGCAGAGGTCGGCGGCAAAGCCGTGCCCGGTATTCGCCTTGCTGGGAATCGTCGTGTCGTACTCCTTGATCAGAATCGTCTCGCCCGGCGCATACCGGGTCCTGCGGCCGCTCCGACCACTCGAAGCCGACCAGCGCTTCGTCGTAGTAGAGGTTACCGCGCAGGAATCGAACCGGCCGCGTCGACGGGCACATCAGCTGTCCGAGCGTTGGCACCGAGCCGTTGTGCAGGTACGGCGCCTGGGCCCAGATGCCGCGCAACGCGTCGGCCTTGTAGCCGTTGGTGCCCTCGGCGACGCGTCGCGGCGTGTCACGGAAGTATTCGTCGAGCCGCGCCTGCCAATCGCCCTTCGGTACACACCAGTCGGCACCGGGCTGTCCCTGATGGTTCAGGCCGTAGATGCGCGCAGGCCTCGGTCACGAGCGCCGCCAGGCCGTACCGGGAGACGCTCGTGTTCACCATCGTGCGATTCGGGTCCACGCCAAGCTTCGAGATCGGATAGATCGTCTGGTTCCCAGGCTTGTGGCAGCCGGCGCACTTCTCCTTGAAAATCACCTTGCCCTCGCGCGCGCGAGCCAGATCGACGCTCGCAAACGGGTACGGCGGCGGCGGCAGATTGTCGATGAATGGATTGAGCGGCTCATGGATCCGCACGTTCACCATTCGCGGATCGCCGGTCGCGGACGCGCCGGACGCCAGCGTCCGTGATGAGGCGCCCTGATTGCCGTCCCAGTTGGCGTGATACCGCTCGGTCGCCCAGTTGACGCTCTTGATGTCGATTGGCGCGGGGACTGGCGGCGCCCACGCAGAAATGTTCTTGACGACCCGGTCGGCGGCGGCCTTCGCGTCCGTCACCCGGTCGGTCATACCGGCAATGTCGACGGGCACGCCGTTCGCCTTGGAGAATCCCGAGAAGAACGGGCTGTCAGGATTGTCGCGGCGCACGAACTCCAGAAAGCTGTTGTCTGGTCGACGCGTGTGGATCGCGACCAGCCCCGAGGCGATGCCGAACGCATCCATCTGGCCAGGGCGGTCTTCGAAGATATCCGGACGCGGCTGCTTGTAGGCGTTGTTGCGGGCGACGACGTGGTAGATGAAGTGCGTCTTCACGCCAACGGCAATCAAGTCCTGCATGACGCTCGGGAACTCGGCGGCAATCGCCAGCGCCTGAAGTTTGCCCCGCGCGACGTCGGCCGGCGACGAGCCATAGAGCGTTTCCGGCCGCAGCCGCGCCTTGTTGAGCATCTCGGTGTACAACGCCCGGATGGCGCTCGTCTTCGGCTTGATCGCGGTTGGATCGACCGGCGTGGTGGACGCAGGATCGAAGCCCGATTCAACGAGCGCCGCGCCAGTGAGCATGAGCAGCTTCGAGTAGTCCTGCGCTTCGATCTCGGTGTTGGGCATGCCGATCAGGAACGTCATCTTGCCGCCCACCATCACCCGCCCGACGTGGCAGGCCGCGCACGAGAAGAACACACGATCCATGTTTCCTGGACTGCCGAAGCCGGGCCGATCTTTTTCCCAGTTCTCTTCCTTGTCGGCCGTCTCCAGCTTGGCGATCAGCAGCGTCGTGTTCTGAAAGACGCGGCGCGCGAGCAGGCGTCCGTCGACGGCGGTCGTTTCGACCGAGGACAGCGGTTCGAACGTGCGCGGGTTCTCGAACGCAAAGCCGAATGGAAGCGGGGACTGGCGCTCGATCGGCCGGCCGGACGACACCATCGACGTAGTCAGACGGGTCGGCTCCGATGCCGATGTGATCGAGCGTCCACCCGGTTGCCGCCGTGCCGGCCGTTGACGGCACGACCGCCTCGCGCTTCCAGATCCGCGCGATCGTTCTGAGCGTCGGATTCTCGTGATCGGGATCGAGATCCAGGATGGTCTTGAACAGGACGAAGGGGACGCCGTTGAACCCCACCGGGTTGTTCCTGAACCAGTGCCAGGCGAGTTGCGGGTTCTGTCCGCTGCGAAAGCCGTATTTTTCGGCGCGGACGGGATCGGTGTCGTCCAGATATCCGTCGATGGCCCGCTGGCGCTTCGCTGTTTCGGCAGCCCAGTCGGTGACGATCTGTCCGTCGACCCAGGACACGATCTGATCGCTCGTGTCGTCTTTCAGCGGGCTGACGAGCCCGCTCTCGTTCGCTGCCCGCTCGGCAACAGTCTGCCGGCTTTCGTTGGCCGGCCCGCGGCACGCGCACACCGCCACCGCGGCGATCGAGGCCATCGGTGGCCATGGTGGCAATGCTCAGGTGCCTGCGGTGCCTGTCGATCGACATGCCATCACCTCCATGCCGGCGGGACGCCACATGGTGAAGAACGTGCCGCAGGCGTGAAGCGAACGCCACAGCCGGGGTCAGACCGGGGTCAGACCACACAACCGTTCAGCCGCCCTCCGCATCCAGATAGCGGATGCGCTTATGGACGTCCGTGTTGATCGAGTGATACGGCTGAGTCAAATTGCCCGCGTCGAACAACGTCTGCCGCATGTGCTCGGCGTCATCGTAACCGATGGCGCCGGTAAAGATTGGCAGGAGGTAATCGATGCCCAGCCGCGAGGGCTTCATGCGCAGCGGATCGTACAGCGAGGGATGCATCTGGCGAGCGTGAATCAGCCCCCACCGATCGCGAAAGCGATTCGCGTCGTAGCCTTCGACGTGAAAGCCCTGGGTGACATCGTATTGAAGCACCGACACGGCGTTATTTCGTCCCTCGACGAGGAGATCGACCGCTGACGACCCGAGCTGGGCCGCGTAGAAACGGTCGAACAGGATCGGCCGGCCGCCGCGCTGGGTGTGCCCGACCTTTCTGGTGAAGATTGCCTCCCGGGCGGAGCTGCCACGCCGATACCGCTGGAAGTATCCGTCGCCAAGCGTCTTGATCATCGTCGCGCGCAGCGCTTCGGCCGCGCCGCTCAAGAGCAGGTTGCCGGCCGGATCGGTGGACGATGACTCCGCGCCGAGCTCGACACCGTGGGCGTCGACGATCCCCTCGCCGCAGACGATGACGACGTTCTTCTGCAGATCGTACAGGTGCTTGACGCGTTCGACGAGCAGGCCGACGTCGAGCGGGTGCTCGGGCACCAGGATGATGTCGGGCTGACCGTACGCCGTGCCGAGCGCGATGTACCCGGAGTGGCGCCCCATCACCTCGATGATCGCGATGCGCCGATGGCTTTCAGCGGTGGTGCGAATGCGCTCGACGCCCTGCGCCGTCACGAGGACCGCGGTGGCATAACCCGGCGTGACGTAGTTGACGATGTGATTGAGATCGAAGACGGCGGTCGACGGCGCGCGCGAGTATCGATACTTGCCACTGCCCGGGGGGTCCTGATGGCGCGACCATTCATCAGGTTCGCTTGGATAGTTCAATCCCAGGTCGTTGTCGATGGTCTTGGGTGCCAGGACGGTCGGCAGTCGTTCGGTCAGCGGCTGGAGACCGTTGAGCGTGCCATCGCCACCGATCGCGATCAGGCCTTCGATGCCCAACCGCGCGAGGCGTGAAGTAATCAGGTCGAGCTCGTCGTTCCGTGACGGGTCGACGTAGTCGCGCGACGAGCCAATGAGCGTGCCGCCTTTCGCCGGATCGAGCTCCGGTACGGCCTGAAAGAGTGGATTGAGGTGCACGTGCGGGACGCGCGGGTTGAAGAGGCAGTTGAAGCCCTTGATGAGCCCGTAGACTTCGACCTTCAACTGATTCGCCCGCTCGACGGCGCCGTGAATGGCTGCGTTCAGCGCCGGCGTGTCGCCGCCGGCGGTGAGAATACCGATACGCTTCATCGTTTACATCCAGATCGGTTGTGCATGGTCACTGTACTCCAGGTCCGATGCCGCTGCGGCCTGCCCGCGCGCGATCGTTGCGCTTATACTGCCGGCGCTGTGGTGTACAAAGTTCTGTACGCACAGGACAAAACCTTGTAGACGGAGTGGACGGAGATCACGGTTTTCACCACGGAGACACGGCGAGTCGCACGGAGACGCACGGAGGGTCGTCGAGCTACCGGGCGTGGTGACCAGCTCGGTGTGTTGCTCGCTGACCGCCGTGATTTCAGAGTATCTGACCGGCGAACCGATCGGAATGCCCGACCCGCCGGTGATCGTGGTCGTCGCCGCAGTGTTGTTCGTGGTCGGCGCCAACGTCTGCTACACCGGTGGCTGGATTGGCGAGCTGCTCGTCCGGCGCGCCTGGCCCGACGAGTCCACAACATTTGGCACCCTCACGTTCACCCTCGGTCTTCTGTTCGCCGTCGTCGTCACGCTCACTCCCGCGGTCCTGACGAGTGGTGTCGCGGTGCTCTTCTGGCTGGCGCGTTGGCTTGGCTACGCCGGCCCATGAGAGTGTCCATGAGAGAGCCCGTGGGAGAGGATGAGAAATTCGATTCAGCAAGCGGCGCGGTGAGGGCATAATAGGACGCGAGCCCGAGCGGGCCAAGGGCGTCGAGCGGGCGTCCTTCACAAGGAGACGACATGGCAAAGAAGAAAGCAGCGAAGCGGAAACCAAGTGCGGCCTTCATGAAGCCGGTGCAGCCAAGCGCCGCGCTCTCGGAGGTGGTGGGCTCGAAAGCGATTCCGCGGACCGAAGTGACCAAGAAACTGTGGGCCTACATCAAGAAGAACGGGCTGCAGGACAAGAAGAACAAGCGGATGATCAAGTCCGACGACGCGCTCAAGCCGGTGTTCGGCGGCAAGGCGACGGTCAATATGTTCGAGATGACGAAGCTGGTGAGCAAGCACCTGAAATAGCATCGAGCGCTGGACGTGGCCGCCTTCCCGGCGGCCAAGCGCTCCAAACCCGCGGCTTGGTCCACTCAAAAGAACGGCCGTCCTGCCGTTGTCGGATTGCTCTCTCCAACCTTCTCTGGCCCGTGGCCCTTCAGGCGCGGTAGCCGATGGTGGAGGAGCGATCCCGCCTCGAATGACGAAATCCCTCTAACCCCTGAATCCGGCCGTCGAAGCACGCCGATTGCTTTGGTGAAGGGCTGGTCAGGAAACCGGCCAGATTCCCGCACCGCGCGGCCACGGAACGACAAAAACCGTGATCGAGGTCACAGCTTCGTGGTTTTGTCGCGGCCTGGGAGCAGGAGGTATGTACGGTGACTCGTCATCTTTCACTCGTCGCCATCGTCGTGTGTCTGACTCCATCGCTGGCTAGTGCCCAGGGCACGGAGTTCACGGTCAAGGTCCAGACTGCGGCCATTCACAAGGCCCCGAGCACTGGCAGTCCAATCGTCGGGCAAGCGCCGCGTGGCGCGACGCTCGAAGTCACGCGCGACATCGGCGCGTGGGTCAAGGTCGCGTGGCCGGAAGCCCCTGACGGTGTGGGCTACGTGCACCAGAGCATGGGAACGATCGCGCAACGCGCCAGCCGCGAAGAGCGGCTGACGACCACGTTCGCGAACCTGCCGCCGCCCGAACCGGAGGCGGCCCCGGCGCTGGCCGCCGCGCAGTCCGCGCCATCAATCGATGCGTCGGCCTCGACGCGGACCATCTACGTGCCCCCGCCAACGCATTTCGTGGGTCTCGGCGGGCAGATGAGCGGCGCAACCCCAGGGTTCGGGTTCACCTCGCGCCTCTGGTCGCGCCGTCGTCTCGGCGTCCAGCTCGATCTGTCGCAGTCGCGACTGACGAGCGACGCGTCCACCGAGCGTGTCCGGTCGACGCAGTTCTCGCCCAGCCTGATCTACTCGTTGACCGACTACGTCGGCGACAGTCTCTGGCTGCGGCCGTACTTTGGCGGCGGCGGCGTGATGACCCGGTCCAAGCTGAGTAGCGGCACGCCCGAGGTCAGCGCGTCGGTGTCGGACAGCAGCTTCGGCCTTCGAGCGTTCGGCGGCACCGAGCTGACGCTTCCCGGGGCACCGCGGTTCGCCATCAGCGCTGACGTCGGTTATCAGTGGTCGGAGCAGCCGTTCCCCGGCTTCGAGCTCGGGGGCCTCGGCTTCTCGATCTCGGGCCACTGGTACGTGAAGTAGGTTGGAGTCGGGGACACTCGGGCGACTGCTGAGTGTCCCCGGCCCTCCGGCCGTTTCCGCGCGCTGGGCGTCCTACGTTCATGCGCACCAGCCTTCGGCGGATCGAGTTCGGCTCCGTCCTGGTTCTCATCGCGCTCGCCTGTGCCTTCCGGTCCGGTGACGCCGCCGCGCAGGCGCCGAAGCCTGCTACACGACAGGCATCGCAGACAACGCCCGCTGACTCGCCTCCGCACAATCTCTGGCTCATACTTCGTCGACGACTTGCACGTAGACTTCAGAAGTTCAGGCCACTTGCGAACGCTCCTCAAGACGATCTGCAGTGAGTTGATTCAAGACGGGGATATGGCCGCATGGTGTCTACGGGCCCATCATCCATCGCGGTTGACTCTGACGTCGGACCGAAACGCGTCGGCGCCAGCATTGGACGGGTGACTGGCTGCGTCACTGATGCCGGCAGACATTGTCGCGCGTCTCAGGCGGATCCGAAGGGCCCGAGCGAGTCTCGTATCGTACAGAGGCCTGGTATCGTGCGGCGGTCTCGATCTCCACTGCCTACGACACGCTGAACAAGTTTGCCCGCCAGACGGCTCGGCGCAAGGCCGTCATCTACGTCAGCAGCGGCTACGGCGTCGACCCGCTACCAGACCGCAGCCCGACGGTGATCGGCACGAAACCGGGTGTCACGTCGCCCAACAACATCAGCGCAGCGCGAGGTTCGCGAGCAACTCTCCGAGCTCATTGCCCAGGCGAGACGCTCGAACGTGACCGTCTTTGCGATTGACCCGCGCAGGCTCGGCGGTTCCTCGACCGTGGAGCCGGGCGACGACAGCGTCTGGTGGCAGAACCATTGGGCGACGACGCGGAACAGTCTCCGCGCGCTGTCCGAGAGAACCGGCGGGTTTGCGGTGCTGGAAGAACAGGACCTCGCGGACGGCTTGAAGCGAATCAACGCTTCAATGCGGAAGTGACGTCTCGAGTCAGCGTTCGGAGTATCCTCTCGGGCAGGCGGAGGACCGACCGATGGCCGAACTCAAGACCAAGCTCACCAAGGCAAGTGTCGATGGCTTCCTGAAGCAGATCGGCGACGAGGGCCGGCGGAAGGATTGCCAGGCGCTCGTCCGCCTCATGAAACGAGCGGTCAAGGCCGAGCCCAGAATGTGGGGATCAAGCATCGTGGGATTCGGCGACTATTCCTACACGAACGCCAGCGGCCACGAGAACGACTGGTTTCTGGCCGGCTTTTCACCCCGCAAAGCGGCGCTGACGCTCTACATCTATGGCGGTTTCGACCGCTACGAGTCGCTGATGGCGAAGCTCGGCAAGCACAAGACGAGCGGGTCCTGCCTCCACATCAAGCGGCTTGCTGACGTGGATCTGGCGGTGCTCGAGGCGCTCGTCTCCGCGTCGGTGAAACACATGAAGCAGAAGCGCAGCTAGTCGCGCCGCGGGCCGCTCAATCGGCGCGCAGGCTCGTCCACGGATCGACGCGAGTCGCGCGCCGCGCGGGGACATAGCTCGCCAGCAGGCAGATGCCGAGCAGGCCTGCGGCCAGAACGGCAAGTGTCAGCGGATCGTTCGGCTTTACCTGGTAGAGCAGCGCGTCGAGGAACCGCATCGACAGAAGAGACAGCGCCGCACCGACGACGATTCCCACGGCGGCGATGACGAGCGCGCGGCCGATCACCAGCCTGAAGATGTTGCGCCGCTCGGCGCCGAGCGCCATGCGGACGCCGATCTCTCGCGTGCGCTGCTCGACAGACTGTGCCATCACTCCGTAGAGACCGATCGCCGCGAGCAGCAGCGCCAGCCCCGCGAAAAGCGCGAGCAGGTCTGCGCTGAGGCGCGTCCTCCACGTCGCATCGCCGAACCGCGTGCCCATCGTCTTGACGTTGGTGACCGGCAGATCGCGATCGAGGGCGCGGATTTCCCCGCGCACAGCCGGGATGAGGGCGGCCGGATCGAGGGTCGACCGAACGAAGAGGATGCCGTTCGCGCGCCAGGACTGCAAGAGCGGGATGTAGATGTCTGCAGTCGCAGCCTGCTCGACGGAGCGATAGCGCACATCCCTGACGATGCCGACCACCTCGGCGCCATCCTGAAATCCACCCTGTCCGAGACTGATCTGCTGACCAATGGGATCCTCGCCGCCAAAGAGCGTCCGCGCAGCCGTTTCATTGATCACCGCCACCCGCGGTTGACCGGTACGGTCGCGATCGGTGAAGGTCCGTCCGCGCACCAGCTGAATCCCCAGCGTAGTGAAGAATTCGGGCGACGCCCAGTGGATGCCCGTGCTCGGCTCTCGCCCGGGCGCGACGGGCGGCTTGCCAGGGAACGTAGCCCGCGTCGCGTTGCAGCCGCCCGAGACCGGCGCGCAGAGGCCGAAGGCCGCCGAGTGCACGCCGGGCAGCGACTCCACGCGCGCGAGCAATTCGAGGAAGAATCGGGTCGACCGGGCTTCGTCGTACTGCGTCCGGGGTAGCGAGATCGGGAACGTCGACGAGCCCTTCGGGTTGGAAGCCGAGCGACGTGCGCTGGAGATTGTTCACGCTCTGCAGCATCAATCCGGCGGCCATGAGCAGGACCAGCGCGAGGGCAGTTTCGCCGACGATCAACAGGTTGCGGACGCTCAGCCCGCGCATACCTTGGGCGATCGATCCCGATCCGCTGGCCTTCATCGTGTTGATGACGTCGGCACGAGACGCTCGCCACGCGGGAAGGAGCCCGAAGAGCACGGCGGTGAGGACAGCGATCCCTGACGTGAACATCAGCGTAGTCAGATCGAGATCGATGAGGCTCATCCCCACGCGCGTGAGGCCGAAGGTCTGACTGCGCAGGACGATCCCTGCCTCGGGCATCAACGCGCCGGCGAGGCGCAGCGCGCCGTACGCGACGCCGAGCCCAGCGGCCGCGCCAGCGCCCGCAAGAATCAGGCTCTCGGTCAGGAACTGGCGCACCAACCGTCCTCGGGTGGCCCCCATCGCCAGCCTGATTGCCACTTCGCGCTGCCGCGTCGCGGCCCGCGCGAGGATCAGGTTCGCGAGGTTGACGCACCCGATCAGCAAAACGAACCCCACCGCGCTCAGGAGCACGAGCGCCGACCGTCGGATCAGCGGATCAACGCGCGAATCGTGTAGCGACAATGCCATCGCGCCGTACTTCGAGACCCCGCGACGATCGGGGATGGCCGCGTCGATGCGGTACCCCAGTGCGGTCACAGCGCTGCGGGCCTGCTCGTCGGAGACGCCCGGCTTCCGCCGCGCCACGGCGTAGTAGGAGTGACTCCACGGCTGATTCAATTCTTCGGCGGACGAGGCCATCAGCGGCACCCATGCCTCTGCTTCGCCGGTGAGACCCCGGAAGCCTGGAGGGAGCACACCCACCACCACATACGGGATCCCGCTCAAGCGAACAACCTCGCCGAGCACATGGGGATCGCCACCGAATCGCCGCTGCCAAAGCGCATGGCCGAGCATGACAATGCCGTCCATTCCCGGAGCCTTGTCTTCTTCCCTGGTAAAGTCGCGGCCGAGGATCGGCACCACGCCAAGCGTGGTCAGGTAGCGCGCGCCGATGACTTCGCCACGAATACGTTCCGGTTCACCGCCGCCGGTCACACTCCACTGGCCTCCGGTGAAGAGCGCATGTTCGGAGAACACCTGCTGTTCGTCGCGGAAGACTTCGTACTTCGGATACGACCAGACCATCTCGCGGAAGATGCCAGGTCCGCCGTCGCGATCGGGCATCAGCAGATGGACCATCATCAGCTCGTCAGGCTGCGCGAACGGCAGCGGCTTGAGAAGCAGCCCGTTGACGAGCGTGAAGATTGCCGTGTTGGCGCCGATGCCGAGCGCGAGCGTGACGACAGCGATGAGGGTGAAGACGGGCGCCTTGATGAGCGTGCGAACCGCGTAGCGGATGTCCTGCCGTAGGCCCTGCATGGAATCCCTCCGGTGTGGCAGCTGGTGAGCTGCCGGGAGTCGCGAACCGAGCGGGCGCGCGAGCACTCGCGCGCCCGCGATGCTCAGCGACTGTCGCCGGTACCATCGTCGCGCGAGACGAGGGCCGACGTGCGGCTGTACTTCAAGCCTGAACACCTCTTCGAGATCGCCGGCAATGGTCTCGAAGCGTTCTGGCGCCAACACGCGCCGCAGCAACCAGACGGCCAGGCGCGGAGGATCGGTGGTCATCGGTCGCGATCAGGGCAGCAGATCCTGCAGGCGCGCGGTCATGCCGCTCGCCATCTGCTGCAGCGCGGCGTACGAGCGCGACAGTGCGCGGGCGCCGGCGGGTTCAATGGAATAGTGCCGCTTGCGTTTGCCGCCGCGCGCGGCGGTCGGCTCGCCGAGGCGTGACTGGACGAAGCCACGCGCTTCCAGGCGGTCGAGCGCCGTGTAGAGCGCGCCGGAGGAGATGGTCCGGCCGGTTCGCGTCTCGATTTCCTGGCGGATCGTCACCGCGGTCGCGCTCGCGTCGAGCCGGACGACCGCAAAGAGGATCAGTTGCTCGAATTCACCGACGGAGTCGCCCATGAGTTCTCGGCTCACACTGTAGGGAAAATCACTCAGGGATGTCAAGACAGTTCGTGCGTGCCCGTGTCCCTCGACGACTGTCCGGCAAACTCTAGTGCCCCGTACAGCGTCTAAACCGAACTAGAAATCGACACACAATACGTCCGTGTTGTCCGTGTAATCCGTGGCACTAGAATCGTCCGCGAGCCGGCTGTCTCAGCACTGTTTCGGAGGACCCGATGCGCCACCGCTTTTCCTCGGTTGTCATCCTCCTGGCCGCAAGCCTCTCGATTTCGGCTGAAGCGCCTTACATTCCCACCGACTTTTCAGGAACGGACCCTGACGGGCTCGTCGTGCACGAGTGGGGCACGTTCACGTCGGTCGCTGCCGAAGACGGCACGGCGGTCGACTGGGTGCCACAGCAAGGGCCGCGCGATCTGCCCTGCTTCGTCGATCGCGTGCAGTACAACATCAAGGGATGGCTGCCGGCCAGGGTTCGCATGGAAACGCCGGTCCTCTATTTCTACTCGGCCGATGAGAAGGCGGTAGACGTCCGCGTGCGGTTCCCGCAAGGCATCATCACCGAGTGGTACCCGCGTGCCGAGGTCGCGCCCACAAGGATCGAGCTGACGACCCTCAGAAATCCAGGGCTTGTCGGCACGATCGCGTGGAATCAAGTCAGGGTCCTGCCACGCGCGGCCGAGGACTATCCCGTCGAGAGCGGCGCGAATCACTACTACGCGGCCCGCAAGACCGACGCGTCCCCACTCGAAATCCGAACTGAAGTGGGAAATGCGGTCGATGGTCAGCGCGAGAAGTTCCTGTTCTATCGCGGGATCGGCAACTTCCCGCTGCCGCTCACGGCAACCGTGTCCGCCGAGGGTCAGGTCGTCGTTGCGGCCTCGGACGGGCAGCCGGTCGGCGACGTGATGCTCTTCGAGAACACCGCTGGAACGACGGGTTATCAGGCACTCCGCTCCGCGAAGCAGACCGTCACCCTCGAGCGTCCGGCCGCCCCGCGCGTACCGACACCCTCAGTGCACTCGGCGCTCGAGCGGATGCTGGTGGCGCAGGGCCTCTATCAAAAGGAAGCCGCCGCCATGGTCGACACCTGGCGCGACTCCTGGTTCGAAGAAGGCCTGCGGCTCTTCTACATCGTCCCGCGTTCCGCGGTCGACGCGATTCTGCCGCTCGAGATCAATCCAGCGCCGGCGAGCACGGCTCGCGTGTTCGTCGGCCGAATCGAGCTCATCACGCCGTCGGTTGTCGACGAAGTGAAAGAGGCGGTCTTGCGGAGGGATCGCGGCGTGCTGGTCAAGCACGCGCGCTTCCTGCGGCCGATACTCGCGCGCGTCCTGGCTTCGAGCACGGCCGACGAGGCCGTCGCCATCGAGCGCAATCTGTCATTTGCCTACGCCTCCGTTGCCCCGGCGGCCGGCGTCTGCAGGTAGCGCGTCGGGTCAGACCGGGGTCAGACGGGGGTCAGACCCCGCTCCGACCCCGCTCCGACCCCGCTCCGACCCCGCTCCGACTCTGGTCTGACCCCGGTCTGACCCCGGTCTGACCCCGACGTCACTTCGCCACGTCATACACATACAGGGTCGACTGGTCGTCCTCCGGCATGAAGTAGGCGCGCAGGCCGGTTGCGGTCGAACTGAGCCAGACGGGGTTATGCGTCATGTCGAGTCCCCCGGGGGTCCAGAGGGGAACTGGCACCTGGTGCAGCGGGCGCCCGTCGCGGAGATCCACGAGATCCAAGCCGCCGAGTCGGAACGGCGGCGCGGTGGGCGACTGGCGCAACTCGGTCACGCCCGTGCACAGCATGCGATGCCGTCCAGCGTACTTGCAGTCCTGATAGTCGACATAGTGCGAAGTGTTCAGCGTCCGCAACTTCTCCGGCGGCACGGCGGCGTTTGTGACCTTGCCGGCCGAGTCGAGTGTCCAGCGATAAAAGCGGCGTGAGCCCCAGCTGACGCCGTGAAGGGAGTGGTCGTCAGTGTCGTGAACCATGGCGCCGATGGAATCGCCGAACCGAAACATCTCCTCGGCCTTCATGGTGATCGGATCGACCCGATAGATGATCGATCGGCTGTTCGGGCGGTACTCGGTGACGGGCACCCAGATGTAGCGGCCGTCGTAGTCGATTCCGCCGGGATGATAGATGGCTCCCTCACCGAGCGTGAGATCGGTGAGCAGGTTGCCTTTCAGATCGACCTTGAACAGATGCCCGACCCCCTCGCCCACGTCGCGATCGTAGCCGTCGACGAGTTGCGGGAACCGGCGGGTTCGCACCCGGACCTCGACGGACGACACGACGAGCGCATCGCCGATCTTCACCATCCCCTGCGGATGATACGTGGTGAACTTCATCGGAACGGTCTCGACCAGCTTCCAGGCCGACTCGCGCGTCAGGCCCTGCACAAGGTCGGCGACGGCCGGTGTCGCGGTCGTCTGCCCACGGGCCGCGCCGCTCGCGAGGGTCAGGGCCATCGAGTAGATGAATAGTCGGCGCACGGCTTGCTCCTCAGTCGTGAACCATAGCACTCGCCGCCCTGTCCTCGGATCCTGCCTGAACCAACCTGCTAACATTGACGCCCATGCCATCGCTCACGCGCCGCCAGCTTCTTCGATCCGCCGTCGGATCGGCCACGCTGATACCCTTCGCTTCCTCCAGCCTGGCGGATCTCATCGCGGCCGATTGGCAGCAGGTCGCGGACCCGATTGCCGCATATCGCGCCCAGATGGGCGCCACACCGATCGTCACGACCCGTCTGGGCGACAACCTCTCGATGTTGTCCGGTCCGGGCGGCAACGTCATCGTGCTCTACGGGCCAGAGGGGAAGCTCGTCGTCGACTCGTTCCTCCAGCCGGCATGGCGCCCGCTCAAGCAGTTGGTCGACAGCATGGGCCCGGCTCCCGTCAAGCTGCTGATCAACACCCACTGGCATTTCGATCATACCGACAACAACGAGAACTTCCGCAAAGTTGGCGCCGCGATCCTGTCGCACGCGAACACCAAGAAGCGGATGTCGCAGACGCACGATTTGCTCGGCATGCACTTTACGCCGTCGCCGGCTCGCGCGCTGCCGACGCAGACCTTCGTCGATAAACACACGCTGCGGATGAACGGCGAGCGCGTCGAAGCGGGCCGGATTCCGCCGGCGCACACCGATACGGATGCCTACGTGCACTTCACGCGCGTCAACGCGCTGCACATGGGCGACGTCTACTTCAACGGCGTCTACCCGTTCATCGACGCCAGCACCGGCGGCAGCATCAACGGCCAGATCGCCGGCGCCACGCTCGGGTTGAAGATCTCGGACAAGTCGACCAAGATTGTGCCCGGTCACGGCCCGGTCGCGGACCGCGCCGCGCTGACGGCCTACCGCGACATGCTCGTGACGGTGCGGGACCGCGTGCAGAAACTGAAGGCCAGCGGCCGGACCCTTGCGGACGTCACCGCGGCCAAGCCGACCGCCGATCTCGACGCGACGTGGGGCGCCGGCTTCATGAAGGCTGACGATTTCGTTGCGATTGTCTACAACACGCTCAGGCTCAAATAGGATGGCTCGACGCCGGAACGCCCGGTCGACGACGGTTCATCGCGCGATTCCGATCGCGCTCGGGATCGTTGTGGCGACGGCCGGCTTTTCCATTCCCGCCAGCGCTCAGCCGGTGGAGATCGCGCCGGTGGGCGGCTACCGGTTCGGCGGCGGCTTCTTCGAGCAGGTGACCCAGCAGCAGGTCGATCTCGACGGCGCACCCGTCTTCGGGATCGTCGTCAACGTGCCGCTTCACGACGGACTGTTCGTCGAAGCGTTCGCGAGCCATCAGCAGGGGAGCGTGACCGTTCCCGAAAGCGCGACAGCCCCGGCGACGCGCTGGCGCATCGACGTCGACCATTTTCAAGTTGGCGGGTTACAGGAGTTCTTCGACCGCCGCCGTACGCGTCCGTTCCTGACCGGTCTCCTGGGCCTGACGCGTTACGCGGCCGACGGCGACAACGAGATTCGATTCACCGCCAGCGCCGGCGGTGGCGTGAAACTGATGCCCGTGCCGCGTTTCGGGCTGCGCCTCGACGGCCGGCTGTTTGCGACGTTTGTCGAGGTCGAGGGCCGCGCGATCGCCTGCTCCCCGGGGATCTGCCTGGTCGCGTTCAACGCCAACATCGTCTGGCAGGCGGAATTCACCGCGGCGCTGGTCGTCGGGTTCTGATCGTCGACGAGGGCTCGTGGCCTCGCGATAGGAAGCTGTGATGATCGCCGTGGCCTATTTGCTGAAGCCGCTGCAGACCCTGCTGTGGAGCGCTTGTGTGCTCGCGCTTCCGGTCACAGCGATGGCCCAGCCAGTTTCGCAGCTCTCCGGCGTTGTTCGGGACACGACTGGCAGCGCGTTGCCAGGTGTCACGGTGACCATCACCGGCGCGGCTCTGGTCGCTCCCCGAACTTTCGTCACCAACGAGCAAGGCAGATACGAGCTCGATGCGCTGCCCGCAGGCCGATACGTGGTCAGCGCTTCGCTCAGCGGGTTTGAAACGCGCACCGGCGAGGTCGATATCGAGGCAGTCCCGGCGACGCTGGATCTCTCTCTTGACGTCAGCTCGTTCTCCGACAGAGTGACGGTGACCGCCACGAAGACGGGCGCCGCCGATGTCCAAACGACGCCCATTGCGGTGACCGCGCTTCCCGGCAGGACGCTCGAGCAGTTGGGGATCCAGACGGTCGAGGGGCTCGCCGGTTTCGTGCCGACTCTCATCGTCTCGCAGCAGACCGGAGCGGCGCAGGTCACCATCCGCGGCATAGGCACCAACAGCACGGCGCGGCGCCGACCCGAGCTCCACCGTCCACCTCGACGGCGTCTACCTCGGACGCCCCGTGATGGTCGTTGCCGAGCTCATGAACGTGGAACGCGTCGAGGTCCTGCGGGGGCCGCAAGGAACGCTCTACGGGCGCAACTCGGTCGGCGGCACGATCAACATCGTCACCAGGCAGCCGACCAACGCGCTCGAAGCGAACGTCCGGCTCACCGCCGGCAACCACGAGAAGCTCCGCGTCGAAGGCGCCGTCAGCGGCCCTCTGATCAAGAACAAGGTGATGGGCAACTTCGCGTTTCTCCGAAGCTCGCGCGAGGGCTTCGTGAACGATGTCGATCATCCCGACCACCCGCTCGGCAGCGAGGAACCTGGGCCGGCCGAGGGCAGCTGCGTATCGTCCTCGGCACGCGGAGCGAGCTGCTGCTGTCGGGGGACTACGGTCGATTCGACGGCGTCCCGCTCACTTACGCCAAGCCGATCGCGGCCAAGCGCGAACTTCGTGGTTCCGTTTCGACAGCCCCACCAGCCTGTGGGAGGTGCGCACCAGCCACCTGGCGTCCGGGGAAGAACACCCAGCAGGGCGCCTCGGCCAGGCTGACAATCCCATTGAACGCCACGACGACGCTGAACAGCCTGACGGCGTACCGAAAATCCAACTATCGCTTCTTCATCGACGCCGACGCCACCGAACTGACGTTGCAGACGTCCGACGTGCCCGACCTCCAGCACCAGTTCTCGCAGGAGCTGACGATCGTGCAGCGCACGCCGAAGGTCACCTGGATCGGCGGCGTGTTCCTTTTCGAGGACCACAACGAAGGGCAGGTCGAAATCACGGTATTATCCATCGCAATTCAGATTCGGCCTTTCGCGAAGATCGGGACGAAGGCCGGAGCGTTGTTCGGCCAGGCGAGTGTACAGCCTGTCGAGCCGCGTGTCGCTGACGGGCGGGAGCCGGTACACGGGCGAGCAGAAGGATCTCGACAACACCGGTGGCGAGTACCGGCTCGGCACGGCTGATCCTGACGAATCCCGGATACGTTCTATGACTTACGTGGACAAGGCGACCTTCCGGGCGTGGACGCCCAAAGTCAGCTTTCAGGTCCAGGCATCGCGCGACGCGTTTGTCTATGTCTCGCCACGCGACGGTTTCAAGAGCGGCGGATTCAACCCGCCGCCGGGAGCCTGGGCCTGGCCTTCCGCCCCGAGTTCGCGTGGAGCTACGAAAGTGGCCTGAAAGCTCACTATCGGCCGGCGGGCGAGTCCGAGCGAACACGGCGGTGTTCTACAACGATTATCGGGACTTGCAGGTGCAGTCGTTTGTCAGTACCTGGCGTGATCGACATCCGCAATGCCGCATCGGCGACCATCAAGGGCATGGAGGTCGAAGTGGCTGCGGCTGCGGGGCATGGAGTGCAGCTCGCGGGCAACGTCTCCTGGCTCGACGCGACGTACGATCGATTACATTGCCGCTCAACCGGGCGGCAGGACGCTCGACGCGGCGGGCAACCGACTGAACAACGCGCCTCAATGGTCTGGCAGCGGCTCCGCTGATCTACGAATTCGCGACCGGCCGGCGCGGGGACGGCCTCCGTGCGGGCTGACGTGTCGTGGCAGAGCCGCGTGTTCTTCACGCCGGTCAACGACGCCATCGAGACCCAGCGTGCCTATGGGCTCCTCCACGTGCGCGCCGGCTTCGAGCCGCAGAGCCGCCGTTGGGAGGTGGCCGTCTACGTGCGCAACCTGGGCAATCAGGACTACATCACCGGCACGGCGAACGTCCCGATACCTGCGATCACCGGCCGGCCAGGCGATCCGCGGCAGTGGGGCACGCAGTTCACCCTGCGCCGTTGAGGAGTTGACCGAGGACCTGACTCGTCGGAAACGCCAACAAATCCCGCTCCTCGTCGTAAGCTCGTCACAACTCCGGCCAGACCTCGGGATCTCCACAGGACAACCTCTCTTCAGCGACGTGACCCTCGATCCGCGCGCGAATGCGCGGAGGAGGAGTCATGGGATTTGGAAAGGCGTGCCTGTCAGCGCTCGTGGTGTCGGTGGTCGTCGCCTGGCCCACCAACACAACTGCTGAGGTTACACGCGGCGTGATTCTCCGCGTCACTGTTCACGCGACGCTGGAGGGCGCCGATCTCGACCGGAGGCGATCGCGCCTCCGGTTCACGCCTGCGGATAGTGCGCGCATGCGTTTCGCGCTTGGAACCGGATCGCAATCGTTCGACTCGCCAGCTGTGCGGGCGCTCGCATTCTTCGATGCCCGCGCGCCCGGCAGTCCGGCTGAAGTGCTGAGCGCGTTGCGACCATCACCTGCGACGCTTGCAGCACGCCAGTTGGCCCTGGCCAGTCTGCCGCCCGAAGGAGACGTGCAGCCTGACAGGAAGGAGCAGGTCAAACTGGACGCGCTTCGCCCGGTGCTCGAGTTCCATGAGCGCGACCGGGTGTTCACGATCAAGGTGATCGACGTGCCTCAGGCGTACCTGGGTCTCCACGCCGGGACGGTGCTCGTGATTTCGCGCCGAGCGTTGAATCTCCTGAGCGCTCCAGAGCTCCAGGCGGCCGTCGCACACGAGATTGGACACGAGTACTTCTCGGCGGACTACGATCGCGCTCGAGAGGCGACCGACCTCGCCTCGCTTCACGAGATCGAGCTGCGCTGTGACGCGGTCGCGGTGTTGACGGGGCTCGCATTGGATCTGGACGCTCATGACCTGGGACGAGCGGTGAAGAAGCTGACCCGGTTCAACGAACGCGTGGGCGCCACCGCCAACGCAGCCTCCTATCCGACGATAGAGCAGCGCGAGAGCTTCGCCCGGGCGCTCATCGGCGGGCGGCAAAGCGGATCGGACGCCAAGCCAATGGGGCTTCGTTCACGCCGGTGAATCGGTTGCCGCACAGTCTCGGCCGCCTCGGGCGCGGTGCTATAGTTCCGCAGAGAGCACCGGCCATGCAGAACGCCTTCCGCGTCGGCGAGTCTCACCTGGTCGAGCCATCCCTGAACAGCGTGACCGGACCGGCCGGCACCGTTCGCCTGGAGCCGAAGGTGATGCAGGTGCTGGTGTGCCTCGCCGCGCACGCAGGTGACGTTGTCGCCAAGGAACACCTGATTCGGACGGTCTGGCCAGACACGTTCGTCACCGACGACGTGCTGACGCGATCCATTTCGGAACTGCGCCGAGTCTTTGGTGATGATGCCAAGGAGCCGCGCTTCATCCAGACCATCCTGAAGAGCGGCTATCGGTTGATTGCTCGTGTGTCGTCCGACGATGCGGAAAAGGTCGTGGCCACCGCGGGACAATCCGCCCGCGTTGGGATTGCGAACAGGGGCGACGAACGCGTCGTTGTGCCCTTTCCCGAAATGGGTGGGGCCAGCCGCGACGTCCCAACATCCGGGCGCGCATGGAAGCTGGGACTGTGGGCGATCAGCTTGTTGGCTGTGATTGCGGCAGGTGGACTGGCGTGGGGCTGGCTGGCGCCGGCGCCGCGAATCACGATCGCCGTGCTCCCGTTCGAACACCTCGGAGGCGATCCCGAGCGCGAGTATCTGACGGCGGGCCTGACCGAAGAAACCAGCGCCTCGCTCGGACAGATCGATCCCGAGCATTTCAGTGTGAAGGGTCGCACATCGACCAGGGGTTACAAGGGAACCCGGAAGTCATTGGCGGAGATCGGGCGGGAGCTCGGCGTTGACTACTGGTGGAAGGGTCCGTTCAGGCGGAGAGCAGCCGATTGCGCGTAACCGCGAAGCTGATTCGCGTGCGCGACCAGTTTCAGATCTGGGCAGAGTCCTACGACGACAAGCCGGAAAGCCTGCTGGAGCTGCAACGTACGTTGAGCACCAGTATCGCCCGGCAGATTCGACAGCAGCTCTCTCCGGAGCGGCTCAGCGCCCTCGCCCGCCGGCAGACGCAGAATCGCGAAGCCTACGACCTCTACCTTCGCGGCCGCTACTACTGGAATCAGTTGACCCCGAGGACGAACAGACTCGCCGTCGAGTACTACGTGAGCGCGACCAAACTCGATCCAGACTACGCCCTCGCGTGGGCCGGTCTGGCCGACGTCTACTCCGCGATGCCGATCAACAGCGATGCGCGTCCGCGGGACATCGCGGATCGTGCTCGAGACGCGGGCGAGCGCGCGGTCGCCTCGGGTCCAGACCTCGCCGAGACGCATACGGCGCTTGGAACCGTCAGGGACTGGCTCGATTGGGACTGGCCCGCGGCGGAAGCGGAGTACCGAAAGGCGATCGCCTTCGACTACAGCTACTCACAGGCGCACCGCGTGCTCGGCCTCGTGACTCGCATCCGCTGGTCGACACGAAGAGGCCCGCAGGCAGATGTCGCAGGCGCGCGAACTGGACCCTTTCAATCCGGTCGAGCATGCGCTCTCCTCAGCCGTGGAATTCATCGCGCGCAACTACGCGGCAGGGCTTGAACTTGCACAACAGGCCAAGACCATCGATGCGACATTCTGGATCGGCCTTTTCCAGATCGGAACTGATACACGAGCGCTTGGGGAACTACGAGTTGGCGCTCGACGCTCTGCGGGAAGCCGAGAGATCTTCAGGGAACAGCAAGATGCTGTCGCTGCGAGGCTACATCCTGGCAAAGATGGGACGCACGACTGACGCCGAGCAAGTGCTGAACACGTTGAATGGCATTGCTGGCGACCGATATGTTCCGCCCTATGCGATGGCGCTCGTCCACGCCGGCCTTGGCCAGACGGATCAGGCGTTCCAGTGGCTCGACAAGGCCGCCAACGAGCGGGACGTGCACCTTGTCCTGGCTCGTGCAGGATCCCAAGTGGGACCCCTACCGCAAGGACCCACGATTCCGGGCGCTCCTCGAACGCTGTAACTTCATGCGCACCTCCCCGCCTCCTGAACCCCACGAGCGAGCCACCGCATAGAATGAAGATCGCTACCTTGAGAGCGATGTGCAGCGGCCCAGAAAACGCGAGCGCGAAGCCGGGCTTGGCGTGGACGGCCAAGTGCATTAGCCTGTGCGTAACGATGGCTTCACACAGGGACCGCCCCACACGAAAGGCGCTCGCGTCGATACTTCTTCTCCTGGCGGTCCCGTCAGCCGGGACACTGGCCGTGGCACAGGAGCTGCACACCTTCACCCGCATCCAGCTGAGCGATCAGTTCTGGAGCGAGGGCGCCACCTATGGCGATCTGAACAACGACCGCGTGAACGACATCATCTCGGGGCCCTGGTGGTGGGAAGGGCCGGACTTCAAGACGCGCCACGAGTACTATCCGGCGACGACGACGTTCCAGCTGAAGCTCGGGCCGATGACGAGCGTGACCGTGCCGGGATTCGAGGGCACGCTCGGGAAGGAGAACAAGTACTCGAACAACTTCTTTGCGTTTGCGTACGACTTCAACAAGGACAACTGGAACGACATCCTGATCATCGGCTTTCCCGGCCAGGACACCTCATGGTTCGAGAACCCGAAGGGCAAGGAGACCCACTGGACTCGCCACAAGATCTTCGACCAGACCGACAACGAGTCGCCGACCTTTACTGACCTGACCGGCGATGGAAAGCCGGAGCTCGTCTGCATTACCAAGGGCCAGTACGGCTATGCGGAGCCGGACTGGCGCGATCCTGCAAAGCCGTGGACCTTTCATCCGATCTCGCCGAACAACAAGTACGGCAACTTCACGCACGGGATGGGCGTCGGAGACATCAACGGCGACGGACGGCTCGATCTGCTGGAGAAGAACGGCTGGTGGGAGCAGCCGGCCTCGCTCGCGGGTGACCCGGTGTGGCGGTTCCATGCCCAGCCGATGGGCACCGGCGGGTCGCAGATGTTCGCGTACGACGTCAACGGCGACGGCTTGAACGACATCATCACGGCGCTCACGGCCCACGAGTTCGGCCTCGCGTGGTACGAGCAGTATCGCGAGGGCAGCGAGATCAGGTTCCGCGAGCACATCTTCATGAACAAGGAGCCGCGCGACAACGCTTACGGCGTGAAGTTCTCCGAGATCCACGCGATCGCGCTCGTCGACATGGACGGCGACGGCCTCAAGGACCTCGTCACCGGCAAGCGCTTCTGGTCGCACGGCCGGACCGGCGATCCGGATCGCAACGACGCGGCGGTCCTCTACTGGTTCAAGCTCGCGCGCCGGCCCGACAAGACCGTCGACTTCATCCCGTATCTGATCGACAGCGAGTCTGGCGTCGGTACGCAGGTCGTCGCCGGCGACATCAACGGCGACAATCTCCCCGATATCGTCGTCGGCAACAAGCGGGGAACGTTCGTCCACCTGCACCAGAAGAAGACGGTGACGCATGAGGAATGGCAGAAGGCTCAGCCGAAGCGCTGAAGAGGTGAACGCGTGAGCGAGACCGCGACACGATACCGGGAGATTGCCGTTCACCGCGCGCTGAAGGGTCCGGGGAGATCGCGCCCGGAGGCCCGCCTCGCGGCGTTCGAGAATCAGGGCGCTGACGCGGCCGGTGCCGCGCGCTCGTCGACAAGATCGCGCGCTGCGCGTGGACCGTTACTGACGCGGACGTGGCGGCTGCGAAAGCAGAGGGCGTGTCCGAGGACGAAATCTTCGAGTTGACGGTGTGCGCAGCCTACGGTCAGGCCACCCGTCAGCTGAACGCCGCGCTTGCCGCGCTCGATGAAGCGAGCTCGGCCTTCGACACCCACGAACGCATCGACTCAGGAGTTGCGCGATGAGGCTCGCTGTGCTCGACCACGGTCATCCGCTCAAGACCAAGGCGCTGTTTGCGCTGATTCATCTGATCTCGCGTCACCGCGCCCCCGACGTCGTCAAGACGCTCAGGTATCGTCCCGACTTCTTCGGCGCGCGGATGAGCGACGTGTTTCAGGAAGTCATGCGCGGTCCGTCATCATGGTCGGTCGCCGACCGGGAACTGATGGCGGCGTTCGTCTCGAAAACCAACGCCTGCGAGTTTTGAACCGAAGCCCACGGCGCGGTCGCGTCGACGATTCTCGGAGAGGCTACGGTGCAGGCGGTGCTGGCGGATCTCGACCACGCGCCGATCGGCGAACCGCTGCGCGCGACGCTGGCGTTCCTGCGCAAAGTGACGCGCGAGCACCAGTCGGTCACCTCTGACGATGTCCGCGCGCTGCTGGCGCTCGGCGTGACGCGCGCGCAGATCGAAGATGCGCTGAACGTCGGCTTCGCCTTCAACGTGATCACGCGGCTGGCCGACACGTTCGAGTTCGAGGTCGGATCACGGGCGTCGTTCGACGCCGGCGCCAGGCATTTGCTCAGCCGCGGCTACAAGTAAGGGAGACCGCGGACCCTTCTCCGCCACCACTCGAAGCGCCGCCCGGCACGTTCGTCACTTCACCCGCTCTTCCTTCCGCGCCCGGTGCTAGCGTTTTCCGCCAGTAGTGTCCGGCTTGAGCCGGACCATCAGGCTTGCTAGTAGTGTCCGGCTTCAGCCGGACCATCGACGTCCGGCTAAAGCCGGACACTACGCCTGCATGAAAGGGACCACCACATGACACGCACGATGTTGCTCGCGTCGGCGACGCTCGTCGCGTCGAGCGTCGCGACCTACGGACAATCGATCACCCTGCCGCCAGACGCCGACAACGAGCGTTCTGAAGTCGCGCAGCAAATCGGCATGGTTCGCGCCGCGGTCGAGTACCACAGCCCGGATGTCCACGGCCCCAACGGCGAGGATCGCCGCGGCAAAATCTGGGGCGGGCTGGTGCCGTGGGGGATTCACGATCTCGGGTTCAACGGCCGCAAGGGGCCCTGGCGCGCGGGGGCCAACGAGAACACCGTGTTCAGCGTCTCGCATCCGGTGTTGATCGAAGGGAAGCCGCTGTCCGCCGGGCGATACGGCCTGCACATGCTCGCCGGCGAGAGTGAGTGGACGATTATCTTCTCGAAGAATTCCTCGTCGTGGGGAAGCTTCTCCTACGATCAGGCAGAAGATGCGCTTCGCGTGACCGTGAAGCCCGAGAAGGCGCCCTATCGCGAGTGGCTGACCTACGACTTCACCGATCGCCGGCCCGATCGCGCCACCGTGGCGCTCCTCTGGGAGGAGCTGCGCGTGCCGTTCACGATCACGGTTCCAGACCCGGCGGGGCTCTACATCGACAACATGCGCCTCGAGCTGCGCAACGCGGCCGGATTCCGCTGGCAGTCCTGGCAGGCGGCGGCGCAATACTGCCTGCAGCAGAATCGAAACCTGCCCGAGGCGCTGACCTGGGCCGAGACGGCGATCACGCTGCCCGGGATCGGCCAGACCAACTTCTCGACGCTCTCGACCAAGGCGCAGATCCTCGCGAAGATGTCGCGCACCGAGGAGGCCGCGGCGGTGATGGCGAAGGCGCTCGACCTGCCGGGGACCACCGTCTTCGAGATCCATCAGTACGGGCGGCAGCTGCTCGCTCAGGGCAAGCCCCAAGAGGCGCTGGCCGTCTTCGAGAAGAATGCGAAGCGGTTTGGCGATACGTGGCCCGTCCATGTCGGCCTGGCGCGCGGCTACTCAGCGACCGGCGACTACAAGACGGCCCTCAAGCATGCGGAGCTCGCCCTCCCTCAGGCCCCCGACGACATCAACCGCAAGAGCCTGACCGACGCGGTGGCACGCCTCAAGCAGGGGCAGGACATGAACGCGACGAAGTAGGTGGATCCGGCTGGGACGGCCCCGACATGAGAGGACGTGAGATAGAATCGCTCCGGTCAATCGCGTTCATGGCTCGCAGGCGGATCGCTATCTCCTCGCGCCATTTTCCGGCGCGATCCTCACAAGGATTGTCAGACCACGTCGCTTCCTCGAAACCGATGCCGTTTCGTTGCCAGCGCCTTTCTGAACCATAATTTAGAGTAGGCCTGTCGTCACTTGATTCACGAGGCGAGCATGATGGAACCCCGGCGGCTGCTGACCCTTGCAGCCGCGCTCAATCTGATTGTGTGTGTCGGCGCCGCAACGGCGCAGACAGTGATCGTTCGCAACGCGCCCCCGGACTCGTCGGTAGAAGTCGTCCTCAACGATGAGGCGGTCGGTTCGGGCAAGACCAACGAGAAAGGCGATGCGCTCGTGACGTTCGGCCTGTCCGAGCGCCTGATGAAGACCGAAACCGACGCGCAAGTCTTCGTCGACGTGTGCCCGACCGTCCGGCGGGTCCTCATCGTCGAGCGCGCCGTTCAGGTGCCGCTGCAGGACGAAGGTTGCACGCGGCGCGACATGGGGGGCATCTTCGTCGTCAGGCAGGTGAGCTCGCTCGTCATCGACGTCGGCGGCGCGAGCCCGACATTGATGCTCCGGCAGGGGAAGGTGAGCCTCGACCCGCCCCGCGTCTGGAAGCCCGCGCCAACGGGCCTCGTGTTGTTCGGCGGCGGCGCGTTCAACAAGTTCGGGAACGTGACCACGGTCGCGTGCGGAGACGTGTCGACCTGTTCGGGCGATCAGTCAGGTCTCGGCTACACGTTCGGCGCCGCTTACTGGGTCCTGCCATTCGTGGCCGCCGAAGGGACCTACATCAAGCCGCCTGACGCGACGGCGACCGGCACCGTCGGCAACGCGACGTTCAACAGCGTATTCGAGGCGCAGATCCTCACGATTGTCGGCAAGGCCGGCATCCCGCTCGGGCCCATGCGACCGTACGGGCAGGTCGGGGCGAGCTACCATCAGTCGAAGTTTCGGACCAACCAGACGATGACCGGAGCGGTCCAGCCGAACACGCTGAGCTACGAGCTGCAAACCGACGGTTGGGGCTGGGTGTTCGGCGGCGGGATGGAGGTCTGGCTGTCGTCGGTGTTCGGCTTCTACGGCGAATTTGGTACGCGCGTCGATCAAGGGCACCGCGAAGGACGATGAGGAGGGAGTCGGTCGACGACCGGGCCACCTACGTTCTCTTCGGGGCCCGCGTGCGCCTCGGCGGGTAGAACGTCACCCGCGTCGAGCGTCCAGCTTAGCCGGACGCTTGGATGGTCCGGCGACCAGCCTCCGCTAAAGCTACGGCGGTCCGCCGAAGCCTTGGCGAAGGCGGAAGCCGGACTACGTCTGAAATAGCTCTACTGCACTTCCAGGAGCTCGATCTCGAAGACCAGCGTCGCGTTCGGGGGGATGGGCCCGTTGCGGAACGAACCGTACGCGAGCGACGGCGGAATGACCAGCCGGCGCACGCCGCCGACCCTCATCCCCACGACCCCCTGATCCCACCCTTCGATCACCTGTCCGATACCGAGCGTGAAGACGAACGGGTCGCCGCCGGCGGAGCTGTCGAAGACCGGGCCCTTCTTGTCCGGCCGCGTCTCGCCGTAGAACCAGCCGGTGTAGTTGACGGTCACGACTGTGCCGGTGACGGCGTCACCACCGGTTCCCACCGTCAAGTCGGTCTGACTGTACGGCGCAAAGTTGGAGGGGGACGGTCGGCGAGTCGTCGCAACCGGCGACGCCGGCCACGAGCACGAGTATCGGCAGATAGAGCCGGGCCGGGCCCAGCTTCGACACGAAAAGACGTAGGAGAGTCACACGGGCTCCAGGCACAACGAACAGCAGGCGAGTGGCACTCTTCAGATTATGTAACGAAATCCAGCGGTTGGCGAAGCGCCCAGCCTCGGGCTCACGAGTCGGTCAGGTTCCTTGAACGGAATCGAGATCAGAGCGATAACTCTGGAACGCCCGATCTCCTGAACTCCTTGTCTCCTGTTTAAGAGACATGCGAAAAGCGTTGACTGTCTACTGCCCGAGCTGGGACAGCGCGTAACGCAGCGG
Organism: uncultured Acidobacteriota bacterium; assembly: GCA_963797625.1. Classification (GTDB taxonomy): domain Bacteria; phylum Acidobacteriota; class Vicinamibacteria; order Vicinamibacterales; family 2-12-FULL-66-21; genus DATBJJ01. The sequence continues at coordinate 81,572 of CAWCQI010000027.1, forward strand.
TCCGCTGGAGATTTTGATCAGGCCATCAAAGGGCCCATCGAGCTCCAGGATCAGGAATACAGCCGCCGCGACCGAAATCGCCGCGACGAAAAGGGCAGCGATGAGAGACGCGTTCGATTGCGTGTAGAGGCCGAAGCTCGTGAACGTCACGGTCAACCAGAAGATCACCACGACCAGGAAGAGCGTCGGCACCGAGCCGCCCTGGCTGCCGAGCATCCGCCAGCGCGTTTTGAGGACCTCTTCGCTCAGCTTGAGCGCCTCGGACTTGAACCACCGTTGCGCATCGGTCGACGGTGTGAGCTGCGAGGATCCGGTTTTCGATGTCCTCGACCGCCGACGTCGCCAGGACCTGACTGATGCCTGAGCCAAGCGACCCGTCCTCGGGCCAGGTCGTTTCGATCCTGAACGCGACACCCTTCTTGATAAGGTCCCTGATCGGCATCGTTTCGGGACTGTAGCGCGCAAGCAGCCGATCGAGTGTCAGGATGTTCGCGGCGCTCGTTCTCATCGCTGCGTCCTGGCTGTCGAACGCGCTTCGCGCCGAGGCGGTCACCAACCCGAGCAGGAGCGCCGTCATCGTCGCGACCAGCCCCATGCCGAGCCGCATCACATCCTGCGACTCCTTGCTGAGGTGTGTGGGTGGGAGCAATGACCGGATGTAGTTGCCGAGGAGTGCGCCGCCGAAAGCGCAGGCAAAGGTCAGCAAAGCGAGAGACATCGCGCGCATGTGGCGCTTTAGTCTACCCTCGTTGCCGCCGCCCCGCAGCAACAGCCCCGTGGTTTCCGTCGGGGCGACCGATCGTCGGCTACTTCGTGTCAGGCGTCTCGACGGGCTTGATCTTCTCGAACGCTTCGAGCGACGCGCGTTCCGCGCCTTCGGCCTTGCGTAGCGCGGACATGCTCGATTTGTGCAGCGCCGCGGCGCGCAGCCGCCAGCTCTCGTCCCGCAGCCGGAGGTACTCCTCGGCGCTCGCCAGGAGCGGCTGATGTTCCGGCGGCACGCGTCCGAGCGTTTTCAGCCGAGCCTGCGCCGCCTGAAGCTCCGGCGTGATCTTTCGTTCGATCGTCTGGGCCAGGGCTTCAGCCGACAGCGTTCCGAGCTTGAACTGTTTCACCGCGGCTTGATAGGCAGTCGTCGTGCTGCCCTCGACCTCGATGACCCGTGAGATCTCGGGGCGAACGTCAGCGAGGCCGCGCAGCGGCACCGCCGACGCCACCGCCACGATGACGGTGACCGCCATGGTGATCGCCACCCGCGGTACAGGGGGTGTTCTGACGCTCACGCCGTTTGTCAGCACTACGCCGCAAATGAATCCGGCGGAGAATCCGGCGAGCTCGGCCGCGATGCCGAGACTGCCGCTCGCCAGGTTGTAGAGCACGAAGACCGCGGCAACAGGCGCGAGCCGTTTGGCAGCGGTCAAGGTCATCGCGACCGACGGTCGCAGCTCGGAGCTGGCGTCATTTGACTCGGCCGGCGCTCGGGCTCGGTTTCCTCAATCGCCAGCTGATTGAACCCGAAGGTGCCGATTGTGGCCGGTTGCGGCTCGACTGCCTGGCGAGGACCGCGCTGGATGACGGTCCACGCGGACGAGGCCGCGAGGAGCCCGTACAGACCGAAGATGGCGCCTGAGGCGCCGGCGGTGATGGCCATCGGATAGTCCGACAGCGTGACGAGACTCGCAAGAACGCCGGCGGCGAGGTAAACCGCGCCGAACGTGATGTGTCCGACGAGGCGCTCGAGGATCAGCCCCAGCTGCACGAGGGCGGCGCAGTTGACGAGGAGCTGCAAAAAGCCCGTGTGCACGAACATCGATGCGGCCAGCCGCCACCACTCGCCATTGGTCGTGCGCGGTCCGAAGCTGGCGCCCCACTCGACCAGTTTCTCGGGGACGCTGCCGCCTCCGCCCATCATCAGGAACACGATGACATTCAGCGCGACGAAAGCTGGCATCACGATCGGCCAGGGGGTCCGTTGGCGAAGCGCGTCGCGAAACGGTTCGGGCTCGGCCTGGCGCCGCGCCGCTTCGTCCTTCGCGCGGTGCGCCGTGGCGACCAGACGCTCCCTCAGGCGCGTGCGCTCGTCCGGGGTCATCGTGTAGAGCGCGTAGCCGCCGAGGACGAGAATCACGAGCAAGATCATCATGAATTGCACCAAATCCGCAGGGTAGCAGCCTCGTCAGATGGTCAAGACCTGTGCCAGAGGACCGGCGAAAACCTCAATAATTCCTGCCCTCTTCTACCTCAGCAGGCTGTCGCTGATTGCAGGACTCGGATGCGCATGACGAGGTTTGTAATACTGGCCGGCCGGCGCTCGGGATATCCTCGACCCATTGGATCGACGTCAAGGAGGACAGGGAATGCGTGTGCGTGCATTGCTGGGAATCGCGTTGGGTGTGTGCGCGGCGGCAGGCGTAGCCTACGCCCAGGAAGTAACCAAGGAGTCGGTGCCGGGCATCCGCAATCTGGCCAGGCTTCAGACGACCGTGGCCTGCGCCGGCGCGATCACGCCCGAGGCTGTGGCCGACATCAGGAAGATGGGCTTCGTGTCGATCGTCAACCTGCGTCTGGCGAGCGAGCCCGAGGCGCAAGTCGACAAGGAAGAGGCCGCGGCCAAGACCGCCGGCCTGAAGTACTTTCACGTCCCGTTCGACGGCAAGCCCGATCCGAAGGCGGCCTCCGCATTCCTTGACGCGATCACCTCGAAGGGCGCCGAGCCGGCGTTCATTCACTGCGCCGGTGGAAATCGCGCCGCGACGATGTGGTTGATCAAGCGGATTGCCGTCGACCATTGGGACGTCGATCGCGCCGTCAAGGAAGCGACCGCGCTCGGACAGACGAGCGAGCCGCTCAGGGCGTTCGCGATCGAGTACGCGCAGGCCAACAAGAGGTAGTGGCGTCTCAGCCGTCGTTTCGGAGCCGTGTTTCCGCGGTATTACCGGCCTACTCGGGATGGCGGCTGGTGAGCCACCCTGGCATTTCGACGTGCCAGCGGATGGCGGCGGCTCGGATGCAGAAGATGACGGCTACAGCGACCGCCAGCGTCGTCACCCCTGGCCTGGTGTTGCGCAGGACGGCGTAGAGGGCGCAGCCGAAGAGAATTGGCGTCGCGTAGATCTCGCGCGACATCAGGAGTGTCGGTCGTCCTGCCAAGACATCGCGGAGGAGGCCGCCGCCGATACTCGTCAGCACGCCCATCGACACCGCGATGGCTGGTCCGTGCCCCAGCCCGAGAACTTTTTCGGTCGCCTGGATGCCGAAGAGCGCCGCGCCGAGCGCGTCAAGATAGAGAAGCAACGTGAAGGTGCTCCGGACCAGGCGGCTCGCGAAGAATGCGACGAGCGCGGCGACAATTGCGACGGCTAAATAGTTCGTGTCCCCGAGCCAGAAGACCGGCGCACGGATGATCAGATCGCGAATTGTGCCCCCGCCAAGCGACGTCACCGTCCCCAGCACCACTCCTCCGAAGACATCGAGGCCTCTTCGGTTGACCGCGAGGACGCCGGTCACGGCGAATACCGCCGTGCCGAGCATCTGCAGGTCATAAAGTGCCGGCACGGGCGCTATTGTAGGCGCGGAACCTTCGGCCGCGCGGTGCGGAGTCGAATGGGAGAGCAGGACGTGGGAGGAGAAGGGTAATGAGTAGAGGAATACCGAGGCGTCAGCTCGGCCGGAGCGGCGTGTCAGTGTCGGCCATCGGCCTTGGCTGCATGGGGATGTCCGATTTCTATGGAGCGGCCGACGATGCGCGATCGATCGAGACACTGCACCGGGCGATCGATCTCGGCGTGGACTTCCTCGACACCGCGGACATCTACGGGCCGTTTACGAACGAAGAGCTCGTCGGGCGGGCGATTCGCGATCGGCGAGACCGGGTCGTGCTGGCCACCAAGTTCGGAAACGTGCGTTCGGCCGATGGCAAGTGGCTGGGGATCAACGGCCGGCCCGACTACGTGCGGCAGGCGTGCGATGCGTCGCTGAAGCGGCTCGGCGTCGACGCGATCGATCTCTACTACCAGCATCGGGTCGATGCCGAGACGCCGATCGAGGACACGGTCGGCGCAATGGCCGAGTTGGTCAAGGCCGGCAAGGTTCGCCACCTCGGCCTGTCGGAGGCTGCGCCTGCGACGATTCGCAGAGCCGCTGCCGTCCATCCGATTGCGGCGCTCCAGACCGAGTACTCCTTGTGGAGCCGCGATCCCGAGGGCGAGCTGCTCGATACCTGCCGGGAGCTCGGGATCGCGTTTGTCGCGTATAGCCCACTCGGCCGCGGGTTTCTGACCGGCCGCTATCGCTCGATCGATGACTTTGCCGCCGACGACTGGCGGCGCAACAATCCACGCTTCCAGGGCGCGAACTTTCAGAAAAATCTCGACCTCGTGGACAAGGTCGCAGAGCTGGCCAGAGCGAAGGGGAGTACGCCGGCGCAGCTCGCGCTGGCGTGGCTGCTGGCGCGCGGCAACGACATCATTCCAATTCCGGGTTCGACGCGAATCGAGCGGGTCGAGGAAAACGCGGGCGCCACGCGCGTGCAACTGTCCCCGGAGGACATCCGGTCGCTCGATGCGCTCGGGCCGACGGTCGCGGGCGATCGCTATGCCGAGGGCGGCATGCGCGCCGTCAATCGCTAGGATCAGATCTCGGCTCAGGGCTCAGGGCTCAGGGCTCAAGCAAAACCTTCGACTCATCGTTCGAAGATCTTGCCTGAGCCTTGAGCCCTGAGCCTGAGCATCTGACCCCAGTTCGGCTAGCGGCGGGCGTATTCGTAAGACGAGCCGTCGGCCTTGAACGCCATGATCGGATAGGGCTGGGCGTTGGGGCCTTCCATGCCGGGAGATCCGACGGGCATGTTCGGGGCCGAGAGCCCGACCACGCCGGCCGGCGCTTCCTTGAGCAGCTGCCGCACCACGTCGGCAGGCACGTGCCCCTCGATGACGTACTTGCCGACGACCGCGGTGTGGCACGAACGCAGGTTCGCCGGCACTTTCTGCCGCGGCGCCATCTTGTCCAGCTCAGCCTGATCCATCACCGAGCGCTCGGTGGCGAAGCCAGCCGCGCTCATGTGGTCCACCCACTTGCTGCAGCAGCCACACGTCGGCGTCAGGTACACCTGCGCGCCGACCGCGGCCGGCTTGGCCGGCGCTGGTTTTGGTGGCGCCGGCTTCGGCGCCTGAAAGGCAGACGACGCGCCGAGCGCGACGACGGCGGCGAGTACACACGCGGCCTGATGGGGTCGAGTCATGGGGTGATCATAGCAGTCAGGGCTCAGGGTTCAGGGCTCAAGGCTCAAGGCTCAGGGCTCAAGCAAGAGCATTCGACCAATTGGTCCGAATGCTCTCTGCCTGAGCCCTGAGCCCTGAGCCCTGAGCCCTGAACCGTTCACATATCCACCGCCACCACCTCGTGCGCGTCGATTGACGGCACGGTCACGACCAGCGCGCCCTTCTCCTCGTCGACTCGCGGCGTCGTCTTCGCCGTCAGCAGCTGGACGCGCCGGGCGCGCGTGCCGGCCGGCAGCCGGATCCGCACGCGTTCGGGTCCGACGGGGACGAGCTCGCGCAGCGGCCCCTTCATCATCATCGGGTTCGTCAGGTTCACGAGATGAACCGTCATCGAGTCGCGCTGGCGCCAGAGCGTCACGTCCAGGACGCCGGGGCCCTCGACCTCGACCGGCGGCGCTTCGTTGGTGGCCCAACGGATCGCGTTTCGCAACAGCCGTCCGTGGTCGACGCACAGGACGTCCCAGAACGTGCGGTCGATATCCCACGGGATGTAGACGATGCGGCTGCCGCCGACCGTGCGCAGGTAGAGCTCCCGGACCTCGGTGTGCGTGACCCGCGGATACACGTCCTCCATTGGCAGATCCGGATACGACGGGATGAGCGTGAGCGGAGAGGGAAAGATCTCGGTCGGCTTCACGCCGATTCGGAACACGCCGTTGATGATTCGCGGTGTGTCGTCGAGTCCGTCGAGGATCGGATGACGCCGGCCGGTGGCCGGATCGGTTTCGAGCGTCAGATACGAGTTCTGCATCGGACCGTGGATGCGGCCATCGAACGACACGCCGAAGACGTCAGCAAGGCCGAAGTCATTCCGGCGTTGGCCGAATTCGTCGAAGAGCGAGGACGCAAAAGTCGCGAGCAGGCTTCCACCGCGCTTGACGTAGCCTCGGATTGCGTCGCACTGGGCGTCGGACAGCGCCGCCGCGTCGGCGAGGATGAGCAGCCTGAACTGATCGAGGCGGTCCGGGGTCAGGAAGGCTTCGTGCACGAGCTCGAACGGGACGCGCGCTTCGATGAGCGCGTGATACATGCCGAGCACGTGATCCTCGGCGCGGTCGCCCTGCGCCACGCCGGGGTGGTAAGTCTCGGTCTGCTCGGAGTGAAGCAGGGCGACGCGTGCGAGTGGCGCTTCGTTGCGGAGGTAGCGTTCGTTCTCGAAATGCCACTGGTAGATCCGCTCGACTGCGGGCAGCCAGCGGCGGTCGTAGAGGACGCCGGAGAACTTCGTGACCCACGGCCGCATGCCGTTGGCCGTGCCTTCGGCCACCCACAGCCGGATCTCGGGCTCGCTCTGCACCGAGTCCTTCCAGCGATACGGCTCTTCCAGGCCGACGCTGAAGATGCCGCCGATGGGCTTCCTGCCCATCACCGCCCGGTACTCCTTCGCGCGGCGACCGTTGGCCCACGGCGGCGTCAAGCCCCGCCGCGCCTGATTGTCGGTGAACTGAATCGCCGCCAGCTCGCCGGCGGTCTTGAGGTCCGGCGGCCCATTCGGGATGAACCGCGCCTCGGGGTTGCCCGCGCGAACCGTCTGATCCCACTCCCGCCAGAGCGCCGTCAGTCGCGCCTTCTTCCACTCGAGGAATTGCCGGCGGAGCGGATCGCGGGGATCGGTCGTGCGCGGCAGCTCCGCGCCGGTGGCGTCGCGATAGTTCTGCTGGCAGTGAACGCAGAAGCAGTCTCCCCCCTGCGGTGCCCAGCGATTCGCAAAGATGCCGTCCACCTTGTATTTCGCGACGATCTCGCGGTGGACCTGATTCATGAAGTCGAAGTTGTAGGGCCCGAGCGCGCACGTGACCCAGAGATCGGGGTTGGCCCAATGCCGCAGCGGGCTGCCGGCCCTCGTGACCGCGATCCAGTCGGGATGCGCGACGCGCACCTCGTCGCGCACGGCGTGCGGATCCGTGCGAGCGACGACGCGCATGCCGAGAGCGCGGCATCCGACCACGAGCTGGCCGAAGGGATCGGACTGCCCGAGCCACGCGCTGCGGTGGTGCAGCGGCACCTCGGTCGGATAGTACGCGACGATTCCGCCAGCGCTGAGCGTGGCGGCATCGGCGTGGAGGCGGCGGAAGTAGTCGAGCCAGAACTGCGGGTCGAACCGGCCGGGGTCGTTCTCGACGAGCGTCAACTGCACCCAGCGCATCGGCCGGTCGAACCAGCCGGAGAGCGGGTCGAGCGCCGTGCCGGCGGCCTGCGCTGGCAGGCTGATGGCCTGGAGTTCGGGCGGACGGCCAAGGGAGGCGAATGCTCCAGCGCCCGTCGTGACCTGCAGGAACCCGCGGCGGGAAAGAGGGTGCGGCATGCGGCGGATTGTAACGCCGCTTGCAGGAGTCGGGCTCAGGGCTCAAGGCTCAGGGCTCAAGGCTCAGGCCAAAGCCTTCGAAGAGCTCTCCGAACGATCTCTGAGCTCTGAGCTTCCTGAGCCCTGAGCCCCGAGCCCCGAGCCGCGACGTTACGCATGCGCCGGCGCCTGGGCTGCGGGACGCCGCAGACCCAGATTCGCCAGGCCTCCCAGCACGCCAACGGCAAGCGCCACCCAGCTCAGCGCCGGAGTCCACAGCGAGCTGAGGCCGAGCGCGGCGTCGAGCGAGTAGGCGCCGTAACCGGTGAGCGCGAGCGAGCTGGCAGCCGTCGCGTACAAGAGCGGCACTTCGATGCCGTTTGACTGGGAGAAGACGTTCGGCCAGTGGACGGTCAGCGCGGCCACGACCATCACCGACACCATCAGCGCCGGGCCGATCGGGCCGAGCAGGCCAAGGGCGACGAGCACGCCACTGACGATCTCGGTCGCGGCGGCGGTGGCCGCGAACAGGCGCCCGGGCCGGAAGCCCAACCCTTCGAAGAACCCCGCTGTGCCAGTCAATCCATACCCGCCGAACCACCCGAACAGTTTCTGCGCCCCGTGGGCCGCCATCATGGGACCAATCACGAGCCGAGCGAGAAGCAAGCCTGCATCCATGGGTTTGTCACTCCTTCAAATGAACTGTCATAACTATACAAAAAGTAGTGACTATAAATCAAGTTGTTACTTGAATATGGTTCTGTTCTTTGCTATGCTCAACTCGTCGCATCATGCCCAAGGCTCAGGCTGAGACTCCGGCCCTCTGCGGGCGCTTCCACCGCGCCAGCGAACTCATCGGCCGCCGCTGGACCGGCGCGATCATCTTTGTCCTGCTGAAGTCCCGGTGCCGTTTCGCGACGCTTCGCGACGCCATCCCCGAGATCACCGACCGGATGCTCAGCGAACGGCTGCAGGAACTCGAGCAGGAAGGGATCGTCGACCGCACGGTCGTGCCGGAAACGCCGGTCCGCGTCGAGTATTCGCTGACGAAAAAGGGCCGGGCGCTCGCCGCCGCGATGGATGCAATCGCGGACTGGGCCGAGAAGTGGATCGATCAGCAACCGCCGGCGTCCGAATCCGCGCCTGCCCGCGCCCGCCGCCGAGCCTAGTCTGGAACCTATCTCACATAAACTCGATCCGTGTTATCCGTGTGATCCGTGGCCCTAGTCCTTACTGCGAGTCGTCGTTGAAGTCCCGGCTCATCGTCAATCCCCGATCGGGAACGGACTCGGCTCCTGACGCTCTCGAGACCATCAATCGCCTCCTGCGTGAGCGGGTGGGAATGATGGAGATCGTGATGACGGTCGGCGAAGGCGACGCCGCGGCCGCGGCGTCCCGCGCCGTCGACGACGGCGTCGATCATCTGTTCGTCGGCGGCGGCGACGGCACGCTCAACGAGGTCCTCAACGGCGTCGCGAGCATCCCAGGCGGCCTCGGAGCGGTCAAGTTCGGCGTCATTCCGCTCGGAACGGGCAACGACTTCGCCACGGCCCTCGGCATTCCCGACGACATCGATCAGGCGATCGCGCAGCTCTTCGACGCTCGGAGCGCGCCGCGAGCGCTCGACGTTGGCAAGGTCAACGACCGCTACTTCATCAACGTGTCGGCTGGCGGCTTCATCGCTGAAGTCTCCGACGCCGTCAATCCGCAGCTGAAGACGCTGACCGGGAAATTCGCCTACCTTCTCGGCGGCGCGCAGGTGGTCCTCAACTACGAGCCGGTGGCCTCGACCGTCCAGGTGTCTGGCACACAGGAGTCGCGGCTCCTCCACACGTTTGCCGTCTGCAACTCGCGGCTCGTTGGCGGCGGCCGCCTGATCGCCCCGGACGCCGTCGTCGACGATGGACGGCTGGATGTGTGCCTGATCGAGTCGATGCCGACAGTCGAGTTTCTCGCCCTGCTGCGCCGCGTTTCGAGTGGCGAGCACATCGACGATCCGCGCGTCACCTACGTCCAGGCGGCCCAGATCGAGCTCGCTTTCGATCGGCCGATCAAGGTCAATACGGACGGTCAGGTATTCGAAGCCGAACGCTGCGCCTACAGCGTCCTCCCCGGCGCGGCGACGTTTCTCGGGGTTCGGGAGAGCGCGTCGGCTCATTCCGATTAAGCCCATAAATCAGGCGCACTTAGCCGTTTCATGGGATACCCTATAATTACGCGTTGATGAAGCCTACCAACGTTGGTGACCCCAACTACTACCACCGTGTGGTGGACTGTCAGTGGGCGTGTCCTGCGCACACGAACGTCCCTGAGTACATCCGTCTCATCGCCCAGGGACGATTCACGGAGGCGTATCTCCTCAACCGTGAGTCCAACGTCTTCCCCGGGATTCTCGGACGCACCTGCGACCGGCCCTGCGAGCCGGCCTGCCGCCGGACGCGCGTCGATGGAAAACCGGTCGCAATCTGCCGGTTGAAGCGCGTTGCGGCGGACAACCGCGACGAGGTCAGGCACCTCCTTCCGACGGCGCCCGCGACGACCAACGGCAAGAAAATCGGGCTCATCGGCGCTGGTCCGGCCTCGCTCACGGTCGCCAACGACCTCGTGCCGCTGGGCTATGAAGTCACGATTCTCGAGAAGCTGCCGCGGCCGGGCGGGCTGATGCGCATCAACATCCCGGCGTTCCGACTTCCGGAATCCGTCCTCGACGAGGAAATTGCCTACATCGTCGACATGGGAGTCGAGGTTCGGTACAACTCGCCGGTCAACAGCCTGAAGGCGCTCCTCGACAGCGGCGAGTTCGATGCGGTGTTTGTCGGGAGCGGCGCGCCGAAGGGGAAAGAGCTCGACATTCCGGGCCGGCACGACACGGATCAGATCTTCATCGGCATCGAGTGGCTCGAGTCGATTCATTTCGGCCACGTGGAGTCGGTCGGGAAGCGAGTACTCATCATCGGCGTCGGCAATACGGCGATGGACTGCTGCCGGTCGTCGAAGCGGCTCGGCGCGACTGATGTGAAGGTCATCGCGCGCAAGACGAGGAAGTACTTCAAGGCTTCTCCCTGGGAGCTCGAGGACGCCGAAGAAGAAGGCGTCGAAATCATCGAGAACCTGCAGCCGGTCCGCTTCATCATCGAGAACGGCGTGCTGACCGGGATGGAGTTCGACAAGTTCCGGTCGGTCGAGACGGCCAAGGGCCTCCAACAGGAAATCATCGGGCGGGAAATCCTCCCGTGCGACACGGTCGTCCTCGCGATCGGCCAGGACAACGCGTTCCCGTTCATCGAACGGGAGATCGGGCTCGAGTTCGGCAAGTGGGACATGCCGGTCGTCGACAAGACGACGTTCATGTCGACCAGGCCGGGCGTGTTCTTCGGAGGCGACGCGGCGTTCGGCCCGGCCAACATCATCTGGGCGGTCGAGCACGGCCATCAGGCTGCGATCTCGATTCACAACTATTGCCAGGGCATACCGCTGACGGAGCGGCCCGCGGCAGGGATGACGCTGACGAGCACGAAGATGGGCCTGCACGAATGGGCCTACAGCAACAACTACAACTCCGCTCAACGTCAGAAGATGATGCACGTCGACCTGCCGGTTCGTTTTGCGAGCATGTCGACGGAAGTGGAGAAGGGGTTCACGGCCGAGCAGACGCGCGCCGAGGTCGAGCGGTGCCTGAACTGCGACATGGAGACGCACTTCATCGACTCGCTGTGCATCGAGTGCGACGCCTGCATCGACATTTGCCCGGTCGACTGTTTGACGATCACGCCAAACGCCGAAGAACCCGATTTGCGGACCCGTTTCGCCGCGCCGGCCGAGAATCTCGATCAGCCGCTGTTTGTCTCGACCGCACTCAAGCAGACCGGGCGCGTGATGATCAAGGACGAGAACGTCTGCCTGCACTGCGGTTTGTGCGCCGAACGCTGCCCGACCTACGCGTGGGACATGCGGAAGTTCATGTTGCAGATTCCCTACGCCGGCGCGACGGTCATTCCACTGACAGCTATCAGCTAACAGCTTTCAGCTGTCAGCTAGAGCTACGTGAAGCGTGCCCGGCGAATGTGATCAGAATGGTTTAACTGAAAGCTGATAGCTGATAGCTGAGAGCTTCTTTTTCATGCCCCAGACCAACGAATTCGCCTTCAAGATCGCCACGGCCAACGGTACCGGTTCGGCGTCGGCCAACGGCTTGATCATGCAGGCCATCTTCCGCATGGGCATCCCGGTGACGGGAAAGAACGTCTTCCCGTCGAACATCCAGGGGTTGCCGACCTGGTACGAGATCCGGGTCGACAAGCACGGCTACACGGCCCGGACACCGACCTTCGATCTGATGGTGGCGCTCAACCCGGCGACCTATCAGAAGGATGTTCAGGAGGTGCGATCGGGCGGCTGGCTGCTGTACGACTCGACCTGGCCGCTCGACCAGCGGCTGACGCGGCCGGACGTCACCTACCTCGGGATTCCGCTGGCCGAGTTGTGCAACGCGCAGTTCAAGGGACCGCGCGAGCGCATCCTGATGAAGAACATTGCCTATGCGGGGGCGCTCGCCGGGCTCCTCGACATGGACACCGAGATCATCCGGACGCTGCTGACCGAGAAGTACTCGCGCAAGCAGTCGCTGATGGACTCGAACCGGCAGGCGGTGGATCTCGGCTACGACTACGTCCGCAAGCACTTCGCCTGTCCGCTGCCGATCAGGCTCGAGGCGATGGACAAAACGAAGGACTCGATTCTGATCGACGGCAACACCGCGGCGGGGCTTGGGTGCGTCTATGCCGGCGCCACCGTCGGCGCCTGGTATCCGATCACGCCGGCGACCTCGCTGATGGAAGCCTTCACGACGTTTTGCCGCAAGTTCCGGCGCGACCCCGAGACGAAAAAGAACAGGTTCACGATCCTGCAAGCCGAGGATGAGATCGCCGCGGTCGGGATGGTGATTGGCGCGAGCTGGGCGGGCGCCCGGGCCTTCACGTCGACTGCCGGACCCGGCATCTCGCTGATGAACGAGTTCATTGGCCTGGCGTACTACGCCGAAGTGCCGGCGGTGATCTTCGACGTCCAGCGGGCCGGTCCTTCGACCGGCATGCCCACCCGGACCCAGCAGGGCGATTTGATGCTCTGCGCGTACGCGTCGCACGGCGACACGCGTCACATCTGCCTCTATCCAGCCGATCCGCGCGAGGCCTTCGAGACGGCCACAATCGCCTTCGACCTGGCCGAGCGGTTCCAGACGCCGGTGTTCGTGCTGAGCGATCTCGACATCGGCATGAACGACTGGATGGTGCCGAAGCTCACCTGGGACGACACCTACCGGCCCGATCGCGGCAAGGTGCTCTCGGCGGAGGAGCTTGAAGAGGCGAAGGGCTTCTCGCGGTATCTGGATGTCGACGGCGACGGGATCACGTACCGGACGCTGCCAGGCGTGCATCCAAAGGGCGCCTATTTCACCCGCGGCTCCGGCCACAACCGGTATGGCGCGTATACGGAGGACGGCGACGAGTATGTCGACGTGCTGGATCGCATCGACCGGAAGATCCAGCGCGCGGCGCGCTTCGTGCCAGCGCCGGTCGTACGCACGACGCCAGGGGCCAGGCTCGGGCTCCTGACGATCGGCGGCTGCCACGCCGCCTGCACCGAGGCGCTCGACGTCCTCGCGCGCGACGGTATCCTCGTCGACTACATGCGCGTGCGCGGGTTCCCGTTCAGCGACGAGATCCGCGCCTTCCTCGAGTCGCACGACGTGACGTTTGTCGTCGAGCAGAACCGCGACGCGCAGCTGCGCAGCCTGCTGCTGCTCGAAACCGCCATCGCTCCCGAAAAGCTCGAGTCGGTGCGCTACTATGCCGGTTTCCCGATGAGCGCGCACCACGTCATCTCGGGCGTCAAGGCCAAGCTGGAGAAGGCGGCATGACCTACATCACCAAGCCCTCCCCGCGCCATCCTGCGCTCCAGAAGAACGCGCTCGGACTGACCAGGCGCGACTACGAGGGCGCGATCACGACGCTCTGCGCCGGCTGCGGGCACGACTCAATCACGGCGGCGATCATCCAGGCGTTCTGGGACCTGTCGATCTCGCCCTACAAGGTAGCGAAGCTGTCGGGGATCGGGTGCTCGTCGAAGACGCCCGCCTACTTCCTGCGCGAGGCGCACGGCCTCAACGGCGTGCACGGACGCATGCCCGCGCTCGTGACCGGCGCCAACGCGGCCAATCGCGACCTGATCTACATCGGCATCTCGGGCGACGGCGACTCGCTTTCGATCGGCCTCGGGCAGTTGTGCCACGCCATCCGCCGCAACGTGAACGTGCTCTATGTGCTCGAGAACAACGGCGTCTACGGCCTGACCAAGGGCCAGTTCTCGGCATCGGCCGATCCCGGGTCGCTCAGCAAGAAGGGCGAGGCCAACACCATGGGCGCGATCGACGGCTGCCTGCTGGCGTTGACGCTCGGCGCGACCTTCGTCGCGCGCAGCTTCTCTGGCGACAAGGGCCAGCTCGTGCCGATCCTCAAGGCCGGGCTCGCGCACAAGGGCTTCGCCTTCGTCGACGTCATCTCGCCGTGCGTGACCTTCAACGACCACGAGGGCTCGACCAAGAGCTACGCCTACACGCGCGAGAAGAACGTCGAGGTCGTGCAGGCGGATTTCGTGCTGCCAACGGCGGCGATTACGACCGCCTACGATCCAGGTACCGTCAGTTCCGTGATGATGCACGACGGCAGCTGGGTCCGGCTGAGGAAGGTGTCGGAAGACTACGACCCCACCGATCGCGATCGGTCGTTCACCTACATCCGCGAACGTCAGGAGGAGGGCGAGGTTGTTACGGGCCTTCTCTACCTCTCGCCAGACTCGCGCGACGTCCACGAGCAGAACAACACCGTCGAGACGCCGCTCGCCCATGTTCCGTACGACCAGCTCTGCCCCGGCAGCGCGGAGCTGGAGAAGCTGCAGTTGGGCTTCAGGTAGAGCTGCCGGCTCTCAGCTCTCAGCCGTCAGCTAAAAGATTTCCGATCTCAGGCGGTCGGTCACGCTCTCTGAGAACTCAGCTGAAAGCTGACAGCTCAGAGCTGACAGCTTCACTTCAACTCCGCCAGCACCACTTCGATGTTGCTCTTGAGGCGCGTGGGCTGAGGAGCAGCATACCCCGCGTATTTCGCCGGCACAGTCCACTTGGCCGCGAGATCGTCGGCCGACGTGCCAGCCTGCTTCGCGTCTTTGACCGCGCTCAGGAAATCCCGATTGAACGCCGAGTACTCGCGCAAGTCGGCGACGGTCATCTGAGTGCTGTGACCAGTGATGATCATCTCGATCTGCTGGCTCGTCGCGAAGTCGGCCGCCTTCGACAGCGTATCTGGCATGTCGACGCCGCTCCCGCCGTTGATCGGCGTCGAGGAGCGGGATGTTCTTCCCCGAAAAGATGTCGCCCGCGTGCATGACCTTCAGCGTCGGGAAAACGACCCACGCGTCGCCATTCGTATGGCCGCGACCGAAGTACCAAAGATCGATTTGATCGTTTCCGCTGCCGATCGTCATCTTGTCCGTGAACGTCCGTTTCGGCAGGCCGCGGCCGCCATTGGCCTCGAAGATCGTCTGCGTCGCCGTCGACGGAGGGAAACCGCTCGGCGCAAGCATCTTCGCCATGTTGGCTTTGGTGTTCTCGTGCGTCACGACATCGACCGTGGCAGGGAACTCCACGTTGCCGCTCACGTGGTCGCCGTGGGTGTGGGTGTTGATGATCAGCGTGACCGGCTTGTCGGTGAGCTCACGGATCTTGTCGAGGATCGGCTTGCCCCAACCCGGGTTCTTGGTGTCGACAACGACCACGCCCGCGGTCGTCACGAACACGCCCGTGTTGCCACCTCCGCCTTTGAGGACGAACAGGTTGTCCTTGAGCTTCTCGACTTCGACGACCATGGGCGTTGGCTGCGCGCCGGCCGCCTGTTGATACGCTGACAACGCCACCGACAGCGAGCCCACCGCCAGCAGCGCCCCAAGAACAATTACTCGCTTCATGGTCGTTTCTCCTCCTGCGCCAGCGTCGGTCGCCCGGGATTATACCCTCCGTCACACAACCTCATCGGAGTTGCCGCCGTCTGACCAGTTAGGATCCAACGCTAACTCGACACATAATTGGGGGCCGTCATGATCGAGAGCTTCTTCCAAGACTTGCGCCAGTCCATGCGGATGTTCTGGCAGAGCCGGGGCTTTACCGCCGCGGCGGTGGCGGCGCTGGCGCTCGGCATCGGGGCCAACACCGCAATCTTCTCTGTCGTCAACGCCGTCCTCCTCAAGCCGGTGCCGTTTCCCGACCCCGACCGGCTGGTGATGCTACAGGTGACTTCGCCTCAGGGCGTCAACGGCGGCGGCTCGCCCGCCAAGTTCATGCATTACCGCGAACAGTCGCAGGTGCTTCGCGACGTCGCGGCGTTCAACACCGGTGTCGTGAACTTCACCGGCGGAGCCTTTCCGGAACAGCTTCGGTCGGGGCGGGTGTCGGCCGATTTCTTCCGGCTGTTCGGCGCGCCGGTCCTGCGCGGCCGCACCTTCAGCCCCGAGGAAGATCGCCCTGACGGCGACAAGGTCGTCGTGCTCAGCTACGGCGTGTGGGTCAGGCGTTTCGACAGCGACCCCGACGTCATCGGGAAGACGATCTCGCTCAGCGGCAATCCGCACACCGTGATCGGCATCATCGACCCGAGCGTCGACTTCCAGGAGCTGGCGCCGGATCCGGAGGTCTGGCTGGCCTTCCAGTTCGATCCGAACACGAAGGACCAGGGGCACTATTTCAGGATAGCCGCTCGCCTCGCGCCGGGCGTGTCGCTCGAGCAGGCCAATGCGCGGCTGGGGCTCTCCTCGAAGGAGTACACGACCAAGTTCCCCAACACGCTCGGTCAGGGTGCCGTCTTTGCGGCGGTCCCGATGCGTGAGGCGCTCGTGACCAACGTCCGCTCGTCGCTGCTGGTCCTCGTCGGCGCCGTGAGCTTCGTGCTCCTGATCGCCTGCGCGAACGTCGCCAACCTGTTGCTCGTGCGCGCGACCGGGCGGCGCCGCGAGATTGCGGTGCGCTCCGCCATCGGCGCGGGCCGAGGCCGCATCATGCGCCAGTTGCTGACCGAGAGCGTCGTCCTGTCGCTTGCCGGCGGCGTGCTCGGGACGATTCTCGGCATCATCGGCATCCGCGCGCTGCTCGCCGTCAACACGGCCGGCCTGCCGCGCATCGGTCAGGACGGGTCGCTCGTCGGCCTCGACTGGCGTGTGCTGCTCTTCACCATCGGCGTGTCGCTCGGCACGGGAATCCTCTTCGGCCTGATTCCCGCTATTCAAGGATCGCGGGCTGACCTCAGTTCCACGCTCAAGGAGAGCGCGGGGCGTTCCGGCACCGGATTCCGGCAGAACAAGGCCCGCTCGCTGCTCGTCGTCATCGAAGTCGCCCTCGCGCTCATCCTGCTCATCGGCTCCGCGCTCCTGATTCGCACGGCAGTTGCGCTCGGCAGGGTCGATCCTGGCTTCGATGCGCGCAACGTGCTGACGATGCGGATGTCGCTGACCGGGCCGCGATTTCTGAAGTCCGAGGGGGTCGAGCAGATGGTGCGCGACGGCGTCGAGCGGCTGCGCTCGGTGCCCGGCGTCGTGGCGGCGAGCGCGACGTGCTGCGTGCCGCTCCAGGGCGGCTACGGCCTGCCGTTTGTCGTCGTCGGCCGCCCGCTGCCGCCGGACGGTCCGTTTCACGGCGGCGGCAGCTGGGTGACGATCTCGCCGGGCTACTTCGACGTCTTCAAGATTCCCGTCAAGCGCGGCCGCGCCTTCAACGAGCGCGACACGCAGACGATCGCCCGGCGTCGTCATCATCAACGAGACCATGGCGCGCCGGTTCTGGGAGAAGGGCGATCCGCTGAACGACCGGCTCGTCATTGGCCGCGGCGTCATGCGCGAATTCGCCGACCGAACCCGAGCGTCAGATCATCGGGATCGTAGGCGATATGCGTAATGGCGGCCTCAACAACGATCCAGGCCCGATGATGTACATTCCCCAGGCGCAAGTGCCCGATGCTGCCAACGCGCTCAACGTCGGCCTGACGCCGATCTCGTGGGTCGTGCGCACCCAGGTGGAACCGCGCTCGGTGAGCGACGCGGTTCAGGAGCAGCTGCGGCAGGCGAGCGGCCTGCCGGTGTCGAACGTCAGGACGATGAGCGACGTCGTGTCGACCTCGACGTCGCGCCAGCAGTTCAACATGTGGCTGATGACGGTGTTTGGCGGCTCGGCGCTCCTGCTTGCCGCGATCGGCATCTACGGGCTGATGGCGTATTCGGTGGAGCAGCGGACGCAGGAGATCGGCATTCGGCTCGCGCTCGGAGCGCCGGCGACTTCGGTGAAGAACATGATCGTCCGACAGGGGATGACGCTCACGCTCGTCGGCGTCGTCGTGGGCGTGGGGTCGGCGTATCTCCTGTCGCGCTTTGTGTCCAGCTTTCTCTTTGGCGTCACCGCCACCGACCCGCTGATCTTCGTCGCCGTCCCCCTCGTTCTGAGCGCGGTTGCGCTTCTTGCCGTGTGGCTGCCCGCGCGTCGGGCCAGCCGCATCGATCCGATCATTGCCTTGCGCGCCGAGTAGAGTCATATGCGGATTTGCGTCAGTCGAATTGTCGTTCTGCTCGTTCTTGCCATGTCGGTTCTCGCGGGCGCGTCGCCGGCGATCGCCCAGTCGGCCGCTCCCCAGGCCCAGACGCGGCCGAAGATCGGGCTGGCGCTCGGCGGCGGCAGCGCGCGGGGCATCGCCCACGTCGGCGTGCTCGAGTGGTTCGAAGAACATCACATTCCGATCGACTACATCGTCGGCACCAGCATGGGCGGCCTGGTCGCCGGCGCCTATGCGTCGGGCATGACTCCGGCTGAAATCAGGGAGCTGATGAAAACCGCGGACTGGGACCTGATGTTCCTGTCCGATTCTCCCTACAAGTACAAGACCTTCAGGAGAAAGGTAGACAAGCGCCAGTTTCCGTCGCAGCTCGAGTTCGGGTTGAAACACGGCTTCACGCTGCCCGGCGCGCTCAATCCCGGGCAGCAAGTCGCGCTCATGCTCGATCGCATCGCGCTGCCCTACGGCGATCTCACGACCTTCGACGATCTTCCGACGCCGTACCGCGCGGTCGCGACCGATCTGCGCAAGGGCGAAACCATCGTCCTCGGCAAGCCCCCGCTGGCGAGGGCGATGCGCGCGACGATGTCGATTCCCGGCGTGTTCGCACCGGTGAACTGGGATAACTGGCTGCTCGTCGATGGCGGCGTGCTCGACAACGTTCCGGCCAACGTGGCGCGCAAGCTCGGCGCTGACATCGTCATTGCCGTCAATGTCGGGGCTGATCCCGGTGACGAGAAAGAACAGATGCAATCGCTGTTCGCGCTGCTCGGAAAGACGATCGACACGATGATGACGACGAGCACGCGTCGATCGCTCGAGTCGGCCGACCTCATCATCGACCCCGATCTCAAGGGACTGTCGTCGACGTCCTGGCGATTGAGCGACGAACTCGCCGATCGCGGCTACAAAGCGGCGGCCGCGCTCGACGGCAAGCTTCAGGCCTACGCCGTCAGCCCCGAGGCGCACCAGGCGTTCCAAGCGGCTCGTCAGGCGAAACGCCGCCGCGAGGCCGCAGTCCCGACGCGAAATCACATTCGAGGCGATCGGCCCGCCGATTTCTCCGAGGGTCGAGGCGGAGATCCGGCGCGCGCTCAGCCCCACGCTCAACGCGCCGGTACAGCCCGACGCCCTGGCGACTCGGATTCTCGAGATCACCGGGACCGACCGCTACGAGTACCTGACCTACGAGGTCAACGGATCGTCCGACGCCGACGTCGCTGCAGATCGGCGTGCGTCAGAAGACCTATGGCCCACCATTCCTGATGCTGGGGCTCGATCTCGGCAACATCGACGCGTCGAACTTCGCCGTGAACATGCTGGGCCGCGTCCTGCAATACGGCCTCCTGGGCGTAGGGTCTGAGACGAGACTGGATTTCGCGCTCGGCACCAACCAGCGACTCGCGGGCGAGCTCGTCAAGCCGCTCGGCGACAACCCGGTTTTCGTTGCGGGACGCGCCTACTTCGATCGGCGCGGGCGGAACCTGTACTCGGACGATGTCTTTGTCGCCGAGTACCGAATCACACGCCTGGGTTTGGGCGCCGACATCGGCACTGATATCGGCCGGGATGCCGAAATCCGCCTCGGCTACGACATCACTGATTTCACAGGGCGGCGTCGTATCGGGTCGCCGGATCTGCCTGAACTCGATGGCACAGAAGAATTCCTGCACCTGGACTTCTTCGTCGACACACAGACGAGCCCGCTCGTGCCGACGCGCGGATTACGCCTGCGCTCGGCGCTTCGTCAGTTCTTTTCGGCGCCGACGGCCAGCGGCCCCATCGATGGAGTCATCCCTCCCAGCCCCCAGTCGTTCACGAGCGGTGAGGTGCGGACGTCCTGGTTCACGCGCGTCCGCAACCGCGACGACCGTGTTTTCCTCATCGGCGAAGGCGGGACTTCGTTTGGCGCGCATCCCCTCGTCGACAACTTCGCGCTCGGCGGTCCTTTGCGCATCGGTTCGGTCAACACCGACCAGCTGCGCGGCGACAACTACCTCCTCGGAGTGGCCGGGTACCTTCACGGCATCGGGCGGATGCCTGACGTGCTCGGCGGCACGATCTTTCTTGGGGCGTGGGTCGAAGCCGGGTCGGCTTTCGACGACTGGAACAACTCGGACTGGAAGAGCGACGCGACCGGCGGTCTCATTCTCGAAACCCTGCTCGGCCCGGTGTTCGTCGGCGGCAGCGTCGGCTTCGACGGCGGGGGGCGCTTCTACGTCTCCCTCGGACCGCTTTTCAAGTAGGAGATGGTCCGGCTAAACAGGAGATGGTCCGGCTAAAGCCGGACACTACGACGGTTGCGAGACTCGGTAGCAGTCGTAGTGTCCGGCTTTAGCCGGACCTGATCTGACTACTTCACGCTGGCGTAGGCTCGTGCCTGCGTTGGCTGGCTGCGCCAGTCGGCGGGATAGGTCACGTAGGACTCGTCGAGTTCGGCGACCGACGGGCATCCGAGCAGCTTGAGCGTGCGAATCAGGTCTGCGCGCAGAATCTGGATCGCTCTCGCGACTCCCGCTCCGCCACCCGCACCCAGGCCGTAGGCGTACGCGCGGCCGATGAGCACCGCCTTCGCGCCCAGGCACAGCGCCTTGGCGATGTCGCTGCCACGACGGATGCCGCCGTCGAGCAACACCTCGCATTGGCCATTCACGGCCGCCACCACCTCTGGCAGCGCGCGCAGAGTCGGGTAGACGCAGTCGAGCTGCCGCCCGCCGTGATTCGAGACGACGACGCCGTCGGCGCCCGCGTCCACGGCCCGCCGCGCATCGTCGCCGATCATCAGGCCCTTGATGACGATCGGGCCCTTCCAGACTTCGCGTATCCAGCGCAAGTCGGCCCAGCAGACCGTCGACTGTTCGAGCGCGGCGCCGACGTCGGCGTACGACATCGGTCCATCCGGCAGGACGACGTTGGGGAAGTCCATCAGGCCGCCGTCACCGATGAAGCCGGCGAGCCATCGTGGACGAAGGAGAAACTGATGCACGTAGGGCAGCATCGTCCACGGGTTGCGCGTCAGGAGCTCTTTCGTCCCGTTCCTGAAGTCCCGCTCGCGCAGTCCGGCCACTGCCGTGTCGATGGTGACGAAGAGCGCCGTGGCGCCGGCTTTCTTCGCGCGCTCGAGGCCGGCAGTCGCGACGTCACGTCCACCGACCAGATAGAGTTGGTACCACAACGGTCCCTTCGTTCCGGCGCCGACCTCGTCGACGCGGCAGCCCGATAGGGTCGAGAGCGTGTAAGCCGTCCCGGCTTCGCCTGCAGCGCCAGCCGCGACGACTTCGCCGCGCGGGTAGAACATGCGGCTGCTGCCGACCGGCGCGAGCGCAAAGGGCAGCGCGAGGTCCGCGCCGAGCACCTTCGTCCGGAGATCGCACGCCGGGATCGACACGGCACACCGCGGCCGGAACAGCACATCATCGAAGATCCGGCAGTTTTCGCGGAGCGTCACCTCGCCATCCGCGCCGCCGTCGATGTAGTCGAACGCAACGCGCGGCAAGCGGCGTTTGGCCAGCCGGCGAAGGTCGGCGATGTTGAGGACGCGCGGGGAATTGACTCGATTCATTGGGCGAAAAGATTGTATATCGACCGTTACGCTTACAAAACAGTCGCAACTGATGACTGAATTGTCATGGGGTCCGGCCACCCAGCTCGCAAAACGCTTGAGTTTTTGCCCATTTTGGCCCGGTCCTACGGTTGCAGACCCTGCAGGCCACTCCACATCAACCGTACCCGATGGAATTCCGCGACTACGCCGCAAAGGAAACGGCCGCCCTGTTCAGCCGGCTGCTGGCCAGCCAGGCCGAGGCGTCTGTACAGCATCTCCAGCAATCTTCGCGACGCTCTCGACGCCGCCTCGCGCGGGATAGAAGAGGGCGCGACGAGCACACCTGACGAGGTCCAGGAGCTCATTCGACGGCTGAACACGGCCGCCGGGACGGCGGCGCGCGTGGCCGCCCAGAAAGTCCAGAAGGAAGCGCAGGCGACACTCGAGGCGGTTCAGGACGACCTCAATGTGCAGCGGGCCGAGAACGAGCGGCTGACGGGTTCGCTGACCGAGCTGCAGGCTCATGCCGAGTCACTGCGCGAGCAGATTCAGAAAGAGACGGAGCGCGCCGAGTCGCTCGACCGCGACCTCGATGCCGCCATCGAGGCCCACGCCCACGTCGACGCCGCCCGACTCGAGGCCGAGGCGGAAACGCGGAAGCAGGCGGGCGCACGAGCGTCCGCAGAAAAGGACCTGGCCGAGATTCGCGGGTTGCTCGACGCGACGGTCGCCGATGCCGCGCGACTGTCTGGCGAGCTTGACAGCGCGCGGGCCGAGACCGCGTCGCTGCAGGAACGCCTTTCGTCGGTCGAGGCCGCATGCCGAGCAGGCACGCGCCGAGGCGCAGACCGCGCTCGAGTCCGCGCACGAGGAACTGCGAGGTGAACGCGAGCGCGGCGAGCGGCTGACGACCTCGCTGGCCGAAGTGCAGGCGCAGGCCGACATCCTCCTGGCCGACTTCGCGGAGGCGGAGACGCAGGCCGACGCGATGCGCGCCGAACTTGCCGACGCGCACGCTCAGGCCGAGACGCTGCGCGGCGAAGTCGCCGATGCTCGCGCGCAGGCCGATACGCTCCGGCACGAGCTTGCCGAGATCCAGGGTCGGGTTGACGGCCTTCAGAACGAGCTTCACGACGCGCGTGCCGAGGCCGCCACACTGCGTGGCGACGTGCAGCGCGAGACCGATCGCGCGGACGGGCTCGATCGCGATCTCGACGCGGCGATCGAGGCGTACGCAAATGTCGACGCCGCCCGGATGGAGGCCGAGGTCGAGTGCCGCCGCCAGACGACGGCGGCGGCTGCGGCGGAGAAGGAACTGGCCGAGGTGAGGGCCCTCCTCGACGCCTCAGTCGCGCAGGCCTCGCGCCTGGGGATGCAGCTCGACGCCAACGCCGCCGAGAATGGCACCCTGACGGCCGACTTGAGCGCGGCGCACGCCGAGCTCGAGTCCGCCAGGCTGCAGCGGGAGGCGATCTCCGCGCAACTCGACGCGAGCCGCGCCCGGATTCAGACACTCGAGCGGAACCAGACCGCTCAAGAAGAACAACTGCGGCAGCTCGAAAGCGCGCTGAGCGACGCCACCGACGCCTACGATGCACTCAGAGCCGAAGCTGGCGCCCGACCGGCGGCGGCCGAGGTCGATACCAGCAGCTATCACGACGCCCTTGCCGACGCCAGCGCCCTCAGAGACGACGTCGCGCGGATGGGCTCGTTGCTCGACACCTCGTCACAGGCGGTCGACGAGCTTGCCGAAAAGACGACGCTCACGGACCTCTTCGCCGCGCTCGTCAGGCACCTCGCGGCTGAGTTCTCACGCGTGGCGCTCTTCCGTGTCAAGGCCAATCGGCTCGAGGGCGAGGACCAGATCGGGTTCGACGAGACGACCGACGTGACCAAGCTGGTCCTGCCGCTCAACGTCGATTCCCTCATCACGCGCGCTGCGAGCTCAGGCAGCTTCGAGCAGCTGATCGGCGGCGAGCTCGACGACAACAGCCGCGCCCCGTTTGGGGGGACCCCGACCGTCGCCCTGGCGATGCCGATCGCGTTCCAGGGTGAAACGCTGGCCGTCGTCTACGCCGACTCCGATCAGCCGGTGTCCGAACGGGGCCCGGCCGGCCACGATGCGAGCATCGTCTTTGCGAAGCTGATGGTGCGCACGGCGGGCGTGCTGGTGATGCGTCTGTCGCAGGAGCTCAAGATGCTCAACGAGCTGCGCGACTACGCCGCGATGCTGCTCCAGGAAGCGCAGGAGATGCACAGCGCCGACTTGGAGGCCGAGAAGAGCGACGACGAGCGCCGGTCGAGGCTGAAGGACACGATCGAATGCGCGCGCCAGCTCTACGCGCAGCGCGCGTCGCTCGAGGGCGCGGCCGCGGCAACGCTCTTCGACGATCGGATCTCGGTCGTCATCGACAGCGACAGCGGCTCGCCATTCGCGCGCGATCTCGAAGCGATCGCCAACTCGGCGAACCACGGCGACTCGCGCCGGGCCGCCGAGGCGTCCTGAGAGCTCGCAGCTCGCGGCTACGGCACTCCGCCTTCGTGAATCCCGTCTGTATATCGCCCGATCGCGAAGACGTGATTGTCGGTTCGGATGAAGATCTGCCCCTTTGAAATTGCCGGCGATGCGACGGCGCGCTCGCCGAGGGCGTTTCTCGCCACCACCTGCGGCGCCCGCCCGGCTTTCAGCACGACGGTCTCGCCGTTCTCGCTGACGAAGTAGATATGCCCCCCGCCGGCGACCGGCGATGCCGAGAAGACCCCGTCGACGCGTTCCTGCCAGATCCGCTCGCCGCTCGTCGCATCGACGGCCGTGAGCACGCCAACATCGTTCGCCATGTAGACGACGCCGTCGAAGTAGAGCAGTGACGAGCAGTATGGCGCGCCGGTGGCGATGCGCCAGACAATCGACTTCGACGACACGTCGCCGCGCCCGCCGGGCCTGATCGCCATGTATGGTCCGCTGCGATAGCCGCGGCTGGCGTAGATCACGCCGTCGTGAAACACCGGTGTCGG
This sequence comes from uncultured Acidobacteriota bacterium, assembly GCA_963797625.1. Taxonomy (GTDB): domain Bacteria; phylum Acidobacteriota; class Vicinamibacteria; order Vicinamibacterales; family 2-12-FULL-66-21; genus DATBJJ01. Next base: position 106,334 of record CAWCQI010000027.1, read on the forward strand.
CACCGCAAAGCGGCTGGCCTCGCCGGTGTGCCAGAGAAATTCCCCGGTCTTCGTGTCGTAGGCGTCGATCCGTTCGGTCGAGTTGACGATGACCTCGCTGCCGAACGCGCCGTCGACGACGAGCGGCGTGCTGTAGGAGGAACGGCCCTGGCCGCGATCTGCCTTCCACCGATCCTTGCCGGTCTTCTTGTCGATGGCGAGGAGGTACGAGCGCGCGGGCTGATCGCAGAGGAGGATGAGCTGGTCGCCGTGAAGGACGGGCGAGCTCCCATGGCCCCACTGGATGTCGAAGGCGCCGTTCTCGGTCGCAAGGTGGCGCTGCCAGACCACGGCACCGCTGCGATCGAGCGCGACGATCTGGCCGGTGCCGAACCAGGCATAGACCAGTGTGCCGTCGGTGACCGGGCTCGGCGTCGCGAGGTTGTGCTTGTCGTGCACGGGTGTTAACGCGCCCGTCGCTTCAATCCGGCGTTCCCAGACGCGTTTTCCGTCGGAGCGGCCGAAGGCTTCGACGACGAAGTAGGTTTTCGTCGGGTCGGTGCCGGCCGCGGCCTCGACGCCAAGGGCGCGCTCGCCCTGCGCCGCCGCATCGGCGCCCTGCACCAGGCGCGGGTGGTTGCCCTCGCGCCTGATCCCGGCGCCGATCTGGGAGGTGACGTAGACGCGGTCGCCGCTGACGATCGGCGTCGAGACGCCGGCGCCGGCGATTCGCGCTTTCCAGGCGACGTTCTCGGTCGCGCTCCAGCGGGTCGGCAGGGTGCCGTCAGGCGCGATGCCGGTCGCGTTTGGCCCTCGCCAATTCGGCCAGTCCGCGCGCACCGCGACGCCAAGCAGGCCGACGCCGACCACCGTTACCGAGCAGAAGCATTCGCAGATGTTTCATGGGCGGTATTTTACTCATTCAACCTTCAATTCAGCACTCAGCATTCAGCATTCAGCATTGCCTGTATCATCCCCCTGTGCGCGTCAACACGGTCAAGCAGGCGTTGAGGGAAGGCCGGGTGCAACTCGGCTGCAGCTGTTTTCAGCTTCGTTCGCCGGATGCGGTTCGGGCGCTCGCAGCGGCGGGTCTCGATTGGGTATTCTTCGACGCCGAGCATGGCGCGTTCGATCTGGAGACGCTGCAGGATTTGATGCGCGTCGCGGTCACCGCCGGATTGTGCCCGATCGTGCGCGTCGCCGATCTCCAATACGCTCTGATTGCCCGGGCGCTCGATTGCGGCGCCCAGGGCGTCCTCCTTCCTCGCGTTGAATCGCCGGAGCTGCTCGAAAAGGCGGTGAGCTGGACCCGCTTTCCGCCGCTCGGCACCCGCGGTTTCGGGCTCGGTCCGCCGCAACTCGACTACGAGGCGGTGTCGATGAGCGACGCGATCGCGCACGTGAACGCCAATGTCCTGGTCGTGCTGCAGATCGAGACGCGCACCGCGCTCGAGAGGATCGATGAGCTGCTTGCGGTGCCACACATAGACGCCGTGCTGATCGGGCCTGGCGACTTGTCGGTCTCTCTCGGCGTGCCTGGACAGTTCGACCACCCGCAGTTTGTGTCCGCCGTCGAAACCATTCGCGACCATTGCGATCGCGCCGGCATCGCGCCCGGTATGCACATGCGATCGCTCGATCTCGCGAAGCGGTGGAACGGCCGCGGCCTGCGACTATTCAGCTGCAACAGCGACCTCGGGTTTCTGCTCGACAAGGCGACCGAGACCGTGCAGGCGCTCAAGGGGTAACCGCGTGCAGCCATTGGGACGCGGATCGCCGACCCGCGGACGCGGATCACGATAGGTTCACGGGACGCGGATCACGCGGATCAGCGAAGTCGAGATTGGCATGGCCGGCTGGCCGACGCGGCCCGTCGGGCCAGCCTGGCTACGAGGCTGGCTGATCCGAAGTCTGGCGCACGGTCCCGCATCGTGTTGCGATCCGCGCCGTCCGCGTCCCGCGCGTCGCCGGATCCGCGCTGATCCGCGTCCGTCGATCGAATCGCACTCGTGATCCGCGTGATCCGCGTCCCGAATCGATTGTGATCCGCGCGATCCGCGTCCCGTAATAATCCGGAAATCCGCGATTCCGCATATCCTCGTAGCATGACCACTCCCGTTCCCGACCCGCACGCCGGTCAACCGGTACTTCGTCTCGGCCCCAGCCCGGACCGTGCGCGGCTGACCGCGATTCTCATTCACGGCCGCGGCGCGTCCGCGGAAGACATCCTCGCGCTCGCGCGCGAGTTCGACTCAGGCACCGCTGACTCCGCCACCAGTGACGTCGCCTACCTGGCGCCCCAGGCCGCCGGCAACACCTGGTATCCCTACTCGTTTCTCGCGCCGATTGAACAGAACGAGCCCTGGCTGACATCCGCGCTCGCCGTCGTCGGCCGGCTGGTGCAGACGCTAGGGGAACAGGGTGTTCCCGCTGATCGCGTGGCGATTCTTGGGTTTTCCCAGGGGGCGTGTCTGACGCTCGAGTTCGCCGCGCGCAATCCCAGGCGATACGCGGCCATCATCGGCCTGAGCGGTGGCTTGATCGGTCCGCCTGGCACACCGCGCACCTACCCCGGGTCGCTCGATGGCACGCCCGTGTTCGTCGGATGCAGCGACATCGATGCGCACATTCCGGTCGAGCGCGTCCGGGAGTCAGCCGTTGTTCTTCGCACGATGAAGGCGATCGTCGACGAACGGATTTATCGGGGAATGGGGCACACCGTGAACAGCGACGAGATCGCCGCCGTCCGCGCGCTGCTGCGGCCGGGCGCGCAGAGCTAGAACCCATCTCGCAAAGTTTGGGTCGAGGTCGGGGTCAACCCCACCGCCTGCACACCAAATACGCCGAAAGCTCTTCACACGGCAGAGATCGCGGAGCGCGCAGAGAATTACTAGATGCAATTCTGCGTCCTCGGCGCCCTCAGCGGTGAAAGGCTTTTGGCAGCGAATACGTCGAGACAGGGTTCGTTTAGGAGAGCAGTAGCACGCCGAGGACCGCCACGTATCCGGCGCCGGCGTAGGCAGCGACGACAAACGCGCGTCCGGGAGTCGAGAGCACGCGCCACGCCGCTCGCGGGTGAACGCAGAACGCCAGGCCACGTCCGATCAGAAGATCGATACCCATCGTGCTTCAGTGAGACGCAAGAACGCCGCCACATTCTGACAGTGAATTGCCTGTTTCATTGAGGGAATCTCGCATTGTGGTCGACACGCTCGCAGTCTATTGTCTGCGCAAGAGAGGACTTTTTGACAATGCTGAATGCTGAGTGCTGAATGCTGAAGTAAATTGCTGAAGTCAGAATTCGTCATTCACTTCAGCACTCAGCATTCAGCATCAGCATTGCGTTATCGCCTCGCTATCCTGCCCGCCTCCCTCGCGTCGCGTCGCGATGCGAGATCGATGAGTGGCCCGGTCATGGCGGTCGTGACGAGCGCCATCAGGACCAGCATCGTGAACATCTGCGGCGACAGAATCCCGAGGTCGTAGCCGACGTTGAGCGCGACGAGCTCCATCAGGCCGCGCGTGTTCATCAACGCGCCGAGCACGAACGCGTCGTGCCAGCTCGATCCCGACCAGCGGGCCGCGAGCATGCTGCCGAGCAGCTTGCCCGCGACGGCCGTCAGGATGATCCCCACGCACACGGCCCAGCCTGCGGCGTCGTTGAGTAACCCGACTTCGGTGCGAAGCCCCGTGTAGGCGAAAAAGATCGGCAGCAGGAACACCGAGCTGAAGCTCTCCAGCCGCTCACGCAGCTGCTGGCGCAGCTCGATGATTCGGCGGCATGATCACGCCCGCTAGAAACGCCCCAAACAACGCGTGGATGCCGATGATCTCGGTCAGGAGCGCCGAGGCCAGCAGCACGATGAGCACCTGCCCAATTTGCGGGCGGTTGAGGGCGCCGCGCGCGTGTTCGAACGCGCGTCCGAGCCACGGCCGCACCATCCAGACCATCGCGGACACGAAGATCGCGAGCGCGCTCACCATGAACGCCAGCGTCCCGCCAATCCCGCCCGCCGTCACGAGCGTGACGACCATCGCCAGCAACACCCACGCGGTCACGTCGCCGACGGCCGCGCAGGCGAGGGCAGTCGTCCCGAGCGGCGTTCGGGTCAGCCCACGCTCCTCGAGGACGCGGGCGAGCACCGGAAACGCCGTGATGCTCAGGGCGATCCCCATGAAGAGCGCGAACGCATGAAACGGCACGCCCGGCGGGGCGTGCTGCGGGAAGAGCGCCAGCGAAGTCCCGACGCCAAGCAGGAACGGAACGACGATGCTGAAGTGGCTGACGGCGATAGCGGTCGGTGCGCGCTGAATGAGATGCGCCGCATCAACATCGAGTCCGACGCTGAACATGAAGAGGATGACGCCGACCTGGCTCAGCAGCCGCAGGATGTCGAGCGACGACTCCGGAAAGAGGAACGTGTAGGCGCCCGGCCAGAAGTGGCCGACGACTGAGGGCCCTAGCAGCAGCCCGGCAGCGAGTTCTCCAACGACGGTGGGTTGCCTGAAGAGGCTCGCCAGGCTGCCAACCGTCTGCGTCGCGAGAACGATGACGAGCAGCTGAATGATGAGGAGCGCGAGCGGACGTCGAAGCGCGTCCGTGGCCGTCACTGCCGCAGTTGCAGACGCGTCACCGACCGTCGTCGATCCCGTCGTCGGGAACCAGCTCTCTCCAAGGTGGAGCAATCCGGCGAGCGCCGCCACCGATGCGGCGATCACCACTGCGTAGACGAGGACGCGTCTTTGCATAGCGATGGCCGGAATACTCTACTTGATGAAGTGCCGACGCGGCTGAGCTAGTGCTGAGAGCACTGACTTACACTCTGAAAGACCGTAGATGGAAGGGAGATGCCTACATGGCTGAAGAGGCGGCAGTCACGCGAAAACAGTTGATCGATCTCTTGAACGAGGACCTCGCCCGCGAATACCAGGCGATCATTGCCTACGTCGTCTACTCGCAGGTGCTCAAGGGCGCCGAGTACATGAACATCGCCGCGGAGCTCGAAGTGCACGCCGGCGAGGAGCTTCAGCACGCGATCACGATTGCGCGCCACATCGACTACCTTGGCGGCATGCCGACCGCCACGGCGCTGCCGGTCGTGCTCAGCGAGAAGGCAAAAGTGATGCTGCGGGCCGACCTCGAGAACGAGAACGACACGGTCAAGAATTATCGCGAGCGGCTCAAGCAGTGTGAAGCGTTGCAGGAGTATGCGATCGCGGAAGACATTCGCGAGATCCTGCGCCAGGAGCAGGAACATCAGATCGATCTGGCAACGGCGCTCGGTGAGGAAGTTCCCGACGTCTCGCGGCTGCGGCGCAAGGAGGGCAAGAAACGGCGGTAGCCGCTCACTGCCGAACGTATTTCTTGATCATCTTCGGTCCAACTTCGGCGGCGAAGATGTTGCCGCTGGCGTCGGCGGCAATGCCTTCGCCACCGCTCGTGGCCGACGCGTTCGGGTTCGGCTCCGGGTCGGGGATGAACGCCGTCACCTTCCCGTCGCGCGCGCTGCCAACGCGAATGCCGCGTTTCCATCCGGGATGCCGCTCCGTGTTCGATTCGGAGTCGGTGCCGTAGAGGATGTCGTTGCGGTCGATATAGATCCCGCTCAGCCGGCTGAACTGCGTCCATTCCTCCAGGAAGGTGCCGTCCTGGTCGAAAATCTGGAGACGGTTGTTGCCGCGGTCGGCGACGAACAAACGTCCGCGTGAATCGAACGCGAACCCGTGCGGAACGTTGAGCTCGCCAGGGGCGCTTCCGGGCTTGCCCCACGTCTTGATGAATTTTCCGTCCTTCGTGAACTTGACGATGCGCATGTTCGAGCCAGCGTCATGCCCGTCGGCCACGAAGATGTCGCCGTTCGGAGCCACAACCACGTCGGAAGGCTGGTTGAATTCGTCGATCGCCGAAACCCGCGACGCCCGCCTTGCCGAGCGCGAGCAGCAGCTTGCCGTCCGGGCTGAACTTGAGGACTTGGTGACCCTTGCCGCCGCTGTCCCGCGCGTCGGTCACCCAGACGTTGCCGTCTCTGTCGACGAGAAAGCCGTGTGGAAAGACCAGTAGGCCGGCGCCGAAGCTCTGAGCAGCTTGCCAGACGGATCGAATTCCAGGATCGGTGGCAGGTTCGAGTCGGCGCAAGTGTTGGCGCCGCAGCGCTCGGCGACCCAGATGTGGCCGTTCGGCGCTACGTCGACGGCGCTCGTCGATCCCCACGCGCGGCCTGCGGGAAGCTGACCCCATTTCTCGATCGTCGTGTACGGATTGGGTTGACCAGGGATTGGTGCGCCTTCAGGCGAGACGAGCGCGGCTGCGAGAACGATCGACGTCCAGTGCAGGGCGTGTCGGATCTGCATGGCGCGCCAGTATACTGCACGGCCACAGCCGCGGAGCCCGCATGGTTGCCTGCCGCGTGAGGTAAGCTGTCCCTTCATGAGCACGTTGTCGCGGGACCTTCACTACGCGATCCGCGCGCTGCTGGCCAACCCGGGCTTTACGGCCGTCGCCGTGCTGTCGCTCGCGATTGGCATCGGCGCGAACACCGCGATCTTCAGCGTCACGAACGCGCTCCTCCTGCGTCCACTGCCATACAAAAACGCCGATCGGCAGGTCATCCTCTGGAATACGTCACCCGGCCTCGGCATCACGGAGGACTGGTTTTCCACCGCGCAGTACTTCGACATCCGGAATGGACAGCAAAGCTTCGAGGATGTCGCGATTGCGATCGGCGCCAATGCGAATCTGACCGGCGACGGCGATCCGGAACGGGTCGGCACGATTCGGGTCTCGTCAAACCTGCTCCCGATGCTCGGCGCGCGTCCGCTCCTCGGCGATCTCTTTGGCCCCGACGATGACCGCCCGGGAAAGACCGGCAAGGCCCTGCTGGGTTACGGCACCTGGATGCGCCGGTACGGCGGTGATCGCGGCGTCGTTGGTCGATCGTTGACGCTCAACGGTCAACCGCACGAGGTCGTTGGCGTTCTACCGGCGTCTTTCTCGCTGCCACGAGAAGTCATGCCGACGCTCGGCGTCGTCGAGGATGCGGAAGTGGTCCTGCCGCTGCCAATGGCCGCAAACGCGGCCGAGGTCCGCAACCGCGAGGACTACAACGTCATCGCCACGCTGAAGCCCGGCGCGACGGTCGAACAGGCGCGAGCCGAGCTCGATATCCTGACCGCGCGCCTCAGACGCGAGCACCCTGATTTCTATCCGCCGAACGGCGGCCTGACGTTCCGGGTCCTGCCGCTCCAGGAACAGACGGTGGGCCGCGCGCGATTGGCGCTGCTCGTGCTGGTAGCGTCGGTCGCGTTCGTGTTGTTGATTGCGTGCGCGAACGTGGCGAACCTGCTGCTGTCGCGGGCGCTCGCACGACAGAGAGAAGTCGCGGTTCGTGCCGCGCTCGGCGCCAGCCGCTGGCGCGTCGTTCGCCAGCTGCTTACCGAGAGCCTCGTGCTTGCGGCTCTTGGCGGTCTCCTCGGCCTGGTGTTGTCCTACGTGTGCCTGGAAGGAATTCGGTCGCTCGGCGAGGCCAGCGTGCCACGGCTCCACGAGATTGCCATCGACCGGCGCGTGCTTCTCTTCACGTTCGCAATCTCCGCGCTGGCAGGCGTGATCTTCGGCCTGGTGCCGGCAATTCGACTGTCCAGCCTCGATCTTCACGCCAACCTGAAAGACGCGAGCCGCGGATCGGCTGGCGCGAGCGCCGTCTGGGGCCGTGGACAGAACTTGCGCCAGCTCCTGGTCGTTGCGGAACTCGCGCTCTCGGTCACGCTCCTCATCGGCGCGGGTCTGCTGATCAGAAGCTTCACGCATCTCCAGAACGTCTCTCCGGGATTCAATCCGAGCAACGTGCTGACGCTCGAGCTGACCATGACCGGCCGGAAGTACAACGACGCAGACGCGATCCTGCAGGCCTACAAACAGCTCTGGGAACGGCTCGCGGCGCTGCCGGGCGTGACCGCCGCCGGGGGTGTCTCCGCGTTGCCGTTGAGTCAGATGATGGCGTGGGGACCCATCACCGTCGAAGGCCGCACGGCGCCCGAGGGCGAGAAGTTCATCAACGCCGACATCCGGATCGTGGGCGGCGAGTATTTCAAGGCGATGGACATCCCGCTCATCCAGGGCCGGCTCTTTTCGCAAGAGCTCGACACGCGCACGTCGCCTCGGGTGGTCATCATCGACGAGCGCATGGCCCGTCAATTCTGGCCGGGTGAGAACCCGATCGGCCGGCGCATCCGCACCGGCGGCTTCGATGTCACGCCCGACACACCCTGGATGACGATTGTCGGTGTCGTCAATAGCGTGAAGCAGGACGCCCTCGATGCGGAGTCACGCATCGCCTACTACCGATTCCAGGGGCAGACTCCCTCGCGCGCCATGAACGTCGTCGTACGCAGCGCAACCGAGCCGGCCGGGCTGACCGGCGCGGTTACCAGGGAGATTCGGGCGCTCGATCCGGACCTGCCGATCTACAAGATGCGGACGATGGAGGAGCGCGTCGAGGCGTCGCTCGCGGAGCGCCGCTTCTCGATGCTGCTGCTGACGCTGTTTGCCGTCCTGGCGCTCGGGCCTCGCCGCGATCGGGATCTACGGCGTGATGTCCTATCTCGTCAGCCAGGGGACACGGGAGCTCGGCATTCGCCTGGCGCTCGGCGCTGCGCCACGGGATGTCCTGCTGCTCGTCGTCCGCCAGGGGATGTCGATTTCCGTCGTCGGAATGGTGCTCGGGCTGGCGGGCGCATTTGCGCTGACGCGCTTCATGCGGACGCTGCTCTACGGCGTGCAGGCCAGCGATCCGGTGACGTTCGCCGCGATCGCGGCGACGTTGACACTCGTCGCGCTGGTGGCCTGCTTCGTGCCGGCCAGGCGCGCGGCGAGAATCGATCCGATTGTGTCGCTCAGGACGGAGTAGTCTCTCAGACGTAGTGTCCGGCTTCCAAGCCGGACTCCTGCGGAGTCCGCCTAAAGGCGGACACTACGAGTTTCGTGAGATGGGTCTCGTGACTAGACGGAAGGAAATCATCTCGATGAAGAAATCTATTTGGGTCACCGCATGCGGCACTGCTGCCGCGTTTGCAGCTGCCACCGCGATTGGCCTGGCCCAGCGCGGGGCGACACTCGCGCCCGATGCGGCGGCGCGGCGCTGGGAAATCGAGAAGGAGCTTCAATCAATTGCCGTCGTCGAGCGCAAGGTGATGATGCCGATGCGAGACGGCGTTCGGTTGGCGACCGACATCTACCGCCCGAAGGATGCGTCGACGAAAGTTCCGATCGTCTGGGTGCGCACGCCCTACAACTTCAATTACTGGGACGTGCGCAACGGCGTGCCGAGCGACCTGACGGCGGCGCTGACCGCGGTGAAGCGGGGCTACGCCTACGTCGTCCAGAACGAGCGCGGCCATTTCTTCTCGGAGGGCAACTACGACATCCTCGGCTCTCCGACCGACGGCTACGACGCGCTCGAGTGGCTGTCGAAGCAGCCGTGGTCGAACGGCAAGGTCGGGACGACCGGGTGTTCGTCGACCGCCGAGTATCAGATGGGCGTCGCGGCGCTCGGGCACCCCGCGTATGCAGCGATGAACGTGCAGGGTTTCGGCGCCGGCGTCGGCCGGGTCGCGCCGTATTTCGAGCAGGGCAACTGGTACAGAGGTGGCGCCGTTCAGATGCTTTTCATTACCTGGATCTACGGCCAGCAGAATCAGGTTCGGCCGATGTTTCCGCGCGAGACGTCGCAGGAGGATCTGATCCGCGCCTCGAAGGCGTTCGATCTGGCGCAACAGCTGCCGCCGGTGGACTGGTCCAAGGCGCTGTGGCACCTCCCGGTCCAGGACATCCTGAAGGCCGTGGACGGCCCGCGCGGCATTTTTGCCGACGCGATGCCGGTCTCGACCGGTGGCCGGATGATTCAGCGCGCGCCGAACGATCCGGCCTGGTACAAAGGCGGTCTCTATCACGACAACATGCCGCTGAATGTGCCCGGGCTCTGGTACATGTCGTGGTACGACGTGTCGGTCGGTCCCAACCTCGCGCTCTTCAACCACGTGCGAAAGACCGCGAGCGCGGATGTTGCCAATCAGCAATGGGCGGTGATCGCGCCGGTCGGCCATTGCGCCTACACGCGCGCGACCGAGAACACCGTGGTGGGGGAGCGCTCGATGGGCGACGCGCGACTCGACTACGCCGAGCTCACGTATGGTTTCTTCGATCGATTCCTCAAGGGAGAAAAGAGAGGAGAAAAGACCGCCACGCTCGACACGCGGCCGAAGGTCACGTACTTCACGATGGGTTCGAACAAGTGGCAGTCCTCGGACACCTGGCCGCCGCGCGGCGCGCAGCCGATGACCTTCTACCTCGCGAGCGGCGGCAAGGCGAATACGCTCGATGGCGATGGCATCCTGATGGCGTCGCCGCCGGCGGAGAACAAGCCCGACTCGTTCACCTACGATCCGATGAACCCCGTGACGTCGTACGGCGGCAACGTCTGCTGCACGGGGACGGCCATCACCGCGGGCTCCTTCGACCAGCGGAAAATGGAGACGCGGCCGGACATTCTCGTCTACACGTCGACGCCGTTCGCTGAAGGAGTCGAGATCAGCGGACCGATCGAGCCGACCCTCTACGTATCCTCGGACGCGAAGGACACCGATTTCACGGTGAAGGTCCTCGACGTCTATCCAGACGGACGCGCCTACAATCTCGACGAGTCGATTCAGCGGATGCGGTATCGCGATGGCTACGACAAGCCACTCGTGTGGATGGAACCCGGCAAGGTCGTCAAGGTCACGCTGCAGCCGCTGACGACGAGCAACTATTTCGCGCCGGGTCACCGGCTGCGCATCGAAGTGTCGAGCAGCAACTTCCCGCGCTTCGATCGAAACCTCAACACCGGCGGCAACAACTACGACGAGGTCACGGGCGTCGTCGCGCACAACAGCGTCCATCACTCGAAGCAGTACCCGTCGAAGGTCACCGTCACTGTGGTGAAACGCTAGCTGCTACGGTCGTGCACATTCGTATTGCCCTCGCGCTGCTCGCGATTGCCACGGCCAATGGGCCGGGTCGAACGTTCCGATCCGACGGATCGTCCGAACATCGTCGTCATCGTCGCCGACGATCTTGGATATGGCGACCTCGGCAGCTACGGCGCGCCGGACATCAGGACGCCGAATCTCGATCGGCTCGCGCGCGAAGGCGTCCGGCTGACACAGTTCTACGCGAACGCTCCGGTTTGCACGCCGACGAGGGCCGCGCTCCTGCCGGCCGGTATCAGCAGCGCGTGCGGCTCGAGCGTCCGCTCGAGACCAACGCCGCGACACCCGGCACCGGTCTCGACATCGGCCTTCCGGCGACCGGCCGCTCGCTGCCGCAGCTCCTGAAGAACGCTGGGTATGCCACCGGGCTCATCGGCAAGTGGCACCTGGGCTTCAAGCCGGAGTTCCATCCGAATCGCCACGGCTTCGACTACTTCTGGGGTTATCTGGCCGGCTACGTCGATTGGTACACGCATGTGCGCGGCGACGGTCAGGCCGACCTGTGGGAGAAGGCACGGCGATTCGCCACGATGGCTATCTCGGTCACGAGCTGACGACCCGAGCCGTGGCCTTCGTCGAGACACAGGCCGTGGTCCGTTCTTTCTCGAAGTCGACGTACGGAGCGCCCCATTGGCCGTTCCAGTCACCGCACCGAGCCTCGACCGCGGCGCGCAGGAACGGCTCGATGGCTGCAATGGCCGGCCGACGCCGATCGCGCCGAGCCGTAAGGACTACGCCGAGATCGTCGAAGATCTCGATGCCGGCATCGGCCGCATCCTCGAAGCGCTGGCGGCGCGGGGACTCGCCGAGTAAGACGCTGGTCGTCTTCACGAGCGACAACGGCGGCGAGTGGCTTTCGCGCAACGCGCCCTTCTTCCATCGCAAGGACACGTTGTGGGAGGGCGGGATCCGAGTGCCCGCGATTTTCCGCTGGCCGGTCGCGTTGCCGGCCGGCCGCTCGCTCTCCCAGGTCGGCATCACGATGGATCTCACGGCCACGATCGTTGCGCTCGCGGGCGGCTCGACGACGGCGCAACCAGGGTTCGACGGAATCGATCTGCTGCCGATACTTCGGGGCAGCGCACTACCCATCGAGCGGACGCTCTTCTGGCGCGTCGGTCACTCGACGGGTGCAGCCAGCGCGCGGTACGGAGCGGCGACTGGAAACTGTTGCTCGACGGGTCCAAACAGCTCCTGTTCGACGTCAGTCGCGATCTGGGCGAGCGAGACGATCTGGCGGCGCAGCATCCGGAACGCGTCAGAGCCCTCAAAGGGATGATCGATGCATGGGAGAAGGATGTTGACGCCGAAGCGGCTAAGGCAGCCAGAGTGCCGAGGTAAGACAGTCGACAGTCGGCAGTCGTGAGTCGTCAGTCGCAGTCGCCAGTCACAGTCGAGTCAGTCGGAGTCGACAGTCCAATCTGAACCCAGCACTTTGAACCTGCCTGAACCCTGAACCTTGAACCCTGAACCCTGAACCTCCTGAACCCCGAACCCTGAACGCCTGAACCCCGAACCCCGAGTAACATCTAAATCGTGCCCCCTCGTATTCGCTGGTGGCCGGCGCTCCTCGTGCTGATGGCGGCTGCCGCCGCGGTTGGCTGGGTCTGGCTGTTCGACGATAGCCGTGACGGGCAGGATCGGGTCATGCTCACCATCCCGATTGCGCTCGGGACGGTGTTGCTGCTTGCGATCTGGCTGGTCTTCTTCTCACGCATGCCCTGGAGCCGACGGCGGTGGGCGATTGGCGCGGCGGTCGCGGTGATTGCGATGACGGCGGCGACGACCAGGATTCGCGGCGTGACGGGAGACCTCGTCCCAATCCTCGAGTGGCGATGGGCGTCTCGTCCACCATCGGCGCTGCCGGCGGAGTCGGTGCCCGAGCCGCCGCGATCGACTCCGGCCCTGCCGAAACCTGTGCCCGTCTCGCCATCCCCCAACGCGGCGCCCTCTACCGCTCCTGCGGCGGCACCGATCGAGGCGACGCCATCGATTCGAGCGGCCGGTGACTATCCGCAATTCCTCGGCGCAGACCGCAATGGCACCGTCTCCGGCATTCGCATCGCCGACGACTGGGAAAAGCGACCGCCTCGGCTCGTCTGGCGTCGGCCAGTCGGCGCGGGATGGTCCGGTTTCGCGGTTGCTCGAGGCCTGGCGGTGACGCAGGAACAGCGAGGCAACCGGGAGATGGTGGTCGCCTACGACCTTGCCACCGGCGTCCCGAAATGGTCGCACGGCGACGAGGCGCACTACGAGTCGACGATTGCCGGCGAGGGCCCTCGCGCGACGCCAACCATCTCGCGCGGGCGCGTCTTCACCCTTGGGTCGACGGGACTCCTCAACTGCCTCGACCTCGAAACCGGCCGCGCCATTTGGAAGCGGGACGTCCAGGCCGACAACCAGTCGCCGCAACTCGAGTGGGGCAGGAGCAGTTCGCCGCTCGCCGTCGACGATTTGATCGTCGTGAGCGTCGGTGGCGCGGACGGTCGTTCGCTCGTCGCGTATTCCCGCGACTCTGGAGAACCCGTGTGGCACGCTGGAGACGACCTCGCGAGCTACAGTTCGCCGATCGTCGCGACGCTCGGCGGCGTGCGGCAGATCGTCGTGCTCAACCATTCGAGCATCGCTGGACACGATCCGGCGTCGGGCCGCGTGCTCTGGAGCCATCCCTGGCGCCGCGACGCGCCAAGCGTCGCGGCGCCGCTCGTGATCTCCGAAACCCGCGTCCTGCTCTCGGCGGGATACGGCATCGGCAGCAGGCTTCTGGAGATTTCGCGGGACGGGGACGCGGTGACGCAGTCGCTCGTGTGGGAAAGCACGCGCCTGAAGGCCAAGTTCACTAACCCGATCCTCCACGACGGATTCGTCTACGGTCTCGACGACGGCGTGCTCGTCTGTCTGGATCCGGCGAACGGTGAACGTCGATGGAAGGGTGGAAGATACGGCCACGGTCAGACGATCCTCGCCGGCAATCGCCTGCTCGTGCAGACCGAGGACGGAGAGATCGTGCTCGTCGATCCACGTCCCGATGCCCACCACGAGCTCGCTCGTTTCAGGGTCTTCGATCAGAAGACCTGGAACCCACCGGCGCTCGCTGGTCGATTCCTGCTCGTCCGCACGGATACGGAAGCGGCGTGTTACGAGCTGGCAGAGTGAGTCCAAGCGGTTGCGTGAGGAGCAGTGCGAGCGAGCGTTGCGAGCGAGCCACGCGATCGGAGCGCGCCGGCGAAGCGGCGCGCGAGAGAGCGTGTCGGGGAGTCCGAGGGGCAAAGCCCCTCGGGAAAGACTAGACCGGAATTCCGAACGCGTCCACCGTCACGTTCGTTCCATCCTTCCTCTTCGCTCCAGCCAGTTTTCCATTCTGATAGCGATACTGCAGGAACTCACCCTGCCCGGCTGGCGGAGACAGAAGCAGGCTCACCATGTCGTCGGGTGACGGACGTTCACAACAGTTGTTGTGCCGTGGCGTGGCGCCACGGCCCCACGAGTCGTCACCCACGTAGGCTGGCGCCACGGCCGGCAAGTCCCATCGAGGAATGCGCGCGTAGTCTGTCTCGGTGAAATAGCTGCCGAAGTTCGGTCCGCGCGCGTCGCCATCGGGATCCGCGGTCACAATCTTTCGCAGCTTGGTCACCGCTCCGGCCCAGGCCTTCAGAGCCGCATCGTCGCCAGTTCCCTCTCGGTCGACTCCAGCGGGGTGCGCCAGCTTGAAGTGCGGTACCGACTTGACTGCAGGATTCGCCGCGGCCCACAGGTCGTAGGCCCGGTGCGCGACACCGCCAAAGGCGACGATCGCCTGCAGGGCGCCGCCGGCCAGCAGCCCATCGTAGAGTGCGTGGCGGGCCGCCCGGATCGCCGGGTGTTCCTCGAGTACTTTCATGCCCTTCGTCTTTTGGCTTGGGCGTAGCGCAACCGCGAATCCGTTCACCAGCGCGTACGAGCGAGTGAGTCCAAGCTTGGCGAGAAAGCCCTGCGTCTTCTGGCCCGAGTCACCGATGAGCGCGCGCCGCGCGAACGGCAGGCACTCAGCAGGACCGGGGTCCGACGCGATCCCCAGCACTCGGGCAGTGCCATCGAGCCGGCCGCGATAAAGAACGGGACCGAACGCATACCAGAACGTCGTTTCATCGCCCACCGCAACCTGGTAGTCAGGCGTCCCATCCATCACTGCCTTCATCGTCCCTGTCGGCCCAGGATCCGATTGGGCCATCTCGGCCGCAGGAATCGGCCGCAGCATGGCGCGCGTCATCTCAACTTTCTCCCCGTCGACGGTGCCGTTGAGGACGCGGCGATTCACAATCTTCAGATCGGCGACCGAGCCCGCCGCGGTAGCCCCGGAGCTTCTTCTTCGAGGGATCGCCAGTGATTTTCCAATCCAGCCCACCGAACGCGAGCGTCCCTTGCGTGGCGGTTTTCATTCGAAGCGTCGCTTCTCCGACGACGGCACCCGCTCGCGTCGCGACGTAGTAGCCGTCGGCGCTGATGGTCGGTGGAGCAGCCATGTGTTTCTCCTTTTCTGAACCCCTAGTATGCGCGTTCAATGGTTCAAGGTTCAGGGTTCACGGTTCATGGTTCTTAGCTCAGGCTTCTGACGGGTTTAAACGGTTAAACACTGAACCTTGAACCCTGAACCCTGAACCCGTGAACCCTGAACCCTGAACCTTGAACCGGTAAGCACTTAATGGGGCCGGCCGGTATAGTAAAGGCATGCCCGATACGTCGCAGCTGGCCGACCTCGAGCAGACCGAGGTCGGCAGTTACTTCGTCGCGAATTACCCGCCGTTTTCGGTCTGGACCCCTGACGCCGTCGCCACCGAGGCCAAGGCCGCGCTGGCTTCTCCGGCAGCACCGGAGACGCCGCTGGGCCTCTATCTGCACATCCCTTTTTGCCGTAAACGCTGTCATTTCTGTTACTTCCGCGTTTATACCGACAAGAACGCGCGTGAAGTCGAGCAGTATCTCGACCTGCTGGGCCGCGAATGGGAGCTCTACGCCGGGCAGCCGGCCCTCGAGGGCCGACAGTTCAACTTTGTCTACTTCGGTGGCGGGACGCCGTCGTTTCTGTCAACCCGGCAGCTCGAGACCCTCGTCAAGCGGGTGACGGCCGGCCGGTCATGGGAGACCGCCGAGGAAATCACCTTCGAGTGCGAGCCGGGTACCATCACTCGTCCCAAGCTTGCCGCGATTCGCGGCATTGGTGTCACGCGGCTGAGCCTTGGGGTCGAGAACTTCAGCGATCGGATTCTCGAACTGAACGGCCGCGCGCACCGCTCGCCGGAAATTGGCCGAGTCTACCGTGAGGCGCGCAACCTCGGGTTCCCGCAGATCAACATCGATCTGATCGCGGGAATGCTCGGAGAGACCGACGCCAACTGGACCGAGTGCGTCAAGCGGACGGTCGATCTCGCGCCAGACAGCGTCACGATTTACCAGATGGAGCTGCCGTACAACACGACGATCAGCCGCGATCTGCTGAAGCACGGCGGCCAGTTCGACGAGCCCGTGGCGCAGTGGTCGGTCAAGCGGCGATGGGTCGCCGAGGCGTTCGAGGCGCTCGAGCGCGCCGGCTACACGATTGGCAGCGCCTACACGGCAGTGAAGGACCCGGCGACGACGAAGTTCCTCTATCGGGATCGCCTGTGGCAGGGCGCCGACATGGTCGGACTCGGGGTCGCGTCCTTCGGACACATCAACGGCGTGCACTTGCAGAATGTCGACACGTGGGAAACCTACAGCGCGGCAATCGAGCGCGGCGAGATTCCGCTCGGTCGCGCGTATCGGCCGACCTCGGAAGAGCGGATGATTCGCGAGTTCGTGCTGCAACTCAAGCGCGGATCCGTCCGGCCTCCCTATTTCAGCGACAAGTACGGCGTGAACGTCCTCGAGCGCTTCCGCGATCAGCTGGCGTCGCTCCAGGCGGCTGGACTTCTTGCGTCAGCCGGCAACGACGTCATCGCGATTACGCGTGACGCGCTCTTACGTGTCGACACCCTCCTGCCGCGGTTCTTTCTCCCGCAGCACACGGGGATCCGTTACACGTAGTCCAGGGATCAGAGATCAGGGGTCCAGGGGACTGTGGCACAGCCGAACGTCCGGCTCACGAGGAGCCTTCAAATCGGGATCTCGAAGCTCTTCTGATCCCTGATCCCAGACCCCTGTTGTGTCAGCGTCTATGTCTATGTCTATGTCTTCATCCACCTACGATGTCGTTGTGATTGGCGGCGGCCCTGCCGGGTCGACCACGTCCACGCTTCTGGCGCAGCACGGCCTGAAAGTCGGGCTCTTCGAGCGCGAGAAGTTCCCGCGCTTCCATATCGGCGAGTCCCTCATCCCCGAGACGTACTGGGTGCTCAAGCGGCTCAACATGCTGCCGAAGATGCAGCGGAGCCATTTCATCAAGAAGTACAGCGTGCAGTTCGTCAACGCGAGCGGCAAGCTCTCGGCGCCGTTTTATTTCCGGGATAACAAACCGCACGAGTGTTCGCAGACCTGGCAGGTCGTGCGCAGCGAGTTCGATCAGATGATGCTCGACAACGCGCGCGAACATGGCGTCGAGGCCTTTGACGGCGTGCACGTCGTCGACGTGCTCTTCGAGGGCGATCGCGCCACGGGGGTTCGCATTCAGGACCAGGACGGGCGTCGCGACATCAGCGCCAAGGTCGTAGTTGACGCGAGCGGTCAGGCCGCGATGTTGCAAAACCGGTTCAAGCTCCGACTCTGGGATCCGATCCTCAACAAGGGCGCGATCTGGACCTATTGGAAGGGGGCGTATCGCGACACCGGCCGCGACGAGGGCGCGACGATGGTGCTCCAGACCGTCACGAAAAACGGCTGGTTCTGGTACATCCCGCTTCACGACGACATCGTCAGCGTCGGCGTAGTTGCGCCGTTCGACTACCTGTTCAAGGGACGCAACGGGCACGAGCAGACGTATCACGAGGAAGTCGAGAGTTGTCCGGCCGTCAAGGATCGCGTCTCGAAGGCCACACGCGCCACCGGGTATTTCGCGACGCGCGACTATTCGTACCGCGCGAAAGAGGTGGCGGGGAACGGCTGGGTCCTGGTTGGTGATGCGTTTGGATTCCTCGATCCGCTCTATTCATCCGGTGTGCTGCTGGCGCTCCGCTCTGGGGAGATGGCGGCCGATGCCATTGCCGAAGGATTGAAGAGTGGCGACGTGAGCGCGGCGCAGCTCGGAAAATGGGGGCAGGGCTTCAACGAAGGCGTCGATCGCATGCGCCGGCTGGTGTGCGAGTACTACAACGGTTTCAGCTTCGGCGCCTTCGTGCGCAAGTATCCCGAACTGCGCGGCACCGTCACCGATCTGCTCATCGGCGATCTCTTTACCTCACGTGTCGACAAGGTCTGGGAGCCCATGGAGTCGCTCTACGGGCCGGAGCATCGCGACATTCCCTCCTGGCAGCAAGGCAAGACACCGGAGGAGGCCGCTCACAAGGCCAACGAGCTGGTGTTGCCGGACGGGCGGAGGCCGTAGGTCGGGGTCAGATCTCGATTTTCTCCTATTCCTCAGATTTTCCACAGACTCCGCTGAAATGGAGAAAATCGAATGAACCCGGTGCAGAAGTTGACAACGACGCTCGATATTTACTACAAAGAAGTAGCAATGGGCGACCATCTCGGACGGTTCGAACACTTCCTGCTCCTGGCGGTCATGCGCCTGGGGGAGGACGCCTACGGCATGACCATCCGGCGCGAGCTCGCCGACCACACGGGACGCGATATCGCGGTCGGCGCCATCTATACCGCGCTCGCCCGACTCGAACGTCGAGGCCTGGTGCAATCGTGGCTCGGCGAGCCGACGCCCGAGCGCGGTGGCAAGGCCAAGCGTCACTATCGCGTGTTGGCCACGGGGAAGAAGGCGCTCGCGAAGGCCGAGGCCGCACTGACGGCGCTCTCCCGCGCTGCCGGCGATCATCTCGGGGGCACGTGATGTCCGGCCTGGCGACCGACCCGCCTCGTCTCGCGCGGTGGTTGCTGCGCCGCCTCCTCGCCGGCCCTGTCCGCTCGGCCATCGTCGGCGACCTCGACGAGGAGTTCTCCTGCGTCATCGTGCCGCGGCACGGCGCGCGCGCGGCGCGTCGATGGTACTGGCGGCAGACGCTCTTGTCGCTCGCCTCCTGCCTTCGCGAGCCGCCGGTCCAGGACATCGAAGCAGCTGAACGCATTACAGTCAGGAGCGCGGTCATGCAGGATCGACGAGGCTTCAGAACGGACCTCCGGTCGGCGATTCGATTTTGCGCGCGGCACCCGTTGATGTCGCTGACGGTCGTGCTGACGCTCGCAGTTGGCATCGGCGTCAACGCGGCGGTGTTCTCGGTACTGAACGCTACCTACCTCAAGACGTTGCCGATAGCGGCCGCCGACCGGTTCGTCCAGATCCAGTCCAGGAACGGCGGCGCGTTCACCTATCCCGAGTACCTGGCGCTCAAGGACGTGCCGGGGCTGATGGCGGTCATCGCGGGAGGCCGAACGTCGACGACGCTCGATTCGGCGGTGGGGGAGGGGCGGCACGCGCCAGCGCGTTGTCATCGACATCGTGACGGCGAACTACTTCGACGCCCTGGGCCCGCGCCCGGGAACGCGCGGTCGGCTCTTCACCGAGGCCGACGGCCGTCCCTCGATGCCACCAGTCGTCGTCCTGAGCCACGCGGCCTGGCGCAAGCACTTCGGATCGGACTTCGGCGTCATCGGGCGAACGGTCCGCCTCCATCGCGGGATCTTCACGATCGCCGGCGTGGCCCCCGACGGCTTCACGGGTACCCAGATCGGCTACAGCCCTGACGTCTGGGTGCCGCTGACGCACGCGCCACTCATCGACGGCAACACCGCGATGCTTGGTCCCGCTTCCGCATGGCTCGGACTGAGCGGCGTGCTCGAGCGGCCCGACACGCTGACCATGGCGCGCGCGGCGATCGATGGCCGATGGAAGGTGGACCGAAGTGGTGACACCGCAGTGATCCGGCTGATCCCGCGGGGTCTCAGGTGGTACTCTCCAGCGCCCGAGAGCCGGCTGCGACTCATTGGCCTCTTTTCGGTCCTGATCCTCGCCATCGCCTGCCTCAACGTGTCGACGCTGCTCGGCACGGCCGTGCACGCACGGCAGAAAGAGCTCGCTATCCGAGCTTCGCTTGGCGCGGGGCGATTGCGATTGCTGCGGCAGCTGCTCGCCGAGCACCTGCTGCTCGCCGCACTCGGCGGCGTCGCAGGCGGACTGCTCGGGGCCTGGATGGCGCGAGGGCTCGCTCCGCTCATGGCCAGCCGGTTTACGCCGGGCGATCTCGACGTGTCGCCGGATCTGAACGTGCTGGTTTTTACCCTCGCCGTTTCACTCGCGGCGGCTGCGGCGATTGGCGTGATGCCGGCGCTCAGATGGTCACGCGTCAATACCCTGCCGGCGCTGCAGGGCCAGACCGGAGGGCTCACGCGACTCTTTCGCTCGCGCGGGCTATGGTGGCTCATCCCGTGGCAAGTGGCGCTCGGGACCGTCCTGCTCGCGTCCGCGGGGCTGCTGGCGAGAACGGTGCAGGAATTGAAGCTCGGTATTCAGGGGTCGGCGCCCGAGCGCGTGTGGTTCGCCGATGTCGACTTCGACGCCCGGCAAGGATCGTCGCGTCTCGCGGACGTCCAGGAGCAACTTCGTCTGCACCTTCAAGCGCTGCCTGGTATCGAGGCCGTGGGCCTGAGCTCTGGACGACCTCTTTCGTCGATTCGCCGCGGTCCGCTGCACGTCGAGGGCCTGACGGCCGTCCCCAGTAGCAGGCCGATGCCATGGGGTCCGCCGCCGCCACCGCCACCTCGCGGGGTCCGGCTCGAAAAGCAATGGATCGTCAGCCAGAACTTCGTGACGCCGGGCTACTTTGCAGCGCTGGCACTGCCGATGCGACAGGGACGGGATTTCACGAGCGCCGACGGCGCCGGTGCGCCCCGCGTGGCGATCGTCAACGAAACGCTGGCGGCCCGCGCATTCGGCAAGTCGAGCCCGATCGGTCGCCGCGTCTCGTTCGGCGCGCCCGGAGCGTTCGACATCGAGATCGTCGGCGTCGTGCGTGACCTCCGCTATGAGCACCTGCGTGAAGCCGCGCCAGACGGCATCTTTTTTCCGCTCGCGCAGATCCCGCGCGGTGAGGATGAAACGCCGACGGCCAGCGGCGGCCACGAGCCAATCAGTCTGACGCTCATTCTGCGGGCGCACGCGGGCGGGCGCCCGGGCGAGGCCCCGGGTGAAGTCAATGACGAGGGACCGGCTCCTGCAGCACGTGCTGCAGTTCGATCCAGAGCTCTTCGTCGACAAGATCATGACGTTCGACGAGGAAGCCAACGGCGCGCTCAGTCAGGAACGGATGCTGGCGTCGATCGGCTCACTCCTCGGCGCCGCCGCACTGATACTGCTCGTGATCGGTCTCTACGGGACGATGGCCGCCGCCGTGATCCGCAGCCGGCGCGAGCTCGGGATCCGCCTCGCGCTCGGCGCCAGGCCACGGTCGCTGCGAGCGTTGGTCGTCGCGCGGAGCCTGCTCGTCGCCGGCGCCGGCCTGATGCTGGGGTTGCCGCTGGCCTACGCCGCGACCAAATCGTTCGTGCATCTCCTCTACGGAGTGCAGCCGCTCGACCCGCTCGTTGGCGTGGTCACCGCCGCCATCGTGCTCGCGACGGCAGCTGTCGCGGCGTTCGTTCCCGCCAGACGCGCCGCCCGCGTCGATCCCGTCATTGCGCTGCGCGCCGAGTAGGGCAAGCTCGGGGCTCGGGATCGGGACTCGAGGTTCGGTCCGGGACTCGGGCGTAAGGCCAACCTTCGACTAAATAGTCGATCCTCTTCCCGAGCCCCCAGCCCCGAGCCCCGCGGTACAATGCCCACGATGACCTCATCGGATAGAGCCACGGACAGGGTTGATTCCGCGGAGCCAGGCTTCCGCTACACGCGCAAGGTGTTTTTCTACGAGACCGACCTCGCCGGAGTCGTCCACTTCAGCTGCTATTTCCGCTACATGGAAGAAGCCGAGCACGCGTTGTGGCGAGCGGCCGGGCTCACCGTCGATCGCGCCGGCGCCGCCATCGGCTATCCACGTGTGTCGGCGACATTCGACTACAAGAGTCCTCTCTTCTTCGAAGACGAGTTGACGATTGTCGCGCGCGTGCATGCGGTCACCAAAGGCACGATCAAGTACTCGTTTGTCTGCACGCGCGGTGAGACTTCAATCGGCACCGGCTGGCTGACGACAGCCTGCGCGACGAGACTTGAGGACGGCTCGATGCGTGCCGTCGCCGTTCCTGAAGGGGTCGTCGCGTCTCTCCGCGCGGCGGCTGGTCAAAGCTAGGCCCGCGTCCTTCCGCTAATCCCAAGAGAAAAAGATGAAGAGAATTAGAAAACTGATGGACCGCGTGATCGCGAAGCCTGGGAAGAAGATCTCGCTGAAAGACTACGATCCGGGTTGGACCGGGTCGATCAAGGACAAAAAAGAGGCGGAAACGTTACTTGCGGACGGTGTCAGGCAGCTCGCGAAGCAGCAGGACCGGCTGTACGCACAGGACACCTACTCGCTCTTGATGGTCTTCCAGGCGATGGATGCCGCGGGCAAGGACGGCACGATTCGGCACGTCATGTCTGGCATCAACCCGCAGGGTTGCCAGGTATTCAGCTTCAAGGCGCCCTCCGCCGAAGAGCGCGACCACGACTACCTCTGGCGAACCACGAAGGCGCTGCCCGAGCGCGGCCGGATCGGCATACACAATCGTTCGTATTACGAGGAAGTGCTCGTCGCGCGTGTGCATCCGGAGATCCTGGCGTCACAGCAGCTTCCCGAGGATTGCAAGAAGGACGGCGTCTGGAAACGGCGCTTCCACGAGATCAACAACTTCGAGCGCTATCTCGTCAACAACGGCATCGTCGTCTTGAAATTCTTCCTGAACGTGTCGAAGAAGGAGCAGAAGAAACGATTCCTCGAGCGGATCGACCTCGACGAGAAGAACTGGAAGTTTTCGGTCAATGACGCGAAGGAACGAACGTTCTGGAAAGACTACATGCATGCGTACGAGGAGGTCTTCACTCATACGAGCACCAAGGAGGCGCCTTGGTACATCATCCCCGCCGACAACAAGTGGTTCATGCGCCTGGCCGTCGCGGCCATTGCCTATCAGACGCTGGATGACCTGAACCTGAAGTACCCCACTCTGACCAAGGAAAAGAAGAACGAGCTGCTCGAGGCCCGAAAAGTGCTGATGGCCGAGAAGGACTGAAACTGGACCGGATGCGAAATCCTTAGCAACAGACCCGCACGTCGTTCCGTCTAAACGGCGTATGGGTTCGCGTGCCCGGGCTTCGTCCCGTTTCGGTCGAGCAGGAATCTCAAGCGCAGCGGCAATCCTGGCCGTTGTGATCGCATCGCCCGTCCTGGCCGCGCCGCAGGACGCCACCAAACCGGCTGAGCCACCGGCGGTCAAGCCGTCGTTACGATCCCGTCCGCTGTCTCAGCCGCCAATCATCGACGGTGTGCTCGACGAGGATGCGTGGCGTGAGGGGCCGGTCGAGACGGGCGAGTGGCTGTCCTACAATCCGCTGTACGGCTCGACCGTTCCACAGAAAACAAAAGTCTGGCTTGGCCACGACACCAACTTTCTCTATTTCGCGTTCCAGTGCGAGGACCCCGATCCGTCCGCCATCAAGACCTCCATCACGCGCCGCGACAATATCTGGGCGGATGACTGGGTGGGCATCAGCCTCGACGCACTTGGGACCGGGCAGATCTCCTACCACCTGATGGTCAACCCCAACGGCGTGCAGCTCGACATGCTGAACACGGTGTCGGGCGGCGAAGATCAGGCGGTGGACTACGTGTGGGACAGCGCCGGCCGCAGGAACGCGCAAGGTTACGCCGTAGAGATGCGCGTGCCCCTTCAGACGATTCGCTTCAAGGGCGGCGCTGACGTGCACATGGGAATTCTCTTCTGGCGGCGGGTGAGCCGCGCCGGCATCTCGGTCGCCTGGCCACCTCTCGAACCCGGCAAGTGGGTATTCGAGAAGCAGGCCCCGCTGGCCTTCGGCGAGCTCCAGCCGCGGCTCATCCGCGAAGTGATCCCGTCCACGACCTATGCACGGAACGAGCAGCGTCAGGCGCCGTCGCAGTGGGGCGGCGCGGACAATCAGGGCGACGTCGGCATCAGCGGAAAGTACGGCATCACGTCGACGATCACGCTCGACGCGACCGTCAACCCCGACTTCAGCCAGGTCGAAAGCGACGCGTTCCAGGTCGAGGTGAACCAGCGCTTCCCGACGTTCTACTCGGAGAAGCGTCCGTTCTTCATGGAAGGCTCGGGGATTTTCACGCTCGCCGGACAAGGGAACGACAACAGCTTCCAGGCCGCGGTCCACACTCGGCGCATCATCGATCCCGTCTTTGGCGCGAAGGTGACCGGCAGTCTCGGACGATGGGCGTTCGGGTCGCTGTCGGCGCTCGACCAGGCCCCCGGGCACAACCTGCCGGAAGGGCATCCCGACGCCGATAAGGATCGGCTCTTCAACATCGTGCGCGCCCAGTACAGCTTAGGTCCGAGCAACTACGTCGGCGCGCTTGCCGTGGACACCGAGTTCGCCGGCGGTTACAACCGCGTTATCGGCGCGGATCTGTCGTGGCGGGTGAACTCGACGCAGCGCGTCAGCGGCTTCGTTCTTGGCTCGGCCTCTCGAGATCTTCGCGGGGACGCGAGGACCACAGGCATCGGGGCGCAGGCCGGCTACGAGTACAACACGCGCCGCCTCAACGTGGTCGGCTATGCCGAGCACTACGACCCGGACTTCCGGATGGACACGGCGTTCATCAACCGGGTCGGCATCACGGCCGGGTGGGGATACGTCGAGTACGACTTCTATCCACCCAAAACCAAACAGTGGCTCTTGAAGGTGGCGCCGTTCTCGTTCACGCAGGGCGGACACGATGAGAAAGCCGGCGGCAACGAGCTGCTGCAGGTGACGGGCGTGCGGATGCAGTTCAGCCGCCAGGGCTTTTTCAGGTTCGATCGGTTCGATGGCTTCGAGACCTGGGCCGGCCGCCGCTTCGATCGGGCGCGATGGCGGATGTTCGGCGGTGTGCAGCTCTATCGCTGGTTGAACCTCGACGGGCAGTACTTCTTCGGCGACGCGGTGTTCTACGATCCGGTCGATCCGTATCCAGGCACGAGCTACGAGGGCGGCTTCGGCGTCAACCTGCAGCCGAGCGGGCGATTGTCGCAGGCCTTCAACTACCGGCGGATCTCGTTCGATCACGCGCTGACCGGCGAGCACGTCTACGACATCGATCTGCTCTACAGTCGCACGACCTATCAGTTCTCGCGCCAGTTCTTCGTGCGCGGCATCGCGCAGTACGACAGCTCACGCTCCCGTGTCCTTACCGATTTTCTCGCCTCGTACGAGTTGCGTCCCGGCACGGTGGTCTATGCCGGGTACGGGTCGCTCATCGAGCGGCGCGGATTCGTCGATGGAGAATGGATCATCGGCGAAGGCGTATTCGAGGCGAGCCAGCGCGGCCTGTTCTTCAAGGCGTCTTACCTGTATCGCTTCTAGAGCCGCGGATTACACGGACAACACGGATTGGCCGCGGATTACACGGATGACACGGATCACGGAGATCGGACGATCGCCACGATCGAGCCACGGATTACACGGACGACACGGGCTCGGCGCGTTCTGTGAAGATGGCCATCCTCGGTCAAGGTTCAGAAGATCTTGTAGGCGCTGACCCTGAGCACGTGGGTACCGCGGCGGCCGTCGGTGCGGCGTCCCTGAACGCCGAAGCCCCACTCCGCAGCGAGGAGCGTGCCCAGCGGCGCTGGCGTTTCGACGGCCATGCCAAGGCCGGTGAAAGGCTTGAGCCCAGACCCGAAGCCCGGATCGTGCACGAACGCGACGTCGGCAAAGCCATCGATCCTGAGGCGTGGCGCGGCCGACCACGCGACTGCGCCACGGCCAATGGCCCCGCGATCGTATCGAATCAGGGCGGAGGGATATCCGTGCAAGCGGTTGTCGAACGCGCCGAACGCATAGCGGCTGAAACGATCGAGATCGTGGCCGTCCATCCAGGCAGCCTCGCCGCGGACGACAACGCTCGGCGTGACGAAGGCAGAGCGGGCGAGCGACGCGCCGAAACGTTGAAAATCGCGGTGCTCGGCCGAGTAGTGGTCGCCAGCTGGTGGTCCCCACGGCGTCCAGCGCTGCCTGACAGCCGGAGCCCACCAGGCGCTCGCCGTCCAGCCATGACGCTGGCCTTCGATCGCGAAGCGCGCCGCGTGGATAGTCTGAGACGTGGGCGCGACGAACTGCGATGCGGTCGTCTCGGCGCGCGCATACGCGGTGTAGTCCAGCTCGTACGCGACTTTCAGCGTGACCCGCGGCGTCAAGGGGCGCAGCACCGAGACCGAGGCCTGCGCCGGACGTTGTCTGATGTTCTCGTCGTACCGCTCGATCCCAGCGTCGAACGACCGATCGTTGAACGACGAGGCGATGGCGAACGCGCGCCCTGCGATCTGCCAGCGGCTGCCAGCCACGGACGGTATTGCGAACGCCAGCTGCCCGAACGTCCCGCCGATGAACCCGTTGAACTGAGTGCCGGTGCCGAACAAGTCGAAGTCCACGTAGCTGAGGCCGGCAAACGGCAACGGATGAGAGATGTTGGGATCGACGATCATGCCGAAGGCCATCGTGCGCACGTGCCGCGCCGGTCCCTCCAGAGCCGGTTCCGTCGGCGCTGCAGATTCTGAGCGCCGTCCTGGCTCCCGCCGGATATAGCGATAGCCCTGCGGCGTATCCCGCACCATCACGTGTGGCGAGGCGAGCGCCGCGCCGCGGCGGGAATCGAAATCGGGCGGGTTAATCTCTGTGCGTTCGACCGTGATCACACGCTCGATCGGCGTCCGGTGCGCCGCGCCCTCATAGATCTGGTTCAGACGCGACTGATGGAGCAGCCACCTGCCGTCAAGTCTCGTGAAGTCGTCCACCTGATCGGAAGACACGATTGGCCCGCGGAGCCCGAGCTGCGTCGCGGCGACCTTGACCAGGCCGAAGTCATCAGCGGCGATCCAGGCAACACCCCGGAAGAGCGTCCGCCCGCCAACCGCCGGCTCGAACCGGACCGCGTAGCACTGGATGCCGCGCACCGTCTCCGTGCCGGCCAGGGAATAGCGGTAGACATCGGTCAGCTCGATGGCGAGCGGCGCCGATGCGACACGCTCGGGTTCGATGAGCGGCAGGCGCGGACCTGCGCCATCGTCAAGCGCAAGACCGTTGACGCGGATATCTTGCTGCTCGATTTCCTCGACACCGCGCGCTGCGAACATCACGATCCGGGACGTGATCGCCAACGGCGCCACGAAGCCCGGAGCCTCGAAGGTCAACGACAGATGTCCTGTCGAGATGCGGGCCCGCATTGCCGCCGATTGCCGCGCCGTGGCCGCCTGATGGCGCGCGATGATCTCCTGGATGGTGAGCGGGCGCGGGGCGCTGACGTTCACACCCTCAGCGAACCGCTCTCGCGATGTTTCGGCAATCTCGACGAGCACGGCCCCGGTCGTCAATGTCGATACCTCGGGCGCGGCATTGTCCGGCATGATCCGCAGTTGCGCCGGGCTGCACTTGTCGACCAACGCTACGTGAGTGAGCCGTGCCGGATCGAACCAGACCTGCGCGCGAGTTCCTCCGCAGTCGATGGTCACGCCTTCGGAGGGGACGAGCCCGGCCGGCAGCACTCGCGCCGCCGCGGCGAGGTCGGCGATCGTTTCGGGGAATCGAGTGGCCCGCTCGGGGATGCGCCAGAGCGATCGTCCGGTGTACGGGCCGTGCGGCTGCACGGAGGCGACCGGATCCGAGAGCTCACCCGCGTCTCTCCACCACCCGACGCCAGCCTGCGGATCGGTCTCGCTGACGACGAAGTCCACGTAACTCCCGACGTCCCGTCCGAGCAGGTCCTGCAGGACCGCACTCGGGGACGCGACGCCGAGGCGCACGCCAGCCGGCACGCGCGCGCGTGCCTCGGTCAGGCGCCGCTTGAGATCGAAGGCCAAGAGCGTCAGATCGCTCGGCACCGTTCGAACGCTGATGACAACGGTGCGCAGCTCAGGCGCGTCGAGCAGGGGGAGGGCAGCCGGATCCTCTAGAAGGACCCCCGGAGTTCCGCCGCGTTGAGCCACTGTTGCGAGGAGCGATGCGGGCGTCACGGCATCGGAGGGCGAGATTCTCACGAGAATCTCCAGCCCCGCGAGATCGGCGGGCAGTAGCGGGACCTGATCCGGAAGGACAGCGATTGCGAGACACCGACCGCATGGCGGAACTGCCTGCGCGGCTATTCTGGCCTGGCTCACGACCAGGAGGCTGGCGCCCACCGCGAGTAACAGCCGAGGTGTCGTAGACATCCTCACTGGTAACGATCGTACCAGTTGATCGCCCGCTCTGCGCAACCGAGTGCTTGGCGACGAACGCGCGCGGTGTGGACGGTGAGCCGGTTCGAAGCAGCTGCGCCTGGCTCACGCCGTCAAGTTCCCGTGTCGCAGGTGTCGAAGAACCTTCACAGGAGATCAAAGGAGCAGGAGAAGTCCGTTTATCAAAAGCCCAGACGTCTCCTGATCTCGTGCACTCCTGTGAGACAGCGGCTCGACATCAGCGTGATCGCGACCCGCGAGCCGCGCGGGTCATCAGGCTCACCAGCAGCCCAACGGCCACGACGACGACTGCGCCGACGACGTTGTGCCAGAGAAAGGCGATGTTGGTAAATCGCGTCACCCAGGCCACCGACGCCATGCCGGCGATGAGGCCGACGAAGGCGCCGGTACCGGTGGCCAGAGGGACAGCGATGGCCAGGATGAAGACTCCCAGAATCGATCCGTAGAAAAACGACCCGAACCGGTTCACGACTTCAATGAGGGATCCGAGTTCGGCGGCCCACACCGCGATAGCGCACGCGAAGAGTCCCCAGAGGCCGGTGATGACCTTCGAGATCGTCAGGTAGTGCGCGTCGCTCGCGACTGGCCGCAGCCAGCGTTTATAGAAGTCGATCACGGTCGCGGTCGACAGCGAGTTGAGCTCGCCGGCGATGGTAT
Organism: uncultured Acidobacteriota bacterium; assembly: GCA_963797625.1. GTDB lineage: Bacteria > Acidobacteriota > Vicinamibacteria > Vicinamibacterales > 2-12-FULL-66-21 > DATBJJ01. The sequence goes on from CAWCQI010000027.1 coordinate 135,437, forward strand.
CGGTGGCGGCCATGATGATCGCCAGGATGAGCAGGCCGACCAGGCCGACGGGGAGCTGGGTCAGGATGAACGTGGGGGTGATGTAGTTGATGTCGGAGAACGCTCGACCGCCGTTGTTCTGGCGGACAAGGGCGGCGGCGCGGCCGCGGATCTCGTTGAGCACCGCCTCGGCTTGCCTGACGCTCTCCCTCCCGGCATCCACTCGACCAGCGACGCCGGACCGGCGCGCAGAGACGAGCTCGGTTGCGGCGGCACGCCTGGCGGCGGCCGCGGTTGCGAATTCGGCCTCGAGCGCCGCATACGCCGGAGCAGAGTTGCCGGCACGAAGCCGCGCCACATCAGCCGAGCTGAAGAGGAGCGGCGGCGGTGTGAACACATAGAAGACGAACACGAGCACGCCCAGGAGGAGCACGACGAGCTGCAGTGGGATTTTCCAGTACGCGCTCATCAGCAGCGAGTGCCGCGCCTCGTCGACCGATCGTGCCGTCAGGTACCGCTGCACCTGGCTTTGATCGGTGCCGAAGTAGGAGCAGAACAGGAAGAGCGCGGCAATCGTTCCGGACCAGAAGGTGTATTGATTGGTCAGGTCGAACGAAAAGTCGAAGGTCCGCAGCCGGCCGGTCGCCGCGGCAACGCTCAGGCCGTCGCCCAGCCCGACGCCGGAGGGCAGGCCGAGGAGAGCCGTCGCGATCACGGCGAAGAGACCAAAGACGATGAGGACCATGATCTTCACGTCGGTCCACGTCACGGCCTGAACGCCGCCGAACATCGTATAGACCACGGCCGGCAACGCGATCGCCAGCGCCGTCGCCGTCAGGTCCCAGCCGAGCACCAGCGACAGCACGACCGCCGGCGCGGAAATCACCGCGCCGCACGACATGCCGCGCGACATGAGAAAGAGCGCGCTCGTCAGGCTGCGCGTCTTCGCGTCGAAACGCCGCTCGAGAAACTCGTAGGCGGTGTAGACGCCGGACTTGTAGAAAAACGGTACCAGCGTCAGCGACAGGATCACCATCGCCAGCGGGAGCGCGAAATAGAACTGGATGAAACGAAGACCGTCGGTATATCCCTGCCCGGTCGTGCCGATCATCGTGATCGCGCTCAGCTGCGTGGCCATCACCGAGATTCCGGCAGCCCACCACGGGATTGAGCGGTTGGCGAGGAAATAGCCTTCGATTTCGTGGCTGTCCTTCGTGCGCTTGAGGCCGTCGTAGACGATCCAGGCGGAAAAGCCGAGGACCACGGCCCAATCGAGGGCGTGCATTCAGCAAGTCCCCGACGGCATCAGGAGAAATACTCCTGGAACGCGTACAGCGCGAGGAGAGTGATGACCCACACGATGAGCACGCGCGCGTAGCTCTGGCGCATCTCGGTCATGCGGTTTGTGGTGCGGGGAAACGCATGGACCGCATTCTAGCCGCAAGAACCGTGATCCGATGAATCAGCCCTCGCTGGCGGGCACCCCGCGGGGCCCGTCGCGGGACGAACCGGGTCCCCGACGCGCGTTGTGTGCGCGTTGGGGTGGAGGTCACGGGTGCTCGCGCGCCGCCATGGGGCTCAACGGGTCCGCGCGCTGCGCGCCAGTGGACGCCGTCCCGCGCCATCCGCGAGCCCGCTATGAGTGCTGATTCAAAGTATGCACGCCCCACGTGTCCAGAAGCGTGGATACAGACTGGTCGGCCGCGTCAGGAGCAGCCGTTGAGGAAGCGCGAACCGCGCAACCACCGCTGGTCGGGGTAGTAGGCGAAGACGAGCGAGCCGTCTTTGATCGTGTCGATCACGGTGCGGGCGATCGCGGTACGGAGGGCGGGGCAGCCGTGGCTGCGACCGAGCCGGCCCACCGCGCGCAGGTGATCCTCGCTCACGTAGGGGGCACCGTGCATCACGATGGCGCGATCCCGGGCGCGGTCGTTGATCCCGGCCTCGAGCCCATCGAGTCGAAGTGAGTAGCCGTTGCTGCCGACGTAGGTGTCGGCGGTGCGAAAGAGCCCGAGACTTGTCTGGTGGCTGCCTTCGGCATTCGAGAAGCGAGTGGCGTAGTTTTCGCCGCTGCCCCGGCCGTGCGCTACGAGCTCCTCGAACAAGACCTGCTCGCGTTCGAGGTCGAGGACCCAGAGGCGAGGTTGGGTCGAGGCCTTGGAGTAATCAATGACCGTGAGCAGGCGGTCGGCTGAGACCGCGCCAACCTCCCGGGCGCATGCCGCGGCATTCAGCGCCAGGCGGAGCACATTGCGGTCGAGCGAACGGGAGTCCGCAAAGGCGCCGCGCGTCGCCGCGCCGGCGACAGGAGGCGAGCTCGCCCGGCCGACGAGCCCCGCCACGGACCCAGCCATGGCAAGAGAGAGCGCAAATGCGACAGGAAACCGCATTTCGTTAAGGATTTTCACCAAGAATCAGCTCGCCAGGGGAGCCCGCTCTTCTAGAGTAGCAGCCCGAAGGCTATTTCGCCAGCCCAGCCGAGCCGGCCTCCACGACTGCGCGATCGCCGGAAAGCACGGTACGGCCGGCATATCCGGTCCGTCTCAGCTCGGCGTCGAGGGCACGTTTGAGGCGTTCGGCCAGGTCGCCGAATGTTTTGGCCGCTTCCCGCAGGTGTGCGTTTTCTTCCTCGAGCTGCCGGATGCGGGCCAGGCAGTCCTCGAGTGATCTGAGATGCCTCCGGTTCGACCACTGCGCCTCCTCCGATGCGAATGATCCGGGGGTGGGCCGACCAACGCCCGAGGTCAGTCAGCCGGTCGTGCTGGCATGGGTCGATCGCGTGGCCAGTCGCAGCCGGACCAGCAGATCGCCACTACTTCTTTACGCGTGTTGAGCCCGTTGAGGCCTGAGGTCGGATTAGGAGCAGGCCGCATTTCACAGCCTGGCACTCCCAAAACGTCCCTAGTGAGGCCCCTCCCCATTCTGACCCGATCGTAGCGCGCCCCGGGGCAGTCCGAACGCGCGTTTCGAGCGGCTCTAGGTGGTAGAGACCCTCGCTGGTTGGCGCAGCGAGGCGGGGAGCAGCGCATCGATATCCTGGTCGGAGGGGGCGCCGGCACCGGTGCCGAGCGCCTCCCTGGCGATCTGATACGCCGCCCGATCGGCCGGCAGGGCATGCTCGTAGACGTTCTGCACTTCGCGCATCAGCGCATCTCGCCTCGCGGTCGTTTGCCCGAGATCGATCAGGCCATCATGAACTTCGGCGAGAAGCGCCCGATACTTTTCGCAGAGCAGCCACAGTTGCGCGGCGCAGGCTCGATGCGCGAAGGCGCGGCCCTCGAACTCGAACGACTGCACGGCAGCCGCGACAACGAGGGCCGCCGCCGAGAGCACCGCCGCCGCGATCTGAAACGGTCGGGCTCCGGTCAGCGCCAGAAGGCTCGCGCCCGTGGCCAATCCCAGAACGACGATGAGAAAGATGCGCGATTGGCGGGCGCGGGCGTTCAGGCGTTCGGCCGCTCGCGCGTGCGCGCGATAGCTCGTGGCAACGCTCCCAAAACTGAGACGGATGTGATCGACCAGGCTGAGCTGGAACACGTACCCTCCATCTGAATGTGCGAGAGCCTCATGCTCTGCAAGAGGGGGACCCTTCAGCGCGAAGCGAAAAACCGGCTCTGCCGCGCGATCCGCGCGGCGCGGGCGTCGGCACGTCGTGCAACTTTGTCCAGATTCGACGATATTCCTTGACCGCGCCGCGGCAACCTTGGTCAACTACTCAATCATTGTGACCGACTCGATCCAACCTCAACCGTTGTCCCAAACCTTTGATGAGCAGTCTGCCCTTGCGGAGCTCGAGCAGCTCGCGGACAAGATCCAGCTGTCCAGGCGCCAGCGGGAGCAGAAGGTTGCCGAATTCGACGCGTTCGTCCGCACATTCCGGCAGGATCAGCGCGTCCAGTCGATCGCCGCCACCGAGCGAGAGCTGCGCCGGGCCGAGGATCGACCATCGGTGGTGAGCGCCGCTACTCACGCGGCGCAGGCGGCCGTGCCGGTGACCGATCCGACGGCCCTGGAAGTGGCGGACAGTATTCCGGAGACCGTGCCCTGGAGCGCGGCGACGGCTCGCGAGCCGATCGCTCCGGTTAGTGTCGCGCGGTCGGCGCGTCCGCGCGCGGCGTACGTCGGCGTCGTGCTCGCCGCCCTCGCGCTTCTGGCGGTCGGCGTACTGTTGTGGCGATCGGCGATTGCACCAGTCGGGCCCGCGGCCCAGCCGGATGCTCGATCGCTACCCGCCACGTCGCCTGCGCCCGCCGAGCCCGTAGCTCAGGCGGCAGCGCCGGCGCCACGACCCGCGCCGACTGCGAGTCCGCCGAGTCCCCTCAACGTCGAGTTCCTTACGCTCCGGCCGGTCTGGGCGCGTGTCACCGTCGATGGCCGCCGCGCGGTCGAAAAAGAATTCGCCGCCAACGAGCGGATGTCGTTTGGCGCCGACACCACGATCGCCATCCGGGCAGGGAACGCTGGCGCGATCAGGCTGGTCGTCGACGGCCAGGATCTGGGTGTGCCGGGGCGCGACGGTCAGGTCTTTTCCCGCACGTTTACGGTCCGCGCTGGCGCGCGCTAGCAAGTGGCCGGCACGATGAGATGTCACGATGGATTCCGAGTTTCTTCGTGTTCATGTGTCAACGTGCTCATCGTGCCATGGCCGTCGGCGCGTTAGTCCGTGGCGCTATCTCCGCCTGCGCCCAGAGCGTCCGCGTGACGTTCGCCAGGACGAGCGTGCTGACGACGAACACCGCGAACAGGACGCCTGCAGCCACCGGTCGCATGTAGAGGACGTTGCCGACCGTGAAGAGCGCCGACCAGATCGACGTGCAGCCGGCGGTCCAGCCGACGAGCGCCATCGGGATGTTGTCGGCGCTCGCGCTCGTCTTCGGAAGCCCCGCGGCCTTGCGGATCGGCTCCCAGCCTGCCCCTGACGGCCGGACCTTCTTGTAAAACTCGACGAGCACCGCTCGATCTGTTTCCGGTCCGAGCCAGGCGGTCGTGACCCAGCATGCCGTCGTCACGCCGATCGTGATGAGGAGCGCTCGATGCGTGCTGATCGCGTAGCCGTTCTTCGCCAGCACGAGCAGCAGCACTGAAACTACGAACGAGCTGATCATCGCGACGACTTCGCACCAGGCATTGACGCGCCACCAGAACCATCGCACGAGGTACAAGAGCCCCGTGCCGGCGCCAATCTGCAGGATGATGTCGAACGCGTCCTTCGCCGTATCGAGGAGATAGACGACCAGCGAGGAGCAGATGAACAGGCCGATCGTCGCGAGCCGCCCAGCCATGACGTAATGCGCTTCGCCCGCGTCGCGGCGGATGAAGCGCCGGTAGAAATCGTGCACCAGGTACGAGGCGCCCCAGTTGAGATGGGTCAGGATGGTCGACGAATTCGCCGCGACGAGCCCGCCAACCATCAGGCCGACGAAGCCCACCGGCAGGAACTTCAGCATCGCGGGATAGGCGATGTCATGACCGAGCAGGCGTGGATCGAGATTCGGAAACGCGCGCTGGATGTCCGACAGCTCCGGGTAGACAAGAATGGAGCAGAGCGCCACCAGAATCCACGGCCACGGGCGCAGCACGTAATGCGCGACGTTGAAGAACAGCACCGCGCCGAGCGCATCCTTTTCAGACTTCGACGCCAGCATCCGTTGCGCGATGTAACTGCCCCCGCCCGGTTCGGCTCCGGGGTACCAGACCGCCCACCACTGCACGGCCACCGGCATGATGAATACGGCCACCGCCATATCCCAGTGGTTGGAAAAATCGGGCAGCACCGATAGATAGTCGATGCCGTCGGGGCCGCGCGCGACCGACAGCTTGTCGATGAGCCCGGTCAGGCCGCCGACCTGCGGCGCTTTCAGGGCGAACCAGGCCGCGGCGACGACGGCGGTCATCTTGATGAAGAACTGAATCATGTCGATGACGAGCACGCCCCAGAGCCCGGAGTGCGCGGCAAAGACCACGTTGAGGATCCCGACGCCGAGAAGCGTCTGCCACCGCTCGAGACCGAAGAGGATTCCCGCGATCTTGCAGGCGGCCAGGTTGACCGTCGCCATGATCATGCAGTTGAACAGCAGGCCGAGGTAGACGGCGCGAAAGCCGCGGACGACGCTCGCCGCCGTCCCCGAGTAGCGGATCTCGTAGAACTCGAGGTCAGTGAGAACGCCGGAGCGCCGCCACAACCTGGCGTAGAAGAACACGGTCGAGACGCCAGTGAGCACGAACGCCCACCAGACCCAGTTGCCGGCGACGCCGTTGCGCCGGACGATGTCGGTGACGAGGTTGGGGGTGTCGCTGCTGAAGGTGGTGGCGACCATTGAAAGGCCGGCAAGCCACCACGGCACCGCGCGTCCAGACGCGAAGAACTCGGAGGTGCTTCGCCCGGCGCGCCGGGCGAAGAACAAGGCCGGCACGAAGCAAATGAGCAGCGTCGCAGCGACAATCACCCAGTCGAGCGGGGCGAGGACCATGGCGCGACACTGTACCTCAGCTGTCAGCTTTCAGCTATCAGCTATCAGCTATCAGCTTTCAGCTGGGGACAGCCCGCGCGATCGGTCCGCAGTCTCAGCGGCCTTCGCTCGAGGGCGGCACGATGCCCTTGGCGCGCAGGTAGGTCACCAGATTGCCGTAGTGCTCGTTGTTGTGGGCGACGTTGTTGATGAGCGAGTTGCCGCGCGCCCGTTCGAGCGTCGTGTTGTTCGGCCCGGTGCGCTTGAGCATCTCGTTGATGGACGTGCTGGTCTGCGCGTCGTAGATGGCGTCGCAATAGGTCAGGGCCTCGTTGAGCATTTTCACGAGGTCGGCCTTCGGCTGTATCTCCTTGTCGTTGGCCGTGTGTTTTGGTGCTGTTTCAGGCTTCGCCGACGCGCAGATGCTGTAGTTGGCGGCCACGAGATGCGCAATCAACTGGCCAAAGGTCATGACTTCTGGCGCCGCGCCCTGCGGCCTGAAGTTGTACTCGGCGTCCGGCATCTTCTCGGCCGCGGCCGCAAGGTTACGACGGATGCTCTGATGCTGCAGCTTCAAGGACCCGGCGATGTCCAGCGTCGGTGGCGGTGCAGGGGCCTGAGCGAATGCCGTCGTGGTCACACCCAGGCACACCGCAAGAAGGAAGAAACTGGCCTTGCGCATCATCACTCCTTTTCGAGAGGCATCAGCGATCGATCCGTCGTCCCCACGTGAATGCCGACTGTCGCCGTTTCACGAAGTAGAAGACTACCATCGCCAGGCCAATCAGGAGCGCCGCTTCCGTTGCGCCAGTGCCGGCGTCCGGGGAGACGCCAAAGAGCCGCTCGATGAAATCCATGGTGTCATCCTTTCTGTCTGTCCGCCTTGGGACGTGCGATTCACTGATGTCGCTTTGCTCCGGCAGCGTTACGGCACATGGATAGCCCAGACGCCGCGATTGCGCGTGCCGCAGAAGAGGATTCGATCCTGTTTGTGAAACAACAGGTCGACCGCCATCGCGTTCGGGAGGCCGGCGGAGAAGGGCGACCAGCTCGCGCCGAGGTCGTGCGTTTCGTACACGCCAACGTCGGCCGACACCCAGACGCGCAGGTAGTTGGCTGGATCGACGACGACCGAATTGATTGGGATCGGCGGCAGGCCAGCCGTGCAGTCCGTCCACGACGCGCCCGCGTCGTCCGATCGAAACACTCGTCCTCCGCCGAGCTGCGACAACGTGACCCAGATGCGCATCGGGTTGCTCGGGTCGATGGCGACGCAACTGATGTAGCGCGGCGCCGGTGAGGTGAGGTTCTTGACGATCCAGTTCGAGCCGTTCCAGCTCACGCGCAGCATCCGGCCCTTGGTCGTGCCGACCAGGAAGGTGTTGGCGTCGATGGCGCGCATCGCCGAGGCGCCGTCGCCGGACGGCAGGCCGAGCGAGACGGTGCTCCAGGGTGGACCGCCCGTGCGCGTCACGACAAACGACACGCCGCCGATCGCGACTGTCGCCCCTGACACCTCGACCGGCGGGTAGAAGAGGGATGGCACGGCGGGCGGCGCGAGCCATGTCCAGGTATCGCCCTTGTTGTTCGAACCTTCGAGCGAGACGTTGTAGTACCGAGTGATAGACCTCGTTCGGATTGAGCTGGTTGACGCCGCAATCGCCGCCGTCGCCATCGGCGATGTGCTCCCAGATCGTCGAGCCAGTGAAGCGGATCGTCCCGTTGTCCTGCGTGCCGGCCATCAGCCACTGCCAGGTGGTGGGATCGCTGCCGAGATACTCGACCTCGGTGATGCCGAGACCGCGATTGAGCGCCTTCCACGTGTTGCCGCTCGTCGCCGATCGATACACGCCGCCATCGTTGCCGGCGTAGATGACGTTCGCGTTGCCGGGCGCGAAGGTCAGGCTGTGCTGGTCCGGGTGAATGCTGTTGCTGCCCTGAGACGTGATGTTGGTCCAGGTCCATGTGGTTCCGGAGAGATCGCCGCGGAACGTGTCGATGGCTCCGAGGAAGACGCGGCCGCGATTGGTGGGCGACGCGGCCACGTACCAGTCGTACCAGGCCTGGTTGACGCTCAGCGCCGGGAGGCCGGTCACCTTCGACCAGGTCGATCCGGTTCGCCGCCACAGGTGTGGCGTTCCGCCGGCCGCGCCGAAGACATACGCGATCGCCGGCGCCGCGTGCACGCGATCCACTGCGAGCCGGTCCCACGCTGCGGCGGGAGGTGAGGGCAGCGCAACCGGCGTAAAGCTGCTGCCGGCGTTCGACGAGACGAACAGTCCATCGACGAATGCCGCCAGGAGCTCGACTGTGCCGCCGCCAGGGTGGACCGTGATGTCCCAGCACCGGCCTGCGCGCTTCAAGCTCCAGTTGACGCCGGAATTGGTCGACACGTAGAACCCGACCGTCGTTGCGGCGTAGAGCACTTTGGTGTTCACCGGATCGACGACGAGATCGTAGAAGCCGACGCCGACGAAGGGCGCGGTCGCGATGACCTTCCACGTCGTGCCGCCATCAACCGATCGATATACTCCCGCGCCCAGGTTCGCGTAGAAGTTGCCCTCGCCGCTGCCGGCGTAGACGCGCTTTCGGTCGCCAGGATCGAAGGTCACGGCGCCAATCGCGAGCGTCGGCATCTGATCGGTTCGCGCGACCCAGGTGGCCCCGGCATCCTTGGTTTCCCAGATGCCACCGTTCGCGGATCCGCACAAGAGATGCTTCACGTTACCCGGATCGACCGCAATGCTCGATACTCGACCGATCACGTCGACGCGATTGGTTCCGTAGGTCTGGCCATCGGGGACGAGCGACGGGCCGATATCGATCCAGGCCGTCGAGTTGACGCGAGATATCAGCTTCGATCCCGGCCGCCGGCCCGCTTTCTTCCTTCGGCGGCTGGGCCTGGCGATCTTGCGCGTGGCTCTCGTCATGGCCGCCGCCAGCGATCGCGCCGCCGGATGGGACGTGCGCGACACTCTGCCACGCGCGCCTGGCGCCGGCCTCGCGCGCCCGACCGATGGCGCAGGTGCGACCTTTGGCTGGGCGGCCTTGGGCAGGCCGATCGGGCCGACGACGTCGGCGACCAGCAGCGGATCGCGCTCCGACAGGTAGTTCAGCAGCCGCTGCAGTGCTTTGCCGCCCTTGGGCGATTTGGCTTTGCGGCGGACCCTGGCTTTGCCTTTTCCGCGCTCACTTCCTTCGTCGAGCCTGCTTCGCATTGCGACGCCTTCCCTTCTGCGCTTTGTTTTTGTGGGGCTTCTTGCGGGGCGTGGTCTTCTTGCTCGCTGCAGCCTTGGAATCAGGATCGCAGTGCTCGTCGGGTGGGCGCCGCGCGTCCTCGAACATCCGCAGCCGTTCGGCGGCTCGGCCGCCGGGTGGGTCTGGAGTGGTATCGCCGGGGCGCTTCATTGATCGTGCTCTGCGAGGTCGTGCTCTCCGAGCGCTGCTGGAGATTGCTGGCGATTGAAGAAAATCGAAATCGGCGCGAGCGAGAGGTCACACTCTAACTCGCGTCCTGGAGGCAGGGAAGGGTTTCTTACAAGCTCAGCTAGTTAATTGAGCGAACAAACTCATCTGCTCGCTGGGCTGGCTGCAGGCTGCTCGCTGCTGGCTGGCTGGCTGTTGGCTGTTGCTGCTGCGCTGCGCTGGCTGCGGCCGCGATCTGCGAGCCGACGCAGCAGCGAGCCGCGACTACTTCAATCGATCCGACAGCATCCCGATGCTGATCGCGTAGCTCGTGGCGCAGTTGTATTTGAGCAGCGCTTCGTAGTTGGGGTACACGAGGAAGTATCGCGCGCCGTCGGTCACGATCGAGGCGTCGATCGCGCCGCCCGGCAGCGCCGCCCCGGCGGTGGTGCGCACGCCGAGCTTCGTCCATTCCTTGAGGGGCAGGGGCGTGGTCAGCGCGCGTTCCGCGCGGCAGCCCTCCGTCCGGTGCGGAAGGGCATCGAGCTTTGCCTTCGCAGCCTTCGAGATCTTGACCTCGCGTCCCCACGTGCCTTTGGCGGACCAGCCGTGCTCCTTCAAGTAGTGAGCGACCGAGGCGAAGACATCGCCCTGCGAGGTCCAGATGTCGCGGCGTCCGTCGCCGTCGAAGTCCTGCGCGAACTCCAGATACGTCGACGGCATGAACTGCGGCTGGCCGAGCGCGCCGGCCCACGAGCCCTTCAGGCGTTCGAGCTCGATGTCGCCGCGATTGACGATCTCGAGCGCGCTGAACAGCTCGTTGCGAAAAAGTGTGGCGCGACGTGGGTCGTAGGCAAGCGTCGCCAGCGCCGGAATCGTCGGACGGACGCCGGCGAAGCGGCCGAAGTTCGACTCGAGCCCCCAGACGGCCGTGATGATCCGGGGTTGCACGCCGTACTTCAGGCCGACCGCGCGCAGCAGGTCGTGATACTGCGTGTGCATCTGCTGCGCGGTCTGCACGGTGCGGCGCGTCAGGCGGCGTTTGAGGTAGGCGGTCAGGTCGAGCGCGAACTCGGCCTGCGTGCGATCGCGCTCGAGAATCTGTTCGACCGGCGTGACGTCGGCGAACGCGGCATCGAGCACTTCAGGGCGAATGCCGCGGTTCAGCGCTTCGGTTCGGAGCTCCGCGAGCCAGGCATCGAACGGTTGCGGGGGTGCAGCTGGCAGGTCTTGCGTCTGCACAACGCCTGTCCACGAAAGCAGTACCACCGCCGCCAGCGTGGAAAGACGCAGCATCTCTTCCCATTCTACAGGCCTTTGCTGGGGTCAGATCTCGATTTTCTCCCGACGCGGACCGAAGCGCGGCGGGAGAAAATCGAGATCTGACCCCAGGCTACGTGTCGACGCCGGCGCCGCGGGCCGTCGAGGGTTCGATCACCGCGAGGGACGCGATCATGACGATCGCCAGGCTGACGAGCACCGCCGCGAGCACCGGCCGCGCCTCGGCAAGCATCGCCGCGGAACCGAGCAGGAGCACGGCGATTCCGGCTTCCGCGCCAGCAATCCATCGAGACAGTTTCGACCAGTGCGCCGGGAGCATCGCCGGATGCACGCGAGCGGTGAAGAGGAGGTTCAGCCGCAGTGTCACCGCCGCCGTCGCCAGCGCCAGCACCGCGAGAAACAACTGCGTCCTGAATGGCTGGCCAGGCGCGGGTCGCGCAAACCATGCCAGCACGGGCGTGATCGCGTCGACGCTCGTCATGATGCCCTGATGGAACTGCCACCACCAGACGGCCGTTCGATCGGTCTCGGCGACCGGGGGTGGGGCCGGCGCTTGCGTGGCGAGCTTTCGCAGATCGGCAAGGAGCTCGTCAGCCGAGGCGTAGCGCTCGGCGGGCAATACGCGCATGCAGCGACGGACGATCGCATCCAGAGCGGGGTTAGACAACTGCCGCGGCAGCGTTCCCGGCCGTGTTTCCATCATCCACGCGAGCATCAGCGCGGCGTTGGATCCGAAGGGATGCTCTCCCGTCGCCAGCTCCCAGGCGACGACGCCAAAGGCAAAGATATCGGTGCGCGCATCGACCGCACCTCCGGTCAGCTGTTCGAGGGCCATGTATCCGGGCGTGCCCAGCACCGTTCCCGTTTCGGTGGGCCGCGTCCGCGTCGGAGTGTCGGGGCTTTCGATGCGCGCGAGGCCGAAGTCGAGGATCTTGATGTGGCCGTCCGTGCGCCGGATCAAGTTCTCCGGCTTGAGATCCCGGTGGATGACGCCGCGCAAGTGGGCGGCTGAGAGCCCCGCGGCGATTTCGATGAGCGTCGGTACCAACCGATCGGGCGGCACCGGGCCGCGCGCGAGCTCGCTGCGCAGCGTCTCCCCGCGCACGAGCTCGCAGGCGATGAAGAGCTCGCCGTCGATTTCTTCGAGCGCAAAGATCGTCGCGATCGCTTCATGGGTGATATCGGCCGCGGCGCGAGCCTCGAGCGCCAGCCGATCGCGCCGCCTTCGATCGCTCGTGTACTCGGGCGGCAGGGCCTTGAGCGCGACCATCCGGCCAAGCCGCTCGTCGCGCGCGGCGTAGACAACGCCCATGCCGCCGCGGCCGATCTCCTCGAGGATTTTGTAGGATCCGATCTGCTTGCCGACGAGCGACGCCCCGTCTTCCACGATCAAGTCTGCCGCGACGGTCCACACCGGCGAGTCGAGAAAGGGTTGGTCGGGCCGATGACGCGCGAGCAACGACTGCACCTCGCGCACAAGTTCCGGATCGGTCGCGGCAGTCCGCTGGAGCAAAGCTTCGCGCTCCGGCCCCTCGACCTCGAGGGCCGCGTGGAAGAGCGCGTTGACCTGCTGCCAGCGCTCAGCGTTCACGTCTGCGCATGACCCTCGAGCTCGCGCGCCAGCCATGCGCGCGCGATCGCCCAGTGCCGTTTGACGGTTGCCGGAGAGATCGACATCGCCTCGGCGGTCTCTTCAACCGTCAGGCCGCCGAAGAACCGCAATTCGACGAGGCGAGCCTGTTCGGAATCGAGTGTCGCCAGTTTCTCGAGCGCATCGTCGAGGGCGATGATGTCGAAGGAGCGCTCGCCGCCGGCGACGAGCGCCTCGTCGAGAGTGACGCGCGCCTGCACGCCGCCGCGCTTGAGCGCGCCACGGGCGCGGGCACGCTCGATCAGGATCTGGCGCATGGAGTGCGCGGCAATCGCGCAAAAGTGCGCGCGGTTCTGCCAGCGGTCCGGCCGGTCCTTCATCAGGCGCAGATACGCCTCATGGACGAGACCGGTCGGTTGAAGTGTCTGCCCGGGACGCTCGCGGCGAAGGTAGTTGGCCGCGAGGCGCCGCAGTTCCTGATAGACGACCGGCAGCAGCGAATCGAGCGACTGCCGGTCGTCGGCCAATGTCAGGCCACCCGCTCGATCGTCACCTTGTTCATGACGACCGGCGTGACCGGCCGGTCCTGCCGGCCGGTCGGGACCGAGCCGATCTTCTTCACGACGTCGAGGCCCGAGACGACTTCGCCAAACACCGAGTGGCGGTTGTCGAGGTGCGGCGTTGGTCCCAGCGTGATGAAGAACTGGCTGCCGTTCGTACCAGGGCCCGCGTTGGCCATCGACAGGATCCCGGCCTTGTCGTGGCGACGGCTCGGGTGGAACTCGTCGCCGAAGTTGTAGCCGGGGCCGCCCGTCCCCTGCCCGAGCGGGTCTCCGCCCTGGATCATGAAGCCCTGAATCACGCGATGGAAGATGATGCCGTCGTAATACGGCGCTTTCTTCTTCTCGCCCGTCCCGGGATGCTTCCATTCCTTGGTCCCCTCAGCGAGACCGACGAAGTTGGCGACGGTATTTGGCGCTTCCTTGTCAAAGAGGCGGATCGTGAACGACCCCTCGGTCGTGTCAAACTTGGCGTAGATTCCTGGCTCCATAAACTCCTTCGCGTCTTTGCAATCAGCCAAGGATTATAGCCAACAAAATGCGGCCACCTGTCGTCTAAGGTGCAAGGGCCTGATCCTTCCGGAAGTGCGGCAGGCGGGTGGACCCACTCGTGCCAGGGATATCCCTTCTCCCTGTTCCTGGACCGGGTGCTTTCGCCCGTCCTTTCGCCCGACCGTCGGGGTCAGGCCCTCTTTCAGGGGCCAGTCTACGAAGATCTTCGTTGACATTTACGAAGATGTTCGTAGACTGGCTCCATACGGCTTATGTCCAAGACACCTCGCCCCACAGACGCCGAGCTCGCGATTCTGCGCGTGCTCTGGCAACTCGGCCCGAGCACGGTTCGGCAAGTCCATGACGTTCTGATGCGCGATCGGCCGACGGCGTACACGACCGCGCTCAAGCTGCTGCAGATCATGACGGAGAAAGGCCTCGTTCGTCGCGACGAGTCCGATCGCACGCACGTCTACCAATCGCGGTTGACCGAAGAGCAGACGCAGCGGCAGCTCATCCGCGATCTGATGGATCGTGCGTTCGGCGGGTCCTCGTCGAAGCTCGTGATGCAGGCACTCGCCAGCAAGCGCGCCTCGACCGACGAGCTCACGGAAATTCGCCGCATGCTCGAGCGGGGGAAAGAACGGGCGAGCGAAGGTGGCGACGAGATCACCTCGGAGGTTCGTGATGACCGCGATTGAGCACCTGATTCAACAGCCTGCCGCGCAGGCGATCGGATGGGCCTTGCTGCAGTTTGTCTGGCAGGGCGCGCTCGTGGGTCTCCTCTTCGCCGCCGCGCTCTACGCGCTTCGGCGCAGCGCCGCCGATGTTCGCTACGTGGTTGCGGCCATCGGCCTGTCGCTGATGCTGACGATGCCGACGGTCACCGCGCTTCAGACGTGGCGAGCGATAACCGATGGCGCACCCACGGTCAGCACGCAATCAGTCTCGAATGCGCTACCTCAGCCAAGCGAAGACACCCACGCCACCGGCGATGGCGCCAGCTACGCAATCGACCGCCGGCCCGATAGCCGGCGAAATCCTGCCGGCGCTTGACCGTCCCAACCTCTCAGACGTCCGCTGGGTCCGCATCGTCCTCCTGACCTGGCTTTCCGGCGTGGCCCTTCTGACGTTACGGCTGTTGACCGGCTGGCTCTGGGTCCAGCGCCTCCGTACTCGCGGCACCGCACCGGCACCGCCCGGGTGGCAGCAGATGGTCGTCCGGCTGTCGAAACGCCTGCACATCTCGCGGCCGATCCGGCTTTTCGAGTCCGCGATGGTCGAAGTGCCGACGGTCATCGGGTGGCTGCGCCCGGTTGTGCTCATGCCGGCGAGCGCGCTGACCGGAATGGGTCCCGAGCAGCTCGAGGCGATTCTGGCGCACGAGCTCGCGCACATTCGCCGTCACGACTACCTCGTGAACCTGTTACAGACGCTGGTCGAGACGCTGCTCTTCTATCATCCCGCCGTCTGGTGGCTTTCTCGCCGTATCCGGATCGAGCGCGAGAACTGCTGCGACGACCTCGCGGTGAGCCTGTGTGGTGATCCGTACACCTACGCGAGAGCGCTCGCCGATCTCGAGGAGCTCCGCGCTGATTCGAGCCGGCTCGTCCTTGCGGCGACGGGTGGGTCGCTGCTCTACCGCATTCGTCGGCTGATCGGCGCCCCTTCTCACGCCGGCCGCGGTCCTGGCTGGCTGGCGGGGACGACGGCCGTAGTGCTGATTGCGGGCATCGCGGCGGGTGCGCTGGGAAAGAACGCGCTCAGCGCTGAAGCCGAAGAGGCCGCGGTCACGCCCCAGGAAGCGACGCTCGCGCCTGTAGTCGCGCCTGTAATAGTCCCGTCGGAATCACCGAGGAGGGCAGCGCCCGCCAAAGCGGTGGCGCCTGTCGTCGCGAGCGCGCCGGCCCGCGCAGCGACTCAGGCGGCTCCGGTCGTCGCCGAATCGTTCGTCGGCGAGAGTGTTGCCGCGTTTGTCGCGGAGGTGCTCGAGCAGTTCACGTGGTCGTACCCGGTACCGCCGACGCCGCCGACACCACCAACGCCACCCACACCGCCGACGCCGCCGACGCCGCCAACACCGCCGACGCCCGTCGGCGCGCCGACGCCGCCCACACCGCCGACGCCGCCCACTCCGCCGACGCCACCAACACCACCGTCGCCGCCGGAGCCTCCGGGATTCTTTGCCGGCACCGGCCAGAGCCGCGGCAACATGACCTGGTCGGACGGCAAGCAGAAGCTCGAGATCAAGTACGACGGTGCGGTCGAGTTCACAGACGACGACAGCGATGTGAAGAGTCTGTCACCTGGCGGATATCTGAAGATTCGGGAAGGCGGGTGGACCAGTACACACACGGTCGAGTTTGAGGCCGACGGGTCTGGCGTTATCCGCCGCCGCTACTGGGAAGGGAGTTCGGAGAAGCCCTTCGATCCGCAGGGCAAGGCGTGGCTGTCGCAGATCTTGCCGCGCATCATCCGCCAGACCGCGATTGGCGCGCCGGCCCGTGTCGCTCGGATCCTCAAGGCCAAGGGCGCGGCGGGCGTTCTCGGCGAAATCACGCTCATCGAGGGCAGCTGGGCGAAGCGCGTGTATTTCACCGAGTTCCTCAAGTCGCCGGGGCTGGATTCGGCGACGGTGCGACAGGCCCTGGAACAAGCCGGCCGCGAGATCGACTCCGACTACGAACTCGCGAGCCTGCTGATCTCTTCCGACCGGCTGCTCGTTGACGACGCGACGCGACGGGCGTACTTCGACGCAGCCCGAACGATCCAGTCGGACTACGAGATGCGCCGGGTCTTCTCGTCCGCGCTGAAGCGTGGGCCGGTCGCCCCCGATCTCCTCGCAGGCGTGCTCGACGCCAGCACCGCAATCGACTCCGACTACGAGCTCGCCGAGCTCCTCGTTCAGGTTGCGCGGCTCCAGCCGCTCGACGCTCGCACCCGCGCGCCGTTCCTGAAAGCGCTCACATCGGTCGAGAGCGATTATGAATGCCGCAGAGTCGTGAGCGCCGTGGTCAAAGCGGACCCCAGCCCCGACACGCTCGCGACGATGCTCGACCCATCACTTGCGATCGACTCCGACTACGAACAGGCATCGTTCCTGATCGACGTGGCCAAGTCCCAGTCGATCGACGGAGCCCTGCGCGCGCCGTTTTTCAAGGGAGTCGAGACGCTCAGTTCCTCGTTCGAACGCGGGCGCGTCCTGCAGGCCGTGGTGAAAGGCGGGACGTTGCCGCAGGAGACGCTCGTCGCCGTGCTCCGCTCGACCGCGTCGATGACGAGCGGCCACGAGGCGTCGCAAGTGCTGCTGACGGTCGCCGCGACCCAGAAGCTCTCCGGCGAGGCGCGCGACCTGTACGTGAGCACGGCCGAGCGGCTCGGCGATTACGAGCAGGGACGGACGCTCACGGCGCTCGTGAAGAGCGAGCGCCGGTAGCAATGCTGAATGCTGAGTGCTGAATGCTGAAGTGAATTCAGAATTCGGCCCTTACTTCAGCATTCATCATTCAGCACTCAGCATTGGGTTTTTCATCGTTCCACGTCGTCGCGCGTTCGTGCGCGAGCGCGACGCGCAGCAGCGTCGCCTCCTCGTAGAGGCGGCCAGTCACCATCAGCATCAACGGCGCGTTGGCGACGAACCCGGCGCGCACGGCCACGGCCGGATGCCCGGTCAGGTTGGTGAGACCCAGGCTCGAGCTGTTGGTCGGCGACAGGAACACGTCGTACTCCGACATCAGCTTGGCCATCTCGCGCATCAGCAGCGTCCGGATGCGCTGAGCCCTGATGTACTCGACTGCGGGGACGAAGCGGTGCGTCCGGAACGAGTTCGGCCAGGCGCCGAGGCTCTCGTCCTTGATGCCCGGGCCGCGCGTGAGATCGTCGAAGGCCGCGGCCGCCTCCGTGCTCAGCACAAAGTTCAAGGCTGTGGAATAGCGGGTCAGGGTTTCGGGGAGCTCAATTGGCTGCAGGGCCGCGCCAGCTTTCCGATAGACGTCGAGCGCTCCGTTCAGGAGCTTCAGCCGCTCTTCGGCGCGCTGCCGCTGCTCCTCCGGAGACAGGCCGCCGCGTCCACGTCCTTCCCACGGCCGGCGCCCTCACCTCTTCCTCACCGCGGGCGCCGCCTCCCTCACCGCGGGCGCCGCGTCCATCGACTGGCGGAGCCTCGAACTCGGTCTTGATGTATCCGATCTTCAGCTTCGCGAGCGGCACGTCCGGGTTCCAGGCGAAGGGCGCGTCGACGACGGTGTCGTCGCGCCCGTCTGGACCGTAGATCGCGTTGAACACCAGCGCGCAGTCCTCGACCGATCGGCACATTGGACCGATCTTGTCCATCGTCCAGCTGAGGGCCATGGCGCCGTGACGGCTGACACGGCCGTAGGTGGGGCGGAGGCCCGTGACCCCGTTGACTGCGGCCGGCGAAATGATCGAGCCGCGCGTCTCGGTGCCGATTGAAAAGCCGACGAGGCCGGCGGCGGTCGCCGATCCGGGTCCGGCCGAGGACCCGCTCGAGCCGTTCTCGAGGTTCCACGGCGTCTTGGTCTGACCGCGGAACCAGCGGTCGCCCTGCGCGAGCGCGCCCATCGAGAGCTTGGCCACCAGCACCGCGCCGGCTGCCTCAAGTCGCTCGACAATCGTCGCGTCGTAGTCAAACACCTGATTCTGAAACGGCCCGGCGCCCCAGGTCGTCAGGATCCCTTTCGTGGCGAAGAGGTCCTTTCCGCCCCAGGGGATTCCGTGCAGCGGTCCTCTGTACTTTCCGGCGCGAATCTCCTTGTCGGCCTGCGCCGCCTGGGCAAGCGCCAACTCTTCGGTGAGCGTGACGACGCAGTTCAGCTTCGGCCCGTACTTCTTGAGCCGAGCGAGATACATCTTCGTGAGGTCCGTGGACGACACGTCCTTACGCTGGACGAGTGGCGCAAGCGCTGTGACTGGCAGGAAGGCGAGATCGTCGAGCGAGGACCTCGACGCGGCCGGAGCGGTCGGAAGCTTGAGCGTGACGTTGATCTTGGCGCCGGGCGTTGCCCCAGGCTTTGGCTTGTTGCCCGGAAGGTACGGGCGGAACGTGATCGCCGGCTCCGTATCGAGCGGAACATCGATCGCGCGAAGCTGCTCGTAGGCGTTGAGGTTGCGGTTCACGCCCGCGAGGGCCTGTTCCTCTTCGGCATCGGTGAAATCGACGCCGAAGAGTTTTTCGCCGCACTCGAGGATGTCCTTGCTGATTCGCTGTTCCTGAGCGGGCGGCTGCGCCAGCGCCGGCAGCGTCAGACCGCCGGCGACGGCAGCCGGGACAGCTTTGAGGAACCGCCGCCGGCGAGCCCCCTCTTTGCGCAACTGCTTCATCGATCCTCCTCCACTCAACGTCCGGCGCCGAACGCTGCCAAGATCTCACAGGAGACTAGGAGATCAGGAGGCAATATCAATAACCCAAAACAACTCCTGATTTCCTGGTCTCCTGTGAGCGTCTAACGCGTCTAGTTTTTCAGTTTGAACCCGGCTGGAATATCGAGGTCAGTCGCACCGACACTGGTCGCAATCTCGAGCGTCTCGGTATTCATCGTGAAGATGGTGGCGCGCGGCTTGTCGTCCTTCTTCGCAATCTTTCGGGCCAGCATGCCGCTCAGGCCGCCGCCGCTGCTGCTCTTGCTCTGTTCCTCGACCTGCGCTTTGCTCTTCACGCCCTCGAATGTCATCGAGGTCGCGAGCGGCGTGCCTTTGAGGTTGACCTTCTCCTGATTGATACGATCCATGGCCGGCTTGATCATCGGGTACAAGGCGGCGATGGCGGCCATTTGCTCGGCTGAGACGAGCGCGGACTCCGGGGCAATCGCCTTCCAGTACTTCATCTCGAACTCTGCGAGCTCCTTCAAGGCCGGAATGTCGGGTCCGAGCCATGAATCAGTGGTCAAAACGACGCCACCGCTCTCCTCGAGCGTCTTGCCCTTCTCGCGCACGGTGACGGTCATGATGACCTGCCTGGCGTCGTGTCCCGCGATCGCGCGTGTCTGCCCGGTTTCCTTGACGTCGAAATCAAACTCGAATTGCTTGTCACTGCCGGAGGGCTGCGTCGGCTCTCCTGGTTCCTTCGGCGCGTTCTTTGGCTTCCTTAGCGGCCTGTTCCTGCGCCTCGCGAAGTTTCTGTCTGAGCTGCTCGAAGGTCGTGACCGTGTAGTTCTTCTTCTTCATGTCGAGGTCGTAGACCTTCTGCTCGTCGAGGTCGACAATCCGGCCCGTCATGTCGTTCAGCGTGGCCTTCCGGTTGCCTTTGACAGCGTTGGTCGAGACGATCCCCTCGCTCAAGGCCTTGCCGCCGAACATCCGCATCATCGTGCCGAGCATGCCTTCGAACTTCACCTGTCCCTTGTCGCGCGTCTTGACATCGGCCAGGGCCGGCGCGGCCGACAAGGTGAGGAGTAAACAGCTAATTGCGCAGAAACAGAGCTTCCGCGAGGCGAACAACTCGAACGATTTCATTTTGGGCCTCCCTGGGGGGCGGTTCAATTTTACACGGCCGCCGCGAGGATTCGAAGACTGTAGAATGCGTTCATGCGTGCCTTTCTTCTCGTGCTCGTGAGCAGCCTTGCCATGTCAACACAATCTCCCAACAAGACAATCGTCACCGTGGGCACGCCGCCCAGCTTTCCCTACAGCCAGGCCGTCAAGGCAGGTGGCCTCATTTACCTGGCAGGCGTCGTGTCGCAGGACGAGGCGGGAGCGATCGCCCCGAAGGGCGATATCAAAGGCCAGACGACGCGAGTCATCGAGCGGATGCGCGCGGTGCTGGCCGCTGCCGGCTCGTCGCTCGACCAAGTCGTCGCGGTTACCGTCTACTTGAAGTCCGCAAGCGACTTTGCCGCGATGAACGAGGCCTACAGCGGGTTCTGGACCAAAGACCCGCCGACGCGGACGACCGTTGTGGCCGACTTCGTCGTGCCTGACGCGCTCGTCGAGATCTCGATGATCGCCGTGCCGACCGGCGCCGAGCGCGTCGTGATTCACCCGTCGGGCTGGATCAAGTCGCCGAGCCCGTATAGCTATGCCATCCGCACCGGCGACACGCTCTTTCTCTCGGGTCTGGTCTCGCGCAATGGCCGCGACAACTCGGTCGTCGGCGGAGACATCAACGCGCAAACGGCGGTCGTTCTCGACAACGCGGCGGAGCTCTTGAAGGCCGCCGGCATGAGCTTCGACAATGTCGTCAGCTCGCGGGTGTACTTGCCTGACGGCGGATCGTTTCAGGCGATGAACGCCGTCTACCGGAAGTATTTTGGGTCGGCGCCCCCGGCACGCGCGACGGTCGTAGCGGGCCTGGCCGGCCCGCAGTATGTCGTCGAGATCACGCTTGTCGCCTCGTCGGCCCAGAAGCGCGTGATTGATGACGGCCGACCGTCGAACCCCAACCTCAGTGCCGCGATTCGCGCCGGGGATCGCGTGTATCTCTCGGGAATGCTCGGGAACACGGCCGACACCAAAGGTGACGTTGGCGCCCAGACCAAGGAAACGTTGTCGCGAATTCGTGGCGCGCTCACCGCCGCGGGTTGCTCACCGGCCGACGTTGTCGACAGCGTCGTGTATCTGACCGACGGCAAGACCTTTCCGGCGATGAACGACGTCTACCGTTCGTTCTTTGGCAGCGAGTTCCCGGCCCGCGCGACGGTGCAGACCGGACTCGTCGCGGCAGACGGCCTCGTCGAGATCATGCTGACCGCGAGATGCCCGGGCAAATGACGGTGGCCACGGTGCCCCTCGGAGTGGAGGCGTTCGAGGCGGCGTACCGCCATGTCGCGCCACACATTCACCGCACGCCGCTGCTGACCTCGCGGACGCTGAGCGAACGGACGGGCTTCAACGTCCGCCTCAAGGCGGAGATGTTCCAGCGGACCGGGTCCTACAAGATTCGCGGTCCGCTCAACAAGTTCATGCTGCTTTCCGAGGATGAGCGCCGCCGCGGCGTGGTCTGCTCCTCGGCGGGCAATCATGCACAGGGAGTCGCGCTTGCCGCCCGCATCCACGGCATCAAGGCCGTGGTCGTCATGGCCGAGAATGCGACGCCCTCGAAAGTCGCCGCCACGCGCGGCTACGGCGCCGAGGTCGTTCTGCACGGCGCGATCTGGGACGACGCGAACGAGAAAGCAAAGGAGCTCGTCCGAGACCGCGGCCTGACCTATGTGCATCCGTTCGACGACCTGCAGCTCATCGCCGGACAAGGCACGCTCGGTCTCGAGGTCGTTCGCGACTGGGCCGACGTCGACGTCATCGTCGTGCCGATTGGCGGAGGCGGCCTGATTTCGGGCGTCGCGATGGCGGCCAAGGCGATCAAGCCGTCTATAAAAGTCATTGGTGTCGAATCGTCGGGTGCGCCGGGCATGCGCGACAGCGTTCGTGCCGGATCGGTCGTGACCCTCGACCGCGTCGACTGCGTGATCGACGGCCTGCGCGTGAAGCGGGTTGGCGAAACGACTTTCGCGATCGTGCGCAAGATGGTCGACGAGATCGTCACCCTCCCGGACGAGCGGATTTTCGAGGCGATGCTCTGGACGATGTCGCACACGAAGCTGGTCGTCGAAGGCGCCGCCGCCGCACCGGTTGCGGCGCTGCTCGACGGGCTCATCCAAGATCTCGGGGATCAACTCGGGCCTCGGGCCGGCGCGAATGTCGTCTGCGTGCTGAGCGGCGGCAACGTCAACCTCGACCAGCTCCGCGGTTTGCGGTGGAACTAGGGCCACGGATTACACGGACAGCACGGATGCGGGTCACAGACTGGAACAGAGCCACGGAGTACACGGAAAACACGGATGGGTTCATGAGATAGGTTCTAGTTGGACCACGCCCCCAAACCCATCCGCATCGGCATTTCCTCCTGCCTGCTTGGGCAAGAGGTGCGCTTCGATGGCGGGCACAAGCGCGATCAGTTCCTGGTCGACACACTGGGACAACAGGTCGAGTGGGTCCCGGTGTGCCCGGAAGTCGAGATGGGTCTCGGAACACCGCGCGAGACGTTGCGGCTCGTGAAAGCGCAAGGACGGCACGACTCCTTCCGCATGGTGACGACCAGGACCGGTATCGATCACACCGATGGGATGAATCGATGGGCGGCCCGGCGTCTCGATGAACTGGCGCGCGACGAACCGGATCTCTGTGGATACGTGTTGAAGAAGGATTCACCGAGCTGCGGCATGGAGCGAGTCAAGACCTACAGCAGCGAGACCGGGATGCCCGAGCGCAACGGCCGCGGGCTGTTTGCTTCGGCTCTGCTGCGACGGTTCCCGACGCTGCCGGTTGAGGAGGAAGGGCGGCTGAACGACCCTGCGCTCCGCGAGAACTTCATCGAGCGGATCTTCGCCTATCGCCGCCTGAAGGATCTCTTCGCGCCGGGATGGTCGCTCGGCGCGCTCGTGAAGTTCCACACGGCGCACAAAATGGCGCTCCTCGCGCACTCGACGACTCGATACAATCATCTGGGCCGCCTGGTCGCCAGGGGCCGGGAGATGGCCAAACGTGAGCTGCGGTCCGAGTACGAAACGGCCTTCATGTCCACCCTGGCGATCGCCGCGACGATCCGGCGACACACCAACGTGCTGAGCCACATGCTGGGCCACCTGAAGAAGCACCTGGATTCAGAATCGAAGCAGGAACTGGTGCAGGCAATCGAGGACTATCGTCAGGGCCGCATTCCTCTCGTCGTGCCGCTCACACTGCTGCGCCATCACGTTCGCGTCCACGGCGTGGAGTATCTTGCGGGTCAGACCTACCTCACGCCAGATCCTCGCGAGCTGATGCTCCGCTACGGCGGCAGCGGTGCGAGTCCGGCGCGCCGGGCGAAACATGTCTGAACAGCCGCCTCGGCCGGAGCGGCGGACGCACATCAGCGTGCCCGTCCGAATCGTTGGACGGGCTGGACGAACCCCTGAGAGCACGACTCACGATCTCGCGGCTGTAGAAGAACCGCTCGAAGTCCGGCTGCACGGGAAGCCCTTCGCGGTCATCATGCGGACACCCGGCGACGATCGCGCGCTCGCGGCGGGATTCCTGCTCTCGGAAGGCGTCGTGCGGAGCGCCGACGATATCGGCGCGGTCGAACACTGCCGTCACCCCAATCGTCCCGACGGTCACAACGTCGTCGACGTCTACCTCTTCGGCGAGTCCAGGTCGTCGCTCGAGACGATCCTCGCCGAGCGTCGCGAGGTCCTGACCAACTCGTCTTGCGGGCTCTGTGGCCGCCTGACCATCGACTCACTCAAGGCGCGCGCGGCGACGCTGCCGAAGACGTGGACGATGTCGACGAAGGTCGCCACGGAACTTCCGGCTCGCCTGCGGGAGCGTCAGCGCATCTTCGAGGGCACGGGCGGGCTCCACGCCGCAGGACTCTTCACGCCGGACGGGATGTGTGAAGTGTCGGCGGAAGATGTCGGCCGCCACAATGCTGTGGACAAGGTGATTGGGACAATGCTGCTCGACGATCGCCTGCCGCTCGACTCGCACGCGCTGGCAGTGAGCGGCCGCACCTCGTTCGAGATTGTGCAGAAGGCGTGGCTCGGCGGCATCGGGTTCGTCTGCGCGGTCTCCGCGCCTTCGAGCCTGGCGATTGAACTCGCGCAAGAGGCCGGCATCACGCTGCTTGGGATTTGCCCGCGACGGCGGGTTCAACGTCTACACCCATCCAGCCCGGCTGCCGGAAGTGTGAAGCGCGCTACCTAATTCTCTGTCGATCAGTTCGAAACTCGGCGTTTCAGGCTGGCACTGCCGTTGCTGTGAAGGTTCGTTGGAATCTCGAATGCGACAACGGTTGCTCATTGGGGCAGTTGCGGCGATGACGGCGTTCAGCTGGTATGCCGTCTACCGAACCGTGAGATTCACGATCGCCGTGGCCATCGAGCTCGACCGAGCGACCAGCCTCACCGGCCTTGCCGCGCGCGCCCAGACGACGATCGTGCTGGATCGTCACGGCCAGCCGGCCTTTGCCTTCCACTCGGAACGCCGAATCGACGTCACAATCGACCAGGTCTCGCCGCACATGCTGCACGCGGTCGTGGCGGTCGAGGATCGGCGCTTCCATTCGCACTACGGCCTCGATCCGATTCGGATTGTCGGGGCGGCGCTTCGCAATGTCCGCGCAGGGAGAGTCGTCGAGGGCGGCAGCACCATCACGCAGCAGCTCGCCAGAGCCGTGCGGCTGTCGCCAGCCCGCACGTTCGAAAGGAAACTGCGCGAGGCGATGCTCGCGCTGCGGCTGGAAGAGCGCTATTCAAAAGCTCAGATTCTCCAGGAATACCTGAACACGGTGTACTTCGGGGAAGGGTTTTACGGCGTCGAAGCGGCATCACGCGGTTATTTCGGCAAGCCGGCCGCAGAGTTGGCCCCGGCCGAGGCCGCACTGCTGGCGGCTCTCGTCCGAGCCCCGTCTCGCGACGCGCCATGCGTCTCGATCGAGCGGGCGACGCGACGTCGCAACCTCGTGCTTCGGCTTGATGGAGCGAGCAGAGGTTCATTACCGCCGCCGAGCGCAGCGACGGGAATTCGGGCGCCGCTGCCGGATCGGTTCACACACGCGTGAGCCGTTGCTCGTTGCGGCTCACGGCGGAGGCGGGGAGTACTTCCAGGAAGAGATTCGCCGTCAGCTCGTCTCGATGTTTGGACCCGAGCGCGTGCTTCGCGGTGGCCTGCGTGTTTACTCGACCTACGAGCCACTTTTACAGCGTGCCGCCGAGCAGGCCGTGCGGACGCGTGTCGCTGAAATCGCCAAGGCACGTCGTCGCGCCCAGGACCTCCAAGGCAGTCTCGTGGCAATCGACCCTGCCAGCGGTGATGTCCTCGCGCTCGTCGGCGGCCGGGACTTCGGCGAGAGTTCCTTCAACCGGGCGACGCAGGCCAGGCGTCAGGCCGGCTCCGCGTTCAAGCCGATCATCTACGCCGCGGCGCTCGAGCGGGGTTACGCTCCTGGATCGGTCCTGACCGACCTCGATACTCCTATCTACGCCTCGGGGAGGATGTGGCTGCCAGTCGGCGAGCACGAGGCGAGTCAATACACGCTTCGCAAGGCCCTCAAGGTTTCGAGCAACCGTGCCGCGGCGCAGCTCCTGCAGCACGTCGGCGTCGGCACCGCCGTCGACTATGCGCATCGCTTCGGGATCGATTCGGATCTGCCCAGCGTCCCATCCCTCGCGCTCGGCACCGGGGAAGTGACGTTGCTGGAGCTCACTGCCGCCTACGGCGTCTTCGCCAACCAGGGCCTGCTCGCGGCGCCGCGGCTCGTCAGTCGCGTCGAGGATGCCGAAGGGCGGGTCATCTGGTCCGCGCCGATCACGACGACTCGCGCCATCAGCCAGACCACGGCCTTCTTGATGTCGAGCATGCTGGCCGACGTCGTGTCGAGTGGGACGGCCACCGGCGCGCGCGCCGCCGGCTTCAAGCTTCCTGCGGGCGGTAAGACCGGCACGACTGACGATTACGCGGACGCCTGGTTCGTCGGATATACCCCGCACCTCGTCGCCGGCGTCTGGTTCGGCTTCGACACACCCGCGCCGATCATGAGTCGAGGCTTCGCCAGCACCGTGGCTGTCCCCGCCTGGGCGCGTTTCATGAAAGCGGCGACGATGGGCGCCAGGCCCGATTGGTATGCGGTGCCTGCCGACGTCGAGAAAGTGGCGATCTGCCGGCTGACTGGCGCCCGGGCAACCGAAGGGTGCCGATACGTCGACCCCGCCGAGCACGGATCCGGAGGGCGCTGACGATGCGTTGGCAAACCTCGGACGTCGGTTCGTGGCCGCCTCCGGTTGCGTCGCTGCCAAGCCCGCCGCCCGAGCCGAACGTCTACGAGGATTACTTTCCGCTGGGCACGATCTCATCCGAGCTGTGCCCGCTGCACGGCGCCGCCGCTGAAACCGCTGTCAGGCACGTCGGGGGTTGTTCCCGCGTCGTATCCTCCGCGCCCGATCGTGATCGAGCGGGTTGTTCGCCCCGATGGGACGACGGGGATTGGGATCAAGGGCGGCGGTCACTGACCCCGACTGGCAGTGCGAGCGAGCAACATCACGAACAGCAACGCATTCGACACGTGGCCGGTCCAGCAGATACGGCACTGATGACCGTTGACGATCAGGCTCCGGCCGAGGAATGCGCTCATCGCGACGGCTGGTGCCGTCATGGCCAGGAGCAGCCAGGACGGCGCGTCCAGGAGCAGGCCAAGCGCGAGCAGCGCGTAGAGCGCGAGGCCCAGCGTCGCGTTGGGCACACCGAGCAACGCCGAGCGTGGGCTGCGGAAGAGCACCGCGCAGCCTCCGTCTTCGAGCCTGCAGATCTCTGGTCCTGTCAACCAGCCTGGAAGAACGTAGTAGTGGCCGTACAGCGCGGCCGCTGCCGCCGCCGTGCCGCCTGCGAGCGCGAGCCAGATTACGAGGTCTGACACGCCGGGCACCAATAGGTCAGCCTCGCATCTTCCATGACCACGCCTGGCGGCGTCCGGGCCGTGTTTCTTGACTTCGATCGGCGTGCCGCATCGACGGCAGGGGAGGCGCCCGCGTCCGTACACCCAGAGACGCTCGTTCGGATTGTCTCGGCCGGTCGTCCGACGCTGCCCGCTGTGGCTGGTGAGGCGCGTCTTCGAGACGCCCACGTTGACCTGGAGCAGGCGCCGGCCGGTGTCGACCAGATCTTCGAGTTGATGATCGTCAAGCGTGGCAATGCTGACGAAAGGGTTGATGCCGCACGAGAACAACACCTCGGACTTCAGAACGTTCCCGAGTCCCGCCAGCAGGCGCTGATTCAGCAAGGCCTCACCAACTGGTGAAGACGATTGGGTGCGAAGGCGCCGAACGGCTTCTGCCCGATCGAAGCTGGTGCCGAGCGCGTCTGGACCGAGCCTGGCCAGAACGTTGTGTTTCTCGAGGTCGCGGGCTTTGATGAATTCGGCGACGGGAATGCTGAACCCGACGGCTTCGAAAGTGGATGTCGCCACCAGCACTCGCATGTTGCCCGCGCGCTGGCGCCACCGTTCGCCCGGCCGGTAGATGTGCCAGCTTCCATGCATCCGCATGTGGGTCCTGAGGACAAGGCCGCCAGAGAAATGCATCAGGATGTGCTTGCCGATCGACTCGACCTTGGCGACCGTCATCGCCGTCAGCGGGTGATCGTCGTGCACGCGCGTCAGCGCAGGAAACACCGACTCGAAGCGGACGACAGGCTGACCGGCGAGCGCGCGGTGCAAGGTCGCCGCGGCGCGATAGATGGTGTCGCCTTCAGGCACGGAATCGACTCTGCTACGCGCCACGTCCCAGGCCGGCGTGACGGATCTGGAAGCCCATCGCTGAAGGGCTGAATCCGGCCTCGACGAGGTACGGCGCCAAGCGGGTGCTGGCTGGCGGGGAGGCCGTTGATTTCGTGAACCAGCAGGCCGATCCGCGCCAACGTCGACGCAAGCGCGCGCGCGGTCGACGTCTGCGCCGGTTCGTCGTCGGGCAGGAACGCGAGTAGCTGGCGCGCTCCCCGGCTGATGTAGGCCGCGAGCGTGCCGTTGACCATCACTACGAGCGAACCGGCTGATCGTGTCGGCCCGCGTTGGTCGCGGCCCTGCGTCGACTCAGGCCACCGCAGGATGGTGCCGTACGGATTGGCTGGATCCGTTGCCGCCAGCACGACGACTTCCGGTTCCTCGGGCTCTTCCTTGAACGATCGAAGCAGGTCGAGCGCGGCGGGCAGCGCAAACTGCGTCGCGCCGACTCCACTCGCAAAGTAACCGCGGCGAATGCGGCCGGCGTCCTCGAGTGCCTTGAGGATGTCGTAGACCGCGCCGAATCCGCCCGAGACGTTTTCGGCCGCAGCGATCTCGCGAGTCAGGATGCCGTACCGGGAGAGAAGCTGCTGGGCGAGCGCCGTGGTCGACTCGGTCGGCGTTATCGCTGCGCCGAGCCGTGCCGCGATGAGGGACCAGCGGCCCTCGGCAGTCGGTGGGGCGACGCGGCGGCTTCGGAAGCTGCGAGCTGCTCGGGCCGTCTGGGCGGCCTTGCGACGGCTGCGCTCGGGCGGTCGAACGAACGCGCGCACAGCATTCAGGCTGTCGTTCGTCACGACACCGTTCCAGACGAGAGCCCAGATGGCATCGACCGTTTCGCCGGGATATCCGCCGCCCGCCGCCTCATGCAGCGCCGCAAAGAACGAGGCCCCGTTTCGTGCCAGATGGTCGACAATCAGGCGCTCGCGCTCGGGCAGATCGGCCGGCGCACGGGGCTGCCGAAGCTTCGCGACGTGGTCGGTCAGGTAGAGCGCGAGGCGCCCATCATGTTCGCCGAGGGGCTCGAGGCCACCCCAGACAACCTCGCCGGCAGTCGTCAGGGCATCGAGGTCGGACGGTTGATACCCTTCGACCCGAGCCGGCAGGATCTCCGTCTCGAGGATCGACGCGATGAGCGGCGCGCCCTGCAGGTTTTCGACGGCATCGAGGAGCGCGTCGAGCCCCCGACGACGGCGGACGACGCCCTGCCAGTGCGTGACGAGCCGGCCAAGCACGGCGGGCTCGACCGGCTCCACCTGGTGCCGGAGCTTCGCGAGCGATCGCCGTCGAATCGACTGCAGCACATCCGGGTCGCACCATTCCCGGCCGGTGGCACCAGGGCGGAACTCTCCCTCGACCACCTTTCCGCTTGCGGCGAGCTCTTTTAAAAGCGCCTCAACCGTCGATCGTCCGAGGCCATATCGCTCAGCGACTTCCGTGCTGGTGAACGGCGCATGGGTTCGCGCGTACCGGCGCACAAGGTCCAGCGCGGCGTGAGGCGCCGCCTCGAGATGCGCTTCTGGCAGTCCCGTTGGCAACGGCACACCGAGGCCGTCCCGATACCTGCTCGCGTACTCGACCGGGACTACTCGTGGCTGGCCGCGCAGCGTCACGGAGATCGCCCGTCGCGCCTTCGTCAATTCGTCAGCCGCTCGCCGCCCGTCGACGTTGGCGCGCGCGTCGATCTCATCGACCGACAAATCACCGAGCCGAAGCAGGAGATCGTGCACGCCGTCCACGGTCCGGGCACGCCGATCCTCGTGCAGGTGCTGAAGCTCGGACTCGACCTCCGCAATTGCGGCCGCGTCGAGCAGCTCACGCAACTCGATCTCTCCGAGAAGCTCTCTCAGCTGCGCCTGATCGATCGACAGCGCCTGCGCGCGCCGCTCGGCGAGCGGCGCATCGCCGTCGTACAGGTAGTTGGCGACGTAACCAAAAAGCAGCGCGGCCGCGAATGGTGAGGCAACGGTCGAGTCGACAGTCGCCACGCGGATCTCCCGGCGCTCCATCCTGCCGAGCGTCTCGACGAGCGCCGGCATGTCGAAGACGTCCCGCAAGCACTCTCGATACGTCTCGAGCACGATAGGAAAGGACCCGAAGCGGGATGCCACGGCGAGGAGGTCGGCGGACCGCTTTCGCAGTTGCCAGAGCGGGGTGCGCCCGCCGGCCCTGCGCTTGGGAAGCAGCAGCGCGCGTCCCGCGGCTTCGCGGAACTTGGCCGCGAACATCGCGGTGCCGCCCAGCTGGTTGAGGACGAGGGCCTCGACTTCCTCGGCGGCCGGCACCATCAGCCGCGGATCCGGTGGGTCGTCGGTCTCCGGGAACCTGACCACGAACCCATCGTCTGTCCACATCGTTTCGACGTCGAGTCCCACTTCGGCGCGGACGCGTTCAACGACGGCCATTGCCCACGGGGCGTGGATGCGGCTGCCAAAGGGCGAGAGGACGCAGACACGCCAATCGCCGAGCTCGTCCCGGCAGCGCTCGATGAGGACTGTGCGGTCGTCTGGCACGACGCCGGCGGCCGCGATCTGATCCGAGAGGTAGCGCAAGAGGTTTTCGGCGGCCTGTGCGTCGAGATCGTGCTGGCCGACGAGGCGCTCAATCGCCGTTGACGGCGGCATGGCCACGAGCGTGCGCACCAGCGCGCCGACCGCGCGTCCGAGCTCGAGCGGCCGGCCGATGCTA
Organism: uncultured Acidobacteriota bacterium; assembly: GCA_963797625.1. Classification (GTDB taxonomy): domain Bacteria; phylum Acidobacteriota; class Vicinamibacteria; order Vicinamibacterales; family 2-12-FULL-66-21; genus DATBJJ01. The sequence continues at coordinate 166,145 of CAWCQI010000027.1, forward strand.
TCGGCCTTCCAGAACGGCATCTTGCCGGGCTCGCCCGGGGCAGCCGACACCAGCACCCGGTCATGGTTGATTTGCTCGATGCGCCAACTCGAGGCGCCGAGCAGGAACGTCTCACCGACGCGGCTCTCGAACACCATCTCTTCGTCGAGCTCGCCGACGCGCGCGCCAGGGCCGTGCTGGCCCACGAGGAAGACGCCGTAGAGCCCGCGATCGGGAATCGTGCCGCCGTTGGTCACGGCGATACGCTTCGCGCCGTCGCGGGCGGTGACCACGTTGTCGATCCGATCCCAGGTCAGCCTCGGCCGAAGATCGGCGAAGTCGTCGGACGGATAGCGTCCGGACAGCATGTCGAGGACGCCCTCGAACACGCTCCGGCCGAGCTCGGCGAACGGAGCGGCGCGGCGCACAGCGTCGAAAAGGTCGTCCACCTTCCACTGTTCGGCCGACACCATGGCGACAATCTGTTGCGCGAGGACGTCCAGCGGATTGCGCGGATATCTCGTGCTCTCGACCCGCGCGTCGTGCATCGCTCTGGTCACGGCGGCGCACGCGACCAGGTCGCCGCGGAACTTCGGCACGATGATGCCGCGGCTGGCCTCGCCGATCGTGTGCCCCGATCGGCCGATGCGCTGCATGCCGCTCGCGACCGACGGCGGCGCTTCGATCTGGATCACCAGGTCGATCGCGCCCATATCGATGCCGAGCTCGAGCGACGACGTTGCGACCAGGCCGCGGATGAGCCCGGCCTTGAGCCGATCTTCAACTTCGATTCGCTGCGCCCGCGCGACCGAGCCATGGTGCGACCGCACCAGCGTCTCGCCGGCGAGCTCGTTGATCGCGCTAGCCAGCCGCTCGGCGATACGACGGCTGTTCACGAAGATCAGCGTCGAACGATGGGCCCTGATGAGCTCGAGGAGCCGCGGGTGGATCGCCGACCAGATTGTCGAGCGCACCTGTCCCTGCGCTGCGGGGCCGCTCGGAATCGCCTCGGCCTGTCCGATGCGTGCCATGTCTTCGACCGGCACCTCGATGGTGAGGTCGAGGCGCTTCTTCTGAGAGGTGTCGATGATGGCGACATCTCGATAGGAGACAGTCGAGGACGCAGAGGAGTCCGGTGTTGCGCCGCCCAGAAAGCGAGCCACTTCATCGAGCGGCCGCTGAGTGGCCGAGAGGCCAATCCGCTGCAGTGGCGAGGCCCCAGTTAGACGAATCGACTCCAGGCGCTCGAGCGACAGGGCAAGATGAGCGCCCCGCTTGGTCGGAACGAGCGCGTGGATCTCGTCGATGATCACGGTATCGACGCTGCGGAGCGCCTCCCGGGCATTCGACGTCAGGAGAAGGTACAGCGACTCCGGGGTGGTGATGAGGATGTCTGACGGATCCCTCTGGAAGCGCGCGCGCTCGATCGCTGGCGTGTCGCCGGTCCGGACCGCGATCGCCGGCGACTGGTAGACGTCGCCACGCGCATCCGCCCGGTTCGCGATTCCGGCCAGCGGCGCCCGAAGATTCCGCTCGATATCGACCGCCAGCGCCTTGAGCGGCGAGACATACAGGACACGACACCGCCGACCGCGGTCGGGCGCAGCCTCGAACATCAGCCGGTTGATGCACCAGAGAAACGCCGTGAGCGTCTTGCCGCTGCCGGTGGGCGCCAGGATCAGCGTCGATCGACCCTGTGCGATTGCCGGCCATCCCTGCGCTTGAGGTGGCGTGGGTTCGGGAAAGGAGTGGCGGAACCATTCCGCCACGGCGGGATGAAAGAGCTCGAGCGCATCGCCCGTGGACGCCACACTCTATTCTACGTTCGCACCTTCATTTTGCGTTCGCACGCCATATTTCGCGGTTTGCACGGTGAAATTTTTCATTTGCACGCTATTTCTTTTCGTTTGCACGAATGATGATTGCTGCCCGCGCCGGATTTGTGCAAAATTAGCTCTTCGACCCTATTCACCTCAGCATTCGGCATTCAGCATTCAGAATTTGACTATGGGTGACTCTGGAGAAGGCCTGGTCGACGCAGACGCGAGGATCCAGGAGCAGATGGAAGAGCGGGAAGCCGAACGGCGCCGCCGAGCAAACTCGCAGCCGGCGCCGGACCCCGAACGGACCCGCGCGATCGAATCTCTACGGCTGGCTCGCGCCGAGCTCGAGCGTCAATCGACGACGACGACGCATCCCGTGCGCAAGCAGCAGATTCAGGCGGCCCTCGCCGAGATCGACAAGCGCCTCGCCGCCAGCTAGTGCCGGGGCATTAGCCTCCCCGCAGGATCCGTTGCGGGTCGAGGGTCGCAGCACGGCGCGCGGGGAGCAGGCACGCCAGCATCCCGACGGCCACGAGCAGCACCGGAACCAGCACGAAGGTCGGGGCGTCGTGTGTCGTCACACCGTAGAGCTGGGCTGACACGGCCTCGCTGAGCCACGCTGACGCCAGCATGCCGGCGGCGACCCCACCGAGCGTCACGCCGAGCCCTTGGCGGAGCACCAGCCTGAGGATGTCCGCCCGGCGCGCCCCGAGAGCTGTTCGTATTGCGATCTCGCGCGAGCGGAGCGAGACGGAGTACGACAAGAGGCCGAACAGGCCCACAGCGGCGACGACCAGCGCGAATGTCGCGAAGCCGCCGAGCAGCATCGCATACAGTCGCGGCCGCGCGAGCGTCGTCAGCAGCCGCTGCTCGAGCGGCACGACGACGTCCGCCACTAGCCGCTCGTCCGCTTCCCGCACCGCCGAGCGGAGTGCCGCCGCGACTCCCGGATCACCAGACGATCGCGTTCGTGCCAGGAGCGTCACCGTTCCCACGGGGAGCCGCCCTGCCATTTGACGATAGCTGTAGAACAGCTCCGGCTGCGAGCTGTCCCTGGTCGTGACGTAGCGCACGTCGTCGACGATGCCGATGACCGTCCACTCGATGGCCTCTCGGCCTTGAACCCTATAGGCGCCGGCCGGCAGCCGCGCGCCGAGAGCCGAGCCGCCGAGGTATCGGCGCGCGAACGACTGGTTGACGATCACGACCGGCTCGGAGGACTCGGTGTCGCGCTCCGAGAACGCGCGTCCCGCGACGACGTTCATCCGCAGCGTGGAAAAGAACCGAGGGCTGACGATCCGCGGCGAGGCCTGCACTCTCACGATGCCACCGTCGGCGTTGGGCGATTTGAGGTCGAATGCGCTGGTCGATCCCCCTGACGTCAGGGGCGATTCGGACGTGAACGCCGCGGCCGTTACGCCCGGTATCCCCGCTATGCGCTCGAGGACCCGTTCAACGAGTGCGAACCGCTCCTCCGGGTTCCGGTAGATCGTCGCGGGCATCGAGAGACGCGCGGACAGCGTGTCGGTCAGGTCGTACCCTCGATCGGCGTTGAGCATCGAGAGGAAGCTCTGTCCGAAGAGCGATGCGCCGACGAGCAACACGCAGGCAACCATCACCTGGCCCGACATGATGAGCGTTCGCGCGCGCGCCGTTCGCGAGCTCAAACCGGCGCCCACCGGGGCGCTTCCGTCTTCGGCCAACGCCTCGACGAGGTTCAGTTCCCGCGCCCGCAGCGCCGGCAGGAGCCCGAAGGCGATCCCAGCGGCGATCGACACGACGAGCGCGAAGACGAGAACCGTGGCGTCGATGCCGAGGCCGTCAACGCGTGGGAAGTCCGCCGGCAACAACGCCGGAAGCGAACGATGGAGCACGAGCGTCAGGGCCAGACCGGCGATGCCGCCTGCGACGCCGAGCGTGAGACTCTCAACCAGCAGCTGCCGCGTCACGCGCGCGCCGCCGGCGCCGAGGGCCGCGCGAATCGCGATCTCGCGCGTCCGGCCCGTGGTACGCGCCAGCTGCAGGCTCGCGACATTGGCGGTCGCCGTCAGCAGCAGCAGCCCGACCGCCACCAGCAACACGAGCAGGGGCCGCCTGACGTCGGCGGTCAGCGCTTCACGGAGCGGCTGGGCGGCAACCGCGATTGGACCGTTGCTTCCGAAGATGGCCGAGGTCGTCATGCCGGTATCGGCGGCGAGACGGCCCCGAGCCGTGCCTTCCGCGGCAGCTTGAGCCGCGGTGACCCCAGGGCGGAGCGCGGCGACGGCGCTGAACATCGACAGGTAGTTGCCGGTTGCCGGCCGAATCGCGTACGGGACGATGGCCAGCGCCTGTCGATCCGGGTACGACAGCCGGTCAGGCAGAACGCCGACGACTGTGTAGGGCTCGCCATCGAGCTGAATCGATCGGCCGAGCACGGCCGGGTCCGCGTCGAAGCGCTGTCGCCAGAGACGCTCCGACAGCACGACGACCAGCGCCGCTTCGTCCTTCGGTTCGAAGAACGTTCCAAGGAGCGGCTGCGCGCCGAGCGCTGGAAACACGCTGGCGGTCGCCGCGGTGACGCGAATGCGTTCTGATTCACCCGCGCCCGAGAGCGTGACGAGACGCTGGGACCAGGCCGCGATGTGCTCGATCGTCGATGGCTCGTCGCGCCACGCGAGATACGCGGCGTTGGTGAACTCGCCAAAGCGGGGCGCGCTGCCGCCCCGTGTTTCCTTCAAGACCACGATTCGGCTGGCGTTCGGCCAGGGAAGCGGCTTCATCAGCACGCCGTAGGTCACGCTGAACAGCACCGTGGTTGCGCCGATGCCAAGTGCCATCGTCAGGATCGTCAGCAGCGCGTGGCGCGGCTGCCGGCGCAGCAGACGCACGGCGTAGCGGAGATCCTGCGCGAGGCCGGCAAATCGGGATCCCGATGTGGCAGGCGGCGGCACGACTACCGGCAGGCGGCGCGATCGATGTCGGAGCCGTTCCGCATCGGCGCGCCACCGCTCGAGGTGGTCGGCCACGCGGCCGCTCAGCCTCTTCAGGCGAGCAGCCGTCCGCGCGCGCGGCCTCGTAGAGCGCCCCGACATGCTGGGCCAGCTCCTCGATGACGCCCTCGTCGGGCTGGTGCGAGGCGTTCGCGAAAGTGCGTCGAACCCGTGTCGTCCAATCCATGAGCTTTACGCGTGTCGGATGCGGGCGACGCGGTTCAGCGCGTCGAAGAAACCGTCCCACACGCTCCTCTGGCTGGCCAGCGTCTTTCTGCCCGCGGCCGTCACCTTGTAGTAGCGCCGCCGCCGCTGACCTGCCTTCTCGACCCATCGCCCTTCGATGAGGTCCTTGTCTTCCATGCGATACAGAGTGGGGTAGAGCGAGGCAGCGTGAAAGGAGATCGCGCCACGCGACCGTTCATCGATGAGCCGGGCGAGCTCGTAGCCGTGGCGGTCGCGCTCCTCGAGGAGGGCGAGAATCAGGAGTTCGGTGCTGCCGCGCTTCAACTCGCGCGCGAGCGCATTCGTAGCCCATATGTGGGCACATTATATATCAGCTCTGGTGCTGTCAATCGTTGCGTGGAGAGCGACGGAGTGGACGGAGGCCACGGTTTTCACCATGAACGGAGCCGAACCGAGTGGGAGACGCAGAGGATTGCGTGCTCTCCGACGTGCGGCACTGCCGTGCTCGATGAACACGAATCAGCGTGATCTGCGTCTCGTGAGACGAGAATCAGCGCTCGCTCTCGAGCGCCGCCGCCAGCATCGTCGCAAAGGCCTGGGGTGTCGCCGGCCGGCGGTCGGGGTCGGCGTCGAGCGCGGCGCGGATGGCGCGTTCCGCGGCCGGGGGAATGAGCGTCTGGCGGCATCGGCGGGACGCCGCGGGCCTGCGCGAGCACGACGTCGGCGAGCGTGCCGCGACCGAACGGGAGCTCGCCCGAGAGCATTTCGTAGGCGACCACTCCCAGACTGAATACGTCCGTGCGGGCGTCGGCCTCGACGGCGTGGAACTGCTCCGGCGCCATGTAGGCGGGCGTGCCGATGATCATGCCCGCGGCCGTCAGGGCGGTCGGGGCCTCGCTCGGGCCCTCGTCATCCTCCTTCGGCGGGCTATCGAGGACCAGCTTCGCGACCCCGAAATCGAGCACTTTTGCCGGGGCGCCACCGCCTGGCAGCAGGATGTTTTCGGGTTTCAGATCGCGGTGCAACACGCCCTCACGGTGCGCGGCGCCGATCGCGGCGCACACGGCAGTCAGGATCTCCAGCGATTCGGCCGAGTCCAGCCGGCCCTCGCGTTGGAGCACGTGGCGGAGATCCTCGCCGCGGACGAGCTCCATGACGAGGTAAGCGCCGCCGTCGGGGAACGTGCCGTAGTCGTACACCGCGACGATCGAGGGGTGCTGGAGCCGCGCGACGATCTGCGCCTCGCGCCTGAACCGGCGCCGCGCCTCGGGATCGCCAAGCAGCTCGGCGCGCACGACCTTCAACGCCACGAGTCGATCGAGGCGCATGTCCCGAGCCCGATAGACGGCGCCCATGCCGCCTCGCCCAAGGAGCTGCTCGATGCGGTACTTGTTGTCGACCGTCCGCGGCACTGAGGGCACGGGCCGCATCGTGGCGCCATCCGACGGACAGCGCTCGACGTTGGCCTCGTCGCACCGGCCGCAGCGGGGACATTCCATCATCGGCTCGATCGGTTGCGCCGCAGCGCTCACGATTCGCGTCCGATCGGCGTCGTCCTGCGCGCTCGCGCCGGCGCGGCGGCGCAGTCGCACGACGTCGAAGCCGAGCGCCATCTGTGCCGCGATGCTGGCCAGGAGCTCACGATCCTCCGCGGTGTAGGCTTCCTCCGAACGACGCTCGCCGAGCGCGATCACGGCGATGAGCGAGCGATCCTGGCCGACGACCGGCACGAGCAGCACCGCGCCGGTGCATTCGAGCCATTCGCGTTCGTCGGCAGGCAGCCGGCGCGCGGGCGAGCGCGGGTCGCTCAAGACGATCTCGAGCGGCTCGTCGGACCACCGGAGCATCGAGACGAGACCGCCCTCGAGCGGCAACGGCTCGGCGCTACCGTGCAGCACCGTGACCGGCGATAACTGACCTTCGTCGATCCCGCTCACCAGGATCGCCGTCATCAGCGGATGCAGCGCCTCGTCCAGCTGATTGACGACCATCGTCGCGAGGTCGGCCGGGTCGGTCTCGAAGCGCACCCGGCTCGCGAGCGAGAGCAGGATCTTCCGCGCGTCGTACTCTTCGCGAAAGAATCGCTCATCGAGCCACTGTCGAGCGCGATCGCGATTCATGAACGTCGCCACCGAGGCAATGATGAGGACTGCGTAGAGGGCGGAGCTGCTGGTCGCGATGTCGGCGAGCGTGCGATTGCGCTCCTGCACCAGCGAGAACACGAGCGCAATCGCTGGCAGGAAGATCAGCAAGGTCAGCGAGCGGTTGGCGAGCGCGTACTGAAGACTGCGCCGCAACACCACGCGCGGCCCGAGGACGTGCGCCACGCCGACGGCGTAGACCAGACCAAAGGCTGGCAGCAGGACGAGCGCGTCGAGAAGCACGGCCACGGCCCCGGGATACCGCGGGCTCTCGGTGTCGAGCAACGTGGCGACAATTGGAATGCCGTCGCGGATGGCGTACGCGAGGACGCCCGGCACCGCCGTGTAGAGCGCCATGCGGATGCGGCGCCGCTCGTTGGCGTTGTGATTGAACCTGTAACGGAAGGCACCCTCTGCGACCGCGAGGACATTGATGCCGAGCGCGGTGGCAAACGCTGCGTAGTAGACGTGTTCGATGCGTCGCGTCCCAGACCGCGAGGCCGCGCGCGGACTCCACGCCGGCCAGGTAGAGTCCCGACATGAGCGCCGGGCCGACGAGCGGCGCTGCGGCCAGGAGCGGCACGGCGTGGAGCCAGGGATGTCGATCGAGCGTTTTCGATCGCGTGGGGAAGTAGAGGATCGCGAGCGCAATCGACGGAAACGCCAGGGGGCTCGCAATCCACGCGAAGACCGTCATCACCTGATGGAGCGGCAGCGGCAGCACCCGCTCGGCGCCGAGCAGCGGTCCGCCACCGCCGACGGCGCTGAACGCGAGCGCCAGCACGCACAGTCCCGCGGTGACGTCGTAGCTGCGCATCAGCAGGAGCAGGACTGCCGCGCCGGTGAACACCGACATCTGGACGATCATCCCGAGGTGACGTCGCGCCCACCCGTCGGTGTCCGAACCAAGGGCCGACGGCCGGTCGAGCAGGAGCGTGCGAGTCGCACCGTCTTGCGCTTCGACTTCCCAGTTGACGGCTCCGCTCACGCCCACGCGGTAAAGCTCACGCCACACCTCCACGCGTCCGGCGTCTGTCGAGAGCCGTCCGTCAAAGGTCACGCTTCGGGACCCGTCGGCCCGATGCTCGGCACGCAGCCGGTTACCAGCGACGATTCCGGCGGCGTCGGCCGGACTCCCCGGCGCAACCCGCGTGATCTCTGGCGCAGAGATAAAGTCCCTGACGACGTTGGGTGGGCGAGCTTTGAGCGGAAGGTGAGCCGTCGGATCGCCGGCGAGGGTTGCGCCCGTGCCAGCAGGCCAGAGATACGGCCGCACGAGCGCCACCTGAATGACGGTGTAGAGAACCGAGAGCGCGACGATCGCGATGATCGCCCAGGCGAAGCGAGGCAGCCGCTCGAGCCGAACGGGTTCCGGGGCAGGGGGCATGCGCCCCCGTATTATGTGCCGAAGCTCTAAGAGCGAAGGTGGTCCGCCCCGCGCGAGGCGCTACGGCGTGACTGCGCCGGAGCTCGAAGAGCGCAGGCGAGCGGCCTGGTCGAGGATCGCGCGGATCTCGTCGGCTTCGAGCGATTCGACCTTCAGGAGTTCTTCCGCCAACAGCCGCACGGCGTCTCGGTTGTCTTCGATCAGGCCGCGCGCCCGATCGTAACCGGTCATGATGACCCGGCGGATCTCTTCGTCGACGCGCTGCGCGGTCGCTTCGCTGATTCCGTGCGCGCGGTCGGCCTCGAACGCGTTCCCCGGCTTGCGATAGGCGAGCGGCCCGAGCTCGGACATGCCCCACTCGCACACCATATGTTGGGCGATGTCGGTGGCGCGCTCGATGTCGTTCGACGCGCCGCTCGTCATGTGATTCATGAAGAGCTCTTCGGCGACACGGCCGCCCATCAGCACGGCGACCTGCGTTTCGAGAAAGCCTTTCGTGTAGGTGTGCCGATCCGCCTCGGGCAGCTGCATCGTCACGCCCATCGCGCGGCCGCGCGGGATGATGGTGACTTTGTGCAGAGGATCGGCCTCGGGCAGCAGGGCCGCGACGACGGCGTGGCCGGCTTCGTGATACGCGCAGTTGGCGCGGTCCATGTCGCTCAAGACCACGGAGCGCCGTTCGACGCCCATCAGCACCTTGTCGCGTGCCGCATTCAAATCGATGTCGGTGACCGTCGTTCGGCCGGCGCGCCCCGCGAGCAGCGCGGCTTCGTTGACGAGGTTCGCCAGATCCGCGCCCGAGAACCCGGGCGTGCCACGCGCGATGACCCGCAGGTCCGTTTCCGGATCGACCGGAATGCGCCGGGTGTGGACGCGCAGAATTGCCTCGCGGCCTTTGAGATCAGGATTGCCGACCGTGACTTGCCGATCGAATCGTCCCGGACGGAGGAGCGCCGGGTCGAGGATGTCGGGCCGGTTGGTGGCGGCGATGACGACGATCCCCGCGTGCGCCTCGAAGCCGTCCATTTCGACCAGCAGCTGATTGAGGGTCTGCTCGCGTTCTTCGTGGCTGAGCGAACTGCCGCCGCGGCTTCGGCCGACGGCGTCGAGCTCGTCGATGAAGACGATGCACGACGGGTGGCGGCGGGCATCCTTGAAGAGGCGCCGCACGCGGGACGCTCCGACGCCGGCATACATCTCGACGAAGTCCGAACCACTGGCGAACAGGAACGGGACGCCCGCCTCCCCCGCGATCGACCGCGCCAGGAGCGTTTTGCCCGTGCCCGGGGGGCCGACGAGGAGGATGCCTTTGGGGATGCGTCCGCCGATCGTCACAAAGCGACCCGGCTCGCGCAGGAAATCGACGATTTCTTTGACTTCGTCTTTGGCCTCGTCGACGCCCGCCACGTCTTTGAACGTGATGACGCGATCGCCCTGCTCGGCGACACGCGCGCGGCCCGAGATGGACGGAATGCGCCCGGCCGTGGTCCGATAGACAGTGAACGCGAGGAGCGCGAGAAACGCTGCGACCGTCGCCGTCGCGCCCCAACTGAGCGATCCGGGCGTGGGGGCGGGAATCACCTCGACGCGAATCTCGCGGCGGTAGAGATCGGTGACAAACGTCGAGTTGGCCGCGAGGAACTCCGGCGGCGCCACGGTTTGCGCGGTGCTGCCGTCACGCAGCACGACGTCGATGGTATGGTCCGAGAAGGTGACTCCGGTGACCTTTCCCGCGTCGACGGCTTTGAGAAAATCCGAGAAAGCCAGCGTCGCGGGCGGGACAGTGCGGGTGGCGACGAAAAACCCGCTAACCGCCATCACGAGGAGGACGGCGCCGGCGATTAGAATGCGTGGTCGACGAAAGCGCGAGAACTCCAACGGTCTGTCCGTTTCACAAAGCGACCCGACGCGCGCAGACACCTGCCCGGCGCTCTGGGCCGCAACACTGAATTAGATTGAGGTAAAAGGACACTCCGCTGGGGATTGGAATGCTCATTCCATCTTACACGAGCCAACCCGTGCCGGCAAGCCGCATGAACCTTTTCTCGGCCTGGCTCGTCCACCTCTATACCGCCACCGGTGCGCTTGCGGCGTTTTTCGGCACGCTGGCGGTCTTCAGCGGCAACTATCGCGCGGCGTTGTTGTGGATGGTTGGCGCCACCCTGGTCGACGCCACCGATGGCTTGCTGGCGAGGAAGGCCCGCGTCAAGGAACGGCTACCGGCCTTCGATGGTGCCCGCCTCGACGACGTGGTGGACTACCTGACGTTCGTGTTTCTGCCGGTGCTGTTCCTGTATATGTCCAGGGCACTGCCCGAGGGGTGGAGCGGCGCGATCGCTTCGGTCGTGCTCCTCAGCAGCGCCTATGGGTTTGCCGCCAGCGACGCCAAATCGAATGACCATTTCTTCACCGGCTTCCCCTCCTACTGGAACATCGTCGCGCTCTACCTGCATATCGCGGCGCTGCCAGCTGCCTGGAACGCGGTCATCCTCCTGGTGTTGAGCGCGCTCGTGTTCTGGCGTATCGGCTATGTCTATCCGTCACGCACGCCGACCCTTCGGCGCCTGACGATCGGCCTCGGGGCCTGCTGGGGCGTTCTCGTGGTGGCGATGATCCTGGCCCTTCCGCGAGTGCCGGCGGCGCTCTTCGCGGCGTCATTCGTGTTTCCGGTCTACTACACGGTGCTTTCGTTCGTGCTCCACGCGCGCCGGCCGGTCCAGGCTGCGCGCACGCGTATCGGGAGCGAGCCTTGACGTCGCCAAAGAGCTGGCGCGACCGCGCCGCGGCGACCATCTATGCCGTGCTCATCGTGACGGCGGCCTTCACGGTGACCTGGCTCGTCCGCCAGGGTTACGCCGTGCACCGATTGACGCGGGGCGTAGGGGACACCTGGTTTCTCGCCGCCGATGGCCGGCGCTGGTTCCGGATGGACGAGCATCGACGCGACGTCCCGTTGAGCGAGATTCCCGAGCACCTCCAACACGCCTTCATCGCGATCGAGGACCACCGGTTTTACGCGCACCCCGGCGTCGATCCGATTGCGCTCGGCCGCGCCGTGGTCCGGAACCTGCGCTCGCCGGGAACGGTGGAGGGCGGAAGCACGATGACGCAACAGCTCGCCAGGACGCTGTTCCTGTCGAACAAGAAAACCTACGGCCGGAAGCTGCGCGAAGCGGCGCTGGCGATGATGATCGACGGGCAGCTCAGCAAGGATCAGGTACTCGAGCTCTATCTGAACCGGATCTACCTGAGCGCCGGCGTCTACGGCGTGGAGACGATGTCGCGGCAGCTGTTCGGTCGGCCGTCGAAGCAGTTGAACCTCGCCGAGTGCGCGCTGATTGCCGGACTGGCGCGCGCGCCGGCGACGCTGTCGCCCTGGTCCAATCTCGACGGCGCTCGCGCGCGCAGCCACGTCGTCCTGACCAGGATGCGTGAAGAGGGCTTCATCACCGCATCGCAGGAGCGCGAAGCGCTCACGACGAGCATCCGCATTCGACCGTATCCGGGCACGAGCGACCCCCGGGCCGGCTACGCGAAAGAGTTCCTGCGCCAGTCGTTTCGCGAGCGATTCGGCGGCGATCATCCACCCGACTGGGAAGTCCGCACGACCTTCGTGCCGGCGCTGCAGGACGCGGCCGAGCAGGTCGTGCGGGCCGGGTTGGCGCGGTTCAACGATCCGGAACTGCAGGCGGCGCTCGTCGCGATCGATCCTCGAACCGGCAACCTGTTGGCGATCGTCGGGGGCCGCGACTTCGCGCAGTCCCAGTTCAACCGCGCCAGCCGCAGCCGCCGGCAGCCGGGGTCGGCCTTCAAGCCGTTCCTGTACGCCGCCGCGCTCGAAAACGGCTACTCGCCGGTGTCGCTCATCGACGGGTTGACGACGATCGAGCCGCAGGGACCAGATGAATGGGCGCCGCGGAACGCCGACGGCGAGACGCCCGACGTCCTGACCATCCGCGCCGCGCTCCTCGAGTCGAACAATCGTGCCGCTTCGGCGTTGCAGCAGCGAGTCGGCTCGCGCCCGATCCTGCGGCTGGCCTCCCACGTGGGGCTCCGCGACATGCCGGACGTGCCGTCGCTGTCGCTCGGCACGGGTCTCGTGACCCCGCTCGAGCTGACGACCGCGTTTGCGGCGTTTCCCAATGGCGGTCTTGCCGTTGCGCCTCGCGCGATCGTGCGCGTGCTCGACGCTGACGGCGGCGTCGCGCTCGATCACCCGGTCGCGAGCGAGCGGGTCCTGTCCGTGCAGACCGCGTTTCAGATGGTGTCGATGCTCGGCGATGTCGTCGACCGCGGCACCGGCGCGGTCGTGCGGCGCGGTGGCGTCTCGTTCCCGGTGGCCGGGAAGACGGGCACGACCAACGATTTCAAGGACGCCTGGTTCGTCGGTTTCTCGTCGAATCTCGTCGTCGGCGTGTGGGTTGGCTTCGATCAGCCCAAGCCGATCGGTCGCGAGGCGTACGGGTCCCGCTACGCCGCGCCGATCTGGACCGAGTTCATGAAACGGGCCGCCCGCGTGCGCCGGCCCGAGGCCTTCGACGCCCCCGTCGGCCTCAAGGAAACGACGCTCTGCCGCGTTTCCTATCAGCGACCGGTGGAAGGATGCCCGACCTACACCGAATACCTCAAGCCTGACGACAAGGTTCCGAGCGGGCTCTGCACGATTCACCGCGGAAGCATCAAGCAGCAGGTGCGCCGGGCTATTGAGGGATTGTTCTCGGACCTCGGCAAGCGGATTCGCGGGATCTTTCGGTAAGCTTGCGACTCACCATGAACCGACGCGAGGCTGTCAAGACGCTGCTCGTCGTGCTGGGCTCGGCGCGCGCCGGCGCGGTCGGGCCCGCAGTGAGCACGCTCATCGGGACGGGTTCACCTGGATTCACCGATCGTGAAGTCAACAATCCGTACGGTGTGACGATCGGGCCAGATCGCCGGCTGTATTTTTGCGACCTGGACAATCAACGGATTCGGCGACTCGACCTCGAGACGCGCCAGACGATCACGATCGCCGGCGACGGTCAGAAAGCGTACCGCGGAGATGGCGGACCCGCGGCCGCGGCGTCGCTGAACATGCCGCACGAGATTCAATTCGACTCCGCGGGGAACCTCTACATTGCCGAGCGCGACAACCACGTCGTGAGGCGCGTCGACGCGAGAACGGGCGCTCATCTCCACCGTTGCCGGCACCGGCGAGCCGGGATTTTCCGGCGACGGCGGCCCCGCCGTCCGCGCACAGCTGCGCCAGCCTCACAGCATTGCCGTCGCGGCGAACGGCCGGCTGCTCATCTGCGACGTCGGGAATCACCGGATTCGAGAGTTGAATCTGTCGACCGGAATCATCGAGACCTACGGAGGGACGGGGGAACGACGGCCGACGCCGGATGGCGCCCAAGTGAAGAGCGCGCCATTGAATGGGCCTCGTACCATTGCCATCGACCCAGCCGGCACTCTCTATCTTGCGCTCCGCGAGGGGAATGCGATTTTCCGGATCGCGCCGGATACCGGAACCTTGCATCACGTGGCGGGCACAGGTGAGCAGGGTTACTCGGGGGACGGTGGGCCGGCGCGTTCTGCCAGGCTCGGAGGGCCCAAGGGGCTCGCGTTTGCCCGCGGCAATCTCTACGTGGCCGACACCGAGAACCACGTCGTTCGCCGCATCGAGCTCCAGACCGGCATCATCACGACCGTGCTCGGCACCGGTCAGCGCGGAGACGGACCGGAGCCCGATCCGCTTCGCTGCGCGCTCGCTCGGCCGCATGGCGTGTTCGTGGATGCGGCCGGCAAGCTCTATGTCGGCGACAGCGAAGCCCACCGCATTCGCGTCGTGAGCTAGCCACTCCTTGCAACACGTAGTGTCCGGCTTTAGCCGGACCTGGCGTGGGTCCGCCTGAAGGCGGACACTACGGGGAACTGCTCTAATAATTCAGCCAGTACCGAGAACTTCACGAGGAAGACGTTGTTGGCTGGCACGCCGAAGACACCGCCGAAGTCGCGGCTGAACCGGAACTTGCCGAAGGACTCGTTCTCTTCCCGCCCCTGCTGCCAGACGACGAAGAGGCTCGAGCCGGGACGGTACTCCCACCGCAGCACGTTCGTGGTCCTGAACGAGCGAAAGTTGAAGTCGGCGTTGCCGGTGTACGCGTACGGCGCGTAGCGCGACTGCCAGTCCTCGGCACGGCCGTCGACGAGCTCCTTGTAGTTCGTGTATTCGCCGGCCGAGACGAACGGTTCCGCGTAGATCTGGAGCGACAGCGTCGGCGACATCGTGTAGTTGACCCGCGTCGTCAGCGCCACGGTCGTCTGATCGAGCCGCGCGAAGACATAGTGCGTCGGCTGCCCGGCGCGTTCCTCGTTGGTGACCCACTGCGCGTCCTGGTTCGAAATGCCAAAACGGAAGCCGCCGCTCACCGACAGCGAGGGCATCGGTCGGAACGTCAGCGACGGGCTGGCGTCAAAGAAATGCGGGCCGAATTCGGAGTTGCCGCCGCCGAGGAACGTGTCGAACGCGACCAGCTTCCGCTCGTCGGTGTTGACGTAGCTCCACATGCTCCAGCTGCTGTCGAAGTTCGCGCCCGGACCGCCACGCGTGGCCCGGTCGTCGAAGCCGCCCGGCGATCCGTTCAGGCCGAAGCCCGTGGACCAGTTGTTCTTGAAGCTCCAGTGCGCGTTGATGTTGCCGCCGAGTTGGAGGCGGTCTCCGTCGAAGTTGTGGCCGCTCCATTGATTGAGGTTGAAGCGGAAGCTGCGGATGTATTTGCCAGGTTTGTCGTGCCGCCACTGCATCCAGTTGCTTTGCGAGATCTCGTCGGCGCGCCTGATGAACCCGAGGTCGTTGCTGTCGAAGCCGGGTGACTTGAAGCCGACGTTCGACTCGAAGCGGACGCGCGCGCCGGAGATCTTGCGGAACGCCAGAAATCCCGACTGGCCGCTGAGCGAGGTCCTCGTCGGATCGAATTCGACGTGCGTCGCGTCGGGACGCTGATAGCTGTGGACGTTGTTCTCCTGCAGGCGGGCGATGGCCGCTTCGGTGCCGTGGATCGTCGAGCCCGCGAGGTAGCCGGCCAGGGCGTACCGCTTGCGCAGCATTCGGAGATCCCAGTCGACCCCGCCGGCGTACGCAGAGTTGGCGATGACGCGCATCGGGCTGCGCTCGTCTCCGACGTTGCGGTTCGTCGCCGTCATCATGACGCCAACGGCCGACTGGTTGGCGAACTCCCTGCGCAGGCACGGCCCACCGTGTAGCTGGCGAACGGCTCGATCGGCTGCGTCGACTGCAGCGACCCGACCGCGACGGTGGCTTCCTCTTCCGCGGTCAGCGCATTGAGGACACCAACCGAGAAGCCGCCGATCCTGCCGGTGACTTTCGTCGCGCCAATGATTGTCGTGTTCGACGGCGACGCAAAGAAGCCGTTGTCAGGAACGTCGGCGCCGAGCTGCGGCGTTCGCCCGATCCGCCGCGTGTAGAAAAGGCCCGTGCAGCTGCCGTCGTTGCAGTCCATATCGAAGCGGAAGACGCCCGATCCTTCGACGAAGAACGGACGCCGCTCCGGAAAGAACGTTTCAAAGGCGCTGAGATTGACGACCGCCGGGTCGGCTTCCACTTGCCCGAAGTCGGGGTTGACCGTCGCGGTCAGCGTCAGCGCCGGCGTGATCGCGTACTTCATGTCGAGGCCGACCGACGCGCCAGGGTTCACGCCCTTGATGAGCGGGTTGCCGTCCTCGGGCTGGGTCGACAAATCGCCGACGGTGTACGGGAGGAGCTCGAGCCGCCTGGGTGAGCTCGAGAGCTCGAGGCCGTGCAGCTCGCCGAACTGCGAGACGATGCCGTTGGTGCTCTTCGCGATGAGCGGCCAGGTCGACGTCTCGTTGTGGCGTGCAATCTGTCGCGAGAGCGCGAGGCCGAAGATCGGCTTCGTCGACGCCGGAAAACGCAGCTGTGAGAGCGGAATGCGGAACTCGGCGCTCCATCCGTCGCTGCTGCGCGCGACGACCACGTCCCAGACCGCGTCCCATCCCTGATCCTCGTCGCCGTCGTTGAAGTAGTACTTGTCCTGCTTCACTCCCGCCGGGTTCACCGAGAACTCGTACGCGGTCCGCTTGTCGTGATAGGAGTCGATCAACACCGCCACCCAGTCGGATGGCGAGTATGAATCGCGGCGCGTCAGGAAGCTTGCGATCTTGTCGGGCTCGGGATCGTGCGCGAGGATCGCAACGTAGAGGTGTTGAGCGTCGTACGCGATACGCGCTTCGGTTGCGTAGGTCGGCGCTGCGCCTTCCTTCGGATCCCGCTGGACGAACCCGTCGATCTTCGGCGCGCGCGACCACACTTCGTCGGTCAGCTCGCCATCGAGCTTGAGTGCCGTGGCTTCACGGACGGGCACCGCGTCGACGACAGTCGAAGATGTCTCGAGTGGCCGATTCCGGACAGTTGCAGGGGGGTCGTCGGTGAGCGCTGTCTGCGCGAAGGATTGAGCGAGCGGCCAACGGCCAAACGACCAGCAGACACAGAGGAGAGCTTTCTTCATGAACGATGTCTTAGACGGGTTCTGGAGGTGTTAGGTTTGCAGCAGGCAGTGAGGCGGGGTTGCCGGCGAATCTGCCCGGCAGAGTCGGCTCGGGGATGTAGCGACTCTAGAAAAAGATCGTGTCCCCGTGCTTCGCGACGAGCGCGTCGATCTTCTTCTTCATCGCGTCACGGCGGCGCAGCAACGCTTGTATCTGACGGCTGTCCAGCCAGGCGCCCATCGTTGTCTTGAGGCCGGCCTCGTCAAGCGCGAGCATGCGGTTCCACAGACGACGGTCGATGTTCTGGAGTTCCTGCGGCAGCTTCGAGTCAGTGACGAACGCGCGCGAGTGATCGATCAGGAAAATGTGCCAGTCAGCGTCGACGAGCAGGTTGCCCTTGTTTCGATCGCTGTTGCCGATCAGATCGTCGAAGAGCTTCATTCGCGCGAGCTGGGACTCCCACGTCGCGGGTTTTGGCAGCGGCAGCACGGTTTCCCACGAGCGCACTCCCTCGATCCACATCACGGCAGCGCCGAGGTCGTTGTCGACGCTCCGTTCGACGACGACCGGCACCATGTTCAGACCCAGCAACTTGTCGAGCTCGTAGGCGCCGACCTCTGACTTGTAGCTTTCGAAATATCCGCTCTGCATACCCGGGCGAATCGGCTTCCACGCAAACGATGACACTGGACCGCCTGGCGCGAGCCGCGCCCGCTTCGGCCGCGTCACGCCAATGGGCAGGTCCGTGACCTTCTCGACTTTGGCCGTGCGCAGAGTACTCCTCGAACTCGGCCGTCTTGTGCTCCCAGATGTTGGAACAGACGACCGCAGGTGGCTGGGCCTGAGGCAGCGCGAGGACGAATAGTGCCAGGAGCAGGGCGAGCATCGGCGGATACAGTAGCACAGCGGCGCTCGGCGACTCGGCGTTCGGGTTCGGGATTTGTGAGACTCGACAGAGAGTCGCTGATCCGGTCTTCGGTTCACGAGTCCCGACTGCCCCGAACCCCGAGCCCCGAACCCCGAATCAATGGTCTAATTGTCCCGTGCTCTCTCCTGGCCAGGTCCTCGACGATCGCTACGAGATTCTGGCGCTGCTGGCCGAGGGTGGAATGGGTGCGGTCTACCGGGCCCGCCGGACGCTCCTCGGCGACGAGGTCGCGATCAAGATCGTCCGCGGCGAGCACAGTGGATCGGGTCCGCGCGACCGGTTTTTCCGCGAGAGCCGAGCCAGCGCGCGGCTGCGCCATCCTCATATCGTTTCAATTCTCGACTTCAACGTGGACGATGAGGATCATCCCTTTCTGGTGATGGAGCTGCTCAACGGGCCGTCGATGAAGGACGAGCTCGCGGCCAAGGGGCGAATGAGTCTCGCGGAGGTGCAAGCCATCGTGCCGTCGCTTTGCGCCGCCCTCCAGTTTGCGCACGACCTCGGCATCGTCCATCGCGACCTGAAACCGGCCAACATCGTCGCGCACGAATTCGCGCCAGGCCAGCGCGTCTACAAGGTCGTCGATTTCGGACTCGCCAACCTGCGCGAAACGCAGGAAACGCGCCTGACCGGGCCGCACGAGTTCCTCGGGACGATCGCTTACGCGTCACCCGAGCAGCTCACCGGTGCTGTCGTCGACGCGCGGTCCGACGTCTACAGCCTCGGCACTGTCGTCTTCGAGATGCTGACGGGCCGCGTGCCGTTCGGCGGGCCAGACGCGATGGCGATGTTGAGCGCGCACCTCAACGCGACGGCGCCGAAACTCTCGGAAACCCTCGCCGACATTCCAGCGTGGGTCGACATCGCCGTCAGCCGCGCGCTCGCGAGGGATCCGGAAGAGCGCTGGTCGTCGATCGCCGACTTCGGACATGCGCTGCTCGCCGGAGACGGCGGATCGACGACGGTGATTCGCAGCGGCGCCGCGCAGGGCGGCCTGCTGGCGACCTACGATCTCGGCGAGCGAATCGGCCGCGGCCGGCTCGAGAGCGTCGTCTATCGCGGCACCCATCGCGCGCTCGGCCACCCGGTCGCGATCCGGCTGCTGCGCCGAGACACCCAGCGCAACTGGGAGGGCGCGCGCGCGAGGTTCATGCGCGAGGCCCAGGCGCTCCAGGTGGCGCACCCGTCGATCATCCAGGTGCGCGACTACGGTGAGGAGTCGGACTTCGTGTATCTGGTCACCGACTACATCGAGGGCCAAAGTCTGCGCGAAGTCATGGACGCCTCAGGCCCGATGCCGTGGACGCGTCTGGCGCCGCTCCTGTCGCAACTCGTCGAGGCGACGCGCATGCTCCATCGCCGCAAAGGGCTGCTCTGCGGCGTGAGTCCCGAGATCATGCGCGTGACGACCGATGACGAGGGAGAACGGCTGCTGATTTCGAGCGCTGGCGTCTGGCAGGCACAGGACCTGCTGGCGACGCTGCAGGATGCGACGTTGCGCGGCGTCGCCCTCGCCGACGCGGAGTTGCGCTACACCGCGCCGGAGCTCCTGACGGGACGCAACGCCGACGTCCGCTCGGACGTCTTCACGATGGGCGTGCTGGCATACGAAATGGCGACCGCCACGCGCCCCTACGACGGCGGCTCGATGCCCGAGCTGCTCGGTAACATGCTGCGCGGCGAGCCCGTCGCTCCGCGCACGCGTCAGCCAACGATGCCGGCGTCAGCCAGCGCGGCGGTGCTCAGGGCCCTGCGCCCGTCGCCGAAAGACCGCTTCGCGACCGCGCAGGAATTCGGCGCGGCCCTGCTTCAGCCGGGGTCAGGCCGTGAATCGTGAATCGATTAACGAGGTCAAGGCTCAGGGCTCAAGGCTCAGGCAAGAGCGTTGGACCAATTACTCAAAGATCTTGCTTGAGCCTTGAGCCCTGAGCCCTGAGCCTTGGGACCGGCTACCGCCCCTCGGTCATCGCGACCGCACGCACGGCGGCTCCGAGGAGGCCGGCGTCAGGATTGAGGATGACCGATACCGGAATCGTGGCGACGAGATCCGCCATCGGTTCTTTCGCGCGGAACGCTTCGAGGAAGAGCCCGGATTCGAGGGCCGGCAGGATCTTGGGCGCGATGCCGCCGCCGATGTAGACGCCGGCGGTCGCGAAGGCTCGCAGTGCCAGGTTCCCGGCCTCGGACCCGTAGGCCGACACGAACATGTCGAATGCCTCGACGCAGTGCCGGCAGCGGCCCTCGCGAGCGGACTCGTAGATGTCTCCAGCCAGATCGCTGTCGCGCCGGTTCGCTCCGACCCCGGCGCACAGGCGCGCCGGCGCAATGCTGTTCGGGGTGATCGTCGGTCCGGTGCCGAACGTCTGGTGGGTGAACTGATAAATGTTGACCAGCCCAGGTCCCGAGATGACGAACTCCGCTCCCACCCTGCCAAATACCCGGGTCAGCTCGGCCACGAGCTCGAGCTCGCGCGGAGTGCGCGCGGCAAAGTCCGCATGGCCGCCCTCAGACGCAAACGGAACGAAGCGGCCATCGACGTTATGCAGCATTGCCTCGCCTAGTCCGGTTCCAGCGGCGATGACGGCCGCGTTGCCGCCGGGGAGGGCGATCCCCTGCTGCAGTACCGCCAGCTCGGTCGGCTCGAGCACCGGTACCGCATAGGCGAGCGCCTCGAGGTCGTTGATGACCTCGACGCACTTGAGCCCCAGTGTCGTGGCGACCGCTTCCGCGTCGACGAGCCACGGCACGTTCGTCAGCCGCGCGACCTGATCCGTCACGGCGCCCGCGACGCCGATACAGGTCGCCGTAATCGTGCGCGGGTCGACCTTCCACACGCCCAGGAACTCGCGGACCATCGGCTCGAGCCCGTCGTAGTCGAGCGTCGAAAACTCGCCGACTTCAATCGGCGATGGCCGATCGGGATCCGACGAGAACAGCCCGAGCAGCGTCTTGGTGCCGCCGATGTCGCTGGCGAGTAACATGGCGCAGTATTCTAGCGGGCTTACAGGTCCGCTGCACCAACCTCGAACGAATCACGCTTGACATTCGTCGCCATCTCGCGCATCTTCGCGGAGACGATGCCGTCGTCGCCAACATCCGCGAGAGGTCTCGACGGGGCCGGCGGGCCATATGGCCTGCGGGATGTCCGCAGCCTCTATCCAGCCGTCAGCGAGAATCATCTGCGCTACCTGGAGAAGTGGGGGCTGCTTCGCCAGAGCGGCCGCCCTCGCGCCGAGCGCGAGTACTCCTTCACGGACCTCCTCGCGATCAAGCAGGTCGCCAGCGAGCTCGAGAAGGGAACCCCGCTCAAGGGCATTCTGCGCGGGCTACTCGCCGAGCGGCAGGGTCAGCTCGAGCTGGATTTTCACGCCGCTGCCGATACCCCCAAGGCCAAGGTCGTCGCGCTTCAGGGACGGCGCACCGTGCCGCCCGGCGTCACCAGCGGCGCGCCGCTGCCGGCCGATGCCTCAATGGTGCGGGACACCGCGTACCAGTCGTTCCCCTTCACCGATCCTCAGACCGCGCTCGCCGCGAAGTACTTCATCGAAGGCTCCCGCCTGGACGATGGCGAGGAGAGAAACATGGAGGGGGCGGCTGCAGCGTATCGGAAGGCGCTCGTCATCGATCCCGATCTCGTACCGGCGATCGTCAATCTCGCCAACATCCACTACGCGCGAGACGAGATGATCGAAGCGCAGGCTCTTTACGAGCGGGCGATCGGCCTCGACCCGGACTGCTTCGAGGCCTACTTCAATCTCGGCAACATTCATCACGACCTGAGCCGATACGAGGATGCACTGCGCTGCTACCGCGGCGCGGTCAGGCTCAATGCCGCCTATCCGGACGCGCACTTCTACCTGGCGGTTACCCTTGAAAAGACCGGGCACTCGCCCGAGGCCAAGCCGCACTGGAAGGCGTATCAGGATCTCGCGCCGAACGGCGAGTGGGCGGATCTGGCGAGGGAGTTCAGCGAATAGGGGAGTCGGATTCGGGGATCAGGGATCGGGGCTCGGGATCGCGAATCGCAGCGCACGGCTGCAGATTCGAACAGCTCGAATCCCGAGCCGCGAACCCCGAGTCCCGCTGACGTTCAGTACATGTAGTCGTTACGATCCCGCTTCTTGGGCGTACGTCGGAGCTTGTAGAACGCGCACTCCGGGCACCACGACTCGGGCTTGAAGCCTTCCTTGCCGGCAAACGGCAGCACGTCGCGATGCGTGCAGAAGTCGCCGGAGTCTGGCGTCGCGCGCCAGCGGCACGATTGAAACTTTTCGACCGCCGGATCCGCGGCCTGCTGTTCGCCCGCCGGCTCGGTGGCCGTGGCGTCAGCCGCTGGACCCGTCACGTCGTCGACCGGCGGCTCCGGAAGCGACGCGGCCGGCCCCGACGCCGGAACGTAGCCGGGCGCGAAGCCGGAACCAGATCCTGGTCCATACCCCGGTCCGAATTTGGTGTCGTCCATCATTTTCTGAGCGAGAGCGGGCGTCAGCCCTGCAGTTCCAATCCGAACGAACGCTGTAGTGCCTGCAGCGCGCGGAGCTCCTCGGGAGCGACGAGCGTGAGCGCGGTGCCGGTCGCCTCAGCGCGGCCGGTACGGCCAACGCGGTGCACATACGTTTCGCGATTCGACGGGACCTCGTAGTTGACGACGTGGGTGATGCCGTCGATGTCGAGGCCGCGGGCAGCGACGTCGGTCGCAACGAGCACGCGATAGCGGCCGCTGCGGAAGCCTTCGACCGCCTGCGTGCGCTGTGCCTGCGTCCGGTCGGCGTGGAGCGCCGCTGCCTTGAGACCACCCGCAGCCAGCCGGCGCGCCAGCCGTTCGGCGCCGGACTTCGTGCGGACAAACACCAGCACCGGACCGTCGGCCCGACGCAGGAACTTCGCGAGCCACTCTGCCTTCTGCGCGGCGGCGACGTTCTCGATCGTGTGGGTGATGCTCTTGGCGGGTCCGCCGGCCGAGCCGACCTGCACGAACTTCGCGTCCCGCACGACTTCGTCGGCCAGCCGCATCACGTCGTCGGGCATCGTCGCCGAGAACAGCAGCGTCTGCCGAGCGGCGGCGTCCGGCAACGCCGCGACGATGCGGCGCACGTCGGGCCAGAAGCCCATGTCCATCATCCGGTCCGCTTCGTCGAGCACCAGCGTGTCGAGCTTGTCGAACTTCACCGCGCCATTGCGCATGTGATCCATCAGACGGCCCGGCGTGGCGACGACGATGTCGACGCCCGACTTGAGGGCGCGTTCCTGTGGATCCATCGGCACGCCGCCGTAGACCGCGATGCTCGTCAGATCGGTGTGATAGGTGAACCCCTGGACGTCGTCTTCGATCTGTCCGCAGAGCTCTCGCGTCGGGGCGAGGATCAAAACACGTGTAAACCCGCGCTCTTCGGGAGCGGTGGCGCGCGCCCTGAGCATGCGGTTCAGAATCGGCAGGAGAAACGCGGCGGTCTTGCCAGTTCCGGTGTCGGCGCAGCCAATGAGGTCGCTGCCGTCCATCATGATCGGGATGACCGCGCTCTGGATGGGCGTCGTGCTCGTGAAGCCGCGAACGCGAATGCCTTCGATCAGCTGCGAATCGAGCCCGAGCGTCTCGAATCCGACCGGACGCGGGTCGTACTCGGCCTGCTTCCTGATCGGCGCGGGTGCCGGCGCGACGGTTGGTGCCGCGTGGTGGCTACGATGACCACTCGGGCGTGGCGCGCCGCCACGACCGCCTGGCCGTCTCCGTCGTCCACGCGATTGATGCGATTGACTTGTATGGGAGCTCAAAACAGTGATTTCTTAGCGGGCGCGGAAGGTAATGATGCCCCGCACCGGATCGTAGGGTGAAACGCCGACGGTGACGCGGTCGCCCGGCACCACTTTGATGCGGAACCGGCGCATGCGGCCACTGAGCTGTGCCAGAACCTCGTGGCCCTGGTCGCACTGCACGCGGTAGAGTCCGCCGCTGTGGACCGCCACGACCGTTCCCTGAACATCTATGAGATCGTCCTTACTCAACTATTTTTGAATCCTTTCAATCAAAGATTGTGCCACATCTGGGCGTAGTTCCGCAAACTCATCTACTGGTTGGGAAAGCTCGCCTCCATGCGGATGGGACGGATGGGCCGGCTGGGGCGCCGGAACGTCAATCGACGTGATCCAGGGCCTCCACAGCCGCCTCGAGACGCGCAGCCATCTCGGCGTAGTCGTTTCCCTTCAACGACATAGGTGCTCCGAATGTCACGCGCACGGGACCACGTTTTGGAAACTTCCACGACTGGTGGAGGACCCGATCCAGTCCCACCAGCCTGACGGGAACGACCGGCACTTCGAGGCGAGCAGCGATCATCGCCGCTCCGGGCTGGAATCTTCCGATTTCACCCTCCTGCGTGCGCCGGCCCTCGGGGTAGATGAGGATGGAATACCCCTGAGTCACGAGATCCCCGATGTATCGGAGGGTCTGACGCGTGCCGCTCTCGCGCTGCGGCAGTGGAAAAGCATTGAAGAAAAGCGAGGCGAGGTAGTAGTTCGCGCTGTTCTGGAGGTAGGCCTGACGGCCGAATTGATCGGGATAGAAGTGTGCCTTGAAGAACTCCTTGGCCATCGCCGGCGCAACCCGGTAGCGCCACCGTGCGGGCAGCGCATCGAGAATCACCGGCGTGTCCAGATGGCTCTGATGGTTGGCGGCAAAGATCACCGGGCCTTCGAGCGACTCCAGGTGCTCGAGTCCGCGCACATCGACGTTGGCGAAGATTCGGCCGAGCGGAAGAATCCAGGTGGGAAGGCTGGCGCGCCGGAGGGCTCTCGCTGCGAGCGATCGGTTCCACGACGGAAACTCGATCGCCTCGGTTGCGGCGATAGTCGCCGGTCCGGCGGCTTCGAGCGGCCGAGTCAGGGCGTCGAGGTCCGCGACGGTTCGCGCGGCGCTGAAGCGCCCTTCGTCGACCGTGACCTGAAAGGCCTCCTCGAGGGCCATCATGAGCTCGACACGCTCCAGCGAGCTCAAACCGAGCGCGTCGATCGTGGTCTCCGGGCCGACGGTTCGTCCAGGCGCGAACCGCTCGAGGATCGAGGCGACGGACCGTCCCGGCTCGGCCGTGGTTGGCTTCTGGCGGTCCCGCTCTCCTGCGAGCCACGACTTCAGCTCTCGTCGTTTCAGTTTCTGTGTGCCTTCCGTGCGCGGTAGGTCGCCACCGGGCCAGACGGCCGCGGCGCGCACTTTCTGGTGATCGCCGAGCTGCAGGTTAGCGCCGCGCACGACTTCGTCGACGTCGGCGCCCGGTTCGAGTACCAGCACCGCATGCACGCGCTCGGCGGTGGAACCGGCGGTCGATGCACCGACGACCGCGGATTCACGAACACCTGGCTGAGCGTTCAGCGCCTGCTCCACGTCTTCCGGAAAGACGTTGAGACCTTCTGGAGTGACGATCATCTCTTTCTTGCGGCCCCGGATACGCAGTTGACCGGTGCTGTCGATCTCGCCGACATCTCCGGTGTGAAACCAGCCGTTCCGAAACGCCACGCGGGTTTCTTCCGGCGCGTTGAAATAGCCGCGCGTGACGTTTTCGCCGCGCACCAGAATCTCGCCGTCGTCGGCGATCCGGATTTCGACGCCGGCGATGGGCTTTCCGACGGCGCCTTTGGTGGCGTGGAACGGATGATTGAGCGTGACGATTGGCGCCGTTTCCGTCAGGCCGTATCCCTGGACGACGACAAAGCCCAGCCGTCCCCAGAACGCTTCGAGCTCCTGGTCGAGCGGCGCCGCGCCGACGACAATCGCCCAGAACTTGAACCCGAACATCCGGTGCACGCTCCGGTACTTCCACCAGCGTGCCCACCAGCGCATCTTCTGCGCCGGCGGTTCGGCCGTTTCCGGCGCCACTCGCACGACGTGATCTTTGAGGACCTCGAGGATCTTCGGCACGCACACCAGGACGGAGACGCGACGCTCGCGGATCTGGCGAATGATGTCGTCTGGCGAGTAGCTGCGCGTGAAGAGGACCAGGCCCGGCAGCATCGGCGGCACGAACGTCCCCATCGCCTGGCCGAACATGTGGCTGAGCGGCAGAAGATTGAGAAAGCGGATCGGCAGAAACGGCTTTGCCCACTGACGGTACTTGGTGATCTCTTTTTCGATGGGAACGATATTGGCCAGATATGTTCCGGTGGGTGATGACGACGCCCTTGGGATCTGCGGTGGCGCCGGAGGTGAAGATGATCTCTGCGGTATCGTCGGGCGTCAGCTCTGGGTTCTTTTGTGCCGCAGTCGGCTCCTGCCGCTGAAAGGTGGCTGGCACCTTCCCCGGAAAGGTGCCAGCCACCTTCGTATCGGGACGCAGAAACTGCGATCTCAGGTCGGACAACGGCCACACCGGGCGCTCAGAATCTGCCAGCGCCTCGGTGTCGACGACGTCGCCGGCCAGGATGGCGCGGGCGCTGACGATCTCGGCGACCCTGAGGAGAAACGTCGCCGAGGCGCGATAGTCGATCGGGACGAGGACGACACCCTCGAGCATGCACCCCCAGAGCGCGACGATCCACTCCGGCCGGTTCTCGCTCCAGATCGCGACGGCCTGTCCCTTGCCGATGCCGGCTTCGCGCAGATGTCCGGCAAACGCGCGCGCCGCGCTCGCGACCTCGCCATAGGTCAGCGACCACGTGCGATAGCCGTCGTCGTAGACGAGGAATTCGCCGGGGAGGGCTGCGAGATCGTCGAAGAAGTCGAGGAGCGTGCGCCGCGGCATCCGAGATGAATTATGATCTAAAACCTCATGGCGCTTCCGCCCGTCTTCGCGGCCAGCGCGCTCTACGACAGCCTCCTGCAGTCGGCGCTGCGGCAGTTCTTCGGGCGCGCCACGTTCGAGACCGAGCCGATCCCGTCGCTGTCGTCGGACGGG
This sequence comes from uncultured Acidobacteriota bacterium, assembly GCA_963797625.1. Taxonomy (GTDB): domain Bacteria; phylum Acidobacteriota; class Vicinamibacteria; order Vicinamibacterales; family 2-12-FULL-66-21; genus DATBJJ01. The sequence continues at coordinate 192,948 of CAWCQI010000027.1, forward strand.
CGGCTGGCGATCGAGCCAACCAACGATCCGTCAGTGTTGTCGATCCGGTGGTTTGGTTCCCGCCATGTGCTGCACGTGCCGGCCCGCCGACCCTTCACGCCGCATGAAGTGCGGCTCGCGAAGGCGATCGGCAGCGTGCTGGCGTTGCGCTATCGCGCGATCTTCGACCCCAAGCAGATGCTCGAGCGCGGCGATCTCTTTCGCGGGGCGATCGAAGACCGCTACGTCAGCGCGTTTCTGAACGCGCAGGAACAGCACGAGGCCGCGCATGCGCGCGCCGATCTCGTCGCCAACGCGCTCGAAATCCTCCGTGTGGCCGCGCTCTCGAGCTACGAGAACAAGGCGATCTCGACCGGCGTGCTGCTCGTGGATCACGACGACGGCCGTCATTCCATGGGCGCGACGGCTCTCGCCGGACTGTCCTACAAGTATTCTCCGGCGTTGACCGGTATCAAGAGCTTCTACCGCCTCAGTGATGGTCTCGAGACGCTCTTCCTCGTCAATCGCGACGGCACGGTGCTCGACATCGTCGAGATCGCGCGGTATGTGTCCTCGGCGAGCCGCACTGGTCCGGTGATCCTCGACGTCGCGTGCCCGACCGCCTACCGCGCGCACGCGACCGCGACCGGCAGCAACCAGAGTATCTGCCTGGTGCTCAGCCCCTCGCACGAGATCAAGGTGTTTGCGCAAGGCGTTGAGGTCTTCAGCTTCCGGAACGCGCGCTGGCACCTCCTCGACGTGCAGGCGAAATACGAGATGTGGGAACGCGCGATCGGGGACGCCGGGCTCGCCAGCCGCTTGTTTCAGACGGCGCTCGATTTGGCTGACGCGCGACAGGGCGCGCTGTTCGTCGTCCTGCGCGATGCGGCGGCGTCCTTGCCGATGCTCGTGGCGCCTGGCGATCGCCTCGACGCGCCGCGCGGAAAGCCGGGCGACGCGCCCGACCGCGTCCAGCTGCTCCACATGCTGCGCGGCCGCAGCGCCGTGAATCTCGACCCCGCCGTGCTGGCTGGCCTTGCCAAGACTGACGGCGCGACGGTCATGGACGGCACGGGGCGGCTTCTCGCCGTCGGCGCGATTCTGATGCACTCCGAACCGGTCGAACCGCACTCGATGCTTGCCGTCGAAGGCGCCCGCACCACTGCCGCGATGGCAGCGGGTCGCTACGCCGCTGTCCTCAAGGTCAGCGAAGATGGTCTGATCACCTTCTACGATCGGCAGGAGAAGATCTGGGACATCTGAAGAAATGCTGAATGCTGAGTGCTGAATGCTGAATTGGGAAGAGTGAAGTAAGATTCAGGCTCTTTCGACGAGCGGGGTGCTGCGAGCCTTATGCGAGTCCTTCTGACGGGGGGCACGGGGTACATCGGATCGGCGGTTCTCGACGCGCTGGTTCGCGCCGGTCACCAGGTCGAGGCGCTCGTCCGCAATCGTGAAAAGGCGGCCGCGGTGCAGGCGCGCGGCGGCCATCCGGTGCTCGGCGACCTCTCGCGGCCCGAGACCTACGCGGGCGTGGCGGCGGCAGCCGATGGCGTGATTCACGCCGCGCTCGACGATGCGTCCCGCGGGCATGCGCTCGACGCCTTGGCGCTCGACACGCTGCTGTCGCCGTGCACGCGCCAAACGATTCTTCATCTACACATCGGGCGTGTGGGTCCTTGGCCCGGCCCCGACGCCGGTGGACGAGACTGTTGCGGTCAATCCAGTCGAGCAGTCCGCCTGGCGCGTGCCGCATGAACAACGTGTGCTGGCCGCCGCGGGGCCGAACCTCCGCACTCTCGTCGTCCGCCCCGGCATCGTCTACGGCGGCTGCCGCGGGATTGTCGGCGATATGTTCAAGTCGGCCGCAAACGGCCTCGTCCGGGTGATTGGCACGGGCGAGAATCACTGGCCGCTCGTCTACGACCGGGATCTCGGTGAGTTGTACGTGCTGCTGGCCACCAACCCGACCGCGTCGGGTGTTTTCCATGCCAACGACGAATGTGATGAGCGCGTCAACGACCTCGTCGCCGCGATTACCGGTCACGTGTCGATTAGTCCGAGCATCCGCAAGGTCCCTCTGACGGAAGCCAGGAAGAAAATGGGTGTCTACGCGGACGCGCTGGCGCTCGATCAGATCGTGCGGTCCACTCGCGCGCGCGAGCTCGGCTGGGCGCCGTCGCTGCACGCCGTGTCAAGGAACGCCGCGCGTTTGTTCGAAGAGTGGCGGAACGGCCGCGAGGCGGCATGAAACCGGCTCTCAGCTATGAGCTATCAGCTCTCAGTATTTCTGCTGACAGCTGACAGCGGACAGCTACTTCATGCTCACTCCCGCGCTGAAGACCATCATGCGTCTGCCACCGTACGCAGGTCGTCCAGGGGTGGCATCCTGCGCATTGATCTTGTAGAAGCGCAGGTCGAACGCAAAGGCGAGGTGCTCCTTCGCGAACCATCGCGCGCCGCCGCCATAGTTGATGGACCGCGTGCGCCCGTCCGAGTCTTCGACGGGCAATTCTTTCAGCTCGGTCGTGAATGCCGCCCACCCGATGCCGCCGCTCAGGTAGCTCCACCCGTTTCGGCTGCCGAAGTTGAGCGAGATCTGCGGTGAGAGGACCGAAAACTCAGTTCTGACTGTCGGACCGCTGGCTGACGCCGTCCGTCTCCGGGTCGAGCGTCTTGCTGCCGCGGCTGAAGACCAGCCACTCTCCACCGATGCCAAGCGCCACCTTGCCCAGGCGCGCCGGATAGAAGTTGAGGCCCGCGGCCAATCCCAGGCCGCGGCTCGGCAGGTGCTCGGTTGTCACACCGAGCGCGGTGGCCGTCGCTGCATCATCCGGGAATCGCGGCAAGGCGATGCGCACATCGGCCGCAAACCTGCCGATGGGTTCTTTCTCGGGCTCTTGCGCGGCGGCTCGAGGGACGCCAAGCGCCATCGCCATCGCCACGAGAACTGCGGGACCCACACGATTCATTTGAAGTTGAACCTTTCCATCATTACGACTGAGCCTGCATGTCGTCGACGATACGTCGGGCCAGCGTCAGCCCCTCGTCGAGCGTTTGCAGGCGCCCGTCCAGTTGCAGTTCGTACAAGCGTCGGAGGATTTCGCCCATTCGTGGTCCTGGTTCGACACCGAGATCGAGCAGATGGCGGCCGAGGACGATCGGCGCCGGGGGGCGATGTTCGACGCCGAGCGCGCGCGCCCGGTCGAGAAAGTGCTCGATCGCCGAGCAGTCGAACGCTCCCGTCCGTCCGCGGCAGTCCGACATGGCCACGCGCGCGAGCAGCTCGAGGTCCACTTTCTCCGCAAGGCGGCGGTAGGCACCGTCACCGACCGGGGTTGCCGACTTGGAGAATGCGTGCGGCTTCAGGTGGTGCGCGACAATCCCTTTGACCTGGCGAGCAACGTCGTAGCCGCCGATCGTCTGGACGTTCAGGCGGGCGAGGAACGCGTCCGCCGGAGCCACTCCGGCCTGCTCGTGGTCCATCGACCGGATGCGGCCGTCGATGAAGGCCGTCGTGAGGGGCTTACCGAAATCGTGACACACGGCGCCAAGCATGACGGTCAACTGCTGCGGGCGATCGAGGTCGGCAATCCGGCGGCGGGCCTCGTCGATGACGAGCAGCGTGTGCACCCAGACGTCTCCCTCTGGATGCCACTCCGGTTCCTGTGGACAGTCGACGAGCGTCCTCAACTCTGGAAACAACCGATCGATCACGCCGAGCTCGAGCGCGAGCGCGAAACCGATCGACGGCCGTTCGGCGAGGAGCAGCAGCTTCTCGACCTCGCCCCAGACGCGTTCGGCGGGAAGATCGTCCAGCGGAATGCGTTCACAGAGCGCCTTCGTGCCCGGATCCATCTCGAGCTCGAAACGCGCGGCAAACTGAATCCCGCGCAGCACGCGCAGGCTGTCGTCACCAAAGGTTCGCGCGTCGACGGCACGGAGCACGCGGCGCTCGAGCAGGTCACGACGGCCATGATACGGATCGAGGTAGGTGTCCTCGAGTGGGTCCCATGCGATGGCATTGACGGTGAAGTCCCGCCGCCGCGCCGCTTCTTCCGGCGGCAGGTTCGGATCGCCCGTGACCTCGAACCCGCGGTGTCCGCGGCCGGTCTTCGATTCCCGGCGCGGCAGCGACACGTCGACGTCGAGCACCTTGTAGACGGTGAAGCTCTCGCCGACGGTATTGACGGGGCCGAGCGTTTCGAGCAGCGCCTTCAGCTGCGGCGCCGCCAGGCCGTAGACCTCGACGTCGACATCTTTGCCGGTTCGGCCGAGGAGCCGATCGCGCACCCAGCCACCGACCACCAGCGCGCGCCCGCCGTGCTGCCTCACGAGATCGGCGATGGTCGTTGCCGCCTCGATGCTCATCGCGCGCGCGATCGCGAAGGATCCGGTGCGGCGGGCTCGACAACGCGACGCCGGCCGTACTTCCGCACCAGCCGATCGGTAAATGCCGGCGCGAGCGAATTCAGGATCGCGAGCCCTCGCGACAGGCGATGCGGATACACCTCTGCCGCCGGCCGCCGGATGCATTGCACGATCGCGCGGGCGACGTCCTCGACCGGCTGCTTGGGTCCAAGCCCAGACACCTGGTGGCCAAAGTCCCGCTCCATCGCTTCCCGGAATTCGGTCGTCGTCGACACTGGAAAGACCGCGCTGACGTGAATGTCAGTACCGGAGAATTCTGACCGCAGCGACTCCGCGAAGACCGCCTGCGCGGCCTTCGTCGCGCTGTAGCCGCTCATCAACGGGATGCCGCGCTTGCCGACGATCGACGAGACAAAAATCAGGTGGCCGTGCCCTTGCCGGCGGAAGACCGGCAGCGCGGCGCGCGTGCCGTAGAACGTTCCCATGAAATTGACGTCCATCATCCGTTCCATCACGCCGCTGTCCATCTCGTCGACGCTGCCGTAGTAGCCGAAGCCGGCGTTGCAGACCATGATGTCCAGCCGGCCGAACGCCTCCTGAGCGCGCGTGACCAGTCGCACGACATCTGCTTCCTTCGTCACGTCCATGATCACCGACTCGGCGCGGCCCCCGCCAGCACGGATCCGCTGCACGGCGAGCTCGAGCCGATCGCCTCGCCGCGCGCCGAGCACGACTGACACGCCTTCGTGCGCGAGATGTTCGGCGACAGCGAGCCCGATCCCTGAGAGACGCTCCGGTGATCGCCGCGACCGTTCCGTTCAAGTCCATCGCGGCATGATACTGTAGCCGTCGATCCGTCTCGCGCGCACGATCCGTGCCGTTTTAACGGCGGGGACACTCAACCTTGACTGTCCCCGGCCAGCCCGCGAGCCGGGCGCTTCGGTAGTTGCGGCCAATGTCCCACGACCCTGCCATCGATCTTCTCCGCGACCTCGTGGCGATCGATTCGGTGAACCCGTCACTGGTTCCCGGCGCTGCCGGAGAAGCGCAGATCGCTTCGGCGATCGCGGCGCACCTGCGACAGATCGGACTCGATGTGCACGTCCAGGAGGTCGCGCCCGGCCGACCGAACGTGATCGGCGTGCTCGAAGGCCAGGCCCCCGGACGATCGCTGATGTTCTGCGGACACATGGACACGGTCGGCGTCGAGGGGATGGAAGCGCCGTTTGCGCCAGCCGTTCGTTCCGGGCGCCTGTATGGCCGTGGATCCCAGGACATGAAGGGAGGCGTGGCCGCGATGATCGATGCGGCGCGCCTGACGGCGGAACGCGGCCTCAGTCGCGGGCGGCTGATCGTGGCGGCGGTCGTCGACGAGGAGTTTGCGAGCATCGGCGCCGACGCGCTCGTCAAAGAATGGTCGGCCGACGGCGCGGTGGTCACCGAACCCACCGACCTGCAGGTCGGCGTCGGCCACAAAGGCTTCGCCTGGATCGATATCGAAACACACGGCCGAGCGGCGCATGGCAGCCGTCCGCGCGACGGGCGAGACGCCATCATGCGCATGGGCCGAGTCCTTCGCCAGCTCGAGACGCTCGACCGCGAGCTCCAGGCCCGAGCACCTCACCCGTTGATGGGCTCCGGTTCGCTGCACGCGTCGATTGTCAGTGGAGGGCGCGAGCTGAGCTCGTATCCGGATCGGTGCCGGCTGCAGATCGAGCGACGCACGATCGGAGCCGAAAGCGGTGAGGCTGCGCTTCAGGAAGTACTCGGCATCCTCGATGGGCTCTCACGCGAGGATGCGGAGTTCGAAGCGTCGGCGGTCCTCGCGTTTTCGCGGCCGCCCTACGAGCTATCGTCCGATCATGAGCTGCCGCGGCAACTGGTCGAAGCGATGCAGTCGCTCGGGAGAGGCCCCGCTGCTGTAGGTATGAGCTTCTGGACCGACGCCGCGGTGCTTGGCGCGGCGGGCATCCCGACGGTCCTCTTCGGGCCCGGCGGCGCGGGCCTTCACAGTCGCGAGGAATACGTCACAACCGACGATGTCGTGACGTGCCGCGACGCCCTCAGCCGCCTGGCGCTCAGCTGGTGCTGATCCAGACGCCTAGGCGGCGTCGTGCGTGCGTCGACCTTTCGCGAGCGCGATGTGCGGCTTGAGCGCATGCCGACGGGCATCGCCCTCGTAACGCATCCGGGGACCCTGACCGGAAATCTCCCAACCGGGTGTATCGTGCCCGCACGAGGTGCACCGCATCATCACGCGGTTGCCCTCGAAATGTAGCACCGCGTCGTGGCCGTGAAGTCCGCAAACCATCTGGCCGAGTCGGCTGGCCATCCGCGCCATCAGTCCGGCCTCTGGAGTTGACTTGCTCGTAACTTCCGCCGCCGCCGTGAGTTGCTGGGGATAGTTGGTAACCATGGGCGTCTCCCTGTAGCCTCCCGTTTGCCCTCTATCTAAGACTCCGGCCCGTTCCGAGCCGATTCAACGTCCTCGGGCAATCAGGGGAGTTCAATAGGTGTGCCACGGTCGGGCTATCCGACCTATCAATAGTCTTATCAGTGTTTTAGAGACAAAGATTGGCCCTGCATACGCTTCTGTCATTGGCAAATTCTCCGACCGGCCGGAGAACTTGCAAACCCTGAAGCTGACGGGAAATACACACCCTTCACAGCAAGACTATGGGCGTCCCGAGCGCAGATATATGTCTGCGTTTCGGATGACTTTTAAGCTCTACTGTTGGGATCTGATCAGTTTAGTGAGTCCGGGACGTACGCCGCGGACCGTGAAGCAAGTGCTGAAGCGTGCGCGCGTAGTATCGGAGCACCGTGCGCTCGCGGACCCGAACCCGACCGCCACGCTCCACGAAGATGATGTTGCGCGCGGCGAGCGGCTCAATCCCTTCCTCGACGGCCTGGCGGCCGTCGTCGACACCGAGGTTGGCGCCGGCGGCCTGAAGCGTCTCAATCAATTCGTCAGCCCGCGATTCGAGCTCCCGCCGCGTAATCGACGGGCGCATCGCCGCGGCCACGACAGCGGTGGGCAGGACTTTGTAGAGGCGGCCAATCGAGTCTCGAATCTGGTGCGCGAGCGTCATGACGTCGCGTCGGGACTCGGGATCGTAGCCATCGAGTGAAATCGGCGCGCCGAAGGTCACAAACGCGCGCGACTGATATCCGACAGCGAAGCGGACCATTTCGGCGACTTCGCGCGCGAACGGCCGCTGGCGCCGCTTCGATCCCTGGTGCGCGAGGATATGGTCCTCGAGCACGAGATCGTACGAGACGGCAAGCGGAACGATCGACGAATCAGCGCGCTCGGCCTGAACCGCGGCATGGAGCAGGCCCGTCTTCGGTGATTTGAGCTCGCCCGTGTAGCTCCGGCCTCCCTCGATATAGAACAGCAAATCGTGACGCTGCAGCAGCTCCGCGACGTACGCCTTCAGCGTCACCAGATACGCCGGATCCTTGGCGTTGCGGCGAATTGGAATGGCCCCGGTGACGTGCCGGTGAATGAGCCCGAGCGGGCCGCCGAACAGGTTGATCCCCGCTGCAATTACCGGCGGCCGGATGCCGTTGTCGTCGATGACCAGGGGCTCGACGAGATAGTCGAGGTGGCTCTTGTGATTCGAGATGTAGATCGTGCGGCCCCTGCGGGTGGCGTCCTGTGCGATTCGGACATGCTCTTCGATCCGGTCGATCTTCCGCAGGATCGGATAGAGCGGATGCTTCAGGGCCCGGTAGATGGGGTAGCGCTGCGTCGTTCGCAGCTCATCAAGGTAGGCGTGGATCCGCTCGCGAGCTTCCAGCTCCGACTGCCCGTGCCCTCCCCGCAAGTAGCGCCCGACGTCTTCCCGCGCCAGCACCGCCTGGGTGATCTCATCGAGCATGCCGGAGGGACTATATCAAAGAAGTCGGCCTGTATACTGACATCCTTGACCGGGCCGGCTCACAGGACCTCCGCCTCGGCTCCACAGGCCATGCCTCCGGAGGCGCGCGCCATGGCTCGTCGCGGCCGCGGTCGTGACCCTGCTCCAGATTCCGGTGGCCGGAGTTCGATCCCAAAAGGTCACCTTCAGGACCGACGATGGCCTGACGCTCGCCGCAACGTGGTTCGAGCCATCCACCCGGCCGGCCCCGGCAGTCATTTTCGTGCACATGCTGCAGAAATCCCGCCGCGACTGGGAAGGCCTTGCCGCACAGTTCGCGGCCGAGGGCATTGGCGGACTGGCCATCGATCTCCGTGGTCATGGCGAGTCGGCCGGCAGCCCGCAGGACTATACGGGCATGGTCCAGGACGTGCGAGCCGCTCGGCGCTTTCTCTCGGCGCGCGCCGAGGTGACGCCCTCGCGCATCGGGATCGCCGGCGCATCGATTGGCGCGTCACTCGCGGTGCTTGCGGCGGTTGACGATCCGTCGGTCGCCAGCCTCGCGCTTCTCTCACCGTCGCTCGACTATCGCGGCCTCCGCCTGGAGAGCGCGATCAAGAAGTACGGCGCGCGCCCGGCGCTCCTCGTGGCGAGCGACGACGATGGATATGCCGCGCGGTCCGTGCGTGAGCTGCAAAAGGCGGGTGGCGGCAGTCGCGAGGTCGTCGTGCTCAGCCGTGCCGGCCATGGTACCGCAATGTTGACGGGCGATTCGGCTCTCGGCCAGCGCCTCCTGGAGTGGTTCCGACGAACGCTGCTATGATCGAACCGCGGTCATCCCAGGGCATCCTCTAGAGCCACGGATCACACGGACAACACGGATCGGGTTGTGAGATAGCTTTCGTGTCACGAGACTCAGTCATCTTCGGCCTCGCCGGCGTGTTCTTCGGCATTCTCGTCGGCTGGATCATCGGCAGCCAGCAGAACGCCGCGCCGCGCGTCGCCACTCCGGCGGCAGAACGGCGCGGCCAAGTCAGGGCAGTCGACGGCGGCGCCGCTCGACGAGTCGCGCGCGGCCGCGCTGGCCCAGACGGCAAAAGGCAACCCGCAGGATGCCGCGGTGCGACTCGAGCTCGGCAACCTCTATTTCGACTCGGAGCGCTTCGCAGATGCCGCGCGCTGGTACGAGCAGGCGATCGCCATCGAGCCGCGCAACGTCAGCGCCAGCACGGATCTCGGCATCAGCTACTACTACATGAACCAGCCCGATCGCGCGCTCCAGCAGTTCGACCGCTCGCTGGCGATTGACCCGCGTCACTCCAAGACGTTGCTGAACGTCGGCATCGTGCGCGCGTTCGGGAAAGACGATCTGGAGGGGGCCGCCGAGGCGTGGCAGCGGGTCGTGGAGTATGCGCCGGACTCGGCCGAAGGGAAGCGCGCGAAACAAGCCCTCGACAGCCTTCGCAGCGCGCATCCCAACCTGCCGGGAGGCGGTGGCGGGAGCGGCAAACCTCCAGGATAGCCATGGTGCTCCGCCTCCTTCAGCTCCTCTTGCTCCTGGCTGTCGCACGAGCGGTCTGGCGACTCGCCAAGGGTGTCCTCGAAGGCGCGGGCTACCGACGCGTCGATGGTCCCGTGCAAAGTCGGCGTGAAGCTCGAGCGCGATCCCGTCTGCGGCACTTTCGTCTCGCCGGCCAAGGCGCCAGTACTCCGGATCGGTGGAGAGACGCTGTACTTCTGTTCGGACCGGTGCCGCCGCGAATGGGAACGCCGGTGATGCATGGCTGACCGCTCAGAAGCCCAGCACCGCGCCGACATCGTCGAAGTCGGTCGCCGTCTTTATGCGCGCGGCTACACCGCCTCGAACGACGGCAACATCAGCCTCCGGCTCGACGCGTCGCGGCTGCTGATGACGCCGACCAACGTCTGCAAGGGGTTCATGACCGTCGAGATGATGTGCATCACCGATCTCGACGGGAAGAAGATTGCCGGCGAGCGCAATCCGTCCTCCGAAATGCAGATGCACCTCGAGGTCTACCGCCAACGTCCCGAAATCCAGGCGGTGGTCCACGCACACCCGCCCATCGCCACCGGCTTCGCGGTCGCCGGTATCCCGCTCGATCGCGCGGTGCTTGCCGAGGTCGTCACCACGCTCGGGAGCGTGCCGATCGCCGAGTACGCGACGCCCTCGACCCGCGAGCTGCCTGAGGCCGTGCGCAAGTACGTCAAGGCGCACGATGGCATGCTCCTCGCCAACCACGGCGCGCTGACGCTCGGCGCCGACGTGTTCTCGGCCTACTACAAGATGGAGACGATCGAGCACTTCGCCAAGATCAGTCTGGTGGCGCGAATGCTCGGCGGCGAGCGCCTGCTGTCGCGCGAGGAGGTCGCGCGGCTCGAGAAATTGCGCGGCTCCTACGGGATCGCCGCGCCCGCGCCGATCTGTCCCGAGCCCTCCGCCGCTGACCCGCTCGATTGCCAGGTGGTTCAGGCGCCATCGTCGACGCCAGGCGAGCGACTGGTTCCCCGGTCGCCCTCGGTGCGGCCGGGATCCGGCGTAGGCCCTGATGAGGAAATTCGGCTAACATACAGCGAGTTGACGGCGCTCATCGAGGACGCCGTACGAAGTCTCAAGTAGCTATCAGCCATCAGCTGTCAGCTCTCAGCTCTCAGCTGGCGACAGTCGGACGACAAGACAGAATCACTAACAGCGGCGAGCTGACAGCTGAGAGCTGATAGCTGAGAGCTTTTTGTGGAGGCAGCACATGGGTGAGGCGCTCGGGATGGTCGAGACCAAAGGTCTCGTCGCGATGATCGAGGCCGCGGACGCGATGGTCAAGGCCGCCAAGGTCACGCTCGTCGGCTGGGAAAAGATCGGCGCGGGTTATGTGACGGCAATCGTGCGCGGCGACGTCGCCGCAGTGAAGGCGGCGACCGACGCCGGCGCCGCCGCGGCGCGGCGCGTCGGAGAGCTCGTATCGGTGCACGTCATTCCGCGTCCGCATGCCAACCTCGAGGACGCGCTGCCGATCGGAAAGGCGACCGCAAGCGCGAAATGATCCTGGCGAAGATTGTCGGCACCGTGGTCGCCACGCGCAAAGACGACCGGCTGCTGAGCAGCAAGCTGCTCGTCGCGCGCCCGATGGATCCCCGAGGGAAGCCCGAAGGCAGCTACCTGGTAGCCGTCGACACGGTTGACGCGGGCGTCGGCGAGACGGTGCTGATCGTCAGCGGCAGCTCGGCGCGCATGGCCGCCGGCCTCAAGGATTGCCCGGTCGATGCCGCCATTGTCGGCATCGTCGATGCGATCGAAGTCAGGGAAACGTAATGCAGCTCGCTCGTGTCATCGGTGAGGTCGTCGCGACGATGAAGGACGCGAATCTGGCCGCGTCGAAACTGCTGGTACTGCAGCCGCTGACTGCCGCCGGCGAGCCGGTCGGCCGCACGCTCGTCGCGCTCGATTCAGTCGGTGCGGGCGTTGGCGAGAACGTCTTCTTCGTCCGCGGCCGGGAGGCCGCGTTTCCGTTCTATCCCGCCGAGCCGCCGACCGACGCGTCGATCATCGGGATCGTCGACTACTGGCACACCGAGAGCGGCGGCGCCTAGGCCAATGCAAATCGCGCGTGTGGTCGGTACCGTGGTCTCCACGCAGAAGAACCGGAAGCTGGAGGGCGCCAAGCTGCTGCTCGTCCAGCCGCTGTCGATCGATGATGCACCGCGCGGCGTCCCGCTCATCGCGATCGATTCGGTGGGCGCCGGCATCGGCGAAAAGGTGCTGGTGGTGATCGAGGGCAAGGCCGCCGGGCGACGCGCTCGGCAAGAAAGCCGCCGCGGTCGATGCCGCGATCATCGGGATCATCGATACAATTACTTGCAATGCTGAATGCTGAGTGCTGAATGTAAATGATGAATTCAGCATTTACTTCAGCATTCAGCATTCAGCACTCAGCATTGCAAGGATCAGCATATGGATGAACAGGCACTGCGCGCGATGGTCCGCGAGGCGGTGGCGAAGCGCCTGCAGACGCCCCAGCCGGTTGCGCCCGCCGCCCCCGCGGCCTTCTCGGCGCATGTGAGCCACATCCGCTACGTGCTGCCGAAGTCCGATGGGCCCTGCCTCATCGAACCGACCGTTTCCTGCAACCACTGTGGCTACTGCGAATCGCACGGACACTGATTCGCGCCCTCGCGTCCTCCTGACCCGCCGGATCCCCGCGTCGGTCCTGTCGAAGCTCGAAGCTGGCTGCGACGTCGAGCTGTATGACGGCGGGGCGCCGCTGACGGCCGCCGAGCTCGTCAACCGGCTGCAGGGCAAGCAGGGGCTGGTCTGCGTCCTGACCGATCCAGTGAATGCAGACGTGCTGGCGGCGGCGCCGGATCTGAAGGTCGTCGCCAACATCGCCGTCGGTTACGACAACATCAACGTCGCGGCCGCTCACGCGCGACACATCGTCGTGACCAACACACCTGACGTGCTGACCCAGTCGACCGCCGAGTTCACGTGGGCGCTGATTCTGGCGGTGACGCGCCGGCTTGTCGAAGGCGAGCGGTTGGTGCGCAGAGGCGGCTGGAAGGGGTGGGCGCTCGACTTCATGCTCGGCATGGAGCTCGGCGGCAAGCAGCTCGGGATCATCGGCAGGGGACGGATTGGCCGCGCGGTCGCGGCCCGCGCGCCGGCATTCGGCATGACGGCGGTCTTCATGGCGAGAGAGGGACGGCCTGCCCTCGACCTGCCCGAGATGTCGCTCGACGAGCTGCTGGTCAGCTCGGACGTCATCTCAATCCACACGCCGCTGACGCCGTCGACTCGACACTTGATCGACAAGCGAGCGCTGGCCCGGATGAAGCGGTCGGCGTATCTCGTCAACACGGCGCGCGGACCGGTCGTCGACGAAGAGGCGCTCGCCTGGGCGCTCAACGAACACTTGATTGCCGGCGCCGCGCTCGACGTCTACGAGAAGGAACCTGAAGTCTTCGCCGGGCTCCTCGGCCTCGAGAACGTCGTGCTGGCGCCGCATCTTGGCAGCGCCACGCGCGAGACGCGGACGGCGATGGCCGATCTTGCCGTGTCGAACGTGCTCGCCGTCCTTCACGGCCGTCCGGCGCTGACGCCTGTCACGCCGCGGACGGGACCCTAGAAGCCATTTCACTAATGGCGCGAACGAGCGTAGCGAGTGAGCCACGCGATCGGAGCGCGCCGTCGCCAGCGGCGCGCGAGAGCGCGTGTCGGGGAGTCCGAGGGGCGAAGCCCCTCGGGTAAGACTAGACCAGGTGCCCCTGCCGCCGCAGCCGAAGGTTCCGCGCGGGCGCATCGCCGCGGTGATGCGCCGCCTGGCGAAGGCGATCGATGGGCTCGACGAGCCGGCGGTCGAGAAGATCGCCGCCGAGCAGCATGACGATCCGTTTCAGGTACTGATCGCGACCATGCTGTCGGCGCAAACGCGCGATGCCGTCACGGCCTCAGCATCGAGGCGTCTGTTCCGGGCCGCTCGTACTCCGCGTACGATCGCCAGGCTGCCGACGGCGCGCGTCGAGGCGCTCATCTACCCCGTGAGCTTCTATCGAAACAAGGCCGTGCACGTCGTCGAGACCTGCAAGCAGCTCCTCGAACGCTTTGACGGCCGCGTGCCGCCGACGATGAACGACCTGCTGACGCTGCCGGGGGTCGGCCGCAAAACGGCGAACCTGGTCCTGATTCTCGCGCACCGCAGCGCCGACAACATCTGCGTCGACACGCACGTGCATCGCATCTCGAATCGGCTTGGCTGGGTGCGGACCCGGACGCCGGAAGAGACCGAGCGCGCGCTCTATCGAGTGGTCGAGCAGCGCTGGTGGCCAGTCGTCAATTTGTACCTCGTGACCTGGGGACAGAACGTCTGTCGGCCGGTGTATCCCCTATGCGGGAGTTGCGCGATTGCCGATCTATGCCCCAGAATCGGCGTGACCCGGGTGGGGAAGGCTGCCAAGTGAGGACCTATGAAACTGATTGCGTGCGCACTGGGCGTCTTGTTGTTGATGCCCTCGACCGTCAACTCTGAACAGACATCTCCAGGTGCCGGGCCGATCATCGTGCTCGACACCGCCAAAGGTGTCATCGAGATCGAGACCTACCCGGAGGAGGCCCCGAAGACCGTCGCGCACGTGCTCGCGCTCATCAAGAAAGGGTTCTACAACGGCCTGAGGTTTCACCGCGCTGAAGCGGGATTCGTGATTCAGGTCGGCGATCCGCAGACGCGTGACATGACGAAGCAGTCGTCGTGGGGCACGGGAAGCAGCGGCACGCCGATCGGCGTCGCCGAGATCACGAAGAAGCGGCGGAATGGCCCTGGCGCCGTCGGCATGGCTCACAGCGGTTCGGCCAAAGACGCGTCGAGCCAGTTCTACATCACGCTGCGCGCTGCACCGACGCTCGACGGAAAGTTTGCCGTGTTCGGCAAGGTGATCAAAGGGCTGGACGTTGCCGCCAAGATCCAGAAAGCCGATGTGCTCAAGAAGGCTTCGGTGAAGGAATGAGCGCCGGCTGCAGAATCCTGACGAGGCCCTTCAGATCCGGATAGCGCTCGACGAACTCTTCCGGGTAGTCGCCCGGAAGCGTCTGGCCCAGCTGGTGCTTGAGGATCGCAGCGTTGGCCACCGCCTTCGCCGAGAAGTGATTGTTGGTGTAGAGATACGCCTTCTTCACTGCCCGTGCCGCCTCGCCGGCCGCCGCGGCGAATGGCTCGAGCTCGTCGGCCGAGTAGAGATAGTTGTAGCGGTCTTCGGCCTTCTCGTGCGTCCACCACTGTGCGGTGTTACGGCCGTGCAGGCGGAGGTAGTAGAAGGATCGGACGTTGGGCCGCAGGTCCTGCCGAATCGACGTCCTGAACTTGGGCTCGTCGATCTGCGTCCAGGCGGCGCCGAACGTTTCGAGCAGGTCGAACGTCGAACGCGGGTCATCGCTCCAGCTCCGATGGCGCAGTTCGACGGCGACGCTGTACTCCCTGAACTGCTCCAGGAGCCATTCCAGGTATCCGCGCGCGTCAGGCTCATTGGTGAAGCTGGCTGGAAACTGGGCGAGGAGCGCGCCCAGCTTGCCGGCTGATGCCAGCGGGTCGATCGCGCGACGGAACTCGTCGACGTCGCGCTCGCCGAGGTCGTGCGGATCGCTGCCCACGGCCTTGTGGAACATCTCGGGGTGGGTGAACTTCTGAAAGAGCTTCAGCGAGAAGTCAAAGTCCCTGGGCGTGCGGTCAGCCCAGCCCTTCGTTGTCGATGCCGCCGGCACGCCGTAGAACGTCGAGTTGATCTCGACGGTGTCGAAGTGCTCGGCGTAGTAGGCGAGCTCGTCGAACTTGCCGCGCCGGCGCGCGCGTGGCTGCGCCGGGTAGAAGATCCCGTTCCAGGTGCCCTGGCCGGACGGATAGTGCCAGCCTGAAGTGCCGATTTTGATTAGCGCCGTGCTACTTGTAGGCATCCTTGTTGAACCCGAAGGTCACCTTCGAGCCCTGGATCAGAATCGGCCGCTTGATGAGGTTTGGCTGCTGCATCATCAAGTCGATCGCCTCCTTCTTGGACTTCGGTAAAGGCCGCTCCTTGAACACCGGGCTCCGCGTGCTGACGAAATCGAGGAAGCGGTCGGCGTCGATGTGCTTCTCGAGAAACGCGCGATCCGGTGGGTGTTTGTTGATGTCCCGCTCTTCGACGTCGATCTTCTGCTGCTCCAGAAAACTTCTGGCGTTTCTGCAGGTCGTTCACGTGGGCTTGAGGTAGAGGATCGGCTTGGCCATGTCCGTATTGTACGTCTCGGACGCGGTACAATTGCTGTTTGGTCCCGATGCTGACGATCAACGAGATTTTCCACTCGATTCAGGGAGAGTCGACCCATACCGGCCGGCCCTGTGTCTTCGTCCGCCTGACCGCGTGCGACCTGCGCTGCTCGTGGTGTGACACGCCGTACGCGTTTCATGAAGGCCGGAAGATGAGCATCGATCAGGTCGTCGCCGATGTGGCCGCGTTCGAGTGTCCGGTGGTCGAGATTACCGGTGGTGAGCCACTGCTCCAGCCAGACGTCTATCCCCTGATGAGCGAACTCCTGCAGCGGGGCCATACGGTCCTCCTCGAGACCGGTGGTCACCGCAGCGTCGCGCAGGTCCCCGCTGGCGTCATCCGGATCATCGACGTGAAGTGTCCGGCGAGCGGCGAGTCAGCGAAGAACGACTGGTCGAACCTGGATCTCCTGACGCCGACCGACGAAGTCAAGTTCGTGGTGCAGGATCGGCAGGACTACGAGTTCGCAAAGGACGTGATCAGGCGGCACGCGCTCGAAGGGCGGTGCGCCGCGATTCTGCTGTCGCCCGTGCACGGTGTCCTGCCCGGCCACGAGCTCGCGGCGTGGATCCTCGCCGACCGTCTCCCGGTCCGGCTGCAGTTGCAGGCGCACAAGTACATCTGGAGCGCGGATGCCCGAGGCGTCTGACGCCACGGATCACACGGATCATCGCCACGGATCAATCGGAACATCGATCACGGATCCACGGATTACACGGATTACACGGATCAGATGAGTCACACGGAGGACCAGAGCGGTCGGCGAGCCATCGTGCTGCTCAGCGGCGGCCTCGACTCGTTCACTGCCGCGGCGATGACGAAGTCCGAGGGCTATGAACTCTACGCCCTCAGCATCCGCTACGGCCAGATCCATGCGCGCGAGATTGAGGCGGCGCGCGCGGCGGCACGCGCGCTCGGCGTCGCCCGGCATCTCGAGCTCGCGGTCGACCTCGCGGCGTTCGGTGGCTCGGCTCTCGTCGGTGACGGCACGATTCCGAAGGATCGCGCGCTCGAGAGCGATCACAGCATCCCGTCGACCTACGTGCCCGCGCGCAACACTGTCTTTCTCTCGCTAGCGCTCGCCTGGGCCGAGGTCGTCGGCGCAACCGCCATCGTCATCGGCGTGAACGCGCTCGATTATTCGGGGTATCCAGACTGCCGGCCTGAGTACCTCGAGGCCTTCGAGCGCATGGCCGCACTCGCCACCAAGGCCGGCGTCGAAGGCCGGCCGCTGCAGATCCTGGCGCCACTCCTGCGTCTGTCGAAGGCCGACATCATCCGACGCGGTCTCGCGCTCGGGCTCGATTACGCGGTCACCCACAGTTGCTACGACCCGGCGCCGTCTGGCGCGCCCTGCGGCCGTTGTGACAGTTGCCGCCTGCGAGCGAAGGGATTCGCAGAAGCCGGTGTCGCCGACCCGGTGATCGGGGGACATTCGTGACCGAACGCCTCTACTATCACGACGCCTACGCCCGCGAGTTCGATGCTGCGGTGGTCGGCGTTGACGCAGTGTCGGAGCGTCCGGGCCAGTTCGCAGCCGTCCTCGACCGCACCGCGTTCTATCCGACCTCCGGTGGCCAGCCATTCGATACCGGCATCCTCGGCGCCGCTCGCGTCGTCGACGTGATCGATGGCGACGACGGCCGGATTCTGCACCTGGTGGAGGGTCCAATCGAGCTCGGCCCGACGCGGGGCGTGATCGACTGGCCGCGACGATTCGAGCATATGCAGCAGCACACCGGTCAACACGTGCTTTCAGCGGCCTTCGACCGGTTGCTCAACGTGTCAACGGTCAGCTTCCATCTCGGCTCGACCGCCTCAACCATCGATCTGGCACGCGAGGTCACGCCGGCGGAGATTGCCCGAGCCGAGGACGAGGCCAATCGCGTTGTCTGGGAGAACCGGCCGGTCACGATTCGATTTGCGGACGCGGATGAGGTCGCGGCGCTGCCGCTGCGAAAGGAATCGAAACGGGAAGGCGTCTTGCGGCTGGTTGACGTCGAGGACTTCGACGTGTCGGCGTGTGGCGGGACGCACGTCGCGCGCACGGGTGCAATCGGCATCATCGCGGTCGCCGCGTTCGAGAAGTTCAAGGGTGGGACCCGACTCGAGTTTCTGTGCGGTGGGCGCGCCCTGGCCGGCTATCACGGGCTCCGCGATACTGTCGCGGCGAGCGTTCGGCTCCTGTCGGTGCTGCCGGCCGAGTTGCCAGCGGCGATCGATCGCGGACAGACCGACGCCCGCGACCTCCGACGGCAGGTCAAGGATCTGCAGACACGGCTCGCTGGACACGAAGCCAACGCGCTCGCGGAGCGCGCGGAGCCGGTGGGGGCGGCCCGCGTGGTCCTCGCTGCGCTCGAAGTTGGCGACGGGTGGGATGCCAACGGTCTCAAGTCCATTGCGACTGCGATTGCAGCTCGGCCGGGGCACGCCGCAGTCCTCATCAGCGTTCCCGAGCCGTCGGCGATCGTCATCGCACGGGCGCCGGATGTCGGGCTCGATAGCGCCACGGTCCTCAAGCAGTTGACGGCGATGTTCGGCGGGAAAGGTGGCGGCCGTCCGGAGCTCGCGCAGGGTGGCGGGCTAAAGGGCGACGCGAACGCGATCCTCGGCGCCGCGCGAACCGTTATTTCCGCGTGAAGTAAGATGGCCCCCAGCGGCTACTGCCGCGTGAAGTTAGCAAGGTGCTCGACCGCGAGGTCGGTGATCCAGTTCACCGTCGCCGCCGGAATGACGAAGTCGTTGGCGAGAATCGAGAAGACCAGCATCTCGCCATCGCGCGTCCGCACGTAGCCGGACAGCGCCCGCACGTTCGAGATCGACCCTGTCTTGGCGGCCGCGTTCCCCGCCGCGCGCGTCCGCCGCATGCGCGTCGCCATCGTGCCTTCGCCTTCCTTGCCGGCGATCGGCAGCGTCGCGATGAAAGGAGCGCGGTGGCGATCGTCCTTGTAGATGCGCTCGAGGATGGCAGTCACGGTCGAGGCCGCAAGGTAGTTGTAGCGTGAGAGCCCCGAGCCGTCGGCGTTCACGTAGCTGTCGGTAGGTATTCCCCAGGACGTGAGCGTGGCGCGGACCGCGTTCAGCCCGCCGTCGAAAGTCCCGAGGCCGTCTCTCGCTCCGCCGATCGCCTTGATGAGCGTTTCGGCGTAGAGGTTCTGACTGACTTTCATGAGGACGGTCGCGATCTGGCGTAGCGGGGGCGAGCTGGTCGTGACGATCGTGCGCCGTTCGGCGGTCGATTGCGAAAGCTCCGCGGCGACGTCGTCCTGGTCGACCGCACTGCCGGTGACCGCAATCCCTCGAGCGATCAATCCATCCTTGAGCGACTGAGCGAAAAAGATCGTCGGGTTGACGACCGCCACTGCGCGCTCGAGCGTGGCAGAGTCCGCGCCGATCGAGCCCGTGACCTCGAGCACCGGCTGGTCGAGCCGGCGGCGGTAGTCGATGCTGGGAGTGGCGCCGCTTGCGACCGTGGCGACGCGGTTGATGAGCGTGAAACCGGCGCCGGGAGTCAGCATCACCTGAGCAGGCTGGCCGGCCACCGCCGGGCGGATCGTCAGGGTCGCGAGATTCTCGTTGAACTGCAGCGCGCCAACCGGTGCAGCGTAACCAAACTGCAGATAATCCCAGGCCCAGCCCGGCCCGATGCCCTCATCGTCAAAACGCTGGTCGTCACCGATTATTCGGCCGTCGATCTTCTGAATGCCGGCCGATCGCAGCGCCGCCACCCATTCATCGAGGACGGCAGCGGCGCGCTGGTCGCGCGAGTTGATGGTCGGATCGCCCCCGCCGCGCACGATCAGGTCGCCCATCAAGACGCCGTCCGTCACCGGCGCGGACGTCTCGAGTGTGGTCGTGAAGACGTAGTCCCAGCCGAGCGCGTCGGCGGCCGCCGCGAGCGTCAGGATCTTCATGTTCGACGCCGGCATCATGAGCCGGCCGGCATTGAGCTCGAATAACGGCTCGCCGGTGTCGAGCGACCGGATGTCGACGCCCCATACGCCACGCGCCATGATCGGGGCGGTGAAGACCAGCGTCAGATCCGCACGAAGTCGTGCCACCGCAGCCGAGGCTTTGGGTGCCTCGGGAGAGGAAGTCGGAGGTGTGGCACCAGCGGGAAGCGAAGCAACCGGCGCTGTCGCGCAGCCAGCCGAGAGCGAGATAGCGACCCACGCGGCCGTGACTGTCAGAATCCGCGTTGTCGTGGTGGGCCGGTGCGTCGTGAATGTCTCCGTCTGGTCCGTGTTATCCGTGTTATCCGCGGCTCGTGAGCCTCGGTGTTGCTGGTGGTTCTACTTGATGCCGTCGAGCGACTTGACGATGTTGTCGATCGTGGCGACATCGACTTTTGCGGCGCCTGGCTCGCTGTCGCGGCTTGCGTAACCGTCGGCGCCGCTGCGAGCAAAACTGACCTTCTCGACACGCTTGCCCTCATCCGACGTGAATGTGATTGAAAGTTCCGGCTTGTCCAGCCCGGTCTTGGCCGCGCCCTCGACGAAGCTGGTCGCGCGCGCCGCGGTGATCGCCGAGATCAGGTTGTCGACAGTGGACTGGTCGACGTCTTTCGCCGCCGGCGCCGTCTGCTTCCACTTCTCTTCGTCCTGGCCTTCCTTGTTCTTCGTTTTGGTTTTCTCGAACGTCGAGGTCTGGCCGCCGCGCGTCACCTCGAGGCGAGTCGCATTGAAGGCGCGGCCGTCGAAGAGATCCTTTTGCCGATACTCGCCGGTGTCCTTGCTGGCATCATCGGCCAGGGTCGATTCGATCGTGATGATCGCCGGCCGCGATTGATCCTTGGCGTAGACGACGCCTTCCCCGGCGCTCTTGCCGAGGAGGAGCGTCGCCTGTGAGGAGCCTGATCCGAGCTGAATCGTGGTGGCGGGCTTGTCGAGCCCGTATTCGCCGAGCGCTGTCGCCTGCGGCGCGACGATCGATTTGGTCTGAAGCGTGCTGAGGCGGCTGACGAGACCATCCACGGTCGTGAAATCCGCGCGTCCCTTCACGGGCAAAGCCATCTTCCACTCGCCATCGGCCTTGGTGAATTGCAGGACGCGTTTCGGCGACGTGATCGAGAGGGTGTCGATCTTGTCGCGCTCGACCTTGAGGACGGTCTTGTCACGCAGGTCGAAGGTGGTCTTGTTGAACGTCGCGTCGACGAAGCTGGGGATCAGGAACACGCGCTTCTGATCGGCGATCTTCGCGTACAAGTCAGTCGCCGCGGGGGTCTTGCGGCCAATTTGGAGCCGCTGCTCCTTGCCGGCGGCCTTGAAGGTGACCTCGATGCGCGGCTGCGTCAGACCGTACTCCGCGACGTCCTGCGGGTTGTCGTCGATGACCCGCTGGAGCTCGAGCGTGGAGAGGTTGCTCGTCAACCCCGACACCGCGGCGCTGTCGGTCGGTGCGGTCACGGGTTCGACGATTTGCCAATCGGTGCCGGTCTTCTTGAGCGTCGTGCGCTCGCCGGACTCCGACTTGATGGTCATCTCGTCGATCTTGTCCGCCTCGACGGTAAAGACCTTCTCTTTCTTTTCCGCGTCCGACGGGTCGCGCTTCGACTCGACGAAATACAGATAGGCGCCGAGGCCGGCGGCCACGACGAACAGGAGCAGAAACGATCGGATGCCCCGCATCGTTAACGCCTCCGCCACCAGGTCTGAATGCCGGCGAGGAAGATCAGCCCGGGCAGAATCGCAATCGTGAACCAGAAGATCATCCGGTCCTGGCCGGCCGTCATCGTGATGCGACGATCCTCGGGGTTGCGCGGCCGAACCGAAATCAGGTTCTCCTGCTGCGCCAGCCAGTTGACCATGTTGAGGAACATGTCCTGGTTGCCGGGGATTCCCGCGACCGAGTTTGCGGCGAAATCGGAGTCGCCGACGACGACCAGGCGCGTCTCGGGCTTGTTCGGATTGGCATCCGGCCCGTCGTGCCGGAGGAGGCGGGGTCGCGCCTTCGACCGGCGCGCTGACCGCGACGGCGAGCGAAATTGGTCCCTGGACGTCGCCCTGGTCGAAGTTCGGCTCGGCGCTGCCCTCAGTCGTCATTCGTTTCAGATCGCTTTCGGCCCAGCTGTTTCGGCCGCTCATGACAATCGACGTCGCCGTGCGTCCCGCCGGCGCGCCCTCGATCGGCTTGACCGAGCGGACGTACGGATAGGCGGTCAGCAGTCGGAACGTGCTCGTGATCGCGTGAAAGGGATACTGAGCGGCCACCGGCACGTCAGCCTGAGTGCCGCGGAGCTGACTCATCGGATCGAGGACGGCATTTGTGCCAACGTCGACCGACCAATCCTTCAAGAGCGCGATCAGGTTGGTCATCGGCGGCGCATCGGCCTTCTGCGGCGGGTCGATGAGGACCATCAGCTTCCCGCCCTTCGCCAGGTACGCCTTGAGCTTGGCAACCTCGGGCTCGAGGAGGTCGGACTTGGGGCCGGCGACGACGACGACGGCGGCGTCGGCAGGAATGTCCTGCTGGAGCAGCACCAATGGCTCGGTGACGAAGTTGTCCGACTTCAGCGCTCCGGCAATTCCACTGTAACCACCGCCGTCCGATCCCGCGATGTCACGCTCGCCGTGGCCGGTGACGAAATACACCTTGGGCTGCTGGCCCTGGACGACTTTGATCAGCCCGTTGGTGAGGTCCTGTTCGGCATCCGAGGTCACGCGCTGCACGCGCCCGTCGTACTCGAGGACGATCGTTCCGAGGGCGTTCTCCTTGAGCCGCTCGGCCAGCGACGGGCGTTTCTCCGGATCGACGTACTCGACCTGCAGCTGCTTGGTTTGATACTGGTATTCCTCGAGGCGCGATCGGAATCGCTCGAAGTCGTCG
This sequence comes from uncultured Acidobacteriota bacterium, assembly GCA_963797625.1. Taxonomy (GTDB): domain Bacteria; phylum Acidobacteriota; class Vicinamibacteria; order Vicinamibacterales; family 2-12-FULL-66-21; genus DATBJJ01. The sequence continues at coordinate 215,792 of CAWCQI010000027.1, forward strand.
GTGCGCGCGAAGACCGTCACCTTGACCGGTTTGGTCAGCCCCTGCAGGACCTTCTTGGTCTGATCCGACAGCGTGTACTGGCTCGCGGCGGTCAGGTCCCAGCGCTTGTTGTGGCGCTCGGCGAGGTAATTGATGGCGGCCAGGATGGCCAGGACGATGAGGACGCTCGCGCCCGCGAGCGTGCCGTACCGCGCCTGCCTGCCTGAAAAGTCACGCGCGATCTCGCGCCACTGGCTCAGCACGTAGAGCAGGACGCAGACCAGGCCGGCGATGGAGAGGCCTCTCCACCATCCCCATTCGGGCCGCAGGTTCGACACCGCGACCGAGGCGAACACGAGTATGACGCCCAGCCATCCCAAGAGTCCGAGAAGTCGTTTCAACATGATGTCGTTTTGGTCCGCTTATCCGCGCCAGCGTTCGGAGTCGACCGACTTGGCAGTCAGAAACAGGCCGAACGTGATGAAGCTCAGGTAGTAGACGATGTGTTTCGTGTCGATGATGCCCTTGGTGAAATCGTCGAGGTGCTCGGTAATCGACAGGAAGCCGACGATCACGCGTCCGGTCGGCCCGACCGAATCGGCAAACCAGTTGATGATCCAGAGCATCAGGAACACCGCGAAGGTCATCACTCCGGCGACGATTTGATTCTTGGTCAGGCTCGAGAGAAACAGCCCGACCGACAGGAAACAGCCGCCGAGGAGGAGCAGTCCGAGATAGCCGGCAAGCACAGGCTTGAGCTCGGGGTTGCCCAGCCTGAACAGGATGGCGATATCGATCGCGGTGACGAGCAGCATCGCTCCAAACAGGCCCATCGCGCCGAGGAACTTGCCGACGATGATCTGGACGTCGGTGATCGGTGAGGTCAGCAGCAGCTCCATCGTGCCCGATCGTTTCTCTTCGGCGTAGGTCCGCATCGTGACGAGCGGCATGACGAAGAGAATGATGATGGCGACGTTGTGCAGCACGCCGCGAATCAGGTACTCGTTCACGTTGATATTTCCGCCGCCCCCCATCGCCATGCGCTGGCTTTGATCGGCAAAGCCCGTCAAGTAGACGCGGAAGAACGCGCCGAAGAGCAGCGCGAACAGCCCGACGAGGATATAGCCCATCGGCGAGGCAAAGTACCCGCGCAGCTCCTTGCCCGCGATGGCCAGAATGTTACGAACGCTCGTCACGCGGCGCCTCCTGGATACGGGTCATATCGTCTGTTGCTGCGATCGCCGGCGCGGCGGGGTCGGGCGCACTTTCGTCGGTCGTCACCTGGAGGAAGACCTCCTCGAGGCTCATCCGCATCGGCCGAAGCTCCAGCAGTCCCCACCCCTTGTTGACGACGGTCTTCGCGAGCTCGCGCCGCACGTCCGTTCCGCGCTCGCTCTCGACTTCGAAGCCGCCGTCCGACTCGACCACGCGCGACACGCCGGGGATGGCGGCAAGCGCCGGTCCCGGCTCCGCGCCGGCCGCGTCAATCTGGATGTACATCGTTTCAGAGCCGGTCAGCCGCGCGGTCAGGTTCTCGGGCGTGTCGACGGCGACGACCCGGCCCTTGTTGATGATGACGACCCGCTGGCAGGTCTGGGCGACTTCGGGAAGGATGTGCGTGCTCAGGACGATCGTGTGGCTGCCGGCCAGGCTGCGAATGAGCTGCCGGGTCTCGATGATCTGCTTGGGGTCGAGGCCGGCGGTCGGTTCGTCGAGGATCAGGACCTCGGGATTGTGAATCAAAGCCTGCGCAAGGCCAACGCGCTGCCTGTATCCCTTGGAAAGCTTCGAGCAATGCCGGTCAGCCATGTCGCTGACATGGGTCTGCTTCATCACGCCCGTCACACGCGACTTGCGTTCCCCCGGCGGGACGCCTTTGATGCGCGCGACGAAATCGAGGTACTCGCGGACCGTCATGTCGGGATAGAGGGGTGGGGATTCCGGCAAGTAGCCGGTGCGGCGCTTCGCGTCGAGCGGGTGCTCGAACACATCGAAGCCCGCGACCATGGCTTTTCCTTCCGACGCCGGCATATAGCCGGTGAGAATGCGCATGGTTGTGGTCTTGCCAGCGCCGTTCGGGCCGAGAAAGCCGAGAATCTCGCCTCGTTCTACCTTGAAACTGACATCGTCGACGGCGGTCACGCGACCGTACCGCTTCGAGACGTGTTGGACCTCAATCACAGACTGCTCCAGCGTAGGGGGACCGGGGCCGTAGAGCTCGCCGCCCTGGTCGCCTTTCGTAACATGTAGTTAGAGAGCCGATTACTGACCGATCCTTGGGATCCTACAGACACGCGGAAAAACGTGTCAAGAAGTGCGCTACAGTATATATGAGCATCTGTTCAGATATTCATATGTTGCGCACCCTCAAAAGAACACCGGCCGTCGTCCCCTTCAGACTCCCCGAGAGCGGTCCCGGTTGCAGAAGAGCCCTGCAGCGCGCCGCATCTCGGGGGGAGCGAGGCGCGGCGACGCTTGCTGATGTCAGCTGGGGCGGTCGAGGCGCTGGCCGAGACGTTTCGCGTCCTCGGCGACCCGACGCGAGTCCGGATCCTCGACGCGCTGTCGGGTGGCGAGTTATGCGTCTGCGACATCGCGTCGCTTGCAGGGATCAGCGAGTCGGCGGTGTCGCACCAGCTGCGACTCCTGCGCGGTATGCGGCTCGTCCGTTACCGCCGTTCCGGGCGGCTGGTCTTCTACGCGCTCGACGACCACCACATCATCGAGCTGCTGAGACAAGGGCTGACGCACGTCGAGGAGTAGCGGTTCGAGCGACGTAACGAAAGCGACTATGGCTGACTGTCCTGTTTGCGAACTGCACGCCGAGTCGGTCTTCAGGATCGAGGGGATGGACTGTCATGAAGAGGTCGCCATCCTGGAGCACCGCCTGAAGACGCTCACCGGCCTCGAGATGTTCGATGCCGACGTGGTTGGCCAACGCCTTCGGATTCAGTACGACGCGGCGAAACTGACGACCTCGGGCATCGCCGAGGCGGTCGCGCAGACCGGGATGCGTGCCTGGCTGGAGCACGAAGAACCTCGTCCGGCGTCGTCGTCTATCTGGCGCGAGCGGCTGGTCCTCCTCTCGGGCGCCTTCCTCGCCTTCGGTCTGGTGACCCAGCTATCGAGTGCGCCGACGGTCACATGGCTGTGCTCGTACGTCGTCGCTGTTGGGTTGGCCGGCAGCCAAACGGCGCGGCGCGCCTGGATGTCGATTCGGGCCGGGCATCTCGATATTCACGTGCTGATGATGGTGGCTGTTGCCGGGGCGATCGCCCTCGGCGAATGGGCCGAGGGCGCATCAGTCGTGTTTCTCTTCGCGCTGGCGCAGATGCTCGAGGCACGCGCGATGGAACGGGCCCGCGGCGCGATTCGTGCGCTGATGGATCTCGCACCGGCTGACGCGCTCGTCCGCCGGGCCGGTTCCGAGTTCATCGTTCCAGTCGACGAGATCGCTGTCGGCGATCTCGTGATCGTGCGTCCTGGCGAAAAGATTCCGCTGGACGGGCTCGTCGACGCCGGCCAGAGCCACGTCAACCAGGCGCCGATCACCGGCGAATCACTGCCGGTCTTGAAAGAGCCGGGCGACGAAGTGTTCGGAGGAGCCATCAACGGTCGCGGCGCGCTCGAGGTGACCGTCACGCGCCTGCGCCGGGACTCGACCCTGGCCCGAATCATTCACCTCGTCGAGCGCGCTCAAGCGCAGCGCGCTCCGAGCCAGACGTTCGTCGATCGCTTCGCGCGCGTGTACACACCGATCGTGCTGGCGCTGGCGTGTGCGATCGCCCTCTTGCCGCCGCTCGTTCTTGGTGGAGGGGCCGGCGCCGACTGGAGCACATGGATCTATCGCTCGCTCGTACTGCTCGTCATCTCGTGCCCGTGCGCGCTCGTCATCTCCACGCCGGTCTCGATTGTGTCGGCGCTGGCGGCAGCGGCGCGCAAGGGGGTGCTCATCAAGGGTGGCGCACGTCTGGAGCGGCTGGCGGCCGTGCGCTGTATCGCGTTCGACAAGACCGGCACTTTGACAAGAGGACGCTTGCGCGTCACTGACGTCGTGCCGCTCAACGGCGCGTCGACGATCGAGATCCTCACGCTCGCGGCTTCCCTCGAATCGCGATCCGAACACCCAATTGCACAAGCGATCGTCGCGCGAGCGGTTGCCGACGATGTACCGCTGACCAGGGCTGATCGCGTCGAAGCGCTGCCCGGACTGGGGGCCGAGGGACGGGTCGCTGGTCGCACGGTCGTAGTCGGCAGTCATCGTCTGGTCGACGAGCGCGGGTGGGCCGGGACGACAGTCGATCGCGCTACACAAGCCCTCGCTGCCCTCGGGAAAAGTACCGTCGTGGTCGCCGCCGATGGCGCGGCTATCGGCGTAATCGGTGTGGCTGATGAGATTCGCGCGAACGCGCGCGATACCGTGGGGATGCTGTGCGAGAACGGGATCGAGCACGTGGTGCTCCTGACGGGCGATCACGAGCTGGCGGCGCGTGCGCTTGCGGACAACGTGGGGATCTCAGATTACCGGGCGGCGCTTTTACCGGAGCAGAAACTCGCCGCCGTCGAAGAACTCCAGCGCGCGTTTTGGCGCTCTCGCGATGGTGGGAGATGGCATCAACGACGCGCCGGCGCTCGCCGCCGCGGACGTCGGGATTGCGATGGGGGTGGCTGGTACGGACGCCGCGCTCGAAACGGCCGACGTTGCGCTCATGGCCGATGAGCTGGCGAAGATTCCCTACGCCCTCCGGCTCAGTCGCGCGACCGTCCGGAACATTCGCGTCAATGTCGGCTTCTCGCTCGCCCTCAAGGCGGCGTTCCTGGCGCTCGCGTTGACTGGCAACGCCACACTTTGGATGGCTGTCGTCGCCGACATGGGCGCGTCGCTCGTCGTGATTGGCAATGCGTTGCGGTTGCTTGCGGAATAGCCTGAACCATCTACGCTTTTCTATTCGAAAAGAAGTGCTGATCGACGAACTCGTCGACCTTGGCCTGATCGGCGGGATCGACCTTTTCGAACTGCAGGCCCATGCCGACCCGCCGGTCGCTCCACGCGACGCGTGACTCGGCTTCGATGTCTCGTTTGGACCCTGGCAGACGGAAGCGCACGCGCATCTTGGCATCCTGCTGGAGCGGGCTCATCGTGCGGATTGCCAGCCCGCCCTTGCTGATGTTCAGCGTGAGCGCTGCGGCGATGGTGTTGCCGAAGCGATAGTTGATCGGTATCCCGAGGACGACTCGCGGACTGCCACGACGATTGAAGTTGTCGGGGAAGAGATGCGGCGCGAGCGACGGCAAGATGTGCTGGACGGCGCTGTACTCGTTGACGTAGCCGGAGACGCCAAGGGCCGCGAGGTCGCGAACCTCTTCCGCGGTCGCGATCGTGCCGCTGAAGACGAGAATCGGCAGCTTGCCGCCGTCGAGCTTGCGAATCGACCGCACGAGGTCCACTCCACCGGCATGCGGCAGGCGAAGATCGAGGACAATCAGATCGATGCGCGCGAGATCGGCGCGCACGCGGGCGAGCAGCTCCACGGCGCTCTTGACGGTGAGCGCGGTGTGACCGGCGCCGAGCAGCGCCGTAGCGAAACGGTCGCGCACGAAGGCGGTGTCGTCGGCAACGATGACGGTCTTGTTGGTCGTCACAGCGGTAGCCGTCACGCTTGGAGGTATCGGTCGGCGCGATTCCGGGCGTTAGGCTCGTTGCAGAATCTATCAGGTTCTCGTTATAATTCGAAGCCTTACAGCGATTGGCAACGAGGCGTCGATCGCGTAAATTGAAGCTCGATCGCGTAGATTGAGGAACTTTGAGCTCGAACCCGTGCGCTGAGGAGTGTGAGGAGTTAGTATGGCCACCTGTCCCGAATGTGATGCCGAAATCGAGATCGACGAATTCGACGTCGACAAGGGCGACCTGATTAGTTGCCCCGAGTGCGGCTCCAATCTCGAAGTGACCACCACTTCTCCGGTCGAGCTCGAAGCAGTCGATGAAGACGACGACGACGACGATGACGACGAGGACGACGACGAAGTGGAGGATGACGACGCCGAACTCGACGACGAAGATGACGTAGACGACGACGCGAACGGGGAGGACTGGGAAGAGTGAGCCAGTCCCCGACGGCGCTCGATCCTGCGGGCACTCGAGCACTCGGCGGAAGTCAGCAGTCCAACGAAAAAGAAGCCGCCCTGCTCGACCTCCTGGCCGCCTGGCCTGCGGTCATCATCGCCTACAGCGGTGGAGTCGATAGCGCCTACCTCGCCTGGGCGGCGACACAGGTGCTCGGCCGCCAGGCACTCTGCATTACCGCCGACAGCCCCAGTTATCCCGAACGGCATCGCGCTCTCGCGCTGCGGATTGCTGCCGATTTCGCGTTTCACCACGAAATCATCCGCACCAACGAGATGGCGAGCCCGGATTACCGCGCAAATCCCGCGAACCGGTGCTATTTCTGCAAACACGAGCTCTACACGCACCTGTCTCAGATCGCGCGGGAGCGCGGCATTCCGACGATCGCCGACGGCAGCAATGCCGACGACCGCGGTGATTACCGTCCCGGCCGTCAGGCAGCCCGAGAGTTCGGTGTCGTCAGCCCCCTCGATGCTGTCGGTCTGACGAAAGCCGAGATTCGCGAGTTGTCGCACCGCGCCGGGCTGCCGACCTGGGACGAGCCCGCTTCCGCCTGCCTGTCGTCGCGGATTCCGTATTTCAGCGAGGTGACGGAGAGCAAGCTGCGAATGATCGAACAGGCTGAGGCCGTCCTGCGGGAGCTTGGCTTTCGAGTTTGCCGGGTCCGTCATCATGCTCAGCATGGCGAGGAGGATCCAATCGCGCGGCTCGAGATCGGCCGCGACGAGATGGCCCGCGCCCTCGAGCCGGAGGTTGCAGATGCAATCGACGTCGCGCTGCGCGAGCTCGGCTACCGGCATGTGACGGTCGATCTGCGCGGCTACCGCCTGGGCAGCCTCAACGACGCGCTGCGACTCCGCCCAGTCTGACTTGGCGCGCATTCTCGTTGGCCTGATCGCGGTTGTGTCGTTCGCGGCGCACCTGACCGCGCTCCCCCCCACGCTCGAAGATTCCGACTCGGTCAATTTCGCGTTGGGCGTGCGCCATTTCGACGTCGCCCAGCATCAACCCCACCCGCCCGGTTACCCGATCTTCATCGCTCTCGGAAAGCTCGGTACGTCCGCGCTCACCCGGGCCGGCATCGCGAGCCCGGATGTGCGCGGCCTCGCAATCTGGAGCGCCTTCGCCGCTGGCGCGCTGCCATTTTTCTTTTTTGCGTTCTTCCGGCGGCTCGGCGGAGACGTTCCAGGCGAAAGTGGCGATCGACGCGCTGCAATCGCGACCCTGCTCATCGTCTGCAATCCGCTCTTCTGGTTCACCGCGACGCGGCCCCTGTCGGACATGGCCGGTCTCGCCGCAGCCTGGGCTGCGCTCGCCGCCCTGGGGTCAGGTCTCGATCTTCTCCCCCGAGTAGAAAATCGAGATCTGACCCCGCGGTGGTTGGTGGTCGGAGCGTTTCTCGCGGGGCTGTCGATCGGGTTCCGGTCGCAGATGGCGATTCTGACGATGCCGCTGCTTGTCTGGGTGGTCCTGACGCGTCCGCGCGTCAGGATGGCGGCCATCGCGGCTGCCATCGCCGGTGTCATCGCGTGGGTCAGTGCCGCTCATCTGGTTCAGCGGCGGCCCGCGTCGATATATTGCGGCGCTCGGCAGTCAGGCTGGCGAGGACTTTTCCGGCGTCGAGATGCTGTGGACGCATCCGACGCCGCGTGCCATCGTGACCGCCGTCCTCCAGACCTTCGTTCGCCCATGGGACTCGCCGACGCTCGCTGGCATCATGCTGGCCTTCGCCGCCGCCGGCATCGTCGTCCTCCTGCGGCGTTCTCCGCGGGTGCTGGCCATCCTCGTGATGACCTTCGGCCCCTATGCCGTGTTCCATCTGCTCTTCCAGGACACGCCGGCCATTCGTTACGCGTTGCCGCTCGTCCCCCTCGTGGCGTATCTCGCGGCGGTCGTGACTGACTGAAGCCGACTCACGTGTTGGCGGCATCGTGGCGTCCGGGTTGGCCGTCGCTAGTCTCACTTTCGTGGTGCCCGCTGCTGCGGCTTTTGGCAAGACGCCAAATCCGACGTTCGCTCTACTTTCCGAAATGCGCCTGGTCCAGGACCGCGGCGCCAGGCCCGTCGTCGGCATGCACCGTCGTGTGTTTACCGAATCGAAGCGCGCCCGGCTCTATGCCGGTGATGTTCCGGGCAGGCTGCTGCCGGCGCCTCGGGACTACGAGTGGCTCGAACTGACTCGCGCGTGGCGCGAGGGTCACGACGGCGAGACGTGGTTTGTCGCCGATCCGCGCCGGACCGACCTTGCATTGATCGATCGTGACCACGCCAGGACCCGCCAATATCGCTGGCCCTTCAACGCCGCCGTTTACGTCGGCGGCGCCAGGCCAGACGAACTCGACTGGCATGTCGTGACCGAGCCGGGATGGTTTCTCGAGCAGGGCTGGGCGCTGACACCTGAGACGGCTGGGATCGCCGAACGGGACGGGTGGGGGCCGCACCGCAAACCGAGCATCGGCTGGGTGCGCCGTCGCTCCACGGAATTGCTGATGATGATTGGCGGCCGCCACCTTGGCGGCGATCCGCCGGTCAACCTTCACGTGAATCTGGACGAGCGTCCAGTCACGACGCTGGTGATACGTCCGGGTTATTTCCTCGATTTTGTGAACGTTCCCCCGGCGGCGCTGGCGGGCGAGGGCAGATACGCGAAGTTGACGGTGAGCGCGACGGTGCAGGGCGGCGGCGCAGTTCCACCGGTCGCGATCGAGCAGTTCAACCTCCAGCCGCCCGACCGGGTGCAATACGGCTTCGACCAGGGGTGGTACGAGCCGGAATACAACCCGCGAACCGGTCGATCGTGGCGCTGGATGAGCGAGCGGGCCGTCGTCAGGGTGCATCCCGCAGGCAAGGCAGTCGTGCTTCGACTCGCCGGCGAGTCGCCGCTTCGCTACTTCGACGAGCCGCCGCGAATCACGATCAACGTCGGCGACCGTGTGGTCGCCGAGCTGACGCCGGCCGCGGACTTCACCGCCGAGGTATCGATCCCCGTCGACGCCCTCACAGGGGCCGACGGCCGGATCGTGCTCACCTCGGACCGCAGCTTCGTTGCGGGTGAGAAAGAGGGCACCGCCGACCGGCGCAAGCTGGCGATCCGCGTGTATTCGCTGAGCGTCGAGGCGGGGAGTCGCTAGGCGCGACTCAGTCCGGCTTTCTTGCCAACGCCAGCAACGAGCTGCCAAGTGGCATGTTGACCACCTTGAGCGCCGCGGCCTCGACGGCGAGCGCCCCGGAGAGCGCGGCATTGACCGGTTTTGCCGGGACCGTCATCTCGGCGGTCGACTCCTGGTGGCCGGCCAGGCGCTGAGCGAACCGAACGCCGGCGACGATGGGCAGAAGTGTGAAATTCGTGTAGCTGATGCGCAATACCGTAAAGCCGGTCCTCGTCAGGTGGTCGCGTAACTCGTCGCGGTGATAGCGGCGGACCTCCCCGCCCAGGACGGAGTGGTTGCCGCGCAAAAAATTTAGGGCCGCGACGTTGATGATGATCTGTCCTCCCGGCCGCAACACCCGATACATCTCATTGAGCGCGTCCCGCTCCATCTCGTCGTCGAACGCGTAGAGGACGTCGAACGAGGTGACGAGGTCGAACTGGCCGGCCGGGAACGGCAGTCGGGTGGCGGATGCACGTGCCACCTGGACCTCTCCGCGGCGGCGCGCGTAGGCGAGACCACTCCAGGTGATATCGATGCCGCAGGCGCGGCCGTAGCGGCGGAGCATCGTCAGGTTGTTGCCGGTGCCGCAACCGCAGTCGAGGATGAGGGGATCCTGTCGGCCGGCGGTGGCGCGTTCGAGTAGGGGCCCGACGAAACGGCGAAACCCGCGGAACCAGAAGTGGTCACGCTCGGCGCGCGCCGTGGCTTCGAGCAATCGGTCCATGAATGTGTGTGTGCGAGAAGAAAATCGAGTGTGTTTGCCCGTAGGACGGTCAGTGACATCTTACTCCGAGGAGAGACGACGGTGATGATTCTCAGCGTTCGAACTGCTGCCACGGCGGTGCTCGTCTGCGCGCTCGCGGTCAGCGCGTGCGGCAAGAAGCCACCCGAAGTGAAACCCATGCCGCCGCCCCCGCCACCCGCGGAGAAGCCCACGACACCACCGCCGCCGCCACCACCGACGCCGCCGCCACCGCCGGTCGACAGCCGCCTGACAAGCCGCTGACCGAGGACGAGATCTTCGCAAAGGCGACTCCAGATGACCTCACCAAGAGCGGCGTGCTGAAGCCGGTCTACTTCGACTACGACTCGATCGTCCTGACCGAAGCCGCCCGCGGCATTCTGCAGAAGGATGTCGAGTATTTGAAGAAACGGCCGAGCACGAAGGTCATGGTTGAGGGCCACGCCGACTCGCGCGGAACAAACGAGTACAACCTCGCCCTGACCGAGCGCCGCGCCGCGGCGGTGAAAGCGTATCTGGTCAGCCTCGGCGTGGCGTCGGATCGCGTGACCACCGTGGCCAAGGGTGAGGAACAGCCATTCTGCAGGGAAGAAACCGAAGCCTGCTGGCAGCAGAACCGCGTCGGCTATTTCGTGTTCACCGCGAAGTAGCCAAAGAGCGACTCAGGGCTCAAGGCTCAGGGGTTCAGGGCCGCAGGGAACGAGCAATTTCCTCTGCGGCCCGTCGCGCGTTGGGGGCGGCGATGATCGGTCTCCCGACGACGATGTAGCTGGCGCCGGCGGCGATGGCTTCGGCCGGCCCCAGCGTTCGTTCCTGGTCGTCCTTTTTTGCGCTCGTTCCGGCCGCGCCGTCCGGCCGCTCCGCCACGAATACCCGGTGTCACGATCGTGAAATCGGGTCCGCAACGTTTCCGAATCAACGGCGTCTCGAGAGGTGAGGCCACGACACCGTCGAGGCCGGCCGCCTGCGAGAGATCGGCAAGCCGCAGCACCTGATCGAGGACTGGCGTGTGGACGCCGGTTTCATCAAGCATGGCCTCGTTCATGCTGGTGAGCACGGTCACGGCGATCACGAGCGGCGGATGGCGCCGCTCGCGCGCGGCGGTCTCGCGCGCCGCGTCGCGCGCCGCCTGCATCATCCGCGTGCCGCCCGAGGCGTGAACGTTGACCATCCAGACGCCGAGCGACGTCGCGGCCGCTACCGCGGTCGCCACCGTGTTGGGAATGTCGTGAAACTTCAGGTCGAGGAAAACGCGGGTGCCGTTGGCCGCGAGCGTCCGGACGATATCTGGGCCTTCGGTGGTGAAAAGACGGCTGCCGACTTTGAAGGCGCCGACGACATCGCGGAGGTTGTTGCCGAGCGCCAGAGCCGCGACGCCGTCCTGTACGTCCAGGGCGACTACGAGCTGATCCATGCCTGTTCCCGCCGCGCCAGATCGAGGCTGCCGGTCAGATCGGCGAGGCGCGTGAGTCCCTGCCGTTCCATGTAGGCGGTCAATCCCTCGAGGAGCGAGCGCCAGATGAATGGATCGACGAAGTTGGCCGTGCCGACCTGGACGGCGGTCGCGCCGGCAATCATGAACTCGAGGACATCGGTGGCGCTGTTGATGCCGCCCATGCCGATGATCGGCAGCTTCACCGCCCGCCGGCACTCGTAGACCATTCGCACGGCAATCGGCCGGATGGCCGGGCCGCTCAGCCCGCCGACGATGTTCGACAGCTTCGGGCGCCTGGTTTCGACGTCGATCGCCATCGCGAGGAATGTGTTCACAAGGGACACGGCATCCGCGCCCGCCTCTTCCGCAGCGCGCGCGAACGACGCGACATCGGTCACGTTCGGGGTGAGTTTCGGGATCACCGGCAGGCGGGTGACCTTGCGAACCGCGCTGACGACGCTATGGGTGCCGGTCAGACTGCAGCCGAACGTGATGCCGCCTTCCTTGATGTTGGGGCACGAGATGTTGAGCTCGAGGGCGGCAACACCCTCGGCATCGCTCAGGATTCGCGCGAGCTCGACGTACTCATCGATGGTCGTCCCGCAGATGTTGACGAAGACGATGGCGCGGCGATCGCGCAACTCGGGCAGCTTCTCGCGCACGAAACGGTGTACGCCGATGCCCTGCAGGCCGATCGCGTTGAGCATCCCCGATGGAGTCTCGACGATACGCGGCGGCGGATGCCCCTGGCGTTCGGCGAGGAACAACCCCTTGACCGCCACGCCGCCGAGCGTCGAGAGGTCGACGATATCGCTGTACTCGACGCCGTAACCGAAGCACCCGCTCGCCGCGATCAGCGGGTTCGGCAGTCGAAGCGATCCGATTGAAACCGACAGGTCCATCGTCAATGCGCCAATGCTTCCCAAACGATACGCTCGGCGTCGAAGACCGGGCCTTCGAGGCAGGAACGAACAAAGTGTGGTGGCGCGCCGACCTGTCGCGTCAGGACGACGCAGCTGTAGCAGCCACCAAGGGCGCAACCCATGACCTGCTCCAGCGAGACATCGCAGGGCTGGCCGTGGAATTCCGCGATAGTCGCGACCGCGCGCATCATCGGCGTCGGTCCGCAGACGTAGAGCTTCACCCGGCCGCCCGGCCGTAGCGCCGCGAGCGCATCGTTCAGCGGGCCGGTGATGAAGCCCTTGGCGCCGAGGCTGCCGTCCTCTGTCGAGGCGACAATGCGAACGCCGAGGCGCTCGAACGCCTCGATGCAGTAAAGATCGCGCGCGCGTCGCGCGCCATAGAAAAGCGTTGCCGGTGTTCCACGGCGCGCGAGCGCTTCGGCGAGCGTCAGGAAGGGCGCCAGGCCCACGCCTCCTGCCACCATCCACGCCTGAACCGGCGGTTCGACCGGCTCGAACGGCCGGCCCAAAGGCCCGAGGCACGAGAGCCGGGCGCCCGGTTCGGCGTCGTAGATCAACCGCGTGCCGACTCCGATGCGCTTGTTGAGGATCGACAGCCCCAGAGGATGTCCGTTGCTATCGCGGAGAATTTCGAAGATGGAAAACGGCCGCCGCAGCAGCGGATCGGTGGTTCGCGAGGGTTTGACCATCACGAACTGACCCGGGCGCGCGAGCCCGGCGATCTCCGCCGCGTCAAGTGCAAGCACGCTGTAGTCGTCGGACAGGCGCGTGTTCGACAGGACCGCCGCATCGATATCGCAAGGCACACCCGAAGTATACACTTCGGGTGATGCGGTTCCTCCGGATGCTGACCAACTCGCTGCTCGCAGGCGCGCTTGGCGCGGCATTCCTCACCATCATCGTCCTTCAGCTCAATCCGAACGTGCCGCTCGTGTCGGGGACGACGTGGCGCTTGTTTGTCACGCTCGCGCTCTTCTACGGGGTTCACCTGGCAGTGCTTTTCTATCTGCTGATGGTTGGTGGCGAGTTCATCGGCGTGTACGCCCTCTCGCCCGGGTGGGTGAGCGTTCGCGTGCTCGCGTGGCTCGCGGCAGCATCGGCGGCGGGTGCGGCTGTATTGATGTGGCTGAACGTCAGCGGATTCTCGGTGGCGCTCGATGAAACCGCGGCCCGGCGGATGACCGCCGGTGCGGCCGCGACGGCCGCGACCGCCATCGTGTTGCTGGGACTGGCAGGCGCGCACTACTCGTTCGGGCGGCGAGGCAGTCGTGTTGGCGCCGGGCTGCTGGCGATCGCGGTAATTCGGCTCGCTGGCGCTGCCGATCGCTGCGCGCGGGCCCGCAGTCGCAGGGCTCGATGGATCGCTCGCGATGACGATGGCCGACCGAGCGACGCCGGTGTCAGGCCCGCGTATCGTCATGCTGCTGCTCGACGGCGCGTCTCTCGAATACATCTGGCCGGGCGTGGCTGGCGGTCGGCTCCCGAACTTCGCGCGAATCCTCGAGACTGGCGCGTCGATGGATCTGGCGACGGTCCGGCCCACCGGCCCCGATCCCGTCTGGGGTGCAGTCGCCACCGGGATGTATCCCGCCAAAAACGGCGTGCGGTCGCCATCTGTCTACTACGTGCGCGGCGACACGCGTCCGCTCGCCCTCTTGCCGGATCATTGCTTCTCGCACGTCCTCGTGCATCTCGGGCTTCTGCGCCGCGAACCGAATACGTCGCGATCGCTCCGCGCGCGGCCCCTCTGGAGCATTCTGGCCGACGCCGGCATCACCGCCGGCGTCGTGCGCTGGCCGCTGACCTTTCCGGCGCAGCCGGTTCACGGTTTCGTGGTGAGCGACCGTTTCCATCAACTCCTGGGATCGTTCCAGGAGTTCGACCAGAGTGCGGCGTATCCGTCCGATGTGCTGCCGGTGGCCCGCAGCGCGTTTGCCGACGCCGGACAAACACCCGACTGGCTGCCGTCGCACGATGTCCGACACCGGTTCGCTGTCGCCGGAGGCGTCCGCTGGCCTGCGCGACCAGCTCTACAGTCGTGCCATCCGCGATTTGCGAGCGCAATGGCCCGTGCAGTTGTCGGCGGTGCGATACCAGGGACTCGACACGGTCGGCCACTACAACTTGCGGTACACGGAGCCCCGGGACGCTGCTGGCGCCAGCGAAGACGAACGTCGGCGTCGCCTCCAAGTGATCGATCGTTACTACGGCTACATCGACAGCGAGATCGGCGCGGCGATGTCTGAGTTGCTGCCCGGGGATCTGCTGATGGTCGTGTCGGGCTTCGGCATGCAACCGCCGAATGCCGTCAAGCGCCTGCTCGGCCGCTTGATTGGCGATCCGATGAGCGGCACGCATGAGCGCGCGCCCGACGGCTTTCTGCTCGCGTATGGGACGACGGTCGAGCCGGGCCGGCACCAGCGCGGATCGATTGTCGACGTCGCGCCGACCGTCCTCTATTTCCTGGGCCTTCCTGTCGGCCGTGACATGGACGGATACGCGCGCGCGGATTTGTTCCGGAGCACGTTCACCGCCGAACGGCCGATTGCCTTTGTACCGACACATAATCGGTGAAACGAACAGGACAGTCGGCAGTCGGCGGTCGTCAGTCGGCAGTCGCAGTCGTTAGTCTGAGTCGGCAGTCGCAGTCCTCAGTCGCAGTCCTCAGTCCAAGTCGTCAGTCGCAACGGGTCGACTTGGACTGTCGACTCGAACTCGACTAGGACTGTCGAGTTGGACTGACTGACTCAGACTGAAGACTGTGACTGCCGACTGACGACCGCCGACTGACGACTGTCGTGTTACACTACTGCAGCTCTTTAAGTGCGTCCCTGTGAGGCCGCCAAGAGGTGCCACGTTGAATACTCCGTCCACGCCTTCAACTTTCCGCTCGGTCTCTGCACGATTCCGCTCCACGCCTTTCCGGATCTGCCGACAGAGGTCCAGATGCCGCAGGTAATGGACGCGGATCGGATGTCGCGCGCGTTGACGCGGATCGCCCACGAGATTCTCGAGCGGAACCGCGGGCTCGACGAGCTGGCGCTCGTCGGCATCCGGACGCGAGGCGTGCCGATCGCCCGGCGGCTGGCGCGAGCCCTCAAGGAGATCAACGGCGACGACGTGCCGACCGGCGCGCTCGACATCACGCTCTATCGCGATGATCTGATGCGCCATCCGGTCGGGCCGCAGCCGCTCGTCCGGCGTACCGAGATCCCCTTTTCGATCGACGATCGAAAAATCATGCTCGTCGACGACGTGCTGTACACCGGCCGGACGATCCGCGCGGCACTCGACGCGCTGATCGATTTTGGGCGTCCTCGCGTCATCCAGCTGATCGCCCTCGTCGACCGCGGGCATCGCGAGCTGCCGATCAAGGCCGACTACGTCGGGAAGAATCTGCCGACGTCGCTCAAGCAGAGCGTCCAGGTCCGCCTCCAGGAGATTGACGGAATCGACGAGATTGTCATCGAGGGTGAGCCATGACTACGCGAACCGCGGATCGGCCGGAGATTTCCGAGCGGGACCTCGTCCAGGGACCGGCCGCGGCGGCGTTGAAGTCGCGCCATCTCCTGGGCATCGCGGGTCTCGGCGCCGATGAGATCACGCTCGATCCTGGACACCGCCGAGGCGATGAAAGAGATCGGCGGCCGCGCCATCAAGAAAGTGCCGACGCTCCGGGGCCGCACGGTCGTCAATCTGTTCTTCGAGCCGAGCACGCGCACGCGCACCTCGTTCGAAATCGCCGAAAAACGTCTGAGCGCCGACACACTCAGCATCGCGACGGCGACCTCGAGCGTGACCAAAGGCGAAACGCTCGTCGACACCGTCCGAAATCTCGAGGCGATGTCACCCGACATGATCGTCATGCGCCACGCGTCGTCAGGCGCCCCAGAGCTGCTGGCGCGGATCTGCCGCTCGGCGATCATCAACGCCGGCGACGGCATGCACGAGCATCCGACGCAGGCGCTCCTCGATGCCTTCACCATCCGGGCGCACAAGGGACGGCTCGCGGGCCTCAAAGTCGCGATCGTCGGCGACCTGCTCCACAGCCGCGTGTTTCGGTCGAACGTCCTCCTGCTCAAGACGATGGGCGCCGACGTCTGGGCCTGCGGCCCGGCGACGCTGATTCCGCCCGGGCTCGAGCGGCTCGGCGCGCAGCCGACCACGTCGGTCGACGAGGCGGTGACCGACGCCGACGTCGTGATGCTGCTGCGCATCCAGCACGAACGCATGGAGAGCCATTTCATCCCGTCGGTGCGCGAATACTTCACGCTCTTTGGCATGACCCCCGAGCGCGTCCGCCTCGCGCGGGAGGACGCCATCATCATGCATCCCGGGCCGATGAATCGCGGCGTTGAGATCGATTCCGCGGTGGCCGACGGTCCGCACTCGGTCATTCTCGAGCAGGTCTCGAACGGCGTGGCCGTGCGGATGGCCGTGCTCTATCTGCTGTCAGGAAGAGAAGGACGCGACGACGAGTCGCTCGGGGAGGGCCGGTAGGCCACGATGAACTTACTGTTGAAGAACGGGCGGGTGGTCGATCCCGCGAGCGGCCGGGACGGCGAATTCGATGTGTTGATCGAAGACGGCGTGATCCGGCGCGTCGGCAAGAACCTTCCAGCCAATGGCGCCGAGGTGTTCGAGGTCGCGCGCGGCTGGGTGGTCACGCCGGGGCTGATCGATATTCACGTGCACCTGCGCGAGCCTGGTCAGGAACACAAGGAGACCGTCGCCACCGGCGCGGCTTCGGCCGTCGCCGGCGGATTCACCGCCGTCGCCTGCATGCCGAACACCGACCCGGTCAACGACCACGCCGGCATCACCGAGTTCATCCTCAAGAAAGCCGCCGAAGCGAAACTGGCGCGCGTGTATCCGATCGGCGCAGTGTCGCTCGGCTCGAAGGGGGAGCAGCTCGCCGAGCTCGGCGAGCAGAAGGCTGCCGGCTGCGTGGCGTTCACCGACGATGGCCGTCCCGTGGCCACGGCGCTTCTGATGCGCCGTGCGCTCGAGTACGCCGGCATGCTCGGCGTGCCAATCGTCAACCATTGCGAGGACCCCTCGCTCAAGGGAGACGGCGTCGCGCACGAGGGTTACCACGCCTCGGCGCTCGGGCTGCGCGGGATTCCCGGCGTCGCCGAATCGCTGATGGTGGAGCGCGACGTGTCGCTGGCCGAGCTGACCGGTGGCCACGTGCACATTGCGCACATGAGCGCGCGGCAGTCGCTCCGGGCCGTGCGGGCGGGCAAGGAACGCGGCGTCCACGTCACCTGCGAGGTCGCCCCGCACCATTTCACGCTGACCGACGCGGCGCTCGAGGGCCCCCCGAAGTACGACACGAACCTCAAGATGAACCCGCCCCTCCGCGAGGACGCGGATCGCGACGCCATGCTCGAGGGGATCGCTGACGGCAGCGTCGACGTGATTGCCACCGACCACGCCCCGCATCACGCCGACGAGAAAATGCTCGAATTCGACCGCGCGCCCTTCGGCATCGTCGGGCTCGAAACGGCAGTGCCGATCGTTTGCGATCGGCTGTTGCACGCCGGAAAGATCTCCTGGAGCCGATTCGTCGAGCTCCTCTCGGTCAATCCCGCCAGGGTCTTTCGATTACCCGGCGGGTCGCTGGCCGAGGGCGCCGCCGCCGACATCACGGTGATTGCCCCGGACGCGCGGGTCACGATCAGCGCGGCCGCGTTGCGGTCGAAGTCCAAGAACACGCCGTTTGACGGCTGGGAGCTGCGCGGCGCCGTCGTCGGCGACGCTCGTCGGGGGCCGCGTCGTCTACCGCAACACCGCTTTCTGATTCGGAGAACCACGGGCAATGACGGTCAATCGTCTGGAAGACCTGCGGGATCAGGCACTCAAGAAGCTTCAGACTTTCGAGGTGCTCATGACCGACGGGCATTTCGACTACCACAACGGATTTCACGGTCGGGTCTACCTGAATCCTCACCAGCTGCTGCAGCATCCATCGACGATCTGGCGTTTGGCGCAGGATCTGCTCGACACGCTGCCGCTGCCCCTTATCGAACAGACCGACATTGTTGCCGGACCAGCCACCGGCGGCGCGCTCGTCGCGCATACGCTGGCGGGGCTGATCGACGGGCGTCGTGCCTTGAGCCATCCGGCGTGCAGCTTTGCCCCCTTCACGCCGGGTGAGGGCAAGTTCACGCTGCGGAGCTTCTATGCGCGCTTGATGCGAGGCAAACGCGTGCTGCTGGCCGACGACGTGCGGAATACCGGGAAGACGTTTCAACGCTGCGCGAAGCTTGTCGCAGAGGCCGGAGGCACCGTGCTCGCAACCGTCGAAATCTGCGATCGGATGGAAGCCATCGTCGACCTCGGCGTTCCCAACTACGCCCTCGTCGAGTACCGCGCCCCCGAGAACTATCGCGAGGCCGAGTGCCCGATGTGCGCGGCCGGTGAGCCGGTGACGGCGTTTTAGGCTCATGGCTCATGGCTCAAGGCTCAGGGCTCAGGCAAGACCTCGGAACAGTCGCTCGAAGATCTTGCTTGCCTTGAGCCTTGAGCCTGAGCCATGAGCCCTGCAGCCATCCCTCGCCTCCTCACTCGACGCGCTCTATCGCGACTACAACCGCGAAGAATCGGCGAGCGATCCCGTCCACCGCGTGCGGCCGTTCTCGGACTCTCGCGATCGGGAAGTGGCGGGCTTCTGCGCGGCGGCGCTCGCCTTCGGTCGGGTCGCGAGTGTGCTGAACACGATCGACACCTTGTTCGCGATTCTGGGTCCTCGGCCGGCAGAATACGTCAGGCGGTTCGATCCGGCCGGCAGTCATCCTGAACTGCGAGCGATGGTCCATCGATGGACCCGAGGCGTGGACATCGCCGCCCTCCTCTGGCTGTTGCGGCAGATGCTCGAGCGGTCCGGGTCGATCGAGGCCTTTTTCCTCGAAGGCGATTCCGAAGCAACCCCTGATGTCGGTGCGGCGCTCGACAGTTTCTCGACGAGGGCGCTCGCGCTCGACATCCGGCGAGCCTACGGCCGCGTGCCGAAGCGTCCGGGGGTGTGCTATTTCTTTCCGCGTCCCTCAGCGGGCAGCGCCTGCAAGCGTCTGAACCTGTTCCTCCGCTGGATGGTGCGCCGCGACGCGGTCGACCTGGGCGTCTGGACGCGACTCTCGCCAGCGCGACTCGTCGTCCCGCTCGACACGCACGTGATCCGGCTGGGCCGCTGCCTGAGGCTGACGCGGTACGTCAGTCCTGGCTGGCGGATGGCATCCGACATCACTCACTCACTCCGTGACCTCGACGCGACGGATCCCGTCCGGTTCGATTATTCGATCTGTCACGTCGGCATGATGAACGCCTGCGGCTTCGGCCGGAAGCAGGGAGACTCGCAATGTCCGCTCAAAGGGCTATGCCATCCACGACCGCGTCGCGCGCGACGTTCCGGCTGATCGCGGCGCTGATCCTCGGGATCGTGCTCGGCGCCGCCGGCGCGTTCCTGCTGACCGCGCGGACGACGGAGCCGGCGCGCCGCCGCGTGATGGCCCGGATCTATTCCCCCGACAAGTCACGAGTGGCAGTGGCGCTCGAGGCGCCATGCGCGGAAGGCTTCTGTCAGGAATTGCGGCTCGGCACTTCTCAGGACGCGAGTCAGGTCGTCTCGTCGCTCACCAACAGAACGTGCGGCGAGATCGCCTGGACACCCGACGGCAAGAGAGTGGCGTTCGTGATCGACGGCTCAGAGATGGCGGTGTACGACGTGCAGACCGCCAAACTCGCGGGAACCGTCCGGCTCCTGACATCGGAGGCGGCGCTGACCCGCATCGCGCGCGGTGTGACGTTCTCCGAGAACGGCCGCGCCGCGACGTTCGACGACTGCCCACGGACGCAGTCAGGCTGTCGTGCTGGCGTGGTGGGAGTGCCACAGTGAGACAGGAGACAGGAGACAGGAGCTCGAGCGCGCAGCGAATCCGCACCGACACTTTCTGACAACGGTGCCAACCTTCAGCTTCTCCTGTCTCATCTCCTATCTTCTATCTCCTGTCTTCTGTCTCCTGATCTTCGACATGCGGTCTCAGCGCGACGCGCTGGTAGACGCGTAGCGTCTCCTTCAGCATCCGCTCGGCGCTGAACCGCTGGCCGGCGCGTGCGCGCCCGGCCTTTCCCATCCGCTCGCGAAGCGCGGGGTCCTTCAAGAGGCGCACGATGGCGTCAGCCAGCGCCGCGTCGTTCCGCGCGGGAACGAGGATGCCGGTGTCGCCGTCGACCACGACCTCCGGGATGCCACCGGTGGCGGTCGCCACGATCGGCTTCCCGGCTGCCATCGCATCGAGCAGCGACGTGCCCAGGCCCTCGGTGATAGAGCTCATCACGAAAATGTCGAACGCCTTGTGGAGCGAGAGCACGTCGGGCCGGAAACCGGCGAGCAGGACGTGTTTCTCCAGGCGATGCTCCCGGATCTGCCGCTCGAGCGCCGGGCGCAGCTCACCCTCGCCGGCGATGACGAAGCGCGCGTCGGGCACCTTGCGGACGACGAGCGCTGCCGCTTCGATGAGGTGCCGCTGTCCCTTGTGCGGGACGAGCGCCGCGACGTTCCCGACGATCGGCGCCTGATGTGGGAGAAACAGCTGCTCGTGAAGATTGGCGGGCGGCGCCATCGAGACCCGCTCGAGGTCGATGCCCTCGTGCACGGTGACCGTTCGCGCCGCCGGCACGCCATCGGCGACCAGCATCGCGCGAATCGCTTCAGAGGCGCAGATGAAGCAATCCACTTGTCGATACTTCCATCGCGAGAGCGCGCCGTTGCGCAGGTGAAAGTCGACCCGCCGCGAGGCGATGAGCGGCGGTTTGGCGAGTTGGGTGCTCATCGACAACGCCAGCCCAGCCATCGCGACGCCGTGCGGGTCGTGGGCATGGACCACGTCAGGCTTGAGCGTTTTGAGCAGGCGCGACAAACGCCAGGCCGCGCCGAGATCCATCTCGGTCTTGGGTGCCAGCGGGATGAGGTCCAGACCTTCCTGCGCGCGCTGCCGCAGTTCGCCGCCGGGATGCGCGACGAGCATCGTCCGATGACCGAGGCCGCGCAGGCCCAGCACGGTGACGAGGACCTGGTTCTGACCACCACGCCACGTGCGCGCCGTGTCGATGTGGAGAGAAAACATCTAATGCGGTCGGGAGTCGGATTCCGACAGCGCACCACCCTCGACGTTCGGCGTCCGGGCGAACTTCGGTCGCCGACGCGAGTTGCTGGCGCCAGGCGCATCGCCGGGACCGAGCGATCGATATCCGCGCTGCAGCTCCCAGAGCTTCAAGACCTTCAGGAAGACGTAGTAGGAGTTGAGGATCGAGATCAGGAAGCCCGCCGCTCCGTCGCGAAAGCCGCGGCGAGCGACGTAGTTCCGCAGGAACGCCACGGGAGGATGCACGGCAAACTCGATGGCGTTGGTCCGGCGTCCCTCGGCAAACCACTCCTCGGCGGCGAGCGTCGTGTAGTGATCGATGCTCGTGACGTGATCCGAGATGTCCCGGTAGGGGTAATGCTGGAGATCGTGCTGAAGCTGTCCCGGACGGCCGTAGGTCAGTTCCACCGATTCGTGGACCCGCTTGCCGTTGAAGCGGCCAACGCGCCGGTCGTAGAGCCGCAACTGATAATCGGGATACCAGTCGGTGCCGCGAATCCAGCGCCCGAGATAGTAGGAGATGCGCGGCATGCGGTAGCCGCCGTGCACTGACCCCTCCCGCATGATTCGCTGAATCTCGGCGGCGAGCTCGGTTGGCACGCGCTCGTCGGCGTCGAGCGCCAGGATCCAGTCGTTCGAGGCGATCTCGGCGGCGTAGTTGCGCTGCGCGCTGTAGCCGGCCCAGTCGTGGATGACGATGCGGGCGTTGTACTTTTGGGCGAGAGCGACGGTTTCATCCGCGCTATGAGAGTCGACGACGACGATTTCGTCGGCCCACCTGACGGATTCGAGGGCGCCCTCGATGTTGGCGGCCTCGTTCCGGGTGATGACCGTAACGGTCAGCTTCACACGGGGAGTGTACAGCTACCGGCTACCAGCTGCCAGCCTCCAGCGTCGGAGGGGAGGTTCTTCGTCGCTGGAAGCTGGGAGCTGGAAGCTGGAGCCGGCAGCGCTGGTTAGAATCCCCCTCCCGGCGGCACAACCTGCACGGCCTCGAAGTTAATCAGCGCGCGGTTGTAGGAAATGATCGCGGACAGTTCGTTGTTCAGCTGAGTAGTCAGATCGCGCTGCGCCTGGATGACGAGAAACGTGTCTGACAGGCCAACGGCCAGCCGCTTCTCGTACGCCTGCAGGTTCTGTTCGGCGAGCTCGCGGGCTTTCTTCGTGGTTTCCACCCGCTTGAGCGCCGTCGTCACCTGCCGCGCGGCATCGCGCACCTGCGCGACGACGATCGTCTCGAGGTCGCGAAGGTTCGTCGTCTGCTGGTCACGCTGGAGCCGCGCCTGCGCGAGGCCGGCGTCCGCGGCGCTCGTGCCAATCGGATAGCTCAGACGCGAACGCGACACTCCACGTCCTGAAGTCGTTGCCGAAGACGTCGCCCAGCGAGTCGCCGAAGCTCCGCTGCGACTGCCCGATGATTGGCGGCGGGAACACGCCGGCCTGGCGATCGAAAGCGAATTGGGTTCCGGCGACGCCCTGGACGTTGTACGAGCCGATGACATCGAGCGCGGGGAGCTTCTGGTTGCGCAGGTACTTCATGCTGATGTCGGTCTGGTCGAGCTGCTTGCGGTTCTGAGCCAGATCGGTCCGGTTCTCGAGGGCGTTTTTGATCGCGGCGTCGAGGTCGAGCGGCTGCGGGGCCAGGGACGGTCGCTCGGCCGGTTCGAGCTTGGTGGTCCAGAAATCGGGCTGCGACGGGTTCATGATGAGGACGCGCAGGTTGTCCTCCGCGGTCTGAATCTGGCCCTCGGCGACGATCACCTGTTCTTCGGTTCGTGCCACTTCGGCCTCTGCCTGCACGATATCGATCGGCGCGATCGTGCCGAGCTCCACTTTCTTCTGGTTGTTCCTGAGCGAAGTCTGCGCCAGCTCATACGACTTCTGCGCAACCTGCAGCGAGCCGATCGCGTTGACCAGGTTGAAATAGGCGTTGCGGACGACTCGTGAGGTCTGGGTCAGGCTCTGCCGAAGCTGCACGTCGGCGATTTCCAGATTCTTCTGGCTCTGAAGCAGGTTCTGCCGCTGCGCATCGATCTTGAAGTTGCGAAGAAGCGGCTGCGTGAAGATCGCCGCAAGGCTCGAATCGAGCTGCGGGTTGAACGGGTTGGTCGGATTGTTCGTCGTCACCCGCGAGGCATCGAGGCCGAGCGTGTAGCGCCCGCCGCCCCAAGGCACGAACTGGTTGATGCCCGCGCCTGTCCTGAAGCTGTCATTCGACAGGACGCTGCTCTCGGCGCCAGTCGCGAGAAAATCGGTTGGCGGTGCAGTAGCACTCCTGGTCGTCGTCGTCGACGTCAGGTTGAGGGCGTACGCCGCACGCGCCTCCGCAACACCGTAGGTCCCGATTTGAGGGCCCAACCGGTCGGCCTGGACACCGAGGTTGTTCTCGAGCGCCATCCTGACGGCTTCATCCGGCGTGATTTTGAGTGTGGTCGGCGCCGCCGAGGCATTGAGCGGCCTCGTTGGCTGAGCCGTTTGTGCCGCAGGCTGGGCCTGTTCGGAAGCGGACAGTGCCGGACCGAAAGCGAACATCGATAACGCCATCGCGCCTGCCGTTGTTACCCGGGCACACGCTGTTACTAGGGCTTTCACGCGCATTACTCTCTCTCCAAGTAGTAGTAGAAGGGGCCGCCCTGACGGCGTTGCAAGAACTGGGCGCGGCTCCAAAAACGAGCGTTTTCCGGAGTGTATACTGCTGGTTCGAGCGGCAAGCCGCTCGAGCACTACCCCTGCCGCCCAGGTTTCCAAGGATTAGACGTTGATGCGACCAAATAGTGTTGGTTTTGCGGCAGCCCTTCTGCTCATGCTGCCCATGGCCGCTCCGGTGGTGCAGGCGCAACGAGCGTCGGGGCTCGCGGCTCCCAGCAGCGGATCGAGCGAGCCAGCCAACGGCCGCCTCGAGCTGACCGTCGACAGCATCATGCGCGGACCTGACCTCGTCGGTTATCCGCCAACCGGGCTCCGATGGGCTGCCGACTCCCAGAAGCTCTACTTCGATTGGCGTAAACCGGGCGAGGACAAGGCACACCCCTACGTCGTCGGACGGACGGGCGGATCGCCGCGCAAATTGTCCGAGGACGAGGCGAAGAGCATTCCACCCTCGGCCGGCGGTCGCTGGGACAAGGCGCGCCGTCGCGTCGTCTTTGTAGACGGCGGCGACATCGTCATGGTTGACGCGGTCGCGGGCGTCCGCCGTCAGTTGACGAAAACGGCAGGTGCCGAATCGAATCCCCGCTGGGCGCGCAACGACACGCACGTCGCCTGGACGCGCGACGGCAACCTCTTTATCGCGCCGGTCGATCCAGGAGCCTCGACGCTCCTGACACAGTTGACCGACGTCGCGCCCCGCCGGCCCGAGCCCCGGCTGACCGACAGCCAGCGGTTCATTCGCGACGAAGAAGAGAAACTCATCGACTTTGTCGAAAAACAGAAGGCCGAAAAGAAGAAGACCGAGGACGAGCAGAAGAAAGACCGGCTTCCGAGCCTCGAGCTCCAGGAACGGCAATCGGCCGTCGACCTGATGCTCTCACCCGACGACACGCACGTGTTCGTGGTGATTGCCGAGCGCGCCGTCGGCGTCAAGCCGACGATCGTTCCGAACTACATCACCGAAACCGGATATACCGAGGACATCCCGGCGCGATCCAACGTCGGCGACTCGCAGGAACGCCGGCTGCTCGCCGTGTTGAATATCAAAACGGGGAAGACCGCCTGGGCTGACGGAAGTTTTGCTCGACCAGGTCCAGCCGACGATGACAAGACGCCGACCCCTTCCGATATCTCCGCGTCCGAACGGCCCGCCCGCCCGTCCGGGCGGGAGCTTCGGTGGTCGATGCCGGTGGTCTCCGTCGACGGCACGCGCGTGATTGCGACGGCTCGTTCTGCAGACAACAAAGATCGCTGGCACGTGGTCCTCGACCCAGAAACCGGCAGCACGCGGGTCATCGACCTGCTGCACGACGATGCCTGGGTTCGCGACGGGGTCGGTGGTGGAGGGCTCGCTGCTCCCGCCGTCGAGTTTCTCCCCGACGGCAAGCAGATCTGGTTTCTTTCCGAACGTGATGGCTGGATGCATCTCTACACGCTCGACGTCTCGGTCGAGTCGGCCAAGGCGACGCAGCTGACGTCGGGCAAATGGGAAGTGACGTCGGCGGAGGTGGCGCGGGACGGCAAGCAGTTCTACATCACGACCAGCGAAGTCCATCCTGGCGAGCGGCATCTCTATCGGCTTCCGATCGAGGGTGGTCCGCGAACGAGAATCACGTCGATGGCTGGCTCGAATCAGGCGGAGATCTCGCCAGATGAATCGACGCTGGGCCTGGTCTTTTCTTACAGTAACAAGCCGCCCGAAGTGTTCGTGATGCCGAACACGGTGGGGGCGCAAGCCATCCAGATCACGACGACGCCAACCGAGGCCTGGCGCTCGTTCAAGTGGATCGATCCGAAGGTCATCACCTTCAAGGCGCGGGACGGCGCTGATGTCTACGCGAGGCTCTTCACGCCAGAGATGATCGGCGCCCGGCGCGACCCGGCCCGGCCGGGGGTCGTGTTCGTGCACGGCGCTGGCTATCTTCAGAACGCGCACAAGTACTGGTCGACCTATTTCCGCGAGTACATGTTCCATAACCTGCTGGCGGCTCGAGGGTATGTCGTGCTCGACGTCGATTACCGCGCGAGCTCGGGCTACGGCCGCGACTGGCGGACGGCCATCTACCGGTTCATGGGCGGGAAAGATCTCGAAGACATCGTCGATGGGGCGAAGTATCTGACGACCGCCGAGAAGGTGGATCCGAAGCGCATCGGCGTCTACGGCGGCAGCTACGGCGGCTTCATCACGCTCATGGGAATGTTCACGACGCCGGACGTCTTCGCCGCCGGAGCGGCGTTGAGGCCGGTGACGGACTGGGCGCACTACAACCACGGCTACACGTCGAACATCCTCAACAGTCCGCAGCGGGACGCGGAGGCGTATCGCAAGAGCTCGCCAATCTACTTTGCCGAAGGCTTGAAGGGGGCGCTCCTCATCTGCCACGGCATGGTGGATACCAACGTTCATTTCCAGGATTCGGTGCGGCTCGCGCAACGCCTGATCGAGCTGCGGAAGGAAAACTGGGAGCTCGCCGTCTACCCGGTCGAGAACCATGGGTTCACGGAAGAGACGAGCTGGGCGGACGAATACAAGCGCATCCTGAAGCTATTCGACGACACGCTCCGGACCAGGAATGGGAAGGCGACCAGCTAATGGACCAGGACGCGGTGCTCGATCTCTTTCGGAAGTCCGGCGCGCTGCTCGAGGGCCATTTCCGCCTCTCATCCGGCCTGCACAGCGATCGCTACCTGCAAAGCGCGCTCGTGCTCCAGTATCCGGAGTTCGCCGACGCCCTCGGCCAGGCGCTGGCGGCGCGCACGCGCCACCTGCAGCCGACGGTCGTCCTCTCTCCGGCGCTCGGTGGCATCGTCATCGGCCAGGAAGTGGGGCGGGCACTCGGGGTGCGGTCGATCTTTGCTGAGCGTCAGGACGGCACGCTCGTGCTGCGGCGAGGATTCACGCTCGACGGGTCGGATCGCGTGCTCGTCGTCGAGGACGTGATCACGACCGGTGGCTCGACGCGCGAAACCGCGGCGGTGGCGGAGTCGTTCGGCGCCCTCGTCACCGGTGCCGCCGCGATCATCGATCGTGGCTCGGATCCGGCGCGGCTCAACATGCCGACCCAATCGCTCGTCCGCCTCGAAGTGCCGACCTACGCGCCCGAGGCCTGCCCGCATTGTGCCAAGGGAATGGCGATCGTCAAGCCTGGCTCGAGGGCGTCGTAGTCGCCTGAGTGTCTTCGTGCCTGTCGTGAGCGTTGGGATCTTCGTGGATGAGCTGTGAGCCAGCGCACTCTGAGGCTGACGGTCGAATACGACGGCACGAACTACGTTGGCTGGCAGCGTCAGGCCGAAGGCGTATCGATTCAGGGACTGCTCGAGGAGGCGCTGCAGCCTTTCGAGGGCGAGCCGCTGACGGTGCACGGCGCGGGCCGAACCGATGCCGGAGTCCACGCCCTGGCCCAGGTGGCCAGCGTCCGGACGCGTACCCTTCATGATGTCCGCACGCTGCGCCGCGCGTTGAACGCAGTGCTCCCCACCGACGTGCGCGTCGTTTCTGTCGAAGACGCGCCTCCCGAGTTTCATGCGCGCTTCGATGCGGTCTCGAAGACCTACGCCTATCGGATAGCCAACGCTCCGGTCGTCTCGGCTTTCGAGCATCGCTTTGTCTGGCACGTCCCGGGCGCGCTCAACGTCGAGGCGATGCATCAGGGCGCGCAGGCGCTTCTCGGCCGTCATGACTTCGCGGCATTCCAGTCCAGCCGGCGGGGACGTCCACACCACGGAGCGCACGATCCTGTCGATTGCCGTGGAGCCAGAGCGGGGTCAGACCGGGGTCAGACCATGGTCTGACCCCGGTCTGACCCCGCTCGTCATTCGCGTGACCGGCGACGGCTTTCTGCGGCACATGGTCCGCTCGATCGCGGGCACGCTCGTTGACGTCGGCCTCGGCCGATGGCAACCGAGCGAGGTCGGCAGGATTCTGGCGGGCCGGGATCGCTCGCGCGCGGGCCGCGCCGCCCCGGCCTCGGGACTCTTTCTCGTCCGCGTCGACTATGTGTAGCGGTTTTGCTTTATAATGCAAAGCTAGGCGCTCGCGCCTTGAAATGGCCCCGTAAGACTCTGTATTATCAGGATTTATTTGCCACGCTTGTCCGATGGCGCTTGACGACTTCCTTTCCGCTCTGACCTCCGGCTCCCCTGAAGAGGCGCTCGCCCGCCAGGTCGACTTCGACCGACTGCCGCGGCACGTCGCCGTCATCATGGACGGCAACGGCCGCTGGGCCGCGCAGCGCCATCTGCCGCGTGTCGAAGGCCACCGCGCCGGGATCGATTCGGTCCGCGAGGTCGTCGAAAGCTCGGCCCGGCTCGGCATCCAGGTGCTCACGCTCTATGCGTTCTCGGTCGAGAACTGGAAGCGGCCGGCGACGGAAGTCTCGACGCTGATGTCGCTCCTCAAGCGCTATCTCCGCCTCGAGCTGAACACGCTGCTGCGCAACAACATTCGCTTTCGCGTCATCGGCAGGGAAGAGGAACTGGCCCGCGACATCCGCGAAGAGTTGAAGGCGGCCGAAAGCAAGACCGCGGGCAACACCGGCATGCTCTTCAACATCGCCCTCAACTATGGGGGCCGGGCCGAGATTGTCGAAGCGACGAAGCGGCTGCTGGCCGCGCAGGTTCCGCCCGAAGAGCTCGACGAGCAGCGCTTCGCGGGTTTCCTCTATACCTCCGGGCAACCCGATCCCGATCTGTTGATTCGGACGAGCGGCGAGATGCGGATCAGCAATTTTCTGCTCTGGCAGATTGCCTACGCTGAGATCTGGGTCACCGACACGCTGTGGCCGGATTTCCGGAAGCGGGATCTGCTCGAGGCCGTTCTCGCCTACCAGAAGCGCGACCGCCGCTACGGCGGCATCAACAAGCCAGTGGTCGCGGGTCGCTGATGACCCGCGTGCTCAGCGCCGTGGCTCTCGCGGCGCTCGTTCTGGCGATCGTCAGCCTGCTGCCCCCGCACGCGACGCTGCTCCTGGCCGTGCTCGCGTCGGCGGTGGCGTTTGCCGAGTATGTCGACCTCGCCGCCGCGGTCGGCGCCCGGATTCCGATCATCCCGAGCGGCGCGGCAGTGGCCGCGGCATGCGTGTCGGTGGGCGGTGACGGCCCTCCACTCGAGCTCGTGTGCCTTGCCGCCGCGATCGTGATCGGGATCTGGATCGTCGCGCGCGGGCGGCCAGGTCCCGAAGTCCTGCGCGACGCCTCGGCCTCGCTCTTTCCGATCCTCTACATCGGGATCCCGCTCGGGGCGCTGGCCGCCGTCCGATTCATCGGCGGACGCGATGCGACGCTGCTGCTGATTGGGACGATTGTGGTCAGCGATTCGGCGCAGTACTACACCGGGCGAGCACTCGGCCGGCACCGGCTCGCGCCGGCGATTAGTCCCGCCAAGACTGTTGAAGGTGCGATTGGCGGACTCGTCCTCGGGTCGGCCGCAATGACCTACGGCGGCCTCGCGCTGTTCAAGGGCGTCAATCCCTGGTTGCTGCTCGCGACGTCGGTGGCGGTCGTGGCGCTCGGCATGGTTGGCGACCTGTTCGAGTCGCTCCTGAAGCGCAGCGCTGGCGTGAAGGATTCCTCGACGCTGATTCCCGGGCACGGCGGTGTCCTCGATCGGATCGACAGCTGGCTCTTTGCGGCGCCCGTTTTCTACGTCTTCGTCATGTATCTCCAGACCTCATGAAGCGAGTCGCGATCGTCGGATCCACCGGCTCGATCGGACAGAGCGCCCTCGCGGTCGTGGCCGCGCATCCCGATCGGCTGCGGGTCGTGGCATTGTCGGCTGGAGAGAATGTTCCCAGGCTCGTCGAGCAGGCTGCCCAGTACGCGCCCGACACGGTCGCCATGGCGACGGCTGCCGGCGTTGCCGAGCTCGAGGCTGGACTCCGGAGCGCTGGCGCGCCGCTTCCGGCGAGGACGGCATGCGGAGCAGAGGGGCTGATTGCCGTGGCGACGCATCCGGACGCCGACGTCGTACTCTTCGCTTCGTCGGGCACCGCGGCGCTCGACGCGGTCCTCGAAGCCATTGCCTGCGGGAAGTCCATTGCGCTCGCCAACAAAGAGATCCTGGTCATGGCCGGCTCGATCGTGATGGATCACGCCCGGAGGCGGGGCGTCACGGTGCTCCCGGTGGACAGCGAACACAACGCCATTCACCAATGCGTGCATGGGCGGGCAGCCGGCGAGATCCGCCGGCTCATCCTCACGGCGTCCGGAGGTCCGTTCCGGGAGTTCCAGGCCGATCGGCTCCAGCACGTCACGCCGGAAGATGCGCTGCGTCACCCGACGTGGCGGATGGGTCCGAAGATCACCATCGATTCGGCGACGTTGATGAACAAGGGACTCGAGGTCATCGAAGCGCACTGGCTGTTTGGCGTCGGGCCGCGTCAGATAGACGTGGTCGTCCACCCGCAATCGATCGTCCATTCGATGGTCGAGCTCGTCGACGGCTCGATCATCGCGCAGCTTGGCGTGACCGACATGCGCCTGCCCATCCAGTACGCATTTTCCTATCCGGAGCGCTGGAGCGCGCCGCTCGAGCCCCTCGACCTGACGCGGGCCGGCCGGCTCGAGTTCGAACCGCCCGACGAGGCCCGCTTCCCGTGTCTGGCGCTGGCGTTTCGGGCGCTCGACGGTAACGTCGGGCTGCCGATCGTCTTGAACGCAGCCAACGAGGTGGCAGTGGCAGAGTTTCTGCAATCCCGTCTGGGTTTTACCTCGATCCCCGACGTCATCGCGCAGGCGATGGAAGCCTACGAACGGAGTGGCCCGTCGACGGTTTCGGGTCTGGATGACGTGCGGGCTATCGATCGGTGGGCTCGAGACTTCTCCTTTCGACGGGCGCGGGGAGACCTGAGTGCCAGTTGAAGGTCGCGGCCGGATTGGCCAGTAAGGTAAAATCAACAGCGTGACGAGTATTCTCGCTTTCCTTTTTGTACTCGGAGTACTAATTTTCGTCCATGAGCTCGGCCATTTCCTGATGGCCCGGCGGATTGGTGTCCGTGTCATCACGTTCTCGCTCGGCTTCGGTCCGAAGCTGCTGTCCTTCAAGCGAGGCGACACCGAGTACTGCATCAGCGCGATTCCGCTCGGTGGCTACGTCAAGATGGCGGGCGAGACGCCGGAAGACGCGCGGACGGGGTCGTCGGACGAGTTTCTCTCGAAGTCGAAATGGCAGCGGTTCCAGGTACTGGTGATGGGGCCGGTGATGAACCTGGCACTGGCCGTCGTCGTCATGACGTTCGTCCTGTTGCAGGGCGCGCGGCTTCCGGCTTTCGAAGACAGCGCCGTGGTGATCGGCGGATTCGAGCAGAATTCGGTCGCCGAGGCTGCCGGTCTCCAGATCGGCGACCGCGTCATCAGCGTCGACGACAAAGAGGTTCCGACCTGGAAGAACTTCTTCATCGCGATCGCGACGCGAGCCAACCGTCCGGTGCGCCTGACGATCGAGCGCGACGGAAAACGGATTGAGCGTCAAGTCACGCCTGCCGCGATCGACAGGTTCGAGACCGGGGCGATTGGCGTGTTACCGGTGACGCATCCGCAGATTGCCGAGGTTCGCAGCGGACAGCCCGGCGCCGAGGGCGGATTGCGCGGCGGCGACGTCGTCGATCGGGGCCGCAGGCGAAGCCAACGTCAATCGAGCGCGGCTGATCGAGTTGATCCGCGCTCATGAAGGGAAGCAGCTTGCCGCTCGATATTATCGCGGGGGAAGCGCGAGTCGCGTTGACCCTCGTGCCGCGGCATCATCGATCGGCAGGTCATCATCGGCGCGACGATTACCGAGGCCGAGTTCAAGACCGTCGAGCCCGGCCCGGTCGAGGCCGTCAAGCTCAGCCTCAAACAGAACTGGGAGTGGACGACGCTGATTTTCGAGACGCTCGGTGGCTTGTTCACGCGTCAGACCTCCGTCAAGCAACTCATGGGTCCGGTCGCGATTGCGGACTTGTCCGGGACGGCAGCGCAACAAGACAGCTGGATCCCTCTCTTCCAGCTGATGGCCATGATCAGCCTCAACCTCGGGCTCCTCAACCTCATGCCGATTCCGGTCCTTGACGGCGGGCATATCGCCAT
This sequence comes from uncultured Acidobacteriota bacterium, assembly GCA_963797625.1. Taxonomy (GTDB): domain Bacteria; phylum Acidobacteriota; class Vicinamibacteria; order Vicinamibacterales; family 2-12-FULL-66-21; genus DATBJJ01. The sequence goes on from CAWCQI010000027.1 coordinate 248,009, forward strand.
CCTGGCGCTCGAAGGCGTCTCGCGCCGTGACTTCAGCATGAAGGTCAAGGAAAAGATGCTGCTCGCCGGGTTCGTCCTGCTCCTGATGCTGATGGTCACCGTGATCTACAACGACCTCATGCGCATTCAGTGGATCGAAAGACTCGTGCCTTGGCGCTAGGAGAGGTCGCTCGCCGAACGGCGCTCCTCTTCCTGTCGATACTCGCTATTCTCACAATCCATCCGCTGGCGGCTCAGGACGAGCGTTCACCGGAACCCGTCGCCACATTCTCGATCCTCGGTTACGACCCGCAGACGGGAGAGGTCGGAGGCGCCGTCCAATCGCGCGTCTTCTCGGTTGGCAATGGCGTGCTCTGGGCCGAGGCCGACGTCGGCGTCGTCGCGACCCAGGCGATCGTCGACGTCAGCTACGGACCGCAGGCGCTGCAGCTCCTGAAGAAGGGCCAGAAGCCAGCCGATATCGTCAAGACGATCTGGGAGGGTGATCCCGATCCGGGGCTCCGCAACAATCCCTGGCCGAAGGCAGGTCGGCAGTTCGCCGTCATGGATGCCAAGGGAAACTACGCCGCCTTCACAGGTCCGAAGGCGACCGCTTGGGCCGGGAACAAAGGCGGAAAGTTCTGCACCGCTCAGGGCAACATCCTCGCGGGAGAGATTGTCGTCACCAACATGGTGGACGCGTTCGAAAAGACCACCGGGCCTCTTTCCCTGCGGCTCATGGCCGCGCTCGACGCCGGCCAGGCCGGCGGCGGCGACACGCGCGGCATGCAATCGGCGGCCATGCTGATCGTCAAGAAAAACGGCGGCGTGTGGCTTCACAACGACGTTGTCCTGCGCCTGCAGGTTGACGACAGCTCCGAGCCTCTCAAAGAACTCCGCCGCCTCGTCGAGATCCACGCGAAGCGGTTCGCTCCTCGATAGACTCCCTGCGCCGGCTTCGACCTCTCAATCGCTCGGCGGTCGCCACCGCGGAGCATGCCCGTCGTCGCGACGGCTTGCCACCATTCATCTGTGACATCATTCAGGGTTCCCGCATGCTTCCCTCCGTTCGCGATCTCAGACAGGAACTCCGGCCGATGGTCACGCTCGCGGCCCCTGTGGTCGTCGCGGAGATCGGCTGGGTCGCGATGGGGTTGGTCGACACGCTGATGGTCGGGCCTCTTGGGCCGGAAGCCATCGGCGCCGTGGGTGTCGGCAGTTCGCTCTTCATCGGCGTGGTGATCTTCGCGATGGGGATCCTGCTCGGCCTCGACACGCTGGTGTCGCAGGCCTACGGCGCCGGACGCATCGACGAGTGCCACCGATGGCTCGTGCACGGCGCCGTGCTGAGCCTGGTGGTCGCCGTGCCCGTCACGCTCCTGCTCGTCGGTCTCTCCGCCGTTCTTGCCGGTTGGGGTCTCGATCCTTCGGTCCTGGTCCTGACGCGACCGTACCTGGATGTCGTGACCTGGAGCGTGCTACCGCTCCTGCTGTACGCGACGTTCCGTCGCTATCTCCAGGGCATGGGCGTCGTGCGGCCGGTCATGATTGCGCTCGTCACGGCCAACATCACCAACGTGATCGTCAACTGGGTACTCATCTACGGCAAGCTCGGCGCGCCGGCGATGGGCGTGCGCGGGGCCGCGTGGGCCACGGTACTCTCGCGCGTGGTGATGGCGGCGTATCTCCTGGGCACAATCGTCGCGCGCGAGCGTAGCCGTCGGCCTGGCCTGTTCGAGACGCCGCTCGCGATCGAGTGGTCGTGGATACGGAGGCTGCTGAGGCTCGGGGTGCCAGCGGCGTCGCAAATCACGCTCGAGGTCGGCGTGTTCGCCGCCTCAACGGCGCTCGCGGGACGACTGGCGCCGATCGCGCTCGCCGCGCACCAGATCGCCATTCACATCGCCGCGCTGTCATTCATGGTCCCGCTCGGGATTTCGTCGGCGGGCGCGGTGCGCGTCGGCCACGCGGTCGGGCGCCGCGACCCGGCCGGAGCCGCGCGCGCGGGATGGACGGCGCTGGCGCTCGGCGCGGTCTTCATGGCTTGCACGGCCGCCGCATTCGTGCTGTTTCCGAGGGCGCTGATGGGCGGCTTCACCCGCGACGAAGGTGTCCTCAGCCTTGGGGTCTCGCTCCTTGCCGTCGCCGCGGTCTTCCAACTCTTCGACGGAATCCAGGGCGTCGCCACCGGAGTACTCCGCGGCCTCGGCGACACGCGCACGCCAATGATCTGGAATTTGATCGGCCACTGGTTCATCGGCCTGCCGACCGGCTATTTCCTGTGCTTCGGCCTCGGGCGAGGCGTGGTGGGTCTCTGGTGGGGCCTGTCGATCGGCCTCATCATCTGCGGCGCTGTATTGCTGGTGGTGTGGTCGCGCCGAATCCGCGCGCTGAAAGCCGAACCCTGAACCTCTGAACCCTGTGAACCCTGAACCAGCCTGGGTTACCCCTTCTTCGAGTACCTCGTCTCGACGTAGTTGTCGACGAGCTCGCGAAAGGCGGTCGCAAGTTCGTCGTAGGTGCCGCGCAGGGTCGTATGGTGCTGACCATCGATGTAGACGGGACAGTTCGGCGCTTCGCCCGTGCCGGGTAAGCTGATCCCGATGTTTGCCGCCTTCGATTCACCAGGGCCGTTGACGACGCAGCCCATGACGGCGAGGGTCATCGTCTCAACGCCCTCATACTGAGTCTTCCAGGCCGGCATGCGCTCACGGATGTAGTCCTGCGTGCGCTCAGCCAGTTCCTGGAACGTCGAGCTCGTGGTACGCCCGCAGCCCGGGCAGGCCGTCACGCTCGGGGCAAACGAGCGCAGCCCGAGCGATTGCAGGAGCTCGCATGCGGCGTACACCTCGTCGCGGCGATCGCCTCCCGGCCGTGGCGTGAGCGACACGCGGATCGTGTCGCCGATTCCCTCGTTCAGAAGGACGCCCATGGCCGATGCCGACCAGACGAGCCCCTTCATGCCCATGCCCGCCTCGGTGAGCCCGAGATGCAACGGCTGATCGGTCTGCCGCGCCAGGTCGCGATAGACGGCAATCAGGTCGCGCGGACGTGACGTTTTGCACGAGATGATGATCTGGTCCTTGCGCAGGCCGGATTCGATCGCCAGCTCCGTCGACTGCAGCGCCGACAGGACCATGCACTCGTTGATGATCTCCTCGGAGGAGTGGCCGAGATCGCGGTCGGTGTTCTCCTGCATCTTGGCGAGGACGAGCTCCTGATTGAGCGAGCCGCCGTTGACGCCGATGCGGACGGGCTTGCCGTTGTCCCGCGCCACGGCGCAGATGGTCGCAAACTGCTCGTCGCGCCGTCGTCCGGTCCCGACGTTGCCCGGATTGATGCGGTACTTGTCGAGCGCCTGGGCGCAGCCCGGATAGCGCGTCAGGAGCAGGTGCCCGTTGTAGTGAAAGTCGCCGATGAGCGGCGCCGTCACGCCGGCGGCGATCATGCGTTGCTTGATTTCCGGCACTGCCGCCGCGGCTTCGGGCAGGTTGACCGTCACCCGCACCATCTCGGAGCCAGCCTCCGCGAGCTCGATGCACTGGCGAGCCGTGCTTTCCGCATCGGCCGTGTCGGTCATCGTCATCGACTGGACGACGACCGGTGCGCCGCCGCCGACCTGAACGGGCCCGACCCGAACGCCGATCGTCCTATGAAGTTTGAGGACTGCCATGTCGATAACTCATTCGATCATAGCAAGTTCTTCGGCTTGCGGTTGGGCTTGCGCCAACAGCCCGGCGTCACTTTTGCACCACCAGGGCTAAGTCGGGGCCGCGTGCCCGGTACCGGCTGAACAGGAGGCGCTGACGTCTATGGCAATAGGGCGCCTCAGCAAACAGGTGAGGATTCGATGACCGTACAGAGATGGAATCGCGCGGCAATTGCTCTACTGGCCCTGAGCTGGATGCTGTGTATGTCGGTGCCGGCCCTTGCGCAAACTGCTGTGTCGAGCGGCGACATTCAGCGTTTGCAGGACGAGGTGTACCAGGCCAGCGCCGACGTGTCGCGGTTGAGGACCACCGATGCGCTCCAGGCAGGCCGCCTGCAGGATGATCTCGACAGGCTGCGCGAAGACGTGATTTATCTCAAGGTGAAGCTGCGCAAAGAGAGCAGGGTGAGCCGCTCAGAGTACGACCAGGTTCGCGACGACCTCCTGGAGCTGCGTTCCCGCGCGCGAGGCGAGACGCGTCCACCGACCTCCGTGGGTAACGGCCCGACCTCCACGGGTGTCAGCGGCGGCTCTTCCGGATCGGCGCCGGTCTACGACGATCGGCCCCGCGCCACCACCACCCGTGCTGGGCAAAGCGGGATTCCTGTCGGCCAGGAAATCGACGTGCGGATTCAGACGGAGCTGACGTCGGACACCGCTCAAGTCGAGGATCGGTTCGAGGCGACGACCGTGGTGGATCTGTATCAAGGCGATCGCGTGCATCATCCCGGCCGGCTCGGTGATGCGTGGGCTGGTCACGTCAGTGAATCGAGCGTCGCGCACCGATCGAAAGGGAAGCCTCACCGTCGCCTTCAATCAGATCACCGTTCGCGGCCGCAACTACCCAATGCGCGGCACGGTGACGGAGGCCATCGAGAGCTCGGGCATCAAAGGTGAGATCGGCCGGATCGGTGCGGGCTCAGCCGTCGGCGCCATCATCGGAGGCATCATCGGCGGCGCCAAAGGCGCGCTGATCGGCGTCCTGATTGGCGGCGGTGGCACGATGGTGGCGACAGAGGGGAAGGACGTGACCCTGCCGGCTGGAACGATCCTCCGCGTCAGGATGGATACGCCGCCAGAGATCAGCGCCGGAAGCTAGCGGCGATACCAGTCCGGATGCTATTTCATGAGACGGTCCCGTGTTGTCCGTGTAATCCGCAGGCCCGTAGACCGCTCGCATAGCCTCGCGGGCGGCTTTGATTGTCCGCTGGACATCGCGCTCGGTGTGCGCCGCCGACAGGAACCAGGCCTCGAACTGCGACGGGGGCGGATAGATGCCCCGTTCGAGCATCGCGTGGAAGAAGCGGCCGTAGGCCCGGGTGTCGGCAGTCAGCGCCGACTGGTAGTCGACGACGGCCCGACTCGTGAAAAACGGGGTCAGCATCGATCCGAAGGCGTTCACTTGCAGGGGAACGCCCGCCTCCCTCGCGGCATCAGCGAGCCCGGCCGCCAACATCAACCCGTGTTTTGCCAGGTCGCGATAGAGCTTCGGCGAAAGTTCCTTCAACGACCACACGCCCGCTGTCATCGCCAGTGGGTTGCCCGAGAGGGTGCCCGCCTGGTAGACGGGGCCCGCCGGCGCGACGAGGTCCATGATGTCTGCGCGGCCGCCATACGCACCGACCGGCAAGCCTCCACCGATGATTTTTCCGAGGCACGTCAGGTCCGGACGAATCCCGGCGAGTTGCTGCGCGCCGCCGATCGACGCGCGAAATCCGGATATCACCTCGTCAAAGACGAGCAGCGCGTGTTCGCGATCGCACAGCGCGCGCAGCCCCTCCAGAAATCCCGGCTTGGGCGCTACCACGCCCATGTTGCCGGCAACCGGCTCGACGAAGACTGCGGCAATCTGTTTCGGGTTCTTTGCGAAGACGGCTTCGACCGAGGACAGATCGTTGTAACGCGCGATCAGCGTGTCTCGCGCCGCTCCAGACGAGACACCGGGGCTGGTCGGCACACCAAGCGTCATGGCCCCCGATCCGGCCTGCACGAGAAACGCGTCGGCATGCCCGTGGTAGCAGCCTTCGAATTTGATGACGCGATCGCACCCGGTGGCCGCGCGGGCGACGCGGAGCGCACTCATTGCCGCCTCGGTGCCCGAGCTGACGAAGCGGATCCGCTCCATCGAAGGCATGACGTTCGTCACGCGCGCGGCGAGCTCGGTTTCGAGCGCGGTCGGCGCGCCGAAGCTGGTGCCGCGAGCGGCCGCCGCGGCGAGTGCCTTGCGCAAGCGCGCCGGCGCGTGCCCGTGGATGAGCGGACCCCAGGACATCACGTAGTCAATGTAGGTGTTGCCGTCGACGTCCTCGAGCCGCGACCCCAGCGCTCTCGCCACGAAGATCGGGGATCCACCAACCGCCTTGAAGGCGCGCACCGGGCTGTCGACGCCGCCGGGAAGAAAACGACGCGCGTCGGCGAAGAGCTTCTCCGAGCGCGTGTACTTTGACCGCTTTCGCCGGATCATAGATCGACGAAGATAGCATACGGACCGCGTGGACTGGCGCGTGGAGGAGTGATGACGATTCATGCCGCGGCGCGCGTGCTCGCGTTGGCCGCCGCCGGCGTCGGAGTCCTGCTGCTCTTGATATGGCTAGGGCAGCGCCGGATGATCTATTTTCCGTCTGGCACCGTGCCAGCCCCAGGCGACGTCGGTCTCCTCCGCGCCGAGCAGGTGAGGTTCGCCACCGACGATGGGTTGACGCTCAACGGATGGTTCGTGCCGGCCGGGCGGCCGGGTGCGGATACCGTCATCGTCTTCAACGGCAATGCCGGGAATCGCGCCTATCGATCCGACCTAGCCGCGTGGATGTCCACAGCGGGAATGGCGGTCCTGCTCTTCGACTACCGTGGCTACGCCGAGAATCCCGGCTCGCCGTCCGAGGAAGGCCTGGCGCTGGACGCTCGTGCGGCCCGACGCTACGTCGTTTCACGCCCCGACGTCGATGCGCGCCGGCTCGTGTACTTCGGCGAGTCCCTGGGATCGGGTGTGGCTGTCCGGCTGGCCGTCGAGCACCCACCCCGCGCGCTCGTCCTGCGTTCGCCCTTCACGTCGTTCGTGGACATGGGGCGCGTGCACTATCCGTTCCTGCCCGTCGCCTGGCTGCTGCGGGATCGATATCCGTCAATCGATCGCATCGCGCAGGTCACGTGTCCAGTGCTCGTCATCGCAGGCGCCAACGACACGCTCGTTCCGGCCGCGCAGAGTCGCCGCCTGTTCGACGCCGCGCATGAGCCGAAACACCTCCTGATTGTCGAAGGCGCGGATCACAACGATGAGGCGCTGGCCGCTGGCCAGCAGGTCGTCGCGGCGGTCACGATCTTCGTGAGGAGCCTTGGTGATCCCTAGTGGACGTTCACCGCACGACCCGGAGACCGAAGAGATCGGCCGCTTCAATCACCGCCGGATCGTCAAGTGTGAGCGCCCGCACCGAGCGCAGCGCGCAGCTTTGTCGCGGCTCGATCGAACAGCGTGACGTTCATCCACAGCGCCTCATAGGTCGACCACCACTGCAAGCCAGCCGCGGCGGGATGAGCTGCGTGCAGATGACGTGCCTGCGGCTGCGTCATGTCTCGCTGACGAGTGGCGACGACCGATGGCCGCAAACGCTCACGGCGAAGGACCACCGGATCGTCGAGATCGATGAGCTCGACAGGATCGGCCAGTTCCAACTCGGCCAGGCCGAGGGGGAGCCCGCGGCGGCGCAGCAACGAAGGGAGAAGTCGCTGGCCGCGGAACCGCGCGAGCTGTTCGGCGACCGACGAGAGGGCGCGAGTGGAGAGATACAGGCAGCCGAAAAGCTCAGGGTTGTCGTGCCGGCCCTCACCCTGGAACACCCGCGGAAACCAGAGCGGCCCATCAGCGGCCCGATCGTCCGCGCGGGCGTCCCACGCGAAGCAGCGGTAGAGGATCACGCGAAGCTGTCCGAGCGCTCGGCCCGAATCGCCCGCATCAGCTCCTCAGCGCGGCCCAGGCGAATGAGATCAATCGGGCGGCGGTCTCCGAGCAGCGGGTTCACACCGAACAGCCACGCGAGTGCCGCGTCGCGCTCGTACAGACGGAGTACGTTCGACCAGACGAGCTCGAGCAGGTCGACTTTCTCGGCGTTGAGTGGGTCGATCCCGGCCCCCTGCAGCCAGCGCGTCACCTGGGAACGGCTGACCCCGAGGAGATCGGCCAATTGCGCCGCCGAGCGGAAATCCGCTCGAAGCGCCTCAATCTTCTGGGCAAACGCCACCGGCATGTCTCATGATAGCGCAACAAAAACTGTTGCGCAACAGAAACTGTTGCGCTCGGCGGCACCGGGGCCCACGCGGCGGCCCGCGTCCGCCGCCGATCCTACGTCGTGCTCAGGAACGCCCGCAGGACCTCGAGCGTCTGCGTCTTGTTCTCGCGACGCACGTTGTGCCCCGCACCCTCGATGTGGACGATCTTCCCCTTCGGCAGCTTCGCGGCGACGTCCTCGTTCTGTTTTCGGAGATCGCCCTGCGCGTCAGCCTTCAGGATCAGCGTTGGCGCGGTGATCTTCACGAAGAGCTCCGTGATCGGCGGCCGCGCTCCGGTCCCGATTGCCGCCGTGCCGGGATGATGCCGCCGTTTCGACGGCGCCCAGAACTCACACTCCGACTGTCCCCACTTGGGAGAGTTCTTCATGCAGCCGGCGACCAGCTCCTGCTCGCTCATGTTGTTGCGCGCGAGGATGGTGGCCTGCCGCTGCTCCACGGTCGGTGGCGTGGCGCCCGTCGCGGGCGTCGCCGGCCTGACGAGTGCCGGGTCCTCGAGGATGACCGCGCGTGGCACGTCGGGATACCTGGCGGCGAACTGCGCCACTGACGCGCTTCCCATCGAATGGCCCATCAGGATCGGTCGTTCCAGTTTCAGCGCCCTGATCAGGGCCGCAAGGTCCTCGACCTGTACGTCGGCCGGGTCGGACGGGGTCGGCGGATCCGACAACCCGTGTCCGCGCGCGTCGAACATGATGATGTCGTAACTATCCTGGATTTCCTTGGCCAGATTCGTCCAGCACAACCCGTCGTCGGACGAGCCGTGAGCCATGACCATCGGTGGCCGGTTCCCGCCACTGCGCCAGTAGTGAATGCGGATCCCGTTAGCCATCACATAACCGTCGGTCCATCCGGCCGGCGGCTGCGGTCCGGCGGCGGCCGGCGTCGCGAGCGCGATGCAAAGGGCGACGAGCGTCAGACAAAGTCGGACAGGCATGGGGTTATCCTTTCGGCGATCGGACTGGTGACTGCAGCAACCGGGCCGCTTCGCGAGCGTAGTAGGTGATGATGATGTCGGCGCCCGCGCGACGGATGGCGGTCAACGTCTCCATCATCGCGCGAGGCTCGTCGATCCAGCCGTTGCGCGCCGCCGCCTTGAGCATCGCGTACTCGCCGCTGACGTGATAGGCGGCGGTGGGCATGCCGAACTCGGCCTTTACTCGCGCGATGACATCCAGGTATGTCATCGCCGGCTTCACCATCACGATGTCTGCGCCTTCCTCGATGTCGAGCGCGACTTCGCGCAGCGCTTCCTCGACGTTTGCCGGATCCATCTGGTGCGAGCGGCGGTCGCCAAATGCCGGCGCCGAATCGGCGGCGTCCCGGAACGGCCCATAGAATGCCGAGCAGTACTTCGCCGCATACGACATGATCGCGACCTCCGGGAACCCCGCCTCGTCCAGGGCCCGACGGATGCGGCCGACCCGGCCATCCATCATGTCGGAGGGCGCGACGATATCGGCGCCAGCCGCCGCGTGCGACAGCGCCGAGCGCGCCAGGAGTTCGACGGTCGCGTCGTTGACGACTTCACCATCGACGAGCAGGCCACAGTGGCCGTGCGAGGTGTACTCGCAGAGACACACGTCGGTGACGACGAGCAGGTCCGGCACCTCGCGCTTGAGCGCGCGGACGGCGGACTGCACCGGCGCGTCCGCATCCCAGGCTGCCGACCCGGTCGGATCCTTGCTGTCGGGTAAGCCAAAGAGCAGTACTCCAGGGACTCCGTCAGCCTGTGCCGCTGCCGCCTCCTTCACGACTTCGTCGACCGACAGCTGGTAGACCCCGGGCATCGAGGTCACCTCACGCCGCTGGCCCGTGCCAGTGCACACGAACAGGGGATAGAGAAACATGTCCGGGCTGAGCCGGGTCTCGCGCACCATCGAGCGGAGCGCAGCCGACCGGCGGAGCCGGCGAAGCCGACGTGGGAGATCGAGTTGGGCGCGATCCGCGGCGCCCGGAACGGAGGCGGGGGTCGATACTGGTGTTCTCGACATGATTATCGGCTCTTTATCGTGTCGGTTTCGGCGACCGCGCTGGTGGCAAAATGCTCGACGAGCGCGTCGACGAGATCGGGAATCGTGTAGCGTCGTGGCATCACGTTGGTCGCGATGTTCAACTGCTGCGCCGCCTCGGCCGTCACCGGACCGATCGAGGCGACGACAGTCGATCCGAGCAGGTCGACCGCCTGATCGAGGCCCAGCCTCGCGACGAAGTTCCTGACGGTCGATGCACTGGTGAACGTCACGGCGTCGATTTGCCGATCGAGCAGCATGCGATAGATATCCGGTCCGCCGTCGCGGTCGGCGCGGGCCGGCGTCGTGCGGTAGGCGGCGACGTCGAGGACGAAGGCGCCGGCCTCGCGGAGCGCTTCTGCGAGGAGGTCGCGGGCGATGTCGGCGCGCGGCAGGAGAAAGCGCTTGCCTCTGAGGTCGCCGCCGGTCGCCTTGAGCGCGTCGACCACGGCCTCGGCCCGGAACTCGGCCGGCGTCAACTCGACGCGGATCCCGTATCGCGCGACGCGAGACGCGGTCGAGGGCCCGATGGTGCAGATACGCACGCCCTTCAACTCGCGGACGTCGCTCGTGGCCAGCAAGCGCTCCATGAAATATTCGACGCCGTTGCCACTGGTGAACACGATCCAGTCGAAGGTCGACGCCTCGTCGCAGGCACGGCCGAGCGCGTCAGCATCCTCCGGCGGCGCAATCTGAATCGTCGGCGCCGGAATCGCCTCGGCGCCGCGCTCCTCGAGCATCTCGATGAGCTCGCCGGCCTGCTCGATCGAACGCGTGACGACAATCCGCTTTCCGAAGAGCGGCCGCTCGTCGAACCAGCGTAGATGTTGCCGCAGCCCGGCGACGGCGCCGACGACCAGCAACGCGGCCACGCCCTCGCGGGCCCGGGACGCGATGTCACCGAGAGTGCCCTGAATGGTTTCCTGCGAGGGCAGAGTGCCATCGTAGATGAGCGCGGCGCTCTCGTCGGCCGGCCGGCCGTGCGACAGCAGCGCGTTGGTGATTGCGCCAATCTGGCGCGATCCGGCAAAGCAGACCAGCGTCCCCGTCAGTCCCGCGAGCCGCGACCAGTCGACGTCAGGCGGCGTGTCGACTTCACCCTCGTGGCCTCTCACGAACGTCAGCGCGTCGCCGGCGCCGGGATAGGTCACGGGGACGCCCGCGTAGGCCAGGCACCCGATCGCGGCGGGGATTCCTGGCACGACCTCGAAGGGTACTCGTTGTTCGTGCAGAAACAGCGCTTCCTTGCCGCCGCTGTCGAACACGAACGGGTCGCCCCATTTCAGCCGGACGACAGTCCGTCCCTCGCGGGCTTTCTCAGCCAGCAGAAAACAGATCGCATCCTGGTCGAGCGACTTTGGCGCCGCCGGTCCCACGTCGATCAACTCCGCGCCGGACCTCGCGAGGCGCAGCAGCCGTCGGTGGACGCGATGGTCGTAGACGACGACGTCCGCTGCTTGAAGACAGCGCTGCCCGCGGACGCTGACGAGCGACGGATCGCCTGGGCCGGCACCGACGATGTAGACACACGGAGTATTCATAGCGCCTGCGCTTGCATCTCGACTACGACCGGATCGCCTTCAGCAGCTCGCCAGCGCCCTCTGCATCCAGTGCGGCGGCGAGCCGGCGGCCGAGCTCATCCGGATCACTGGTTCGGCCACTCATCGAACGCCGCGCCGATCGCGTCCCGTCGAGCGATGTGACGATGGCTTCCATCACGAGCTTCCCATCCTGCTCGCAGGCGAAGGCGCCGAGCGGCAGCTGGCATCCGCCGCCGAGCGCGGCCACGACCGCCCGCTCGGCAGCAAGGGCCCGGCCGGCCGACTCGTCGTGAATGGGCCTGAGCGTCCCGCGAGCCGCCTCGTCGTCGTGGCGAATCTCAATGGCAACAATACCCTGACCCGGGGCTGGAACGCACTGGTCGACGGGAATGGGCACCGAGATCCGATCGCCGAACCCGAGGCGGCGGAGGCCGGCGCAGGCGAGCACCAGCGCGTCGAAGCCGCCCGCATCGAGCTTGCCGAGCCGCGTATCCACGTTGCCACGGATCGGCGCGAACGTCGCTGCCGGGATGAGCGGCGCGAGTTGCGCGGCACGCCTCACGCTGCCCGTGCCGATCGTCGCTCCCGGACGCAGGCTGGCCAGTGCCTCGGTGACGGTCAGGCCGGCCCGGTCGCGAAACGCCATGTCGCGAAGCACGATCCCGTCGCGCGGATCTTCGCGCGGCAGGCACGCCGCTACGCTCAGTCCGTCCGGCAGGAGCACCGGCAGGTCCTTTGCGCTGTGCACTGCGAGATCCGCGTCGCCCCTCAGGAGCGCGTCTTCGAGCTCCTTCACGAACTGACGCTTGCTGTCGTCACCGCCCGCAACTGGCCCGTGCTGCGACCGATCACCGGTCGTGGTGATGACGACGATCTCGCTCCCAACGCCAACAGCACGCAGCCGATCCGCGACGGCGTGCGCCTGCCAGAGTGCCAGCCGGCTGCCGCGGGTTGCGATCCGGAGCACGTTGTTCAAGCTGTGCCGCCTTCGGCGTCGGGCCCCCGCTCAACGGCGCCGCCCGCCACGGAGGAGCGGTTCGCTCGGCGCGGCCGGCTGCCGGTCGTCCTTGGCCGTGTCGGTGTCGGGCACGAGCGCGAAGAGCCGGTGAAGCGCTTCGGCGTAGGCGACGACGAGACTGTCGTCGCCCAGTGTCTTCAGGTGCTCGGTAGGCGTCAGCAACAGCTTCTCGACGAGGAGTCGCGTGACTTCGTCGACGCGCGCGCGCGCGTCCGGCGGCAGGCCGGCGAGCTTGGAATCGAGGCGGTTGAGCTCGGCCTGCCGGATGCTCTCGAAGCGCTGACGCAACGCCACAATCGTCGGCACAATCTCGCGGGACTGGAGCCACGAGGCGAATCGCGCGACTTCCTGATCGACGATCGCTTCCGCTCCCGCCAACTCGGTCGACCGCCGCGCCAGGTTCTCGTTGACGATCGACTGCAGATCGTCCATGTGGTAGAGGAACACCTGATCGAGATCGCCCGCAGTCGACTCCACATCCCGCGGCACGGCGATGTCGATGATGAAGAGCGGCCGGTCTCGCCGCGATCGCATCGCCTCCTCGACGGTCGCCCTGCTCAGGACTGGCTCTGCCGCGCCGGTGGCGGTGACGACGATGTCGGCGGCGGCGAGCGAGCTGCGGAGATCCTGCCACGCGACAGCCCGGCCCTCGAGCCGGCGCGCGAGGTCGTCAGCGGACGCGAACGTCCGGCTCGCGATCGTGATCTGCGTGGCACGCTGCGACCGCAGATGAACACCCGTGAGCTCCGCCATTTCCCCAGCGCCGAGGATGAGGACGTTGAGGCCCGAGAGGTCACCAAAAATCTTCTTCGCCAACTCGATCGCGGCGTAGCTGACCGAGACCGCGCCTTCTGCAAGCCCGGTTTCGTTTCTGACCCGCTTGCCTACGCCAAACGCGGCATGGAACAGGCGATGGGTGACGGTGCCGGTGAAATGGAGGTCGCTCGCCGTGGCGTATGCGGTCTTCACCTGGCCGAGGATCTGCGGCTCGCCGACGACCAGTGAATCGAGCCCGGCGGCGACCCTGAACAGGTGGCGCGCCGCGTCAACGCCGCGGTGGCAATAGAAGTGCTCGGCAAGCCGCGCCGGTTCGAGGCTGTGATACTCGCTGAAGAACCGCTTGAGCGCATCGGCGATCGCGTCGGAGTCGCCGACGGCGTAGATCTCGGCCCGATTGCAGGTCGAGAGCACGACGGTTTCGGGGCTGACGCCGCGCGCGGCGAGCGCGTGGAGCGCCGCATCAAGCCCCGCCCGTGTGAAGTCGACGGATTCGCGCAACTCCACGGGCGCCGTGCGATGGCTGAGGCCAACTGCGAGAAGGCGCATCACTCCCTAGAAATTGTGACTCTTGGTCAGGAAATAGCCGATCGGCACGAAGTTCAACAGGACGATCACGAACGCGAGCGCCGACAGCCAGGCGGCGCGTCGTCCACTCCAGCCGATGGCGCGGCGCGCAAAGAGCGCAAACGAATACACGCCCCAGCAGATGATTGCGACGAGAATCTTCGGATCCTGGATCGACATCGCTTGCGCGCGCGGATCCGTGGAGGACTGGATCTGTGTCGCCCAGAGCCCGCCGACCGCGATGCCGAGGGTGAGGAACAGCCAGCCGATGGTCACGACGCGGCCGTTCATCGAATCGAGCACCTGCAGCGACGGCAGGCGCGTGTAGAAGAAGCCGAGGTGCTTGGCCTTGATCTCGTTGAACAGCAGCACGTAGGTCACGCCGAGCACGCAGGCGAGCGCGAAACTGGCATAGGCAAACAACATCGACACCACGTGCAGGGTGAAGAGCGGGCTGCGGAGCAGTGGTGGTCGCGGGCTGGCCACCGGATCGAGCGCCGGAATCAGGTACAACGCGACGATCAGCGGCGCCACGAACACGCCCATCGCCCGCTCGTCAGTCGTCAGTTCGACGTAGAGATACGACAGGCCGAGCAGCCACACGAACGCCGAGAGCGCCGCGGTCGTTCCGACGAGCGGCGCGTGCCCGACGTGCATGGTCTGCATGCCGATGAGGAAGGTGTGGGCGAGGACTCCGCCGCCGAGGATCGCCGTCGCCAAACGCCCCGCGCGCGGATCCCGCCACGCGAAGTGGGTGAAGTAGGCGGCGGCCGACGCAGCGTAGAAGACGAGCGGAACGAGGTGCATGACACCTACCGGCCGGATTCTGGTCCGTAGTAGCCCTGGCGGGTGCGTGCGGTCAGGCCCGGCTTTGTGACCCGGACAACGACCCGGCGCCAGGCGCCATTGCGCATCGGGTTCCTCGACGTATACGCGAGGCTGTACTGGTTCGCGAGTTCCTCTGAGATCTGATCGTAGATCTTCGGTAGCTCCGCCGCCGTGAGCACGAAATAGGCGCGGCCACCGGTTTCCTGCGCGAGCTGCTTGAGCACGAACTCGGCTTCCTTGAACTCGGTCCGGTAGGTCCCGCTCGGCCGGAGCCCGATCGCATAGATAGCGGTTTCCGATCGTTTGGCGAGATCAAGGACTTCTTCGTAGGCCACGAGGCTCGAGGTGTCGTCGCCGTCGGAAAGCACGACGATCGCCTGGCGCCGGATCTCCTCCTCGGATGTCGCCTTGGCGCGCTTCAGCTCCTTCAGCGAGACGTAAATCGCGTTGTAGAGCGAGGTCGATCCGTTGACATCGGTGCTGCGGATCGCTTTCTCGAGCGCCGCGACGTCGTTGGTGAAGGTCTGGAGAATCCGCGCCTGGCTGTCGAAGTCGATGACCTCCATGACGTCTTCGCGCCGCATTCTCTTCGCGAACCCGACCGCCGCTTCCTGCGCCGTCGCCAGGCGCTCGTTCATGCTGGCGCTCGTGTCGAGGAGCACGGCGAGCGCAATCGGCTGCTGGACGCGTGAGAAGAACGTCAGCGCCTGCTTGGCGCCGTCCTCGAAGACCTCGAAGTCCGACTCCGACAGATCGCCGACATACTTGGCGCCGTCCATCACCGTGACGCTCAACGAGACGAGATCGACGCCGCTGCGCAATCGTGTCTGCGGCTGCTTGGGCTCCGGCGCCGGCGGAGCGGCGGGGGGCGGTTTCTCCTGTTGAGCGGCGGCGACGGCGACCGCCGGCGGTCCCTCAGACACTGACGCGAGCGCGAGGCACATCCCCGCCAGCACGGTGCCGCCGACGAGCGTGCGTGGGTGACGGAAGCTGGACATGGGAACGTTCAACGAGCCGGGAGACGTTTGGGCGCCCTGACCGTCA
Organism: uncultured Acidobacteriota bacterium; assembly: GCA_963797625.1. GTDB lineage: Bacteria > Acidobacteriota > Vicinamibacteria > Vicinamibacterales > 2-12-FULL-66-21 > DATBJJ01. Next base: position 263,765 of record CAWCQI010000027.1, read on the forward strand.
GTCCGGGCTTGGTGACGGAGACGTCGATTTTCTCGGGCGGAATCAGCGTCTCGGGCCGCGAGTACGACACGACGTACTGATGGGTCATCTCGTCAGCCAGTTGCGACAGGCGGTCGGCGAGGCCGCTCTCCGCCAGGATCTGATCGCGACGGCCGCCGGTCTGAGACGTCGCATCTGCGATGACGATGTTGCGGTTGCGCATCTCGTCGGTCGTCGATGGAGCGGGCGAACCGATCGAGAGGACGTGGAGCGTCGCGCCGCTTCGTCTCACCGCGTCGACGACCTTCGTGTGATACAGATTGCTGAACTCGTTGTCGCTTTCGACCGCGATGACGACAATCACCGGCCGCTTGGCCTCGCGCTTGCTGATTCCGTTCGAGAGCTCCAGCAACGCTTCGAGCAGATAGGCTCCGGCGCCCGATTTGGCAAACAGCCGCTCGATGCCCTTCTGCAGCTGCGCGACGTTGTCCGTATACTCGACGAGGGGAGTCGGACGCTCGCCATACGTCGACAGCGCAATTTGAGCCTTGCCCTGGAGTTTCGTGACGAAGCGCTTGAGTCCATCCCGGATGAATTGAATCGCCGAGTTCGCGGCCTGGCTGTCGTCAATGGTGACCGCGATCGTCAACGGTTCGGTGGCCGGGCCCGCCGCGAGCACTTCGCGCACCACGTTGTCTTCCCGCACGGTGAAGTCCGCAGCGGTCAATCCCTCAACCGGGTTGCCTTTGCCGTCGAGGACGCTGACATACACCTCACGGTTGCGACGCTCGCTCGGCGGCCGTTGAGGGGCCTGTGCATCTGAGGCGAGGATCGAGAACGCCAGAGCTGCAGGGAGAGAGAGCGCCGCGAAAAAGTGCGCCATACCCGCAGTATAGGCCGCGCCTGAAGAAAGCGTCAAGAAAACGCAGGAGAGCAAAACCATTGTGAAATAAGGGAGTTCCGGTCACGATAGGGCCTCGTCACACACGCCAGACGGCCGGCGATCACGGCTCGGGTCAGAATAGAGTCGAGTGAACGTGGAACGTTACCTCCTGTCGATCGTCGTGCTCGTGCCCGCTGCCACCGCTCTGGTGGTCTTCATCGCGGCCGGGTCGGCCGCGTCCTCGATGGGCGCGACGGGTTGCTTCGCGCGCTCACGTGCGGCGCGACGGCCGTCAGCTTCGCCGCATCCCTGCCCCTCTGGTTCACGTTCGAGGTTCGTGGCGCGGAATGGCAGTTTACCGAGCGCCTCGACATCCTGCCGTCGATCGGCGCGAGTTACGCGCTTGGCGTCGACGGCCTGAGCGCTCTGCTCGTCCTGCTGACGACGCTCGTGTGCCTGATCGCTGTGCTGGCGAAAACGCCGCGCGGGCGCGAGTTCTACATCTCGGCGCTGCTCCTCGAAAGCGGCCTGCTCGGCGTCTACGTGGCGCTCGATCTGCTTCTGTTCTGGTTGGCCTGGATGGTCGCTGCCGCGTCGATGTGCGTCCTCATCGGCGCGGCTGGCGGACGGACCCGCCTCGCGGCCCGCATTGGCGTCATCACGGTCGTTCCGGGCGTCGTCATGCTGCTCGGGCTTCTCCTGATTTACGTCCAGGGCCAGGCGATAACCGGCGCGGGAACATTCGACATGCGCGTATTCCGACAGCTTGCGCTGCCACCGCATGTGCAGCGGTGGGTGTTTGTCGCCTTCTTCATAGGATGTGGCGGCGGGTTGGTCGGCGTATTCCGCTGGTGGTTGACGGTGGCGGCCGACACTCGGGCGTTTGCCGTTCCTCTCTTGCTGTCGGCGCTCTTTCTGAAGATGGGCACCTACGCCTTTCTCAAACTGACCCTGCCGCTCCTGCCCGATGCGTCTCGATCCTTGGCGCCAGCCATCGTCGGACTGGCCGCGATCGGTATCCTGTTGAGCGCCCTTGCGGCATTCGCGCAGACCAACTGGAATCGCGTCCTCGCCTACGCGAGTCTTGGTCACCTCTGTCTGGTGACGCTCGGCGCCTTCGCGCTCACTCCTGACGGGCTGACCGGCAGCGCCGTCCATCAGATCAACCACGGCCTCTCGATCGCCGCGCTCTTCTTGCTTGCAGGCCTTGTGGTCGAGCGCGGCGGCCAGGCGGGCATCGGCGGAGGTTCTGCGATCGGTACGTCCGGGCGCGCAAGCGAGATGCTGGAGGCGACAAAGATCGGCGAGTACGGCGGCCTGCTGAACGCGATGCCGAAGGTTGCCGCGGTGTGGCTGATCATGACGCTGTCGCTCGTCGGTGTGCCAAAACTCAACGGCTATGTTGGCACGCGCCTGGCGTTCGAAGGTCTGTGGCCGGTCAGCAGGCCCTGGTCGATTGTGGCCGCCGGCGGAATGATCCTGAGCGGCGTGGCGTTGTTATGGTTGTTCTCCCGAACGATGCTCGGCGAGTTGAAGACTCCGGGCGGTCACCGGCTGAAGGACCTCCGCCTCCGCGAAGCGTTGGCGATCTTGCCGCTGGTGCTGCTGGCCGTCTGGATTGGTCTCTCGCCGGCGCAGCTCCTGGCGAGAGTCGAAACATCCGTCGCGCGCGTCGTTCTGCGGGTAAGCCCCGAGTACGCCCCGGAGGTCGTCGATTGCCTGACGCAACCGCCCCCATCGCCGGCCGAGACAGGTTTGCCAGCGGGCATCGTGGTTGCCGCGCCGTGTGCCGACGGAGCCACGTCACCCACGCCGCCGAAGCCGTGAGCGCTCCGCGACTCAGGTAGACTCTCCCTACGCAAACGAGGGGACGTGAGGACTCGAAGACCATGGAAGGTAAGCCACCGCCCCCGGAAACGACAAGGGAGAAGGCGCAGTCGATTGGTGCGTTGAGCAGCGTAGGCCTGTCGTTCGTCCTGGCCATCGTCCTCGGCGCCTGGTTCGGATACCTGCTCGATTCGTGGTTTGGTACCGGTCCAGTGTTCTTTCTCGTCTTCTTCGTGCTGGGCATGGTGGCCGGCGGACTCAACGTCTACCGGACCGCGACCCGGTACATCAAGTAGGAGGCTCGGTGACGGGTGTGGACCCGTTCCGGCGGCGACTCGAGCGCACGGCGATTGTCGTCTGTCTCGCGATGACGGGGCTGGCGCTGGTCGTCGCGCGCGGCCGCCCGGGTCCGGCGGTTGGCGTGCTGGCCGGCGGACTGCTGATCGGGGTCAGCTACTGGACGATCAGTCTCGCACGTTTACGGAGAAAAAGTGCCCTGGACGCTGGCTCGCGTGGTGCTCCGGTACGCTTTACTCGGTCTTCTGGCGTACGTTATGATTGCTCGTTTGCGCCTGCACCCATTAGGGCTACTGGCAGGCGCGTCCTCGGTTGTGGCAGCGGCCTCCATAGAGGCGTGCCGCCTCTTCTTGACGAAGTCCCGAACCTGAATGCACGAAACGCCGCTCCTCATCGTCGACGTGTTCAACGCCGTCCTGGGTCCTCCTGTCAGCGCGGCGCTGGGCGCGTTCGGCTTTCACCTCGATCCCGCGCATCCGATCCCGCCGTTCATGGTGATGATCCTGATCATCGTGTTGGGCTTGACCGGGCTCTGCCTGTTCGTCCGGTCGCGGCTGAGCGTGGAGAATCCCGGGAAGCTGCAGATCCTGATGGAAGATGGGGTTCAGGCCCTCGTCGGCATGATGGAGCAGTGGATTGGCCCCAAGGGGCCGCGCTACCTGCCGCTCGTCGGCACGTTGTTCGTGTTCATTCTCTGCAGCAACTATCTCGGGCTGGTTCCCGGCTTCATGGCGCCGACCATCGAGCATCAATGTGACGCTCGGCTGCGCCCTCACGATCTGGGTCTACTACCACTTCCACGGCTTCAAAGAGCAGGGCGTCGTCAACTACATCAAGCACTTTGCGTTGCCTCCGGGATCGCCAGTGTGGATGGCGCCGCTGATGTTCATCATCGAGATCATCAGCCATCTGTCGCGCGTCATGTCGCTGTCGCTACGGCTTTTTGGCAACATCTTCGGCGAAGAGCTGGTCATCGCGATCCTCTTTGGTCTCGTCCCGTTCATCATTCCTCTGCCGATGATGTTCCTCGGCCTGATTACCGGTGGCCTGCAGGCCTTTATCTTCGTCTTGCTGTCGATCATCTATCTGCAGGGTGCGGTGGCTGTCGAGCACGAGCACGACGAGCATGGGCATGATGCCCCGCACGGGCATCGGGCGCCGGCGGCGGCGTAGCGTCGAATTCCGCATTTTTTTCATGGAGGCTTGGATCGTGAGTAAACGTTCGGTTCTGATGACAGGTGCGCTCGTTCTCGTGGCCGGTGCGTTCAGCCCGGAGGTCGTGCTGTTCGCGCAGCAGGGCGCCGAAGGCGCCGCGGCCGCCACTACTGAAGTCGCCCGCTGGTCGATTATCACCGCCGGGTTCGCGCTGGCGTTCGCCGCCGGTCTCGGCGCGCTCGGCCAGGGCAAGGCGGTCGCGTCTGCGGCTGAAGCGATCGCAAGGAATCCAGGCGCCACCGGCGATATCCGCGGCGCGCTGCTCCTCGGCCTCGTGCTGATCGAGTCGCTCGTCATCTACGTTCTGCTGATCTCGCTGCTGCTGTTCTTCTTCAACCCGTTCAAGTAAGAGGACGGCGACGCAGAACGACCGGGCACGGCCTCGCCGGGGACACACGACGAAGATCTGGTTCGTGGTGTGTCCCGCCTTTCCGCGGTAAGTCCCGCCAGTGTCGTCCGCGTCTTCATCTGCCTCGTTTTCTTCCTCGGGGGACCAACGAGCAGGTCTGTCTCGCATCGACGCCCTGCTGCTCCTGATGTCGGTCATCTGGGGCACGAACTACGCGATCATCAAGTCCGCCTTCCAGCAGCTCGATCCCCACGCGTTCAACGCGGCGCGAATGGCGATTGCCTCCGGGGCCTTTCTGGCCATCATCGGTCTCCTGCGCCTCAGGCGAGCGCCGGCTCCCGCCCACGACATCGACAGCGTCTTTCGCACGCCGACGCGAATGACTCGACGCGACTGGCTCGAACTCGCCGTGCTCGGCTTCGTCGGGCACTTTCTCTACCAGTATTTTTTTATTGGCGGCCTGGCGCTCACCACCGTCGCCAACAGTTCGTTGATGCTCGCGACGACGCCGGTTGTGATTGCGCTGATCAGCGCCGTTCTCGGCTACGAGCGGGTCGGAGCGCGCCACTGGGCTGGCGCGGCGCTCTCTCTTCTCGGCATCTACATCGTCGTAGGCCGCGGCGTGGCGCTCGGCGGACGGGGCCTCACGGGGGATCTGATGATGGTCGCGGCCGTGTTGTGTTGGGCGGTGTACACGCTCGGCTCGCGCCGCCTGATCTCACGCCACTCGCCGGTCGGCGTCACGGGCCTCTCGATGTCGATCGGGACCCTCGTCTACGTGCCCGTGATGTGGTCCTACGTTCGAGCGGTCTCGTGGGGTGACGTGACGCTGCGGACCTGGGCCTCGATCGTCTACTCGTCGATCTTCGCGCTCGGCGTGGCCTACACGATCTGGTACGCCGCCGTGCGTCAGATTGGCAGCGCCAGAACGTCGGTCTACTCGAACGTCATTCCGATTGTCGCGATGCTCACCGCGGTGCTCTTTCTCGGTGAGCCGCTGCGCCTGATCAACGTGATTGGCGCGACCGCGGTGCTCGTTGGCGTCGCGCTCACGCGAACCGCCCCACAGACTGCCCCCGCCGAACCCTGTGAGCCGTAGCAACAGATCAAGAACAGGCCACGGATGACACGGACAACACGGTCTGAGAGACCGGATGTTGAGCGCCGAACCGTGAGCCCTGAACCCTGAACCCTGAACCCTGAACCTTGAACCCTGAACCTGCTAAGATCATTCTGAAATGTCCCACTTCTACGCCGAGCACGCGGTGGCGCTGAAGGCTGAGCTGAGCCAGGCAATTCCTCGCGATCTGTTGCGGGCATTCCATCAGAAGTCGGCGGTCCGGCATTTCATCGTTGGCATTCGGCAGTTTGTCATCCTGGCTCTTGCGACCTGGGGCCTCATCCGCTTCGAAAACCCGTTCATCTGGATTCCGCTGGCCTTCGTGCAGGGCTTTACCATCTTCAACTTCACGATCCTGCTGCACGAGGTGCTGCACCACAACGTGTTCGAGCGCACGCGGCCGCTGGCGACCCGTATCCTGGGCCTGCTGTATGCGACGCCGAGCGGGATTTCTGCGAGTCAGTTCACTCGTTGGCATCTCGATCATCACGCCGAGCTCGGGTCGGATGACGACGATCCGAAGCGCCATCACCTGTCGCCCAAGGTGAACGCGCGCTGGTACAAGCTGCTTTACGCAACGCCTGCGCTCTTCCCGATCTATTTCCGCGCCGCCAGGCGCGAGTCCTCGACCTATCCGCCCGCGCTCCAGCGGGCCATCGCCGCCGAGCGGAAAGTGTCGATTGGCGCGCATCTGCTGGCAATCGCGGCGCTGTGGTATTTCTTTGGCTTCTATGCGGCGCTTCGGACGAGCATCATTCCGGTCTTCTTCATCTTTCCGATCGCGTTCACGCTCAACCGGCTCGGCCAGCACTACGACATCGATCCGACCGATCCGGCCAAGTGGGGCACGCTGATGAAGGGCCACTGGTTCTGGGATTTCGTCTACCTGAACTCGAACTATCATCTCGAGCACCACTATTTTCCCGGCGTGCCGTTCTACCGGCTGCCGGCGCTGCAGCGCGCGCTCACGCCGTTTTTCGAGCGCAAGCAGATGCGCTGGATGACCTACGGCCGGCTCGTCTACGGATGGCTCGTGGAAAACCGCGCGCCGCATACTGATTGGAGTCGCCCGAGCTCGACTCCGGGCCGTACCATCTCGAACCCGACGCCGCATTCACGGTGACGAACGAATACGCTGCCCCCCGATTGAGTCGATGAGCACGATGCCTACCATCAATCCCACGCTGTCGGACCGTGACGTCATCGATCTCTGCCGGAAGCACACGCTGTTCGAATGGTCGGCTCAGGGGTCGGTGGACCCGATTGCGATGGCGCGATCGAAGGGCGTGCACTTCTGGACCGCTGACGGCAAGCGCTATCTCGATTTCAACAGCCAGCTCATGTGCGTCAACGCCGGTCACGGCGACCCGCGGATCGTCGCGGCGATTCAGGAGCAGGCCGCGACCATGGCCTACGCGAATCCGTTCATGGCGACGGAGGTCCGCGGGCGGTTAGGCGCGAAGCTCGCCGAACTCGCGCCTGGCGATATCGACGTGTTCTTCTTCACCAACGGTGGCGCCGACGCCAACGAGAACGCGATCAAGCTGGCGCGCGCCTTTACGGGCCGCCACAAGATCCTCGCGCGCTACCGTTCGTACCATGGCGGGACGCATGGGGCGATCGCCTTGACCGGCGATCCGCGGCGCTGGAGCACCGAACCGGGCATGCCCGGCGTCGTGCACGTCCTCGACCCGTACCATGGGATGGCGCGCGGCTGGGACAGCGCGGCAGAGTCGCTGGCCATGCTCGAAGAGGTCATCCAGCTCGAGGGGCCGCAAACCATCGCCGCCTTTTTCCTTGAAACCGTCAGCGGCACGAACGGCGTGCTGGTGCCGCCGCCCGGATATCTCGAGGGTGTGCGCGAGCTCTGCACGAAACACGGCATCCTGATGGTCTGCGACGAGGTCATGGCGGGATTCGGGCGGACGGGGGAGTGGTTCGCCGTCAACCATTGGAACGTCGTGCCCGACATCATCACGTTGGCCAAGGGACTGACGAGCGCGTACGTGGCGATGGGTGCGGTCGGGGTGCGTCAGCCGATAGCCGACTATTTCCGGGACAAGGTCTTTCAGGGTGGGCTGACCTACAACAGCCACCCGCTGGGCTGCGCAGCCGCGCTGGCCACGCTTCGCGTCTACGAAGAGGACGATCTGATCGGCAACGCGAAGCGGCTCGGGCCGGTTATGGCGCAGTTGCTCGACGAGCTGGCCCGGAAGCACCCGTGTATCGGCGCGCACCGTTCGATTGGGTTGTTCGGTCTCGTCGAGCTCGTCAAGGATCCGCGAACGAAGGAGCCGCTCGCGCCGTTCGGACAATCGTCGGCGGCGACCAGACGCCTGACGACCTTGCTGCGGGAAGAGGGCCTGTACACGTTCGTGCGGTGGCACACGTTCTTCACCAATCCGCCGCTCTGCATCACCGAGGCCCAGCTTCGCGAGGGATTCCTGATGATCGACCGCGCGCTGACTCGTCTGACGTCAGAAAAAATTGAGGGCTGAAGACCACCTGAGTCTCCAGCCCTCGGTCCTTCCGAACCCCGCGCGGCTACTTCTTCTCTTTCATCGGCACGGTCCACATATAGATCGTGTGGCCGCCGGCTTCAGTGGTTTTCTCCGCCGGATACTTGTCGCCCATCGAAAACGTCTGCGACACGATCCGCGTGCCCGGCTTCAGTTCCTTGTTGAGCTTGGGGATCAGCTTCTCATTGAGCGACTGCAGCAGGTAGAGCGTCACGACCGTCGCTTCGCTGATGTTCGCGGTGAAGAGATCTTCGTTGCGGATAGTCACCTTGTCGGCGACGCCGGCCTTGGAGACGCGCTCGTTCGCTTCCTTGACGCGGACCGGATTGATGTCGATGCCGACGGCGCGAGCGCCGAAATCCTTCGCGGCGGCGGTCACGATCATTCCATCACCACAGCCCAAATCGTAGACGACGTCTTTCGCCGTTACGCCTACCAGCTTCAGCATCGCGTCGACGGTGGCGGCCGGCGTCGGGACGAAGATGACATCCGGTTCCCTCAAAGCCGGCGCGGTCTGAGCCAGTGCCGGGCTCGACACGGCCAGGGCGGCGACGGCAAACAGAATCGCGTACGCCATAGATCGAACTCGCATTTGCATTCAGCTCCTCTCTTCCTCTCTTTTCTGCCCGCTCATTGTTCCTACTGTCTGGGTTCTACTGTCTGGTGTTCACGCTGTCGTCACGTTCGCGACGTGCGGTCTTACGTTATACCTCAATACCCCATCTCGCGCTGAATCCCGCGGACGATTCGGTCGAGCTCGTCCACGAGCAACCCGCCGCCGGCCTCCCGATACGCGCGCACCAGCGATTCGTAATACGCCACGACATCGTCCGGCGTTGCCTTGAAGCGTTCCCAGACGCGCTCGCCGCTATTCCGTAGATCGCGAAGGATCGCGTATGAATTGTGGACCTTGTCGGCCGCCGAGACACGCAGGCTGGGACCGGACAACCGTCTGGCGTGTTGGATATAGGCCTGCTTGCGCTCGAGCCACGGCTCCTTGGGCTGTGACCACGAATCGGTGCAGTCCTCGACGATGCGCGCGACCGCGTCTCCGAAGCGGGTTCTGATGTCCTCGAGGCGCGCACGGCCCCCATGATCTTCAGCCGCGTCATGGAGCAGCGCGCCAATCGCTTCGTCTTCGCCCCCTCCATCGTCGAGCACGATCGAGGTCACACCCATGAGGTGTCCAACGTAGGGTGCTCCGGTCCCCTTTCGGGTCTGCTCCCGATGGACCTCGTGCGCGTATCTGACGGCTTCGTCGAATCGAGCAGTGAGAGTGATCATGTTGCAGGTCGGATTGGCAGCCTTGCGGGATGTCCCGAAGCTGGTAAAAGCTTGATCGGAGAACCCTGAACCTTGAACCCTGAACCTTGAACCCTGAACCCTGAACCCTGAACCATGATCCCCGATCCCGCCGTGCCAGTTTATGCCACTCTCGATGCGCTCGGCATTACCTACGAGAAGTACACTCATCCGCCCGTCTTCACCAGCGAGGAGGCCGATGAGCACTGGGCGCCTATCCCGGCGACGCGGGTCAAGAACCTGTTTCTGCGCAACAAGCGGGGCGATCGTCACTATCTCGTGATCCTGGAGGTATCCAGGCAGGCGGATCTCCGCAAGCTGGTGAAGATCGTCGGCGACGATCGGCTGAGCTTCGGTTCAGCCGATCGGCTGATGGCGACGCTCGGCCTCACGCCGGGGTCAGTCTCGCCGTTCGGGCTGATTCACGACTGCGGGCCACAGCGTGCGAGTCATCGTCGACGACAGATCTGCGCAGGCGCGAGCGGCTGATTTTTCACCCCAATATCAACACGCTTAGCGTCGACGATCAGCGTGCGCGGACTTCGAGCGGTTCCTGGCGTCGATGGGGAACCCGTGACGTGGGTGCGTGTCGGGTGAAGGGAGTCAAACCGGCCAGAATCCAGCGATCCGTCACTTCGTGAACTTTTTCACAAAGTTGGGTATAATCTGTCGGTACGCTAGCCGGTCGGGACGAGACATGACGAAACCCAACCGGCCATTTTCGTTCGGGAAGTCGGCCAAATCCCTGCAGGAAAACGTCACGCGGGCAGGCCCTGCCGCCGCAGCCAGCTATACGCTCATTGGCGCCATCATCCTGCTCGGCGGCATCGGTTACGCCGTCGACTCGTGGCAGGGGACTGCGCCGTGGGGACTGGTGATCGGGCTGCTCCTGGGCGTCGTAGTCGGATTCTACGAGCTCGTGATGATGACACGGCAGAGATGAGCCGCGCGAAGGGCCCCGGCCCGGTGGCGTTGATGATTTCCGGAGGCATCGGGACGGCAGGTGTGCTCGCAGCGGCGCTTGGAACGCGCGTCATGCCGGAGCTCGCCCTCGGGCTGGCGGGGCCGCTCGTGAGCGCTGTGGTTTCCTGGCAGATTCTCGAGCGCACGCACCGGTCGGCGCCCGAGCGGCTCACGAACGTGATGATCACATCGTTTGCCGCCAAGGTTGTGCTCTTTGGGCTGTATCTCGTGCTGGTCCTCAAAGTGTTGGCGCTGCGCCCGATGCCGTTCATGTTGAGCTTCACGGGTTACTATGTTGCGCTGCACGTCGTCGAGGCCGTCTATCTGAAGCGGCTGCTGGCGAACGGCGTATCGAGCTGAGCGGAAGAGAGAGTCGAATTTCGTGACGACGATGTTGCAGGGCCACGAAGTCCAGCATGCGGCCGAGGCCGCGAAGGAAGTCGCCAAAGAAGGCTTCAATGCCGGCGAGACGATCATTGGTCACGTCGCCAACAGCGGCATCGATCATCCGCTGATCCATCTGCCGAAGATTTACGGCATCGACTTCTCGGTCACCAAACACGTCTTCATGATCTGGCTGGTGGCGGCGCTGCTGTTCCTGATCGTCACCACCATCGTGCGGCGGTACATCCGACACGAGCGGGATCAGCCGGTGCCGCGGGGCTCGATGAACGCCCTCGAGGCGGTGGTCGAGTTCATTCGTGACTCGATCGTGCAGCCCAACGTCGGCAACAAGTGGGTGCGGACGTGGACGCCGCTGCTCGCGACGCTCTTCTTCTTCATTCTAGGCGCCAACCTCATCGGCCTGATCCCGGTGTTCGACCTGTTGGCACTCGTCAATCACACGGTGCTGCACCTGCCCGAGGATTCATTCCTCACCAAGGTCACGCATGGCGGGACGACGGCCACCGGTAACTTCAACGTCACGGCTGCGCTGGCCACGGTTACGTTCCTGGCGATTATCGTCGCCGGCGTCCGCGCGCACGGGTTCGTCAAGCACTGGAAGAACATGGTGCCGCACGGTTTGCCCTGGCCGATCTACTTCTTGCTGATCCCGATCGAGATCATGGGCATGTTCGTGCGGCCATTCGCGCTCACCATGCGACTTGCCGCGAACATGACCGGCGGGCACATTGCCATTCTCGCCATCCTGTCGTTCGTCTTCATCTTCGCCGATCTCTTCGGCGGGGCGACCGCCGGCATTGGCGTCGGCCTGGTGCTGTCGCTGCCGCTCGCCGTGGGGATCTCGGGCCTCGAGATCATCGTGGTCCTGGTGCAGGCGTACGTGTTCACGCTTTTGACCGCCGTGTTCATCGGCATGGCGATTCACGCTCATCACTGAGCCAACTGACGGAGGAAAAAACGAAATGGAAGGTAATGCGATTGCATTCATGGGCGCCGGCCTGGGACTCGGCTTCATCGTTATCGGCGCCGGGTTGGGCATCGGCAAGCTCGCCGCGGGCGCGGCAGAGGCCATCGGACGTCAGCCAAGCGCTGCGGCGCAGATTACCGGGGCCGTCAACCTCCCGCTGTTCCTGCTCGAAGGCGTCGCCATTCTGGCCGAGGTGTTCGCGCTCCTGATCGTCCTGCTGAAGTAACGCGGGACGATGCGGGCCGTACGGAAGTTGCCGGCGACATCGCCGGCACAGGATTCCATTTCGTATTGGTCGACCCGAAAACCGTGACCGCCGGTGAGAACAGCTGAAAGGATTGTGCGATGAATAACCCGCTGGTCCAGCCCGATCCGGGACTTTACATCTGGACCATCGTGACGTTTCTGGTGCTGGCCGGCCTGCTGCGCAAGTTCGCGTGGCGGCCGATGCTCGACGCGCTCGAGCGCCGCCAGGAGGCGATCCGGAAGTCGCTCGATGAGGCCAAGCAGGCGCAGAAAGAGATGGATCGGCTCAACGAAGAGTCGACGCGGCTGCTGGCCGCGGCTCGGGCCGAGGCCGACGAGATCATCTCGCGCACGAGGGCGGACGCGGCTCGCGCCGGCGAGGACATGAAGCAGAAGGCTCGCGCCGATGCCGAGAACATCGTCCGCAACGCCGAGCGCGAGATTGCGCTCGAGACGTCGCGTGCGCTGCGGAAGGTCCGGGAGGAAGCGGTCGACCTCTCCGTCGCGATCGCTTCGAAGATCCTCCAGCGCAACCTGTCGAAGGAAGACAACGAGCGGTTGATCGACGAGACGCTCAAGAGCATTCAGTCGTCTCAGACCCACTGAGACAATTCACGACGCGGACCTCCCGAGCGGCGAGCTACGAATGGCGAGCCGCGACCCGGAAGCGCCGACCTACTGGTCGGCGCTTTTCGCCTTCGGCCGCTGATTGGCGGCGAGGACGCGCTTGCGAAGGCGGATGCTCGTCGGCGTCACCTCGACGAGTTCGTCGTCGTTGATGAACTCGATGGCCTGTTCGAGCCCGAGCTTGCGCGGCGGGATCAGGCGGATCGCCTCGTCGGCAGTCGAGGCCCGCATGTTCGTCTGCTTCTTTTCCTTGGTGACGTTGACGTCCATGTCGCTCGCGCGCGCATTCTCGCCGATGATCATGCCTTCGTAAACGATGACGGCAGGCTCGATGAAGATCTCGCCGCGTTCCTGCAGGTTGTAGATAGCGTAGGCGGTGGCCGGGCCGGTGCGGTCGGCGACGAGCGCGCCGGTCGCGCGCGCCGGGATGGCGCCGTGCCAGGGCTCCCAGCTGGAGAACAGGTGATTCATGATGCCGGTGCCCTTGGTCTCGGTCAGGAATTGCGACCGGAACCCGATCAGGCCGCGTGCCGGAATCCGGAATTCCATGCGGACGCGGCCGCTCCCGTGGTTCACCATCTTCGTCATCGTGCCGCGGCGCATCCCGACCTGGGCGATGACGACGCCCTGAAACTCCTCGGCGACGTCGATGACGAGCTCCTCGATCGGCTCCATCACCTTGCCGTTGACCTCTTTCGTCACGATGTCCGGCCGGGACACCTGCAGCTCGAATCCTTCGCGCCGCATCATCTCGATGAGGATCGAGAGCTGCAGCTCGCCTCTCCCGAGCACCTTCATCTGCTCGGGCGAGTCGGTCGGCTCAACGCGGATCGACACGTTGCCGAGCAGCTCACGGTCGAGCCGATCCTTGATCTGGCGTGAAGTCACGTATTGCCCTTCACGCCCGGCCATCGGCGACGTGTTGACGCCGAAAATCATCGACACCGTCGGCTCGTCGACCGCTATCGGCGTCAGCGCAAGGCGGTGCTCGATGTCCGCGATCGTCTCGCCGATCGTGATGTCTTCGATACCGGCGAGGCAGACGATGTCGCCGGCGGCAGCCTCGGTGATGTCGACCCGGCGCAGCCCCTCGAACGCGAACAGTTTCGTGACGCGCGTCTCCTGGACGCGTCCGTCGAGCTTGCAGACCGCGATCGGGTCACCGACCTTCACCTGTCCGTTGAACACGCGGCCGATCGCGATTCGGCCGAGATAGTCGCTCGAATCGAGGTTCGCCACCAGCATCTGCAGTGGCGCCTCGGCATCGCCGCGAGGCGGCGGGACGCTGTTGATGATGGCGTCGAAGAGCGGCCGAAGGTCTTCGCCTGGATCGCCGATCGACATGCTCGACGTCCCCGCGCGCGCGCTGGCGTAGACGACCGGAAACTCGACCTGCTCCTCATCGGCGTCGAGGTCGATGAAGAGATCGTAGACTTCGTTGAGCACTTCCTGCGGCCGCGCATCCGGCCGATCGATCTTGTTGATCACGACGAGCGGCGTCAGCCGCCGCTCGAGCGCTTTGCGAAGGACGAACCGCGTCTGCGGCAGAGGTCCTTCGGACGCGTCCACGAGCAGCAGCACGCCATCGACCATCGCCAGCGTCCGCTCGACCTCGCCGCCGAAATCGGCGTGGCCAGGAGTGTCGACAATGTTGATGAGGATGTCGCGGTAGTGGACGGCCGTATTCTTGGCGAGGATCGTGATGCCCCGTTCCCGCTCCAGGTCGGTGTTGTCCATCATTCGCTCGGCGACACGCTCGTTGGCCCTGAAGAGCCCACTCTGGGTGAGCATCGCGTCGACAAGGGTCGTCTTCCCATGGTCGACGTGCGCGATGATGGCGACGTTTCGGCGCAGGGCGTTGGCTACAGAAGGAGCGGTTTTTTGGAGCGAAGGCATCTATACAGTATACCGGGGAAAGCCTGAAGTCTGACGTGAGAAGTCTGAAAATGGGCGGCGATCTCTTCGGCCGATCAACCATGGAGCGGCCACCTACGTCATAGGTATGACACGGGCCTGAATGGCTGACTCGGACCTGGTTACCCGCGCAGCGGCCGGCGATCCGACCGCCTTCCAGACGCTCGTCGAGCGCCATCGGTCCATGGTCTATCGGGTGGCCTACCAATTTGCCGGCAATCACCACGACGCCGAGGATATCGCCCAGGAAGTTTTCATCAAGGTCTACAGGTCGCTCGATCGCTTTCGTCAGGACGCCCAGCTCACCTCCTGGCTCTACCGGATCGCCATGAATGCCTGCATCGACTTCCGGCGCCGACAGTCCCCGGCCACGTCCGCGCCTTTTGGCGAAGAGGCGGAACGGCAGCTTCTCAATACGCCCGAGGAGCGGCCAGACCCGGAGGACCGTGCCTACGCCGGCGAGCTCGGTCAGGTGCTCGAGGCTGAAATCACGCGGTTGCCGCAGGGCCAGCGGATCGTGTTCATCATGAGGCATCATCAGGGTCTCAAGCTGTCGGAGATCGCCGAGGCGTTGGGGCTTGCCGAGGGGACGGTCAAGCGCCAGCTGCACGCCGCGGTGCACCGGCTGCGAGGCGCGCTCGTGCACGCCAACGTGACCGTGGGGGAACGGATATGACTCGGTGCCAACGTCAGAGTTCGAGTGACATCGAGCTGTACTTCTATGGCGAGTTGGAGGCGGCGGAGCGTTCTGCTGTCGAACGCCATCTGCGTTCGTGCAGCGACTGCCGGCAGGCGCTCGAAGAGCTGTCGACAATTCGCGCGGCGCTTGCCGCGAGACCGCGCGTGGACGCACCCGCCGACGCCGACTGGACCGGGTTCATGCAGCGGCTGGACCGCGCGGTGCACCTCGAGTCGCGAGGAGGTCCGCCAGTCGCGGCCGTTCGCCAAGGACCCCAGTGGACGACGTACCTGGCGATGGCGGCGCTCCTGGCCCTCGTGACGTCGGGCGTGACCTACGTGGCCCGGTCGACATTTCGCCCGGCCTCACCTGCTCCCGTCGAGTCGCAGGCGAGGGTGCCCTCCCAGACGCCGCTGCAGCCGGCGATGCCGTCGAGCCTTTCGGCCACGCGCCGTCGCCCGAGGCCGCGTTCACCGCGCTCAGCGAGCAGCACTTCGAGCGCTCGAAGCTCGTCGTCCTGGGTCTGGCCAACAAGGATCCGCATCACGCCCGCGAGGCGGATTGGGCGTTCGAGCGCGGGCTCGCTTCCAGCCTCCTGAGCGATACGCGCCTCTATCGTCAGGCCGCCGAGGCACGCGGGATGAAGTCGATCGCCGGAGTCATGGGCGATCTCGAGCTGGTGCTGCTGCAGACGTCGCTCGCCGATGCGCCCGATGCCGAGGCACTCGAACAAATCCAGCGGCTCATTCATAAGCGCGATCTCGTCACGAAGATGGATGTCGCGGCGACGACCGGTTCATAGGGTTCAAAGAGGTTCAGGGTTCAAGAGGTTCAGGGGACGCGCAATGGCAAGGACACAATCGAGACGAACATTGCGCATAATGGCAACGGTGACGCTCACGCGAATGGGTGGTGGTGCTGGTGCATGCTCGCGCTGGGATGTGGCGCGAAACTGCGATCGCGCAGGAATATCGTTGCGACCCGCGCAGCGTGGAAGCGGCGGCACCCGAGTCGAAGCGGCTTGGCCGCGCGAAGGACTTCATCGCCGACGAGCAGTGGGCGCGCGCGATCGACGAGCTGCGGCTGTCGGTGGCCGATGCCAAGGAACCGAGGCGCGACGAGGCGCTCTACTGGCTCGCGCACAGCCTCAACCAGTCGGGTGATCAGGCTGCCGCAGTCGAGACGATCGGTCGGCTCGAGCGCGAGTTTCCCTCGAGCATGTGGGTCAAGCCGGCCCGGTCCCTGCGAATCGAGATTGCCGTTCGGCTCAATCGGAGTGATGTGTTGTGGTGGACGGCGCTGCCGCCGTCGCCTCCTGCGGTTCCGGTCAAAGTCACGCCACGAGTGCAGGTGCGCGATGCCCAAGCAGCCGGCGGTCCCGCCGCCACCGAAGCTCTGGTATCCAGACAAGTTCGATCCCGACGCGGACCTGCGCATCCAGGCGCTTGGCGCGCTGATGAAGACCGACGCCGAAAAGGTCGTGCCGATCCTCGGGCAGATTGCCTTCGAGAGTGACAATCCTGGCCCGGCGATGCGCGCCGTGTTCATGCTGGCGCAGTCTTCGCTCCCGACGGCGCGCGAGACGGTCGTCCGCGTGGCGATGACGGGGCCCGAGCCGGTTCGGATCGCAGCCGTTCGCGATCTCGGCCGCTTCGGCGGTCCCGAAACCTCGAAGGATCTGCTGAACGTGTATACGACCGCGAACGAACCGGTCAGGCTCCAGATCGTGAAGGCGCTCGGAGAGCGTGCCGACGGCGTCGCGCTGCTGCAGATTGTCGAATCCGAGAAGGACGGGACGCTCAGGTTCAACGCGATCGCCGGACTCGGCCAGGCGGGAGGCGCCGAACAGCTCGCCCGAATGTACAAGACCGCCAGCCTGCCTCGGAAACGTCCGATCATCGTCGGCCTGTTCAGGGCGCGCGCGGATGTCGAGCTGATCCAAATCTGCGACGCCGAGCCCGACCCGAGCCTGCGTAACGAAGCGCTCGAACGACTCCGGCTCCTCGGCACGCCGAAAGCGAAGGAGTACCTTCAGAAGGTCAGCGAAAAGCGGTAACATCCGAAAGCGTTTTACGAATCCCGAAGCACATGCGCCGAGCCGTGGACGCGTAACCCACGGCGTCGACACCTGTTAGCGGAACAGTGCGGTATGGCCTCGGGTTCGCAGACAGACTTTCGGAGCCCATGCGAACACCCGATCAATCCCCCCCCGAACCTGGCCGTCGCAAGACTCTCGCCTTTCTCGTCAACACCACCGTCGCGGTGATCGGCGGCGCGTTCTCGGCGCTGCTCGGCATCTTTGCCGTGCGCCCTGCGAGAGGCGCGACAGCCGAACGCTGGATACGGGCCGGCAGGCTCGGCGACTTGACGCCAAACGTGCCGGTGCCGCGCGTGCTCGCCGTGCCTCGGGCCGACGGGTGGTATCGGGCTCGCGCCCGCGAGACCGTGTTTCTCGTTTGGGACGGCGCCAAGCAGGTGAAAGTGTTCTCGGCGACCTGCACTCACCTGGGGTGCCAGGTACTCTGGGATGGCGAAGCGAAGAAGTTCCGTTGCCCTTGCCACGGCGGCGTGTACGACCCGAGCGGTCGGGTCATCGAAGGTCCGCCACCGCGGCCGCTGACGACGATTGACGCGCGTGTCGAAGGTACGGACCAGACCGGTACTGGTGCGGGTGTGAGCGGCGAGGGCGTCAAAGACCGGTTGCTGCGATGGTTCGATGCGCGAACGCGCTTCCGCACCGCGCAGCATGTTCTGCTCGACGAAGAGATTCCCGCCGGCACCGGCTGGGTCTTCACGCTCGGTAGCGTGCTCCTCGCGCTGATCTCAGTCCAGCTGCTGACCGGCGCCTTCCTGACGCTCTACTACGCGCCAACGCCCGATCACGCGTACGAAAGCGTCCGCTTCATCAGCAGTACTCCGTCGGGACGGCTCGTCCGAGGACTTCATCACTTCGGCGCAAGCTTTCTGGTCGTGTTCATGGTCCTGCATCTCTTGCGGGTCGTCGTCTTCGGTTCGTACAAGCCGCCGCGCGAGATCACATGGCTTTCCGGTCTGGCCCTTCTGGGGCTGGTGCTGGGCTTTGCGCTGACGGGATACCTCCTGCCCTGGGATCAGCGCGCCTATTGGGCGACAGTCGTCACGATCAACATCTCTCGGCTCGCGCCGATCGCCGGTGACGCGATGGCGGCAGTGCTCCAGGGTGGTTCGACGATCGGCGCGTTGACGCTCACGCGTTGGTACTCCGCTCACGTGATTTTCCTTCCAGCTTTGCTCGTTGGGCTGGTCGTCGCGCATCTCGTCTTGATGCGTCTCCAGGGGAGTTCCGGTCCCGTGCGCCCGAAACGTGGCGCGCCGTTTCCCTTCTATCCCTACCAGGCTTTCCGCGACACGGTTGTCGTGTCGGTCGTGCTGCTCGCTGTTGTTGCGATGGCGTGGCGCGGCATGCCGTCGCTCGAGGGCCCGGCAGACCCGACCGACGCCAACTACATCCCACGGCCGGAGTGGTATTTCCTCGGGTTGTTCCAGTTGCTGAAATACTTCCCGGGCAAGTGGGAAGTGGTCGGCGCGATCGTCATTCCCGGGGTCGTGGCGGCGTTGCTCGCGCTCCTGCCCTGGATCGATCGCGGTCCCGAGCGCGATCCACGCCGCCGGCCGCTGGTCATGGCGCTGGTTGCCGTGGGCCTCCTGGCCGTCGTCGGGTTGACGGCGCTCGGATGGCGCGATCGACCGAGATCAACCTCTGCGGATCAGTGGTCGCTCCGCGAGATTGGCGGGCGCTCGATTGCCGGCTACAGCGGTTGCGCGAAGTGCCACGCTGACACCGGGCTGGCCGATCCGCTTGAATCGGTCGCGCTCTCGCGCGGGCCCGAATGGGTGTCGGGCCACGTGATCGATCCGGAAATGATCGCCCCCGGTTTGCGCGAACCGCCCGCGGCGCGGAGCGAGCGTGAGGTCGCAGCGATTCTCGCCTACGTCCGCCGCGTGTCGCGCCAGGCGTATCCGGGCTATCCACCGAACGTCGAAATGGCCGCGGCTGTGTGGGCTCGCTACTGCGTCGGTTGCCACAAGATCGACGGCGACGGCGGCAAGGATGGCCCCGACCTCTCGCACGCGGGCGTCAAGGACGGTAAGCCGCAGGACGTGGCGACGATCCGCACGTGGATCGAAGATCCTGAAGCCATTGACCCGCTGGCCGACATGCCGTCGTTCGGAAAGCGTCTGTCTCCCGAACAGCTCGACGCGATTGCGGGCTACATCGCCTCGCGCAAGTGACCGCGTCGCTTCAGCGCTCGCGGCGGTGAAAGGCTTTGTGAGAGCAACCGACGTATGATCGCGGGAGATGCTTGGCAACCCGCTTCACGACGGCTTGCGGATCGAGCCGACGCCCGGCCCCACGACGTTCGTCATCTTCGGGGCGTCGGGCGATCTCACGCGCCGGAAACTCCTGCCAGCGATCTACCGCTTGACGCGACGTGGCCGCCTGCCAGCGCGATTCGCCGTCATCGGCATCGCGCGCAGCCAGATGGACGACGAGGCGTTCAGGACGCAGTTCCGGGAGAGTCTGAAGGAGTTTGCCGGCGCCGGCGACGGTAAAGATGAGATCGCCGAATCCCTGGCGAGCCGGATGTATTACCTCGCTGGCGAAACCAACGATCCTCAGCTGTACCAGCGCCTGCAGTCGCGCCTGACGGAGATCGACGGCGCCGAAGGCGTCCTCTACTATCTCGCGATTCCTCCCACCGTCTATTCGACGGTCATCGAGCAGCTGGGATCGTCCGGGCTCGCCGATCCGCCGGCGCGTGGGTGGCGGCGCATCGTCGTCGAAAAGCCGTTCGGAACCGATCTTGACAGCGCGCGCGCCCTCAATCGCCTGGCGCACGAGCATTTCGATGAAGAGCAGGTCTACCGGATCGATCACTATCTCGGGAAGGAGACCGTCCAGAACCTCCTGGTCTTTCGCTTCGGCAACGGCATGTTCGAGCCGGTCTGGAACCGCCGCTACATCGACCACGTGCAGATCACGGCCGCGGAGACCGTCGGCGTCGAGCATCGGGCGGCATACTACGAAGGCGCCGGCGCGCTGCGCGACATGCTTCAGAACCACCTGCTGCAGGTGCTGTCGCTCATCGCGATGGAGCCGCCGATCGCGTTTACGGCCGAGAGCGTTCGCGATCGAAAGATGGATGCCATCCTGGCTGTCCAGCCGCTCGTGACCGATGACGCGGGCGGCAAGGTTCCAGGCGCCCGGGTGATCCGGGCGCAGTACCGGGCGGGGTGGGTGAACGGTGTCGAGGTGCCGGGTTACCGCGACGAGAAAGACGTCGCGCCGACATCGAGAACCGAGACGTACGCCGCCGCTCGGTTGAACCTCGACAACTGGCGCTGGGCCGGCGTGCCCTTCTATCTGAGAACAGGCAAGCGACTACCGAAGAGGACGACGGAGATCTCGATTCAGTTCCGGCGGCCGCCGCTCGAGATCTTCAAGCGCGCCAGCCAGGCGTCGGTCGCGCCAAATCTCCTCATCGTCAACGTCCAGCCCGACGAAGGGATTTCTTTGCGGTTCGAAACCAAGCTGCCCGGTACGCGGATGCAGATTGCGCCGGTGATGATGAACTTCAGGTACGGGACGACATTTGGCGGCGAGGTGCCGGAAGCGTACGAGACGCTGCTTCTCGACGCGATGTTGGGCGATGCGACGCTCTTCGCGCGTCACGACTTCGTCGAGACATCATGGGCGCTCATCGAGCCGGTGCTCGACGCCTGGCGCGCGCAGCCGGGTGACATTCCGAGCTATGAAGCGGGCGAGTGGGGACCGCCAGAGGCGGACGATCTGATGGCCCAGGACGGTCGCCGGTGGAGAAGTCTGTGAGCGCGCGGCGCGATCGAACGCTCAAGGACTCTACTGACGCTCAAGGAAATGAGGACCTCGTGGACGCGTTAACCTCGGAGTTGCTCCCGGCCGGCGAGGACGTGCCATTCACCAAGATTGGTGACGCGATGGCGCGCGGGACCTGTCATGCGAGCGGCGCGACGCCGATGCGTGCGCTCGTCGCGACGGTTGTGGCCGTTGGCCCATCCGAGCGGTTGGCCGCCGCGGCTGAGGCCCTGCAGACGCTCGGCGACGCCGGCACCGTGCGTGGCATCCTGATCTCCGAGGGCGACAACGCGGCTCCACCCGCGCGCGTTGCGGGGAACACGGTGGCTCTCCACGGTTTGAAGCCGTCGTTCTTCAACAACGCCGTCGCCGCGCTCCGCCTCTCGAGTTTGCCGACCCTCGTCTGGTGGCGTGGCGGCCGTGCCGACACGCTCGACGGCCTGGCCGAGCTTGCCGATCGGATCGTTCTCGATTACGACCGGCCGGCGACAACCTCAGCCGACGACACTGCTGATCCGATTTGGTCGCGCGCCGCGACGCTCTTCGACGATTGCGCGTTCAGCGATCTGCGCTGGGCGCGGCTCACCCAGTGGCGGGCGCTCATGGCGCATTTCTTCGACATCCCGGAGGTGCTTGCGGCTGCGGCCGATTTTTCCCGGCTCAGAATCGCGGGCTCCGACCGGCAGTCTGCGCACCTTTTCGCAGCATGGCTCAGATCGTCCATTCAGTTCCACCAAGGCTTTACGGTCGACCTTTCCGAAGGCTCTCAGGGAACGCCAATCGACGAGATTCGACTGGGCGACACGGGAGTGGAGCCTGCCCAGGAACTGGCGGTCCGGCTGGCCGCTCACCGGACCTGCCTCGAGACCGAGGTCGCCGTTCGCGGCCACCGAAGCGCGTCCCGGTTGGTGCCGCTCGGCGACCAGTCAGTGACGGGCCTCATCACGGAAGAGCTCAAAATCCGCGCTCGCGATGCGGCCTTCGAGCGCGCTGTGCTCTATCTGGTGTCCGCTCGTCAGCAATCAGCTGCCAACTGATGGTCTGACACCGCCTTCCGGCTGACAGTCACTGCATAGACATCATTCACGGGGACATGGACATCATTCACAGTCGACCAGCCGGAACTGCCGAGCGGCTGTAAATCGTCGACCTTCTGGCTGGCCCTGACCTTGCATCTTGCCGCCGGATGCCACCGATTGTTGCAGGCCGTCAACGCCACTCGCCGGAGCGTTGATGAGGCGCATGGCGGTTTCAACGGGTCCATTCGTGCTCGTGGTCGAGGACTATCAGGATGCCCGTGAGATGTATGCGGCGTACCTGCAGTTCTCCGGCTATCGCGTCGCCGAGGCCTCCAATGGCCTGGAGGCGGTCGAAAAGGCGCGTGAATTGTTGCCCGCTATCATCCTGATGGACCTCGCGCTCCCCAAGATGGACGGCTGGGAAGCGACCCGCCTGCTGAAGGCCGATGAGCGAACTCGCAACATCCCGATTGTGGCGCTGACCGGCCACGCGCTCGCAGGCCACGCAGAGGGTGCGCGTCAAGCCGGGTGCGATGCGTTTGTAACGAAGCCGTGTTTGCCGGATGTCCTCGTCGCCGAGATTCAACGGATGCTGGCGGCGCGAGCCGAGACGCCGACACCGCGGCCAACCTCTCCCATCTCGAGCGGCACAGACCTCACCTAGTGTTTCGTCCGGGCACTTCGCCTGCGACGGCCTGCGACGGCCGAACTCCGTGAAGCTAACTACGAGCGTCGAACATGAAGCACCCGGGCGTCGCGATGATCCGCCCGGCGCGCGTCAATGACAAGCTGGTCGGACCGATGAGACCGGCGGCGCGGAATTGTACGACACGCTGCTTGTCGCCCGCACGGTCGTACACGTAGGTGTAGGGCACGCTCAGGGAGATCCAGAGGTTGCCCCCCGCGTCGGCTGCCGCGGCGCGGACGATGGGCCGCACGATCGGCAGCTCTCCTTCAGAGGTCTTCCGCCTCGGCCAGGTGGTCGGACGGTCGCGCATATACTCGTCGAGCTCCGCGCCTTCGATGTGGCGCTCGAAGATCAGCGTTCCCGAAGCGTCGTACTTGCGAAACACCGGGACGCCAGCGACGAAGACGAAATAAAACCCGCCCTCCGGGTTGATCACCACAAGCCCGCTGTTGAGTGCGAAGTGCAGATCGCGATCCTGCTCGTGGCCGGTGGCGCGCAGCTCGCCGAAGCTGCGAGCCGAAACGCCATCGACGCCGAGCTCGGTCACGAGCGATCGGCTCTCCGGCTGGCTGAGGAAGATCGAACGCCCGTTGAAGACGAGCGATCCGAGCCCGCCAATCACCAGGCCATCGAAGGCGACGAGCGAGGCTGCGCGGCCCGGCAGGGCGAAGCCGCCGAGACGCGATCCGCTCGGCATGAAGAACTGGACGCGGCCACGGCCCTCCGGTGCGTCGGCGACAACGAAGCTGCCGTCGGGTGCGACGTCAAATGCATACGGCCGAAGAATGCGCCCCGGCTCCGCCCCGATC
Source organism: uncultured Acidobacteriota bacterium (assembly GCA_963797625.1). Lineage (GTDB taxonomy): Bacteria > Acidobacteriota > Vicinamibacteria > Vicinamibacterales > 2-12-FULL-66-21 > DATBJJ01. Next base: position 287,448 of record CAWCQI010000027.1, read on the forward strand.
TTGACGATTTCACGCGGCTCGTCGGCTCCGCGCGCGAGCGCGAAGACCGTGTGCGATCTGCGGTCGAAGATGAAGAACGTGCCGTCGGCCGTCTGACGGCAAACCATCTGTTCGGTGAAGCGTCCGGCGACGTGCGCCGGAAGGCCCCCGACGGATCGGAGCGTGGTCTGGACCGCCATCGTATTCGTGAGGGCGATGGCGACGACGACGCAATGCTGAATGCTGAGTGCTGAATGCTGAAGTGAATGTCGAATGCCCAAGTTCAGCCTTTACTTCAGCATTCAGCACTCAGCATTAGATACGCGGCCGTTTCCCTGATGGCCTTGAGGATGTCAGCCGACTGCGGGAGGATGGCTTCCTCGAGGTCCGGATGGTACGCAACCGGCGTGTCGAGCGCCGCGACGCGCCGGACCGGTGCGTCGAGGTGCGGAAAGAGGTCGCCGGCGATTCGCGCCGCGAGCTCGGCGCCGAAACCGCACGTGAGTTGGTCTTCGTGGGCGATCACGACCCGGTTGGTCCTGGTGACGGCCGACGCGATCTTCTGCCAATCGAACGGCATGATCGTTCGCAGGTCGATGACCATGACGCTGATCCCGTCCTTCTCGGCCTGTTGCGCGGCGAGGAGCGACCGCTGCACGAGCGCGCCCCACGTGAGGACGACGACGTCCTCGCCCTCGCGGCGTACGGCCGCTTTCCCGAACGGGACCATGTAGTTGGCGCCGGGGTACTCGCCCTTGTTGTAGGTCTGACGGTAGAGATGCTTGTGCTCGAGAAACAGCACCGGGTCGTCGCACCTGATCGACGTCCGCAACAGGCCTGCGGCGTCCTGCGCGTTCGAGGGGAAGGCGATCCGGATGCCAGGACAGTGCGCGAAGATGCTCTCGCCGGACTGGCTGTGGTAGGGTGCGCCGCCTCTGAGGTACCCGCCGATCGGCACGCGGATGACGATCGGGCACGAGAACGCATTGTTGGACCGGTACCGCAGCATCGTCAGCTCGTCGCGGATCTGCATCATCGCCGGCCAGATGTAGTCGAAGAACTGGATCTCGACGACCGGCTTGAGGCCGCGCGTGGCCATGCCGGTGGCGCGGCCGATGATGTTCGCTTCGGCGAGCGGCGAGTTGAAGACGCGGTCGCTGCCGAAGGTCCGTTGCAGGCCGTGGGTGACCTTGAAGACGCCGCCCTTGCCCGAGACCGATGCCAGCGCGTCGGCTCGGCTGCAGTCGGCCACGTCTTCGCCGAACACGACGATGCGCGGATCCCGCGCCATCTCGTCCTTCAGCGTGCGATTGATCGCGGCGACCATCGTGTCGGGCCGCCCTTCAGGCGCTGGTGGCGTCGAAAACGCGGCGCCGGTCGGGTCAACGTCGGGCGAGTAGACGTAGAGCGCAACAGTATCCGGCGAGGGCTTCGGCGCCCGCACGGCGCGGTCCGCGGCGTCATTCACTTCGCGGTCGACGTCCTGGCGAATCGTCGCGAGCTCGTCGTCGGTGGCGAACTGCTCCGCCTTCAGGAACTCGGCGAGCTTGACGATCGGATCCCGCGTCGACTCCTCGGCGCGCTCGACCGACGTCTTGTAAAATTTCTCGTCGTCGGACAGCGAGTGGGAGTACGGACGAATGACCTTGGCGTGCACGAGCGCCGGCCCCTTCCGCGCGCGCGCGTAGGCGATGGCGTCCGACATCGCGCGATAGCTCGCCAGGAAATCGGTGCCGTCGATGCTCTGCACGAACAGGCCGGGAAACGAGGAGACGAGCTTCGAGATATCGCCGCCGGCGGTTTGCACTTCGACGGGCACCGAAATCGCGTAGCCGTTGTCCTCGACGAGGTAGACGACTGGCGCCCGGCCGAGACACGCGGAGTTGAGCGATTCCCAGAACTCGCCTTCGCTCGTCGCGCCCTCGCCAGTCGACACGTAGGTCACCTCGTCGCGATGGAATCGCGACTCTCGACCGTCGATCGCCGTGTTCTTTTCGTAGAGGAGCGAGGCCTCGGCGCAGCCGATCGCCTGCAGGCATTGTGTCCCTGTCGGACTCGACGACGAGACGATGTTGAGCTGCTTGTGTCCCCAGTGCGACGGCATCTGGCGGCCGCCGGACGCCGGATCGTCTTTCGAGCCGACTGCCGCGAGCAGCATTTCGAGCGGCGTCATCCCAACGGCCAGGCAGAGGGCCCGATCGCGATAGTAGGGATAGAACCAGTCGTACGATGGCTTGAGCTGCATGCCGGCGGCGACCAGCACGGCTTCGTGTCCGGCGCCACTGATCTGAAAGAAGATCAGGCTCTGGTTCTTGAGCTGGATTTCCTTGTCGTCAAGGCGCCGGGACAGGACCATCGTCCGATAGGCTCGGAGGAGGTCCTCGCGGCTGAGCCCGTGGGTGTCGAGTGGGCTGGCCGCTGCGCGCTCTTGCTCTGTGCTCCTGCCGTTCGAAACGGCCGAACCTTTCATGCCTCGAGCATCCCCTTCCCTCTGTTTCCTTGCCCGCGCAACGCCAGATTATAGCATCCGGTCCCGGCTTGCCGCTGCCGCAACGCCCTCCCCTAAAGACCGGAGACACGCCCCCGATTGCAGCGGTCCGACGCGCCAGATGCAATCGATTACGGGTGCTATAATCCCGGTTCTTTCAGCCCCGATTCCCACCCGGAAGGATCCCGAGATGAGCACGCCGACGGTTCGATTGCATCGATGGGACGAAATCGCGCTCGAGAAGGTCACCGAGATGATCTCGCGGAAAATCGTCACCGGCGACCGGGAGATGGTGGCGCAGATCTATCTGAAGAAAGGGGCGCTCGTCCCGATGCACTCGCACGAGAGCGAGCAGATGACCTACGTGCTCCAGGGCGCGATGAAGTTTCTGGTCGGCGGCGAAGAAATCACGCTGCGCGAAGGTGAAGTGCTGCACATCCCGTCGTGGGTCGAGCATCAGGCTGAGGCGCTCGACGACACGTTCGAACTCGACGTGTTCAGTCCAATCCGGCAGGACTGGCTCGATCACACGGACACCTACTTTCACAAGTAAGCCACGTTCGCGAGTCCGACGGATCGGCGCAAGCTTTCACGCAGAGAACGCCGAGCGCGCAGAGAATACCCAACTGGCTCTGCGTCTCGCGGTGAAGGCTCTTGTGCCAGCAACGACGCCAGTGACTGCCGTTAGTGAATTCTTCCCTTCGAGTCCGATCGCCCGCCTGAGTACACGTCGAACTTGCGGCGTAGCCGATTCATCTTCCACTTCAGATAGCGATACTTGATCTCGGCGATGAGGCCGCCGCGACCCCCTTGCAGGTAGATGTAGCCGAAGATCATGCCGCCGAGGTGTGCCGCGTCGGCGACGCCACGGCTTGGCTGGAACGTGTTGAGGAGGGCCAGGCCGCCGTAGATCATCACGAAGACCCGCGCCGGGACGAACACGAAGAGCAGCAGGATCGGACGCTCGGGATAGTAGATAGCAAATGCGAGCAGCAGGCCGAAGAGTGCTCCCGAGGCGCCGACCGTCGGCGTCACATAAGCCGGAGCGGTGGCGGCGAATGGCAGAAGCGAGACGAGCAGCATCGTGAGCCCGCCACCGATGCCGCTCGCGGCGTAGTACTTGATGAAGAAGGGCGTGCCCCATCGCCGCTCGAGCTCGACGCCGAACATCCAGATGCCCAGCATGTTGATCAGGATGTGCATCGCACCCCCATGCAGGAACATGTAGGTGACGAGCTGCCAGATCCAGCCCCGCTCGACCACGAGCTCAGGGATGAGCCCGAAGTACTCGAACGCCGCCCGCCCGACCGTGCTCGTCAGCACGAAGGCGGCAACGTTGATGATGATGATCCACTTGACGGCGAAGGTAATCGGTCCGGGGCCGAAGGAGTAGCTGATCGAGGATGGGGCGTAGCGGGACATCAGCTCGCGTTCCTCGGGCTATCGTACCACAGGGCTTTCAGGGGTCCGCCTCCGCCACCGCCAGGTCGGCGGGCCTGACTGGAGACGCGACGCTCGTCGCCTGAGGCCCGCGTGCGGGCAACGGCATGGCGCACGCGGCCGCGAGGAGCGGCACGAGCGCCAGCCCTGACAGCGTTGGCTCGATGCCGACACGGTCGGCAATCATCCCGACAAACGGCACGCTGAGGCCGCCGGTTCCCCAGCCGAAGCCCATCATGATCGATGAGACGGTCGCGGCGCTGACCGGCGCGAGCGATTGGGCGAAAGTGACGTTCACGGGAAGCGTCGACTGGAGAAAGAGCCCGCCGATCGCGAGCATCGCGACAAACGGCCATCCCTCGAGGAATGGCGCGACGACAAGAAACGGCGTCGCGAGAACCAGCGAGAGCGCGATGACCTTCCTGGGCCCGAACCGATCGGCAGTCGGGCCGCCGAAAAACCCGCCAAGGCCACTCGCAAACAGGTAGATCGCCACTGCCGATCCAGCCTGACTGACGCTCAAGCCCCGTCTGGTCAGCATGACCGGAACGAACGTGGCGAACGAGATCGCGGTCAGCGTCCTCAGCACGACAATCAGATAGAGGAGGCCGAGCGGCTTCGCATACGGTCGCAGCGTGCGGAGCCCACCGCTCGATGAGGGATGAAGCGGCATTGCCGGTACTCGCGAGAGAAAGAACGCGACCACCACCAGTCCCGGCAGGGCGAGGAGCGGCGTCCACGTCAGCCCGAAGCGCTCGGCAAACGGGGCGAACATCAGTGGGCCGAAGGAGAACCCGAGCGTGCCGCCGGTAATGTAAACCGACATCGCGAAGCCCGGATGGTCGCCGCCTAGTCGATGGGCGAGCGCCGCCGCAGGCGGATGAAAGGCTGCCGCGCCAAGTCCGCCGGCGATGAGAATCACCGCCAGCATCTGCGGTGTCGTCGCGACGCCGATGAAGCTGAGCACGGACACGGAGATGACCGGGCCAGCCATCACGAGAAGGCGCGGACGCCACCGGTCCGCGAGCCTGCCGAATCCTATCTGCGCCACCGACGCCGCCAGCTGAAAGCACATCGTCAGCGTGCCGGCCGCGGCGAGCGAGAGGCCGAGCTTGGGGATGAGGAGCGGCAGCAATGGGGCGTAGATGTTGCCGTAGCCATCGACCATGACATGGGCGCTGGCCATCAGGAGAATGGTCGGATGCAGGCGGAAGCGTGACACGTCAGCGTCGCACGAGACGCCGGGTGACCCCGCTCACGGCGTCGTTGAATTCGGCAATTGCGAGGAGTCGGGCGGATGCCATGAGCACGAGCACACCGGCGGCAATTGCGGCGAACACGCGCACCGCCCTCCAGTACCATTCCGGCGAGGGCAGCGCGCCGGTGAGCCACTGCGCCGTGTAGAACGACGTCGCGCCCATCAACGCCGAGGCGACGAGGATCTTCGCGAACGCGACGAACAACCGTCGCTCGTCGAGGCCATCGAGACGCCGGCTCAACAGGACGAGCAGCGTGCTGGCGTTGAAGATCGCGGCGATCGCGGTTCCGAGCGCCAGCCCACGGTATCCCATCACACGTACAAGCATGATGTTGAGCACGAGATTCACCCCGACGCTCGCCACGCTGACGGTCGCGGGTATCCGGCTATTGCCGAGCGAGTAGAAGCTCGGGGAGGCGATCTTGACCGCGGAGTAGCCCACGAGGCCAGGTGCGTAGAACATCAAGGCTGCCGCCGTCGAGGCCGTGTCGTGGGCTGTGAACCGGTCATACTCGAGCAGCAACTCTACAATCGGCTGGGCCAGCACGACCAGTCCAATCGTCGCTGGTACGTTCAACATCAGCATCATCCGCAGGCCAGTCGAGATCGTCCGTCGCATCGCGTCACGATCGTCGGCGGCAGCATGCTTCGAGAGGTCCGGCAACGCGGCGGTTGCTACCGACACGCCGAAAAGCCCGATGGGTAAATACATCAGGCGGAACGCGACCTGAAGCCACGTCACCGCGCCCTGGGGCTCGGTCGTGGCGAGCGACGTGTTCACCAGCACGTTGATCTGTACGGCCGCGAGGCCGAGAGTTGCCGGCCCCATGAGACGCAGGATTTCCAGAACGCCCGGATCGCGGAAATTGAGAATGGGTTGGTAGCGGAAGCCTTCCTTCTTGAGGGCGGGCCACTGGATCGCAATCTGGCCGACGCCGCCGAGGACGGTCGCGATGGCGATACCAGCGATCGGCGGCAGCCCGATCGGCTCCATCAGAGGAACCAGCAGGAACGCGCCCAGGATCGTCACGACGTTGAACATCGCTGGCGAGAGCGCGGGAAGAAAAAACCGATGCAGCGCGTTCAGCATTCCCATCACGGCGACCGCAACGGCCACTGTTGTCAGGAACGGCATCATGATCCGGGTCAGCTGCGTCGTGAGCGCGAGCTTTCCGGGAATCGACGCGAACTCCTCGCCCGAGGCAATCGCGCGTGTGATCGGATCAGCGAACACGATCGCCAGGATCACGATCGCGCCGGTCACAACCAGAAGCGAATTGATGACGAGGTTGCCAAGTCTCCAGGCGGCATCGCGCCCGCGACTCTGAAGCGTGCGGGTGAACGTCGGCACGAAGGCCGCGGTCATCGCCCCCTCCGCAAACAGGTCACGGACGAGGTTGGGCACGCGAAAGGCCACGTTGAAGGCATCCATGGCCGGGGTCGCGGAGGCCCCAAAAAGACGCGCCAACACCATTTCGCGGACGACGCCCAGGAGGCGGCTCGCCATCGTGGCGATGCCAATCGACCCGGCCGAGCGGGCCAGACGAGAGCTCATCGATTCAGCAGGACGGACGTTCTGCGGGAGAACCAGGCACGCATGAGCCGGTCAGCGTACCACAGCCGTTCGGATGCGGACGTTTTGAACACCTGACATTTCGGAAATGACTCCAGGCGTACAAAAAAAGGCTTCTGCCTTGCGGCAGAAGCCTGATGGAGGATGGATGAGAGGCTTGTGCGTGCCTTTCACTGTAATTAGACGGCGGCCAGCGGAAAAAGTTTGGCGCATGCTCATCCCAGCCGTCGCTTGACCAGCTCGGTGACCGTCTTGCCGTCAACGGCCTGTCCGGCCAGTCTCGGCATGACAGCCTTCATAACGCGACCGAGATCCTTGGGGCCGCTGGCGCCGAGCTCGCTGACGACCTCGTCGACCAGGCGTTCGAGCCCGGCGGCGTCAATTGGTGGGGGCAGGTAGCTCTCGAGCGTGGTGATCTCGGCAGCTTCCTTGTCGGCGAGATCGTCACGACCGCCCTTGCGGAATTGCTCGATCGAATCGCGCCGCTGCTTGATGAGCGAAGTCATCACCTGCTGGGATTCGGCCTCGTCGAGCGGACGGCCCTTCTGGACTTCCTGATTCATCAGCGCGGCTTTAGCCATCCTCAGCGCGCCGAGGCGCACGGGCTCTTTCGCGCGCATGGCGTTGGCGATGTCCTGACTGATACGGTCGATGAAAGTCATTTGTGAACCGATCTGGCTCAAGGCTCAGGTTCAAGGCTGCACTTGAACCCTGAACTCTGAACCTTGAACCCTGAACCTATCATCCAAGCGTACTCCACCACGACCGGAGCGCGAGAAAAACGGTCGCCGCCAGCAGAGCGACTGCGACTGCACGGGGCGGGCCACTGGACGTCCAGGCGATCGCGGCGCCTGCGGCCGCGAAGAGCGCGATCGCGGGGATCGCCGCCAGGTAGTAGCGCATATCGACTGGCGTGAGGATGCCGAGCACGAGGAAGAGCCCGCAGGTCAGGAGCCAGCCGGTTGCGGTCAGGCTGGTGCGATCGCGCGCGCGCCGACGCCAGAGCAGCGCTGCGCCCCACGCCGCCAGCGCGAGCGATGGGACGCCGAAATACAGCTGCAAGTATCGAGGAACCGATGTCAGTCGGTCCACGATGCCGCGCCCCCCTGCATCAGGAGCGGCCGCGGCCGTTTCCCCGCCGATCCGCGCCAGTTCGGTTCGATAGACGTCGACGAAGTGCGCATAGTAGACGACGACGGCGATGACGGCCGCCGCGATCGCGGCGAGGAGCACCGCGGCCGCTGGCGACCGAAGCGCGGGGCCACCACGCCACCAGAACAGGAACGCGATGACGCAGCCCGCCACCGCACCGATCGCGAACGTGCCGGTATGCGAGAGGAAGGCGGCGCTGAGCGTGGCGGTCAATGCGACGACCGCCGCTCTTTGCTCGAGACGTACGCTGGCCGCCGCCATCAGCGCGAGGGCAGCCACCGAAATCGATTGAGCGAACGCATTCGTCAGGTTGCCGACGACGACCACGCCAAAGCCGAGGGGGATGAGGTGGTACAGCGCTACGGCGAGCGCTCCTGCGAGCCGATCGCCCCGCACCCGCACGGCCATGGGGTAGAGCAGGAGCCCGGCAAGTGCATCGGCCGAGCAGACGATCGTCCGAAGGAGCGTCATGTCGGCGACACCACGCCGGACGAGGCCCGCGAAAGGGATGGCAAAGACGTACAGGCCAGGCGCATACGGAAACTGATAATTCCCCGGCGCGACCGATGTGAAGTAATAGCGGCCGGCGAGCACGTCCTGGAAGCGGTGCGCGTGAAAGAGCGCGTCGCCAATCGGCATGTCCGGATGCAGCAGCACGAGCAACTCGAGGAGAAACGCGGCGGCCGTAAAGACAATCGCAAACTTCGCCGTGTTCCTGAAGCCCTCGCCCCGTCGCCAGCGCGCAAACATGCACAGGATGGTCGTCACCACCCCGGTCCACAGCGTCGTCCTCGCCACCACGTCCGCGTAGTCGGTGTAGGGGCCGAAGCCCCTGGCGACGAGCGCAGCGAGCGCGGCGCTGAGCAGAACGGCCGTTCCCACCGCCGACGCCGGGGTAATCCCGATGAGAGACACTGCTGCTCCGAGCACCGCCGCGGCCAGGGCGACGCCGGACAGGGCCGAGCGAGGAGGGAGCACGATCCCTTTCGGCGTCAAGGTCAGCGAGTCCAGCATCACGCCGAGCGCCCTGGGATCAGAGGGTCCGGGTACGAAGGTGGACGATGCACGCATCGAGATGGCCAGTCCCTGGCGGGCAGGACGCGCCGGGATCGTGACCTTCACGTCCTCGTAGTCGACGCTCGACGCGTGCGTCAGCACGAGCGTCCCGTCGACGTAGAACAGGAGTTCGGGGTTCGGCGCGCCGCCGGCACGCGCGCCCCGCACGCGGACATCGAGGTCCCACTCGACCTGGCGGTCGATGTCAGCGAGATCGATCGTTAGCGTTTCACCCGTCCACGCAAACGTCCGCCCGGTGTTCGAGTCGATCTCGACTGGATAGACTCCGTCGACTATCCCCCGAGGCGGTGTGACATCGAAGTCGATGCGCAGCGCTGGCGATCGGCCGTAGGCGAGCGCCAGTCCTATGGCGCCGCCGAAGGCAGCGAGCAGCGCCGCCGCCAGGGCCCGAACGGCGCTTTGCGTCACGGCTCGGCCCTCGCGATCACGTCGTCGTAGAGGGCGCGGTATTGGTTGGCGACGCCGCCGGGACGGAACAGGCGTTCGATCGAGTCCCGCGTTTCCGCGCTCGTCCGGCGCTTGTTCGTCAGGAACGCAACGATGGCCTGCGCGAGCGGGAGCGGTTGCTCCCGCGCGACCAGCGACACATCGCGGTCGAAGACATCGTTGAGCTCGAACCCGCCAGGGTTGTCGGCTGAGATGACGGGGGTGCCGCAGGCCAGCGCTTCGACGGCCACGGTGGGCAGCGCCTCGAGAATCGACGGAAGGACGAAGAGATCTGCCGCCGCGCAGTAACGGGCCACGACGGCATTGTCCACGAGCCCCGCAAACGTCACGTGACGCTCGACGCCAGCCGATCGCGCGACGGCTTGCAGCTCGTCGAGCAACGGACCGGTCCCGCAGATCACCAGACCGGGTGTCGGGATGGGTGCGGATCACTTCGTTCATCGCCTCGATCAGAAAGCGCTGGCCGGCCAGCGGATGCAGCCGCTTCACGTTGACGAGCAGATGGCGGTTGACGATGCTGAGCGATTCGCGGGCCGCTGGCCTGCGCGGCCTCATCGTGCCAGGCGAACTGCGGGCCTACGGGTGGATACACGGTCTGCATTCGCCGGCGCGTCAGGCCGAGCTCGCGCGCCCGCCCGAGAAGACGCTCGCTGTAAAAGGTCACCGCCGATGCTTCATGGTACGCGCGCGTAAAGAGATCGGGTCCGAACCGCTTCGGCGCATAGTGCCAGATTTCCGTCCCGTAGAGCGTCAGGACGACCGGCGCGTCACGACGTCGCGCGAGCAGCACTCCCAGCTCGGCGAGCAGGCCGTTGCTGTGGACGTGCACGACGTCGGCGCGCTCGATCGCGGGCTGGAGGGCCTGGCGGATACCGTTGGCGGCGAGAATCGCGCCGAGGCGCAACGCCCGCGCCACGCCACTGTCGGTGCGCCGTGGGATCCAGGTCGCCGGTCCAGGCAGGGTCGCCGGCTGACCGGCCCGCGGCGGATGGGCCACGTACTCGACCGTGTCTCCAGCCTCGGCCGCCCACAGGCCGAGCTGCCAGGGAAGGAGCGCGTTGGCCGCTTGATCCGGCGGCAGGTGAGGCGTGACGTGGACGATGTGCACCTTGGAAGACTCACGCGCAGTAGCGTTGGCGGAACTCCGCGAACGTGACCGGCTTGGCGCCGAGGTCCCGCGTGGCAAACGTCAGGAATCGTTCCAATCGATCGCAGAACGCATCCAGCTGTCCCTGGGTTCGGTTGTAAGGACTCCCGCCGACAATCGCTTCGCTCGAGTGGAACAGCAGGTTGAGCACCGGTTCACCGGCGCGCGCGAGGTCGCGCGCGAGCGCCGTCATGTCCTCGAGAGACGAGTACCGAGGGCCGCAGCCAGCGCAGCCGCAGCAGCCCGAGGACGCGAAGCAAGCGCTTGGTCGTGTAGGGTCGCGGCGCGCGCGCGTAGAGGTATTGAAGGCGCCTGGGCAACCACCGGTTCAGGCCGGCACTGACCGGCACTTCGAGCAGGTTGCTCGTCCCGGCTCGCGTCGCGTTGTCATACGCGAGGAAGTACGGCGTGAGCGGCGCTTCGACGAATTCCGGTCCGCCTTTGTGCGCTTCGTAGAAGAGCGGCGCCACACTCGATTCCACCAGGTAGCCCTGCGCCTCGAGCGCCGAGACGTGATCGGCAGAGAAGCCAAATCGTCCGGATCGGTACGAGACCGGGCGGACGCCGACGGCGGATTCGATTGCGCCGGTCAGTGCCGCGAGCTGATCCTCGAACTGTTGCCGCGGCAGGGTCGACGCATATGCGTGGCGTTGAATGTCATCGAGCGTGCACGGCGGCGTCTCCCAGACGTGGTGATGCGCCCCGATTTCGCAATCGCCGCCGGCGAGCAGCTCGCGCAGCACGGCCGCGCCGCGCGGGTCGGTCGCAACCGGGTGCGTGATGACGTAGGTGGGGCGTACGCCGTGCCGCGCGAAAAGATGGTGCAGGCGTGGCAGCGCGTAGATGTTCTCGAACGTCTGGTGCGTTCGAGCCGCCGCGTCCCACTGGTTGTCGCCTTCGGTATCGATTCCAACGAGGAGGTTCATCGATCAGCCGCTACCGGTCCTGGTCCGAGTCACCGAGCGTCACGTGCCAGCGGTCGGTGTTTTCGTAGAACGACGCCGGCACGTCGATGCCATTGACCTTGACCACGAACTGCACCGTCGACTTGACCTGGAAATAGCCGGCCCGCTTGAGGACGCGCCGGAATCCGGCATGCATCGCGAAGGTGCGGATCTTGTCCGAATCGGCCTGCCGCGCCTCGCGGTCGATCCAGCCGAGCAGCGTGCCGACACCAGCCTGATCGTCAGGATCGGCGAGAAAGTCCACCAGCACCGTCACTCGCCCGCGCGGTTCGCCGAAGTGCCGGTAAACGGCATAACCAACATTGCGGTCGTCGCGCCGGAGCGCCGCGATGACGTAGCGGACATGCGGCGCCAGCACGAACTTCCAGTTCAGGTAGGCGGCGTCGCGCCTGACGGCGAAATCGAACTTCGGCGCCAGCGATTCCCAGAGCTCGGTGAAGCTGTCGTCGAAGCGCTGGATGAGCCGCACCTCAGCACCGAGCGGTCGGGTCCGCGCCACCACCTTGACGATCGGCAGCGTGACGGCCGAGACGAGGCGGTTGACGCCCACTGGCCAGGTCGGGATGCGCAGCGCCCGGCGCGTCAGCGGCTTGACGAGACACGGCAGGGGCCCAACGTCCGGCCACCGCAGCTTGTTGAACAGGCGATGAGACGACTCCGAGAGCCCCAGGCCAAGCGACGCGCCGACGTTGCGGTCCCACGTGCGGAACAGCACCTCGCCAAGCCCCTGGCGCTGCCGTTCGGGCGCCACCATGACGTCCATGCCCCACGAGCCCCGCACCTGCTGCCCAGCCACGGCCACCTGCACGGGCATCGTGGCGTACTGGCCGACGATCGCCGGCCCCTCGCGCGCGATCCAGATCTCGGGCTCGCCGCGCGGGTTGTTGGGGTTGCGCAGGTACTGCCAGTCCCAGCGCAGCCGGCTGGCCTCGGCCGCGTCGTGGCCGAACACACGACGATACAGGGCGTCGACGACGCGCCGATCCTCCGCGCGGTAGCGATCGATCTCGGCCATTACTCAGCTGCCGGCCCGCGGGCCAGCACGTACTCCATGTTACTGATCAATGCATCCTGCGTCAGGGCACTCTCACGCAGCCAGCGCCCGATCGCTGCAGGGAATCGGCGAACCGTCGACGTGACGTGCAGCTCCTCGCGGACGATGCGCAGTCCGGCGTCGGCAATCTGGCGCCTGAGCCTGGAGACCCGGACCTTTTCGAGCAGGTCGTCGTGCTTGATCTCTCCCCTTCGCGCCGCCCTGATGAACGAGTTCTCATGTGCGGGCTCTTTCAGCGTCCACGCCGCGTGCCGCGCGAGGAACCGGAACGTGCTGAATGCCGCCCGCCGCCCGACGATTAAGTGCAACGGCACTTGCACTTTCAACCGTGGCAGGTGTGCGCCGGCAAACGAAAGATACGGCGCCGTCGACAGGAACACGTGCCCATCAGGTGTTAGAACGCGCGCGCACTCCCTCAGGTACAGCGGGGCATCCGCCACGTGCTCAATCACCGCGTGCGACAGCACCATGTCGAACGTGCCATCGCGAAAGGGCAGGAACATCCCGTCAGCGAGCGCGAACGTAAGGTTGCGCTGCTCGCGTTCCTTGCCCAGGCGGACGCCAGCTTCCTGAAATCGCTCCGCGGGATCGATGCCGACGACAAACGCCGCCTCTTCCGCGAGCGAAAGCGGCATGCCGCCGCCGCCGCACCCGGCGTCGAGGATGCGACCGTGGATCCTGATCCCCGCGCGCTCCAGAAACGCGATAACCTTGGCGCTGCGGTAGTACTCGAACAGCGCGTAGTCGTACTCGGACCGAAACCTCAGGTCGGCGTGCGCCTTGATGGCGCGCTCATCTATCCTGCGCACTTGTTCCTGTACGATTCGGCACGCTCACCCGGCTGCCCGCGCCGGCAGCGCCAGACTTATCGCCAAGCTTATCGATGAGCGCGGCCCGGTCGTGGCCGGTGGGTGTTTCCGCGACGTCGAACGTCCTGATGATGAGGCGATTCGGGTAGGCCTCTAGCACGTCCTGAACAACAGATCCTTCGTACCCGACGTAGGGAGCGACGTAAGTCAAAATATACCGCACATCGTCGCGTTGCTTTCGGTCCTCGTAGTTACCGAACCCGCGGCCCACGAAGATGGGCTTGATGCCGTTCTCGAGGGAAAGCCCGTTGGCGAGCTTGCCATGGACGAGGGTCCCGGGTCGGAGCACTTTGCCGAGCTCGACCGATGCGAGGTAGTTCTTGTAGGTCCGGCCGTGCGCCCACTGGCGCGTACTGAGCCAACTGCCCGGCCGTTACCATTGCGGCGACGATGAATGCCCCCGTCAGGCTCCACGGGCGCGCGGCCAGGAGCTTCGGAATCCTCGGCCAGGTCGCGTATATCAGGGCGGTGCAGACCAGTGCGACCGCAGCGCCGAAACGGACGCCAGGTCTGGGCTCGTAGAGCGCCGTGAGCCGGGTCAGCGCGCCGAAGATCACATAGAGACCATAGAAGACGACCGGGAGCGCCACGAGCGCCCTGGCGCGAGGGATTGAGGCGACCGCCTCTGGAACGAGACGCCGGTCCCTGCCGAGCACGATCGCCGTCAGGGCGATGAGCGCGGGAATGAAGAACACGAACCGGCGTTCGTTGCCGACGTCGTGCAGCAGCAGTTCGAGGGCGCCTAACACGATCCAGAGGGAGAGCAGCCGCTCGGCCGGCGACACCACGCGCCAACGTCCAAGCGACGCGAGCAATCCCAGGACGCCAACCACGACCGTGAACCACATGCGCGTGAAAATGTCGTGGACGATCGGGAACCACGTCACGCGATTCATCAACGACTGCGCGTCGTAACTCGGCTTTCTGGTAACCGACATCTGCCAGTTGTAAAAGCGGTAGTCGGTCCAGTTGGGCATGACAAACAACGCCAGCGCGACGATGCCGCAGATGACGAGGCCGGCGAGCGTGGCGATGGCCGCCTTGCGGCTGGCCTGCGAGTCGGCAGTGGTTGGCCGGACGAGGATCAGCACCGCTTCAATGCCGAGCGCGGCGACGAAGAAGATCGCGGCTGCCTTGGTGAAGTAGGCGAGCAGCGCGCAGGCAGCGGCAAGTCCGCCCCAGAGCGGCCGCGTCTGCGCGCGGACGTAGCAATACCATGCGGCCACAATGAACGCCACCATCGAGGCTTCCATCAGCGCGGCGCGGTTCCACATGACGTAGACATAGTTGGTGGCGACGAGGGCTGCGGCGATGACGCCGGCTTCGCGGCCGGCGATCCGGCGCACACCACACGCGAGGAGCACGACCGAGGCTGCCCCCGCCAGCTCAGACAGCAGCCGCGCCTGCCACAATCCAACCCCAAAGATCGCGAACGACAAGTATTCGAGGCCGGTGAAGACGGGGGCGATGTACATCGGATTCCACGCATCCTCGCTCCATCGTCCGAAGAGCGCCATGTTGCGGGCGTTGTGCACCCAGGCGCCCTCATCGTGCCAGACGATACCAACCGTGGTGGCCCAGGGTGGATCGGCGGTTGGAAACACCAGTCGAAGAGCGAGGCCCACGACTGCAATCGCGAGGATCCAGCCGGCAAAACCGCGCGCGGTGAGAGTGCCGGGGGTGCTCATGCTGGTCATGCTGGTCATGACGCCCCGCTCCGGCGCAGCCAGATGTCAAATCCGTCGGGTCCCGCCGACTGCATGTAGTTGGCGCGCAGCCAGCCGGCCAGCGCCGGTGTCTTCATGAAAAACGTCGCCGAGTCGTCGACGTCCGGAGCCCAATCCCGCTGCTGCAGCGCCACGACAGCAGGCCGGTTGACCCGGAGGTCGGACAGGAGTCCCTCGATCCCGTACCCAGGGCGGCCCTCGTTGAATCCCACGATCACTGGACGGCTCCAGAAAAACCGTGAGGCGCTGGCGCGGCCGGCCTCGACGTAGGCGGCGCAGGTGAAGCCGAAGACGAAGACGCGATCAGCCGGTTGACTGTGCGCCGCCAGGAACCTGCCGAGCGTGTCGCCGGCGAGTGCCGAATATTTCCGGTCGTCGTCGTAACGCGCGAGGTAGGTCTCGCGCGGCATGGCGCCAAACGCGTACCGCGCGTCGAACACGCGTCTGCTCGACGAGCTTGTCGAACTGGTTCACGCGCCAGACGGCGACGGTCACGACGAGGGCGACTGGAATTGCGACGAATCTCGCGGCTCGGCCCGTTCCGGCGCGCAGCCAGCTCCAGACGAGCGCCCCGCCCCACCCAGCGGCCAGCGCCAGTGCCGGATTGGCCTGCACGAAGTACCTGCGGAAGACCGCGGCTGCCGTTGATGGCAATCGACAGGCACGCGGCGGCGACCCACACGACCGGCACGAGCCGTTCCCTGTTCGCGAGCGCCCCCGCGAGGAGCACGAGGCAGCCGGCGCCGCCGACCGTCCAAAGCGCGTCAAATCTCGCGCGCTCGATCGGAAAAGTCACGAGATACCGCGCCATGTCGATGGGGCTTCGATACGTCTCGCCCGAGTACTCGAGGTTGTACAGAATCGTCGCGTCGACAAGGGGCCGCAATCCGCCTCCGGGGGCAAAGATGATCGGAATCGCGAGCGCCGGAATCGCGAACCCTGCGGCTGACTCTGACGAAATCACCGATCGTCAACCTCCTGCACAGCCAGAGGGACGCGACGCCGGCGGCCGCGAAGACGGCGGCGTTGTACTTGAACGCAAAGGCCAGGCCGAAGAGCACACCCGCGCCGAGCATGGCGCCGGACCGTCGCTCGGTCCCCTTCCGCGCGAGCAATTTGCCTTGCCCCAGTAGCAGAACGAAGGCGGCAGTGACGGCGACGGCGATAAACGTCTCGCACTGAGACCTCAGGCGGATGCCAGCCACGCGCGTGAACGCCGGATTGGACAGGAGCAGAAACACCAACGCCGCGGCCGCGCCGGTTCCCGCCGGTGATCCTTGCGCAGCCAGTCGATAGAGTAGCCACGCGATTGCCGCGGCGGCGACGAGATCGGCCGCCGGCACAACGCCGTCGCTGGGAAAGAGCGTTCGCAGGCCCGCGTACAGGAAGTGAATGGCCGGCGGTTTCTGATCCCAGGCGTCGCGGTAGGGCAGTCCGCCGGCGCGGATCCGTTCGCCGACGTAGGCGTAGAGCGCCTGATCGGCGCCCATCGGCTGCACGAGCGATGGCGCGCGAAAGACGAGCAGCGCGGCGGCAAGAACCAGCGTCAGCCGAGCACTCATTGCGTACGTGTCAGAATAGTCCCCTGGAGCCGCATTCTTTGCCCGTTGCCTCTGTCCCAGCTCTGTCCATCATCATCCCGACCTACAACGAGCGCGATCGCCTTGGCGATCTCGTCGAGGCGATCTTTGCAGCGTACCGAAAGAAGGGCCTCGACGGTGAGCTCGTGATCGTGGACGACGCGTCGCCGGACGGTACTGGTGCACTCGCCGACGACCTCGCCACGCGGTACCGCATCCAGGTCATTCACCGCAGTGGCAAGCTCGGGCTGGGGACGGCCGTCATCGAAGGTTTCGAGGCGGCACGGTCGCCGATCGTCGGAGTCATCGACGCGGACCTCAGCCATCCGCCGGATCTGCTGCCGTCGATGTTGTTGGCCATGCGCCGCGCGTCGGCCGACGTCGTCATCGGCAGCCGGTACATTCCCGGAGGTGGCACGAGGAACTGGCCGATCGGCCGGCTGTTCCTGTCCCGGCTGGCGTGCATTCTGGCACAGAGCCTGACGCCGGTGAGTGACGCGACCTCGGGCTTCTTTCTGATCCGGCGGGACCTCGCGCGCGGCGTGAAGATCTCGGCCGGTGGTTTCAAGATCTGTCTGGAGTTGCTCGTGCGCGGGCGTCCAACCTCGATCGTCGAGGTGCCGTACGTCTTCGTCGGCCGGACCGCCGGTGAAAGCAAGATGAACGTTAAAGAAGCGACCGGCTTTCTGAAGCAGCTCCGCGACCTCAGGGCCTTCACGCGACAGCACCCGCCGCTCAATCAGCGCCATCAGCGCCTCTCGGCCGCCGAGCTCGCGTCACTGGCGAGTCAGGCTGTCGACGGGAAGTGATGCCGGCCGCGCGGGGAGGCTCGTATCCACCGTCCGCGCGCCGAACAGCGTCTTTGACAGGACCTGCCAGACAATCGCCTGCTTGGTCATGGCCAGGCGGGCGACATCGCCGAGATGGCGGGCAATGTAGGACGGACGCAGAAAGAAGCGGCGTTTCGCGCGATGGATGGCGTCGAAGACCACTCGTTCGTCGAGACCGTTCCCGCGAAGCAGGTAGTACGAATACTCCATCTTCGTCCAATCGGCGTCGGTCGAGGTCAGCCAGCCTTCCCGGACGCACTTGTCGTAGAGCGCAGTGCCCGGGTACGGGACGGCCGGATAAAAGTTGGCGAAGTCGGGATCGAGCTCGATGGCGTAACGCGTCGTGGCCTCCATCGTCTGGGGCGTCTCGCCCGGATAGCCAAAGATGAAGAAGGCGAACGACTTGACGCCAGCCTGCCGCATGTTCTGGAAGGCGGTCAGGATTTTCTGGCGCTCGAGGCGCTTGGTCATGTCCTTGCGGACTTCTTCCGACTCCGATTCAATCCCGAGCGCGAGCATCCAGCAGCCGGCCTTCTTGAGACGGTGAACGAAGGCGGGATCGGTCAGGTTATCGGCGCGCGCGTTCCCAAACCACTGGATGGGCAGCTTGCGCGCGATCAGCTCGTCGCAGAACGCGGTGAACGACTTCACGTTCAGCGTGACCGTGTCGCCCCAAAGATAGAAGAAGTCCACGCCCAGCTCGCGGTGTGACCGCTCGATTTCGTCGACCAGCGCTTTCGCGCTGCGCTCGCGGAACTTGTGGCCCTGGTGGATCGGCGCGACGCAAAAATCGCACGTGTACGGGCAGCCGCGGCTGGTCTCGACGAGCACGTACGGCTTGTTGACCATCGGCAGCGCGTAGTGCTCGAGCGCGAGCAGATCCCACGCCGGGCTCGGCGTCTGTTGAAACGACGTGTATTGGCCGTGGGCGCGATGGGGTGTCACGCTGCCACCGTTCAGCCGAAACGTCAGGCTCGGCACTTCGTGCAGGCGATCGACCGAGTCCAGTGCGGCGAGCGCGGTCAGCGCCTCCTCCGGCTCGCCGACGAACATGCCATCGACTTCGGGCGCGCGCTGCATGGCGTCGGCGGGCGTCGTCGAGGCATGAGGGCCGAAGCAGAAAATCGGCGCGCCGAAATGGCGCTTCAGAGTGGTCATCGCCACGACGTCTGCGTCGAGGGTCGGCGTCGTGCTCGGAAAGACAATCAGCGAAGGCCGAAAGCCGTCGCGCTCCAGGCGTGCGATGACGTCATCGGTCGAGAGACGCTCTGCGGTCGCGTCGATCAGTCGCACCTCGCATCCGGCCCGGCGCAGGAGCGCCGCCATCAGCGCGAGCGTATAGGGCGGCTTGGTGGTGCCGAGCACGTCTTCGCGCTCCTGGCAGCGGCCCTGACGCGTGAACGCCACGCCGTTGATGAGCGGCGGATTGATGAGGAGCGTGCGCCGGCCGAGAAGGTCAGCAGCCATCAGCGAACGACCGTCAGAGGAATGGCGCGCCGCGGAGCGACGCCCTGAGGAAAGGGATCGGCCACAGGTTCCGGCGACAGCTCGACCTTGCAGCAGCGCCGGCAGACCGGGAAGATGCCGTGATCGAGGAGTCGTCGTCTCATCTCGACGTATGTCGGTCCATTCCAGATTTCTTCAAGCGACGAGGTCGCGAGATCGCCGACCTCGACGCGGATGAACGGGCAGAAGTACACCTTGCCTGAGAATCCCACGCGAGCGTGCAGGAACGGGTACAGGCACCGCCCCGCGAGCTTCGCGCCCGGCGTGTAGTAGTTGTCCATCAACTGAGTGTGGACTTTCGGTCGGTAATCAAAGAGCACGTTGCGCTGCCGGCACTTCTCGGCGAGCTCGGCGACCTGTTGCTTGACGCGAGCGATGTTCAGCCCCGGATCCGGCGTGATGAACGTCGCGATCACCGACGCATCGGCAGCCCCGATCATTCTCACCGTTTCTTCGACTTCCTCTGGAGTGCTGTACATCAGGTGGTTGAGCCCAATCGCGTCGACCCCCAGCTCGCCAGCGACGTCGACCATCGCGTCGAGGGCTTCGAGGCTCTCCTGCGCGACGGTCGTGTTGATGCTGACGCGCAGCGGTGCGTGCTTGCGCCGCGCGGCCTCCTGCAGCCGCCGAAGGCCGGCGCAGGTGCGCTCGAAGGTGCCCTTCAGCCCGCGCGCCCGATCGTGCAGCTCGCCCGGTCCGTCGACCGACACGCTGATGTGCTTGAGAAAGCCCGCGGCAGCGAGGTCCGCCAGCGCCTCGGCCCGCTCTTCGCTGATGATGGTCCCGTTGGTCGTCAGGTAGCCGCAGGAGTAGCCCTTCTCGCGGAAGAGATCCAGCACGGACATGATGTCCTTGCGCATGAAGATCTCGCCGCCGGTCAGGCTGACCTGAAATCCGGGCTGATCGGGGAACGCCTGGCGCAACCGGTCGAGCGTCATTTCCTGACGCCACTCGCCCTCGATATTGAGGAAATCGATCACATAGCAGAACTCGCAGTGCAGGTTGCACCGCATCGTCGCTTCGTAGACCGCGCCAGTTGGCAGGCGATCGGCGCGACCGTCCTTGTCGCGAAGAAAACGCTCGACCCGGTGCTCGTAGCGTCGGCGCCGGTAACGCGCCCAGGCGTGCCTCGCGAGCGGAAGGGCACGCGCCCGCGTGGCGATCGACTCGCGCAGTTTGGCGACCGTTGCGGCGGCCTTAGGTCCCAGGGGCATTCAGTTGCCAGATCTCCAGTGGTGGACCGGGGCGCTCGAGCGCGTCATCGATCCGAGCGTCGGTATTGTGCAGGAATGGATCGATCCGCGCCTGCTCAGCCTCGCTGATTCCGGGCCGATACGGCGAGAACACGGCGATCCGCCGTCCTTCCCGAGAGAGCGCAGCGAGGAACGGCAACGTCTCTGGATCCGGTCTATTGTAACGCTTGACGAGGACATACGTCACGCCCAGACGCCTCAATGGCTCGAGCCCCTCGCTCCCACCGAGCAGCGCCGGATCGACGTAGATCTTGTCGGCATCAAGGCCGCCACGGCCCAGGTAGATGAGCCGATAGGCGGGCGAGGGATACGGATCGAGGGCGAGCTGCAACTGGAACTTGATGGAGGCCTCGCCCGGGCTGCCGAGGTTGCGACCGAGGGCCTCGGTCAACCCTTCGCGAGACGGCGTCAGCGCCGACGAGTACCGGCTGCGTCAGGATCGTCGATCCCGTGCTGAAGGTTGGCTTCGATGTAGCGCTCCGCCAACGTCCGCGTGTCGTCGCGCCGCAGAAAGGCGTCCGATCGCAGGCTCGCCTGGAAGCCAGGAGCCGCGGCGAGCGCCACCGCAATCCAGAAGAGCGCCGGCGAGGTGCCTCGAATCCGGGCTGCCAGGTTCGACAAGGACCACGCCGCGAACAGCGCGAGAAACGGAACCACCGGGTTGAGATAGCGGCTGGCCGGCGCGGTGTTCGCGATGAACAGCAGAAACGGGATCGGAAATGCCAGCAGCAGGATCGCGCGCGCCGGGGTCGAGGCCAGCATCCACACCACTCCGACGACCCCGAGCACCGCAATCGGTTGACCGAGGGTGTCGCGCCAGAGCATCTCGAGGTATCGGCCGGCTGGGCCGAACGCGCCTGAGGCAACCGCGCGGTCGATGACGATCTGCCGATTCGCCGTGATGTCGCGCCACGCCGTCAGCGGCTCGACGAGAAGAAACGGCGACAGCGCAAGGAAAACCACGAAACTCGTCAGGGCACCCACGGTGAGCTGACGCAGGCAAGCGATCCAGCCGAGCGGCTTCCATCCCTGAACGATCACGAGCGCGAGCGGAATTGCCAGAAAGACGCAGTAATAGTGCGTCGAGAACGCGACGCCGCAGGCGGCTCCGGCAAGCACCGTGTCACGTTGCCGTGGACCGTCCGGGCGCGCGCACGGCCAGATCCTTGTCATGGCAACGTAGGCGAGGACGACGGCAAGCGTCGCAGGGACGTCGTGTTTCACATAGTGCGAGTCGCGGACGTGAAGAGGCGAGACGGCCAGGAAGATCGCGGCCGCAATCGCAGTCCGAGGATCGGTCAGGCGTGCCGCGAGCCGGTAGAGTCCGAGAATCGTTGCAGTCCCGGCGGCGACGCCAAGTGCCCGCCCGGCCGTGTAGATGCCAGTCGGGTCGGTGAAGTAGAGCTGCTGCAGCGCTCCGATCGACGCCACGCGGCCGCTCAACCAGACCCAGGCCAGGTACGCGCCCACCCAGGCAAACAGCACGTAGAAATAGAACGTCGGGTAGAGGAAGTTGTGCGGGTTCAGCGTTCCTCGGGCGAAGCTGAGCGCCCGGGCCATGATCGATACTTCGTCGGGGTTGTACACCGCGGGGAGTCCATACTGCAGACCGACGACGCGCAGGGCGAACCCGAGCAGGCAAACGGCGGCGAGCGTCAAGGCCGATCGCCTGGCCGCGGTCACCTGACCCGCTCCTTGATTGGCGGCGCCATGACTCCTTCGTCGGGCAGATCGGTGGCGACGATCTCACCGGCGAACTCCGTCGTGTCGGCTGGTGGCGGCACCGGCGCGCGAGCGCCGGCGCGAGCGCGTCGCACGTTCTCGAGCACGCGCAGTTCCTCAGGGCGAAAGAAGCCGCCGAGCCACAGCGCTCCAGCCATGACGACGACCACCGTCGTACCGCGGAGCAGGATCCCGACGAGCGGATCTATTGCCGGCAGCGCGCGTCCGGCGACGTAGGCGACGATCGCGGCCGCGGCGACGCGCGCGAGTCGACCCGACTCGTACTCGACTGGGTAGAAGCGTTGAGAGAAGTAGTAGGCGATGGCTGCCTGCGTCGCATATGCGATGCCGTTCGCGTAGGCAGCGCCCATGATGCCGACGCGGGGAATCAGCAGAACGTTCAGGCCGATGTTCACAGCGGCCGCCGTAGCAGTGGCGACCGGGTAATACGTGGTCCGGCGAGTGATGTTCAAACCAATCGACGTCATCAGATAGACGCCCTGAAAGAACACTCCGAGCGACGTCCAGGCGACGACCGGCGCGGCGGCCGTGTATTGGCCGTGCGTCACGACGTGCAGAAGGTCTGCGGCGATGGCGGAAAGGCCCGCCGTCATCAACGCGAGAATCGCCACTCCATAGGTCGTGACGGCGCTGAAGATGCGCTGGGCGCCGGGCTCTCTCACCGTCGCGTAATAGAAAGGCGCCCACGCATATTCGAAGGCCGCGAGAAACACTTTCTGGATCAACCCGACGCTGACGCCCATCGCGTACAGGCCGATGTCTGACAAAGGGACGAAGAAACTGAGGACGAACTTGTCTCCAACGGCGATGACCTGCTGCGCGAAACCGTGCGGTACCCGTGGCAGGCCGAACGAGAGCGACTCGCGCAGCACCGCCGTCGAAAACATCGGCCGAACCAGCGGCGCGAACCACCGCACCATCACCGCGAGCAGCACAGCGGTCACGACCAGGTCGGCCACGACCACGCCCATGACGCCGTACCCCAACCCCACGACCAGCACAAGGCGCAGCACCAGCGTCGACACCGAGCGCGCGAACGCGAGCAGGCTGAACTCGCGTGCCCGCTGCTGCATGCGCAGGACGTGAAAGGGGATGAACGTGAAGCCGATCGCGAAGGTGTTCAGCAGGACCAGCTGAAGGGCGGTCGTGTAGCCGGGCGCGCCCAACCACGTGGAGAGCCAGGGCGAGAGCGCGACCGCACCGGCGAGCAGCACGCCGTTGGTACCGAGCAGGAAGAAGAACAGCGTGCTGGCGAGCCGCTGGCGCGCGCGGTCGTTTTCGCAGTCGTACCAGAACCGCATGAACGATCCGTCGACGCCCCAGCGGAAGAAGAGCTTCGTGACCGCTTCCACGCTGCCGAGCAGCGCGAGAATGCCGTAGTCCGCTTTCGACAGATATTGGACGTAGACACCCAGCAGCGCGAAGTTGACGATCTGGATGGCCACGTCGCCAAGGCCGTAGATCGCCAGGTTCTTCGAGAGCTCGCGGATCTTCTGAAACAAAGGACCTCAGGGCTTCCGGAACGTCAACAGGTTCAGGAAGCACCAACCGGGTATCGGCAGCAGGCGCGTCAGCCAGCGGTGCAGCGGCAGGAGGGCGCGCGGGTGCCGCCGAATCAGGCGCGTCAGCACCGGCACCGTCGGAAAAATACCCTCTCCGTCCGATCAGCACCAGTCCTGCCCGCTCGGCCAGCCTGATGTATTCCCCCACCGGGCGATCGCCTGGATGCTTGAACTCGGATGCGGTGCGGATGAGCCTCCCCAGAAACAGGAAGTGCACGCGCGACTGCAGGTGGGCCAGGTTCGGGACCGACACCAGCAGCTCACCTCCGGGCCTGAGGACGCGGTGCAATTCGGCGAGCGCGAGCGGCTGCTCCTCGAAGGTGAGGTGTTCGAGCACGTCGAGGCACAGGGCGCGATCGAAGACGCCTGCGGCATAGGGCAGGGCAGTGACCGAACCGGCGTGCACGCGCTCCGACGAGTAGTTCGCGTCGACGCCTTCAATCGCGAGGCGGTCGGCGAACTCGCTGACGAGCACGCCCTCGCCACAGCCGGCGTCGAGGACACGCGTCGAGCGAGGAAGCGCGTTCAGCCACTCGCGGACCGCCGCGAGCTTGGCAAGGTAGGTCGGATAGTAGTCCCACGACGGGTCCGGCTCCCGATGGTAGTCTCCGCGCGCGGCATACTCGCCCCCGCGCACCACCGGCGGGCTGGCGCTCATGATGGGAGTGATTCTAGCGCATAAAAAAAGCCCGAGAGTCAGTCGGGCTTTCTTTGAGAGGTTGTCGTCCGGCTTGATCGGACGAATAGGCGGCGCCTCCGCTTACGACGCGCCACCGCCAGGCCCACCGGGTCCGCCCGGTCCGCCAGGCACGCCTGGTGGCCGAATCTGCTGCGGGACGGTCTGGTACGGATTGCCCGGCACATTCGGCGCCGGCGGCGGCAGCTGGCCGGGACGCGACAGCATCGGCATCGGCTGCGCGCCCGGCTGCATTCCGGGCTGCATCCCCGGCTGCATCGGCGGCTGACCGGGGAACTGCTGCTGCGGCGGCACCGCGCCCGGCGGCATGATCCCGTTCGGCTCGCCATCGTCGTCGACGACGACGTTCGGCATGACGACCTGTGGCTGCGGCCTCGAAGCGTTGAATGCGGGAGGCGCCGCCGACATCGCGGGCGGCTTGCTCGCCGGCATGATCAGGATTCGGTCATACGACGAGGTGCCCGCCGTGCCGGAGCGTGGCTTGGCGATATAGCCGCTCGCTGAACGGAGAAGCGTCTCGAGCGCGCGGCCCTCAGGCACGTCGTGGAGTTCGAGCGTGACTGGCGCGCCCGTCAACCGCTCGGCGCCCACGACCTGAGTCTGGCCGACTCGGCCCCACTCGTCGAGGATCTGACGAACCGGAACGTCCTGCGCCACGATGGTGACGCGGCCGTTAGCGATCGACAGCTGCAGCTCGCCGGCGCTAGCGGTCGTCGCCAGCGCGCACATTAGCGCCGAGGAAACAGCGAATCCAAGCTTGTGCATGGTCAGGACCCCGAAGGTTTCAATCCAGTATACGCCTCATTTTGGACGAATCGGCTTGCCCCGCGGTTGGAGAGTGGCTGACTCGGCGACGCGTCTATCCCGGTTGAGCTCAAGTGGTTACAGTAGTTTCGTGATCCAGAGCGGGGAGTCCTTCTTCGGCAGGTCGCACGATCGGCAGATCTCCGGGCCGCCGCTCTCGAGGTGGTCGCGGCGCGCCTTGCGGTAGGGCTCGGCGTTCCAGATTTCCCGGATGGATGAGGTGTTGAGATCGCCGAGCACCGTGCGGCCGTCGAAATCCGCGCAGCAGAGTGAGACGCGTCCGTCCCAGAGCACCGTGAAGGTCAGCCATGGCCGGTAGCAGGGATAGTTGACGTCGGACTCGGTGTTGAGCGTCCCGGCCCAGTTGTGCAGATCAGTGATGTGGATTTTGTCGGCAATGCCGCGCCAGTGCTCGATGAAGGCCTGCTCGTCGAGCGAGTTGTTCTGACGGACGAACGACAGGATCAGCTTGGGCCGACGCTTCCCCAGCTCGGCGCGAATCCGCACGAGCCGCTCGATGTTGGCGATGACCTTGTCGTACTTCAGGCCGATCCGCGTCGATTCGAAGACCTCTTTGCCGGACGCATCGACGCTGATATTGATGGCGTCGAGCCCCGCCTCGATCATCCCGCGGGCCACGGCGTCGGTGATGAGCGAGCCGTTGCTGATCATCCCGACTTCCTGGATGCCCTTGTCCTTGGCGTAGCGAACTTTCTCGACGAGCTGACGATCGACGAACGGTTCGCCATAGTTGTGGACGCGCACGTGGGTGATGCCGAGCTCGGCGCACTCGTCGACGACCTTGCGGAACAGCTCAAACGTCATGATGCCCTGGCGGCGGTGCATCTCGTCGCGCGGGCAGAACACGCATTTGGCGTTGCAGATGTTGGTGCTTTCGATCTGGACAATCTCCGGCAGCCGGGGCGCGCGGTCGCGGCCGGTGGCGAGCATCAATCGTCGCACCGGCTTCGCCTGCTTCCGCAGCAGTGACTCGGCGGCCTGACGCGCGCGAGTCCGGACGGTGGGGCGTGATGGCATGCTTGAGCTATTGCTGTCGGAAGTGCTCGATCACACGGGTCAGGATCTCGTCGAGCTCGACGGTCGGCGCGTAGCCGACGAGCGACTTGATCTTGGAAATATCCGGCACTCGCCGTGGCATGTCCTCGAAGCCGGCTTCGTACGCCTGATCGTAGGGGATCCGGACGATTTCAGACTGGCTGCCCGTGAGAGTCCGAATCCGCTCGGCCAGATCGCCGATCGTGATCTCGTGACCGTTGCCGATGTTGAAGACCTGTCCCACAGCCCGCGGTTCGTCCATCAAGGCTACCACGGCCCGCACGACGTCCCCGACATACGTGAAGCTGCGAGACTGCCGGCCGTCTCCGAAGACCGTGATCGGTTGGCCGGCGAGCGCCTGCCGGACGAAGTTCGGGATGACCATCCCGTACTGACCCGTCTGCCGCGGTCCGACCGTGTTGAACAGCCGAACGATGATGACCGGCAGCTTGCGCTCCTTCCAGTAGGCAAGCGCGAGGAACTCGTCGATGAGCTTGCTGCAGGCGTAGGCCCAGCGATGCTTGTGGCTCGGGCCGAGCACGAGATCCGCGTCCTCATGAAACGGCACGTCGACGCTCTTGCCGTAGACCTCCGACGTGGAGGCGATGAGGACCAGCTTCTTCTTTTTGTTGGCGAGCTTGAGGACGACCTCGGTGCCGTGAACGTTGGTTTCAATCGTATGGACGGGCGCCTCGACGATCAGCTTGACGCCGACCGCAGCCGCGAGGTGCACGATCACGTCGGCGCGGTCGACGAGCTCGGCGAGAACCGGTTCGTTGGTGACGCTGTCGATCGTGTATCGGAATTTGGGATGCGATTTGAGATGGGAGATGTTGTCAATCGACCCGGTCGAGAGATTGTCGAGGGCATGGACCTCGTCGCCGCGCGCGAGGAGCGTCTCGGCGAGATGGGAGCCCACGAAGCCGGCGCCGCCGGTGATTAAAACGCGCATAAGAAGTGTGAAGTCTGACGTGTGACGTCTGAAGTGTTCAAGTGTGAAGTCGGACGTGTGAAGTTGACGTGTGAACTCAGCGCGCCAGTTCGACGATTGCATCCGCGGCCCGCTCGGCGGCCTTGCCGTCGGCGGCGATTCTGTATCGGGTCAAGAACGCTCGCTGCGCGAGTCCTAGCTCGTGGCGAAACTCCTCATCATACAGGATTTGTCTCAAGGCGTGCAGGATCCCGCCCTCGGCGCCGGCCATGATTCCTGCGTCGACGAAGGGGCTCAAATTATTGGGGAGCCCGATGACGAGGGCGGGGACGCCGACCACGGCGGCGTCGAGCGCGACCGTCGAGTTGACGGTGACGACGGCGCGGCTCGCGCGGAGCAGCGGTGCGAGTGGCGCGGACGCGGGCAACACGGTGACGTGAGGGTGGCGCGCCAGCAGCGGCGCATAGACGTCCGGTGTTTCCGCTGGATGGGTCTTGATCGCCACGTGCACGTCGGACAGTGTTGCGGTGGCGTCGAGAAACGCCTCGAGCACGCCGCGTGCTTCCCGGTACTTCGTCGTGACGAGCACCAGCGCCCGCGAGCCGGCGCCGGCACCCGCGCGTGCCTGGTCAATCTCTGCCGGCGTCAGCCTGGCCACGCTGTCTGCGAGCAGGTCGAGTCTAGGGCTACCGGTTACCGCCAGCGACTGGGCTGGGAACCGGCCCTCGTGGCTCAGGTGCTGGGCCGCGTACTCATCGAAGAGCAGGGTAAGGGTCGGGTTTGGGAAACCGACGTCGCCGTGGTGCTCGGGGTCGGCAGCCATCTCGTCCGGCTCGTGCAGGTAGTTCAGCCAGTGACGGTAAATGAACCCGTGCTGCAGGCCGACCGAGGGGATGCCGCGCCGGCGGCTCTCGAGGACGATCGCACGGCCCCACCCTCCGGCCTCGGCGTAGGTGACGACGACGCGCGGGCGGCACGCCTCGAGCGCGGCGGCAGCCTCGTCCATCGCGCGGGCCGACCACGGCCACTGCAACAGGGCAATCCCCGCCAGTTCTTCGCGCACGATCGGCCAGCAGTCGCACTGACGTATGACCGATCTCGCCCGAAGATCGGCGCTCGTCCAAAGCGCGCGGCGGGTCTGGTGGCGTTCCCGCCAGACACCTCGCGATGCGGTCAGGGCGGCGAGTGGCGCAAAGGCCTCGACCGGGCGCACCGTCTCGGTTGGTTGGCCCGCGCGCAGAGGATGCCACCAGCGCCGCGCTCGAAAGTTGACCGCCGGGCCGACGCTGATGTACTCGAGTGACTCGGCACCGAGTTTCTGCTCGAGCGCCGTCAGCACGGGGCCTATGTACGCCTCTGCGCTGCCGTCGCCGGCGTCCGCCCTCCAGAACGCGCGGTGAACGAAGGCCACGGCCGTTCGGTTCCGCTGACCGGACGGAACCGAACCTCCGCGGAGCCGTGATGCGAGCGCCGCGGCGTTGAGGCTTGCGGCTCTCGCTTTCATCGCCGCGAGCCGCAGGGCTGAAGACCGTCCAAATCCCTGCGGACCGTGATAGGCGACGTGCCTCGCAGCGGCAACCTGTGGTGCCAGGCCCCGCGCGATCGCCCCGCCCCGGATGAAATGAAGCGCGCGCGGTCGCTCCCGCTCGACGAGCGCTTCGAGCGCGTGCAGCGCCCGAAACACGTTCAGGATGACTTGCTGCTTGTGCAGGTAAAGCTCGGCGAACCACCACAGTGAGTCGCCGCGAAGCGTGAATCGCTGCCGAAGACGCTGGCCGTCGACGCGGGCGTCGCGCAGGCTCTTGATCCAGGCGATGGCCTCCACCGTGGCACGTTCGGCGGCGGCCGCATCGAGATACTCGCCGAGCTCCACCTCGCGCCGCCCGTCGGTGCAGTCGATGGCGAAGACCGCGTCAGTCATGCCCGACCGGCAGAAGATAGGCGGGCGGCAGATTCATCGAGCGCCCCGCTGGCCGCGGCGAAGACGTCGTCTGCGCTGATGCCTGCGAGGCAGTCCGGAGTGTGACCGACACAGCGCGCTGGAGGGCGGCGGATGCGATTGCAGGGGCTGCAAGGCAGGTCGATCCGAACGACACGGTCGACAGATCCGCGGGTCGCGTAGCGAGCGGGGTCCGACGGGCCGAAGACCGCGACGACCGGCGTGCCGACCGCCGCCGCAAGATGCATCGGTCCCGTGTCTCCAGTGACGAGTAAATCGAGCTGCCCGAGGAGGGCCACGGACGTGAGCAGGCTGTCGGCGACCGAGGCATCGATCACGAGCCGGGGCGCGAGCGCGCGCTGCAGATCCGCAATGAGCCCGCGATCGCCCGGCCCACCGGTCGCAACAATCGCAGCGCCCCGCGAATCGGCGAGTCGCATCGCGACGTCAGCGAATCGTTCAGGAGGCCACTGCTTGATCGCCCGCCCGCCGTTCAGGTGCACGCCAACCAGCGGTCGGCCAGTTGCGGGGCGGAGAATTGCGGCGGCCGCCGCTGTCGCTGCCTCGGGGACCTTCAGGAGCGGCGCCGACGACTCCGGCGGCGTGCGGCCAAACGCTGCCTGGACCAGCCTGCGCGCGTTGATCGACGTGTGAGCCGACGGGTCGTAGTCGAGTGCGACGTCGAGGACAGGGCCGCCACCGCCACTTCGCCAGCCGGCGATTCTGGCTGCGCCAGACGCCGCCGCCACGAGATTGCTCCGCACGTCCGGCTCGAAGTTGATGGCGAGATCGTAGCGCCGGATTCGCCAGCTCCAAGCGGCTCGCAGCAGGGCGGGCATTCCCAAACCTCCGCCGTCGCGTGACAGCCACTCCGCATCGAGCGTCTCGACAGAGGTAACGCCGGGCACGGCTTGGGCGAGCGCCGCATTCCAGCTCCCGACGACCAGATCGATTTGCGCAGCGGGCGCGAGCGCGCGCACGTCACCGATGGCTTCGAGGGCCATCACCAGGTCCCCGATGCGCTCGAGGCGAAGCAGGAGGATGCGTCGCGGTTCAGTCGCGCCGCGAGTGAATGGTCTCGCGAGCGTCGCCACGATGGCCAGAGCGGCATCGACCGTTCGCACGAGCGCGCGTTCGCGGACGTCAGGAATCTGCAGCACAATCAACCGGCCACTGCGGATGCAGTGACTTTCCCCGGACTCTCACAAAACTATCTCACGGCGAGTCTATTTCACGCTGACCCGGTCGACCATCACGCCCAGCTCGCGATCGTCGGACGTGCCCAGGACCAGTTCCGGCTTCCATACCGACGTCGTGAGCGTCAGCTCGATCGAGCGGCCGCTGCTGCTCAGCCGTTTTGCCAGCTCCGGCGGAATCGGCAGCGCGTACGGCTGGAAGCCGGTTGCCACTCGAACAGTGCCCAGGACTTCGTTGTCGAGTGCGACTGTCACGTCGGCGCGTTCGACGGCGGGCGGCCGGCCACCGTCGCTCAACCAGAGGACGACTTCGCGGCTGTCCGGGCGGATCCCGGTCAGCGCGACGAGCGACCGCCACCGTGACCAGCGGAACGAACGCCCCTCGCTTTGTTCCTTCGCATAGAACCGGACGACGTGCAGGTCGTCGTTCACACCCACGTCCAGGTCGAAGGCCTCCGTCCCAGCGCCCGCGTCCGGTGCCATCAGCTCGTACAGGCTGTAGTCGAACTCCTTCTGCCGGACAAAGCGTGGGTACGCGTCCGCTGGCGCGTCGTACTCCGGCACATGGAATCGATCGCTGGCGATCGGCCGCGCCCGCCAGGCAGGGGACAGCAGGTCGGTACCTCCGCCGCCCATGAAGAGCACGCGATCGTATCGAGTCCGCGCCCAATCAAGAAACGCGGCCACAACGGTCTTGTCCGGCCTGGGAGAGTTCAGCACGAGCACGTTGCGCGCGTAAATGTAGGCGAGGGGGAGCGCGAGGACGTGCGTGTCGGACGCGTTGCGAGACTCGACCACGAGGAGGTCGCGGTCGGTGGCCTTGGCCGCGAGGCCTTCGAGCTTGGCAATGACGCCCGCATACTCGACGTGCCCCAGGACTGGCTTGGCCGCTCGCACGTACTGCGTTGCCAGCAGGACGACAAACGCGACGCCAATGGTGCTGCGTACCACCCGCGTTGGCGCCCATCCACCGCGTGTCCCGCTCAAGGCCGCGGCTGCGGCAAAGAGGAGCGCGCCGGGCAGAATCACCGGCAGAAACCGCCGCGCCATCCAGAAATGGTCCGAGGCGATGCGAATCTTGTAGAAGAAGAAAAACGAGAAAAGCGCGACGGTCGTGAAGATCTCCGGAGCGCGCCAGAAGAACTTTCGCGCGACGAGCGCAAAACCGAGAAGCGCCGCGAGAAGTCCTGGAACGGTCAGATAGTAGTTCGCGAACGTCCGCAGGGCATAGGCGTCTCGAGCCGCCAGCAACCCCTGAACTGGCTGCCGCAACAGCAGGGCATACATGGCCGCGCCCACGACCGCCAGCGCCAGGATCGTCGGGGCGACGGTCTCGACCCTTCGGCCAAGTGCTGGCAATCGCGCGCCGAGGACGAGCGCCCCGATGCCGGCAGCGGCGCCCACCGCGAGCAACGCGTACTGCCACAGGGAGAAGTGAGTCAAGAAAACAATGGGAAGGTCGGCGTAGTGCCGCATCAAGACGACGAGATACGCGACTGCAAGGCCGCCCACCATCGCGAGCGACAGCAGAAAGGACCAGCGGACGCGGGCGCGACCGGCAAGCACTCCGAGCGCCAGCGCGGCGAGCACACCGGCAATTCCCAGCACCGCGTCGAAGCGCAGGAAGAGCAGCAGGCCGAGCAGGGTTCCCGCGATTGGCGCGAAGAACGGATCGTCGTCGACGTGCGCCCGGCCGAATGCCAGAAGCGCCGCAAACGTCAGTGCCTGCATCACGACTTCGGCGTTCGGGTAACGCGAGAACCAGACCTGAACGACGTTGAGCGTCAGGAGGGCGGCGGCAGCCCAGGCGGCGGCGGAGCCCGCGAGGCGTTTGCCCGCGAAGTACACCGCCAGTACGCCGAGAAGAGCCCACACGCCGACTGCGCGCCGCGCTCCGGTGAGGCCGTCGAGGCCGTAGCCGATCGCAATGGAAGCCGGGAATAGATGGGGAAACTGGCCGACGACCGTGCCGGCGTCCGGGTTCTTGATCAGGAACCCCATGAACCGGAGGCTGTAATAGTCCGGGCCGCTGATACGAAGGGAAGAAGAGGTCGCGCGCAAACGGCGGCACCGACGAGACGACTGGATCCCGCACGACGAGTGTTTCCCGTTGCGCGATCTGAATCCCTTCGTTCATGTACACGCCCGGATCCTTGCCGCCGATGATGTATTCCGACGGCGGAAAGAAGCGCCACAGCCCGAGCACGATCAGGGAAAGTGGCAGCAGCGCGCCGGCACCAGGCCAACGGGCGTTGGCGCCGAGGCGCAGCCTGAAGCGGCCAGCCGCGGCGGCGACGAGCGCGAGGCCGATGTCCGCGAGGAGCAGCCGTTCAAAGGTGTAGCGATCGAGCAGCGCCAACGCCAGGACGACTGAGACCGACACCGACGCGCTGATCACCACCGCCCAGAACAGCCGTTCGTCGGCGTCGAGGCGCGCGCGCCGGTCCCGATCGGCGATCGGCAGACGGAAGATCACGGCCCCGGGGAGCCAGGCGACGATGAGAAGGTGAATGAGTGTCAAGACAGGGTGCTAGAGGGTCAGTGTGCCTGGTGCTTAGAGTGCAAAGGGCCCGGTGCCTTGTGCAAGGCGCGTGCACCTTGGCACCCTGGCACCTGCACCCTAGAACTGAAAATAGATGAATTCGGCCCCGCCGAAGTTTCCAAACAACAACGTGAGGTAGCACGTCGCTGCGTAGATGGAGTATCGCACGCCGATGGGCAGCCGCGGCACGATCAGTCCGTCGTCGAACCACGCCTCGCACGCATGCACGACGATGAGTGGCGTCGTATAGAGCAGGAGCGGGACGAGTAGTCCATTGACGTTCACCGTTTCGGGCGCGAAGTTGGCGACGAGGCGTGTCGTGAGATCTCGAATCTGGCCGGCCGATCGGGCGCGGAAAATCAGCCAGCCATAGCAGGTGATGTGGAACATCACCGCCCACGACACGATGCGACTGACCGGGTGGGCCCCGGCAACCACCTGACGGATCCACGCAGCTCGTTCGGCGGCACGGTATGCGATCAACAGGAGGCCGTGGTAGATCCCCCAGAGCACGAACGTCCACGCGGCGCCGTGCCACAGTCCTCCGAGCACCATCGTGATGAACAAGTTCCGTCGGGTCTGCCATTCCGACCCGCGGCTGCCGCCGAGCGGAATGTAGAGATAGTCGCGCAGCCATGTCGACAGGCTGATGTGCCAGTTCCGCCAGAACGCTTGCGGAGTGCGCACCAGATACGGAAAGCGGAAGTTCTCGATGAGCTCGATGCCCATCAACTTCGACGTCCCTCTGGCAATGTTCGTGTAGCCGGCAAAGTCCCCGTAGATCTGGAAGGCGAACGCATAGACGCCGAGGAGGATGTTGACGCCGCTCTGCGGCGCGCCCGGATCGAAGATGCCGTTCACCAACCCGGCGAGGTTGTCGGCGACATAGATCTTCTGGAAGTAGCCCCAGGCGATCAGCCATGCGCCGTCCCGCATCTGCTCGGTCGTGATCCGGCGAGGAGAATCGATCTGCGACAGCAGGTTCGATGCCCGCAGGATCGGTCCAGCCACGAGGTGCGGAAAGAATGCGACGAAGACCGCGAAGTCCAGCAAGTCCCTGGTCGCGGGGATTTCGCGGCGATACACGTCGATGACGTAGCTCATCGTCACGAACGTATAAAAGGAGATGCCCACGGGCAGCAGGATCCGCAACGTCACGAAGTCGAGGTTCCAGCCCAGGGCGCCAAAGACGTCGTGCAGGCTGTCGGCAAAGAAGTTGAAGTACTTGAAGAATCCCAGCAGGCTGAGGTTGAACCCGAGGCTGAGAACCAGGAAGCGCGCGCCTCCGCCCCGGCGCAGTCGTCCGGGCCAACGCCCGGGCGCACGTGAAGTCGACCAGGGTCGAGGCGATGAGCAGACCGAGGAACCGCCAGTCCCAGGCGGCGTAGAAGTAGTAGCTCGCTGCGAGGAGGAGCCAGTTCTGGCCGCGATGCGGCAGCAGCCGATAGGCGCAATAGACGACGATGAAGAACCAGATGAACTGAAGGGAGTTGAAGACCATAGGCGACGCGGCGTCTTCGCGCCTCAGCGCGGTAGCAGCCGGTGGTCCTCGATGAATCGGTCGAGCGCCGCGGCGACGACGGCATGGCCGCGCGGGGTCAGATGAACGGTCTCCTGATAGAAGAGGTCAGGCCCGGGAAGCGCCGCTCGCAGCGCCGGCAGCACGTCGAGTCTTGGGATTCCCAACGGAGCTAGCGCCGCGTCGAACCGTTCGGTCGCCGCGTCTCGGACGAGCGATCCCCCAGCCGAAGTCACGATCGCCTTCAACCGCCCATAGTCCGCGTCGTCCACCTGAAAGCGCGCCGGCATCAGGACGACGGCCGTCGTTGCGCCGGCAGCGGCGGCGGTTTTGACGATGTCTTCAATTGATCCACGGGCGATCGCCAACCCATCAGCGATGCGCGGCGCGGGATTCGCCGCATAGCTCTGAAGAGGCGGTTCGGGCGGAGCCAACGACGGCGAGAGCCTTTCTGTGGCTGCAACGAATCGCAGCCGGAGAATCTGCAGGACCATGCTGCGCCGTACGAGCCGCCGCAATCGCGTCAGAAAGGACTCGGCGACGATCTCGGTTGTGCGTCGGGTCTCATCGAGCTTGTACCGGGAGCTCAGGGCTTCTTCGGCGTCGTTGCCGACGAAGACGACCGGCAATACGAGATCCGGCTGCACCGTGCTCGCGATCGCGCGGAAGAAGAGCTGTTCCTCGACCGGGCCGTATCCCTGAACCCCGGCGTTCATGACGCGATAGCGCAACGATGGAGACCGCTGGTTCAGCCGCTGCTCGAGAAGCTCGCCGAATGTCTGGGCAAACGGCACCTGCACAGACAGCACGAGCGAGTCGCCGAGCAGCACGATCCGCCGCTCTTGAGGCTGTTTGGGTCCGATTTCCTCGTCGTCTCTCAGGCCCGCACCGTTGATGGCGATCTCGGCGGTGAACTCGCTCGTCGTAAACCGCGTTCGCGCGTGAGGCTTGAGCCGGTAGCCGATCGCCTTATCCGTCTCGAACAGCCCCTGAAAGGACGGCGCCGCCTCTGAACTGCCCCAGGTTCGCAGTCCGACTTCAAACATCCCGAACTGCGCCGCCGCGATGCACGCGAACCACGCGACATGTCGGATCGTCATCGCCGCGTTCGCGGACCAGTGGCAATCGCCGCGGCAACGTCGACGACGGCGGACTCGGTGAGCGCGGGGTAGAGTGGCAGCGAAAAGATCTCGCCGCACACTTGGGTGGCGATCGGGCAATCCGCGGGCCGCTCAGGTGACAGCGCCGGCTGCCGAGGGATCGGAATCGGGTAGTGGATCAGGGTTTCGATGCCGGCCGATTGGAGATGCGCCTGCATCGCCTCGCGCGCGCCGCTACGAACCGGGAAGAGGTGGTAGACGTGGCCGGCGTCGAGCTCCGGCGGAACCACGACGGCGTCGAGCCGCGCGAGCGCCTCACGGTATCGTCGTCCCAGCGCGCGCCGGCGATCGGTCCATCCTGCGAGGAGCGGTAGGCGGGCACGCAGAATCGCTGCCTGCATTTCATCCAGGCGGGAGTTCACGCCGAACTCGTCGTGCCGGTACTTGTCCGTCTGCCCGCCGTTGCGCAGCCGCTTTGCGCGAGCCGCGAGCGCCGCGTCATTTGTCGTCAACGCTCCGCCGTCGCCGAGCGCACCCAGATTCTTCGTGGGATAGAAACTGTAGGCTGCGGCCGCGCTGTCGCTGCCTACCGGGCGTCCCTGGCAGCTTGCGAGGTGCGCCTGGCAGCAGTCCTCGACGATGGCGAGATTGTGCCGGCGCGCCACGTCGACGATCGCGGGCATGTCGGCGGCCTGACCGTAGAGGTGCACAGGCATGATCGCCGCGGTACGGGGTGTTACCGCCGCGGCGGCGGCGTCCGGGTCGAGCGTGAGGCGATCGGGATCGATGTCGGCAAAAACCGGCCGCGCGCCCGCCATCATGATTGCGAGCGCTGAATAGGCGGCCGAGAGCGGCGAGGTGATGACTTCGTCGCCGGCGCCAATGCCGAGTGCTCTGAGCGCGATAGCAAGGGCATCGGTGCCAGTGCCGACGCCGGCGGCATGCTCGGAGTGGCACGCGGCGGCGAACTCCCGTTCGAACGCTTCCAACTCTGGGCCGAGGATGAACCAGCCGCGCGTCACGACGCGCTCGATCGCCTGACGCACGACGGCGGCGTCGTCGCCGGGCGTCAGTTGCAGGAATCGAATCACGCCCGCGGCTCCGTCGCGGCCGGCACGGGCTGATCGACGTATTGACGCATGTGCTGGCGATAGAAGGCAATCGTCCGCTCGAGACCTTCGCGCAGCTCGACACGAGGCGTCCAGCCAACGGTCTGGCGAAACTTGGTCGAATCCGAGTAGAAGCTGCCGATGTCGATGCGTTTTTTCTCGGGCGGCCACTCGACGAACCGCACCGATCCGGAGCCGGCGACGTCAATCAGCAGCGCGACGAGTTCACGGTGGCTGATCGGCTGATCGCCGCCGACGTTGAAGACCTCGCCATTGCACGCGTCGGTCGCGCCGGCCTGGAGGAACGCCGTCGCGGCATCGTCGACGTAGACGAAATCACGCAGCTGCGAGCCGTCGCCGAAGATCTGGATCTCGGCGCCCTCGATGGCGAGGCGAATGAACCAACCGATGAAGCCCTGCCGATTGTGGCGGATCAGCTGACGAGGGCCGTAGACGTTGGTCAGGCGCAGCGAGCAGGCGCGGACGCCGAAGACGTTGTTGTAGAGGAGATGGTAGTACTCGCCGGCGGCTTTGTTGACACCGTTGATGTCGGCAGGCCTGACGAGGTGTTTCTCGTCGACCGGCAGCCGATCCGGCCGGCCGTAGACCTGACGCGTGCCGGCAAACACGACCCGGACCCCGGGATTGTATTTGCGACACGCCTCGAGCATCGACAGTTGCGCGCGGCAGTTGATGTCCAGATCCGTGTACGGATCGCGCATGCTGTCGATGTGACTGACCTGTCCGGCGAGATTGAAAATGACCTCCCGGTCCTCGACGAGCACGTCCATCGAGGTCTGGTCGCGGACGTCGGCGACGTTGACACGGACTCGATCTTCGAGGCCGTGAATGTTGAACCGGTTGCCGCCGTACTCGGGACCAAGTGAGTCGACGATGAGCACGTCCGCGCCGGCATCGACGAGATGTCGGACCAGGTTGCTCCCGATGAAGCCGAGTCCGCCGGTGACCATCACGCGACGGCCGCGGTAGAACGAGAGATATCCGGTGGTCATGTGTGCTGGGTCAGGGTGGGGTCAGATCTCGATTTTCTCACTCGGACGCGAACGCTCCGGGCCAGAGCGAGAAATCGAGATCTGACCCCAACCTGCCGCGAGGCGGCAGCGTGGACCGACGAATGCATGTTAGCGGCGCGGCACCGTCATGGCAAGCGCCCGATCGTAGGCGGCTTCGTAGCGTCCAGCGACGAATTCCCACCCGAACCGGGCCATCACGGTCGCCCGCGCGGCCTCGCCGAGCCGGACCCGATTCTCCGGATCGCGGGCAAGCGTCTGGATCGCTTCGGAGAGCGCCACCGGATCTCGTTCCGGTACGACGAGGCCGGTTCGGCCGTGATCGACGACCGATCCGATGCCGCCGGCAGGTGTCGTGATCAAGGGCGTTCCCGATGCCATCGTCTCGAGCACGATGTTTGGCAGGCCGTCGACGTTGCCGCTCTCGTCCCGCACCGAGGGAATCGCAACCATGTCGGCCGTCGCGAGCCACCCGGCGACGTCGTCCTGCGACACGTTGCCGAGGAATCGGACGCGGTAGTCGATGCGCGCGGCGTCAACCTGCTGGCGCAGTTCGGATTCCAGATCGCCGGCGCCGGCAATCGCCGCCTGGAGATCCATTCCCCGCGGCAGCCTCGCCAACGCATCGATCAGGTACTCGAAGCCTTTCTTGCGGACGAGCCGTCCCGCCGTGAAGAGGAGTGGTGTATGGGTCGCGATGCCGAGGCTCGCGCGGCGTCGCGCGCGGAGGAACGGATCGGGCCGGAAGCGCTCCGGGTCCACGCCGTAGGGCACCACGTCGACTCGGTCTGGCGCTGCGCCGAGGGCGATCGCCCGTCGCCGCAGGTCCGCGCTGCACGCCGTGACGGCTCCTGCGCGCCTGAAGACCCTCCCTGCGGCGCGCCGCGCCGGCCACAATGTCTCGGCGACGTAGACGTCCGAGCCGTGGAGGCTGACGACGAGCGGGAGATTGCCGGCGGCGGCCGACGCGACTACTCCTCCGGGGACCACCCAGTGACCGTGCATGATGGTCGCGCGATACCGTCGCGCCACCGCGCGGGCGGCGCGCCAGCCCGCCGCGAGCGCCAACGGCGCAGCGATGTACGCCGCGGCTTTCAGGCTGACGTCGGCGCGCAACGCCGCCGCATATCCGAAGACGTTGAGCCGCGCGCTGGGCGCGTACTTGTAAAAGTGAAAGTGAACGCCGCGCTCCTCATCTGCCCGCGCGACCAGCGGGTGCCACGGCGCGACGACGTGCACTTCGTGACCGCGCGCCGCGATCGATGTCGCGATCGGCTCCATGAACGTCCCGACGCTGTCCCCGTGGAACCGCGGGTACGAGCTGGTCACCATCACGACGACGTGGCGTGTCACGGTGCTTTGCGAAACAGGAGCCGCCAGGGAGTGATCAACGATTCGACGAGGACCGCGCTCGACACTTTCGACTGGCCCTGCCGGCGTTCGATGAAGATGATCGGAACCTCGCCGATTCGGCAGCCGCGACGACTGGCTTCGAACAGCATTTCTACCAGAAAGGCGTAACCGTCGGAGACCATTTCGCCGAGCGGCAGGCGCGCCAGCGACTCCCGTCTCCAGCAGCGGAAGCCGCTCGTGCAGTCGTTCGGGGTAAGGCTCGTGACCAGCCGGATGTAGCGATTGGCGAACGCGCTCAGGAAGATTCGATGGAGCGGCCAATTCACGACGCTCACGCCGTTGAGGTAGCGCGAGCCGATGACGACGTCGTACTCGGTCGTGGCGGCGGCCAGCGACGGCAGGTATTCGGGACCGTGAGACAAATCGGCATCCATCTGGCAGACGAGATCGACGTCTGGCTGCGCGATCGCCTTTTGCAAACCCTCGACATAGGAACGCCCAAGACCACGCGGTCCGGTGCGGTGCAGGACCTCGATGCGTCCGGCGTGCTCGCTCGCCAGCGCGTCCGCGATCGCCCCCGTCCCGTCGGGCGAACCATCGTCGACAATCAGGAGTCGGTAGCCCGGGTGCGCGAGCACGCCGCGCACGAGGACCGGAAGGTTGTCGCGCTCGTTATAGGTCGGGACGACGACGAGGACAGTCGGTGGCGTGTTCACGATTGGCTACGGCCGCCAGCCAGCGCGGCGGCGGCGATGATGAGTACCGGGTCGATCACGGGCGTCCGGAATCGCTCCTGCGGAAAGAACACGAGCCCCACGAGGATTGACGACGCCGCGAGAAGCAGCAGCGACACCGGCCGTCGCGGGCTGCGCCAGAGCCGTCGCGCGCCCGCGACGGCGAACGGCAGGACCAGCAGATACGGCACGACCGACGCCAGACGATATCTGGCGGAGTGTACCGCATACGACGGTCCGACCGGAACGATCGTGTAGAAGGCTTTCCGGACAAGAAGCTGCGCCCAGTCGAGCGGATGAGCGGCAATCCAGCCGAACGCCTCTCGGTAATAGAGCGGCTCGAGCGCCTCGGGCGACAGCCCGGGACGCGCCTGCCTGAACGCCAGCTCCGCGCGCTTGA
Source organism: uncultured Acidobacteriota bacterium (assembly GCA_963797625.1). Lineage (GTDB taxonomy): Bacteria > Acidobacteriota > Vicinamibacteria > Vicinamibacterales > 2-12-FULL-66-21 > DATBJJ01. The sequence goes on from CAWCQI010000027.1 coordinate 327,509, forward strand.
GATCAGGGTTCGCGGCCAGGTCGCCCTCTCCGCGGGCGAGAGGATGATTGCCCGTCCAGAATGTCACGCCGCCTTCCGAGGCGATGAGCACGAAGCGATCGTAGACACGCAGGTTGCGCAACGTCCACGGCGTGATGATCGCGACCACGGCGGTGAGCACTGCGACTGCCAGGAGGGACCGCCGCCGAAACAGAAGCCAGGTGGCCGCAAGCGGCACGAAGAGGAGCATCGCCGGCCGCACGAGCGCGGCGGCGCCGACGAGCGCGCCAGCAAGCAGGGCCAGAACGATTTCGCCCGGCCGCGTCCTGGTGCTGGCCGATCGATCGACGGCAACCTGGAGCACGAACGCGGCGCCGAGCGCGACGGCGCTGTAGATCGTTTCGCTCAAGGCATACGCCGGAAGTGAAACGAGCGGCGGGTACACTGCGGCAATCCAGGCCGCCCACACACCTGCGCGCGGTCCCGCAGAGTAGAGCGCGATCAGGCCAATCAGCCAGACCGTTGCGGCGCCGACGAGCGACTGCGCGATCTTGACGCGCGCTGGTGTTGCGTCCGGCGCCGGCCGTCCGGCGTCGAGGGCGGCCAGAAACAGCGGATAACCCGGTGCCCGGCCAAACTTCTGCGCGGTGCCGGTGGTGTGGGAATCGTCGTAAACGAACCCCAGCCCCGAGGCGACGCCGCGCGCGAGCGCGAGATACTCGTGCTCGTCATGCGTCAAGGGCTTACCGACCCAGTAGAAGAACCCAAAGGCAAGCCTCAGCACGAGCGCGGCCGCGGCCGCCGCGGCGAGCAAGCGGCGTGCACGCGTGGCGTCTGCAAGCACTATTGCCGGCTCTCGAAGCGCATCGCCGAGATCTGCTCGGAGACGAGGCCGACGAGAAAAACGATGACGGCCAGCATGATGAGCAGAACCGAGGAGTTGGTGACGTGGCTCTGCGTCGCGATCGTCCACGCGGCGTAGCCGGCGCCGATCAGGAATGCCGCGAGGCTGATCGGCAGAAACACCCGCAGCGGGCTGAAGAGCGTGACGATTTTCAGAATGATGATGAAAAACTTGACGCCATCTTGGGCAAACCGGATCTTCGACTGTCCGGCACGCTGCCGCGCGTCGGTCGGTTCGAAGGTCACGTTGTAACCAGCCTTGATGAAGGCCAGCGTCGTCGTCGTTGGCGTCGAGAACCCGTTCGGCAGCAGGTGCAGGAACTCGCGGAGGCACTCGCGGCGTCCGCCGCGGAAGCCAGAGGTGAGATCGGGTATCTCCCGTCCCGTGAGGTAGCTCGCGAAGGAATTGAGCGCGGTATTGCCGAACCGTCTCGCCTGGTTCGCCTGGGTCGCCGCCGAGCGCGCGCCGATCACGAGATCGAACTCGCCGAGCTTCGACACCAGCCGCCGCGCGTCCTCGGCGCTGTGCTGTCCGTCGCCGTCGACGATGAGCACGTGCTCGCCGGTCGCGCGCCTGATCCCGGTCTTGACGGCGGCACCGTTCCCTTTGTTGTACGGGTGCTTGACGACCGAGGCTCCTGCGCCTGCGGCATGCGCGCCAGTGTCGTCGTCCGAGCCGTCGTCGACGACGATGATCTCGTGCCAGGGACCGGCCGCGACGAGAGCCGAGACCACCTGAGCGATGGCCGTGCCTTCGTTGTAGGCCGGGATGACGACCGAGACGTCTGCGGGATCGGCCATGCGAGTCAGCGGTCCCAGCGTCGCCCGACGCCAGTCCGCGAGAGCTCGCGCGGCGAACTGACGCCGGCATCGGCATCGTCGGCATCATCGTCATCGGGGGGAGCTCGAGCGAGCGGACGCGATACAGGAGATCTTCCAGCAGTTTGCGGTTGGCCGAGATGACGTCGGCCAGCAGACCGATCAGCAGCACCTGCACGCCGACGATGAGGAAGACGCCGGCAAACAGCAACGACTGCAGATGCCGAGCCCAGGACACCGGTTCGGTGAGAAACGTGTAGACGAATCGCGACGAGATCAGGACGCCAACGAAGATCACGGCCACGCCGACGTAGGTAAAGATCTTCAGCGGCTCGTACATCGCGTAGATGCGGACGATGGTCGCGGCCGATCGCTTGATGTAGGAGAACACGCTGTCGAAGAGCCGGGACTTCCGCGTGCGCGGGTTGGTCTCGATCGGCACGTGGGCGATCGCCATCCGCTTCTTGCCCGCCTGGATGATCGACTCGAGCGTGTAGGAGAACTCCGACACGATGGTCATGCGCAGCGCCGCGTCGCGGGTATACGCGCGGAACCCGCTCGTCGTGTCGGGGACCGACGTGCTCGAGACCTGGCGCACCACCCAGCTCCCCAGCCGCTGCAGCTGGCGCTTTCGCCACGACATGTGCCGGACCTCGGCAATGTTTCGATCGCCGATGACGATGTCCGCTTCGCCTTTCAGCAGCGGCTCGAGCAGCGCCGGGATCTGGCCGCCCGGATACTGGTTGTCGGCGTCGGTATTGACGATGAAGTCGGCGCCGCGCTTGAGCGATGCGTCGATGCCGGCGGCGAAGGCAGCGGCGAGCCCTTTGTTGCGCCGCAGCCGAACGACGTGATCGACGCCGGCGGCGCGCGCGACATCCGCCGTACCATCCCGCGACCCGTCGTCGACGACGAGGACTTCGATGATGTCGATGCCGGGGATGGATCTCGGGAGTTCCGCCAGCGTGGCCGGCAGCGTCTCTGCCTCGTTGAGGCACGGGATCTGGATGATGAGCTTGTTCAACAACAGGCCTGACGGTCTTCGGTGACCAGGAAACCTCGCAATTATGGCTATTCTGCAGGTTTTGGCAATCAGGCCACCAGCGCCTCGATGACGCCATCCCAGGTAATCCGCTGGGCGACCGCATGCCCGGCGTCGCCGAGCGCCGCGGCGCGGCTCCTGTCGTCCGAGAGGCGCTCAATCGCGTCGGCCAACGCCTGTGGCGCCGGCTCGCAGACATACCCGTTGGTGCCGTCGACCACGAACTCGTTCGGTCCGCCTGAATCCGTGCACGTGACGACGGGCTTTCGGGCCAGGAACGACTCGAGCGTCACGTAGCCGAAGTCCTCGTCATAAGGCGGATAGATGACCGCGAGCGCGCCGGCGTAGAGCTCGATCGAGGGCGTCGTCTTGCACACTCGCCGAGGAACGTCACGCGATCCGACACACCGAGCGACGCGCGCCTCTCGCTCGACGTTCTCGCGCTGCGTGCCGTCGCCGGCGACGATCAAGCGCAGCCCCGCGCTGGTCTTGTGCAAGCGCGCGGACGATGAGGTCGACGCGTTTCACCGACTCGATCCGACCGACCGACAGGACGTAGTCGCCGTACGGACCGGAGGTCAGCCGCGACGCGAGACGCGGCGGGTGATAGAGCGCCGTCGCCGACAGGCCGTTGAATTTCGCCAGCCGCGCCGCCGTGTTCCTGGCGTTCGCGAAGATGGCGCGGCACTCGCCCAGCATCTCGGTGTCGAGTCGAATCAGCGTGTCGCGCAGACCGACGTCCTGTTCCGTGTGCCCGAAGTCGCTGTACGGAGTTCCACAGAGCTCGTAAGCCGCGCGGTACTGGTGGATGAGCCACGCCACTTTGTTCGGATGCCTGACGAAGTAGGTGGGAAACTTCGAGGCAATCACGAGATCGACCGGCCGCCCGTTGCACTCGCTCAGGTCGAGCAGGCGCCAGGCCGCCGCGTGCGGGAGGATTTCCTCCTTCGGGTACCACTTGAACGGGACGCTGACGAGCTCGGCCAGGTGGCCGCGCGTCCGGAGCTCGCGCACGAGTTCGCGAACGTGTACCTCCGCGCCGCCGTGCACGAAGGGCACCTGGGCTTCGCAAACGAGAATCGTCTTCACGGTCAGTGTGATTCCCAGTGTGATTCTACGTGGCGTGGCGGAAATTGATCACGTCGCCGTCGGCGACCACGTACTCTTTGCCCTCGAGCCGGAGCTCGCCGTGATCGCGGCAGGCGGCCAGCGTGCCGCGCGCGATCAACTGGTCGTAGCCGACGACTTCGGCCCGAATGAAGCCGCGTGAAATGTCGCTGTGGATTTCGCCGGCGGCCAGCACAGCCGACGTGTGCCTCGGAATCGACCACGCCCGGCATTCGTCCTCGCCCACCGTGAAGAACGAAATGTAGCCGAGCAGATCGTAGCTGGCGCGAATGACGCGATCGAGCCCTGATTCGCGCAGGCCGAGGTCGGCCATGAACGCCGCGGCGTCGGCCGGGTCGAGCTGCGCGATTTCGAGCTCGATCTTCGCGCAAATTGGCACTGCCCGTGTCGCGGCGCCGGCCATGAACGATTCAAGACCCGCGATCCGCACCGCGTCGTCGGCCTGCCCGAGATCGGCCTCGTCCAGATTGAGAACGAGCAGAAGTGGCTTGGCGGAGAGAAGCTGGAAACCGCGCAGCCGCCTGGCGTCGTCGGCCGACAGGCCGAGCGCGCGAAGCGGCTGGCCGGCTTCGAGTGCGGTCTTGCAGCGGTGCAGCACGTCCCGTTCCTTGCTCAGGTCCGGGTTGTTGCCTTTCTTCAGATCGCGTTCGAGCCGCTCGAGCCGCCGCTCGACCACGCCGAGGTCGGCGAGGATGACCTCGTCTTCCATCGCGCGCACGTCGCGCGCGGGATCGATCGTACCCGCGGGGTGTGGCACCGAGGGATCGCGAAACATGCGCACGACATGCAGCAGCGCATCGGCGTTGCGGAACGGCGCGAGATCGAGCAGCGCCTGGGCGCCGGTCTGGGCGCTGCCGGTGCCGGCGATGTCAGCGAATTCCACCGTCGCGGGCACGTGCTTGCGCGGATTGAAGAGCGCCGTCAGGCGATCGAGGCGGGCATCGGGGACGCGGGCAACGCCAACGTTGGCTTCCGCCTTTCCTCCGGACCGAGGCGCCTCGCGCGCGCTCGTCAGCAATTGAAAGAGCGCCGTCTTGCCCGACGACGGGAATCCAAACAGACCTGCTCTGAGCATGTGAACGGGGGCCCCGCTCTGGTGACCGGTGGCTCAGCGCGCGGGGTGGCCTCGACGTGCGCCTTACGCTGAGCCAAATCTGCACATCGTAACACGCCACCGCCGACGTTCGTTCTTGTTTCGCCGGGCGAAAATTAAGCGTAAGCTCTGACGGTTCATGATTTTGCGGTTGACAGATGGGGCAGGGGTTCTCTAGTATCCCGGTGGACTTTTGTGGAGCAAAGTGGAGTAACCAGACGTGCTTCGGGGCAACCACGCCGCCAAAATTGATGACAAGGGGCGGCTCAAGATCCCGAACGCCTTTCGTGCCCTCATCGAGAAGAACCACGGCACGGAGGTGTTCGTGACGAGCCTGACGGGGGAGTACGTTCGCCTGTACCCCATGCCCGTCTGGCTGGCCCTTGAAGAGAAGCTCGCGCGCGTTCCCTCGTCTCACCCGGCCCGCCTCAAGTATTTCGACCGCGTCAATTACTACGGCCAGACGGCGCAAATCGACGTCCAGGGACGCGTCGTGATCCATTCCCGGCTGCGCGACTCTGCGGGCATGACCGGCGATGTCGACGTGTTCGGTCAGTACGACACGCTCGACGTCTGGAACCACGAGCGGTTCGTGTCCAAGCTGCAGCGTGAGCCCTACGGCGACGACGACGCGCGCGCCCTCGCCGAGTTCGGGATTCTGATCGATGACCCCGCTGCACGCACCGGTGCTCGTGGCTGAGACGCTCGCGCAGCTCGATCCATCGCGCGGTGGTCTCTTCGTCGATTGCACCGTGGGCCTGGGCGGACACAGCCGGGCCCTCCTCGAACACGGTGCGGGTCGCGTCCTCGGCCTCGACCGCGATGCCGACGCCCTTGCCCTCGCCGCCAACGCGCTCGCGGCGTTTGGCGATCGTGTCGAGCTCGTGCACGCCGACTACCGCGATCTCGACCGCGTCCTCGACGGGCGCGGCATCGAGCACGTCGCAGGCGCGCTCGCCGACTTGGGCGTGTCGTCGATGCAGCTGGGCGCCGAAGGCCGCGGGTTCAGCTTTCAGCGCGACGAGCCGCTGGACATGCGGATGGACCGTTCGCGTCCGCCGACCGCCGCCGATCTGCTGGCCGACGTCGACGAAGAGGAGCTGGCGAACCTGATCTTCGAGTACGGCGAGGAACGTTACTCGCGGCGCATCGCCCGCGCGATCGTGCAGGCTCGCGAGGCGTCACCAGTGACGACGACCGGGGAGCTCGCCAGAATCGTGCGGCGGGCGATTCCGGTGCGCGGCCACCAGCGCATCGATCCGGCGACGCGCACGTTTCAGGCGCTCCGGATCCGGGTGAATCGTGAACTCGAAGGCCTCGACACGTTCCTCGGCGCGGCGGCACGCCGACTGATGGCCGGTGGGCGACTCGCGGTCATCGCGTTTCACTCGCTCGAAGATCGCATCGTCAAGCACACCTTTCGCGCGCTCGCCCACGCGGAAGCGGCAATCCGGATCCTCACCAAGCGGCCGATCGAGGCCAGCGACGACGAAGTGGCCAGCAACCCCAGGGCGCGCAGCGCCAAGCTGCGCGCGATTGAGAGGCTCGCATGAGCGCGACCGACTTCGAATACGCGATCAAGAAAGACGTGCGCAACAACCCGATCGTCCGCGAGGTCGACGAAGCGCGCCAACGTCAGCTGCTGCGCGCTGTCGGGATCGGGGCGCTGCTCGTCGCGGTGTTGCTCTTCTCGGCCTGGCAGCATTTCGAGCTCGTTCAGCACGGCTACCTGATGGAGCGTTTGCAGCAGGAGCGAGTGGCGGAGGAAGAGACCAACCGCCATCTCAAGCTGGAGATCGAGACGCTCCGCGCGCCGCGGCGGATCGAGGAGATGGCCATTCGCACCTTGCACATGGTCGAGCCGGACCCCGGCGCCGTCGTCATCATCGAGCGAGTGGCGACGCCTGCGCCTCCCGCGAAATCCATCGTCGCGGCTCGGTAGCCGATCGGCACGCGAGGAGGAGCGATGGCGGACGAACACGCTGGCAGGAGCAACTGGTTTCGGTGGCGGAGCCGCGCAACCTCCCGGGCGCGGCGAACCCAGCCCGCGACCGTGCCCGACTGGCGCGGCACCGTGCGCTCACGGCTCGTCGTCGGCGCCGTGCTCTGCGCGGCCTGGACCGTCGCCATCGAGGCACGGCTGCTGTATCTGCAGGTCTTCCAGCACAGCGAGATGGTCGCGCGCGCCGCGCGGCAGCGGCAGAATACGATCGAGGCGCCGGCGCGGCGGGGAGAGATTTTCGATCGCAACGGCAATCTGCTCGCCTATACCGTCGACGCAGACTCGATCATCGCCGACCCCGGCGAGATTGAGGCTCCGGATACCGTCGCTGCGACGATCTGCAGGGCGCTCGATCGCTGCGATGCCGCTGAGAAGCTCGCGATCGCGAAGAACCTCAGGCGGACCGGACAGTTCGCCTGGGTGGCCCGCAAGGTCTCGCCCGACGAGGAGCGGCGGGTGCGCGCGCTCGACATCAAGGGCATCGGGTTCTTCAAGGAGAGCCGCCGTTTCTACCCGAAGCGCGAATTGCTGGCTCACGTGCTCGGATACGTCGGGCTCGACGACGTCGGCCTGGCTGGGCTCGAGTCAGCCTATGACGTCCCCATCCGCGGCCGAGCCGGCCGCGTCCTGATTCAGCGAGACGCCCGCCGGCAGGCGCTGACGAGCTATGTCGAACGCGAGCCGACCGCTGGCATCGCCCTCGAACTGACGATCGATCAGTACCTGCAGAACATCGCCGAACGAGTCCTGCAGGACGGTGTCAAGGAATACGGCGCGGCCGGAGGTTCGATCGTCATCATGGATCCGGCGAGCGGCGAGATCCTCGCCCTCGCCAACGCACCCACCTTCAACCCCAACGCCTACGCGCGTTCGTCGGAGGGCGATCGCCGCAACCGGGGCATCCAGGATCTGTATGAACCCGGATCGACCTTCAAGCTGGTCACGGCTGCGGGCGCGCTCGAAGAAGGGCTGATCCGCCCGGACGACCTGATCGATGTCAGCCAGGGTTATGTGCGGATCGGCTCGCGGCAGATCGACGATGTGCACCGCTACGGCGTGCTGTCGTTCACCGACGTGATCGTCAAGTCGAGCAACGTCGGCGCGATCAAGGTCGGATTCAAGCTCGGTCCCGAGCGGCTTGGCCGCTACGTCAGCCGATTCGGGTTCGGTCAAACGCTGGTCCCCGACTTCCGCGGTGAGAATCCCGGCATCGTCTGGAGTCCGGCGAAACTCGATGCCGGCGCCGTCGCATCCGTGTCGATGGGCTACCAGGTCGGCGTCACTCCCGTGCAGATGGCGGCTGCGGTCAGCTCAATTGCCAACGGCGGCACGCTCTACGAACCGCGCGTCGTTCGCGCCACCATCAAGGACGGCCAGCGCATCGAAGTGCCGCACAAGGCCCTGCGCCGGACCGTCTCAGAGCGGACCACGAGTCAGATGACCGCGATCATGGAAGCGGTCGTCGAGGAAGGTACCGGCAAGAGCGCGCGGATCGCGGGCTACACGGTCGCCGGCAAGACCGGGACTGCTCACAAGGTCGTCAACGGCGCGTACTCGCCGTCGGAGTACAACGCGTCGTTTGTCGGGTTCGTGCCGTCGCGGCAGCCGGCGTTGGCCGTCGTCGTGGTCATCGACTCGCCCCACGGCAAGGGATATTTTGGCGGAGCCGTCGCGGCGCCTATCTTCAAGCGCGTCGCGGAGGCGTCGCTGCGTCATCTCGGCATCGCGCCGACCGTGAATGGCGCGCCGCCGGTGCTGGTCTCGGCGGCCTCCGGCGACAATGAATCAGGCGGTCCCAAAGTCGTGAGGGCCAACTTCGACCTCACGCTCGAGCAGGCCCGCGCCGGATTGATGCCGGATCTGCGAGGTCTCAGCGCTCGGGATGCGAATCGCGCCCTGACGCTCATCGGCATGACCGGTCGCCTGGCCGGCGACGGCTTCGTCGTCGAGCAATCGCCGGCGGCGGGCAGCGCCCTGGTGCGCGGCAATACTTGCCTGTTGACGCTCGGCCGCCAGCCGCTCGTTCGGTCGGGAGCGACTCAATGACGCTCGGCGATCTCCTGAGCGCCGTCGCTGGCCGCGCGCCGTTCGACGTCGGCGCGACTCCGGCGCAGGCCGATCGCGCCGCTGCGACGGTCGCGTCGGTGACAAGCGACTCCCGGGAGGTGGTCCGCGGCTCGGTTTTCGTAGCGCTGCGCGGCCTGAAGACTGATGGTGCGGCTTTCGCCCGTGACGCCATCACGCGTGGCGCCATCGCCGTTGTCTCCGAAGCCGCGGCGCCGGCAGACGCGTCGGTTCCCTGGCTTCAGGTATCAGACGCACGGCTCGCGCTGGCGGCGCTGTCGGCGGAGTTCTTCGGCAACCCGAGCAGCGAGCTCGTTCTCGTCGGCATCACTGGTACCAACGGCAAGACCACGACGTCGTATGTGCTCGCGTCGATCTTCGAGGCGGCCGGCATCCGGTGCGGTCGAATCGGCACGGTCGGCTATCAGGTCGGGGATCGAGAAGTGGAAGCGACCCGGACGACGCCGGAAGCGCCCGCGCTGCACCGGCTGTTGCGCGAAATGGTCGCGAAGGGCAGCGGCGCCTGCGTCCTGGAGGCATCGTCGCACGCGCTTGCGCTCCGTCGTGTCGACTGTCTGCACTTCAGCGCCGCGATCTTCACAAACCTGACCCGCGACCACCTCGACTTTCACCGTGACATGGAGGAGTACTTCCTGGCGAAGCGGCGGCTCTTCGAGCTGCTGCCGCCGGGCGGAGTGGGGGTTGTCAATCTCGACGATCGGCGCGGCGCGGCGCTCGCGGCCATCGCGCCGCGTCCAGTCACGTACGCGATCGACGCGCCTGCAGATCTGCGCCCGGGCCCACTGAGCCTCTCGCTCGACGGCCTGGCCTTCGAGGTGCGCACGCCGCGCGGGTCGCTCGCGCTCAGGTCGTCGCTCGTCGGCCGCCCCAATGCCTACAACATCCTCGCGGCGGTCGGTGCCGCGGTCGCCCTCGATCTTCCGTTCAACGCCATTCAAAAAGGCGTGGCCAACCTGACACGCGTGCCGGGCCGCTTCGAGGTCGTGTCCGATCCGGGCGACGACGTCCGAGTCGTCGTCGACTACGCGCACACCGACGACGCGTTGAAGAACCTGCTCGAGACCGCGCGGCCGCTCTCGGCCGGCCGCTTGATCACGGTGTTTGGATGCGGCGGCGATCGCGATCGTCCAAAGCGTTCCTTGATGGGTGCGGTCGCGGCGCGCCTGAGCGACCTGGTCGTCGTCACCTCGGACAATCCGCGTTCGGAGAATCCGGAGCAGATCATCGAGGAGATCAAGCGCGGCATCGTCATGCCGGCCGATCGGACCTCGACGAAGAGCCAGGGCGGAGCGAAGGCGACGCCGTATCTCGCGATTACCGATCGTAAGGCGGCGATCGAGCGAGCCGTGCAGGAAGCGCGTTCGGGCGACCTCGTGTTGGTCGCCGGCAAGGGCCACGAGAAGTACCAGGAAATCGGCGATCGCGTGCTGCCCTTCGACGACGTGGACGTGGCGAAGAGCGCCCTGGCGCGGCGCCGCGCTCGGTCTCGGGTGCCATAGCGCGTGGAGCCGCTCTCGCTGACCGCGGCCGACGTCGCCGACTCCGCGCAGGGACGGGTGGTCCACGGCGATCCGGGGACGGCGATCGGACGGATCGTGATCGATTCGCGCACGCTCGCCGCGGGAGATTGTTTCGTAGCGATTCGGGGCGAACGGTTCGACGGGCACGACTTCATCGCCGAAGCGGTGGCGCGCGGGGCAGGGGCCGTCGTGCTGTCGCGGGACCAGCCGGAGCCACTGCAGCGGCCGGCCGGAGTGGTGATTCGAGTCGATGACACGACGCGCGGCCTGCAGGACGTCGCGCGCGAGGTACGACGCCGGTCGGGCGCCAGGGTCGTGGCGATCACCGGAAGTGCCGGAAAGACGACGACCAAGGAAGTCGCCGCGGAGTTTCTGACGTCGCGTTATCGCGTCTTCAGGAACAAGGGGAATCTCAACAACCACGTCGGTCTGCCGCTCTCGTTGCTCGAGTTGCGGGCCAGGCCGGAGATCGCTGTCGTCGAGCTGGGCATGAACCATCCGGGAGAGATTCGCACGCTGGTCGGCATCGCGGAACCTGACGTCCGCGTGTGGACCAATGTTGGCGACGCCCATCTCGGCTTCTTCGAGTCGGCCGAGGCGATCGCCGACGCGAAAGCCGAAATTCTCGAGGCCGCTGACGCCGAGGACGTGCTCATCGCCAACGCCAACGATGCGCGGATCATGGCCCGGTCCGAGTGGTTTCTCGGCAAGGTCGTGACATTCGGCATCGATGCCGCAGCCGATGTCACTGCGACGCACATCGAGCACCGCGGTCTCGACGGCACGGCGGCCGAGCTCCAAACGCCTGCGGGTGCGGCCACGCTGGTCACGCCGCTCCTCGGCCTGGGCAACCTGTCGAATGTGCTGGCCGCGACGGCCGTCGCGATCCAGTTCGAAATTCCGGTGTCTCAGATCGTAGAGGCCGCGCGTCGTCTGCAGCCGTCGACGCATCGCGGCGAGTTGTTCCGGCTGCCCGGGGGCATCACGCTCATCGACGATTCGTACAACTCCAGTCCGGCGGCCCTGCGGCAGGTGCTCGACACCGTGGCGGCTGCGAGCGGATGCGCCCGCAAGGTCGCCGTGCTCGGCGAGATGCTCGAGCTCGGCGCGCACGCCGAAACGCTCCATCGTGAGTCTGGTCGCGCGGCTGCGGCGGCCGGGCTCGACCTCTTGATCACGGTCGGCGGTCCTGCGGCACGCGCACTGGCGGACGCCGCCCTCGCTGCCGGCCTGCGGTCAGACGCGGTTGTGCCGGTCGCAACCCGCGACGAGGCGGCCGAGGTCGCGCTCGCGCGCATTCGTCCCGGCGATCTGGTGCTGGTGAAAGGCTCGCGGGGCATCGGGACCGACCTGGTGGTTGAGCGCCTCAAGGCGGAGTTCGCCTGATGCTCTATTACCTCCTGCCGCCGCTGACGCCGTGGTTCACCGTATTGAACGTGACGCGCTACATCACGTTCCGGACGGCCGTCGCCAGCATGAGCGCGCTCGCTCTGGGGCTCCTCCTCGGACCCTGGATGATCCGCAAGCTGCAGCGAGTTCCAGATCGGGCAAATCATCCGCCACGAAGGCCCGGCGACGCACCGGACCAAGGCCGGCACGCCAACGATGGGCGGACTCCTGATTCTGACCGCGACGCTCGTTCCGACGCTTCTTTGGGCGGATCTTCGCAACCCGTTCATCTGGATTGCCGTGCTCGCCACGGCCGCATTCGGGGCCATCGGATTCGCCGATGACTACCTGAAGATCGTCCGCAGGTCGCATCACGGGCTGCTGCCACGTTACAAGCTCTTCTGGCAGTTCGTGGTCGGCCTGAGCGTCGGCGCGGCGCTGATGGCGCTGGCGACCCACGAACCACCGCTCTTCAACTCTCAGCTGATTTTTCCGTTCTTCAAACGTCTGAACCCGTCGCTCGGTCTCGGCTACGTCGGGTTCGCGGCGCTGGTGCTGACATTCTCGACCAATGCCGTCAACCTGACCGATGGACTGGACGGCCTCGCCATCAGCGTCTTCGCCGTGGCCGCGGCCACGTTCACCGCCCTCGCCTACGTCTCGACGCACGCCGTGTTCGCGAGTTACCTCCAGCTGACGGCCGTGCCGCCGGCGGCGTCGGAGTTGACGATTTTCTGCGGCGCGCTCGTCGGCGCGAGCCTCGCGTTTCTTTGGTACAACTCGTACCCCGCCGAAATTTTCATGGGCGACGTCGGCTCGCTTGGTCTCGGCGGCGCGCTTGGCACGGTCGCACTCCTCATCAAGCAGGAGGCGCTTCTCGCGATCGTCGGCGGCGTCTTCGTGATGGAAGCGATGTCGGTCATCATCCAGGTGGGTTCCTTCAAGCTCACCGGTCGGCGCGTCTTCAAGATGGCGCCGATTCACCACCACTTCGAGCTGATCGGCTGGAGCGAGCCCAAAGTCATCACCAGGTTCCTGATCCTCGCGATCATCTTTGCCCTCTTCAGTCTGACGACGCTGAAACTCAGATGAGCGATACGCCATTCTCCGTGCGTGGCAAGAGGGTCGTCGTCGTCGGCGCCGCCCGAAGCGGTGTGGCCGCGGCGGAGCTGCTGGTGCGCCGTGGCGCCAGCGTCACGCTGACCGATGTTCGCGAGCAGATCGAGGACGAGGAACGCCTGCGCGCCGCCGGTGTCGCCCTCGAGCTCGGCGGGCACCATGCGTCGACGTTTTCAGCAGCCGATCTGGTCGTGCTCAGTCCCGGTGTGCCGTCTCAACTGCCCGCCGTCGAGGCGGCGCGGCGCGCGGGTGTGCCGGTCACCGGCGAGCTCGAGCTGGCCTCGCGCTGGTTGCGCGGCCGGATCGTCGCCATCACGGGCACCAAAGGGAAGTCGACGACGACGACGCTGACCGGCCGGATGCTGGAAGCCGGTGGTTACCGCGTCCTGGTCGGCGGCAACATCGGGCTGGCGTTGAGCGCCCAGGTCGAAGCGTCGACCGACGAAACCATCCACGTGATCGAGGCGAGCAGCTTTCAGCTGGAGAGCGCGCAAACCTTCCGGCCATGGATCGCGGTGCTGCTGAACTTCTCGCCCGATCACCTCGACCGGCACGCGACCGTCGAAGAATACGCCGAAGCAAAGGCGCGCATCTTTGCCAGGCAGCAGCCGACGGACTGGGCCGTCCTCAACGCCGACGATCCCGGCACACTCGAGCTCGCCGCGGCCACGCGCGCGCACCGACTGCTGTTCTCGATGAGCGAGGTGGCGCCGGAGGGCGTCGTGCTCTCGCACGACGCGATCGTACGGCGGACAGCGGGCGGCGACGAGTCGCTGGTACCGCTGGCGGCGGTGAAGCTGCTCGGCCGTCACCTGCTCGCCGACGTGCTGGCGGCGTCCGCGGTTGCCTCGATTGTCGGCGTCGACGCCGCGGCGATGACCAAGGCCGTCGAGGGATTCACCGGGCTCGAGCATGCGCTCGAACCAGTCGGCGAGATCGGCGGCGTGAAGTTCGTCAACGATTCGAAGGCCACCAACATCGAGTCGGCGCGCCGCGCCATCGAGAGCTTTGGCGACGGCGTCGTCCTCGTCCTCGGCGGCCGGTTCAAGGGCGGCGATTTCCGCGACCTGGTCCCGGCGCTCCTCGAACGCCACGCCACCGTCGTGTCGATCGGCGAGGCCCGCCCGCTCATCCGGGAGGCGCTGGGGTCGGCGGTGACCCTCTACGAGGCCGACGACATGTCGGCGGCGGTACGACAGGCCTTCGCGTCCGCGTCGCCAGGGCAAACAGTCGTGCTCGCGCCGGCGTGCTCCAGTTTCGACATGTTCCGCGACTACGCAGAGCGCGGGCGCGTGTTCAAGCAGGAGGTGAGAAAGCTACAGGAGGAGTGGAGCACGACGAGAGAACAGTAGGGAGTGGTCCACGACGCCAAGCAATGCGGAGTGGAGCACGACAAGAGAACAGTAGGGAGTGGTCCACGACGCCAAGCATGCGGAGTGGAGCACGACGAGAGCGAGAGCAGCAGTAGAGAGAGCAATTCTGAGCAACCGCGAGCCGCGAGGAGCGAGCCGCGAGAAAACGTGACGCGCGAACAATGAGCAGTCATCAGCCGGTCGACACGGTAAAGAACCGCCCGCTGGGAACGCAGGCTGCCCCGGTCTGCGAGGGTGGTGTCTTCGCCCGCGGCCGGCTGATGACTGCTGATTGTTCGCGCGGCCTGCGCGCGTGCGGGGGCACCCCTCCGCGGCTCAGGCTACTTGTCGGTAGCAGTCCCCGGGACCTTTAGGCAGCGGAGTATGGCGCGAAAGCTCAAATCGGACAAGTTGCTCTTCACGGCCACGCTCCTGCTCGTCTGTACGAGCATCGTGATGGTCTACAGCGCCTCGGCGGTCATCGCCCGGGAGAAGTGGCAGCAGCCCTACCTTCTCCTGTTCAAGCAGGCTGCCTGGGTGCTCATCGGGCTGTCGCTCGTGCCGATCGTGATGCGGATCGACTACCGATCCTACCGGCAGCCGCTCGTGATTTGGACCGCGCTCGGGCTTGCCGCCGTGGCTCTGGTCGCGGTCCTCTTCTCGACTCCGGTAAACGGCGCCAGCCGATGGCTACACGTCGGTCCCCTGGGCGTGCAGCCGTCAGAGCTCGCGAAGCTCGCAATCATCCTGTTCACGGCGGCGTTGCTCGAACGGCGAATGGATCGAATCGATGAGCTGTCGCACGCGCTGCTGCCGATCGGCCTGACGACCGGCGCGATCGTCGGGCTGATCCTGGTTGAGCCGGATCTTGGCACGGCGGTGTCAGTGCTCGTCATCTCCAGCGCGATGGTGTTCGCCGCCGGCATCAGCTACCGCTACGTCCTCGGTCTTGTCCTCGTCGCCGTCCCGGCGCTCTACGTCGTCGTGATGGCCTCGGCGTACCGCGTGCAGCGAGTCATGGCGTTCCTCGATCCGTGGAGCGACCCGCAGGGCAGCGGCTACCAGATGATTCAGTCGATGATCGCGGTCGGCACCGGCGGATTCTTCGGCCGCGGCCTGATGGGCGGCGTCCAAAAGCTCTTCTACCTGCCGGAGCCGCACAACGATTTCATCTACGCCGTCATCGCCGAAGAGCTCGGCTGGATTGGCGCGACGACCGTGCTGGCCTGCTTCTGCGTGATCACGTGGCGTGGATTGCGGACGGCGATGAGGGCGCCCGATCGATTCGGCACGTTCCTGGCCGTCGGGCTCACCGTCATGATTGCGTTTCAGGCGTTTCTCAACATCAGCGTCGTCACGGGCATCGCGCCGACCAAGGGCATCCCGCTGCCGTTTGTCAGCGCCGGTGGTTCGTCGCTGCTGATCAACCTGCTCGGCATGGCAATTTTACTCAACGTGTCGCAGCACGCGTCGTCATCCAATGGTGGGTCGTACGCGGCATCTCATGGCGGACCTCACGTCGTGACGATGGCGATGGCAAAGCCGGATGCATGACGCCACCGCGCATCGTCATCGCCGGAGGCGGGACCGGCGGGCATTTGTACCCGGGGATCGCGGTGGCCCGCGAGTTGCGGCGCAGGCTGCCCGAGGTCGCGGTCAGTTTTGCGGGAACGGCTCGCGGCATCGAGAGCCGAGTCGTGCCGCGCGAAGGTTTCGAGCTGGACGTGCTCCGCAGTTCCGGGCTGAAAGGTATGTCGGTCACGTCACTGATGCGCGGGTTGGCGCTGCTGCCGCTGAGCGGCGTCGACGCGTGGACGATCGTGTCGCGCCGCCGACCGCAGCTCGTGATCGGTGTTGGCGGGTACAGCTCGGGTCCGGTCGTCCTGGTGGCGGCGCTTCGCCGGATCCCGACGCTCCTGCTCGAGCAGAACGCGGTTCCGGGTTTCACGAATCGGCGGCTGGCGCCGTTTGTCAGCGCCGCGGCTGTCACGTTCGAGTCGACTCTGTCGGTACTTCGGGAGGAGGGGATTTGTCACAGGCAATCCGGTTCGACCCGAGTTCTTTGACCTGGCTGCCGCGGCGCCGCACGACGGCCCGCCGAGGGTTTTGATTTTTGGGGGCTCCCAGGGGGCGCACGCGATCAACGTGGCCATGGTGGAGGCGGCGCCGCGGCTGGCAGCCCACGCCGGCGGGCTGGCAGTCACGCATCAGACAGGAGAACGCGATCTGGACCTCGTCCGGAACGGGTATCGCGACGCCGGGCTCGAAGCCAGGGTGGAGCCGTTCCTCTTCGCCATGGACCGCGAGATGAAAGAGGCGGACCTGGTGATCTGCCGGGCCGGCGCGACCACGCTGGCCGAATTGACGGCGGCAGGAAAGCCAGCGGTGCTCATCCCGTTGCCGACCGCGGCCGACGATCACCAGCGACGGAACGCCGAGGCCCTCGCCGCGGCGGGAGCGGCCGAGCTCCTCGAGCAGTCCGAGATGACCGGGGCGACGCTGGCGGACCGGATCATCGGCCTCGTGACCGACTCGGCACGGAGAGTCGCGATGTCCGGGGCGGCGCGGGGGTTGGCAAAGCCGGATGCCGCCAAGGCGATTGTCGATCGCGCGTTCGAGCTCATTGAGCGCATGGAGCAGCGCTGATGCTCGGGCGTACGCGACGGATTCACTTCGTCGGGATCGGGGGCATCGGCATGAGCGGGATCGCCGAGTTACTCGCGAATCTGGGTTACGAGGTGAGCGGTTCGGATGCGAAGCGCTCGGCAGTCACCGATCGTCTCGAGCGGTTGGGCGTGCGTGTGTCGGCCGGACACGACGCCGGGAATGTCGGCAGTGCGGACGTCGTGGTGGTGTCGTCGGCGATCAAAGCCGGCAACCCTGAAACCACCGAAGCGGTGCGCCGTCAGATTCCCGTCATTCCCCGAGCGGAGATGCTCGCCGAGTTGATGCGGCTGCGCTACGGCATTGCCATCGCCGGCGCGCACGGCAAGACGTCGACGACATCGATGGTCGCGCTGGTGCTCGAGCGTGCCGGGCTCGATCCGACCGCCGTCATCGGCGGGCGGCTCAGCGCCTTCGGCAGCAATGCGCGGCTCGGCCGCGGCGACTACATGGTCGTAGAGGCCGATGAGAGCGATCGGTCATTTCTGAAGCTATCGCCGGCGATCGCCGTGATTACGAACATCGACCACGAGCACATGGAGAGCTACGGCAGTTGGGCGGACCTCCAACAGGCCTTTATCGAGTTCGCGAACAAGGTCCCGTTCTACGGCGCCGTGATCGCCTGCGCGGACGATGAGCCGGTCAGGGCCGTGCTGCCGCGGATCACGCGTCGTCTTCTGACCTACGGTCTCGCGGCGGCCGATGGCCGGGCGTCGGCGAGCGTGACGGCGCACGGGATGACGCTCGAGGCGTTCGGGTCGCGCGCGGTCGTGCGCTACTGGACTCCGGAGCGTCCGGGGCACGAGGAAATCGAACTCGGCGAACTGCGGCTGCAGGTGCCAGGCCGCCACAACCTGCTCAATGCGCTGGCTGCAGTGGCCGTGGGTCTCGAGGTTGGAATCCCGTTCGAAACGGTCGCGTCGGCGCTGGCCGAGTTTCAAGGCGCCGAACGGCGATTCCAGCGGCTTGGCGAAGAAGACGGCGTGATGGTCGTCGACGACTATGGGCACCACCCGACCGAGATTGCGGCAGTGCTGGCGGCGGCACGCGCCGGCATCGATCGGCGGCTGGTGGTGGTATTCCAGCCGCATCGCTACACCCGGACGAGCCAACTGATGAAGGAGTTCGGCGCCGCGTTGAGCCGCGCCGACGAAGTGGTACTCACCGAAATCTACGCGGCGGGCGAACCGCCAATCCCTGGCGTGACGCTCGACGCGCTGGCCTCGGTCGTCCGCGCCGCCGCGCGCGGCGGCGTGCACGTCGTGCCGGCACTCGAGGACGTGCCGTCGGCGGTGGCGATGATGGCGCGGCCTGGCGATCTGGTGATTACGCTCGGCGCAGGCTCGATCGGCGGTACCGGCGAGCGGATCCTCGACGCGATCCGGCACCGACGGCCGCAACTCGCGAGCCCAGCTGATCGCCCCGTTGATCGCCCCGTTGATCGAAGAGAGGGGCGATGAGCGTCAAGGCACCCGCGGACAAGAACTACCGCCGCGCCCGCGCCCGCGCGAAGCCGGCGCGGCGCCGGAGACTCCGCGCGCTCTTCACATGGCGCGTCGCTCTGGGGTTGTGCATCGCCGTGCTCACGACGGTGGCTGGCTATCAGGCGGCCACCCTGCTGCACCGCTCGAGCCTGTTGCGGGTGAACCACGTGCGGGTCGTCGGCAACGAGCTCGTCTCGAGCGGCGAAGTAGAGGCGATCGTGCGCGATCTTCAGGGCACCCACATCCTCACTGCCGATCTCGCCAGGTCGCGCAACGAGCTGCTCGAGTCACCCTGGCTCGCCGAGGTGGCGCTGCGCCGTGTACTGCCTTCGACGATCGACATCTATGTGTCCGAACGGCGGCCGTTCGGGCTCTGCCGCTACGGGAACCAGCTCTACCTCGTGTCGCGCGACGGCGTCGTGATGGACGAGTTCGGACCGAGGTACGCCGACTTCGATCTTCCAATTGTCGATGGCCTGGTGCCGCCAACCGCTCGGACGGCGGCGTCCAGGGCATCCCGTGCCTCGCGATCGGGCGACGTTCCGACTCCGCGCATCGACCGCGCGCGAGCGGAATTGGCCGCACGGGTCGTCGACGCGATTCAGGGCACACCGGGGTTGACCAGACTAGTGTCTCAAATCGATGTCAGCGATGCTCACGACGCCGTGGTCCTGCTCGACCACGACCCGGCGCTGCTGCACGTCGGCGAGGATCGCTTCCGCGAACGGCTCCAGTCGTACCTGGAGATCGCCGAGGCGCTCCGCGAGCGTGTGCCAGACATCGACTACGTCGATCTTCGATTCGAACAGCGCGTCTACGTGAAGCCACGAGGCCGTGCCGACAGCACGGCGATGCAACTGCCAGCGGCTGGCAAGACATTCTGAGGGGGAGACGTGACACGCAGGGAACGATACCTCGTGGGTCTGGACGTCGGCACGGCGAAGGTCACGGCCATCGTCGGCGAGGCGACCGACGATGGCGGTCTGGACATCATCGGCATGGGGCTCGCCGACTCGCGCGGCATCAAGCGCGGCGTGGTGGTCAATCTCGAGGCCGCAGTCGAGTCGATCAAGAAGGCGATCGAAGAAGCGGAATTGACGGCTGGCGTCGAGATCGATTCGGTGCACCTCGGCCTGTCCGCCGCACACGTCAAGGCCTTCAACAGCCGCGGTGTCGTGGCGGTGGCCGGCAAGAACCGTGAGATCACGCGGGAGGACGTTCGCCGAGCGATCGACGCCGCCAAGAATGTCGTCTTGCCGAGCGGCCGCGAGATTCTGCATGTGCTCCCGCAGGACTTCGTCGTCGATGAGCAGGACGGCATCGGTGCTCCGGTTGGCATGACCGGCGCGCGACTCGAAGTCAACGTCCACGTCGTTACCGGAAGCGCCTCGTCGACCCAGAACATCGTCGCGTGCGTGAACCGTTCTGGCGTCGCCGTTCTCGATACCGTGCTCGAGCAACTCGCCGCGAGCGACGCGGTGCTGACCAACGACGAGAAGGAGCTGGGGGTCGCGCTGGTCGACATCGGCGGCGGCACGACCGACTTTGCGATCTTCGAACGCGGCAGCCTCTGGCACACCGGCGTCGTGGCGATCGGCGGCGACCACTTCACCAACGACATTGCTGTCGGCCTGCGGACGCCAATCCCCGACGCGGAGAAGATCAAGCGGCGCTCCGGTTGCGCGCTCTCGGCGATGGTCGACGAGGACGAGACGATGGAGGTGGCGAGCGTCGGCGGCCGCAAGCCACGGGTGATGTCGCGGCGGATCCTCTCGGAAATTCTCCAGCCGCGCGCCGAGGAGATCTTCCATCTGCTCTGGGATGAGTTCCGGCGCGCTGGCTTCGAGAAGTCCCTCAATTCCGGCATCGTGCTGACCGGCGGCAGCGCCATGCTCGAAGGCCTCGGTGAGGTCGCCGAACAGATATTCGATCTGCCGATCCGGCGCGGCGCGCCGGCCGGACTCGGTGGACTGGCAGACCACGTCAACAACCCGGCGTTTGCCACTGCCGTCGGGCTCGTGATGTACGCGCATCGGAATCAGGCGGGTGAGCCGGCACGGCCGGTCGGCGCAGGAGCGTTCGGACGAGTGGCCGGGCGTCTGCGCACGCTGTTCAAAGAGTTCTTCTGAGTTTTCTACTGCGAGCAACAGGAGGTCGGACCATGGGTGATTTGCGACACAGGAAGACGAGCGAGACCGAGCAGGCGACGTTGCGGCTGAAGCTGGCGGAGGAGGCGCGCACCGGCGCGCGGATCAAGGTCGTCGGTGTCGGCGGCGGCGGCAGCAACGCCGTCAACCGGATGGTGCAGGCCGGCCTCGACGGCGTCGAGTTCATCGTCGCCAATACCGACTTGCAGGCGCTGCAGCTCAATCAGGCGCCGGTCAAGCTGCAGATCGGCGCCAAGCTGACCAAGGGGCTGGGCGCCGGCGCCGATCCCAACGTCGGCCGGCAGGCGGCGCTCGAAGATACCGAGAAGCTGATCGAAGCGCTCGACGGCGCCGACATGGTGTTTGTCACGACCGGCCTCGGCGGCGGCACTGGCACTGGCGCCGCGCCAGTCATCGCCAGCCTCGCCAGCGAGCTCGGCGCGCTGACGATCGCGGTAGTGACCAAGCCGTTCCGCTTCGAGGGCAACAAGCGGCAGATGCAGGCGGCACGCGGGCTCGACGAGCTGCGCGAGTGCGTCGACACCGTGATCACCATCCCGAACGAACGGCTGCTGGCGACGATCGCGCGCAATACGTCGCTCGGCGAGGCGTTCACCTCAGCCGACGACGTGCTGAGGCAGGCGATCCAGGGAATCTCGGACCTGATTCTGGTCCCGGGGATGATCAACCTGGATTTTGCCGACGTCAAGACCATCATGTCCGGCATGGGCTTCGCGATCATGGGCACTGGCGTTTCCGAGGGTACCAACCGGGCGATGGCCGCCGCCAACCTCGCGATCTCGAGCCCGCTGCTCGAAGACGCGTCGGTGAAAGGCGCGCGCGGCGTGATCATCAACGTCACCGGCGGACCCGACCTCTCGCTCGTCGAGGTCAGCGAAGCATCGATCGTGATCCAGGAAGCCGCGCACGAGGACTGCAACATCATCTTTGGCGCCGTCGTGGATCCGAAGATGGAAGGCAAGGTGAAGATCACGGTCATCGCCACCGGCTTTGACCGCCCGTCGGCGGCGAAGAGCCTCAGCCCCTCGGCCGTGCAGACGCCGGTCGATCTCCAGAACTACACGTCCTGGCGGCAGGAGTCGGTCGAGAAGGTCGCCGCGGCTGGCGGCGGTGGCGGAGCACGGCTCAGCATCTCGCGTCGCCCGACCCTCGATCTGCCCCTGATGCCTCCCGCAGTCGAGTCGGATGGCACCCTGGCCCCGGGCGCCGAGTTCGAGCCTGTTTCGCCGCTCGACGTGCCGGCGTTTCTGCGACGGCAGAGTGAAGCGTAGGGGACGGCGAGGTTCAAGAGGGTTCAGAGTCAGGGTTCAGGAGGTTCAGGAGGTTCAAGGTTCACGGTTCAAGGTTCAGGGTTCAAGAGGTTCAGGGTTCAAAGTTCTCGCTCGCTCGGTAAGTCGCGGGCGTAGCTGGGCCGGGCGTGCGCGTTCGGCCATCTCCGTCGGCCCGGCGCCGGCCGGGCCGTTTCGTGCGTGGTACACTGCATAGAGCCACGGTACCCGGGACCGCCGTCTCCGCAGGCAGAGTGGTCTGACGATGGCGGCGTGGGTGCTGTTGGCGTCCTCGCGTCGGGGCCGGACAGCCGGGTCTTGTGTCGTGGGCCGCGGCGCCGCCCGCGTTCACGGCGCGCATCGTCTCGCATCGCGGACACCGGTCGGCACAACAAGATCATGAAACAGTGGGAGTACCGCGAGCGCGCGCGGCAGGTTCTGGCCCGTGAAACGGGCTACGTGCTGAAGCCGCACGGTGGCCGCCTCCGCGTCGCGCTCGCGTTTCCAAATACATACTGGGTTGGCATGTCCAGCCTGGGGTTCCAGACGGTCTACCGTCTGTTCAACGACCTGGACGACGTGGTCTGCGAGCGGGTGTTCCTGCCCCCCAAGCAGGAGTTGCGCGCGCAGCTCGCCACCGGCGCGCCGCTCCTGACCCTCGAAACGCAAACGCCAGTCTGCGGACTTCGACGTGCTGGCGTTCTCCGTCTCCTTCGAGTGGGACTACACCAACGTCGTCACGATGCTGCGGCTGGCGGGCATACCGACGCGAGCGAGCCAACGGCGGCCGCGCGACCCGCTGGTCGTGATCGGCGGTGCCGTGACGTTCGTGAACCCCGAGCCGCTCGCGCCGTTCGCTGACGTGATTGCGGCGGGCGAAGGCGAGATGCTCGTCCCTGACCTGATCGCGGTCCTGCGCGAGGGATTGAGCCGCGATGATCGGAATCGGCGACTGGCGTCGTTCAGGGGCTTCTACGTGCCGTCGCTCTACGACGTCCACTATACGAACGAAGGGACGATCGCGGCGTTCGAGCCACGCGCCGGCAGCGGCGCGCCACCGGTTGTCAAGAAAGCGGCCGTGAAGAGCGCGGAACGCCTCGACCCGCCCGCAACGTCCATCTTCACGCCAGACACCGAGTTCGGCTCCCGGTTTCTCGTCGAGGTGGTTCGTGGTTGCGCCAACCTTTGCCGCTTCTGCTGGGCGGGCTACAACTACCTGCCGGTCCGCGCGTTTTCCGCCGACCGCATCCTCGAGCTTGCAGCCAATGCCCGGCGCCACGCCGGCCGCGCCGGCCTGGTGTCGATTGCGCTCTGCGACCACCCCGAGATCGATCGCATCCTCGACGGCCTGCTGGCGCTCGGCTATTCGATCAGCCCTGCATCGCTGCGGCTCGACGACCTCACCGACAGCATCGTGCGGCGACTGCGCGAGAGCGGCGAGAAGTCGATCACGATCGCGCCGGAAACTGGATCGGATCGCCTGCGCCGGGTGATCAACAAGACGGTAACCAACGACGAGATCCTGGCGGCGACCGAGCTGATTTTTGCCAACGGGATCGACAACCTGAAGCTGTACTACATGATCGGTCTCCCGACCGAAACAGACGAGGACCTCGAAGCGATTCGCGACCTGACCGTCTCGATGCGCGACATCATGATCAAGCACGCCCGTCCGCGCGGCCACATCGGGCGCATCGTCGGTAGCGTCAATCCGCTGATTCCCAAGCCGGGAACGGCGTATCAGTGGCTGCCGATGGAAGACCCCGCGATCACCGACCGGAAAGGGAAGCGGCTGCGGCATCTGCTCTCCGACCTCGACAACGTCTACTTCAACATCAAGTCCGAACGGCATTCCTACTACCAGGCACTGCTCTCGCTTGGCGACCGGCGTGTCGCCGATGCGATCGAAGCGGCCGAGCGCAACGGCGGCAACTGGCGGGCCGCGGTTGCCGAAGTGGGCCTCGACGCCGATTTCTACATCTTCCGCGACCGCTCGACCGACACCGTCCTGCCCTGGGACATCATCGACGGCGGCATGAAGGCCTCCTTCTTTCAGTCGGAGTTCCGGAAGGCGCTCCGCGAAGAGTGGACACTCCCGCCTAAGCGGCAGAAAGAAAACCTCAAGCTGCTCCCGGTGCTCGACTAGTCCCACGGATCACACGGACGACACGAGCCACGGATTACACGGACAGCACGGATCGGTTAACGAGGCAGCTTCGAGACAACCGCCACATTCGCTCGACGCGCAGTCGCCTCGCTAGCCGGCAGATGCCAGGGCCGATTCCGTTTCGAACTCGCCGTACGCCTGCAGGATCAGATCTCTGACGCGGTTCTGGGCGGTCGTATCGCCAATCGGACGGAGCAGCGCAAAGCTGCGTCGCTCGCCGTTGACGGAATACGCTCGCGCGGGAAAGGTGACGTTGCGTCCGTTGCCGGTCTTGCGTTCCCAGACCGCAAAGCCAATCAGCTTGAGGCCCTCGAGCGGTCCTGAAATGAAATGCAGCTCCGCGTCTGCGAGCTTGCCAGGCGGGTTTCCTTTGTCGTTCGGTACGATCTTGACTGTCACGGCTTCGCTCCTCTGAAAATTTGCAGGGCCTGACGCGAGGCAGGGCAAGAGGCGGACCGCCACGTGGGCTGGCCAGCCATGTCGAGCGAAGTCTCAGCGCGGAAAGTGCTTGTGGCGACGAATGGCGTGCGGGCTGCAGCGGGCGCGGCGGCGGGGGCCAAATCAGTCAACCCGCGTTGACTGCCAGTCAGTCACCGATGAGCATGACCTGCGCCATCGCGAGCGTGTCGGAGTGGGTGATTGTCAGAAGCGAGCGCCGGACCTGCATGCCCTCGGCGCGGCGGGCGGCGCCGCCGTGCAGCTCCAGACGCGGCGGTCCGCCACCGCGGATGACTTCGATGTCCTTCCACAACACCCCGCGCGAATGGCCGGTGCCGAGCGCTTTCATCGCGGCCTCTTTCGCCGCGAATCGTCCAGCCAGATGCGGAGCGGGGTTCCGCCGCTTGGTACAATAGGCAATCTCGCCGGCGGTGAACACACGGTGCAGGAAGCGATCGCCGTACCGTTCGAGCACCTCTGCAAGGCGGGGAATGTCGGTGGCGTCGAGCCCGATGCCGAGTATGTTCATGACCGCTCCACAGCCTACCCGCGCCTTCGAGTGGACGCAAGCGCCCTGGGGCATCGTGCTGCGCTGCGTACCGCTCGCGGCCGCCGCCGATCACTTCTTCACGACGAACAACCTTACGCTTCGCGACAATCCGGGCGAGTGGGCGGGCGTCGCCGGAGAAATCGGCGTGGCCCGTGAGGACTTGCTGCTCGTGAGGCAGGTGCACGAGGCGACGGTGGCTGTGGCGTCAGCCGATCGCTCTCGTCCCTGGCCGCGACCTGACGCGGACGTCGTCGTCAGCAACGACCCATCCGCCGCCCCGGTGATCCGTGTCGCCGATTGCGTGCCGATCCTGCTTGCGGACGAGAGCGGCCGGGCCGTGGCGGCGATCCATGCGGGCTGGCGCGGCACGGCGCGACGCGCAGCGATCGCCGGCGTAGGTGCGCTGCAGACGACCTACGGCGTGCGGCCCGAACGAATCATCGCGGCCGTGGGTCCGGCCATCGGCCCGTGCTGCTATGAAGTGTCCGAGGACACCTACCAGACGTTCCGCGAGATGGGCCATCACGCATCGATTCTTGCGCGATGGTTCGAGCCCCGCTCCGCCGGAACCTTTCACCTCGACCTCTGGCGCGCCACGCGCGATCAGCTCGAGGGCGCCGGAGTGATGCCCGGCAACATCCACGTCGCCGAGCTGTGCACGAAGACACACGCGAGCACGTTCCATTCCTACCGGGTACAGGGCGAGAAAGCGGGGCGGATGATCGGAGTGATTCGGGCCAGAGCAGGAAACCGAGCTTCCACCTGATGGTGGAAGCTACGTCTCTCCGGTGGGGAGCGACGTTCTAAGCGGGAAGCTACGGTTTCTCCGCTTCGTCCATCGCGAGGTTGGACAACCGGTCGGCTTCCTTGTTCAGTTCCCGGCGGACGTGCTCGAATGTCACCTTCCCGAGCTCCATCATCAGCAGGCGCGCGCGCGCAGCGAGCGGCTGGAGACCAGGATTCTTGATCTTGTATTCCCCGCGCATCTGCTTGACCAGCAGCTCCGAGTCGGCTCGGATGTGCACGTCGCGCTGGCCGTTGTCGACGGCCCATTTCAAGGCGGCCAGCAGGCCGTTGTACTCGGCGACGTTGTTGGTCGCGATTCCGAGCGGTCCGTAAAGCTCCTGGATCAGATTCCCGTCCAGATCTTCGATGCGGACACCGTAACCAGCCGGCCCCGGGTTGCCCCGGGCGCCGCCGTCGATATAAGCGCGAATCACGGCGGAGCTAACTTCCTGGCTCGGCAGGCGCGGATTGTTCGCCCGGGACTGGCGCGGGCACGGCCGGCGGGACGAAGAAGAGAATTCGCGAACAGCTCTCGCACTGCATCACGCTTTCATTGCGACGAAGCTCGTTATAGACCTGCGGGCGCAGCCTGACGTGGCATTGCGTGCACAAGCCGTCTCTGGCCTCGGACATCGCCAGGCCCTTGCGATGCTGTGAGACGCGCTCGAAGAGGGCAAGCACGCCAGCCGACACGCCGGCGGCGACCTGCGCGCGTTCGTCGAGCGTTTTCGACAGGTCCCGCTCGGTCGCCGTCCGCTCCGCGTCCATCTCCTGCCGGCTCCGCGTCACCTCGGCTTCCCCCGATTTGAGCGCGGCCTCGGCAGTCTTGAGGGCGGCGGCCAGCGTTTCGCCCTCCTCCATCCGCTCGAGCAGTCGATCCTCTTCGCGACGCACCACGGTTTCGGCCGAGGCGATCTCGGTCTGCATCGCGTGGTATTCCTTGTTGGTCTTGACCTCCATCAGCTGATCTTTGTACTTGCTGAGCCGCGTCTGCACTGCGGCCAGGTCCTTCTCGATGTCGCGCCGCGCGGTCTGCGAGGCGCTGATGCGTTCCTTCACGCCAGCGACCGCGCCCTTCAGTTCCGCCAGCCGCGCATCAAGGGCCGCCTGCGCGCCCGGAATATCGGCCATTCGTCTTCGCAGGCGTTCAGCTGCCGAGTCGAGTTCCTGCAGCTGGATCAGAAGTTTGAGATCAGGAAGCATCGAAAGAAATGTTGAATGCTGAGTGCTGAATGCTGAAGTGAGTTGCGAAGGCGTGGGAGGGAAGAGGAGGGAAGGAAGGATGGTCAGGCCGTTGAAGCCTACCCTTCCCCCTTCTCCCTTTCACCTTTACTTCAGCACTCAGCATTCAGAATTCAGAATTCTAGAAGTGGGCCCACCAGGATTCGAACCTGGGACGGGCCGGTTATGAGCCGGCGGCTCTGACCGCTGAGCTATGGGCCCACAACAGTCTACAGTCGTCGGTCGTCAGTCGCCAGTCCGCAGTCGTCAGTCCGAGTCGTCAGTCCGAGTCGTCAGTCGCCAGTCGGCTTCGGTTGCGCCGCGACCGCGACTGCTCGCCGCGACCTTACGTTCGTCCTTCCAGGAACGCCCGCAGCTTGCGGCTCCGCGACGGGTGCCGCAGCTTGCGCAGCGCCTTGGCTTCAATCTGGCGAATGCGCTCGCGGGTCACGGCAAAGCTCTGGCCCACCTCTTCGAGCGTGTGCTCGCTGCCGTCGCCGACACCGAACCGCATCTTGATGACCTTCTCTTCGCGCGGCGTCAGCGTCTTGAGCACCGAGTCGGTCTGCTCCTTGAGGTTCAGGTTGATGACCGCGTCGGAGGGCGACACGACCTGGCGATCCTCGATGAAGTCGCCAAGATGTGAATCTTCCTCCTCCCCGATCGGCGTTTCGAGCGAGATCGGCTCCTGCGCGATCTTCAGCACCTTCCGGACCTTCGACACCGGAATGTCCATGCGCTTGGCGATTTCTTCCGAGGTCGGCTCCCGGCCGAGCTCCTGCACGAGCGCGCGCGACGTGCGAATCAGCTTGTTGATCGTCTCGATCATGTGGACCGGGATGCGGATCGTCCGCGCCTGGTCCGCAATCGCGCGGGTGATGGCCTGGCGGATCCACCAGGTCGCGTAGGTCGAGAACTTGTAGCCTCGGCGATACTCGAACTTGTCGACCGCCTTCATCAGGCCGATGTTGCCTTCCTGGATCAGGTCGAGGAACTGCAGGCCGCGGTTCGTGTACTTCTTGGCGATCGAGACGACCAGCCGGAGGTTGGCCTCGACGAGCTCCTTCTTGGCTTGCTCGGCCTGGATCTCGCCCCGCGAGATGGTCTCGATTGTCCGCATCAACTGATCGGGCGTTTCCTCGAGCTCGTCGGCCATCGTCTTGACCTGGACCTTGAGCTCCTTCTGACGCCTGAGCAGGTTCTTCTTTTCCTCTTCCTTGAGCCGGCTGGCCTTCTTGTTCTTGGGATTGAGCTGCCGCTCGAGCTGATCGATCTCGCGGCGGACGCGCATCACCGCCTCGACCGACTCCTTGATCTGATCGATGAGTCGGCGCTTGACGGCCTCGGTGAACTCGATCTTGCGGATGAGCTGCGACAGCTCGACCCGGGCGCGCAGCGCCTCCCACCGGACGCGGCGGTACTTCCGCTTGTCGCGGGTCGTCGTGCCGCGCGGGGTCTTCTCGAGCTTCTCCTTGCACTTCTCGAGGCCCATCCACGACTTCCTGACCGCCTCGATCTGGCGCAAGACCTGCCGCTTGCGATCTTCAATCTTGTCGTCGGTCAGCTCTTCGTCGACAAACGTCACGAGCTCGCGGATGCTCCGCTCCTCGTTCTTGAGCTGATCGCCCATCGTCATGATCGCGCGGGCGACGGTCGGCGTGCGCGAGATCGACTTGATCACCGCCAGCTTGCCGCGCTCGATGCGCTTGGCGATCTCGACCTCGCCCTCGCGGGTGAGGAGGGGCACCGTGCCCATCTCGCGGAGGTACATCCGGACCGGGTCGTTGGTCTTGTCGAGCGCGCCGGGGGTCAGGTCGAGCTCGAGCTCCTCGGCCCCTTCGCCGGTGCGGTCGAGCAGCTTGTCCTCGCGGTATTTCTGTTCGGAATCGACGACTTCGATGCCGGCGCTGCCGAACGTGCTGAACAGATCGTCGAGCTCGTCCGACGACGTGATGTCGGCGGGCAGAAGCTCATTGACCTCGTCGTACAGCAGGTATCCCTTTTCTTTACCGATGGCAATGAGTTGCCTCACTTCATCGTATTTTTCTTCGATCGACAACGGCGTGTCCTCCTCAGTCCTCGTTCAGCGCGTAACAACTTATGCCGCTTATGATTCCGCAATCAACTGTAGCAACGTTTTCTTCCTGTCCCACAAGGCCACGATCTCGGTTTCGTGAGTGGCGGCGCCGGCCTCCTGCAGCCGATCGATCTCGCGCTGGACGGCGGCGCGTTCCCGCGTGTAGCGCAGGCGTTTGACCGCCTTCACGCAGTCGAGCGGCGGTCCCGGGGGGTGGGGCTGCCGGCTGATGTCTTGGACCAGCCGCGCCTCCATACCATTTAGACGCTCCAGAAGCGTTTGCGGTAAGGAGTCCGCCGGCCATTCTTGGAGTGCCCGGGCCTGGGCCAGAATCGGCTCGGTCGCCAGCCCGACCAGGTCTTCCGTGTCCAGTTCGGCCATCGCCGCCGTTCCCGCCGCCGGATCGTGAATAAGGGCCCAGATCAGGCCCTTTTCGGCCGTCTTGACCTGATCCAACCCGACTTTCGGCCGGTCCAGCACGGCGACCGCCGTTTCGCGCTTCGCGGCAGCCTTCTTGATTTCGGCCCGAACTACCTCTTCCGTAATCCTCGCCCGATGCGCCAGCCTGTCGGCGAATTGGTCGCGGGCGGCGGCGTCAGGAATCCGGGCGGCAACTTCGAGCATCCGGCCCAGGAACTCGCGGCGTTCCTCGTCCCGCTGGAAATCCTGCCCGGCCGCGGCCTGATCGAGCAGGTACTCGAGGTAAGGCTGCGAAGAGCGGAGCTTCTCCGCATACGCTGCCCCGCCTTCGCGCCTGATGAACGTATCGGGGTCGACACCAGACGGCAGCATCGCGACGTTCACCTGAAAGCCTTCGGCCACGAGAAGTTCCGAGCTCCGCACCGCAGCGCCCTTGCCCGCGGCGTCGGGGTCGAAACTGAGGACGACTTTCGACGCGAAACGTTTCAACAGTCGAGCCTGGGCGGGCGTCAGGGCGGTTCCCGACGAGGCGACGACGTTGGGGATGCCGCCTTGCAGCGCCTGCGCCACGTCGAAATAGCCCTCGACCATCACCGCATGCTTCGCTTTGGTGATGGCCGCCTTGCTCAAATGCAGGCCATAGAGCGTCCGCCCTTTGACATAAATCGCCGTCTCGGGTGAGTTCAGGTACTTCGGTACTTGCCCTTCGTCCATGGCACGGCCGCCAAACGCGATGATCGCGCCGTTGTCCCTGGCAATCGGGATCATCAGCCGGTTGCGAAACCGATCGATGAGCATGCCGCCTTCCCGTTCGGAAACCAGTCCGGTCCGCGCGAGCGATTCCGCGGAAAAGCCTTCGCGGAGGAGCTTCGTTTTGAGAGCCTCGCGCGCCGCAGGTGCATAGCCTATGCCTAGGAGCTCAACTGTCGCTGGCGTCACTCCGCGCGTTGCGAGCAGGCGTCTCGCCACGGCCCCTTGTGGCCCCGCCAACTGCTCACGAAACCACGCGGCCGCGACTTCGTGGGCGCGGAGAATCGTCTCGCGGTCCCGCTTGCTCTCCGGATCCTGGTTTCCATCCTCTGGTTCGGGCACGGGCACGCCCGCGCGCGCGGCAACCTGCCGGACGGCCTCAGGAAACGTAATCTTGTCGTGCAGTTTGACGAACTCGAAGACGTCGCCCTTGGCGCCGCACCCGAAGCAATGGAAGAACCCCTTATCGCCGTTGACGTGGAACGACGGCGTTTTCTCTCCATGAAACGGACAGAGCCCCTTCCACGTGGCCCCGCTGCGGCGCAGCGCCACCCGTTCCTGGACGACCTGCACGATGTCGGCGTGCGACTTGAGGTCCTCGATGAAGTTGGGAGGAAAGAGCGCCATTACTCTTTGAATTCGACGACGGTGACGCCGCCGCCGCCCTGCTCGGGCGGAGCGGACTGAAAATGCGCGACGAACTTATGGTCGTGCAGGAACTCGGCAATCGCGCGCCGAAGTTGACCAGTACCGTAGCCGTGAATCAGTCGAACGCTCGGGACCTCGGCGAGCAGCGCTTCGTCGAGGAACTTCTCGGCCCTCGACAGCGCTTCGTCGACGTTGCAGCCGATGACGTTCAATTCGGTGACCGAGCCTTCGCGCGGTTGAAGCTCAACATGGACCCGGACCTTGCCCGGTTGGGCTTGGGCACCCGCCGGGACGAGCACTCGAAGTTCGTCGATCCGGGCGCGCAGGCGCTTGCCCCGCACGTCAATCTCCGCCTCGCGGTCGTGCAACACCTGCACGATGCCCTCGAGGCCGAGCCCGCCTACCGCGACGCGGTCCCCGACGACCGGCGGCTTGCCGGGAGCGTCCGGCACGCCGACTGGCTGCCTCGACGGGGCTGCAGGCTCCGGATCGTGAACGCGAAGCTTCCCGGCAATCGCCTCCACGGCGGCCCTCGCCTCGGCTCGCGCGGCGCCGGTCTCGCCGGTGGGGATGACGAGTCGCGGCGCCGAACGGCGCTCGGCGTCCGCCACCATCGCGTCCGTCTTCACCTTCAATGCATTGACGACGGCGTCTATCTCGCGGCGCGCGTCTCGGAGGCGATCTTCGATTCGCTCGTCGAGCCGGCGCCGGAACGTCTCTTCGCGGTTGCGGAGTTCCTGCTCGCGCGCCTGCATTTTCGTCGCGGTTTCTTCGAGCGCGGCGCGCTCGCGCGCCGCCAGGCGACGCTCGTGGTCGAGCGACTGGAGGTCTCGCTCAACTTTCGCCAGGTGCTCGGCGAGCTGCGCCTCCCGAACGCTCCGGTGCTGGCGCGCGTTCTCGATGATCGACTCCGGCAGACCGAGGCGGGTCGCGATCTCGAGGGCAAGGCTACTGCCCGGCGCGCCATAGTTCAGGCGGTAGGTCGGCGCAAAGGTGGTCGGATCGAACCCAAAGCCGGCCGGGGTCACGCCATCGGTCGTCACCGCATAGGACTTGAGGGCGTCGTAGTGGGTTGTCGCGACCACCATCGCGCCGCGGCCGCGAAAATGGTCGATCATCGCCATCGCCAGCGCGCCGCCTTCGTTCGGGTCGGTTCCGCCACCGGCTTCGTCGAGCAGCACCAGCGCTGGCAGCGTCAGCGCGCGGTCCATGGCGACGACGTTGGCGATGTGGCCAGAGAACGTGCTGAGGCTCGCGGCTATCGATTGCTCGTCGCCGATGTCGGCAAAGACCGAACGGAACACGGGCACCTGCGTCCCGTCCGCCGCAGGCACGAGCAGGCCCGTCTGCGCCATCAAGGGAAGGAGCCCGGCCGTCTTGAGCGCCACTGTCTTGCCGCCCGTGTTGGGTCCCGTCACCACGAGCACGCGCACCGGAGGAATCAGGAGGACGTCGACCGGCACGGGGTCTCGGGGCTCGGGACTCGGGACTCGGGGTTCGGGGCTCTGAGCTCGGGACTCGGAAGTTGCGACGCGGGAATCAGAACTCGAAGGTCGCGGCTCCGCTCCGGCGTCGGCGAGTCCCGAGGCCCGAATCCCGAGCCCCGGATCCCCGTCGACGTCCGTTCCGAGATGCCGTCGGACCGCCGGGATGAGCAGCGGGTGGCGTGCCGCGCGCAGCTCGAGCCGGCCGTCGCTCGCGAGCGCCGGCTGGACACCGTCGACGAGCGTCGAGAACCGCGCGCGTGCCTGCAGGACGTCGAGCTCGGTTGCCGCCGCGACGGTTCGGTGCACGTCTCCAGCGCGGCGGCGGAGCGCGTCGGCAAGCGCCAGCAGAATGCGGCGGACCTCCTCCGTCTCCTGCTGTTCGAGCGCGACGATGTCGTTGTTGATCTCGACCGTGCTGAGCGGTTCGAGAAACAGGCTGGCGCCGCTCCCCGAGCTGCCGTGGACGATTCCCGGTATTGCCGCGCGATGCTCGCTGCGGACGACGAGGACGTACCGGCCGTTGCGGTCGGTCACGATCTGCTGCTGGAGATACTTGGACGTGTCGCGACCGCGCAGGTACGATTCGAGCGTTCCACGCAGCCGCGCCCGCTGTTTACGCAGGCGATCGCGCAGTGTCGCGAGCTCCGGGCTGGCGTCATCGAGGACTTCGAACGCCGGGCCGATCTTGCGGCGGATGTCGGCGATCTCAGTGCTGGAACGAGGCGGCCGTCTCGACGATCGCGCCGAGCAGTGGAAAACTCCCACGAACCTTGCGAACGGCAGCGCACGTCGCGTCGACCGACGCCAGAAACGTTGCGAGGTTGACGAGCGATTGCGGCTCGAGGACGCGGCCTTCGACCGCCAGCGACATCAGAAGGGCATCGAGGTCCTCAGGCGCCTGCAGTCCGATCGTCCCGTCGCGCAGAAAACGGGTCGTCTCGTGCGTCGCTGCGAGGGCCGCCGCGACGGCGCGGCTGTCGGTCAGCGGCTGCAGCTCCGCCAGACGCGCCGCGCCAGGCGGCGTCAGTGCAAAGCGGCGTACCGCCTCGACGATCCGGTCGTATTCGAGCGCCCGCAGGGCACCGGCGTACATGAGATTTCAGAAATACTGGTGAGCGTCAGGCTCGACAGGGCAATCGCTGAGTATAGCGCGTCACGGCTCAGGGCTCAAGGCTCATGGCCTGGGAAAGCTTCCACCCCTAATCGAAGGCTCCGCCTGAGCCTTGAGCCCTGAGCCGTGCTCAACTCAGATGGTTTATCGCGCTTGCGACGGCCGCCGCGCCAAAGCCATTGTCGATGTTGACGACCGAGACGCCGCTCGCGCAGCTATTGAGCATCGCCATCAGGGCCGTGAGCCCGCCAAAACTGGCGCCGTACCCGACGCTGGTGGGCACAGCCACGACAGGGACGCTTACCAGGCCGCCGATTACGCTCGGCAGGGCGCCTTCCATCCCGGCGACGACGATGATGACTCGAGCGGCCATCAATCGGGCGTGCTCGGCGAGCAGCCGATGGAGTCCTGCGACTCCCACGTCGTAGAGTCGATCGACTACATTGCCCATCAGCTCGGCCGAAACCGCCGCCTCTTCCGCCACTGGCAGGTCAGCCGTGCCAGCCGCTGCCACGACAATGGTGCCGCGGCCGGGTGGCAGTTCGCCATACGCGAGCGTAATGGTTCTGGCCAGCTCGTGAAATTCTGCCTTGGGTACGCGCCTGGAAACGGCGTCAAACGAGGCTCGGTCCGTCCGTGTGACGAGCAGGCTGTGGCCGGCCGCAACGATGCGTTCGGCGATCGCTGCAATCTGTTCTGGCGTCTTTCCAGGCCCAAAGATGACCTCGGGACACCCCTGGCGCAGCGCTCGATGGTGGTCGACGCGCGCGAACCCCAGGTCTTCGAAGGGTGCCTGGCGTAGAAATTGAAGGAGGCGGTCCTGGGCGACCTCGAGTGGAAGCGCCCCGGAGCGAACCTCAGCGAGAAAGACCTGCAGTTCGGCGCGGGTCATTCACCGGGGCTTCTTTGACTTTGAAGCCAGCCCAACATTAATATGAAGGATTGTGCAGGTTGGCGGATTCATTAATCTATGTCGCTCACTGAGACGCTGATTCTCGTCCTGTACTTCTTCGTGCTGAGCATCCTGGCCATCTACGGCTGGCACCGCTATTACCTTGTGTATCTTTACATGAAACACAAGGGCAACGTGCCGCCGGCGCTGCCGCCGCCGCAGGTGCTGCCGAAGGTCACGGTCCAGCTGCCCATCTTCAACGAGATGTACGTCGCGGACCGCCTGATCGATGCGGTCTGCGAGATCGACTACCCGCGCGAACTCCTCGAAATACAGGTGCTCGACGATTCGACGGACGAGACGACCGAGATTGCTGAGCTGGCGGTGCGCCGGCACGCCGCGCGCGGCTTCGACATCAAATACCTGCATCGTGTCGATCGCACGGGGTACAAGGCCGGAGCGCTCGAAGCCGGCCTGCAGCAGGCGTCGGGCGAGTTCATTGCGATTTTCGACGCCGATTTCGTCCCGCCGAAAGATTTCCTCCTCCGGACGCTCGGCTACTTCGAGCGCGACCCGAAGGTGGGAATGGTCCAGACGCGCTGGGGCCACCTCAACCGCGACTACTCTCTGCTCACGCGGATCCAGTCGATCCTGCTCGACGCGCATTTCGTCCTCGAGCACGGCGGGAGAAACCGCGCTGGCTGCTTCTTCAACTTCAACGGCACCGCCGGCGTGTGGCGGCGCGAGGCGATCACCGATGCCGGCGGCTGGCAGCACGACACGCTGACCGAGGACCTCGACTTGAGCTATCGCGCGCAGCTCAAGGGCTGGCGCTTCATCTTCATGCCCGATCTCGTCTCGCCGGCGGAAGTGCCGGTCGAGATGAATTCGTTCAAGTCCCAGCAGCACCGGTGGGCCAAGGGCTCGATCCAGACCTGCATCAAGCTGATGCCGCGTATCCTGCGGTCGTCGCAGCCGCTCGCGGTCAAGGCCGAAGCGTTCTTCCATCTCTCGGCGAACTTCAACTACCTGCTGATGTCGCTCCTGTCGCTGTTGATGTTTCCCGCGATGGTGGTGCGCTACAGCATGGGTTGGACCGAGATGATGCTCATCGACGTGCCGCTCTTCCTGGCGGCGACGGCGTCGGTCGGCAACTTCTACATCGTCTCGCAGCGCGAGGTGTATGCGGACTGGAAGCAGCGGCTCAGATACGTGCCGTTCCTGATGTCGATCGGCATCGGCCTCTGCGTCAACAACACCCGGGCCGTGATCGAAGCGATGTTTGGCAAGCAGAGCGAGTTTGCCCGCACGCCGAAGTACGGTATCGAACGAAGCAGTGACGAGTGGGCCGGCAAGAAGTATCACCAGTCGGTAGGCGTGCAGCCGCTCGTCGAGCTGGCGCTCGGCTTGTATTTCACCGCCACCGTGTTCTACGCGCTCTCCAACCAGATCTATGCCACGTTGCCGTTCCTGATGCTCTTCCAGGTCGGCTTCCTCTACACCGGCCTCCTGTCGATCCTCCAGCAGTTCACTGACGAGGACATGATCCAGCAGCCGGAAATCGCCAAGTAAGACTCAGAGGCTCAAGGCTCAAGGCTCAGGCAAGCGTTCAACCACTCGGTTGATGATCTCTTGAGCCCTGAGCCCTGAGCCTTAGAACCTCGACTCTGAGATATAGTGCCGCTCCACTGAGGCTTTGCGGAAGGAGCGGCCATGAATTTCCCTCGCATCGCGTTGGCGGCGGTTGCCGCCTGGGTCGTGTATCTGGGCGTGTCCTACCTGGTCCATGGCGTACTACTCACCGGCATTTACATGCAGCATCGGGCGGCCATGCGGCCCGAAGAGCAGGCCAGCGCGATTCTGCCGGTCGGCTTCGTCTTTGCGCTCGTCGGGTTCTTCGCGTTTGCGTACGCGTATGCGAAGGGCTACGAGGGAGGCAGAGCGCATGCAGGAGGGTCTGCGCTTCGGTGTGCTCGTCGGCATCCTGCTTTGCTGCTTTGCGGCGATCTGGAATTACATGGTCTGGCCAGTCTCCGGGACGCTGCTCGTCGCCTGGATGATCGATTTCATCGTCGAGTTCGCGCTTTACGGCGTGATTGTCGGCTTGCTGTACAAGCCGTTGACACGGCGAGTGGCTGCCGTCTGACTGGATGCGACGCAGATGCTCGTCCTACGTCCTGGCTCCTGACTCCTTGATAGAATCAGTACATGACCACCGACGCGAAGCCCAAGGCCGGTCTCGAAGATGTCGTGGCCGCGACGTCCGCCATCTGTTACCTCGACGGCGATCGTGGCGTCCTGGCGTATTTCGGCTACGACATCCACGATCTGGCACAGGGGGCGACGTTCGAGGAGGTCTGCTACCTGCTGTGGCACGGGCGCCTGCCGAATCGAGCCGAGCTCGGCGATCTGCAATCGCAGCTCGTGGCGGCGCGGCCGCTCGGCGAGCCGATCCTGCGCTTCATGAAGCAGCTGCCCCAGGGCGACGGCATGGATGCGCTAAGGACCCTGACTTCAGTCCTCGGCCACTTCGACCCTGACGCGTCCGACAACTCGCCGCAGGCCAACTACCGCAAAGCGGTGCGTCTGACGGCGCAGCTGGCGAGCCTGGTCGCGACCTACGGGCGGTTACAGGCCGGCGGCGGTCCCATCCAGCCGGATCCGGCGCTCGGGCAGGCGGCGAATTTTCTCTACATGCTGACCGGGACTCGACCGAGCGCGCTCTCGACGCGCGCCTTCGACGTCGCGCTGGTACTGCACGCGGACCACGAGTTGAACGCGTCCACCTTCGCCGCTCGCGTCGCGGCTGCGACCCTCACCGATCTCCACTCGGCCATCGTCGGCGCGATTGGCGCGCTCAAGGGACCGCTGCACGGAGGCGCGAATGCCGACGTCATGCGGTTGCTCCAGGAGATCGGCCAGGATGCGACTCCCGAGCGCATCGACGAGGCGATTCGCGGCAAGCTGGCGCGCAAGGTCAAGATTCCCGGATTCGGGCATCGGGTGTATCGCACGGAGGATCCGCGCGCGACGCATTTGCGCCGCATGTCGGAGGAGCTCGGCAAGCGCGCCGGCAATACGCGCTGGTTCGAGATGTCGCGTCGCATCGAGCAGCTCGTCACGGGCGAGAAGAAGCTCTATCCGAACGTCGACTTCTACTCGGCGTCGACCTATTACACGCTCGGAATCCCCATCGATCTGTTCACGCCGATCTTCGCCGTGAGCAGGATCTCCGGCTGGACGGCACACTGCCTGGAGCAGTACGCCAACAACCGCCTGATCCGCCCCCGTACCGACTACATCGGTCCGGCGTACCCGCAGCGGTTCGTGCCGCTGGATCAGCGGTAGGCGCAGAGGACAGAGTCCAAGGGGTCAGGGATCAGGGGTCCAGGGGCTTCGGGAACAATCAACATCTGGGGACCGTCCTGACGTTCGAAGGAGCTCGTTTCCTGATCCCCGATCCCTGAGCCCTGATATCTGGCCTCCCACGCTATAATCACCTGTTCCCGACTCCATGGATCCCCGCAACATCCGCAACTTTTCCGTCATCGCGCACATCGACCATGGCAAGTCGACGCTGGCGGATCGCTTTCTCGAACTGACGGGAGCGCTCCAGGCGCGGGAGATGGAGGCGCAGGTCCTCGACACCATGGACCTCGAGCGCGAGCGGGGGATCACAATCAAGGCCCACGCCGTTCGACTGACCTACAAGGCCGATGACGGTCAGGTCTACGTGCTCAATCTGATCGATACGCCGGGCCACGTCGATTTCTCGTACGAGGTCACGCGATCGCTCGCCGCGTGCGAGGGCGCGCTCCTGCTCGTGGATGCCTCGCAGGGCGTTGAGGCGCAGACGCTCGCGAATGCCTACCTGGCGGTGGAGAACAACCTCGAGATCATCCCGGTCATCAACAAGATCGATCTTCCCGGCGCTCAACCCGATGAGGCCAGGCGGCAGATCGAGGACATCGTCGGCCTCGACGCCAGCCATGCGATTCTGGCCAGCGCCAAGGAGGGCACCGGCGTTCACGAGATCCTCGAGGCGATCGTGACGCGGTTGCCGCCGCCGAGTGGCAGTCCGGACGCGCCGCTCAAGGCCCTCATCTTCGACTCGTGGTACGACGCCTACCGCGGGGTCATCATCCTCACGCGCGTGCTCGACGGGGTCCTCCGGCCTGGCATGAAAATCAAGCTCATGGCCAAGGGACAAGAGTACGAAGTCGAGCAGGTCGGAACCTTCTCGCCCAAGCCCACCGTGGCGACGGAGTTGGGCGTCGGCGAAGTGGGGTTCGTGTTCGCGGCGATCAAGACGGTCACCGACGCGCAGATTGGCGACACGATCACCGAGGCGGCACGACCGACGGCCGAGCCCTTCCCGGGATTCAAGGTCAGCAAGCCGATGGTCTTCGCCGGGCTCTATCCGGTCGAGGGCAGCGAGTACGCACAGCTGCGTGAAGCGCTCGAGAAGCTGCGGCTGAACGACGCGTCGTTCTTCTTCGAGCCGGAGACGTCTGCGGCGCTCGGCTTCGGCTTCCGGTGCGGCTTTCTCGGCCTGCTGCACATGGAGATTGTCCAGGAGCGGCTGGAACGCGAGTTCAATCAGGATCTCGTCACGACGGCGCCGGGAGTTCTCTACCGCGTCACGACGACCGACGGACGAGGTGCAGGAGATCGACAGCCCAGCGAAGCTGCCGGATACCGGTCGCATCGCGAAGTTCGAGGAACCGGTGATCACGGCGATGATTCTGACTCCGTCTGAGCACGTCGGCGGGATTCTGTCGCTC
Source organism: uncultured Acidobacteriota bacterium (assembly GCA_963797625.1). Lineage (GTDB taxonomy): Bacteria > Acidobacteriota > Vicinamibacteria > Vicinamibacterales > 2-12-FULL-66-21 > DATBJJ01. Next base: position 366,855 of record CAWCQI010000027.1, read on the forward strand.
TGTCAGGAAAAGCGCGGCATGCAAAAAGGCATCGAGTACCTGTCCTCGGACCGCGTGCTCATCACCTACGAATTGCCGTTTAACGAAGTGGTGCTCGACTTCTACGATCGTCTGAAGACGCTGTCGCGCGGCTACGCGTCGCTCGACTACCACGTCACCGGCTACTGGGAGTCGCCGCTCGTCAAGTTGGACATCCTCGTCAACGAGGAGCCCGTCGATGCGCTGTCGACGATTGTCCACAGAGACATGGCCTATACGCGCGGCCGAGCCCTGGCCTCGAAGATGCGCGAGCTGATTCCCCGTCAGATGTTCGAGGTCGCGATTCAGGCCGCCGTCGGCAGCCGCATCATCGCGCGCGAGTCCGTCAAGGCGCTACGCAAGAACGTGCTGGCGAAGTGCTACGGCGGCGACATCAGCCGGAAGCGCAAGCTGCTCGAAAAGCAGAAGGAAGGAAAGAAGCGCATGAAACGCGTCGGCAGGGTCGAAATCCCCCAAGAGGCGTTTCTGGCAGTACTGAAAGTTGGCCAGGAATGAAAGCTCAGACGGCAAGCGCCTGCGGCCCGAGCGAGCGCGAAGCCGCCGGACAGAGTAAAGTAGACAGGAATAGATGCCAGCTGACTTTCGCAAGTCGACCGTCCGGGAGTACTTCGAGTCGATCGTGATTGCCGTCATCCTCGCGCTCTTCGTGCGGACGTGGGTCGTGCAGGCGTTCAAGATCCCGACCGGCTCGATGGAGAACAACCTCCTCATCGGCGACCATCTGCTGGTCAACAAGTTCGTGTTCGGCCCGACGGCGTCCCTCGACCGGGCGGTGCTGCCGGTGCGCGACATCGCCCGCGGCGACATCGTCGTCTTCAAGTATCCGGAGGAGCCGGAGCGCGACTTCATCAAGCGTGTCATCGGTCTACCCGGCGACACGGTGGAGCTGCGCGCGAAGAAGGTCTACGTCAATGGCCAGGCGCTCGACGAGCCTTACGTCCACTTCCTGACACCCGCCTCCGAGGGTTCCGAAGTGACGTCGATGGACGTGCGCGAGCGTTACGGGCCGGTGACCGTGCCGCCGACGCAGTACTTCGTGATGGGCGACAACCGCGACAACTCGCAGGACAGCCGATATTGGGGCTTTCTGCCGAGGAACTACGTCAAGGGCAGGGCGATGATGATCTACTGGTCGTACGAATCGGATCGTAACGACTTTGTCGATAGCGGTGTCGGCGCGTCCATCGGCAGGCTGTTTTCAGTCGTGACGCATTTCTTTACGAAGACGCGCTGGGAACGCCTGCTGCATCAGATTCACTGAGCCCCGTGAGCTCGGCCCTCACGGCGTCGGCGTAGGCCTGATCCTTCAGGCCGCCAAGGTTGATCTCCACGTTCATCTGCGCGCCGCGCAGCCCGGCGCGGAGCAGCTCCAGCCCCACCCGCACATCACTCGAAGCGTTCGGGTTGCCGTGTTCCAGCAGCACAGCTGCCAGGGTCATTCCCTCGCGGCAGGCGCGCATCACCTCGAGCGGAGCGGCGATGGCGGCTTTGAGCGCGTCCTGAATCCGCAGCGTCCGCAACCCTTTTTCCTCCTCGGTGCTCTTGGGCAGGCGGTAGGCGCCGACAACCAGCTCGTACGCCTCGCTGTCGCGGTCTACGAGCGCTTCGAGCACCGTTGCCAGGGCGGCCGAGCGCCGGCCGGCCTCGCGAAGCTGCTCCTCGTGTCCCGCGCGGGGTTTCGGCAGAGCGGCAACCATCGCGAGGAGCGACGCGCCGACGGCTCCGGCCAGGGCCGCAGCTGAACCCCCGCCAGGGGTTGGTGCCGGCGAACGGAAATCCTCGAGGAGCGACTTCACGGACTTGTCGGTCAGCGTCATGCCGTCACCATGTCACCCGCACGTGCCGAACACGAAGGTTCCGCGCTTGAGTACGCCGGCGATGGCTGGGGTTCCGACGTGTAACAGGTCGGTGCCCTCGCCACGCACGATCACCGCGTCGGCGAGCTTGCCGGGTTCGAGGCTGCCAATCTCGTGGGCGCGATCGAGCGACCACGCGGCGTTGACCGTCGCGGCTGTCAGTGCCTCTTCGAAGGTGAGGCCCATCGCAAAGCACGCGAGCGTCATCGCGAAGGGCATCGACGGCGAAAACCCGCCCCCGGGGTTGACGTCGGTGGCAAGCGCCACCGGCACCGCCGCGTCAATCAATGCGCGCGCCGGCGCGAACCGGCCGAGCTTGAGATAGAACGCGGCCGTCGGGAGCAGCGTCGCCGTGACATTGGCTCGCGCCATCGCCGCAATCCCGTCGGCCGGCACGTGCACGAGGTGATCGGCGGACCGTGCCCCGATGGCCGCAGCCACCTGAGATCCGCCACTCGCGCCAAGCTCGTCGGCATGAATACGCGCGCCGAGGCCCGCGCGCTGGCCAGCCTCGAGAATCCGTTGCGATTCAGCCGCGGTGAAGACGCCCTCCTCGCAGAACACGTCGCAAAAGTCGGCCAGGCCCGCCGCTGCGACGGCCGGAATCATCTCGTTGACGACAAGCTCAACGTAGCGCGCTCGATTCGATCGATGTTCGGAGGGGATCTCATGCGCGCCCATGAAGGTGGAGACGACGTCGATCGGGTGCGATGTCGCCGAGGCGTCGAATGACCCGAAGCATTTTCAACTCCGCGTCGAGATCGAGCCCGTAGCCGCTCTTGATTTCGCACGTCGTCGTCCCGCAGGCGAGCATGGCGTCGAGCCTGGCCCGTGACTGAACGGTCAGCTCGTCTTCCGTGGCGAGACGCGTGGCCGCCACGGTCGACACGATGCCGCCGCCGTCGGCAGCGATGCTTGCGTAAGTTTCGCCAGACAACCGCCGGTGCAGCTCCGATCGCCGGTCGCCGGCAAACACCGCATGCGTGTGGGCATCGACCAGCCCTGGTAGGACCGACCAGTCCCGGGCTTCGATGACCCGCGCGTCCTTCGGCAGCGCAATCGTGCGCTCGAGATCCGCCGTCGGGCCGGCGAAGACGATGCGGCCGTCAGCGGCGGCGATCGCGCCGTCCCTGATGAGATCGAGCCGCCCTTGCTCAGGCCCGCGCCGCGGCGCCGGCCCGGCGCAGGTGATGAGTTGACGGCAGTGTCGCAGGACCAGCAAGGAGCGAGGGGGGTCTTGCAACGGGCTCTTTGATTCAGCCTCGCTCGTCCGCGGCGCGCGTCGCCTCTGTCGGCCACTGCACAGGCGCCGCGGGCTGAGACGCGTCGGCCTGGCGAGGACGATGGAGCAGGACCTTGTCGTCGGAGCGGTCCTGTTCGCGAATGAACTCGAGCGCGCGATAGAGCGCCTGAATCGAGCCTTCAAGCGATCCCTCGACGTCACGGCGGCGGAGGCGCAGCTCGTTGATGTCCCGCTCGACTTCTTCGAGTCGGCCCTGCGCCTTCTGAAGTAGCAGATCGGCGCGGCCCTGTGCCTCGCGAATGATCAGCTTGGACTCGGCCTGCGCAGACTCTTTGATCTCGTCTGCCAGCCGCTGGGCGGTCAGGAGCGTGTTGCGGAGGTTGTTCTCGCGCTCGCGGTGTTCGACGAGGAGCGCTTCCTGCCGGACGAGGTCCTGTCGAAGACGGTCGATTTCCCGCAGCGCGTGCTCGTAGTCATCGGCTGCCTCGGTCAGGAACGCGACGACTTCAGTGCGGTCGAAGCCGCGGAGCTGCGTGCGGAAGCGCTGCTGTTTCAGATCGAGCGGCGCGATCCGCATGACGCGTTCGGCGGGTGATGACCCGGCACTCGCGGCGGACGTGCTGGCGGGCGGGTTCGTGCGGTCGAACATCAGGTTCCTCCTTACTTGCCTTCACTTGTGGTGAGCTGTGGCGCACGCCGTGCGCCGAAAATCGCCGTGCCGACGCGAACGATGGTCGATCCTTCTTCGACGGCGGCCTGGTAGTCGTGGCTCATGCCCATCGACAGGTGATGGAGCGATGGCGCCGGTAGGCCATCGCGCGTCATGTCCTCCAGCAGGCGATCCCGGAACTGCCGAAGGCGGACGAACCACGGCCGTGTCTGTTCCGGGTCGTCGCTCCAAGGCGGGAGCAGCATCAACCCGGCGAGCCGGACGTGCCTGGCGTCGACACCTGCTCGAACGATTCGCGCCGCCTCATCAGGAGGCGCGCCGAACTTCGTTGCTTCACCGGCAAAGTCGACCTGGACCAGCACGTCGAGCGGAGCGACTCCTGTCGGTCGCCCTGCCGCCGCTTCGTCGAGCCTCTGGAGCAGCTCGACCGAGTCGACCGACTGAATGCACCCGAACCCTGCCGCAGCCTTCTTGGCCTTGTTCGACTGCAGGTGGCCAATGAGATGCCACCTTGCCGGGATATCGACTGTGTCAGCGATCTTCTGCAGGCCTTCCTGCACCTTGTTCTCGCCGAACTCCCGCTGCCCTGCGTCCCACGCTTCCCGCACGCAATCGGCACCGAACGTCTTCGACACTGCAACGAGCGTGATGTCGGTCGCCGCCCGTCCGGCCCGCCGCGCGGCCTCGCCGATCCGCTCGCGGACCTCCGCCAAGTTGGTGGCGATAGACATTCGATCGCGGTTCAGGCGTTCAGGAGGTTCAAGGGTTCACGAAGGTTCGCAGCTGCAACCGCGACCTTGAACCACCTGAACCCTGAACACCTGAACCTGAACCGAACTACTTCTTGATAGCCGCGAGCATGCCCTTGGCCTGTTCGGCGTACTGTCCCTTGGCGTCGAGCTTGAGGTATTCCTCGAACGACTTGACGGCTTCGGGCAGCTTCCCCTGGTTCACGTTGGCCATTCCCAGCCAGTAGTGCGCGTCGGCCATCTTCGGGTCGGCCGCCACGGCCTGTTCGAAGAGCTTCTGCGCCTCGGGGATCTTGCCCGCGTTCCAGGCGATGACGCCCTGGTTGAAGGTCGCCGAGGCGCTGACACCACCCCCGGTCGGCACCACCAGCAGCACTAAGGAGTTTCTGCGCCTGCGCGCCGGCCTCTGCGGCCTGGTCGAACTTCTTCTGCGCGTTGTAAACGTTCGCGAGGCCCATATACGATTCAGCCGAGCTCGGATTGATCTCGAGCGCCTTCTTGTAGGCGGCCTCGGCCTGGTCGTAATCCTTCTTCCGCATGTAAACGGCCGCGATGTTGGTCTGGCACTCGACGCACTTCGGTACCTTGACCAGGACTTCGTTGAACTTCGCGATCGCCTCGTCGTACTTGCTTTCGTTGCTGAGCGCGACGCCCTGGTCGAACGCGCCCTTGATGGCGACGGTCTCGGCCTCCCTTTTCTTGACGTCGGCATCCGACGGAGCACCGGCGCCGCCGCCGCCGCCCGGCTTCAGCGTGAAGTTCTGCTCCCTCTCGTCGATGCTGACCTTGACCGGGAAGGTCTGCGTGAGGTTGTCCTTGCTGGCGGTCACCATGTACTCGCCGGGCGGCAGGAACTGCGTGTACTCACCACGCTTGTCGGTCTTGGTGGTGAGCTTGCGGTTCATCTCCTTGCTTTCCATCAGAATCGTCGCGCCTTCGACCGGCTTGTTCTGGGCGTCAACGACTTTGCCTTTGATTCGCCCGGTCTGCGCGTAGCCGATCGTCGACACCGCCGTCAGGCCCAGCACGAACGCGCCGAGCGTCAAGGAGATGCGTGCCCTCGTCATTCGAACCTCCATATAATCGCCTCAGTTTACACGATGTTCGTGATGAGGTACTCGCGCACGGCGCCACGCCTGGACGCTCGCGAGTTGATGGCCCGTCGCGCCTCGACCTGCTTCGCTCTGAGTCCCACCGACCGCGCCTCGAGGTTCGTCGCATACAGCCGGCGGATGTCAGGCGCCACGGAATTGCTGAGGAGCACTGACGCCCCGATCCTGGCCAGCCTCACGACAGCCTGCTGCAGCCGGGCCTGTTCTCCGGGTCCAAACCTTGCCGCTGTGTACGAGGTGAAATGTGCCGTTCGACTGACGGGCGCGTAGGGAGGATCGAGATAGACGAAGTCTCCCGCGCGCCCGGTGCCAAGCGCGTCCTCGAACCCGCTGACTTCGACCGTCAGACCCGGACGCCGCAACGCCGCGGAGAGACGTCTGAGGTTGATGGCATCGCAGATCGTGACCTTGGGATAGCGCCCTGCCGGCACGTTGAAGCCGCCGCTCGAATTCAGGCGGAAGAGCCCGTTGTAGCCGGTGCGGTTGAGGTAAATCAGCATGGCCGCGAGCGCCGGGGTATACGCCTTCGCCGGTTCGGCCGAGGCATGGACGTCGCGGCGCAGCGCGTTGAACTGACCGTCGCGGACGGCGTAGAAATGCCGGGTGCCGTCCTGGCGATGACCGGCCTCGAGCGCGGACAGCGCCTGGATGACACTCTCCACGTCGTCGCGGACCATTCGATAGCAACCGATCACGTCCGCGTTGATATCGGACAGCTGGACCTGCCGACCGTCGAGCAGTCCCTGGTTGTGACAGTCGAGGAACACCGCCCCGCTGCCGAGGAATGGCTCCACGTAGCGGCTGAACGTGGCGGGGTAGTACCGCCGCAGCGTTGGCAGCAGCTGACGCTTGCCGCCCGCCCATTTGAGAATCGGGCGAACCTTCGCGATCGGTGTCTCCGTCTGCGCGTCAGACGCCATCAGCACCGTCGTCGATACTGTCGGCTTCATCGACATCATCATCAGGCATGGCCCCGAAGAAGCGGGCGATGTCGAAGAGATCGTGCGTCACCGGCGCAGGCGGCAGCGACGCGAGAAACCGCCGTCCGTATCCCATCGTCTTCAGGCGCGGGTCGAGCACGGCCAGCACGCCCCGGTCCTGGCGGTGCCGCAGCAGCCGCCCGAGGCCCTGCTTGAGCGCCAGAATGGCGAGCGGAATCTGATACTCGCCAAACGGTGAGCCGCCGCGCGCGCCAATCGCCTCGACTCGGGCTGCGGTGATCGGATCGCCGGGAGACGCAAACGGCAGCTTGTCGATGATGACGCAGCTCAAGGCGTCGCCGACGACGTCGACGCCCTGCCAGAAGCTCGACGTGGCCAGCAGCACCGCGTGCGGCGTGGCTTTGAAATCGCGCAACAACGCCGAGCGCGGCGCGGATCCCTGCACCAGGATCGGGTATTCGAGCTCGGAGGCCGCGAGCCGATGGACCTCGCGCAGGTTGGCGTAACTCGTGAAGAGCACGAACGCCCGCCCGGAGGTCAGCTTCAGAATGCGGACGATTTCACGCGCGGCGGTGGTCACAAACTCGGGCCGCCGCGGATCCGGAATGCTCAACGGCAGGTAGAGGATCGACTGCCGCGCGTAGTCAAACTCCGAATCGAGCTTCAGCTCGGTCGCGCGCCCGACGCCGAGCCGGCCTTTGACGTAGTCGAACGCGCCGTCGACGGTGAGCGTCGCCGAGGTCAGCACCGTCGCGTCCATCCGGTCGAGCAGCAGGTCGCGGATGGTCGACGAGACGTCGATTGGAGACGCGCGCAGGAACACGCCGCGGCCGCGCGTCTCGAGAAAGTAGACGTACCCGACATCATCGGCGCGCAGCAGAAAGCGGAGATCGTCCTTGATTTCGGCGGCTCTCCGCCCAAGCGCGAGCACGTCTTCAGGCACGTCTTTCGCGAGCGCGATGTCGGCTTCGATCGCTTCGAGCGCCGCGACGAGCGCCGCGCCGTCCTCGCCGAGCGGCGCGAGATGTGCTCTCTTCACGCGAATGCGGGTTTCGGAGCCGCGGGCCGCCGGCCCCTCGAACCTGAGCATCTGCAGCGCCGCGAAGAAACGCCGCGAGTCCTCTCGAATCCGCCGGACGTCGACGGCGATTTGATCGCGCCGTTCGGCATCGGTGATCTGCCCCGCGCCGACGGCGCGGTCGACGTCGCGAACCATGTCGTCGACGCGATAGCTGCTCACCGAGAGGCCGAAGTACTGCGTCGCGACATCTTCGAGCTGGTGCGCCTCGTCGACAATCGCCGTACTGCAGCGTGGGATGACTTCGCCGAAGTTGCTCTGCCGGACGGCGGCGTCAGCGCAGAGCAGGTGATGATTGACGATCACGACATCGGACTCGGCCGCGCGCTGGCGCATCTTGACGACGAAGCAGTCGCCGTAGCGCGGACAGTCGGCGCCGATACAGTTCTCGGTGGTCGCGGCGATGTCGTTCCAGAACGGCAGGTCCTCGGGCAGGTCCTCGACTTCGGCGCGATCGCCGGTTTCGGTGTCTGCCAGCCACCGTTCGAGGATGCGGATGTGATGGGTCTCGTCCCACGATCGGATCGCGGAGGTCTCGCGAAAGGTCTCGAAGCGATGGAGGCACAGGTAGTTTCCGCGGCCCTTCATGCAGGTCGCGGTGAACGGCACGCCGAGCGCGTCCCGCAGCACCGGCAGGTCCTTGAAAAAGATCTGCTCTTGAAGGTTCTTGGTACCGGTGGAGACGAGGACTCGCTTGCGGCTGAGGATCGCCGGCACCAGATAGGCGAGGGTCTTGCCGGTGCCCGTGCCCGCTTCCGCGAGCAACACGCCCCCGTCAGCCAGGACTGCGGCGACGGCCTCGGCCATTTCCACCTGACCGGCGCGAGCCTCGAACCCTTCGAGCGTTTGCGCCAGCGCGCCGTCCGACGCGAAGGCCTCGACGGTGGCGTCGGTCAGCTGCGCTGCTCGTGGTATAGCGGGAACTTCCGGCACAGCACCTCAATCTGCTCGCGCACGGCGCGCGCGACCGAATCGTCCTCGGGGCCGGCCAGCACCTCGGCGATGTAGCCAGCGATGAGATCCATCTCCGGCTCCCGCATTCCCCGGCTCGTGACCGCCGGCGTGCCAATCCTGATACCGCTCGCGACCATCGGCGGGTTCTGGTCGAAAGGAATGGCGTTCTTGTTGACGGTAATTCCGGCCTTGCCGAGCGCCGCCTCGGCGACCTTGCCTGTCAGGCCCTTCGAGAAGACGTCGACCAGCATCAGGTGGTTGTCGGTGCCGCCGCTCACGAGACGAAAGCCGGCGGTCTGGAGACCCTTGGCCAGACGCTGCGCGTTGGCGACGATCTGCCGCTGGTAGTCGGCAAATCCCGGCTCCATCGCTTCTTTGAAGCACACGGCCTTGGCCGCAATGACGTGCATGAGCGGACCACCCTGCACGCCAGGAAAGAGCGAGCGGTCGAGATCCTTGGCGTACTGGTTGCGGCAGAGCACCATCCCGCCTCTGGGACCACGAAGCGTCTTATGCGTCGTCGTCGTGACGAAGTCGGAGTGCGGTACCGGACTCGGGTGAATCTTGGCGGCCACCAGCCCGGCAAAGTGGGCCATGTCGGTGACCATCGGCGCCTGGACCGCGCGGGCGACCGAGCCGAGACGTTCGAAGTCGAACACGCGCGGGTAGGCGCTGGCGCCGACCATGATCATCTTCGGCTTGTGTTCGTGAGCGAGCCGCTCGAACTCCTCGTAGTCGATCCGCTCATCGTCTTTGCGGACGCCGTAGGGAACGATGTTATAGAGCTTGCCCGAGAAGTTCAGCGGATGCCCGTGCGTCAGGTGGCCGCCGTGGGCGAGGTTCATGCCGAGGACGGTGTCGCCTGGCTTGAGGAGCGTGAAGTACACCGCCATGTTCGCCTGCGCGCCGGAATGCGGCTGGACGTTGGCGTGTTCGGCGCCGAAAATCTCCTTCGCGCGCGCAATCGCCAGCGACTCGGCGACGTCGACGAACTCGCAACCGCCGTAGTACCGCTTGCCGGGGTAGCCTTCGGCGTACTTGTTGGTCAGCACCGATCCGGCGGCGTCGAGCACGGCCTGGCTGACGAAGTTCTCCGAGGCGATAAGCTCCAGGCCGGTGTTCTGGCGGTGCACTTCGTTTGAAATGGCCGTGGCGATTTCAGGATCGGTCTCGGTCAGCGATCGCCAGCGGGAAGGGGATTCGGTTTTCATTAGAACTCGGTTCAGGGTTCAGGGTTCAGGGTTCAAGGTTCAGGGTTCACGGTTCAGCGTTTTGGGGCATGCCGGCTGACTTCTCTATTGCGGCAATCTGGTCGATTCGGCGCTGATGCCGTCCGCCTTCGAAGGGCGTCGCGAGCCACAACGTGACGATCTCGTCGGCGAGGCCGAAGCCGACGATACGGCCGCCCATCGCCAGGACATTGGCATCGTTGTGTTGTCGGGAGACGCGGGCCGTGTAGAGGTCATTGCAAAGCGCCGCTCGGACGCCCGGGATTTTGTTGGCAGCCATCTGTTCTCCCTGGCCGCTGCCCCCCACCACGAGCCCGCGCTCGGCCCGTCGCTCCGCGACGAGCCGTCCGACTTCGGCGCAGATGAGCGGATAGTCGACGGGCTCTTCGTTATGCGTGCCCAGGTCCACGACGTCGTGTCCCAGGCGGCCCAGCGTTCCGATCAAGTGCTGCTTGAGCGCAAACCCGGCATGGTCGGCGCCGATCGCAATGCGCATGACATGAGATTATAGACGGAGCTATCAGCTACCGGCTATCAGCTTCCAGCTCGGACACGGCGGAAGTCAGTCCGTACGCGGTCGAGACAAAGTTGAGCGGTCTGCAGGCTAGCTGGCAGCTGAGAGCTGACAGCTGAGAAGCTGAGAGCTGAACCCCGTGTCCATCACCCTCAAGCCCCGCGGCGAAGCGCGCATTCGGAACGGTCACCCCTGGGTGTACCGCAGCGACATCGGCAAGGTCGCGGCGGGTCCCGGCGCGGTCGTCCAGGTCACGGGCGCGCGCGACGTGACGCTCGGCTATGGGCTCTACAGCGACCGATCGGAGATTGCGCTGCGGATGCTGACGCGAGAGCGCGAGGCGCCGACGCTCGATTTATGGCGCGCTCGAGTGGACGCGGCGGCCAGTTACCGGGAGACGCTTGGCATCGACGCCACAGCCTATCGGGTGATCCACGGCGAGGCCGACCGTCTGCCGGGACTGGTCGTCGATCGCTATGGCGACTATCTGGTGCTCCAGGCGCTCGTGCAGGGCATCGATCGCCTGCTTCCTGACCTCATCCCTCTGCTCGTCGATCGCCTCAAGCCGGCCGGCATCCTGGCCCGCAATGACCCACGCGTCCGGTTGCTCGAGGGCCTGGAGCAAATCGTGGCGGTGCAGTACGGGACGGTGCCCGACGTCATCGAAGTGCGCGAGGGCCGGGTCGAATACCTGGTCGATCCGTATCATGGTCAGAAAACCGGTTTGTTCCTCGACCAGCGTGAGAACCGCGTGGCCGCGGCTGCGTACGCGCGCGGTCGCGCGCTCGACGCGTTCAGCTACAACGGCGGCTTCGCGCTGGCCCTGTCGCACGTCTGCGACGAGGTGATTGCCGTCGACATTTCGGAGGACGCCGTCGCCCGCATCGTGGCGAACGCCGCGAGAAACGGCATCACCAACGTGCAGGCCCGGTCGATGAATGTGTTCGACGAGCTCCGCGAGCTCGAACGTCGAGGCGAACGATTCGACACCATCGTGCTCGACCCGCCGGCGTTTGCCAAGAACAAGGCGGCCGTGCCGAAAGCGTTGTCGGGATACAAGGAAATCAACCTGCGGGCGCTCAAGCTGCTCAAGCCAGGCGGATTCCTGATTACCTGCAGCTGTTCGTACAACGTCAGCGAGGCCATGTTCGCCGACGTATTGGCTGCAGCGGCAGTGGATGCCCACGCCGACGTGGTCGTTGTCGAGAAACGAATGCAGGGGCGCGACCACCCGGTGCTGATGACGGTACCGGAGACGTATTACCTGAAGTGCTTCGTGTTGAGAAAACTCTGACAACCGAGTGCAGTTGCTGACCCGGAACAGTTCTCACAGGGAAAGCCTTTCACCGCGGAGGGCGCCGAGGCCGCAGAGGAAACCTGTCCAGGCTCAGCGGACTCCGCGGCCTCAGCGGTGAGAAGCTTTATGCACGCGAGAGGTGCTATTCCTGCCGCAGCACCGCATTCGGATCCAGACGCAGCGCCCGGCGGGCGGGGGCCATGGCGGCCAGCAGGGCGACGCCGAGGAGGAGCGCCGGTACGGTTGCGTAGGTGAGAGGGTCCGTCGGGCCGACGCCGTAGAGGGGCATCAGCGATCCGAGAGCGCGGGCGGTCAGGGCCGCCGCAACGAGTCCGAGCGCGACCCCGCCACCGATGACGCGCACACCTTCGCCAAGGATCAACCGCACCACATCCGGCGGCCTGGCGCCCAGGGCGACGCGGATGCCGATTTCGCGCGACCGCCGCACCACAGCGTAGGCAATGACGCCGTACACGCCGATCGTGGCTAGCAACAGCGCCATTCCCCCGCACAGAGCCACGAGCGACGCCGTCAACCGATCGGCGGCGATCGACTCATCGAGGTGGGCCGACAACAACATCGATCGGTAAACCGGAATGCGCGGGTTGACCGCGGACATCGCCCGGACGATCGGGTCGACCATACCGCGCGCCGGCCCATCGACTCGCGCCGCGAGCGTCATCCGCGGCCGGTATTCCTGCTCGAGCGGATAGTAAACCGTCGCGACCGGGGGCTCCTGCATCGTCAGGTACTTGTGGGACTGGACCACGCCGACGATCTCCATCGCCCGACCGCCTGAGTCCGTGATCCGCCGGCCGAGCGCGTTCCCGGCAAAGAACCGCTTGGCGAGCAGGTCGTTGACGATCGCGACCGGGGCGCGTCCGCCTCGGTCGCGCGAATCGAACGCGCGTCCTGCGCGCAGCGCGATCTGCATTGTCTCGAAATAGCCGTCGGAGACGACGTTGATGACGAGCTCCATGTCTTCGCCCGGCTTCGCCTCGTAGCCTTCGATCCGAAACCGCCGTCGTGACGCGCGGCTGAGCGGCAGCGTCCGCACGAACGCGGCCCCGCGAACGCCTGGCATGCTGCGCACCCGTTCGAGCACGGCCGCGTAAAACTGCAGACCCTGGCTCTCTTCGAGCGTGGGCGGAAGCTCCACTGTCGCGACCACGCCCTCGCGCGTCCCGAACCCCATGTCTGCGGCGAGGGCGTTGGTGAGGCTTTTCACGAGGAGTCCCGACGAGACGAGCAGCACGACGGCCGCCGCCACTTGTGCGCCAACCAGCAGACGACGCAGCCGCGCACTTCCGCGTCCTTCGGATCCTCGTCCGGAGCCGGCCCGAAGCGACAGCGCAGTGCTGTCCGAAGCCTGCAGCGCGGGTGCGAGCCCGAACAGCAGACTGCTTGCGATCGAGATGATCGCGATGAAAGCGACTGTGCCGGTGTCGACCGACGTGTCGAGCAGACTGGCTTGCTCGGCAGGAAAGAACGACGGCAGCACGTCAGACGTCCAGAGCGCCAGCAGGAGGCCGCAGGCGCCCCCTCCGATGCCAAGGAGCAGGCTTTCTGTGAGCAGCTGGCGAACGAGGCGCGACCGGCCCGCGCCAAGCGCCAGCCGCACCGCCATTTCGCGGTCGCGAGCGATCGCTCGTGAGACGAGGAGACCCGCGACGTTTGCACACGCGATGACGAGAACCAGTCCAACGGCCGCCATCAGAATCGCGCCCACGGCTGCAACCATCGGCTTGAAATCTGGCGGCAGTCGGCTATGGCGCAGCGCGATCATCGGCCGCGGCTCGGCCGGCGCGGCCAGCGTGCCGCGGTTCGTCTCCGGATAGGCTTGCGCGAGAGTCACGGCGAGCGCCGACACCTGCGCCTGTGCGTCGACGAGCGAGCTCGTCGCAGCGAGGCGCGCAACGATCGACAGCGAACGGTTTCCGCGGTCGCCTGGCGCGGCCGGCGGCGCGATGAGCGGCCGCCACACCTCGACCGGCTGGCCGAGGTCGAGTCCGCCGAATCCTTCCGCCAGGACTCCGACAATCGTGAACGTCTGCCCATTGGCTGTGAGCGGTGTGCCGACGATTGACGGGTTGGCGGCGAGACTACGGCTCCAGAAGCCGTGGCCAATGACGACGACCGGCGGTGCGGAGGCGGCGGTATCGGCCGGCGTCAGCAAGCGGCCGAGCGCCGGACCGACACCGAGCAGCGCAAAGTACTCGCCGGTGACCGACGCGACGGGCACGCGCGCGACCGTCTTGTCCACCTGCACGACGCCGGAGTCGTCGAGCTGCGCAGCGATCTGGGCGAAGGCCGGCACGTCCGACTTGAGCGACAGATAGTCGGGGTACGACGAGGTGCCGTAAGGGCCGCTGCTGTAGTCGCTGGTGTAAATGGAGATGAGCGATCCGGGATCGGCCACGCCCGGCGCAGGTCGGAGCAGCAGCGCGCTCACGAACCCGAACACGGTCGCGTTTGCGCCGGTCGCGATTCCGATGGTCAGGAGGGCGATCGCCGTAGTCCCCGGAGACTTGACGATCATCCGCAGCGCGTACCGCACATCCTGAACGAGGCTGTCCACGGCTCACGTTCAAGCGAGACGCGTGCCACCAAGGGCTCAGAAAGTCCACGTTTTCAGCAGATCGCACGGCTGCGGAATGAGCGTCCGTCCCAGTTTCGACACCGCGCGTCCGTCGCCGCACAGTCCGGCGGCCTTTGGCGAGACTATCCTTGCTATAGTGGACATTTTCGGGGCTCCCTATGGCGACACGACACACGCTCCCAGCCCTTCAGCCGTCAGATTTCACATCCGCATTCCCCAACTCGCGCAAGGTTCACGTCGAGGCCGGCGATTTGCGCGTGCCGATGCGGGAGATTGCGCTTGGCGGCGGCGAGCCTCCGCTTCGCGTCTACGACACGAGCGGACCGCAAGGCCACGACATCCGCGACGGTCTCCCGAGGCTCCGGCAGCCGTGGATTGAGTCCCGGGGTGACGTCGCTCGAGAAGACCGATCGCTGACGATCGTGCCCGCTCGCACGCCAGCGATGTCGGCGGCGCTTGCCGCCCGCACAGCTTCGGCGCTGCGGGGAACCGGGCCGGTGACTCAGCTGCACTACGCGCGGCGCGGCATCATCACGCCGGAGATGGAGTTCATCGCGATCCGAGAGGGTTTCGATGCCGAGTTCGTCCGGTCCGAGGTGGCGCGGGGGCGCGCGATCATTCCCGCCAACGTCAACCATCCGGAGCTCGAGCCGATGATCATCGGCCGGCATTTCGCGGTGAAGATCAACGCGAACATCGGCAATTCCGCGGTCAGTTCGTCGATCGACGAGGAGGTCGACAAGCTGCGGTGGGCGACGCTGTGGGGCGCGGATACGGTCATGGACCTCTCAACCGGCAAGGACATCCACGAGACGCGCGAGTGGATTCTCCGCAACGCCGCGGTTCCCATCGGCACCGTCCCCATCTACCAGGCCCTCGAGAAGGTCGGCGGCCGTCCTGAAGACCTGACGTGGGACATCTACCGTGACACGCTCATCGAACAGGCCGAGCAGGGCGTCGACTACTTCACTGTGCACGCCGGCGTGCTCCTCCGCTATATCCCGATGACCGCCCGGCGCATGACCGGCATCGTCTCTCGCGGCGGGTCGATCCTCGCGAAGTGGTGCCTCGCGCATCACCAGGAAAACTTCACCTACACCCATTTCCGTGAAATCTGCGAGATCATGCGCGCCTACGACGTCTCCTTCTCGCTTGGCGACGGTCTGCGGCCTGGATCGATTGCCGACGCGAACGATCAGGCGCAGTTCGCCGAGCTGCAGACGCAGGGCGAGCTGACGAGGATCGCATGGGAGTACGACGTCCAGGTCATGAACGAGGGACCCGGGCACGTGCCGCTCCACCTCATCCGCGAGAACATGGAAAAGCAGCTCGAGTGGTGCAACGAAGCGCCGTTCTACACGCTTGGTCCGCTGACGACCGACATCGCGCCGGGCTACGACCACATCACGTCAGGCATTGGCGCTGCCGTCATCGGCTGGTACGGCACGGCCATGCTGTGCTACGTCACGCCGAAGGAGCACCTGGGCCTCCCAGACCGCAACGACGTCAAGGCTGGCGTCATCGCCTACAAGATCGCCGCGCACGCCGCCGATCTTGCCAAGGGCCATCCACGAGCGCAGGCCTGGGACGACGCGCTGTCGAAGGCACAGGTTCGAGTTCCGGTGGGAAGATCAGTTCAACCTGTCGCTCGATCCCGTGACCGCGCGCGCCTATCACGACGAGACGCTGCCAGCCGACGGCGCGAAGGTCGCGCACTTCTGCTCGATGTGCGGGCCGAAGTTCTGCTCGATGGAGTTGACGCAGCAGGTGCGCGGAATGGCGGCGGACATCCAGAAGGGCATGGACGAGAAGTCGCGCGAATTCCGCGACGGGGGCGGCGCGATCTACCTCAAACGCAATGCTGAATGATGAGTGCTGAATGCTGAAGTGAATGCGGAATTGCGAACTTCGAAATTACGTTGAACCTTCCGCCTTCAACCTTCACTTCAGCATTCAGCACTCAGCATTACTTCGGCGTCGCTGCTGGCGCAGGCACGATCTGGATGATCGTCTTGAACCGCGCCGGTTCGGCGCCGCGCTTCGGGTTGAGATAGCCGAGCGATCCGGCCCAGCTGTAGTCCTTCACCGCAACCCCCGGCGGAAACGCCATCGTCTCCTCGCGGAATCGACCGACCTCGAACATGTGGACCGGTGGTTCGTCGTAAACAAGCTCGCCGCGCTGCTTGAGCACGGTCTTGTAGTACTCGACGATCTGCGCGAACGAATTGTTCGTCCCGAAGAGGTAGTAGCGCTGCCCGCGGCCGGCATCGTAGGACGCGATGAACTCGGCCGACGGAAAAATCGGCAGGCCGAGCGACGCATCGGTCGGAGCGGGGGTGGCCGGAGCGCCCGACGGCGTTGTGCCAGGCTTCTGCGGAGCCTCGACCTTCGGCGGCGTTTTCTGCGAATCCGCCGGTTTGGGAAATGGCTGCGGCACCTGCGCGTGCGCAGGCCGGCAGACGCCGAGCGCGATCACCAGGAACACGGCAACATGGCGCATCCCGATATTATAAGACTCTCGTGACGACGACAGGACCTCCAGATCTCCTGACCTGGTGTGAGGCTCGGCGCGGCTGGTTGCGCGAGACCATCGGGGCACTCGTTCAGCTCGAATCGCCCAGCACTGACAAGACCGCAGTCGATCGGTGCGGGCAGGAACTTCGCTCGCGGCTGAAGGCGCTTGGCGGCAAGGTCGAGCGGATCGACGGCGGCCAGCGCGGCGATCACATCCGAGCTGACTTCGCGGGTTCTGCCGCGCCGGTGCTGCTGCTCGGACATTTCGACACGGTCTGGCCGGTCGGCCAACTCGAGCGGATGCCGCTTCGCGAGGAGGGGGGCCGTCTCCACGGACCAGGGGTGTTCGACATGAAGGCGGGCATCGCGGTGTCGATGCTGGCCGTCTGGGCCCTGCGGGAGTTGCAGCTTCCCGACCCCCCGCACGTCACGATGCTCTGGACGACGGATGAAGAGATCGGGAGCGAGACATCTCGCGCCGCGATTGAGACCTTCGCCAGAGAGAGCCGGGCGGTGCTCGTGCTCGAACCATCGCTGCCGGGTGGCGCTGCCAAGACGTCACGAAAGGGCTGCGGCGAGTTCGAGCTGACCATCTCCGGCGTTTCGGCGCATGCCGGGCTCGATCCCACGAAAGGAGCGAGCGCTATCCACGAACTGGCGCACCAGATCGTCGCCATCACCGCGCTTCAGGATCCAGCGCGCGGCGTGACGCTCAACGTCGGCCGCATTTCCGGCGGCTCCCGCACCAACGTGGTCGCCGACGTCGCGCGCGCGAGCATCGATGTGCGGGTGCCGACGATGGCGGATGCGGCGATTCTGGAGACAGGCGCTGCGTGGACTGCGTCCACGGCTGGCTGGGACGCACCTGGAGCTTCAAGGCGGCGTTGGCCGTCCGCCGCTCGAACGGAGCGAGGGCGTGATCCGTCTATACGAAGTGGCCCGCGAGGTTGCTGCGCCAATTAGGTCAGGATCTGAAGGAAGGCGGAACCGGCGGCGGCTCGGACGGGAATTTTACGGCCGCCATCGGTGTTCCTACCTTAGACGGCCTCGGACCTCGCGGCGATGGCGCCCATGCCCTCCACGAACACGTAGAACTGGACGATCTGGCGTGGCGCGCAGCGTTCCTCGCGTCCTTGCTGAGCCGGCTGGGCACCTTGCACTAGAGTCGAGACCGCAGGCAAGAATACTCGGGCACTACAAGGAGACTAAAATAGAGCCATGTCGAACGGGGTGAAAACGGTACTGCTTCTCGGCG
Source organism: uncultured Acidobacteriota bacterium (assembly GCA_963797625.1). GTDB lineage: Bacteria > Acidobacteriota > Vicinamibacteria > Vicinamibacterales > 2-12-FULL-66-21 > DATBJJ01. Next base: position 384,905 of record CAWCQI010000027.1, read on the forward strand.
CGCTGAGCGGTTTGCTGCTCGTCATGGGCGACGTTCTCGGGGGGTCCAACGGCCTGATGTTCGGGCTCATCGCCGCGGCGGTCATGAACCTCGGGTCGTACTGGTTCTCCGACAAGATCGTGCTGCGCATGTATCGCGCGCAAGAGGTCGGTCCCGAGCATCCGTTGTATCGGATCACCGAGCGGCTCGCGCGGCAGGGCGGCTTGCCGATGCCGAAGGTCTACATCATTCCGGACGCCTCGCCGAACGCGTTTGCGACCGGCCGCAATCCTTCGCACGCGGCGGTCGCCGCGACGCAGGGGATCATGCAGATCCTGAGCGAACGGGAGCTCGAGGGCGTGATTGCGCACGAGCTCGCGCACGTCAAGCATCGGGACATCCTGATCAGCTCGATCGCTGCGACGCTCGCCGCGGCGATCATGTTCGTGGGCCGGATGGCGATGTACGCCAACATGTTCGGTGGCGGCCGCAACGACGATCGCGACGAAGGGGCGAACCCGATTGCGATGCTGGCGATGATGATCCTCGCGCCGATGGCCGCGATGCTGATTCAGGCGGCGATTTCTCGCTCGCGTGAATTCAGCGCTGACGCAGGCGGCGCGGCGATTGCGGGCAACCCCTACGGTTTGGCCGACGCGCTTCGCAAGATTGACGCGGCATCGAAGCGTCTGCCGCTCGACGCCAACCCGGCGACCGCGCACATGTTCATCGTCAAGCCCTTCTCCGGCGCGGGGCTGATGTCGCTCTTCAGCACGCATCCGCCAACCGAGGCGCGTATCCAGGCGCTCATGGGCGGGCGCTAAGCCTCAGGGCTCGGCCCACTCGAACCCCGGCTGCGTCTCGCTGAGAGTGGCCGTTTCCACGGGTTCCTCGATCTCCACTTCATCAGCCAGGCTCGCGCGCGTCGCTCGGCTCGCGCGCGCGTCGACGGCGTGACGCCGGCGCAGGCCGTTGATCACGTCCTTGATCGCGTGCACGTAGTCGGCCGGAGCGTACGCGCCGGGATACAGCCGCTCGTAGCCTTCGACGAGGTGCGGGAACTCCTGTCGAAGGAACCCCATGAAATGGTCCTTGGTGCCGTCTTTCAGGTGCAGGACGTTGGCGCCCATGAAGGCCGCATCGTGTTCGGCGACGGCTCGGATCGTCGCTTCGAGGCGTGAGCGCTCGGTCGTAAAGCCCGGGACGATCGGCGCCATCAGCACGCCGGCGTTGACTCCCGCTTTTCTGAGCGCGCGAACCGCGCGCAGGCGCTGCATCGGGTGAGCCGTCCCCGGCTCGAGTGCCGCCCAGGCGCCTTCGTCGACTGTCGGGACGCTGATGGCGACCGTGCAGTTGGCTCGTTTCCCCAGTTCGGCGAGCAGATCGGCGTCGCGAACGACCATCGGCCCCTTCGTGACCAGCCCAACCGGCGTGCGCGCCGCGATCAGCGCCTCGAGCGCCCGCCGCGTCAGCTTGTAGTGACCTTCGATCGGTTGATAGGGGTCCGTCGCGGTGCCAAGCGCAACCAGATCGCGCTTCCACGACGGCTTCTCGAGCTCCCGGCGCAAGATCTCCGGGAAGTTGATCTTGACGAAGATGATCGACGAGAACTCGTCGTCCGGCCCGAGGGCGAACTGCGTCTGATACCGACGCGCGAAGCAGTAGTGGCATGCATGGGTGCAACCCCGGTAGGGATTGAGCGTCCACTGGAAGGGCATACCTTTGACCGCGTTCAGCGCCGAGCGGCAGGTCACTTCCTGGTAGCGGGCGTTGTCGGCGCGTCGCTGCGCCTGATCCAACCCGTCCGCGCCTTCGCGGACGATTGTCAGGGCGATGGTGCGGGTCGTGGGAGGCGGGGCTGGAGAATCGAAGAGGCGCGGCGCGTCCATGGCGATATTCGCTTTTTCTTCGCCATCATCGTCCCAACGCCCCGCGATGTCAATGGGGTCAGCGTGATCGTCGATTTTCTCGCCCACCGAAGCAATTGGACACGGTGGGGAGAAATCGAGATCTGACCCCATCACAAAAGGTAGGCGAGGGCGAAGCCGACCTGGGCGACGAACATCATTCTGTACATGTGGGCCCACGACACGTGGTTCTCCTCGACCGCCAGCTCTTCCGGCCGCCTCAGCATCAGATAGCAGACGTAAAGGCCATAAGCCGTCATACCGCGCCGAAAGCAACATCAGGAGGGGAAAGCTTCCGGTCAGGATGCCGGTCCATGCGCCAACGGCGATCATCAGGAACGGGACGACGAACGATGGCGAGATCATCCATGCCGCGCGACGAACGCCGTAGATGATCGGCAGCGTTCGGCACCCGCCACGGGCGTCGCCTTCCATGTCGGCAAAGTCCTTGGTCGTTGACGCGCCGAGCAGGAACAGGCCGAATATCCCGCCGATGAACCAGGGCTCAACGGCCATCACTGTTTTCACGGCCGACCATCCCGCGACTTTCAAGAGGACGCCGCGGGGGATCGCGATGGTCAGGTTGGCCCAGATGCCCAGCCGCTTGGTGCGGAAGGGCGGCACGGAGTAGAGGATCGTGATCGCTGTCGCTACGATCACGATCCAGAAGCACTCGTGCCGGCCTCCTGGCGCAACCAGCCAGGCAAGCACGAGCGCGACGGCGTACGCGATTAGCGTGAAAATCCAGGCGCTGGCCATCGTCAAACGCCCTGACGGCAGCGGGCGCCGGGGTTTGTTGATCCGATCGATCTCGAGGTCGTAGATCTGGTTGATTGCGTTCGACGCCGCGTTGAGTACCGCCGCCATCGTCAGGCCGATCAGGGGATACAGAAGGAGGTCGGTGCTCCACGCCTCAGGGGGCGCTGCGCCCGCGGCGGTGACGGCACCTGACGCAAAGCCGAGCGCCGGTGCCACGAGCGTGAACGGCCGCGCGAACTCGAACCAGAGGCCGCTCTTCGGCGTCATGCCACGAGCCTCGCGACGATTATCGCTGCCGCGGCCGCGACGCCAGTGTTGATGAAATTCAACAAGTCGTTGTTCAGAATACCTGGGCCTTCGAGCGACGCGCCAAGAAGACTCTCGGCGAACGATCCGATCGTTGCGCCGGCAACGATCGGCAGGAGCGCCGCGGTGGGGACCAACCCGACCGAGATCGCTACGCCCGCCAAGAGGCACGCCCCGGCGACGCCAGCGACGGTCCCTTCGAGCGAAACGCCCCCTGGCGTCCCAGGCGCCACCTCGCGGAAGGTTGGCACAAGGTAGGCGCGCCGCCCCCATGCCTTACCGATCTCGCTGGCGACTGTATCGCTGCCGCCGGCCGCGAGGGCGGTGACAAACGCCAGCAGCGCTGGGTCTCGCTCGTAGGTGAGGACAGACAACAGCGCCGCGACAGCGGCGAGACCGGTATTGGCGATGGCGTTCCCCGCCCCACGCCGTCCGCCGCGTTCCTCGGCGATGCCGAGAAGCGTCTTACGCTCCAGGCCGAGTCGTGAACTGAGCGATGCGGCGAGAAACGTCGCCGCCAGTAACATCCAGCCAGGCCATCCCGTGGTGACGACGATAGCGGTTCCAATGCACGCACCCGCTATCGCTCCCGCCGAAGTCACAGTTGAGGCGCGATAGCTGAGCCCGGCCACGACCGCGTTGACTGCTGCGGCAAGGGGCATCGCGTGCGCGGCGGTCGCCAGCGCGGGTCCCACAAGGTCCTCGCCGACGAGACTGAGCGACCAGAGGACTGCCGCCGCCGAAGCTGGCACCGAAACGTTGTCGTCGAGCTTGACCGGGATGGTCTCGACCAACGCCGCGACCAGCGCTGCAACAAAGGGTGCCGCGATCGAGAACCACGCGTCGGGCGCCGGTGTCACGTTCGGCCGGCACCACCAGGCGAGCATCGAGCCTGCCATACCTCCGAAGAGGAAGAGCGCGCCCGTACCAGCGAATGACTTCTCGCGGTTCCAGGGCACGGCGCCCCAGCCCAGCCGCCGTCCCGCGATGGTCGCCATCCCGTCGCCAACCGCCAGGATTCCCCACGCGGCAGCGGCGATGTCGAGGCGGTGGGGGAAGAGCAAGACGAGCAGGAGCACCGACAGCGGGTACAGGACGATGCCGGAGCGGACGCCACGCCCGCGCTCGCCCGGGCGATAGAGTTGCGCGGCGACTCGCGGCAGGACTGCCAGGTTGAAGACGAGCGCCGCAATCGCGAGCAGCGCGGCTTGCCACCATGGAACAAACCGCAAGGACAGGGCGAAGCCGCCCATCACGATGTGGACGATCTTTCTGCCGTATTCGTCGTGCTGGCGCACGGCCATCAGTCACGAGCGACGGCAACACGCCGTCGCCAATATTCGAGAAGGTCCTTGAGCGTGTCTGCGATGGAGATGGTCGGGTGCCACCCGACGTCGGTGCCGATGCGCGAGGGATTGCCGAGCATCACGGGATTGTCCGATGGCCGCAACCGAGCCGGATCGCTCGCGACGCGGATATTCGTCCTGGCCAGCGCAAGCAGCATCTCCAGCAGGTCGCCGATTCGGTACGCGCGTCCGCTGCAGACGTTGTAGGGCCGCCCCGCGATCCCGTTCTTGGCCATCATCCGATACGCGCGAACGGTGTCGCGCACATCGGTAACATCCCGACTGGCGTCGAGATTGCCAACGCTCAGCACCGGTGCCGAGAGTCCGGCCTCGATCTCGGCGATCTGCCGCGCGAAGCTGGAGGTCACAAACGCCGACGACTGCCTGGGTCCGGCGTGATTGAACGGTCTCGCGAGAAAGACCGGGAACGTTGTGACCCGCGCGGCGAGCATTTCCTGGGCGAGCTTGCTCACGCCGTAGGGGCTTGATGGGCCGATAGGCGACTCCTCGTCAATGGCGTCCCGCGAGGCACGATAAACCGCCGCCGACCCGACAACGACCACGCCTGCCGTCGGTGCGGCGAGTCGAACCGCTTCGAGGAGGTGGTGAGTCCCGACGGCGTTGACCTTGAGAGGCGTGACGGGATCGGCCCACGAGGTTCCCACGTCAGCGGCGCCCGCGCAGTGATAGACAATCGACGGCTGCAGTGCCGCGATCGCGTCCCCGACCGCCTCCCGGTCGAGAAGATCGACCGCGGTCCATGCGATCTTCGGATTGCTGTGTCCTGCAGGTGCGCCGCGCGGGTTCGCCCACGCGGCGACAGCGGGTTCGCTTGTCAGCAGGTGATCGACGAGGTGACTGCCGGCGAAGCCTGTGGCGCCCGTGACGAGTGGGGGACCGGCCACGGGCGGATCTCAGCCCCGTCGTTCGTCGGTACTGCGTCTTGTAGTACGCCTGGAAGGCGGCGTCACCTTCCTTGATCGGACGCCACCACCACTCGTTTTGCTGATACCACGACACGGTTTCTGCCAGTCCCTGTTCGAAAGCGATCCGCGGCTTCCAGCCGAGACCGTGCAGCTTGGCCGTGTCCACCGAGTATCGGCGATCGTGTCCAGGACGATCGGCCACCGGACGGATCAGCGACTCGGGCTTGCCGAGCAGTTGCAGGATGCGGCGCGTCAGGTCGACGTTCTTGACGTGGTTACCGCCGCCGACGTTGTAGACCTCTCCAGGCGTTCCGGCGTCGATGATCAGGTCGAGGGCGCGGCAATTGTCGGACACGTGCAGCCAATCGCGCACGTTCATGCCATCGCCGTAGAGCGGCACCTGTCGATCGTCCATCGCGTTGGTGATGAACAGCGGGATGATCTTCTCGGGGAACTGGTTCGGCCCGTAATTGTTCGACGCCCGGGTAATGACGACCGGCACCTGATAGGTCGCCCAGTAGCTGTAGGCCAGCCGATCCGCTCCTGCTTTGCTGGCCGAGTAGGGATTTCTCGGCCGCAACTCGTCGGTTTCCCTGCTCGATCCTTCGGGGATGCTCCCGTAGACCTCGTCGGTCGAGATCTGAACGAACTTTCGCAGCCTGGGCGCTTCACGCGCCGCCTCGAGCAGGACGAACGTGCCGAACACGTCGGTCGTGATGAACTCGCCGGCGTTCATGATCGATCGGTCGACGTGGGTTTCGGCCGCGAAGTGCACGACGACGTCGGAGGCGGTGACGAGTGGACCGGCGACCGCAGGATCGGCGACGTCGCCCTTGACGAACTCATGCCGCGGGTGGTCCATCACGCTCTTCAGATTTTCCAGCCGTCCGGCGTAGGTAAGCTTGTCGAGCGTCGTGACCTTCCAGTCCGGGTGAGCCGTCAGCGCATGACGGACGAAGTTGGACCCAATGAAACCGGCGCCTCCGGTGACCAGCACATTCATCATCGTTGCACATCATCTCCCGGTTTGCCCGCCGAACGCGCCGAGAAAATTCGAAAACGTGCCGATGCCGGCGAGGGTGAACGACACGTTGAGGCGGCGATCCTGCGGCACCGCAAAGCCTGAAAACGCCGAGAAGTTGTAGACCTGATACTCCACGCCGACGCCGCAGCACTGCGCGTTGTAGTAGGTCAGGATACGCTGCTGCAGGAAGCTGTCGTTTCTCAGATCGTAGTTGAACGAGTAGGTGGCACCGATGGTGTTGTTCGTCGTGTGCCAGTTGGCTGACGCGTTCAGGTAGTGATTGGCAAGGGTCGGATTGTCGTAGCCCGGCAAGCCCTCAATGAAGCGCTTCCGGCTCCACCCGGCCGACGCCTGCCACTTCGCCGTGTTGATGCTGCCGTTGCCGGCGAATGTCTTCAGCGTCTTGAACGTCGGATCCCACTCGGTCCGGAAGTCGCCCTGCAGCCGTTCGGTGGGCGCCGCGCGTACCAGGAGGGCGAGCGCCGTGTACTTGCTCGGGGGCGTGGCGTTGTAGCTGCTGCTCTGATACTGCTGATCGTACTGCGCCGCGCGCGCGTCGGTGTAGTAGCTCTGGTTCAGCGCGACGTTGAGGACTTCACGTGACGACGTCCGCTTGGCGTAGAGGCGGTTGTTGAGACCGTAGCTGAATTCCCAGACGTTGCCGACAATGTAATCGGGCGACTCGAGCTGAACGATGCGATCGAAGACGTCAATGGCCGAGCGCCGGCGGATCGCGAAGACCGGTTCGATGACGTGCTTGAGCTTCAGGCCGTCAGTCTCGCCCGAGTTGAAGATTCGGCTGAAGACAGGTCCGGTCACCCGCGAGTACAGGTCGAAGAACTGTCTGCTAATCGGCTCGTCCACCTGGCGGCCGTTGACCAGGCTCTCGGTCCAATAGGTGGCGCGCCAGCCGATGCTCGAGTTGATCGAGAGAAACGGCCAGCGGGTGAACGGGATGCGCAGCGTCGGCGTGAAATCGAGGCGGGTGAGACCTTGATCCTGAATCGTGATCTCGTCACGAACCGTACTGCGCAGCAGGGTCGCGTATTCGCCGCCGGCGCCGAAATAGAACAGAGACCTGCCGAGGCGGCGCTCGGCCCGATTGAAATTGAGGCGCGGCAGGCCGCCATAGGTCGTATAGGTGCCATCGGGATAGAAGACGTCGGTCCGGTCGAGCGTGCCGCTGAGAACGAATTGCGTCCAACTGCCGGTGACGTTGCCGCCGAAGCTGCGTGTGCTCCGCGTCGCGCGATAGACGTCCTGCTGGTACAGCTGATCGGGCGCGAGATCCGACACGTAGTCGGCGTTCGCGCGCGCCCGGATCCGGGAGCTGATCCCCTGCGTCATCCCGCCAGTGATCTGATAGCTGCGCCGCGAGCTGGTCGTGCTCCCGGTGGCGGTTTCCACCGCCTTCTCATCGAGAAAAGACACCCGCGCGTTCCCCTGTGACCCGCCATTCACCACGTAGCGATACTCGCCGCCCATCTGCTGGCCGGCCTTGGAGAACCAGTCGTGGACGAACGTGGCATCCTGGCTGCGCGAGATCGCCCAGAAGAACGCGTTGCTGAGCGACTGGCCTTTGACTGACGAGGCGCCGTAGGTCGGAATGAGGAAGCCAGTCGCCCGGTCATCGTCCTGGATCGGGTAGTAGAAGAGCGGCAGATACATCACCGGCACGCCCTTGACCCGGAAGACCGAGTTCTTCAGGAGCGCATAGTCGTCGAGGTTGAGCGTCGCATTACCCGAGACCACCTCCCAGCGTGGCGTGGGCTGCACGCACGTGCTGAACGCGCCGTCCACGATCCGGTATTTCTTGGGTCCGAGCTTGTGGATCTCGCGGCCGCGAAAGAGGGCATCGGCCTCCTGCGTGCCGAACATGCTGCGATCGACGCGGTCGCCGAGCGACGCCATGCCGTGCGCCGTGTAGAAGATGCCCGTCCGCGACTTTGTGTCGAACTCGACCCGCTCAGCCGTGATGAAGCTCGTCGGCGATCCGACCTTGACGTTGCCGGTGGCGACGATGCGGTGGCTGTCGGGATAGATCTCGGCAAAATCCGCGAAGAACTGGGTGTCGTCGCAGTCCACCTGGACCGGTACCGCGCCCTCGCCGGTCAGCACGAGCACTCGTTCGACGCGGCCGGCGACGTCCTTCGACATGACGTCTTGCGTCTGCGCCGGTCATTTCCGACACGCGACAGCCGGCGATCTCGCTTTGTGGCGTCTGGGCGCTCGCTCGCGAGACACCCGCCGCGGGCAACAAGCCGAGGGTGCCGAGAATGACGAGGCCGACGGTGAGCAGGATGCGGCGATACATGCCAGGGGTTGGAGCCGTCAGCATGTCAGCAGGCCCGTTGCGCTGAGGCTCGAACGCGCGGGAAATCAACGAAGAATACCACGCAGCGGACCGATGAGAAAGATCGAACCGGCGGCAACGACTCTCTTGGCGTCCTGACATGCGTGCGCCATGGCCTCCGCCGGGTCCGCGATCGCGACGATGCGATCTGGCGCCGCAGGCAACCCCGCGCAAAGAGATGACGCGAGCGCGGCGAGCGCCTCGGCGGCCAGCGCGCGCGGACTGGGTGGTGTCGTACAGACGAGCACGGCGCAGCAGGGGAGGACTGCCGAAAGCATCGCTGCGGCATCCTTGTCGCGCATCACGCCAAGGACGAGCGTCACGTCAGTCCATCCTGTTTCGCGGAGGTAGTCAGCGAGCGCCTGGGCACCGGCTGGGTTGTGCGCCGCGTCGAGCAGCACCTCGGCGCCACGCCACGTGACACGTTCAAGGCGGCCAGGCCAACGGGCTTCGGCAAGGCCGGCGCGCATCGACAATGGATCGAGCCGCACGCCGAGGGAGGCGAGCTCGGTCATCAGGCAGAACGCCACCGCCGCGTTGGCGATCTGATGCCGTCCCCTCAACGCCAATTCGACATGCTCGAGCCGATACCCTCCCGCTTCCATCGTCACCATCGTCGCGCCGGGGTCGGCACCATCCGATCGAGCGGGCGCGTCCGCGCTGACGCGAACCTGGCTCGTGACGCTCACCAGTCGAGCGCCGCGCTCGCGACAGACCGCCTCAATCACCGCGTGCGCGCCGGGGGCCACCGGTCCGACAACGACCGGTATCCCCGGCTTGATGACGCCGGCCTTCTCGCGAGCGATCGATTCCAGGGTCTCTCCCAGGAGATCCTGGTGATCGAAATCGATCGAGGTGATGACAGCGGCCATCGGCATTAGGACGTTGGTGGCGTCGAGCCGGCCGCCCAACCCGACCTCGACGACCGCGATCTCGACCGATTGTCGCCGGAAGAGCTCGAAGGCAATCGCCGTCGCGCACTCGAAAAAGGTCGGCAGCGACTCGAGTCCGCCGCCGGCCACGAGCCGCTCGACCGCCGCCTGGACCGCCGCTGCCGCGTCTTCGAGGTCGGCCGTCGCCACCTCGCGCTCTCCGATTACGAAGCGTTCCTCGATCCGTTCGAGATGGGGAGAGGTGTACCGCGCCGTGCGATGCCCGGCGGCGTGAAGCGCCGCTGACGCCATGGCCGTCACCGAGCCCTTGCCGTTGGTGCCTGCAACGATGACCGACTGGAAGCTTCGTTCGGGATGGTCGAGCGCTGCGCAGATCGTCCGCATGTTCTCGAGACCGAACTTCATCCCGAGACGTTCGAGCGAAAAGAGGAAGCTGAGAGGCAAATCGGCTAGAGCCACGGATAACACAGACAACACGGAAACGGCTGGTGAGCGGGGTCCTAGGGCTTGGACGCGATCTGGCTAGCCGGCGCCGGCTCGGCGGCTCGCGGAGGCGCGCCAAAGCGCAGGATGCGGGTGATCATGTCCTTCATCTCGCGCCGATCGACGACGGCGTCGAGCATGCCGTGCTCGAGCAGAAACTCACTGCGCTGAAAGCCCTCGGGAAGCGTCTGACGAATCGTCTGCTCGATGACGCGCGGTCCCGCGAAGCCGATGAGCGCCTTCGGCTCCGCGATGTTGACGTCGCCAAGCATCGCGAAGCTGGCGGTCACGCCGCCGGTCGTCGGATCGGTGAGGACCGAGATGTAAGGAAGCCTGGCGCGATCGAGCCGGGCCAGGCCGGCGCTGATCTTGGCCATCTGCATCAGCGACAGCGCCCCTTCCATCATCCGCGCGCCGCCAGAGCACGAGACGATGATGATCGGCAGACGCCCGGCGATCGCCCGTTCGATCGCCCGCGTGATCTTCTCGCCGACGACCACCCCCATGCTGCCGCCGATGAACGAGTATTCCATCGCGGCGACGACGGTCTCGATGCCGTTGATTCGTCCGGTCGCGGTGATGACCGCGTCGTTGAGGCCGGTTGCGGCAATGCTGGCGTCGAGGCGCTTGTGATACGGCTTGGTATCGCTGAACTTGAGCGGGTCGGTCGACGTGAGGCCGTGGTCGAATTCCTGCCACTGGCCGTCGTAGAGCGACCGCAATCGTTCGGCGGCGCTCAGCCGGAAGTGATGGCTGCACTTGGTGCAGACACTCAGGCTGGCTGCGAGGTCCTTGTTGTAGATGACCTGCCCGCAGGAGGGGCACTTGACCCAGAGCCCTTCGGGGACCCGGCTCTGCTTGTCGGGCGGCTCAATGGGCTTGCGCTGCTTCTTGAACCAAGCCATTCGGCGTAGATTACCATGCCAGTCGGCAGTCGGCAGTCGACATGCTCGCAGTCGCAGTCTTCAGTGCTGACAGTCGCAATTCCAGTCGACAGTCACGACTGACGACTCGGAGACTGACGACTCGGACTGCCGACTCAGATTGTCGACTGTGACTAACGACCGACTCGACTGCCGACTGTCATGTCGACAGTCACAGTCATGTCCTCGGCACGTAATATCTCGTCCCCTTTCCCATTCCCCGGATCTGACGTTCGATGTCGGCGACCGCTTCCTCGCTCCAGGTCAAGTCGAACCTCGAGGTCTCGATGACGAGGAGCGGCGAGGCGGAGTAGTGGAAGAAAAAATGGTTGTAGGCCTCGTTCAACTCGCGAACGTAGCGATCCTCCGGGATCGGCGGGTCGCCTTCGGCGCGGGGCCGTTCGCGGAGCCGGCGCCGCAGGACGTCGGTCGGGGCTTGCAGATAGATGACCAGATCGGGGGCAAGGAGATCCGGGACCAGGAGCTCGTAGAGCCGCTGGTAGATGAACAGCTCGTTGTCGTCGAGGTTCAGGTACGCGTAGACCTTGTCGCGCTCGAAGAGGTAATCGCAGATCGTCAGCTGGCTGAAGAGATCCCGCTGGCGAAGCGACATCTGCTGGCGATGCCGCGCCAGCGTGTAAAACAGCTGCGTCTGGAATCCCGCGCCCGGGCGCTCGGCATAGAAATCGGCGAGAAAGGGATTGTCGGTCTCGTCGAGCACGACCGTCGCATCGAGCCGCGCGCCAAGCAGATCGGCCAGGGCCGACTTGCCGACGCCGAGCGGACCTTCGATGGCGATGTACCGGAAGTCCAAGGTGCAGCGAGTATAGCAGCCCGAAACCTCCACTCCGACGCGAAGGCGAGCCTTGCGGTACCATTGGCGCGTGCGGATCGATCGCATCGAACTGCGTCTGCTGCGCCTGCCGCTCGTGCGGTTTTTCGAGACGAGCTTCGGTCGTGTGCACGAGCGAGAATTCCTGGTGGTGACCGTCGATGGCGATGGCGCATCGGGCGTGGGCGAGTGCGTCGCCGACGCCAGTCCGTTCTACAGCGCCGAGACGACAAGGACGGCGTGGCACATCATCACCGAGTTTCTCGCCCCTCTCGTGCTGGGCCGGTCATTCGATCATCCGCGCGAGATCTTCGGCGCCCTCGCCGTCGTCCGCGGCCACCAGATGGCCAAGGCCGCCGTCGAGATGGCCGCCTGGGACCTCGCCGCTCGCCAGCGCGGGGTCAGCTTGTCGGCGCTGCTCGGCGGCGAGGACCGGGCATCGATCGACTCCGGGGTCTCGATAGGGATACAGGATTCGCTCGACGAGCTCGTCGAGCGCGTCGCGATCGAACGCGCTGCCGGCTATCGCCGTGTCAAAATCAAGATCAAGCCGGGGTGGGATGTGCAGGCGGTCGAACGGGTGCGCGCCGAGTTCGGTGACATTCCGCTGATGGTCGACGCCAACGCCGCCTACACGCTCGCGGACGCGCCGCGGCTTGCCGAGCTCGATCGGTTCGACCTGACGATGATCGAACAGCCGTTGGACTACGACGACATCCGCGACCACGCGCGCTTGCAGCGCGATCTCGGCACGGCGATTTGCCTCGATGAATCGATCTCTTCCGTGCGGGCGGCGGCAGAGGCGATCGAGCTCGGTGCCTGCCGGGTGATCAACATCAAGCCTGGCCGGGTCGGCGGCCATGCCGAGGCGCGGCGCCTGCACGATCTGGCGGCGGCGCACGGCGTGCCCGTCTGGCATGGCGGCATGCTCGAAAGCGGGATCGGACGCGCCCACAACATTCACTTGTCGACGCTGCCGAATTTCTCGCTGCCCGGCGACATCGCGGCCAGTCGCCGCTACTACGCCCCCGACCTCATCGACCCGGAAATCGAGGTGCGGGCCGATGGAACGATCGCCGTGCCTGAGGGGCCGGGGATCGGCGTTCATATCGTGGCTGACCGCGTCGCGGCGGCCACCGAAGAAAAGATGGAGTTGCGCGTTTGACGACCGCCGTTCGCAGGGGAAAGCTCGCGCCAGCGCGCACTGAGGAAAGGGCAGCGAGGTCCACCGCGATCGCCGCGGCGTTTCTCCTCGTGCTCTCGGCCTGTGTCAGCACGCCGCCGCCCAAACTGCCTGAGGCGCCGCAGGTCCCGGAGGCTCAGAAGCAGGCGTGGATCCTCCGGCTCGAAAACGAGCGCCTGCTGCGCTTCGACCTTCCGACGCCGGCGCCGCCAGCCGCCACCGCCAGTGAAAGGGAAGAAGCCGGTGCCGGTCGCCGTCCCGCCGCCGCCGTCATCGTCGCCGGACTTGGCGGTGCTCGTGCGCGACCGCGACGCCCGGGTCCGCCGCCGGGCGGCACTCGCGCTCGGGCGAGTCAAGTCCACGGCTGGCGTTCCGCTGCTCGTCGCCGCGCTGCCTGACACCGACCCTGACGTGCGCGCGATGGCGGCGTTCGCGCTCGGGCTCGTTGGCGACGGTTCGGCCGAGTCCGCGCTCGCTCCGCTCCTGACCGACACGTCGCCTCGCGTGCGCGGGCGCGCCGCGGAGGCGCTCGGACTCATCGGCGCCAAGGGTTCCGCTCCGGCAATCGGGCAGATGGTTGCCGAGTACGCGACCAGCGCCCCTGTCGCGGCCATGCAGCCGGACGATGAAGCGGCAGCCGTGGCCCCGGAGGCGGAGGCATTCAAGCTGGGACTCTTCGCGCTGGTCCGGCTCAAGGCGTACGAGCCGATGGCCGCGGCGGTGCTGGCTAACGGTCAGCCGGTGACCGCCTGGTGGCCAGTCGCCTACGCCCTGCAGCGTGTCGAAGATCCGCGAGCCGTGCCTGCGCTTCTCCAACTGCTGACGACCAACGGCCGGTACACGCGGGCCTTCGCTGCTCGTGGGCTGGGGCCGCTCAAGGACACGTCGGCCATCAAGCCCTTGCTCGCGCTGATCGACCCAGCGGCGAAGGCCGGACTCGAACCGACCGTCGCTGCGATTCGCTCGCTGGCCCAGCTTGGCGCGACCGACGCGAGCGCGGCTCTGTCGCGTCTGGCGAGTGCCGCGACGACCCATCCCAACGTCAGGCTGGAAGCCGTCGCGGCCCTCGGGACGCTTCGAGCCGCAGACGGGTTGGCGACCGTTCAGGACCTCTTGACCGATGACTGGCCCGAGATGCGGGCCGCGGCAATCCGTGCGGCCGCCGCGATTGATCAGGACAGCTTCACCGTCGTCGTCGCGGGCATGGAACCCGACCGACACTGGCGCGTCCGGGCCGCCCTGGCCGAGACGCTCGGTGGGTTCCCCGCGGATCTCGCGACCGAGCGGGTCCGTTCGATGCTGCAGGACGAGGACAAGCGGGTGATTGCGCCGGCCCTCTCCTCGCTCGCGCAACTGAAGGCGAGCGACGTCGGCACCATCCTCGTGCAGCGGCTCGACAATCCCGATTTCGTCGTCCGCGCGACGGCGGCGCGAGAGATTGGGCGGCTCAAGCTGCCTGGCGGGGCCGAGGCACTCCGCCAGGCCTTCAAGACGGCGCAGTCCGACTCGGCGTATGCCGCGCGAACGGCTGCGCTCGACGCGCTTGCCACCTACGGCGCGGCAGAAGCGGCGTCGACGCTTACGCAGGCACTGGAGGACAAGGATTGGGCTGTGCGGCTCCGTGCGGCCGACTTGCTCGCCAAACTCGAGCCCGCCAACACCGCGGCGGCGACGATCGCGCCGGCGCCGGGACAGCCGCTCGCGCCGTACGACGATCCGAAGCTCATCGCCCCGGCGAATTCGCCACACGTCTTCATCGAAACCGCCTTCGGGACCATCGAGTTCGAACTGGCCGTGCTCGACGCGCCTCAGACGTCGCGCAACTTCATCGAGCTCGCCCGCAAGGGGTTCTTCAACGGCCTGGAAGTGCATCGGGTGGTCGCCAACTTCGTGCTTCAGGACGGAGATCCTCGAGGCGATGGGGAAGGCGGTCCGGGCTACACGATCCGCGACGAGCTCAACGAGCGGCCGTACCTTCGCGGGACCGTCGGCATGGCCCTCGACGAGTGGCGCGACACGGGCGGCAGCCAGTTCTTCATTACGCATTCTCCGCAACCGCACCTCGACGGCAAGTACACCGCGTTCGGGCACGTGGTCAACGGCATGGATGTCGTCGACCGGATCAAGCCAGGCGACGTGATTCAGCGGATTCGCGTGTGGGACGGGACGGACTGGCTCTCTTCGAAATGACCGTGTGAGGAATCGAAATGAACGCGTGAGGTGTCGGGTCGAGGTTTTGTACGGTGCACCGTGCAGAGCACGGTGCACCGTCAATCAGCGGGTGCGAGGGCTACCGCTTCTTGCCGCCCTTCTTCTTCGCGCCCTTGGCTGCTTTCTTCGCCATTGTGGTTATCCCCCCTTTCACTCGTGGGATTCTGCCCGCGAGGGGCTGTCCACTGCATTGCAGCGCCGCGGCCATCCGGCGCGCCGGCCTGCTTCTGTCAGCACCCCGTCGCTTCTTTGCAATAACTTCCGCGTCGCGGAAGGTGTGCACCAAAAAATAGGGGGTGTCACGCGTGACACCCCCGGACCGGTAGGCGGCCAGGTCTAGCGCTTCTTTCCGCCCTTTTTCTTGCCGCCCTTCGCAGTCTTCTTCGCCATTATTCCTCCTTGGAATGTGGCAGCTCAGCTTCGTTACCGGGTCACCATCGTTACAACAGGTGGGCTGAGCGGTCCACCCTCATACAAGATGTAGATTATGGATGAGAAAATTTGACTGTCAAGCATAAAGTGCACGAAAAGTCAAAAACCTGCACTCCATTTTCTTGTCGGCTCGAGATCGAACGCGCATTAGGAGTCAGCGATCACGATCGCGGCGCGTGAATCACCGATCGGTGATCGATCGAGCATCGCGCGCGAGCACCATCATCGACCTGAGCCCGTCGCCTCGCGCGCTCCTTGCGCAATCACTCACTTCAGCAACCGTGCCAGCGCACGCGCCGCGACGCGCTGCGTGTCGTCGCCGGCGCCGAAGAGCGTCGCGGCGACGCGATACGAGGCGATGGCGTCGTCGAGGCGGCCGGCGCGCTCGTGGATGCGGGCGGCCTCCAGGTAGGCCTCTCCGACGATCGGCGCCGGCGCCAGCCGCGCGTCCCGGATCGTCAACTCGAACTGCGTCAGCGCGCCGCGGTCGTCGCGACGGGCCTGCAGCGTCCGGCCATACCGATAACGGGCCACCGGCTCGCGCGGATTCAGGTCGATCGCGCGTTCGAGCGACGTCGCCGCGGCCACAACATCCTTCTGCTCGAGCTCACGCCAGCCCTTGAGGGAAAGGCGGAACGCGTCTCCGTGCTGCGGGTTCGGGGTCTTGCGCAGCCGCTCGGCTGCCTGCCGACGGATGTTGAATGGATCGTGCGTCGGCGCCAGGCGCGAGGCGCTGTGGTAGGCCGCTGTTGCGTTGGCTCGCTCGTTGAGGCGGTCATGAGCCTCACCGAGCCGGAGATACGCCAGCGCGAGCGACGCGTGTGGCGCGAGCGGCTCCATCTCGATGACCCGCTCGAGGTGGTAGATGGCTTCATCGGTCAGCGCGAGCGCGTCGAGATGACGCGCGAGACCCAGCCGCGCACGCACCTCGGCCAGGTCGGCGGCGTTCACACGATCCGCCCTCGCCTCGGCGAGGAGGACGCGCCAGCTGTCGAGGCTGGCCATGACGTCATGCTGGTAGACGTCCTGAATCTCAGCGATCTGGGTCAGGAAGAGCGGATTGCCGGAATGCCGCTTTCGCAGATCGCGCAGAAGATCGAGCGCGCGTTCGGTCTGGTTCTCGTACCAGAGATAGATGATGTGAAGCTGGTAGTCCGCCTCACCCTGGAGCAGCCGCCCCTGCGTCCGGGCCCGCAGCATCTCCGCGAGTCCTTCGCGACGGTCGCCACCGGGCAGCAGGAGGAGAAACCTGATGATTTTCGCCGCCGTCGGCGCGACGTCGGCATAGTAGCGATACATGCCAATCCCGAAGTAGGCGTCGTCGAACCCGGGATCGAGCGTCAGGGCGCGTTCGAGTGCATCCTTAATCCGCTTCCCGTCGCGCGCCGCCGCCAGCCGCTCTTCACGCAGCACGCGCCACTGGACGCGCGCGGCATACGCTCCGCCGAGGTAGAACCACGCTTCGGCATCATCAGGCGCGCGAACCGTCCAGGCTTCGGTCGTGCGGATGGCGCGTTCGACGGAGGTCGAGAACTCGTCGTCGAGGGAGCGGCTGTCGGGGTCGAGCTGGATGCGCCACCAGAGCGCCGTGGCGTCGAGCACGTGACAGGCCTCGATTGGAGCCGGCCCGCACGCGCGCCGGAGTTCGGCCTCGAGCTCGCCGAATCGCGCATCGAGGATGAGGTTATACGCGCGGACGAGCCCAGCTTCGCCGCGGACGATCGGGGCTGGCGCTTCCTGTGTGGGCCGCGAGGCGGGCCGGATCTGCGTGGTGGCCGCGGCCAGCAGCGCGACCAGCAGCCAGGGCAGGCCCGCGTGGCTCATGGGAGGCTGGTGCGCAGTTGTTGCTTGGCGGCGTGACGTTCCAGAGCGAGATCGATCAGACGATCGATGAGCGCGGGGTAGCTGAGGCCGGAGGCCTCCCACATCTTCGAATACATGCTGATCGTCGTGAAGCCGGGAATGGTATTGACTTCGTTCAGGATGACCGCGCCGCTCTCCCGTGAGAGCAGAAAGTCGACCCGCGCCATCCCCGCGCAGTCGATCGCCTGGAACGCGGCAATCGACAGCCGCTGAATCTCGTCGACGACGGCCGGTGGCAGGTCAGCGGGAATGACGGTCCTCGACGCCTCGTCGAGGTACTTGGCTTCGTAGTCGTAGAACTCGCGGGACGGGATGACCTCCCCCGGCACCGAGGTCTTCGGGTCGTCGTTGCCCAGCACCGCGCACTCGATCTCGCGGGCTGCGGGCACCGCCGCCTCGACGACGATCTTGCGGTCGAAGGAGCCGGCGAGATCCATCGCCTCGCGCAGCCCGTCGGCGTCCTTGGCTTTCGAAATGCCCACGCTCGATCCGAGATTGGCCGGCTTGACGAACATCGGGAAGCGCAGCCCGCGCTCGAGCTCTGCGGTGATCTCGGTGGGCCGCTGCTCCCACTCGCGCCGCAGCACGACCCGATAATCGCAGACCGGGAGGCCGCGCGCCGAGAAGAGGACCTTCATCAGGGCCTTGTCCATGCCGAGCGCCGATGCTGCGACGCCGGCGCCGACGTAAGGAACGTTGGCGAGTTCGAGCAGGCCCTGAATCGTGCCGTCTTCGCCATACGGCCCGTGGAGCACCGGGAAGATCACATCGAGGTGGAGCCCGGTGACCGAGGCTTCGGTCGGCTCCGGCGACGCCGCCGGGGCACGCTTGATCGACAGAATGGTCTCGTCGCTCGGACGCGAGACGAGATGGACTTCGCGGCCGCTGCGAATCTGTCGCGCGGCCTCGACCCGCGACTGTTCGATGACTTCGGCAGCCGAGGTCGCGCTCGGCGGCTTGTCGGCGAGCGCCCATCGCCCGTCTTTTTCGATGCGGATCGCGACAGGCTCATAGCGATGGCGATCGAGATTGGCAAAGACGGCCGCCGCGGAGGCGAGGGAGACTTCGTGTTCACCCGATCGTCCGCCGTAGAGCACACCGATCCGCAGTCGCTTCATTGAGGAGACAGGATAACAGAGAGACTGGGCAAAATGCGGCCGAGCTGTCGTTTGGTTGATCCGGATGACCTCGAAGCGCCGCGGCCGAGCGCGCGGGGGTGGGCCCCACGGCATTGAGAAAGCCGAAGTATTCTGAAGGGCGTGTCAGATGCCGGGTTCGCGTTTCATGTCCTCGCTCGTGACGGCGCGGCCCGGCGTGGAGAGCTGCGCACTCGCCATGGCGTCGTGCAGACACCGGCGTTCATGCCCGTGGGCACGCAAGGCGCGGTCAAAGGTGTCACGCACCGCGATCTGAGCGACCTTGGCGGCGGGCTCGGCGCCGAGATCATTCTCGGCAATACCTACCACCTCTATCTGCGGCCGGGCGACGCGCTCATCGCGCGCGCCGGCGGCCTTCATCGCTTCATCGGATGGACGGGGCCGATCCTGACCGACAGCGGCGGCTATCAGGTGTTCAGCCTCGCCGAGCGGCGGCGCATTGCTGAAGATGGCGCCGAGTTCCGATCGCATCTCGACGGCTCGCTGCACCTGCTGACGCCTGAGCGCGCGACCGACATTCAGGCGCAACTCGGGTCCGACATCGCGATGGTGCTCGACGAGTGCATCGCCTCGCCCGCGTCCGAAGAGGCGGCTCGCGAAGCAATGGAGCGATCGGTCCGCTGGGCCAGCCGCGCCCGAGCGCGGTGGCGCCGGATCAAGGATGACCCCGCCTCACTGGCAGATGTGGTGGCGACCAATCCAGGCCAGGTCCAGTTCGGCATCATCCAGGGGGGCGTCCATCACGGCCTGCGGACCGAGAGCGTTCAGGCGACGGTAGCGCTCGGCTTCGAGGCCTACGCCATCGGCGGCCTCAGCGTCGGAGAGCCCCCCGAGGTCACCTACGAGGTCGTCGCGCACACGGCCCCGCAGCTCCCAGCCGATCGCCCCCGATATCTGATGGGCAGCGGCATGCCGGATGATCTCGTCGAGTGCGTGGCCCGCGGCGTGGACCTGTTTGACTGCGTCCTGCCGACGCGCAACGCGCGCAACGGTCAGCTGCTCACGCGGCGCGGCCCGATCTCGATCAAGAATGCGAGATACGCCGAGGACGCCAGTCCCCCTGATCCGGACTGTGCGTGTTACACCTGCCGGACCTTTTCCCGTGCGTATTTGCGGCATCTCTATGTCGCCGGGGAGATGGCCGCGGCCACACTGAATACCGTCCATAACCTCTACTTTTACCTTGACACTATGCGGTCGATTAGGGAGGCTATAATGTTAGGCACGTTTGAAAAGCTCCGCTCGGAGTTCCATCAAACCTTCTCCCGCCGATCACAACTGAATGCGTGAAGATTTGAATCAGACACTCGTGTTCGCAATGGGTAGTACGGGCCAGGAGCCCGTCTGGCTGAACTTCGTCCCCTTTGCGATGGTTCTGGCAATCCTGTACTTCATGATCCTCATGCCGATGAAGAAGCAGCGGAGGAAGGTGCAGGACTTTCAAACGGGTCTCAAGGTCGGCGACAAGGTCGTCACGACCGGTGGCATCTACGGCCTCATCACGCGCGTCAACGACAACTCCGTCCAACTCCAGATTGCCGACAACCCAAAGGTCCGGATCGAGATGGCCCGGGCGGCCGTCGGCGGCTATCAAGGCCAGGAGCCGGTCGTACAGGAATCCGGAAACGTTTGATCCATGGCTGCATACAAAAATCTCCGCTGGAAGATCCTCACCATCGTCGCGGTCGTCATCCTTTTCGCCGCGGTTGGAGTCTATCCACTCGTCGCGCCGCGTTTCGGACTCCCGACGCCGGCCTGGCTGATGGCCAAGCAACTTAAGCTCGGCCTCGATCTCAAGGGCGGCGTCCACCTCGTGATGCGCGTGAACCGCGACGACGCGTTGCGGATCACGACTGAACGGACCGGCGAGCAGCTGCGCGAGGCGCTGACGACCGCGGGCGTCTCGGTCGGAACGATCAACGTCACGTCGCCCACGTCGTTCCGGGTTGAAGGCGTGCCGCAGGACAAAGACGTCGAGTTCCGTCGCATCGCCGAAGAACAGACGGCCACGAACTACGAACGGTCGTCGGGCGTCGGCGGCGCCTACGATTTCACGATGCGCCCGAATATTGCCCGCGGCCTGCGCGAACAGACGATGATCCAGGCTCAGGACACCATCGATCGCCGCGTGAACGAGTTCGGCGTCACCGAACCCAACATCGCCACGCACGGCGACGACGGCGATCAGCTGCTGGTGCAGCTGCCCGGCGTCACCGACGTCGCGCGGGCCAAGAACCTCATCCAGTCGCCGGCTCTCCTCGAGATCAAGCTCGTCGAAGGCGGCCCGGCGCCGAACCGTGAGGCGCTCCTGCAGGCCCACAACGGCCAGCTGCCGTCCGACATGGAAGTGGTGACGGGCGCCTCCGACTCGAATCACGGCGACGGTGCGACCTCGTACTATCTCGTCCGGAAGGTCGCGGCCGTGACCGGCAGCGACCTGCGCACGGCCAGCGTCGGTCTCGACGAGAACAGCCGGCCCGCGGTCATGTTCTCGCTCAAGCCCGACGGCGCGCGAAAGTTCGGCCAGGTCACAGGGTCGAACGTGGGACGGTACCTCGCCGTCGTGCTCGACGACCGGGTGCAGTCGTACGCGCGGATTGAGTCGCGGATCAGCGCCGAAGGGCGAATCGCCGGCGGCTTCAACCAGGAGGAGGCAGCGGACCTCGCGCTGAAGCTGCGCTCGGGCGCGCTGCCGGCCTCGATGACCTACCTCGAGGAGCGCGTGATCGGTCCGACGCTTGGCGCCGATTCGATCCGCGCCGGCGTCAGTGCGGCGCTCGCCGGCCTCGTCCTGGTCGTGCTCTTCATGCTCGCCTACTACAAGTTGTCGGGCATCAACGCGATTCTCGCGATGATCGTCAACCTGATCATCCTGCTCGGCATGATGGCCTACTTCGGCGCGGCGATGTCGCTGCCGGGCATCGCCGGCTTCATCCTGACGATGGGGATGGGCGTCGACTCGAACGTGCTGATTTTCGAGCGCATCAAAGAGGAGCTGGCAGCGAACCGCGGTGCCCGGGCCGCCGTGTCGGCGAGCTTCGACCGCGTGTTCTGGACACTGTTCGACACGCACGTCACGTCGCTCATCGCCGCGGCATTCCTGTTCCAGTTCGGCACCGGCCCCATCCGCGGGTTCGCGACGACGCTGTTCGTCGGCCTGATCAGCAACCTCTTCACGTCAATTTTCGTGTCACGGACGCTGTTCGAGTTCATCCTGTCGCGCCGGCCGGCCAACGCGCAAGCCCTCAGCATTTAGGTGATCATGCAGATTTTCAAGTCAGCGAACTATGACTTCGTGAAGTGGCGCTGGCACGCCCTCGCGCTGTCCCTGGTGGTGATCCTCGCCGGCGCCGCGACCATCTGGACGCGCGGCCTCCCGCTCGGCGTCGATTTCGCCGGCGGCAGCATCGTCATCGTCAAGTTCCAGCAAGCCACGCCGATCGAGCGGGTCCGGGCGGCGGTGTCGGCGATGCCCAACGGGGCCGGCAACGACGCCGTCGTGCAGGATTACGGAGAGTCGGGTCAGCACATGGTGCTGGTGCGGGTGGCCCAGACCGCCGCACAGAGCTCGGAGAACCTCAGTCGGGATGCCGATGCGGTCGTGGCGGCGCTCCAGCAGGCGAAGATCGGTTCATTCGACGTCATTGGCAGGGAAATCGTCGGGCCGGTCGTCGGCCAGCAGCTCAAACGGCAGGGCACGCTGGCGACGGTGTTTGCGCTCGCCGGCATCCTGGCCTACATCGCGTTTCGCTTTCAGATCAGCTTTGCCGTCGGCGCGGTCGCCGCGACCCTCCACGATCTGCTCGTGACGCTGGCCTTCCTGGCCTTCTTCCGCTACGACATGACGCTCAACGTGATCGCGGGCCTCCTGACGATCACCGGCTATTCGGTCAACGACACGATCGTCGTCTTCGACCGCGTGCGCGAGAACATGCGCGGCATGCGCCGCGACAACCTTGCGCACATCGTCAACGTCGCCGTCAACCAGACGCTCGGCCGGACGGTGATCACCGCCGGCACGACGCTGCTGAGCGTCGTCGCGCTGTACTTGTTCGGCGGAGATGTCCTCGAGGGCTTCGCCTTCACGATGCTCGTGGGCATCATCAGCGGCACCTACTCAACGGTCTTCATCGCCGCGGCAATCGCGATCATGTGGCAGGGGCGGAAACCGATTAAGGGACAGGTCGCCGCAACGCCAGAGAGCCGTAAGCCGGGCCGTCGCCGTGACCCCCGCCTCGTTCCGTGAGTGCCGCAGCCGCGGTTGTCCTGGGGATTCTCCAGGGCCTTACCGAGTTCCTGCCGGTTTCGAGCTCGGCCCATCTGATACTGGCGCGCGCGTTCTTCGGGTGGGACGTGCCCGCCGACTTCGGCCTGGCGTTCGACGTGGCTCTGCACATCGGCACGCTGGCGGCCATCCTGACGTTCTTCCGGCGCGAGCTCGCCTCGATGGTCGCCGCGCTTCCGTCGGTGCTGTCGCCGGGCGCTGATCCGTCGGCCAGGCTCGCGCAGCGGATCGCGGTCGGAACGGTGCCGGTCGTCGTGGTGGGCCTCCTCTTCAACGACTTCATCGAGCAGACGTTGAGAACACCGCGCGTGGCGGCGTGGGCGCTGGCTCTCGGCGCGGTCGTGATGTTCGCCGCCGAGCGCCTGGGAACCCGACAGCGCACGGAGGAGTCGCTGACCTGGTTCGAGGCCGCGTTGATTGGCTGCGCGCAGGCCTCCGCGCTCGTGCCAGGCGTCTCGCGTTCCGGGGCGACCATCAGCCTCGGCATGTTCATGGGCTTTCGGCGGGACGCGGCGGCGCGGTTCACCTTCCTCCTGGCGATTCCGGCCACAGTCGCCGCGGCCGGGAAGGAGTCGCTGGAGCTCGGCCGGATGGGCGTGTCGGCCGCCAACGCCCAACTGATGGTCATCGGTGTGCTCGTATCGGGGATCGTCGGCTACCTCACGATCAAGTATTTCCTGCGCTTCCTGGCCGGTCATCGTCTGGACGTTTTCGCGTACTATCGCTGGGCGCTGGCAGCGGTGACGGCGGTGTGGCTATTCTCTCGGTGACTGCCGACTGCCGACTGCCGACTGACGACTGAAGACTGATTCATGTTTGCCGTTCTCCGGCGCAATTTCATCGCAGGCTTCTTCGTGACCGTGCCGCTGGTTATCAGCGTCGGGGCACTCCTGTGGATCTTCCGGCTTGATTGATGGGCTCGTGAGGCCGGTCTACGAAGCGTGGCTGCCGTTTCCCGTGCCCGGCCTTGGCATCCTGACGACCGCGCTGGTGGTGCTGCTGGTCGGGACGATCGCGACCAATGTGATCGGGAAGCGTCTCCTGCAGCGCGCCGAGAGCTACTTGACCCGCGTACCCGTCTTCCGCACTATCTATGCGCCGGTCAAGCAACTGGTCGTCGCTTTTTCACCGGACAATGAGTACGGGTTCAAGCGCGTGGCGCTCGTCGAGGATGCCGCGCGCGGATTCATGCTCGGATTCCTGACCAAGGAGTTCACCGTCGATCGCGGTCAGGGAAGCGAGACGTTGCTCGCAATCTACGTCCCGACCAATCATCTCTATCTCGGGGACGTGATCATTTGCGCCCGCGACAAGGTGACGTATCCCGACATCACGGTGGAGCAGGGGATCCGGATTTTTCTCACGGGCGGGATGGCGCTCCCCGGCCGACTGCGGCTTCACTCCGGGGCGAGAAGGGCTTTCATTCCGGCGATCAAGAATCGACGAGCGGCCGGGCGGCAGGCATCGCCAAGCCAGGGGCAACTAGGCACGGCAGCGAGGACCTGAAGTCTGCCGGGGACAAGACAACCGGCCCAGACAATAAGCGACGAGTGGTGCCCGGCGACCTGTAGAAAGGGCGCCGGTGTTGTGTGGTACGATGCGTGCTTTTCGGCCGGCGGTCCACCCCCATTTCATGGCCTCTGGCACGCCCGAACTCATAGCCAATTGAGACCTCGCTGATGGCGCAGGCCTCAATTGAGAAGACGACAACAAAGAAGAGGAGATCAATGTTCGACATGTTGTGCTCACGGCACGTGCGCCTTGGCGCGGTCATTGGCGCGCTGCTGCTCGGTGTGTGCGCGGCTGCGCCGTCGGCCCTGCAGCCTGCCGCCGCGCCGGCCGTCTCGGTCACGCAGGAAGCGCCGCGTCACGCGGGCGGCGAAGCGAATCTGGTCCTGCCGGATCTCGGGACCGTAGAGTTCCACGGCATCAATGCGCGCACGCTGCTGATGTCGGGCCTGATCGTGTGCATGGGCGGACTCGCGTTCGGCCTCGTGATCTTCACCCGGCTCAAGAACCTGCCGGTGCACAAGTCGATGCGGGACATCTCCGAGCTTATTTACGAGACCTGCAAGACGTATCTCATCACGCAGGGCAAGTTCATCCTTCTCCTCGAGCTCTTCATCGGCGCCATCATGGTGATCTACTTCGGCGTGCTCCAGCACATGGACGCGCTGAAGGTCGCGATCATTCTGCTCTTCAGCCTCATCGGCATCGCTGGCAGCTACGGCGTGGCGTGGTTCGGGATCCGCGTCAATACGTTCGCCAACTCGCGCGCCGCGTTCGCCGGTCTGCGCGGCATGCCGTTTCCGATCTACGCCATCCCGCTCAGCGCCGGGATGAGCATCGGCATGCTGCTCATCAGCGTCGAGCTGCTGCTGATGCTCTGCATCCTGCTCTTCATTCCCGGCGACTACGCCGGGTCGTGCTTCATCGGTTTCGCGATTGGCGAGTCGCTCGGCGCCTCCGTGCTCAGAATCGCCGGCGGCATCTTCACCAAGATTGCCGATATCGGCTCTGACCTGATGAAGATCGTCTTCAACATCAAGGAAGACGATGTCAGGAATCCCGGCGTCATCGCGGACTGCACGGGCGACAACGCGGGTGACTCGGTCGGGCCGAGCGCCGACGGCTTCGAGACTTACGGCGTCACGGGTGTGGCGCTCATCTCGTTCATCCTGGTCGCGGTGACCGCGGCGGCTGTCCAGGTGCAGCTGCTCGTCTGGATCTTCGTGATGCGCGTCGTCATGATCATCGCGAGCGGCGCGTCGTACCTGCTCAACGACGTGTGGGCGAAAGCGAGCTTCGGCGACGCCAAGACGATGAATTTCGAGGTGCCGCTGACGCGACTGGTCTGGCTGACGTCGATTGTGTCGGTCATCCTCACCTACGCCGCCTCGTACTGGCTCATCCCGAACCTCGGCGGAAACCCCAATCTCTGGTGGCAACTCTCGACCGTCATCACCTGCGGCACGCTCGCCGGGGCGATCATTCCCGAGCTCGTCAAGGTCTTCACGTCCACCGAGTCCAGCCACGTCAGGGAAGTCGTGACGTCGTCGCGAGAGGGCGGCGCGTCGCTCAACATTCTGTCGGGCTTCGTGGCGGGGAATTTCAGCGCCTACTGGCTCGGCGCGAGCATCGTCGCGCTGATGTCCATTGCCTACGGCGTCAGCACCTACGATCTTCAGAGCAGCAACCTGATGATCGCGCCCGCGGTGTTCGCGTTCGGCCTGGTCGCGTTCGGGTTCCTCGGCATGGGGCCGGTCACGATCGCGGTCGATTCCTATGGCCCGGTGACCGACAACGCCCAATCGGTCTTCGAGCTCTCGACGATCGAGGCGATCCCCAACATCAAGCAGACGCTCAAGAAGGACTACGGATTCGACGTCAATTTCGAGCGCGCCAAGCACCTGCTCGAGGAGAACGACGGCGCCGGCAACACGTTCAAGGCCACGGCCAAGCCCGTGCTCATCGGGACGGCGGTCGTCGGCGCGACCACCATGATCTTCTCGATCATCGTGGTGCTGACCGACCGGCTCAGGCCGGAATTCCTGCAGTTTCTGTCGATCCTCCATCCGCCGTTCCTGCTCGGGCTGATTACCGGCGGCTGCATGATCTACTGGTTCACGGGCGCCTCGACACAGGCGGTCACGACCGGCGCCTACCGCGCGGTCGAGTTCATCAAGGCGAATATCCGGCTCGACCGCGAGGGACCGGCCTCGGTCGAGGACAGCAAGAAGGTCGTCGAGATTTGCACCCAGTATGCCCAGAAGGGCATGTTCAACATCTTTCTGGCCGTGTTCTTCGGCACGCTGGGCTTTGCGTTTCTCGAGCCCTACTTCTTCATCGGGTATCTGGTCTCGATCGCGCTCTTCGGACTCTTTCAGGCGATTTTCATGGCCAACGCCGGTGGCGCCTGGGACAACGCGAAGAAAATCGTGGAGGTCGAGCTCAAGGAGAAGGGCACTCCGTTACACGCCGCGACGGTCGTCGGCGACACGGTCGGCGACCCGTTCAAGGACACCTCGTCGGTGGCCCTCAACCCGGTCATCAAATTCACGACCTTGTTCGGGCTGCTCGCGGTCGAGCTGGGTGTCCAGTTGTCGGACTCAGTACGGCTCGTTGCTGAGTCACGTCCTGTCGGCGGCATTCTTGCTCGGATCAGCGACGTTCGTCTGGCGTTCCTTCTACGCCATGCGCATCCGGTCCGGCCACGCGTAGAGCCGGCTGGGCTCGTCGGTGACGTTTGGGAGACGCGTGCCGGGATGGCCGAATCGATTTGGCTGGTGTCTAAGGGAACCGAGGGGTTAGTTTCGTTGACACCGCTTTTTGGGTCTGACTATAATTCGCGTCCTCTGCACGAGCGAAGGGTGGAGGCAGGAGGGTGGTGAGCCGTGCCGCGTGACATGTTCGGCGACGTAACGAATCCATCGGTCAAGGTGGGTTCCCAGGCGTGGTACACGGTGCCAGTTTCTATCCTGGCCCACATTGTTCTTTTCGCCTGCGTCATCATCATTCCCCTGATGGCAGCCGACGTGCTGCCTACGCCCCCGACGATGATGGCGTTTGTGGGTGCGCCACCGCCGCCACCACCACCACCGCCGCCGCCGCCGGCGCCAGCGGTCGTGCAGAAGCCGGTGGAAGTGGTCAATCCCAATGCCGCGCCAATCGAGGCGCCCAAGGAAATCGTCCCCGAGGCCCCGGCCAGCCCCAGCGTCGGAACGGGCGTCCCCGGCGGCGTCGAGGGTGGCATTCCCGGCGGAGTCATGGGAGGTGTCGTCGGCGGCCTTCCCGAAGCGCCCCCGCCCCCCCCGCCGCCACCAACGGCTCCGGTTCGCGTCGGCGGCAACATCAAGCCCCCGACCAAAACGCGCGACGTCAAACCGATTTATCCTCCGATCGCGCAGTCGGCCCGCGTCCAGGGCGTCGTGATCATCGAGGCGACCATCGGCGCGGACGGACGCGTCAAGGAAGCGAAAGTGCTGCGCGGGCAGCCGCTGCTCGACCAGGCCGCGCTCGACGCGGTCAAGCAGTGGCAATTCACCCCGACACTCCTCAACAACGTGCCCGTGCCAGTCATCATGACCGTCACGGTCAACTTCACCCTGCAGTGAGCAGGTCGTTCGGCGCGGGTTGGTTCAAGGAACGGATTACTGGCTTTTTCCAATATCGGAGGATGGGCGAATGGATCTGATGCACATGTGGGAGCAGATGGGATGGGTCGCGAAGGCAATCGGCGTGATCCTGATCATCATGTCCATGATTTCGTTCGGCGTGGCGATTGAACGGATCTACACGTTCTCGCAGGCCAAAAAGCAGTCGAAGCTGTACGCGCCGCAGGTGGCGAAGCACCTGAAGGAGAAGCGGCTGAAGGATGCCATCGCGATTTCCTCCTCGAAGAACTACCGCTACAGTCACCTGGCGAAAGTCGTCCTCGCCGGGCTGCAGGAATACCAGTTCCAGATTGATAGTGGCGGAAGCCTGGGCCGCGAGGACATGGTCGATACGGTCCGTCGCGCGATTCAGCGCGCCTCGGCGCTGACTGCCAACGACCTCAAGAAGGGCATTTCGTCGCTCGCCACGATCGGCTCGACGGCGCCATTCGTCGGACTGCTCGGCACCGTCGTCGGCATCATCACGGCATTCCAGGGCATCTCGTCGCAGGGTTCGGCCGGCCTGGCCGCGGTCTCGGCGGGTATCTCGGAAGCGCTCGTCGAAACGGCGCTGGGCCTCGTCGTTGCGATTCCGGCAGTGTGGTTCTACAACTACCTGACCGGCCGCATCGAATACTTCAACGTCGAAATGGACAACTCGTCGTCCGAGTTGGTCGACTACTTCATCAAGCAGACGGCATAGGCAGTCGACAGTCGTGAGTCGGCGGTCGTCAGTCACAGTCGGCAGTCTGAATCGGCAGTCTGAGTCGATAGTGGCAGTCGAGGATTCGGAGGACGACACGACTTGGACTGGCGACTCGGACCGACGACTCAGATTGACGACTGTGATTCACGACTGAAGACTAACGACAGTCGACTCTAACGGAGCACTTTCATGGCAATGGATACTGGCGGCTCATCGGACGGCCCAAAGTCTCAAATCAACGTCACGCCGCTTGTCGACGTCATGCTGGTGCTGCTCATCATCATGATGCTCGTGGCGCCGATGCTGCAGAGAGGCGTCGACGTCAAGCTGCCGCTGGCGGCCAACACGTCGGACAAGCCCGAGAACGATCAGCAGACCGTTCTCGCCGTCGATGCCCGCGACAAGTTCTACGTCAACTCCATCGAGGTGCCGCGAGCAGAGATGGCCGATCGCGTCAAGCTCGCCCTCGAGGAAAAGACTGAACGCGTCGTGCTCATCAAGGGCGATACGGACGCCTCGTACCGGGCGATCATGGCGGCGATGGACGACCTCCGGAAGGCGGGGATCGAGGACATCGGCCTCATCACCGACCCGAAGGTCGATCCCAACAACCCGCAGCAGCCGCCGGTGGGAGGGAAGTAGGCCATGAAGCACGCGCACAAGCACTTCGGCGCGGAGCGGGTCGTCAAGGGGGAAACCCCGCACGCCAGCTCCGAAATGAACGTCACGCCGCTCATCGACGTGCTGCTCGTCCTGCTCATCATCTTCATGGCGGCGCTGCCGCTCAGCCAGAAGGGCGTCGACGTCAACCTTCCGCTCGAGGTCAACAAGCCGACCCAGAGCACGCCGTCCGAGCAGATCGTCGTCGAGTACAACGCCGACCGCTCGATCGCCGTCAACAAGCAGCCGGTCACGCTCGCGAACCTGCAGGAGAGGCTCCGGGACGTCTTCGAGACCCGGCGCGAGAAGACGATGTTCATCGTCGGCGATCCGACGCTGCGCTACGGCGAGATCATCGCGGTGATTGACGCCGGCAGGGGCGCCGGGGTCGAGAAGGTCGGCATCGTAACGGAAGGCATGCGGCGGGGCGAGTAGCAACCCGCTTCCTACAAGGAACAGAAAAGGCCGTCCACGGTGGTCCCGTGGACGGCCTTTTGTTTTGTCCGCGCCGGTGGGCCTCCCTTACGGGAGGCTGCCGCTGGCCTTCTTCTTATTGAGCGCCTGGGCCTTGTCCCGCAGCCTGTCGGCCTCTTCGATGAGCGGCTGGCGCTTCTTGACGTCCGTCTCCAGGTTCGCCTGCATGCGCAGCAGGATGTTCTTGTAGGTCAGCGCATCAATGTAGTCGGGGTTGAGCTTGAGCGCCTTGTCGTTCGCTTCGATGCCCTTCGCGATGAATTCCTTCTGCTGCGCGGGCGTCAGCCGCTTGTCCTTGAAGGCCTTTTCCCAGATAGAAGACCGCCACGAGCTGGTAGCCTTGGGGGTTCTCGGGCTGGAGGTCGGCCGCGGTATTGAGGGCCTCGACCGTCTTCTCGAACTCGCCCTGGCGGTTGTAGAAGGCCGACAGCGCCGCGTAGACCTCAGGCTGCTTGGGCTTGACCTCGCGAGCTTTGAGCAACGTGGCTTCCGCCTCGTCGTAGCGGCCGGCGTTCTCGTAGATCTTCGACAGCTCGATGTAGTTGAGGTATTCGCTGGGGTCGAGCTCGATCATGCGCTTGACGATCGGCTCGGCTTCTGCCGGATTATTGAGCTTTTCCGGCCCATAGGCGGCCACCAGGTACTGCATGGAGCGCTGTCGATAGATGGGATCGGGCTCTTTTTCCGCGGCCACCTTGTACCACTCGATCGCCTTCTGCATGTAGGCGTCGTTTTCGGGCTCGCCGGCCCTGGTTGGCTTGTAAAGGTTATCGTAGCTGTTGGCGAGAAAAAAATGCGCGCCTGACAATGTCGGATCGGCGGCGACGGTCGCCTCGTACTTCCTCGCGGCCTCCAACCATCGTGATCCCTTGTATGCGTCGTGCGCCTCTCTGATCGACTTCCTCGCGGCTAGAGAGCTGAACGAATACTGGCCGCAGCCCGACACGGCGAGCGCGAGCGCCATGATGCCGGCCAGAGACCCTGCAGAAACGGAGCGAAATCGCGTCCTCATGCATCCCCTCAGAATCGTGCGCTCAGACGGCTAAGCCTTCATCGCGCGGAAAACCTCGGTATTAAAATGGCTCCGGGTGCGTCTAACCGAGTATCCGGGATTCTCGGCCCAAAGCCGGTAGGATTGCCGGCGCCCGAACCGGGCCAGTATAGTGAACCCAAAAACAGCCCGTCAACTCTGGCGGGCACCGCGAACCGAACGGTTGGCGGGCCCCTTTCCACGAGCGCCCAGCGGGCATCTGAGCCAAGAACGCACCCTGAAAGGTTAGACACCGGGAACATGATTCGGTTCGAGGACCTCGTCGAAAAGGTCCGGGCGACCAACCCCGAGGCCGACATCGAACTGCTCAGGCGGGCGTACGTCTTCTCCGCCTTCGAGCACAAGGGCCAGGTCCGCCATTCCGGCGAGCCGTATCTCGTCCATCCGCTCGAGGTGGCCGACCTCCTCGCCGACATGAACCTCGACGTCGTCGCCATCGCCGCCGGGCTGCTCCACGACATCGTCGAGGATACGCAGACGCCGATCGAGCGGATTCAGGAGCTTTTCGGCGCCGATGTCGCGCATGTCGTCGAGGGCGTGACCAAGTTGGGCGCCATCCAGTTCTCCTCGAGCGAGGAACGGCAGGCCGAGAACTTCCGGAAGATGCTGCTGGCGATGGTCGACGACATCCGCGTGATTCTGGTCAAGCTGGCCGACCGTCTCCACAACATGCGGACGCTGCACCACCTCCCCGAGGAGCGTCGGCTCAAGATCGCGCAGGAGACGCGCGATATCTACGGACCCATCGCCAACCGGCTCGGCATGAGCAAGATCAAGAACGAGCTCGAGGAGCTCGCGTTCAAGCACCTCGAGCCGCGGGCGTTCGAAGCCCTGCGCGCGCGCGTCGAGAGCCGTCGTCGAACCAACGAGGGCATGATTGAAGACCTGAAGACGAACGTGTCGGCGAAACTGGCCGAGGCACAGGTGCCGGTCATCGCCATCGACGGCCGGATCAAGCGGCTGTTCAGCATCCATCAGAAGCTCAAGCGGCAGAAAATCGATCTCGATCAGGTCTACGACCTGGTCGCTCTCCGCATCGTGACCGAATCGGTGCGGGACTGCTACGCCGCGCTCGGCATCATCCATCAGACGTGGTCGCCGGTGCCGGGACGGATCAAGGACTTCATCGCGATGCCGCGGCCGAACGGCTATCAATCGCTGCACACGTCGGTCGTGAGCGAGCGCGGGTTTCCGTTCGAGGTGCAGATTCGTACCGCCGAGATGCACAAGATCGCCGAAGAGGGGATCGCCGCGCACTGGAAATACAAGGAAGGGCGAGTCGGCGCCGATCGTGACGAGCAGCACTTTCTGTGGCTCCGCCAGCTGCTCGAGTGGCAGCAGGAGGTGCGCGATCCGCAGGAGTTCCTGCAGAACCTGAAGATCGAGCTCTATGCCGAGGAAGTCTACATCTTTACGCCCAAGGGCGAGGTCAAGGCGCTGCCGCGCGACGCGACGCCGATCGATTTCGCCTACTCGATTCATACCGACGTCGGCCATCAGTGCGTCGGCGCGCGGGTCAACGGCAAGATGGTGCCGCTCCGCACCCGCCTCCGCAACGGCGACATCGTCGAGATCATCACCACGCCGGGGCATAAGCCCAGCCGCGACTGGCTGAACATCGTTGG
Organism: uncultured Acidobacteriota bacterium; assembly: GCA_963797625.1. Classification (GTDB taxonomy): domain Bacteria; phylum Acidobacteriota; class Vicinamibacteria; order Vicinamibacterales; family 2-12-FULL-66-21; genus DATBJJ01. The sequence goes on from CAWCQI010000027.1 coordinate 417,436, forward strand.
CACCTCGCGCGCGCGCAGCAAGATCAAGCACTTCATTCATACCGAGGAGAAGGTCAAGAGCATTGAGCTCGGGCGAAAGCTGTTTGAGAAGGACGCGCGCCGCTTCGGGCTGAACATGAAGACGCTCGCCGAGAACGACGGCTTCGCGCGCGCCGCCACCGAGTTCGGCATGTCGAAGCCGGACGAGCTCTTTGCGGCGATCGGCTACGGGAAGCTCTCGGCGAAGGCGCTCCTCGCCAAGCTGGCCCCGCAAGAGGAGCTGAAGGAGACACCCGAGACCGGAATCGCGTCGGTCGTGCGGCGAGTCCTCGGTACTGGCGACGAGAAGATCAAGGTGCGGGGCTTCGACGACCTGATGGTGTTCCGCGCCCGCTGCTGCAACCCGATTCGCGGGGAAAAGATCGTCGGCTACATCACGCGCGGCAAGGGCGTGTCGGTGCACTCGTCATCGTGCCCCAACGTCATGAACCTGCTCTACGACCCCGAACGTCGAATCGACGTCGAGTGGGACAAGGGAACGGACGCGGCGCCGTACACGGTCCGGCTCAGCATTCAGGTCGAGGATCGCAAGGGCATCCTGGCCGATGTCAGCTCGAAGATTGCCGGTATCAACACCAACATCCGCAACGTCGAAGCCACAGTGGACTCGCAAATGGGCCGCATCGACATGACGGTGGAGATCAGCGACGTCAAGCATCTGCAGAAGGTAATCAAGTCGCTGAAGAGCGTCGCTGGCGTCGTCGACGTCGAGCGGGCGGCGAGGTAAGGCTCAAGGCTCAGGGCTCAAGGCTCACGGCAAGAGCATACTGATCTCAATTTGCGCACAGAATGCTTTTGCCTGAGCCCTGAGCCTTGAGCCCTGAGCCTTGAGCCCGAGCCGAACTTAGAGCGAAGCGATCAGGTCGATTTCGACGCGCGCGTCTTTTGGCAGGCGCGCCGCCTGGACGGTGGCGCGCGCGGGCGCTGGCGACGTGAAGTAGGTCGCATAGACCTCGTTCATCGCCGGAAAGTCGTTCATGTCCGCCAGGTAGACCGTCGTCCGGACCACGTTGTCGAACGTGGCGCCCGCCGCAGCGAGGATTGCCTCGAGGTTCTGGAAAACACGGTGGGTCTGCGTGGCGAGGTCGCCCTCGACGAGCGTGCCGGTCTTTGGATCCAGCGGAATCTGGCCGGAGACGAACAGCAGCGAGCCGGCGCGGATGGCCTGCGAGTAGGGTCCGATCGCCGGAGGGGCGGACGGAGTCGTCACGGCCTGCCGCACGTTTCCCTCTTCAGGCCGCCTTGACGACCTTGTTCGAGCGCAGGCAGCGCGTGCAGACCCGCAGGCGCTTGACGCCACCGTTCACGAGCGCGCGAACCTTCTGGAGGTTGGGCTCGAAGCGACGCGCGGTGACGTTGTGCGCGTGGCTGACGTTGCGGCCCACAACCGGGCCCTTTCCGCAAAGTTCACAGCGTTTGGCCATATTGATACTCGTAGACCCGGCCAGAAGAGGCCGGCACAAACATCGAATTATAGCACGCCCAAGGAGGGCAAAGGTTCAGGGTTCAACAGGTTCAGGGGGCAACAGGAGGTTCAGGAGGTTCAACGGGGTTCAAGAGGCTCAAGGCGTTCAGGGTGTGATGATTAGGCCCCCTGCCGGCGGCGAGGATTCGCCCGATTGCGATGGCGCGCCCTGGCCCTTGAGCATCCGCGCCAGCAGGTTGAGGTAGACCGGTGGCTCGTCCCCCTCGAGCGCCTTACCGGCCGTCCGCGCCCCCTGTTCGAGACGCCGCAACGCCACTGCCGCGTCCCGTTCGAGCCTGGCCTGCTGGGAACCGGCCCGAGCGCTGAGGTCGGCGACGATCTTTCCCAGCTCCGCCGTCAGCCGCTGGGCGGGCACGTTGACCGCCTGATGCTCGTAGATGATGCCCTTGCGCGCTGTTTCGAGCGTTGCGGCCTCAGTGGCTGCGGCCTCGGCGACGTCTTCGTCGCGCAAGCGCGGGAGCGCACCTTCCGCGTGTGCGACCGTGGCCGACTGGAAGAGCAGCAGCAGACGGTACTGCGTATCGGTCAGCTCCGAAACGATGGGGAGGATGAACGAGACGTCCCGCTCCTGACGGCGTTGCACGACGGCTGGAGGATGCGCTCTCGCCGAGGATAGATAGACGCAATCGGCGGGACACTGGATCTCGACCTGCCGCTTCGTCGCGCAGCACACCGTGCAGATCATCGCGCCAAGAGCCGGACATGACCGTTTTGGACGGCGTTCCCGGCAAGACGGACATTTCTGTTGTCCCATCAGTGACGCCAGCCCAGACCCCGTTACAAAACCTTCCACGACCACACAGGATTGTGCGGTGCACAGAACTTCACGGGGCATTGTACTCGCGACGAGAAATGCTAGACGGCAGACACGCTTGATGCCGACAAAAAGGGTCAGGCGGAGGCGACGTAGGACGGCAAAGGGCGCCAAAAACTTGGACAATCGGCGCGCCATTGTCCATGACGCGCGGCAAATCGCGGCCCGGCGGAAGGAACGCGAGTTGCACTGCCGGCTGGTAAGCGGCGCATGGTGCCGGGGCGCGAGGAGGATCGATGACGGATCATCCGCTTGTCCACGAACAGACCGCGGTCGAGTACTTCAAGGATCTCGTCGAATCGTCATTATCCCGCCAGCGCGTACGCGCGGGAGACCTCACCGAGTTTTACCTCGTGAACCTCCTCTGCAAGTACGTCCGGATCGACGCGTCGCCAGCGCATGCCGACGATGGAGAGCCGCTCGGGTTGCGTCTGGCGAGAGCGCTCGACAGCGGTGGGGTCGAACAGCGCGTTCGTCTCCGCGCCGTTGGCGATTTCTCGCTGTTCATGTCAGGGTTCTTTTCCGACAGCTTCGCTCGCCGGTCGGTTGACGTCGACTACTACCGGAGCCTGGGCGAATGCGCGTACGGGTCGCTCAGCCGATCGGAGGACGAGGCATTCGCCGAGGTATTTGCCGAGTTGTCGCGCAAGTTCGTCGGCTTCATGGATGTCCTGGCAGACGTCAACGATCGCACCTCGCTCGGGTCGACGACCGAGGTGCTGCGCATCTATGAAAAGTGGCTCCGAACGGGCAGCGAGCGGGACGGACAGCGCCTCGTCGAGCGCGGCATTGTCCCCAACCTGACCATCGGCCGGCGCTTCATTCAGTAGCTGGCAGCAGTGGTTGGTAGCCGCTGGACCTGAGCATTCCAAAGCTGTGCGAACTGTTCAGCTTCTGCGCACTTCTGCTCACCTGCCCACATCTCGCGACCTGCTCGCGGCCAACCGTGACTTTATTGTGGCAGCCCATTTTGGTACGAACCAGAAGGGGTAGGTGTGGCGTCTAAATGTGCATCAGCGGTCGCCAGCCGCCAGGAAAGCGAGCACAGTGGAGTGTAAGTCTTTGCATATCAGTCAGAAGCCTAAGCCGGCCGGGATGCGCCGGGGGACCTGAACGAGCGGAAAGACCGTCCACTTCGACGACCACCTTCCGGCGATTCCCGTTCAAAACTTCCCCTCTGCAGTCCCCTTCTGGTGTAAACTATTGGGCTTTCATACTGGCAGTTCGTTTGCAAGAGGGGCCTGCAACATAAGAGGAGGCAGGTCGAGGATCAGGGGGAAAGGAGCGGATTCATATGAGCGTTCATACAAAGGTTGAAAAGACACCGGGCGGACAGATGGCCCGTGACCGTTATGCGGAGCTGAAGCGGATTCTCGAGGAGCGCCGGCGCGAGATTCTGAGCGAAGTGCACGAGAAGATTCGCGACGTCCGGACCGAAGGGGCCAACAGCCCGTCGCACGGCGTGTTCGATGCGGCGGAGACGTCGGAGTCCGACATCCAGGACGACATCGAATTCGCGCTCATCCAGATGAAGGCGGAAACCCTCAACAAGATTGAAGAGGCGCTTCGCCGGCTCGACGAGGGCACGTTTGGTTACTGCTTCGAGTGCGCCGACGAGATCTCCGAGCGGCGCCTGCGTGCGTTGCCGTTCGCGCTTCGCTGCAAGGATTGCGAAGAAGCGCGCGAACTGGCTCAGCAGCGCGAGCGTCTCCAGGCGCGCCGCGGCACGTCGGCACTCTTCCTCGACGTGCAGGGTTAGGATTTCACCGCGCCGGCGCGCCCATGGGCGCGCCGGCAATCCCCCAAATTCTCGAAGAGATCGTGCTACAGTCTCGCAGGCTCTGGACAGGGCTTGCGCCGTCTCCGACTGCGCGACCGCAAGAGACTCAGCATTCCGCGTTGTCCGTCGCGACGAACGCTGGCACCACCTAGTGGAGTGATCTATCGGTGGTGGAGGATCACCGATGAGCGATCGTGACGAACCCATCGTCGTTGAAGAGGCGCCTTCCGCGGAACGGCTGACGATTCCCGACGACATGCCGGTGTTGCCGCTTCGCGACACGGTGTTGTTTCCCAATTCCTTCATGCCGCTGGCGGTGGCCCGCGAAGCGTCGGTCCGACTGATCGACGAAGCGAGCACGTCGGGCCGGATGATCGGCGTCTTCACGCAGCGCGAAGCGACCGTCGAGGAGCCCCTGCAGGAGGACCTCTACCCGATCGGCACGGCCACTCATATCCACAAGATGTTCAAGCTGCCTGACGGCAGCCTGCGGTTGATCGTTCAGGGCCTGACGCGCGTGCGGCTCGACAAGATGCTGCAGACCCGGCCGTACCTTCGTGCCGCGGTGACGCTCGCCGACGAACTCCTCCGCGACGAAGATCACCTCGAAATCGACGCCCTGCAGCGCAACATCAAGAGCAACTTCCAGCAGGTCGTCTCGCTCTCCCCGCTCCTGTCCGACGATCTCCAGGCGCTCGCCGGCAACATCACCGACCCGGCAAGCTGGCTGACTTCATCGCCTCGAGCCTGACGACGATCGGGACCCCGGTCAAGCAGGAGGTGCTCGAGACGCTGGATATCCGCGCCCGGATGGACTCGCTCAACCGTCTGCTCATCAAGGAGCTCGAGGTCCTCGAGCTCGGATCGAAGATCCAGTCGCAGGTGCAGTCCGAAGTCGGCAAGAACCAGCGGGAGTACTTCCTGCGCGAGCAGATGAAAGCGATCCAGAAGGAGCTCGGCGAAGGGGACGAGCAGGCCAAGGAGATCGATGAGCTGCGGGCAAAGCTTGACGCCGCCGGGCTGCCCGACGCGGTCAGGAAGGAAGCGATGCGAGAGCTCGACCGGCTCTCCAAGATGCCGGTGGCGGCGGCGGAGTACACCGTCTCGCGCACGTATCTCGACTGGATCATCGCGCTCCCCTGGGCGAAGCGCACCGAGGATTCGATCGATCTCAAGCGCACGAAAGACGTCCTCGACGCCGACCATTCAGGCCTCGAGAAGGTGAAGGACCGCGTGCTCGAGTATCTGGCGGTTCGCAAGCTGAATCCTGACGTGAAGGGACCGATCCTCTGTTTTCTCGGCCCTCCTGGGGTCGGCAAGACGTCGCTCGCCAAGTCCATTGCCAATTCTCTCGGCCGCAAGTTCGTGCGCGTGTCGCTCGGCGGCATGCGCGACGAGGCCGAGATTCGCGGTCACCGGCGCACCTACATCGGCGCGCTGCCGGGCCAGGTCATTCAGGGGCTGCGCCGCGCCGAATCGAAGAACCCGGTCTTCATCCTGGACGAGATCGACAAGCTCGGCTCGGATTTCCGCGGCGACCCGGCGTCGGCGCTCCTCGAAGTGCTCGATCCCGAACAGAACAATACGTTTCGCGATCACTACCTCGACGTGCCGTTCGACCTCTCAGAAGTCCTCTTTCTGACGACCGCGAACGTGCTCGATCCCGTGCCGCCGGCGCTGCGCGACCGCATGGAGGTGCTCGAGCTCGCCGGCTACACCGAGGAAGAGAAGCTCAAGATTGCCGTCGAGCACCTCGTCGGCAAACAGATTGTGAACCATGGGTTGACCGCCGAGCAGCTGGAGTTCAGCGATGCGGCAATCCGCGCGGTCATTCGAGGCTATACGCGCGAGGCCGGCGTCAGAAACCTCGAGCGCGAGATCGGCGCGCTCTGTCGCAAAGTCGCCCGCCGAAGGGCCGAGGGCGACGAGTCGAAGGTGTCGATTACACCCGAGGTGGTGGTCGAGATGCTTGGGGCGCCGACGTTTCTCGACGAAGAGATCGAGAATCGCACCAAGGACCCTGGGGTGGCCGTGGGCCTGGCCTGGACGCCCGCCGGCGGCGAGGTCCTCTTTGTCGAGGCCTCACGAATGCAGGGTGGTGGCAGCCTCACGCTGACCGGACAGCTCGGCGACGTCATGAAAGAGTCGGGTCGCACGGCGTTGTCCTGGTTCCGATCGAACGCAAACCGCTACGGCGTCGATCCCGCGTTCTACAAGGACTCGGAGATTCACCTGCACGTCCCGTCCGGCGCCATTCCCAAGGACGGCCCCTCTGCAGGCGTGACGATGGTGACCGCGCTCGCCTCGCAGCTGACGGGCCGGCCGGTCCGCGGCGACATTGCGATGACCGGCGAGATCACCCTGTCGGGCAGGGTCCTGCCGGTTGGTGGTATCAAGGAGAAGGTCCTCGCCGCGCGCCGTCACGGCATCACCGAGGTGATCCTGCCGCGCCAGAACGAGAAGCACATCAAAGAGGATTTGACCGACGAGCTTCGGCGCGAGTTGACGATTCATTACGTCATCCACATCGAAGAGGTCCTGGCGATCGCGCTCCAGCCCTCCTCGGCGCAAACTCACACCGGGCTGCCGCTTGACAACGATCTGCGGCAGACCGTTCAGTAGAGGCGAAATCCGTAGTGTCCGGCTTGCCTTACTTACTATTGGTGGTCAGCCGGACCTAACGATAGGTCCGCCTGAAGGCGGACACTACGATGATGTTCTTCAGAGCAGCCCGAGCCCGACGATCGTCTTCATGTCGACGATCTCGCCGCGCCTGATCATCTCCCGCGCTTCAGGAATCGTGAACGTCCGAGGCTCGATGTCCTCGTCCTCGTCCGCCGCGGCGGGCTCGGCAGGCACGGTCAGGCCGGACAACCGGAAGAAGATCATTTCTTCGTTGCAGTAACCCGGTGTGGGGAGAAATGCGCCCAGGCGGACGATTGTCTCCGGGACTTGTCCAATCTCCTCGTGACACTCGCGGCGGGCAGCCTCGTCAGGTTCCTCACCCGGATCGACGCTCCCAGCCGGCACTTCCCAGAGCCACCGGTTCACGGCGTAGCGATACTGCCGGATGAGCACGATGTGGCCCGGTTCGGGCACCGGCAGCAGCACCACCGATCGCGCGTGCCGGACGACATCGACGGTGACCTCACGTCCGTTCGGCATCCGGACCCGATCGCGATCGATCTCGAAGACCTTCCCGTCGAACACCCGCTCGCTCGACACTACATCGACAACGGTACTCATGCCGGCTCCCCTTCTTGCACTTCCTCGATCTCGTCAATCACCGACTCGAGGTCGGGTGGAAGAGGCGAATCGAATTCGACACGACGCCCGTCGGCTGGGTGCGTGAAGCAGAGGCGGGCCGCGTGCAGAAACGGCCGCTCGAGCCGCATCACCGCCCGGAGGTCCGGCGGAACGCGGCGGTGGATCCCGCCGTAGACGGAGTCACCGACGATCGGATGACCGATTGCGTGCAAGTGCACGCGGATCTGGTGCGTCCGTCCGGTCGCGATTGCGACCTTTGCCAGAGAGACGCCCTTGTAATGACGCGACCACGTGATGCGCGTGACGGCAGTGCGCGCCCGGCGCGCCCGCGTCGACATTTTCTGTCGGTCCTTCTCGTCGCGGCCGATCGGCGCGTCGATTCGTCGCCCGGCATGGACGACGCCCCAGACGAGCGCGATGTATTCCTTGTCGACTTCGCGGTCGCGGAATTGCCGCGACAGTTCCTGGTGCGCCCGATCGTGCTTCGCCACGACCATCAATCCCGACGTGCCGCGGTCGAGCCGATGGACAATCCCCGGACGCAGCTCTCCGCCAATCCCGCTCAGGTCGGTGACGTGGTGCAACAGCGCGTTGACCAGCGTCCCGCTGCTGTGGCCAGCTGCCGGGTGCACGACCATGCCAGCGGGCTTGTCGAGCACGACGATGTCCGGATCTTCGAAGAGAATCCGCAGCGGCAGGGCTTCGGGCGCCGGCGCGGCCGGCGTGGGCGCCGGGATGTCGATCGAGTAGTGCTGTCCCGCGCGAACGGCCATGCTCGGCCGAAGCCCTTTGGCCGCGCCTGTGACGCTGCCGTCCTTGATCAGCCGCTGAATCTGCGAGCGCGACTGTTCCGGCAGCACCGCGGTCAGAAAGCTGTCGAGCCGGACACCGTCGTACTCCGGGTCGACCTCGACGGTGCGGGTGTTCGTGCTCATCGTGCTTGCCGGCGTCGGCCGTGTCCGGTAGCGCCGGACTACGCCGCCCTGGCGCGTCTGGTCGCCGAGTCGGCTGGAACCGGACCGGTTCGCCGCCCCAGCACCACCAGCATGACGAGACTGACCGGGACGATCAACAGCGAGATGAACTGCGAGGTCGACAGCGACATCGACAGAAAACCAATCGTTCCGCGTGAGTCGCCGCGATAGAACTCGATTGCGAAGCGCGAGACGCCGTAGAGGAACATGTAGCTCCAGAACGTCCGACCTGGAAACGGACGGCCCTTCCGTTCGGTCAGGAGCAGCACGGCCAGGATGAGGAGCTCCGCACCGGCTTCGTAGAGCTGCGTGGGGTGGAGCGGAATGCCCAGCGTCGTGCCCGCGTTCTGTTCGGCGAACTTGTCGTGGAACGTAATCCCCCAGGGCATCGTCGTCGGCTTGCCAAAGCAGCAGCCGGCGAAGAGGCAGCCGAGCCTGCCGACCACGTGACCGAGCGCGATCCCTGGCGCGAAGACATCGGTCACCGTCCAGGTTGGCATCTTGTGGCGCCACATGTACCAGAGCGCGACGGCGATTGCCGCGATCAGTCCGCCATAGAAGACACCTGCGGAGCGAAACAGGTTGAGGAGCTCCTGCCAGTTCCACCCGAACTTGTCGCGCTCGACGACGACCAGCATCAGCTTGGCGCCGACGAGGGCGCTGACGATGATCCAGATGCCCAGATCCATGATCTGGTTCGGGTTGAGGCCGCGCTTTCGACCCCTGACGACCGCGAACTGGAGGCCAAGCAGGTACGCGGCTGCGAGCAGCAGCCCGTACGTGTAGACCGGGAACCCGCCAATCTCAAACAGGATGGGATGCATGTCTGCGTCCGAGGCCGATCATATCGAGGAGCACGAGGATCGCGCCAACCGTGATGGCAGCGTCTGCAACGTTGAACGCCCAGAAGTGTGCCGCTCCCCAGTAGACGTCCACGAAATCCACGACGTGTCCGAAGAGCGCCCGATCGATCAAGTTGCCAAAGGCTCCGCCCAGGATGAGGGCGAGACCGACACGGGCGAGTCGCTCATGAAAGCCAAGCTGCGTCGCGTAGGCCGCAATGGCAACGAGGGCCATACAGGCAATCCCGATCATGACCGCGGCCTTGTAGGGGAAGTCGGCCGCGTTCAGCAAGCCAAAGGCGGCGCCGGTATTCTGCACGTGCGTCAGATCCAGAAAGCCGGGGATGAGTTGCGCCGGTTCGCCGTGGAGCGGCAAGGTCCGGCGCACGATCTCCTTCGTCAGTTGATCGACGATGACGACGGCGGCGATGATGATGAGCTCGATCGGCTTCGCGTAGGGGCGAGGCTCGGTCGCCTCCGCGGCCGGCGGGGGAGCACTGAAGGTGTTCGCGGCAGCCAGGACCTGGTCGGTGCTCGGAACGTCACTCACCTGGGGGCTCACACTTGGGAGCCTGTCTGGGGGCGCCCATCTGGAATCATCCGGCGACCCCTCCGGCGGTCATCGCGTCCACGCAGCGCTCGCACAGCCCAAGGCTGTCGGCGGCGGACGACACGGCCGGTACGACCCGCCAGCATCGTGGGCACTTCTCGCCTCGCGCGGGTGCAGCATCGATAGTCCACTGCCGGGCCGAGCCATCGCCCGGCGCCTGGGTGAGCGCGCCTTCGGCGCTTGCCGCCCTCGGCCCGAGCGTCACGCTGGACACGATGAACAACATTGGCAGTGTGTCGGCGTAGCGCCTCAGAAGCGCCGCCGCAGGCGCGTCGTCGACATCGATGGTCACGCTGGCTTGCAGCGAGCTGCCGATCACTTTCTTTTCGCGCAAGGCTTCGAGCTTCGCGTTGACCGCGGATCGCGCCTCGAGCAGGATCGCCCACCGGTGCTCCAGCCCCTCGTCGCGCCACGCCGCGAGATCGGCGGCTTTCGGGAACTCGGCAATGTGAACCGATTTCTCGCGTGTGCCCGGCAGGTGTCGCCACAACTCGTCGGTCGTGACCGGCAGGATCGGCGCCAGGAGCCGGACCAGCCCATCGGCGATTGCGTACATGGCCGTCTGTGCCGATCGGCGCTCCGGCGACGCGGCGGCAAACGTATAGAGACGATCTTTTGAGACGTCCGCGTAGAACGCGCTGAGATCGACGGTCGTGAACTGATTGATCGCCTGGAAGATCGTCGGATAGTCGTAGCGGCCATACGCGTCGACGACGGTTCCGGCAGCGGCGGCGTAGCGCGCGAGCGCGTAGCGATCGACCTCTTCCATGCGATCGAGAGCCACCCGATCGACCGGGTTGAAATCGTACAGGTTCGACGCCAGGTACCTGAGCGTGTTCCGGATCTTGCGGTAGGCTTCGACGACGCGCGCGATGATCTGCTTGCCGAGGCGGACTTCCTCGCGGTAGTCGACCATCGCCACCCAGAGCCGGACGATCTCGGCGCCGCTCTGATTGATGATGTCCTGCGGAAGGATCGTGTTGCCGAGCGACTTCGACATCTTCTTGCCGTCTTCGTCGACGACGAAACCGTGGGTGACGACCTGATTGAACGGCGCGCGACCGCGCGTGCCCAGGCCGACAAGCAACGAGCTCTGAAACCAGCCCCGGTGCTGGTCGCTGCCCTCGAGGTAGAGGTCGGCCGGCCACGTCAATTCGGGCCGGAAGGGGAGCACGGCCTCATGGCTCGACCCCGAGTCGAACCAGACGTCGAGGATGTCGCGCTCCCGTTCGAACTCGGTGCCGCCGCATGACGGACAGGTCAGGCCGTCAGGGAGGAACTCGGCAATCGGCCGTTCGTACCAGGCATCGGCCCCGTGCACGTCGAAGACGGACGCGGCCCGCTCGACGAGTGCGGGGGTCAGGATGGCCTCGCCGCACTTCGCGCAGTCCACCGCGGGGATTGGCACGCCCCACGCGCGCTGGCGCGAGATGCACCAGTCGGGACGATGAGCGATCATGTTCGACAGGCGATCCCGTCCCCACGACGGCAGCCATTCGACTTCACGGTCGACCGCCTGGAGCGCGCGGGCGCGCAATGTCGAGCCGGTCGCGGCCAGGGGTCCATCCATTCTGATGAACCACTGTGACGTCGCCAGGAAGATCACAGGATTGTGGCAGCGCCAGCAGTGCGGATACGAGTGCGCGAACGCCTCGTGATGCCACAGGCGTCCACGGGACTCGAGGGTCTTGACGATCACCGGGTTCGCGTCGAAGACGCGCTGGCCGTTGAAGAGCTCCACCGTGTCGAGGAAGTGTCCGCTCGGCCCAACCGGCGCGTAGATCTCCAGCCCGTATTTCACACCCGTGGCAAAGTCGTCGCTGCCGTGTCCGGGTGCGGTATGGACCGCGCCCGTGCCCTGTTCGAGGGTCACATACTCCGCCAGCACGCCGACCGAGTCTCGCGTGTAGAGCGGGTGTTCGAATCTGAGGTGCTCGAGCTCGGATCCCTTCATCTTGGCGACCGGCTCGCCGAGCGTTCGGCCCGTCGCCTGCGCCACCCTGGGCGCGAGCGCTTCAGCGAGGATGACGGCACGGCCGTCGACCTCGTAGGCGGCGTAGTCAAAGTCAGGGTGAAAGGCGATCGCCAGGTTCGACGGGATCGTCCACGGTGTCGTCGTCCAGATGAGGACCGACACCGGCCGCCCCGCGAGCGCCGGCACTCGCGCCGCAATCGCTTCATTGCTGCTGCCGGGGCTGCGCAGGCGCGAGATGGAACTCCACATAGATCGACGGCGACGAGTGGTCCTCGGTACTCGACCTCGGCTTCGGCGAGCGCCGTGCGGCAGTGGATGCACCAATGGACGGGCTTCTTGCCCTTGTAGACGAGCCCCTGCTCGACGAACTTACCAAGCGCCCGGGCGATTGCCGCCTGGTAGCGAAAATCCATCGTCAGGTACAGATGGTTCCAGTCGCCGAAGACGCAGAGGCGCTGGAATTCCTCGCTCATGACGCCGATGAAGCGCGACGCATACGCGCGACAGGCGCGCCGGAAATCGGCCAGCGACATCTCGCGCTTCTTGGGCCCGAGCTCCCGGTCGACCTGTAGTTCGATTGGCAGACCGTGGCAGTCGTATCCGAGGACGTAGGGCGCGTCGAAGCCCTCCATCGTGCGCGTTTTGACGACAAGATCCTTGAGGATCTTGTTCATCGCCGTGCCGATGTGAATCTTGCCGTTCGCGTAGGGCGGACCGTCGTGGAGCACGAACTTCGGCCGGCCGCGACGGGCCTCGCGAATGCGTTCGTACAGCCCCATCTCGGTCCAGCGGGCGAGGGCCTGCGGCTCGGCGGTCTGCAGGTTCGCCTTCATGGGGAAATCAGTTCGCGGGAGGTTGAGCGTGTCTTTCCAGTCCGCCATGTATCCCTTTATTGTAGTGCGGGATGGCGGACTGGACGAAAGACGGTTCAGGGTTCAAGGTTCAAGGTTCAAGGTTCAGGGTTCGAACCCTGAACCCTGAACCCTGAACCGTGAACCCGAGAAAACCTACCGTCGGCGTCGGGCCGAGCGCTGAATGTCGACCTGATACGAGCCCTGGTTGTCGGAAACGTTGCTGTCGTTGATGCCCAGGAACAGTTGGCCGGCGGCGGGTGCCGCGATGCTCGATGCCGTTCCGATCAGGAATGGCTGGCCTGTGCCGATGCGGCCGATCAGCGCGCCGGTCGGCATGCCCGGCATGGTATTGGCCTGGTCGGTTTGTCCCGTCCCACCGGGTGAGGACTTGGGGCCGTCTGCGCCGCGGAGCGAGATTTCTCCACTCGCCTTGACCGCAAACACTTCACCACTGTTCAGCACGATGCCCGTGGGTGTCCACTGCTGCTGGGAAGAAACGGTGTAGCCCTGGCTTGGAGCTGGCGGAGTGGTCGCGGCTCCGCTCGACGACCCCGAGCCACTCGACGGTTGCCCACCCGCGAAGTACACGCGGGCGACCTGGCTCGAAGGGAGCCTTCGTTCCTCACCGCTCTCGGTCCTGAAGATGACCAGGAAGGGACTCGACAGGTCTGCCTTGTTGGTGTGTCCGAGCTCGAGGATCTGACCCTTCTGCACGGAGCCATCCCGCATCACGACCGCTTCCTGTGAGCCGCTGAGGTTCAGGTTGGGCGGATCGGAAGTCCCGCCGAAGTCTATGTAGGCCACCTGATCCACTGGAATGCGCGGTTCGTCGGCCTGGCTCGTCCGCACGATGACCTGTCGCCCGTCGACACGATAGGCGAGGTTCGATCCGGTGTGTCGCTGACCGGATTTCAGGACAGCAGTCGCCGTGACCTGGGCTTCGGCGCTGGGCACGCCGGCAGCCAGCAGGGCAGCACACGACAGCAGCAACGGCAATCTCGTTCTCCGGCGCATAACAACTCCTTCTGAACAGGCACGTCAGGGTTACCGACGTGCCATGGTTACTCTCTATGGCTGGGTCAGTGCAAAGATGTGGCCGTGGGCGAGCGGCAGAATGGCGTAGTTTACTGCGCCATGACGCCGCCAGGCGGGCCTGGCTGCGGGATTGCGCGCCCTATAATTGAGCCATGACTCCGGCAGAGGTCCCTGTGCTGTCTGGCACGAGGCGCGAGCGCCTGCAGAATGGACTGAACGTGCTCGTGCACGAGGTCCACACCGCGCCGCTTGTCTCGGTCTGGTGCTGGTATCGCGTCGGCTCGGGGGACGAGAGTCCGGGCCGGACCGGCGCCTCGCATTGGGTCGAGCACATGAACTTCAAGGGCACGCGCAACATCCCGCGCGACCAGATGAAGGGGCTCGTCGAGCGTTTCGGAGGCATGTGGAACGGCTATACATGGCTGGACCAGACGACTTACCTCGAAACCGCCGGCCGGGATGCGCTCGATCAGTTGCTGTTCATCGAGGCCGAGCGCATGGCCAATGGGCTCTACGAGCCCGACGAATGCGAGGCGGAGCGCACGGTCATCATTTCCGAGCTGCAGGGTGGCGAGAACGACCCCGACCAGTTGCTCGACCAGGAGGTGACGGCGATGGCGTTTCGCGCGCATCCGTACCGTCATCCAACCATCGGGTGGCTGCCAGACCTTCGCTCGATGACGCGCGACGACCTGTTTGACCACTACCGCCGCTACTACATTCCCAACAACGCCACGCTAGTCGTTGCTGGCGACGTTGAGACGAGTGACGTGCTTCGCCGCGTCGAGCGGACGCTGGGGGGCATTCCGTCCGCGCCCGATCCACCGCGCCTCTCGATCACCGAGCCGCTGCAAATCGGCGAGCGACGCGTGGTCGTGGAGAGGCCCGGCACGACGGCGTATCTGAAGCTTGCCTGGCCGGCCCCGGCCGCCACGGAACCGGATTTCTTTCCGATGCTGGTGCTCGACGCGATCCTGACGGGCGCCAAGGGCCTGAATCTCTGGTCGAGCTTCCGCGGCGCGCCGCCACAACGAAAAGCGAGGCTGTACACGCGTCTGGTCGACCAATCGCTGGCCTCGAACGTGTCCGGTGCCCTCGTCCCGACGGCGCAGCCGTTCCTCTACATGATTTCCCTGACGGCGATGCAGGGCGTGTCGCTCTCCGCACTCGAAGCAGCGGCCGTCGAAGAGATTGAGCGGGTTCGGGAGGGTGGTGTCAGCGACGAAGAGGTGGCGCGGGCGTGCCGTCAGCTGCGCGCCAGATTCGTCTTCGAGACCGACAGCGTGACGAATATCGCGCACCAGCTCGGGTACTTCGAGACCGTGACGGGGCCTGGCTTCTTCGAGGACATGCAGTCACGGGTCGCGAAGGTCACCGCCGACTGACGTCGCCGGCGTCGCTCGCCGCAGGCTGCTGCCGGCGAACCGCACCGTCGGCTGGTTTCAGCCCGCATCGATAACGGCAGGGACAACGGCAGGCGGCGCGTGACGACAGCCGCGGTACGAGGACTGTCGCCGGTTCGAACGGTGCTCGCGAGCGGCGCGGTCGCCATCGTTCAGGAGACGTCGACCACGCCGGCCGTCACCATCAACGCGACCGTGCGCGCGGGCGGAGTTCACGAGCCCTCAGACCGGCCCGGCCTGGCCTACCTGCTCGGCCGTGTCCTGGATCGCGGGACAGAGTCCCGCTCCGCCGACGTGCTCGCAGAAGAACTGGACGACCGTGGCGTCTCGCTGCGAGTGACGACGTCGCGGCATGCGACGGTTGTCGGCTGCACGTGCCTGTCGGAGGATTTCGATCGCGTGCTCGCGATCGTGCTCGACATCGTGCGCCGGCCGCTTTTTCCGGAGCACGAATTCGCCAAGCGCCAGGTCGAGTGCCTCTCGGCAATCCGGCAGGACGAGGACAACCCGTCGGTCCGCGCGGTCGAAGCGCTGTTCGAACTGCTCTATGGCGCGACGCATCCCTATGGCCGTCGCGCGAAGGGCAGCCTGGAAAGCGTCCAACGCATCACCCGCCAGGATCTCCAGGCGTTTCATGCCAGGCGATTCCATCCGGCGGCTCTATCGCTCGCCGTCGTCGGTCACGTGACTCCGGGTCATGCGTTGGCCCGCGCGGAAATAGAGCTCGACGGGTGGTCTGGTAGCGCCCTCGACGAGCCGTCGCTTCCACCGCCGCCCGCCGCGCTCGCGCGTCGGCAACTGCGCATCGATCTGCCAGGGAAGTCACAGTCGGAGATCGCCTACGGGTTCACCGCCATCAGTCGCCTCGACCCACGATACGATGCGTACTTCGTGATGAACAATATCCTCGGGCAGTTCGGACTCGGTGGACGTCTCGCAGACAACATCCGGGAACGTCAGGGCATGGCCTACTACGCCTTTAGCGCCTTCGATCCCAGCGTGGGGGTCGGACCGCTGATCGTGCGCGCCGGCGTCGATCCCGACAACGTCACTCGAGCGCTCGATGCGATTGACCAGGAGGTGCGGGCGATGGGCACCGATGGGGTGACCGCGGAGGAGCTGGCGCAAACCAAGCAGTTCTTGATTGGCTCGATTCCACGGACGCTCGAGACCAACAGCGGCATCGCGTCGTTTTTGCAGTCGGAAGAGCAGTTCGGCCTTGGACTCGATTACGATCGGCGCCTGGCCGACGACATCCGGGCGGTGACGCTCGAGCAGGTTCGGGAGGCTGCGGCGGAGCTGCTCCACCCCGACCGCGCCGCCGTCGCGGTTGCGGGTCCCCGCGAGAACTGAGTAATGTCCACGCGCGCTGTGTTCTTCGACGTGGACTTCACGTTGATCTACCCGGGCCCGACCTTCCAGGGATCCGGCTATCGCGACTTCTGCGCGCGGCACGACGTCACCATCGACGCGCTCGCGTTCGAGCGCGCGGTCGCCGCCGCGTCGACGCTGCTCGACACGAACGGCGACGTCTACGATCCGGAGATCTTCATCCAGTACACGATGCGGATCATCGAACATATGGGTGGATCTGGAGAAGGCGTTGAGCGCGCCGCCCGCGAGATCTATGACGAATGGTCATCGTGCCACCACTTCGAGATGTACGAAGAGGTACCCGACGTCCTGCGTGGGCTGCACGCGTCCGGCCTCAAGATCGGCCTGATCTCGAACACGCAGCGGTCGCTGACGGCATTTCAGACGCACTTCTCTCTCGAAGGTATCTTTGCCGCCGCGGTCTCTTCGTACGATCACGGCTACATGAAGCCTCATCGCAGCATCTTTGAATCGGCGCTGCAGCAGATCGGCGTCGCGGCCCACGAAGCCGTCATGGTTGGCGACAGCCTGCCCGCCGACATCGCGGGCGCGCGCGGGCTCGGAATGCGCGCGGTGCTCGTCTCGCGCTCCGGGCGTCCCGGCCACGTCCACCACGTGCCCGGAGGACGTGCCCGTCATCCGGACGCTGCGCGAGCTGCCGCCACTGCTCTGATGCTGATCAGGCCGCTCACGACGCTCGAGGAATGCCGACAGGTCGCTGCCCTGGAAAAAACCGTTTGGGGTTACGCCGACGCCGAGGACGTCGTCCCGCCGCCCGTCCTCATCGTCTCGATCAAGCGGGGCGGCATCCTGCTCGGAGCGTTCGACGACGGCGGCAGCATGCGCGGGTTCGTCTACTCGATGCCCGCGATCAAAGATGGCCGCCCGACGCAGTGGTCGCACATGCTGGGCGTGATGCCGGAAATGCGCGCTGCCGGGCTCGGCGCGAGGCTGAAGCTCGCCCAGCGGCAGGCCGCGCTCGACATGGGCCTGGACCTCATCGAGTGGACCTACGATCCGTTGCAGGCCGGGAACGCTCACTTGAACTTCGCCAAGCTGGGCGTCGTCGTCGAGGAGTACGAAGAGAATATCTACGGGGAATCGAGCAGCCCGCTGCACAGCGGGACGTCGACGGATCGCTTCGTTGCGGAGTGGCGGCTTTCTGAGCCGCACGTCGAGCGTCGAATCGCGGCACTCGGCGGCCCCTCGGTACGGGATAGCTCAGTCGCGGGCGCGCCAGTAGTAAACCCGTCGCAGCCCTGGGAGCCCTGGCTGCAGCCAGGGCCGGCCGACCTGTCGATTGACGCGCGGCGGTTGCTGGTGGAAATCCCGGTTGGCTTTTCCGAGATGCTCGAACGCGATTCCCGCCTGGCCCACGATTGGCGGATATCGACGCGCGAGATCTTTCAGACGTACTTCCGGCGAGGCTACCGCGCCGTGGACTTCTTCCTCGCGCGCGAGGCGCGAAGAGGACAGTATTTGTTGGCCCGTCCCTGACTCGTCTGAGCGCGGACCGCTATCCTGGCGGCCACGCCAATCCACGTCCGCCGAGCACGTGCAGGTGGATGTGGAAGACCGTCTGGCCTGCGTCGGCGTTGCAGTTGAAGACGGTTCGGAAGCCGCGCTCGCTGTGGCCGTGCTCGCGCGCCAGCGCCGCTCCGCGACGGATCATCTCGCCAACGAGCCCGTCGTCTTCGGCGGCAACGTCGTTGAGGGTCGCGATGTGGCGGCGCGGTACCACCAGAACATGCATCGGCGCCTGCGGGTTGATGTCCTTGATGGCAATCAGCCGATCGTCCTGGTAGACGATTGAGGCCGGAATCTGTCCGCCGATGATTTTGCAGAAGAGGCAGTCAGGCATGAGTCTCAGCTCCTAGCTATCCAGCTATCAGCTCTCAGCCAGAGCATTCAGATCCCAGCCGACCGATCTGAGTTCTGAAGGTTTAGCTGACAGCTGAGCAGCTGGAAGCTGGCAGCTCGGCAGCTAGTTCGTCATCACCGCCACTCGAGGGATGCCCTGGAGGTCGGGTCTGAGGGTGACGTCGCTCCAGCCCGCTTCGAGCGCGGACGCGCGCACCTCGTCGTCCTGACCGAGACCGAATTCCACCACGAACAAGCCGCCTGGGGCGAGGCGCGATCGAGCCGACCTCACGAGCCTTTTCACAAGCGTCAGCCCGTCATGCCCGGAGTAGAGCGCCACCGAAGGCTCGAACCGGACGATGTCCGGCGACAGTTCCACCCCGCTTGGCACATAGGGCGGATTGGAGACGATGACGTCGATGGGGCCTTTCACAGGGTCAAGCAGGTCACCGAGCACCAACGTCACTCGCCGATCGACCTGATGCCGGGTCGCATTTCTTGCGGCGACAGCCAGCGCGGTCGGGGAGACGTCGGTCGCCAGCACCCGTGCATCCGGACACTCCCGTGCCAGCGCGACCGCCAGGCAACCGCTGCCAGTTCCGACGTCGACAATGGTTCGCACGTCCAGCCCGCGATCCCGCCGCTCGCAGACGGCCTCGACGATGAGCTCGGTTTCTGGCCTGGGGATGAGCACGTCGCGCGACACGTCGAAGTCCAGCCCCCAGAACTCGCGCCGGCCGATGATGAAGGCGACGGGTTCGTGCGTGGCGCGCCGTTCGATGAGCGCCGAGAAGTCGCGCTCGACGTCGGCGGGCATTGGACCGCGACCGTCCGCCACCAGCCTCGCGCGGTCCCAGCCAAGGGCATGGCGTGCGAGGACCTCGGCGTCGAGCCGCGCGTTCTCGATCGTCAAGCCAGCGCGCACGAGCGCCTGACGGGCATCGGCGATTCGTTCGTGGACGGAGATCACTATTCGACCTTCACTTCAGCATTCAGCACTCAGCATTCAGAATTGCCATAGTCCCACTCAATGGGATGGTTCTGATTGGTAGTGCGTGACCGCCTGATCGATCAGCTCGCCGATATCCCCGTCGAGCGCGTAGTCCAGTTGATACATGCTGTAGCCGAACCGATGATCGGTAATACGGTTCTCTTTGAAGTTGTAAGTGCGGATCTTTTCTGAGCGGTCCCCGGTGCCCACCTGCGTCCGGCGATCCTTGGCGATCGCCTCATGCTGTCGCCGCATCTCGATGTCGTAGAGTCGCGAGCGCAACACTTTCATCGCCTTGGCCCGATTCTTCACCTGGGATTTCTCGTCCTGCTGCGAAACAACGAGGCCGGTCGGGATGTGCGTGATTCGGACGGCGGAATACGTGGTGTTGACGCTCTGGCCACCGGGCCCGCTCGAACAGAACGTGTCGATGCGGAGGTCCTTGGCGTCGATCTGGATGTCGACTTCCTCGGCCTCCGGCAAAACCGCCACCGTCGCCGTCGAAGTATGGATGCGTCCGCTGGCCTCCGTCGCCGGGACGCGCTGCACGCGGTGGACGCCGCTCTCGTACTTGAGGCGGCCGTACACGCCCTTTCCCTCGATGAGCGCCGTGACTTCCTTCGTTCCGCCGACGCCGGTGTCGCTGAGGTTCAGGACTTCGAGGCGCCAGCCCTGCCGCTCTGCGTAGCGTGAGTACATCCGGAAGAGATCAGAGGCGAAGAGCGCGGCCTCGTCGCCACCGGCCCCGGCGCGGATTTCGAGCACGACGTTCTTGGCGTCGTTCGGATCCTTCGGAATGAGCAGGACCTTCAATTCGGCGAGGAGCGTGTCACGGCGCGCCTGAAGTGACTTGAGCTCTTCCTGCGCGAGCTCGCGCATGTCGGGGTCCTTGACCAGCTCCTCGGTCGCGGCGAATTGCGCAGCGACGTCCTTGTACTGCCGAAAGTGCTCGATGAGCGGCTGCATCTCGGCGAGTTCCTTGGAGTGCGTACGGAACTTGACCGTGTCGGCCTGGACGGCCGGATCGGCCATTTCGGCCATCAACTGTTCGTATCGCGATTCTGCAGCGGTCAGTTTGTCGAGCATGGGTCAACCTGTCGATACCTTCTGCGGTCCGAGAACTCCTCGGGTCTACCCGCCGGACACCGGCGGCAGGAACGCGACCTCGTCGCCATGCTTGAGCGGCGTCGACAGTCGAGCGTACTCTTCGTTCACCGCGCACGACACCACCGGCGCGTAGTCGGCGAGCGCCGCGTGGTCACGAACGAGCGATTCCCACGCGGTCCGCGCGATCGCGCCGTCGGGCAGCTCGCGTCGCAGCTCAGATGTTCCCGTGAGCTCGCGCAACCGTGCGAAGAGCCGGACGGTTACGAACATGCGCGCTCGAATGCGGCCTGCTTCGCCGCCTCATCATCCGGATCGGCCGTCGCCCCTTCGATCCAGACATCGCCCCCGTCGAAATGCTCGTGCTTCCAGATCGGCGCGATCTGTTTGATCCGCTCGATCGCGTACCGGCAGGCCGCAAACGCGTCCGCCCGGTGCGCCGAAGCTGCCGCTATGACCACGCTTGCCTCGCCAATTGCCACCCGACCGACCCGATGGTGAATGGCGAGCGACACCGAGGGCCAGCACGCTGCGGCTTCAGTCCCGATCCTCTCGAACGTTTTCACCGCGAGACCGGGATAGGCCTCATAGTCCAGCCATTCGACCCGCCGGCCCGCATTGTGATCGCGTACGACCCCGATGAACGATGCCACCGCCCCGCACCCGGCCGACGACACCGACGCCACGATGGCCTCGGTGTTCAACGGGTCGGAGGTGATGTGGAAGCGGTTCATGATTCAGGGTTCGGAGTTCAGGGTTCAGGGAGTTCGGGGTTCATGGTTCGACGTTCAAGGAGCCTCGAACCCCTGAACCCTGAACCCCCTGAACCCTAGAACCAATCTCTAGTATAGCTGCCAGAAATGCCCTAGCGGGCCATGCCCTCGACCGAGGCCCGGGGCGTGTCGAATCGCGCCATCGAGGTAGTCTCGCGCGCGGGAGAGCGCCGAGCGATCGTCGAGCCCGAGCGCGAGGTTGGCGGCAATCGCCGAGGACAGCGTGCAGCCTGTTCCATGGGTATGCCTGGTGTCGATTCTCGGGCCGCGCAGCTCGAACACCTCGTGTGCCGTGCAGACGACGTCGATCGACTCGGGCCCCTCAAGGTGCCCGCCTTTGACGAGTACGACGCGGGGTCCGAGCCCGAGGATCCGTTCGCCGGCGGCTCGCATGTCATCGACCGAACGAATCGTGCGCCCGGACAGCACCTCGGCCTCTGGGACATTGGGCGTCACGACATGCGCGAGCGGGAGGAGCTCCGCCCGTATCGCCGCGACGGCCTCCTCTTCGAGCAGACGGTCGCCGCCCTTGGCGATCATCACCGGGTCGACCACGACATGCGGCAGGTCGAGCTCGGCGATCGCCGCCGCGACGGCCTCGACGATGGCGGCGTTGGCGAGCATGCCGACCTTGACGGCATCGACGCCCAGGTCGCCGGCGACAGCTTCGATCTGCGCCGTCACGAGATCGCTCGCGACCGCGCGCCACATCGTCACGCCGAGTGTGTTCTGAGCCGTGACCGCGGTGATCGCGCACGTGCCGAAGACCCGATGTGCCGCGAAGGTCTTGAGATCGGCCTGGATGCCGGCGCCACCGCCCGAGTCGCTGCCCGCAATTGTCAGTGCTGTGTGCATAAAGTAAGATCTCTGCCCATGGCCGTGTCGGCAACGCTTCTGACAACGATTTCTTCACGTAGTGACATGTCCGTCGCCATTCGGGCGGCGGCCGTCCTCTTCGTCGCCGTGCTGACGGCCGTCGCGGCGCAGGTCAGCATCCCCCTGCCGTTCACTCCGGTGCCGTTCACGCTGCAGCCGATGATCGTGCTGGTCGGCGGCGCCGCGCTCGGCGCGCGGCTTGGGCTCGCGAGCCAGATCCTCTACCTGACCGCAGGCATCGCGGGTCTTCCCGTGTTTGCCGCCAGCCCCGTGCTCCCCCAGGGATTTCTCCGGCTGCTTGGGCCGACCGGCGGGTTTCTGATGGCGTATCCGCTCGCAGCGTTCGTTGCGGGCTGGCTCGGTGAGCGCGGGTTCGACCGGCGCTATCTGACCTCCGTTGCAGCGATGGCCGCAGGGCTCAGCGTGATCTTCGCGTTCGGCATCGCCTGGTTCGCGTGGTTCGCGTCCCCGGCCCCCGTCGGGCTGCCGAAGGCGCTTCAACTCGCGCTCTATCCGTTCATTGGTGTCGACATCCTCAAGATCCTGCTCGCCGCGACCGTGCTGCCATCGGTCTGGACCCTGACCGGCCGCTCGCGACGCTGAGCGCAGCCGCGGACGCTACACAGCCCTTCGCACCTGGTTGTGCTTCAGCATTCGCTCCTCCATTCACTTCCGCATTCACTTCAGCATTCAGCACTCAGCATTCAGCATTGCGATAATTCACCTGACGTACCCCAAGCTCCTCAGCCGATCGATCATCTCCTGATCGAGCGGTTGCCCCGATCGGCGCGCAGGCACTGCCGACGGCCGACCGTAGGTGGCAACGTAGCGCAACGGGTAGCGCGCCGCGAACCCTGGATCGAAGAGCTCCAGCAGCGGACCGCTTGGAAGATCGCGGCTGACTGGAACGCCGAGCGCATACAGCACCGTCGGCGCGATCGCCGTCGCCACGCTGACGCTGCCCTGGTGGGATCGCGCCGCGGGTCCGTTGACCGACATCATCGCTCTCCCGTCGCCGCCCACCCGGCCAGGCTCGGTGACGAGCATCAAGAGTTCGTCTGGTCCCGGCGTCAGCAGTGGCGCGAGCAACCGGTCGAGCGCCGAATAGTACGCTTGCAGCCCTTCCAGGCGGGCTGCGAGCGCTGAAGGCGAGAGTCCCGCCTGAGCATCCGAGAGCCCCGCCTGGCCATTAACCGAGTAGCGCGTGTTGCGCGATATCGAGACCTGGAAGATAGACCACCGACAGGTCGGTCGCGGGCGGCGCGACCGCAGAGGCGAGCGCGAGCTGAATCGCGTCGAGCTCAGCGGAGCGAAGAAGGATGCGGCGGGTCGCGTCATCGCTCGACAGTTCGAGTGCCTTTGTGGCCTCCGCGCTGGCGCGCGCCTTGATCTCGGGCCAACGCTGACGCAAGGGTTCGTAGAGGCTTGCCGGCGCGAGCTCGGCGTCGAGTGGGCCGTCCCGCTCGAGCCGCAGCGTCACTCGATCGGTCAGCACGATCCCAGCATCTGCGGCCACCGGCCAGGTCGCCCACCAGTTGACGACCACGGTGCGAAGGCCAGCTTCCGCGGCCACTTCCCAGAATGTCTTCGCGCGACGCTCGCTGCCGCTCGCAATGGCCGGACTCGTCAGGCGGACGAGATCGGTCGCGCCACGAATCGCGCGGCCGAGCGGCGAGGGTTGCGCGATCGCGACGCTGCCATGGACTCCGGCGAGGCGTCGCGTTTCGAGGCCCTGCACGCCATGCACGTCAGGCGGCTGCCCGGTCGCGACGGTGGTCCAGACCCGCGCCGGATCACCTGCGTCTCCCGGCCGCGACTCGAGCTGCACGCGCGCACCGCCCAGGCCCGCGGTCAGGGCCGGGAGCCGGCCGCTCGCCGATAGCGAGTCGAAGATCCGCGCGTCGAAACCATCGATTGCGATGACGCGGACGCGGAGGCCCGTTGGCACGACCGTCAACTGCTCGCGCGCTGGCGCGCCGCCCCTCGATTCCGCCGACCACGTCAACAGCAGCGCCGCACCGGCAAACGCGATTGCGCCCGACGCGACGGTGCCGCGCCAGGACGGCTCCGCGCCCCGGCGCCCGTCACTCTCCGTAGTGCTATCAGCCGCAAGGAGCACCGCCGACGAGGCGACGACCACGGCATGCCCCAACAGCAGACTCATCGCGACCGCCACGACCAGCGCTGAAATCGTCCAGATCGGCGCCGACCACCCGAGTCCGGCGATGACGGTCTGCCACCATAGCGTCAGATAGATCAGGCAGAGCAGCGTGACCAGCCCTCCAGCGCCCCGCGCCAGCCAACGTCCACCACGCGTGTAACCGGCGCCAGCCTGGCGCGACACCCACCAGACGAGCAGGCTCGCGGCAATCGCCGCCGCGGCCATGGCGGCGCCGAAGAAACCGCCGAGATAGATGGCGACGACGGCCGCGTCGCGAGGTCCCGTGACAAGTCCTGGGAGGCGCGCGCTGAGGCCGAGGGCCGCAGCCGGGCCGAGCAGGAGCGCGGCGATGATGCCCACGCGCAGGCTGGCGAGGAAAGCAATCGCGGAGGGTCGTCGAGTCGCGCGCGCGGGGCCGAGCACGAAACGATCGACGCCGGCGTCCAGGTAGCCGAGCGATCGAAGGCGTTGCCTGAGCTCGTCGACGCGAGGATCGTCGCCCTGATGGGAGGTCATGAGCGTCACATACTGCGGGCCGCGACGAAGGCCGACAGTTCGCGGAGCTTGTCGGCGCGGCGTCCGAACGGCGTCAGCGCTCGATCGGCCGTCTGGCACAGCTCGGCGGCGAGCTGATGCGCGCCCGTGACGCCGCTGAACGACACGAACGTGGTCTTTCTGGCATCCTTCCGAATCGCCTTGCCGGTTTCGATGGGGTTTCCCTCGACGTCGAGCAGGTCGTCGATGATTTGAAACGCGAGCCCGAGGTTCTTGGCAAAGGCGGAGAGCGCCGCGATTGAGTCGGCGTCGGCGCCGGCCGTCATCGCGCCGGCGACCGCCGACGCGTTGAAGAGCGCGCCGGTTTTCCCGCGGTGAATGCGCTCGAGCAAATCGAACCCGATCTCCTGTTCGGTGGCGAGAAGGTCGGCCGCCTGCCCGGCGATCAAGCCATCATTTCCCACCGCTTCGTCGAGGAGCGCCGCCAGGCGCGCGGCCAGGGGCGCCTCGTAGCGGCGCGCGAGCGTGCCGAACGCGAGGTTCAGCAGCCCGAACGCCGCCAGGATCGCAATGGCTTCACCGAATTCGAGATGGTTGGCGGGCCGCCCGCGCCTCAGCGCCGCATCGTCCATCGCTGGAAGGTCGTCGAGGATGAGCGAGCTGGTGTGGACGAGCTCCATCGCGGCCGCGGCCGCGAGCGCGAGGCTCGCCGTTCCGCCGCACAACTCCGCTGAAAGCAGCGTCAGCACCGGCCGGACCCGTTTCGACGGCGCGAAGAGCGTGAACGCCATCGATCGGTCGATCGGCCCGCGGCCGGGCTCGACGAGTCCGTGCAGCACCTCTTCGACACGCTCCTGATAGCCGGCAAAAAATGCCGGGACGCGGCTCATCGTTTCGACGGCTTTCGGCTGCGGTCGGCCGGCGCGTCAGGCTTGGCGAAGACCAGCATGTACTGGTATCGGAGGATGTCGGGCTGTGCGATCAGGCGCAGGCCAGCTTCGCTGGCTTCTCGGATCACGCGCTCCGGGTCGACCCGCTCGTTCATTTCCGGGCCCGGCCCGCCTCCGGCTTTGCTGAACTCCACGATGCCGATCCGTCCATCGGGTTTGAGAGCCCTCGCGGCGTTTCTGAGCAGCGCCACCGGCTGCTCCATCTCGTGATACGCATCGGAAATCAGGACTGCATCGAGCGCCCCGACCGGCAGGCCTGGATCGGCCGCCGTCCCGAGTCGAACGACGACATTGTTATTAGGATTCTCGAGCGGCAACCGCCGCTTGATCACCTCGATCATTTGCGGCTGGATGTCCTCCGCGTAGACCCGCCCGTTGGGGCCGACGCGGCGCGCGAGCCTGATGGTGAACCAACCGCTGGCGGCGCCGAGATCGGCCACGACGCTGCCTTCGGCGATGTTGAGCGCGTCCATGACCTGCTCGGGGCGCTGCCAGACGTCGCGATCGGGACCCTCGAGCTGACCGAGGTTCTCGGGCGGGAACAGTTTCCCGTGTTGCTGCCGCTGCTGGCCGGCGACGGTTGCCCCGGCGAGCATCAACAAGGCCAGCAGCGTTCGAAGAATGTGGGTCACCGTCTGCGTCTTCCTTCCTTGCGTCCTGCCTTCTGATTCTTCCGGTGATGCTGTTTGTTACTTTTTCGGTCGCCGGGGCGGCCAGGCGATGTCATTGCTTCCGCAGACAGAATCGCATCGAGCGCCCGGTCGGGAACGAGTCGACGTTCGCGAACGATCTCGCGAATGGGCCGGCCGGTCTCGACCGACAACTTGGCGATCGCCGCGGTCTCGGCGTAGCCGATGTGCGGGCTGAGTGCCGTCGCGAGCGCCGTGCTCCGATCGAGCAGCTCGCGCGCGCGTGCGGCGTCGGCCACGATGCCGCTGACGCACCGCTTCTGAAAGACGCGCATCGCCTGACCGAGGATGCTCGTGGCGTGCAAGGCGTTCCACGCGATCACCGGCATCATGACGTTCAGTTCGAGCTGTCCGGCATCTGCGGCAGCGAGGATCGCCGCGTCGCATCCGATCACCTGGCAACACACCTGGTTGACCATCTCGGGCACCGACGGGTTGACCTTGCCGGGCATGATCGACGAACCGGGCTGAACCGCCGGCAACACGATCTCGGCCAGGCCTGCTCGTGGTCCCATGCTCAGCAGCCGCAGGTCTGACGCGATCTTGGCTGTCTCGACCGACAGCCGTCGCAGCGCTCCTGAATACGCCAGTACATCTCCCATGCTCTGCGTGACCCTGAAGGGGTTGGCGGCGGGGCGGAGCCGCAGCCGTGTGTAGCGGGCCAGGTTGGCGATTGCCGCGCGAGTGTAGTCGTCGCCGGCGTTGAGGCCCGTGCCGACAGCTGTCGCGCCCAGGTTGAGTTCCTGGAGTTGCGCGGCTGTTCGCTCGAGCTCGTCGGTGGCATGGCGAATGTTCGCCGCGTAGCCGCTGAACTCCTGGCCAAGCGTCATCGGCACGGCGTCCTGAAGATGCGTGCGGCCAGTCTTGAGGATGGCGGAAAAGCGGCGGCTCTTTTCGGTCAGGCCGTTCGACAATTCCCGCGCGGCCGCGACGAGATCGCGCAGCTCGAAGAGGATCGCCAGCCGCGTCGCCGTCGGATACACGTCGTTGGTCGACTGTCCCATGTTGACGTGATCGTTGGGGTGCACCCGCCTGTAGGTGCCACGACGGTCCCCGAGGATCTCGGCGGCGCGGTTGGCAAGCACCTCGTTCGCGTTCATGTTGTGCGAAGTGCCGGCGCCCGCCTGGTAGACGTCGACGACAAACTGATCGCGCAGCCGCCCCTGGAGCACGTCGTCGGCGGCCCTGACGATCGATCGGGCAAGAGGCGGCGAGAGGCGGCCGAGCCTCCGGTTGGCCTCAGCCGCAGCCTTCTTGATCAGGATGGTTGCCGTGACGAGCGAGGGCGGTGCGGTGAAACCGCTAATCGGGAAGTTCTCCACGGCGCGCGCCGTCTGCCCGCCATAGTAGGCGTTTGCAGGGACACGCACCTCCCCCAGCGGATCGCGTTCGACGCGAAAAGTCGCGCGGGGCATGAAAGAAGTATAGCGGCTGGAAGGCTCAGGGCTTAGGGCTCAAGGCTCAGGCAAAACCTTCGACCACTTGCTCGAAGATCTAGCTTGAGCCCTGAGCCCTGAGCCCTGAGCCGAGCCTTGAGCCCTGAGCCCTGAGCCTGACATACTCTTCAAATGCTCCCCGCCTTCCTCGACAGCGTCGTGGACCTCATCACCAAAACGTCAACCGATCTGCCGCCTGACGTGCGCGCGGCGATGAGCCAGGCGCTCGCAGCGGAGGCTCCGGCAACGCGCGCGGGCCAGGCGATGACGATCATTGCCCAGAACATCGATCAGGCCGCCGCCTGTGACGGGCCGATCTGCCAGGACACGGGAATGCCGACCTTCGAGGTGAAAGTGCCCGTCGGCGCGAACCAGATCTGGATGCGCCAGCAGATTCGCGAAGCGGTTGCCGAGGCGACGCGGCGGGGGAAGCTTCGTCCCAATTCCGTCGACTCGATTACCGGCGAGAACTCTGGCAACAACCTCGGGCCCGGCACGCCGATCATTCACTTCGATCAGTGGGAAGCGCCCGACATCGAGATCAAACTGATTCTCAAGGGTGGGGGCTGCGAGAACACCAACGCCCAGTACTCACTGCCGGCCGAGCTGGACCATCTGGGCCGCGCCGATCGCACGCTCGAGGGCGTGCGGAAGTGCATTCTCCACGCAGTCTGGAAAGCGCAGGGCAAGGGCTGCAGTCCGGGCGCCGTTGGCGTGTGTATTGGCGGCGACCGGACGTCCGGGTACACCTACGCAAAGGAACAACTGTTCCGCACCCTCGACGATCGAAATGCCGACGCGAGGCTGGCGGCGCTCGAAGAGTCGATCATGGAAGAAGCCAATCGCCTGTCGGTCGGGCCGATGGGCTTCAGTGGCCGGACCTCGCTCATCGGCTGCAAGATCGGCGTGCAGAACCGCCTCCCCGCGAGCTTCTTCGTGTCGGTTGCGTACGACTGCTGGGCGTTCCGCCGCCTCGGCGTCACACTCGATGCGACGACCGGCGCCATCACGTCGTGGTTGTACCGGGACGAGAACGTGCCGTCGGCGCCGCTCCTCGCTCCTGAAGCGGTGGCGGCAGGCTTCCCCCGCACCGGCCGCGAGATTCCGCTCAGCGCGCCGATTTCAGACGAGCAGGTCCGGGCGCTCAAAGTCGGCGACGTGGTGCTGATCTCAGGACGCGTGTTCACCGGTCGAGATGCCGTGCACGCGCACTTGATGAAGAACCAGCCTCCGGTCGACCTGAATGGTGGCGTGCTCTACCACTGCGGCCCGGTCGTCGTGAAGCAACCGGGACCAGATGGTGACACGTGGCGGGTGACGGCCGCCGGCCCGACGACGAGCATCCGCGAGGAACCCTATCAGGCCGAGATTCTCAAGCGCTATGGCGTGAAGGTGGTCATCGGCAAAGGCGGGATGGGCGCCCGAACGCTCGCGGGACTGCAGGCGTCAGGAGCGGTCTACCTGAACGCGATCGGCGGCGCAGCGCAGTTCTATGCCCGTTGCATCCAGCGTGTCGTCGGCGTGTCGCTGATGGAGTTCGGCACGCCCGAGGCGATGTGGCACCTCGAGGTCCGTGATTTCCCGGCGATCGTCACCATGGACGCGCACGGATCGAGCCTGCACAAGGACGTCGAGGACGCCTCGGGAAAAGTCCTCGAAACCTTGGCGTAGGGCTTCAACCAGCCAATTCAGGGATCGGAGATCAGGGATCAGGGAGTCGGGGTAGTCCCGACGTTCGAAGGAAGCCGTGTCCTCTTGATCCCTGACCCCTGATCCCTGGGTCACGGACAGCACGGATCGGGTTCCAGCTAACGGAGCGCCTGAGCGAAAACGTCCTGCAACGCGCGAATCGACGTGCCCCCGTCGAGATGGAGGCGGACGACGCGTCGGCTGTGGGCGGCCAGGGTCTCCGCGTCACCGAGCGCCTGCGCGCGCTTCAGAATCGAGAAGGAATAACCTGCCTCTGGAATCTCCGTGCTGGTGTCATCGTCGGTCGTCACGACGAAGGCCAACACGGTGTTCGGTCCACCCTTGTGGTACTGGCCGGTCGAGTGAAGGTACCGTGGCCCGACACCGAAGGTGCTTGCCACTCGGAATGTCGCGCGGATCGACTCACGGATTTCGCCGAAGAGGAGCTCGACGTCGCTCGTGGCAGGGAGGTAGGACAGGATCGCGACATAGTCTCCAGCCTGTAACGAGCCGAGCGCTGCTCGGACGACCGCAGCCGGCGAATCCCCCTGGAACGTCGGAGAGAAGACGCTGACGCCGTCAGACGAGGCCGTCGCGCTCGTTTCCGGCAACCGCCCCGTCGATGCGAACGTGTTGAGGAGACCTTTGGTTTTCTCCTTGGCCTCGGCGACGTTCGGCTCGTCGAACGGATTGATGCCGAGCGCGGCGCCCGCCACCGCTGTCGCAAACTCCCAGCGGAAGAACTCGGCGCCGAGCCCGTCGATCCTCGTGCTCAGTCGAAGGACCGGATGCCCGGCGGCCTCGAGCGCCGCGATTCGAGCTTCGTCCGGAGCATCGCGGTCGGTCGCGATGGCGACAAAGGCACGATCGCTTCCGTACTCGTCGGGATGGCCGAGCGGCTCGTCGACGACCGGCAATGCGCCCTTGCCGTGCTTGCCGGTGCTCTCCGCGACCAGTTGTTCGATCCATAAGCCCAGCGACGCGAGTGATGGTGGAAGCGCGAGTGTGAGCTTGTCCCGTCCCTCGAGCGCGGCCGCACCGATGAACGCGCCCAGCGCGAGCCCGGCGTTCGCGTGATTCTCCTGTTTGCAGCCTTCGGCCATCGCTGCGCCAGCCGCGAGGAGCGTGCCGGGGTCCGCGCCGATGAGCGCGCACGGCACGAGACCGAAAAGCGACAGCGCCGAAAAGCGGCCACCGATGTCGGCGGGATTCACGAACACTTCCCGATAGTGCTTCGATTCGGCCAAGGCCTGGAGCGCTGTCCCGGGATCGGTGATCGCGATGAAATGCCGGCCCGCCGCGCTGCCTTCTGCCTCGACCATGCGCGCCCAGAAAAAACGTTCGAGGGAGGCGACTTCCACCGTGCCACCGCTCTTGCTGGCGACGACGAACAACGTCCGCGCCGGGTCGAGCCGGGCCGCCGCGGTCGCGATCGTCAGTTCGTCGGTGGTGTCGAGGACGAAGAGCTCGGGATGCCCGGGCGCAACCCCACAGACCAGCCGGAGCACCTCAGCGCAGAGGCTGCTGCCTCCCATGCCGAGCAAGTAGACCGCGTCGAACTGCTCGGCAGCGATCTGCTGAGCCAGGTGCGCCGCGCGCGGAACGCCAGCGCTCATCGTCTCAGGCACGTCGAGCCAGCCAAGCCGGGTCCGAATCGATCGCTCGTCGGCGCTGCCGGCGTCGGCTCCCCAGGCCCGAGGATCCCTCTCCCAGATTCGGGACACCAGGCGCTCGTGCAGGAACCGATCGACGAGGCGAGTAGCAGGTGAATACCAGAGCGACATAGCCGGCAATCTTATCATCCTCTAAGTTACATGGCTGCAGTAGGTTGTGGCCGCCTGAGGTCGCGTATCGGTCCAGCTCTCGCCTTGCTGGAAACGCCGCCAAGCCCTATAATTCTTGTATCTGCCCACGAGGCAAGGAGACAACAGGGATGATCAACGTCACAGCGGCAGCGGCTACCAAAATCACGGAGCTGCTCGTTGAAGAAAACAAGATGAGTGCGGGCCTGCGAGTGTTCGTCCAGGGCGGCGGCTGCTCGGGCTTTCAATATGGGTTGATGATTGACGAAGGCGAAGGCGACGAGACGACCGACGCGGTGATCGAATCGAACGGCGTCAAGCTCCTCGTCGATCCCATCAGCGCGCGCTATCTTCGCGGCGCCGAGGTCGACTTCGTCGACAATATCACCGGCGGCGGCTTCACCATCAAGAACCCGAACGCCAAGTCGACGTGCGGCTGCGGGTCGTCGTTCAGCGCCTAGCAGGAACCTCACGCCGTTTGTGGTGAGGTCGCCCTGTGGTGAGCCTGATTGATGTGGTGAGCTGGAGCCCCGGGCGGTGAGTCCTGCACCGATGGAATCCACTCCTACCGCATTTGTCGACAGTCTGCGGCCGGCCGGCAGCAAGCGTTCCGGCAAGCGCGACTTCATCGTCAATGTCTTTCTCCGCCAGGAAGGACACCTGACGGCCGACAACCTCGTCGCGCTCATCCGGCGCGAAGATCAGCGCATCAGCCGCGCCACGATCTACCGGACGCTACAGTGGATGGTCGACGCCGGAATCGCCCGAAAGGTCGACTTCGGCGAAGGCCGCTTTCGCTTCGAGCATTCCTACCGTCACCCGCGACACTTCCACCTGATCTGCAAGACCTGCAACCGGAGCTTCGAGTTCCTCAGTTCGGACATCGAGGCGCTCGTCGAGGAAGTGGCAGCCGCGCGGGGATTCACGCCGCGACAGAGCGTGCTGCAGATTCACGGCACCTGCGAATCCTGCCGCACCGGGAGGCCGGCCGATACCGAGGACGGGACGAGCGAACTCCTGTTCGCGCGCGATGCGTTGCGGATCGCGATTGCGACCGAACGCAGCGGTCTCGAGTTCTACACGCGCGCGTCTCGGATTACGAAAGACGCGAGGGGCCGGCGCGTCTTCCAGAAACTTGCCGAGGAAGAGGGAGAGCACCTGGGCACGCTCGAAGCACGATACCGCGAGCTCCTGCAACAGGATCCACAGCTCGAATCCCGGCCGACGTTTCTCTTCTTCAAGGGGGCAGCCAATGGCCTCTTTGCCGCCGGCGCCGAACAGCTGACCAAGGGCGTCAACGACCGCCAGGCGCTGATGATCGGCATCCGCTGCGAGCGCGGGTCGCACAAATTCTTCAAACGGTACGGCGAGCGGTTCGAGGACTCCGAAGGCAAGCGGATTTTTCTCGAGTTCGCCGACGAGGAGCGCACGCATCTCGATCTCCTCATCCGCGAGTACCGCCTGCTCGTTGAACGTCAGCGTCAGAAGCGGCGCGCCCGGCCCAGGCGCAAGGCCCGGCAGCGCGCGACCGCCTGATGCTCCGTGATTGATCTCCGCATCGATCTCCATCTTCACACCACTGCCTCCGACGGGCGGTTGCGCCCGGAGGCGCTCGTCGCTCGTGCCGCGCAAGCCGGGCTGCGAGTGCTGAGCGTGACCGATCACGATACCGTCGCCGGACTGGCCGAGGCGCGTGAAGCGGCCCGGACGCAGGGCCTCCGGCTCGTCAACGGCATCGAGATGACGGCCGTGGACTCCGGCCGCGACATTCACGTCCTGGGCTATTTCTTCGATCCCGAGGACGTCGCCCTCGAGCGGTTCCTGGAGAGACAACGCGCCGCGCGCATCGAGCGCGTGCGGGAAATCGCGTCCCGCCTGCACGGGTTGAATGTCCCGATCGACGTCGAGGCGCTCCTCGCGGCGACGCCCGCCGGGAGCGGCCGGAGTGTCGGCCGCCCGCTGGTGGCAGATGCCCTGGTCGCCGCCGGTCACGCAAGTGATCGCCGCGACGCGTTCGATCGCCTGCTCGGAAACGGCGGCCCCGCGTTTGTCCCGAGATGTGGCCCGGACGTGGCCGGCGTTGTCGCCGTCATCGCGCAGGCTGGGGGAGTCACGTCGCTCGCGCACCCGAGGCTGCTTGGTGTCGACGACCGGATCGCTGGATACGCTGAAAACGGCCTCTCGGCAATCGAGGTGCGGCACCGCGATCACACGCCACTCGACGAGGCCTACTACCGACGGCTCGCCGCCACACTCGATCTGGCCGTGTCAGGCGGCTCCGACTTCCATGGTGACGACGTCGGGAGGGTCGAGCAGGCGATGGGCGAGGATTTGATCTGCGGTCCAGGATCGGTGACGCTCGGGGCGGAAGACTTCGCCGCTCTCGAGGCGCGCCGGCCAAGGCCGCAATGACGCCCGTCCTGCAAATCACCGGCGTCCAGAAGCGCTACCAGAGCCTGCGACCGCTGCGTATCCAGGAATTGACGATCGCGGCCGCTGAACGCGTGGCGGTCAGCGGCTTCGATGCCGGCGCCGCTGAAGTGCTCGTCAATCTCGTGACCGGCGCAAGCCTGCCCGATCAAGGCGAGGTCCGCGTCCTCGGCCATCGCACGGCCGACATCGTCGGCGGCGACGAATGGCTGGCGTCACTCGATCGCTTCGGCATCGTCAGCCCGCGAGGCGTGCTGGTCGAAACGTTTACGATTGAGCAAAATCTGGCAATGCCCCTCACGCTCGAGATCGACCCGGTGCCGCCCGATATTGCGGCCCGCGTGGTCGAATTGGCGCGCGCGTGCGGCATTCTCGACCTGACTGGCGGTGAAGACGGCCTGCAGCGGATTACTGGAGAGGCTGCTCCTGCAATCCGGGCGCGTGTTCACCTGGCGCGAGCGATCGCGCTCCGGCCGGCGCTGCTGGTCCTGGAGCATGCCGGCGCAGAACTCGAGGCGGACGAGCGGCTCGCGCTTGCCGACTGCATTGCTGGAGTGGCGGAGGCCGGCGGCGTTGCGGCGCTCGTGATTACCAAAGACGACGATTTTGCCAAGAGAGCGGCGCACCGGGCGCTCCGTCTGGAGGCCGCGACCGGTGCGCTCAAGCCGATTAAGCGCGGATGGTTCCGGTGATCGGGCTATTTCGTGAACACGCCACACGCGATGCGGGGCCCACCACTGACACCGGACTTCGGCTCGCCTGTGATCCCCTTGTCTTCGTTTCCGTGAACGATGACCGCCGTGCCATCGGCGTCGAAGATCGAGAGAGGACCTGGCGACACCGTTACCCGGGTCGTGACAGCCTTGAGAGTGCCTTTACCGTCCTGGCCGACTTCGAGATTGGGAATGTCACCCATGTGGAACGGGTGATTGGCATCGGGATCGGGATTTCCCGCAGGGCCGGGATCGAAATGGCCGCCGGCGGCGGCGAAGTCCGGCTCGCACTTGCCGACGGCGTGCAGATGGACCCCATGCAGCCCGGGCTTGAGACCACTCGCCGAGACGGTAATGTCGACAACCACGCCCGTGCCCTGCTTGCGTTCCACGAGCTCGATCTTCCCGGTGATGCCGTCGCCTTTGATCTCGGCCTGCGCGCTAGTCGCCGTGCTCTGCGCCTGCGTGATCGTTACCGCGCCGGCCAGCGCGATCACCGTACCCGTCAGCACCGCTCGTCGATTCGTCATATGACTGCCTCCTCAAAAGAGAATTGTAGCTCGCAACCGAATCACCATGCCTAAGCTCGTGCTTTTTGACATCGATGGAACGCTCGTCCTGACTGGCGGTGCCGGGCTGCGCGCGATGAACCGCGCGTTTGACGAGATCGTCGGGGCGCCGACCGGCCTGACCGGTGCGAATCGCACCGAGGCCCTCAACGGCATCCCCGTCGCCGGCCGGACCGACTGGATCATCGTGAAGGATTCGCTCGCGCGCGTCGGCCGCGAGCTTGACGACGATCTCCTGCGCCGGCTTCGCGAGCGCTACGTGAAACATCTCGGCCATGAGATCACGCAGCCAGGGAAGGGCTTCAATGGAACGCTGCCGGGCGTGCCGGCGCTGCTCGAGACGCTTCAGGCGCGCGAAGACGTGTTCCTCGGGCTGTTGACTGGCAATTTCAGGGATGGCGCCCGGATCAAGCTCGAGCGATTCGATCTGTGGCGCTATTTTCCCTGCGGCGCGTTTGGCGACGACTCGCCGGATCGCAATGCGCTCGTGCCGGTGGCGCTCGAGCGCGCCGCCGCGTGCGGGATGGCGCCTCTTCAGCCCTGCCGACGTGATCGTCGTCGGCGATACACCGAACGATGTCGCCTGCGCGCAGGTGGTGGGCGCCGTGCCCGTCGGCGTCGCGACGGGGAACTATACGACCGACGAGTTACGCGCGTGCGGGGCGGAGGTCGTGTTCGAGACGCTCGAGGATGCGGCAGGATTCGCGCGGTTGCTGTAGGCATCCGGCTGCAGGATTCTCTGCGTGTCACGACCAACAGTGACCCGGAGTTCAGGAGTTGGCTGCCTTCTTGGTGAGCCTCCTGATCTTCTAAACTCCTGTGAAGGCGTCAGCCCGAGGAAGCGAATGGGGCCCGGTGGCCCTCCCGGTCTTCAAAACCGGTCGCCGCCCGCACTTGTGCGGACGGGCTGGGTTCGACTCCCAGGCGCTTCCGCCAGCCTTCGCTCGCCTTCGAGCGAGCTTCGGCTCGGCAAGCCAGCGAGCCTATAACACGCGAAGGCTGTCGCGCCGAAGCGGCGCCAGCCGCGCAGGCGGACCCTCATCTACTGCGCCGGCAGGTCCCCGTAGAACTTCCAGTCGATCGACATGTCGCGCGTCAGCTTCTGCTTCGTCAGACCAAGCCTGATGAGCGCGATCGGCATGCTGCCCTGACGCAGGATCTCGTCGTGGAACTGCTTGTTGGTCATCTGCCTCGAATCGACCAGTTCCTTGCGGAGTCCGCGTAGTTGCAGCCCACCCAGCAGATACGCCGCCTGGTAGAGCGGACCGTAGCCGCCCTGGAACGAGCGACGCACTTCCGCCGTGGCGTTGTCGCGCTCGTGACCCACTTTGTCGACGAGGAAGTCGATTGATTCCTGCGGCGACCAGATCCCCATGTGAAAGTTGAGCGAGAAGATGATTCTGGCGCACCGGTGCATGCGCCAGAAAAGCGCGCCGACCCGCTCCTCGGGTGTGTCATGGAAGCCCATGTCGTAGAGTGTCAGCTCCCAGTAGAGCGGCCATCCCTCGCCGAAGAATGGCGTGTTCCCGCCGATTCGGGCGCGATAGTTGGCGAAGCGCGATCCCATGTATCCGACGAGGTTGTGGCCGGGAATCATCTCGTGGAACGCGACCGCATGCGAGAACGGAATGTTGTTGCCGCGCATGCTCTGTAGACGGGCCTCGTACTCCATCGTGTTGGTAGGGTAGGACACGATGATCTGCGAACCGCCAAGGAAAAAGGGACTCGAGAGCTGTGCCTCGGGCGACATCATCGACATGTGGAAGGACTCGCTCGCGATCTCGGGCACCGTAATCAGGTCCTTGGCGCGGAGATAGTCGACCGCCTCGAACAGCATGTCGCGGACGACGGCTGGCTGTCCGCCGGGCGGAACGTACATGCCTTTCACTTTTTCGACGGCCTTTTTCCAATCGTCGCCGAAACCCATCTGGCGCGAGGCTTTTTTCATCTCCTCCTCGTGCCAGGCGAACTCCTTGTTGGCGAGCGCGATGAGCTGCTCCGGCGTGTAGGGAATCATCTCGTCGGCCAGATCGAAGACGAGGCCGGTTCTGCCGCGGGCGGCGCCAGGAATGCCGGAGTTGTCGGTCTTGCGCGGCGGATTGGCCTCGGGGACGAAATCGATCCGCGCGATCTGACGTTCGCAGGTCTTCTTGATGAACAAGTAGTCGACCTGGGCGTTCCGGCTGAGGCCGTCGAAATCGAGCGTCTTCAGGGCCTCCAGCCAGTCGAGGTAATACTGGCGAGGACGTCCACCGCCAGGGCTGTTGGTGGCGCCTCGGCCGCCCCGCCCGCCACTCGGACCGATAAACCGCACCACCACGCCGCGCATCTCGTCTTGTGGCAGAGCGATGAGTTCGTTCAGGTCCGGAACTTCGTTGAGCTTCGTTGCGGCGGCGGGCGGAATCGCGGCAGGTGTTGCTGATGTGGGCGTTGCGATCGTATCGGCCGGCGCCACCTTGTCGCGCAGAAACGCGGCATAACCTTGCAGCGCCTCATCGACCTGCTTGTAGGGCATGCCCATCCACCACGTAAAGAGCGGGTCGTAGCCGTTGTAGAAATTGAACCAGGTCGTGACGCTGTTGCGGAGCCCGTCGACCGAGTCCGCGCCTCGGGTCGCCAGATCCTTGCTCACCTTCAGCGCGTCGGCGCTCCCGGCGCCATTCAGGCCGGCTTCAACCCTCGCCTGCACTCGCGCGACTTCCTTTGTCAGCTCGGTCAGCACTCCCGCTGCCTGCTGCGAATTCACGTCCTCCATACGGATGCGCGCCTCGTTCAACCTGATGATGGCTGGCGCAAAGGGGACCAGCGGCATCAACTCCGCGACCTTCGCCGTGTCGGTCTCGAGCGCCGCGAGATTGGATTGAATGGTGGCTTTGAGCGTCTCGAGCTCGGTTCTTCCCGCGGCGGAGAGCTTGCCGGCGTCGAGTTTGGCGAGCGCGGCCTGCCAGCTCATGTCGTAGCGCTTGAGGCGCGCAATGCGATTGAGGGAGAGCGACAGCGGCACGCTGGCAGCAGGAGCGGGATCCGCGCCGCGACCGGCACGGCCGTCCGCGGGGAGATCCATTCCTCGACCGCCACCGCGTCCCCCACGGCCCGGCCCTCGGCCGCCATCGTAATTTCCGTTGAGGGTCAATCGATCGGCGCCATACCGCTGGGTGACGAGACCGAGCTCGCTTTGCGGTGCAGCAAGCAGCGGGCGCAAGTCCCCGGGCACACTGTTGTCCGAGCGCGGCCTGCCCGAACTCGGCCGCCCTCACCGTCTCCGCGTTGGGATCACCGGCGAGCAACCAGGCGGGGGAAAGCTGCTGTCCCGCCAGGATCATCCCCGCACACACCATCGTCCAACCTCTAACCATCCATCCTCCTGATGTCATTGCGATCGTTCACGCGCCAGGGCCGAACGACTTCGTCATCACGATCAGGTGGCAGGGAAGCTTGGCCTGCTCGTGATCGAAAAACGGGCGGGTGCCGCTTTCGACATAGCCGAAACGGCGATAGAGAGGGGGAAGTTCGGTTCTCAGGTTCACGACTTCGAGCTCCATCTGATGGCAGCCAGCGGTGCGGCAGTAGTCCTCGGCTGCCGCTATCAGCCGTGAGCCGAGGCCCTGGCCTTGACGCGACGGGTCGACCGACAACATGCCGAAGTACCCGGTCTCGCCGCGAATGTCGACGTAAACGCAACCGAGAAGCATGCCGGCGTCGTCTTCGAGCAGCAGGAACGCGCTCTTCTTGATGCGCGCCAGCACGTCCGCTTCGTTGGTGCGATCGCCGATCTTGAAGAAGTCTTCGACGCGATAGGCCAGCGAGATCAGCCGGGCAACCTCCCGCGCGTCACCCGGAACCGCGATGCGTGTCAGCATGTCTGGTGGCCTGATTCTTGCGCGCCGGCTTCAGCCGGACTCCCCAGGTCCGTCAAGGCGGAACTCCCCGTGGCTTATGGAGCTTTCACCTGCTCGACGGTGCGCAGATACGCCACCAAATCAGCAACCTCGCGGTCAGTGAGCGTGTCGAACAGGCCCGGAGGCATCAACGACGCGGCCGTCGTTTCACGCGACTGAATATCGGCCTTGCTCAGCACGACTGGGTCGCGCCCGACGACGCGCAGCGTGAGCTGACGGTCGGTCTCGGACACGACATTGCCGCTGTGCGTCCGACCGTCACGGGTGGTCACGACGACCATCTTGTACGCGTCCTGTACCTCGGCGTTCGGCGTCAGCACGTTCGAGAGCAGGTACTCCAAATTAGCGCGATTCGACCCCGTGATGTCGGGCCCAATCACTCCGCCCTCGCCGTACATCTTGTGGCAGGCGCCGCAGGTGCGCTGGAAGAGCGCGCGCCCGTTGGCGGCGTTCGCGCTGCTGAGCGTCGCTTCGTTGAGAAGCCCGCGGTATCTGGCGTAGGCACGCTCCTCGGTGGCGCTCTGGGCCGTTTGCTCGACAGGACCCCACACCTCCGCGAACCTGACACCAACGACGCGCCGCAGCTGCCGCGCGACGTTCGGAGGCACGTCGGTTTTCGAGATGCCGCCGGACGCCAGCGCTTCGGTCAGCATGCGCCCGTAGCGACCGCGTGACGCCAGCGTCTGGACCGCCTCGTACTTTTCAGTGCTGTTGAACGTCTGGAACCGCGCGATCAGCAGCTTGCCGAGCCCCTCATCGTCGTAGGCGGCGATCGCCCGGATGGCTTCGACCCGTAGCGGCGCCTCATCGAGGGCGCTCGCGAGCTCTGGCACGAGTTCAGGCCTGCGCTGGGCGGCGAGCGTCCTCAGTGCGCGGCGCCGATCATCGACCGCGACGGTCCTGGTCCGCACTGCCGTCAGATTTCGTCCGGCCGTCTCAGCGTCGCCGAACTGCTCCGTCACTTCCGCGGCGAGCCGCGTGATGCGCGTATCCGGCGACCGCTTCAGCCGGGCGAGTGTCGAGGCCCAGTTCGACGGTGGCGCGAGATCGACCCGTCCTTCGAGTCCGTCCCGGAGCCCCTCGAGCAGACTCGCCTGCAGCCGTGGGTCCTTGCCGATGGCAGCTGACGACCGGCTCGAGCGCGTCCGCGTCCACTGCTCTGCGCGCGACGAACTGCGCGACCAGCGGGATTCTGCCGTTGCCGGCCCGGTCGAGTGCGACGGCCGGATTCGCGGCGACGAGCGGTTCGACGCCAAACCAGATGATCTTCGGCAGGTTTTCGTCGGCGGCGTCTTCGGCGTGGGTCAGCAGCTCTCCGGCGACGCTCCAGCGGACCGGCGGATCCAGGCGCTGCAGGGCCGACGCGAGGTACAGGCGCACGACCGGCGGAGCGATCCTCACGCGCCATGCGCGCGAAGGTCTCAACCGCCTTCGGCGCCGGCGCGCGGTCCTCCGTGAGCAGTTGCACCGCCCAGGCCCGGATGTATTCGTCGGAATCCGCGAGCGTCGATAGCAGTCCGTCCGGCGTCCAGCCGCCGGTCACGTGCAGAGCCCACATCGCGCGGAGCCGCCAGTCCGCGTTGGCACTGGTCCTGAACATCTGCATGAGCTCGTCATGCGTCTGTGCGCCGAGCGCTCCCTTTGCTGCGCGTGACTGGAGGATGACCCTCGCCCGCCGGGCATGCCAGTCGCTCTTGCTCGTCTGCAACGCCACGAGCTCGCGGTCGGGCATCGTCCGCAAATCCGTAGTAGCGGCCGGGCCACTCGCTCGGCCGCCGACTGCTTCGGCATGATCCTGAAGATGCGTCCGGTCTCGTGGTTGAGGACATCCGCTCCGCAGATATCCGCGTCGTGCCAGTCGAGCACGTACAGCGCGCCCTCCGGCCCGATCTCGAGGCTGAACCCTACCCACTGGGCGTTGTTTGCGAGCAGGAAGTCCTCGCCGTGACGAGCGGTGAACCCGGACCCTTTTCGCGTCAGGACGTCCGACAGCACGGCGTGCTCATGGATGTTGGCCATGAAGAGCCGTCCCTGCTGGGAATCCGGAAAGGCATCGGATTGATAGACGCGGGCCCCTCCGTGCGCCGACCGATGACGATGATCGGCGATCGTCTGAATATCGCCGTAGACGTACGGGTTGAAGTGCTGGCCACCCTGTCGCTGATAAACGCCGCCCGGGATGACGTGCCACAAGTGGGGGATGACGCACGCGCTGATGAGGAGCTGTCCCTTTGCGTCGTAGTCGATGCCCCACGGGTTGCTGAAGCCGTGAGCCACGACCTCGAACCGATCTTTGGTGGGGTGATACCGCCAGACGCCGCCGTTGATCTCGACGCCGTCACCTTCCAGGATGTCCTCGGGGAACGGCTCACCGGGCTTGAAGAGCCGGCCCTTGCCTGCGGGTTTTCTGATCTTCGAAGACGTGAACAATCCCTGCAGTCCGTACAGCCACCCATCGGGGCCCCAGTGCAGGCTGTTCACGACTTCGTGACGGTCGCGAATGCCCCACCCGGTGAGACGGACTTCGATGTCCGCCATGTCCGCCTTGTCGTCGCCGTCGCGGTCCGGCACGAACAGCAAGTTGGGCGGCGCGCCGACGAACACGCCGTCGAAGCCGACCGCAATCGCTGACGGAAAGACGATGCCTTCCATGAAGACCTTGCGGCTGTCGGCGACGCCGTCACGATTGGTATCTTCGAGGATGAGGATGCGGCTGTTTCCCGCATTCGAGAAACCGCGACCCCGCGTCTCGTAGTCGAGGTTCTCCGCGACCCAGAGCCGCCCGCGGTCGTCCCAGCAGAAGGCCATGGGCTGAACGATCATCGGCTCCGCGGCCCAGGCATTCACCGAGTACCCAGGCACCATCGTCATTGCCGACACCGCCTGATCTGGCGTCAGGAATCGTTCCTCACGTCCTTCCCGCTGCGCGATCGTCCACAACACGGACGTCGACCGGTTGCCGCCGTAGGTGGACCACGCGGCCGTCATCTCGATGTCGTTGAGCGTGCCCGTGTAGACGATGAACCGATGGCGAACGACTTCGGTCTCGCCCGACTTTACGGTCCA
Organism: uncultured Acidobacteriota bacterium; assembly: GCA_963797625.1. Taxonomy (GTDB): domain Bacteria; phylum Acidobacteriota; class Vicinamibacteria; order Vicinamibacterales; family 2-12-FULL-66-21; genus DATBJJ01. The sequence continues at coordinate 459,392 of CAWCQI010000027.1, forward strand.
GTCAGCCGCGCGGGTCCTGGCCGAGCCGACTCCAAGCTGGCCATCCACCCGCCAGGCCTGGGGATAGCCGGAGTTGTCAGGATGATCGAAGATCGCGACGTGGGCCAGATCGTCGCGGCCTTCGACCTGCATGCCGACGTCAATCCACATCGCGCGCTGACCCTCGGCGCGCTCGTTGCGCTGCCGCGCGGCGTTGACGACTTCGCCGCGGATGCCCTGGCGCCAGGGCATCCGCAGGAACAGCCCGCCGTAGTCGTACTTTCCGATCGTCAGGTCGGTTCTGGCTTCGCCGCGCCATTCCAGGTCGAGCACGAACCTGCCACTTTCTTCGCGCATCGACCACCGCGCGGTCTCCGTCAGGAGCGTGTTCTTGGCGTCATCGAGCAGGTCGTAGACCGTCTGCCATCGGACTTCCTGCCCGCTCGGCGTGGTGATCGTCGTTGACACCCGTCGCCAGTAGTCGCCCCCCGGATTGTGAAAGAAGTCGCGGCCGTTCACCCGCGTGAAGCCCCAGTAGAGTCCGGTCTGGTGCTTGTGGTGTTCGGGGCTGAACTCGGTGACCACGCCTTTCCCGTCTGGCGCGGCAATCGGGTGCACGTAAGGTCGCTCGTCGGGCCGCGCGTTCTGTGTGAGGATCGCGTCACGGCGGCCAGCGCGATAGATCGACAGGGTTCCAGCTTTTTGATCCTGCCGGATCAGCAGGTTGCTCTGCGTTGCAGGCGCTGGCTGTTCCTTGCCGCTCAGCCATCCCGGCGAGACCGATGCCGGTGGCGATGGCGGCAATCGCCGCAAGGCGCGAGCGATGTCGATCGTGTAGTCATGTGTTGCCTGCTACCTCCCGAAGCTTCCTGGAGACATAGCGAACGAGCGCAGCGAGTGAGCCTGGCGAGCGGAGCGGGGCGTCGGGGCCCCGCGAGCGAGCCAGTAGGGGAGTCCGAGGGGCGAAGCCCCTCGGATGCATCTTCCGATGCAAATAGACGCTGTCGTACAACGGCGATTGCGCGCCCCGCACCGTCGCGATGACGACGTGGCGTGACTGCTCGAACGGCAGCCCGACGGCAGCCGTCAGGTCGCCGACGACGGGTCGGGCTTCATTGTGCAGGAAGACACCGCCGGGCGCGAGCATCGCGGCGATATTACTGATCGCCAGCGTCAGCTCTCCGTCGTCGAAGTAGGGCAGGATGTTGGTGGCAATGACCAGGTCGAATGGCTTGCCGACTCAGCCGTTCAGTCACGATGTCGAGCGTCTCGGCCGAAAGCGCGCGAGCTGCCGCCGGGCCAACACGAACGGTGCTGCGCAGGTGCCCGTTCAGGGGCTTGCTCGCGGTCGGCGGTGTGCTTGCGTCGGCGATGGAGCGGCCCAGGCTCGCGAAGTAGTCTCGATACTCGTCAGAGAGTGTGACGGTCTCGCTGTCGCGAATCTCGCTCACAAGCGTCAACGTTGGCGGCGCGGCCTGCGCGCGTCTCAGATGTGCCACCACTCGTGGATTGATGTCGGCGGCCACGACTTCGAGGTCGCCTAAACGCGCGAGGTTGTACGAGACGAGCGCGTCCATGACGGCCCACGGCTGGTAGCTTTCCGGCGGACCGGCTTCGAGGAGCGCCGTTCTGGGCGCAAGGTCCAGTCCCGGGCCGACGATCAGCACCCGCCGGACGGATCGTTCGGGCTGGAGAGACTTGAGTATTCCCAAGCCAATCGAGACGACGTAGCCGGCCTCGACCGCGGTGTCGGTGCTCAGGCCGCGCGAGCGATAGAGATCGGCGACCGCGTCGGCCGGCTTGGCTGAGCGCTGGGCGACGAATTCCTTTTCGTAGACGAACCGCATCGCGCGAAGGGTACTCGCGCGCGAGACCCGTTTCGCGGCCTTTCCGGTCGGGAAATGCCGCGTTGATGAGCTCGCCAAAATAGATCAGGCGCGGGTCGCGCGTGGGCGCGCCAAGCGCGACGAGCAGCCTGCCAATCCGATCGCGGACGGCGGACGGGACCTGCCTCAGCGAGGCCTCGCCGGTTCGCAGAAACGATTCCCGTTCGGACTCGCCGAGACCCTCGACGAGCGCCTTCGCGCTGAGGGCGGGCTCGATTGGGGGCAGCGTCGTGAAGCCCGTGGACTGGAGCAGATAGAAGACGAGGTGGTCGAGATCGCCCAGCCGGACCCGAGTGGCGTGAGCCTCGCTCAGGCGCTCGACGTAGGCAGGAAATGACGTTGCGGTGAGGCCCCGGGACTCGAGCTGCGTGCGAAGCTGGGAGGTGTCCGCCCACGTGATCCGCGTGGCGCTGGCGGTCGGTTGGAGCGCTGACAGTCGAAGGCGTACCGGCGAGCGCTCGGGCAATTAGGAAAGGAGTCGCGACGAGCAAGAGCATCCGAGCGCGCACCGACCTATTGTGCCCGAGGACGGGGCTCAGGGCTAAAGGCTCAAGGCTCAGGCTAAGATCTTCGAGTACGTGCTCTCGAAGGGTTTTGCCTGAGCCTTGAGCCCTGAGCCTTGAGCCGTTTGAACCGGGAACGCCACCGAGGCGGCGTTCCCGGCCACGTGACTTAGAAGATCAATCGGAATCCCAGCTGGATGAACCGCTGGAAGTTCGACTGGCCCGTGATGTTCCGGTTGATGCGGCCGAAGTCTGCCGACGTCGTGGTCTGGTTGTAGTTGCGCTCGTCGTACATCGGGCTGTTGAAGAGGTTGAACGCCTCCAGACGCACCTGGAACCGCACATTCTGCGTGATCGGTGTCGTCTTTGCGAAGTTCACGTCCACCTGCCAGAAGGACGGCCGGCGGAACTCGTCGTAGCGGAACATCGCCGTGCGGCGCTGGAACGTTTCGCGGATCAGGAAGTAGGGCTCGGTGCAGCCGTACGCCTGGGAGACGGAGATCAGATCGTAACGGCCCGTCGCCGCGTTGCGCTGGCCGACGCACGGCTTCACGCCATAGATGAACTGACCGTCCTTCTTCCCGGGGAGCGCGACGTTGTTGAGATCAACTCCTGGTGCCAGGTCGACGTTACCAGGCATGTCCCAGGGCTGTCCGGACTGGTAGACGAACGCCGGCGCGATCGACCAGCCGCCGAGCAGGTAGCCCTTGATGCTGCGCTGATCGAGGTACCACGGCAGCTGCCAGACGCCCGAGGCGGTGATGCGGTGCTCTCGGTGCGAGAAGTATGGTCCGTCGTTCTCGAGCAGCGACACCTCGTCGACATAGGCGGCGTTGACTTGGGTCGTCGTGTTCGCGCCTATTTCAGTCCAGCGTGGCACCCAGGTGTATCCGGCGTTGATGGTGACGCCGCGCGCCAACCGCTTGTTGGCCACGAACTGGAGAGAGTCGTATTGCATCTTGCCGAGGTTCTGCTGGTTCATGCTGAAGCAATTGGTCGTTGTACCGATGTTGCAGCCGCTGAACGCGGGGAACGGCCGGGCGAGCTCGAACCGGGAAAGGGTCGGACTCGTAAACCGCGTCGTGCCCTCGAAACCGGCGACGTTGAAGTACGGGTTGGTGACCTGCTGGTCGCAGAGGCTGCGGCTCCCGCCCTGCGTGACGTCGCACTGCGCCTGGAATGCTGCCGACGGCTCGTTGTAGCCGCCGAAGTTCCCTTCGATGTCGTTGCTGCGGCTGCCGGCGTAGGTCGCTTCGAGCGAGATTCTGAACGGCAACTCGCGCTGGATACCGACCGAGAACTGGTACACGTTCGGTACGATGAAGTCAGTGTTCGAGAAGCTTGGATTGCGCCCAAGGAACGTGAGCGGACCGAGCGCGCTTCCGGGCGGGACTGGATCCCGGTCGGCCACGGGTTGTTCAGCGCATAGGTCGGCGTCCGGCCGCCGTCGAGCGACGTGATGATCGGCGTGCTCTGGAAGAACCCGGCGTTGAACGACTGTACTGGTCGGGTTGAGGAAGTACTTGCCCCAGCCGCCGCGGAGCACGGTCTTGTCGTTGATCGAGTAGGCCGTACCGATGCGGAACTGATAGTTGTTCTTGTCGTACTTCCATGGCTTGTCGGGAGCGCCGTCGACGCCCGCGAACCGGATGCCGCCCAACACCTGCTGGCCAACGCGCGCCGACACCGGATTGACCAGCGTCGGATCGAACGCGTAGTTCAGCATGTTGTTTTCTTCAGCGACCGCACCGTTGAAGTCCCAACGGAAGCCGAGGTTCAGCGTCCACTTGTTGTTGAGTCGCCAGTCGTCCTGGATCCACGGGGCAGCAAAAAACCACTTGTAGTGGGGCGTGGGGTTGACATCCACCTGGCCGCTGACCGGCGCACCGAGCAGGAACGAGGCGAAAGAATTGCCTTCGAGCACGCTCGTGGCGTTCAGGGTGCTCCGCGTAAATTGCTGGTTGAACTGCAGGAGCCCGCCAGAATTGTTGTAGTTCTCGTGATAGGTGTTGGTCCACCGCAGGTCGAGACCACTGCGGATGTTGTGGGCGCCGCGGGTCATCGTCACGTTCGGCTGAATCGTGTAGTTTCGGTTCCGGTTCGGAGCCGAGCCGCGCGACAGGCTGACAAAGTCAGTGAGCTCGACTCGGGGAAAAATCCCGTCGACCGCCTGACTTGGCATCTGTCCGACGAGACTCGACGGCCAGAACTCCGTCGCGTCGAAACCGAGCGGCGTCCTGGGAATAGCTCCAATCCAGGTAGTACGTGTAGCTGCCGCGCAGGTTGAATACCGTCCCGGCGCCGAAGACGCTGACCCAGTCAGCGACGAGCGCGCGGTTGGCGCGCCACAGAGGAAGCTGACCGTCCTGCGCCGGGCCGCTGCGGATCGCGGTGGTATTGCGCACCTCGTTTCGCTCGTTCTCGCCCCAGCGGAAGAACACGCGATTGTTCGAATTGAAATTGTGATCGACCTTGCCGACCCAGTTCCAGAAGAGGTCCTTGTTGAAGTGCTCGGGGTAGTCCAGGTTGTTCTGCCATGGCGCGGCGCCGGCGGTGGTGTAGTTCGGGTCGGGGTAGTAATTCATGATCGACCGCGCCGTCGCGGAGATGCGATCGGCAGGAATGCGGTTGCCGGGGAACGGCTCGCGGATCCATACGCCGTTGACGTCTCTGCCCGTGTTCGGGTCGAAAATGATGATCGGTCGCCCCTGCGCGTCCCTGAGTCCGGAGAAATCGCCGGTTTTCATCGCCTGTGTTGGCGTCGTCGAGTTGAGCGGGGCCGGCGTGCCTTCCCGGTACTTCTCGCCGACGAACAGGAAGAAGGTTTTGTTCTTGATGATCGGGCCATCGACGCTGAACCCGTACTGATCGATGTACTGATCGGTTTTGGGTGACTGACGCGAGTTGAGGAGGAACGAGTTCGCGGCGAGGCCCTTCCGGCGCATGAAATCGTAGCCGACGCCGTGGAACGAGTTCGTCCCCGACTTGAGCGTCATGTTGATGACGCCGCCGGCGGTGCGGCCGTACTGCGCGTCGTACGAGTTGGTCGAGACCTTGAACTCCTGCACGGCTTCCGCCGGCGGGACGTAGGCGATGTTGTTGCCGCTCTGGTTGGCGTTGTTCGGCGCGCCGTCGAGCAGGAACTCGTTGTTGCGGTTCTGCCCGCCGTTCATCGACCAGTCGGCGAGCGCGCCGTTGTCGAACGGTCGCAGGTAGATGGCCTGGGCGTTGTAGTTGACGCCGGCGACGAGCGTGGCGAGCGCCATCGGGCTGCGCGACTGCAGCGGCAGCTCTGCGATGCGGGCGCTGTCGATAACGGTGCCGCGGCTCGCGTTGCTGGTCTCGAGGAGCGGCGATTCTGCGGTGACCGACACCTGCTCCGTCAGGCCGCCAACGCCCATCTCGACGTTGATGGTGGCCGTTTCGTTGACCTGGAGCACCATCCCAGAGCGCGTGTACTTCTGGAATCCCGAGAGCTCGACGCTCATCGTGTAGGAGCCAGGGCGGAGGAACGGAACCGAGTAGCTGCCCTCGGCGTTCGTCACGGCCGTGGCCGTTTCGTTGGTGGAGATGTTTGTCAGCGTGACGGTGGCGCCCGGCAGGGCGCCCTTGCTCGAATCGAGGACCTGGCCTCGAACGGTTGCGCGGAACTCCTGGGCGGCGGCGCCACCGGCCGTGGCCAGCAGCATTGCGGCCCCTAACAGGCAGACAAACGACTTCATTCTCATTTTCAGCGTCCTCCCAACGCAGTTGTCGACGCAGCAACCTGCCGTGAACTTCGGTGGTTGCCCAATGCGTTCTCCCTGAGACGCGGTGGTTATACTACCGACCTTGAAGCGTTTCAAGCCGGAAGCCGTGACCTTTGGCTTCCCGCGAAATCGTTGAGAGGTATTGGGTTAGCGCGTATTGCGTGGCGAAACGAGACTCGGGTTCAATTGCCGGGCTCGCTCGAACGCCGAGCGCGAGGCCTCGTGTTCGCCGAGGCGCTCGAAGACGAGTCCCAGCTGGTAGTGAGCTGGAGCATACGGCTCGAAGACTCGCCGTCGCGCGCCGGAAATTGTCCACAGCGGCCAGCAGGTCTCCCGACTCTGCCTTCTGAATTCCGACTGACGTCCAGACGAGCGCTTCGTGCTCGAGTCGAGCACGAGTTCGAAGGCGCTCCGACTCCTCCAAATACGCGCGCGCCGCGGCGTCGTCGCCAACGAGCTGCCGCACTTGGGAGAGCGTGTAGTAGGTCGCCGGATCGGGACGGATCTCGACGGCGCGCTGAAGCGCGGCGGTCGAGCCGGGCCAGTCTCGTCTCGCCTTCAACACGGATCCCAGCGCGAAGAGGGCGTCAGCGTGCTTGGGGTCAGCCGCGATCGCCGCGCGCAGCGCGTTCGTCGCCCGATCCATGTCACCCTGGTGCCAATAGATGATCCCCATGGTGTAGTGGGCTTCCGGGCGCGGATCGGTCTTCACCAGGCGCTCGAGTTCGGCGAGTGCTTCGGGCAGTCGATCGGCCCTCCGGAGGACGAGCGCGAGGTTGTACCTGGCGAGGGTGTGCTGCGGAGCCATCTGAAGCACCTTGCGGAAGGTCTGGATCGCCCCGTCCACATCCTGTTCCGACTGCGCAAGGCCGAGGGTGAAATAGCGGTCGGTGTCGCCGGGTGACTCCGCTATCAGCGCCCGTGCCCGCTCGACCGCTTCTGGCCCTTTTCCGGTCTTGACGAGCGCGAGGATCAGATTGTTGGACGCCTTGCGAAAGGCTGGTCGAACGTCGAGGGCACGCCGGTAAGAATCAACCGCGGCGTCGATCGCGCCAATCCGCTCGAGGGCTTCACCCAACCGGTTCTGCACGTCGGCATCGCGCGGCGCGAGCCCCGAGGCCTCCCACAGGAGCGAGAGGGCGCCAACGGCGTTCCCCTGCTCTTCAAGCTCGATCGCGCGTTCGTACGCCTGCCTGGCGCGGCCGGTCGCCGTCTGCTCCCGATCCTGTCCGGCGCCCACAGTCGCCAGGATGGGTCGACCAGGTAGGAGGAACGTGTCGAACGTCAGGACGAGAATCGCCAGCCGCCGGCGCGCAGCCATAGCCGATCCATTGTGACATCACTGGGTCGCGCCGATTCGGTAGAGGTGGGTTGCCGATCGAACGTAAATCGACCCTCCTGCGATTGCCATCGACGCCAGCGTTGCGCCATCGAGCGTGTTGGTCGCCAGGCGCCGATACTGTCGGCCTGGTGCGAGGACGGTCGCGACACCGTCTTCGGCAAGGAAGTAGATGCGGCCATCGGCGAAGACCGGCGACGCCGAGAACGTCCCGTTGAGCCGCTGCTGCCACAGGATGTCGCCCGTCCTGGCGTCGAGGCAGCTGGCGATGCCGGCGTCAGTCACGAGGTACAGCTCATCTCCCACAAGCAGCGGAGAGGGCGTCAAGCGGCGCGGCGCGCCGGTTCGTCCAGCCGACGTGCGTCTTCGACACGTCGCCGGACCCGTCGGGCCGGACGGCCATGATCTGCCGGCTGAAAGAATCCCGTGACGATGTAGACGAGACCGTGCCCGTAGACCGGCCGCGGCACGTTGGAAAAACCATCTCCGTAGCTGACGCGCCAGATTTCCTTGCCAGACTCCGGTTCGTAGGCCGCCGCTCGAAACGCGCCAACGCTGACGATCTGATCCCGATCGCCAACGCGAATCACGAGCGGAGTGGTGTAAGCCTGGTCCGACGGTTGACGACGCGACGTCTTCCAGCGCGTCTTGCCGGTGCGCTTGTCGAGCGCGACGACGAACGCCTCGCTTCCGCCGTCGCAGTTGACGATCAGCAGATCGCCATGAAGGACCGGCGAGCCACCGGCGCCGTGCTGCGACTCATAACGGAATCGCTCCTTCCACAGAACCTCACCCTCCGTCGTCAGAGCGGCCGTGCCTTCCGTGCCGAAATGCACGTAGACGCGGTCGCCCTCGACGATTGGAGAAGGCGACGCGCGATTGTTCTTCGGGTGGAGCGCGCCGCCCGACCGGACGTGGAAGACTTCGACGTTCACGACTTCTCGTCCGGTCGCGACGTCATACGCCAGCAGCCGCAGCGACACGCCTCGATCCTCGACCGCCGTCGTCAGCCAGACGCGGCCAGCCGAGACGATGGGAGATGACCAGCCACGACCCGGGACCGCCGACTTCCAGATGATGTTGCGTGCCTCGCTCCACTCGAGCGGGAGCCCACGTTCGGACGAATGTCCCTGTCCGCCAGGACCTCGAAACTCCGGCCAGTCCTGCGCTGCCGCCATGCTCGTCAGACCGAGCAGGCAGAGCAGCAACGCCGAGGGAAGAGTTACGGCGGCGATCACTGCGCTGGAGGTGCCGGCAGCATGTTGCGAATGGCGGCGATGCGCCAGGTGTCGGCTTCACGCGTCATCACGAACGTCGACCACATCCGTCGATCCCCGCCGGCGCCGCCGATGATTTCGTAGCGACCGTCGGCGATGGCGACGTCCTTTGACGGGAAGCGGATCGTCTCGAGCGTAATCGTGCGGTTGCCGCCCGTGCGCTGTGATGAGGCGAGGGTGCCCTTGACGAGCGCGTCACGTCCCCGTCGCCATTCGCCGGAGGAGACCAGCTGATCGGCGTCGCTCGTGAAGAGCGCGCCGACGGCCGCCGGGTCGCCGCGTTCGCGCGCGCCGACGTATTCCTTGACGAGATTGCGGATCGCCGCTTCGTCCTTGGCGCGGCTGGCCGAGTCCTGCCACGACCCACTCAGGGCGCCGCTGAGGGCGACGACGAGGAAGAGTGCGCTCGCTGAGACTGCGTACATCGACTGGATCCTCCCTAGAGGTCTTGACCCCTCAGAACTTGTACAAAGGAGTCAAGTTTTCGCGGGGTCAAGACCGTGATCAAGCAATGCCACCTAGCGAGGCGGAGCCTCTCGTCGTCTCAGGCGGAGCCTCGCTAGATGTACGGGATCAAACCAGAAAGTGCCGAGGGGATCAACGAGGGGTTGCGAATGGGTGAGGTTGAGCGAGGGTGTGGACGCGCGTGGATAGAGGTGAGGGGACCGGGCTGCAGCATACCTGCAGGCCAGCCCCCTCGAGGGGCTTCAGCCGCCCCAGACGATGTTTCGCAACAGGACCTCCGATTAATACCGCCGAACTCTCCTGAACACCAGATCCGTGCCAGCTTGAAACAATGGGAAAAGCGGCGCATTTATGAACCCGGGTGGAAAGGTCGTCGTCCCAGCGAACTTTGCTCATTCCTGAGGCAACTCTTGCCAAGCATTTCTGCAACAAGATGGTGGCAATTTCTGTCAAGGTGGCTGGCACCTTCCCGGAAAGGTGCCAGCCACCTATACTCCAGCACCGTCCGCCCGTGAGGCGAGGCCGAGACCAGCCATGCAAGTGAAGACCTACGTCGATCGAAAGACCATGAGTGCGGCCGCGGCCGGCCACGCCGCGTCGCTATTGCGCGACTGCATTGCCGCTCGAGGACTGGCGCGGATTATCGCGGCCACCGGCGCCTCGCAGATCGAGTTTCTCGAGTCGCTGGTGACGGCACCGGGAATCGACTGGTCGCGCGTCGAAATGTTCCACCTCGACGAGTATGTCGGGCTGCCGGCAAGCCATCCGGCAAGTTTTCGTCGCTATCTCCTCGATCGGTTGATTCGCCCGACCGGCATCAGCGCCTACCATCTGCTCGACGGCGAGCAGGACGCGCAGCAAGTCGCCGACAAGATCGGTGACGTCATCTCGTCAGCTGCTATCGACGTCGCGTTTGTCGGAATTGGCGAAAACGGTCATCTCGCCTTCAATGACCCGCCTGCCGATTTTACGAACGCGCGACCGTACCTTGTCGTCACCCTTGACGAGGCGTGCAGGCGCCAGCAGGTAGGTGAGGGCTGGTTCGCGTCGGTTGACGACGTGCCATCCCGGGCGATCTCGATGTCGGTCACTCAGATCATGAAGTCGCGCACGATCCTCTGCGTCGTGCCCGACGCGCGGAAAGCCCAGGCCGTTCATGCGTGTCTCGAAGGCGACGTCTCACCGATGGCCCCGGCGTCGATTCTGCAGCGGCACGCCGACACCACGGTGTATCTCGATCGCTTGTCGGCGGCACGCCTGTCGCCAGCCACGCGAGGCGTCGTGCGTGACGACGAACGGTCGTGAAGATCGAGTTCCCGGGGTTTTTTGACCTTCAGGTGAACGGGTTTGGCGGCGTCGATTTCAACTCACCGAAACTGACCGCCGAAAGCCTGAGCACGGCGCTCGATCGCATGCGCGCCGTCGGCGTCACCCGGGCGCTCCCAACCCTCATCACGTCGTCTTTTGAAGATTTTTCTGCGAGCGCGCGCGTCATCGCTGGGATGGCGGACCAGGCCGTCGCCGGCATCCACATGGAGGGTCCGTACATCTCGCCGGAGGACGGACCGCGCGGCGCGCATCCGCGAGAGCACGTCCGGGCGGCAAGCCTCGACGATTTCGAACGCCGCCAGGACGCGGCCGGCGGCCGCATCGTGCTCGTGACGCTCGCGCCGGAGGTTCCCGGCGCCGTTCCGCTCATCGAACGGCTGGTGTCGCGCGGGGTGTGCGCGGCAATCGGCCACACTGCCGCAAGCCCGCGACAGATCGCCGACGCGATTGCCGCAGGAGCGACGCTCTCCACACATCTCGGCAACGGCTGCGCGTCCGTGCTGCCGCGGCACCCGAACGTCATCTGGGAGCAGCTCGCCTCCGACGCGCTCCACGCGAGCCTGATCGTCGACGGTCACCACCTGCCGGCCTCGACCGTGCGAGCTTTGGTGCGCGCCAAGGGAGCGGAGCGGACGATTCTCGTGACCGACGCGACCGCGGCCGCCGGGAGCGCGCCCGGGCGATATAGGATTGGCGCCGTCGAAGGCGAGCTCGGCGCCGACGGCCGGGTCTCGCTGCCTGGAACGCCGTTCCTCGCGGGGTCGAGCCTGACGCTGGACCGCGCGGTGGCCAACACGGCGCGCTTCACCGGGCTCTCCATCGATGCGGTCATTCCCATGGCGTCAACGATTCCCGCGCGCTTGATCGGCGCCACGCCGGCTGGCACGGTGAGCGCCGAGTGGGATCCCGAGAGATTCGAGCTCCAGATCATCGGGGTCAGACCGGGGTCAGACCGGGGTCAGACCGGGGTCAGACCCGCTGGCGCCGACTCCGACAAGAAGAACGCGAGATCTGACTATGGACATTGCAGCCCTCGACTGGGCGGTGCTCGTCGCCTACCTGATCGTCATCACGGCGATCGGGTTGATCGTCGGGTATCGCGTCCGCCAGAGCGGCGAGTACTTCCTCGGCGGCCGGAAGTTCGGTCCATGGCTGATGATCGGTCAGAGCTTCGGCGTCGGCACGCACGCCGAGATGCCGGTGGCGCTTGCCGGAGCTGTCTACAGCGTCGGCGCATCGGCGATCTGGTATCAGTGGAAGAACCTCTTCATCACGCCGTTCTACTGGCTGATGGCCCCCGTTTTCCGGCGCATTCGCCGGACGACCATGGCCGAGTTCACCGAAGATCGCTACGGCTCCTGGATGGCGGCGATTTACATCGTCTTTGCGGTGTGCTTCTTCATCATCAATACCGGCAGCATGCTCAAGGGCGCCGGCAAGGTGATCAGCCAGGCAACCGGGGGCGGGATTGGCGTGAACGAGATCGTCGTGGCGATGACGGTCATGTTCATCCTCTACAGCTTCGTCGGCGGCCTCGTTGCGGCCGCCTGGACGGACCTCTTTCAAGGCATCCTCATCATCGTCCTGTCCTTCATGTTGATTCCGCTCGGCTGGCGCGTGGTCGGGGGACTGGACGGCATGCAGGCATCGCTCGAGCCGTTCAGATTCTCTCTGGCGACGCCGTCGGGCATCGGGCCGTGGGTGATCGCGATGCTGACGCTCAACGGCCTGGTCGGCATCATGGCCCAGCCGCATCAGCTCGCTACGGTCGGCACGGGCAAGGACGAGCGGACGTGCCGGATCGGGATGCTCGCCGGCAACATGGTCAAGCGGGTCTGCACTGTCGGCTGGGCGTTGGTCGGGCTTGATCGTCGCAGCGATGGTGGCGCAGGGGCACGTGACTGCGGCAGCGTTGGGCGATCCGGAGAATGCGTTCGGGTTTGCGTGCCGGCAGTTACTCTTCCCCGGTGCGCTCGGCCTGATGATCGCGTCGATTCTCGCAGCCAACATGTCGACGTGCTCTGCGTTTCTGGTCGACAGCGGCGCCCTGTTTACCGAGGGACTGTACCGTCAGCGGTTGGTGACCGGTCGACCCGACCGTCACTATCTCTGGGTCGGGCGCGTCAGCGGGTTCGTGATCACGATGGCGGGCGTTCTCTACGCCATGTTCCTCATCGAGAGCGTGCTCTATACCTTTCTTCTCACGGAAACGCTCGCGACGTTTGTCGGGATCAGCGTGCTCGGCGGGATTCTCTGGCCGCGGGCGAACCGCTGGGGCGCCCTGGCAAGCCTGGTCAGTTCGCTCGCGACCAATTTCATCCTGTATGACATGACTGGCCAGCGCCTCGACCATTGGGACGCCAACGTATTTCTCGCGGCTCTGGTCGTCGGCATCCTCGCGCTGGTCGTCGTGAGTCTGCTGACGAGTCCTGAACCGGCGTCAAGAATCGACGACTTCTTCACGCGTCTGGAGACCAGCAGCGATACTCCAGATGGCGCCCGAGCCGGAGCCCCGGACCGCCGGCCGCTACTGCTCGTGAATCTGCTCCGACTCAAACAGGCCACCGCCGGTCGCGGCTGGCGAGTGTTTCGCGAAGATCTCGTCGGGTTCGGCCTCGCCTGGATCATCGTCATCGTCCTCGTTGCCGCGACGGCGCTCTTTCTCGCGATCTGAGCGAACGTGCACAAATTGACCCGCCTGCAAAAGCCTTTCACCGCCGAGAACGCTGAGTCCGCAGAGAATCCAATTGGTTGCTCCGCGTGCTCAGCGCACTCAGCGGTGAAAAGCTTTCCCGGTGAATGCCGTGGGTGGCTACGCCTTCGCTATTACCCAAGCGCGCCTCGCCCCAGCGGGTCCCGAGGTACCATGAGTCGGTAGATGATTGCGTTCTCACGGATCAGCAAGCAGTACGGCCGACAGGTGCTCTTCGTCGACGCGTCGTTCCAGCTCAATCCTGGTGAAAAAATCGGGCTCGTCGGACCGAACGGGGCGGGGAAGACCACGCTGTTCCGGATGATCACCGGCGAAGAAACGGCCGACGAGGGTGACGTCTCGGTCCCCAAACGACTGACGATCGGCTATTTCCGGCAGGACGTCGAGGAGATGTCGGGCCGCAGCGTTCTCGACGAGGCCATTGCCGGCAGCGGTCGCGTCGGAGCGCTCCACCACGAGCTCGAGGCGTTGAATCAGGCGATGTCGGACCCGGCGCGGGCCGATGACATGGATCGCATCCTGGCGCGCTTCGGGGAGGTCCAGGAGGAATACGAGCATCTCGGCGGTTACGCGCTCGAGAGTCAGGCGCGCGAAGTTCTGCACGGCCTGGGGTTCGACGACGAGCGGATCGACGGCGATGTTGGCGCGCTCTCCGGGGGCTGGAAAATGCGCGTGGCGATGGCACGCGTCCTTCTCGGCCGGCCCGATGTCCTGCTCCTCGACGAGCCGACGAATCACCTCGACATCGAATCGATCATCTGGCTCGAGGCGTTCCTCAAATCGCTGCCCGGCGCCTTGCTCATGACCTCCCACGATCGGGATTTCATGAACCGGATCGTCAACCGCATCGCCGAGATCGACGGCGGCGAGATCACCGTCTACTCCGGCAACTACGACTTTTACGAGCGCGAGCGCGGTATCCGCGAAGCCAATCGCGAAGCCGCGTACGCGCGCCAGCAGGCGATGCTGGCCAAAGAACAGCGCTTCATCGAGCGCTTCGCGGCGCACGCCGCCAAGGCGGCACAGGTCCAGAGCCGCGTCAAGGCGCTCGACAAGATCGAGCGGATCGAGCTGCCGAAGAAGCGGCGCGTCGTCGACTTTGACTTTCGTCAGCCGGCGCGCTCAGGTGAGCAGGTCGCGGTGCTCGAGGACGTGTCGAAAGCGTACGGCCGGCGCGTGGTTCACGACGGCGTCGACCTGACGATCCGGCGCGGCGAACGCTGGTCGGTGATGGGCAGGAACGGCGCCGGCAAGACGACGCTGCTCAAGATGATCGCCGGCGCGCTCGCGCCAGACCGTGGCGGCGTGCGCATCGGCGCCAGCGTGAAGATGGGCTACTTCGCCCAGCAGTCGACCGAGCTCCTCGACCCCGATCTGACAATCTGGGAACAGATCGAAAAGGACTTTCCGCTCGAACCGATTGGCGCGCTGCGCAACCTGCTCGGCGCCTTTCAGTTCTCCGGCGAGGATGTCGAGAAGAAGATTCGTTCGCTCTCCGGAGGCGAGAAGACCCGTCTGGTGATGGCCCGGATGCTTCTCGACCCGCCGAACTTCCTCGTCCTTGACGAGCCGACGAACCATCTGGATTTGGCCACGAAGGAAATGCTCGTGAACTCGCTGTCGCAGTTCGACGGCACGATGATCTTCGTGTCGCACGACCGCATGTTCCTGCGCGGGCTCAGCAATCGTGTCCTCGAACTCGGAGGGGAGAGCGGGACGGACGCGAAGGTTCACGCCTATCCCGGTTCCTACGTCGAGTACGTGCAGCGCACCGGCCACGAGGCGCCTGGGGTGCACGCTTAGCTGTCAGCTATCAGCTATCAGCTATCCGAGCCGCGAGCTCAGCGACTCAGCTCTTCGCTGGCTTCAGCTTGGCGTGGGCCGGACGCTTTTCGGCCGGGGCACCTGCCGCCACCATCGCGCGAATCTTCGCGCGCCGCAATACTGCGCGCTTCCGGTTGATCTGGAACCGCGACTTTTCACCGTTTCGTTCGGACATCTGACCTCCCTCGATCCTGAGCCACAGATAACACAGATAACACGGATAACACGGACCACGCGGAATCGGAATGCGTCCTCTGCGGCCAAGCCAACCACATACGATAGCACGCTGGCGATATCCCTCGAATCCCTACTCGCCTTTCTCGATGATTTCCCGGAGGCGGCTGACCTCGGCGGCTGCGACTGCGGCCTCCGGATCGTGACCCTCACGGGCCGCGCGGCCGACATGGACTTCGCGAACGACGCCGGTCCGCACGAGCGACGCCAGCATCGCGGCGTCGACGCCACCGCCCGCGATGATCGTCAGCCGCGTGCCCGCGCGCTCCTGATACGCGCGCAGGCGTTGACATCGGATCGTTGACGGGCCTTTGCCGCCGCTCGTGAGAATCCGATCGATGCCGGGGACGCCTGCGACCGCGTCGATCGCCGCCAGCGGATCGCGCAGCTCGTCGAATGCACGATGGAACGTGACCTTGATTCCCGGCGCCGCGTCCATCACGTGGGAGACCGGTTCCAGCTCGATCTCACCAGCCGCTGCGAAACCGACGACGAGGCCGTCGACCTGCAGCTCGGCAAGCGCCGCCGCGGCGCGTTGCAGCGACAGCAGTTCGACAGGGCTGGTGGTGTATCCCGCGTTCTCGCGGACCATCACGCGCAGCGGCAGCGACACCTCGGCTGCGATCTCGCGGACGAGCGCAATCGGCGGCGTCAATCCACCGTCCTGAATCCGGCGCACGACTTCAAGACGATCGGCGCCGGCCCGCGCGGCCTCTCGCGCGTCCGCAACGCTCTGGACGATGACTTCGAGGAGGGTCCGCATCAACGCGGCGCTTCGGGTCTGGCACTCATGCCCAGGGCATTATCCCCGGCATTAACTCACGATGCGCAGGTTTTGGGGCGGAGACGGCTCCGTGGCGACTAGTGAGCTGGACATCGAGTACGCTGCTCGAAGCCGTCCGGTAGCGGACAACCTTTCCCGCGACCGACCACGTGGCGCGAAATGAGCCGATTGGAACGCCACAAAACCCCAGTACCGGAGCCCCTAGTTCGGGGCATGGCCCTTGCTCGTCGCAGGCGTTGGCTAAGGGAGCACAACGATGAGCAGTCTCAAGGATCTTCGCTACGCGATCCGAACCTACGCGCGCAGGCCCGTGTTCACGGCCGCGATTCTCTTGTCGCTGGCGTTTGGCATCGGCGCGAACACCGCGATCTTCAGCGTCTTGAATGCGCTGATGCTGCGCCCGCTCCCGGTTCACGATCCGGCGTCGCTCTATCAGGTGCTTCATACCGGCGACGGCGGATCGTCAGAGAGCTCCAGCTATGCGTTCTACGCGTATCTGAGGGCCCACGCGAAGACGATCGCGGGCCTTTTCCAGGTCGATCCGACGTCGATGGTCAAGGTGTCGATCGATGGTCAGTCCGAGGCCGTCGTCGCTCAGCACGTCACGGGCGATTACTTCAGTGTCCTCGGGGTGGGCCCGCTCGCCGGCGCTGTCATAGGGGCCGAGGATGAGCAGGGATCGGCGCCAAAGCGCGTTGCGGTTCTCAGCCATTCTTACTGGCTCCGGCGATTCGGCGGCGATCCAGGCGTTCTCGGTCGGACCCTGACGGTCGATCAGGTGCCGCACACCATCGTCGGCATCACGCGGCCGGAGTTTTTTGGTTTGCAGGTTGGGCGCCGGGTCGATGTGACGGTCCCGCTCGACGGATCCGAGGACCGAGCGTTCTGGAAGTCACGCGCGCTGGTGGTGCGGCTGCCAGCCGGTGTCTCGCGCGAGACGGCGATGGCTGAACTGAACGTACTCTTCCAGCAATACATCGCCGGCGACCAGACTCTTACCGAGCGTGCTCGCGCACAGGGCTTCAAATCGTTGGACCTCGCCTCATCGGCATCCGGCCTTCCCGAGTTCCGCGATCGCTATGGCAAACCGGTTCAGGCGACGCTCGCGATTGTGCTCGCCTTGTTGCTCCTCGCCTGCGCCAATCTCGCGACGCTCTTTCTCGCCCGGGCGGCGGTGCGCCAGCGCGATCTCTCGGTGTGCCTCGCGCTCGGAGCAAGCCGATTTCGACTTGCGCGGCAGCTTCTCTCCGAGACGCTGCTGATCTCGCTCGCGGGCGGCGCGCTCGGTCTGCTCGTGGCTCTTTGGGGCATCGACGTGCTGGTCGCCTTTCTCCCGGATTTCGGCATCCCGACCGAGTTGCACATCCGTCCGGATACGACCGTGCTGCTCTTCACGCTGGTCGCGTCGGTACTGACCGGGGTGAGCATCGGCCTCGCGCCGGTCTGGCTCGCCGGGAGGATTGATCTCCGAGACACACTGCAGTCCGGGGGGCGAGCCCGGATGCTCGGGACTGGCCCGTTCGGCGCGCTGGTCGTCATTCAGGTCGCGCTGTCGACCATGCTGGTCGTTGCGGCGACGCTCTTTGCCGTGAGTTTGAGCAACTTGAAGGCACAGCCGCTTGGATTCGTGGCCGAGGGCGTGCTCACGCTGACGCTCGACGCGGATGGCAGCGGTTTCGAAGAGGAGCGTCTCGCTGCGCTCCAGCAACAGATCCTGCAGAAACTGCAGGCGCTGCCCGGGGTGCGGCACGCGACATTCGCGACGATTCCGCCGCTCAGCGGCAACGAAGATGGCAAGCCGATCGCGATTCCCGGGCTCACGTTCGCGTCCCCGGACGATGGCGTACTGCAGGTGAACACGGTGGGGCCGGACTTCTTCGACACGTTTGGAGTGCGACTGATCAAAGGGCGGGGCATCAGGGCATCCGATGACCGGACGGCGCCACAGGTCGCCGTCCTCAGCGAGAGCATGGCAGCGCACTATTTTCCCGGCGTCGACCCGATCGGCAGACGGATGGACGTCGGGAGGGGTCGCAGCGGCGGACAGATCGAGATTGTCGGTGTAGCCGCAGACGTCAGGTACAGGGATCTGCGCACTCCGGCGCCACGCATGGTCTACGTGTCCGCGCTTCAGCGGGACGCTGAAGAAGAGAACGTGTTCGCGTTACGAACGGCGGGCGACCCGGCGAACTGGATCCGGCCGGCTCAGAGCGAAATCCAGAGCCTTGCCCCTGCGATGCTCGTGTCCGGCGTCAAAACGCTCGTTCGCCAGCGGGACGACCGGATCGTCAACGAACGATTGCTGGCTGTCCTGTCCACTTGCTTCGGCGGACTCGCCCTGATCCTCGCGGCCGTCGGCGTTTATGGAGTCGTCACCTACTCCGTGACCGAGCGGACGGCTGAGCTCGGACTGCGCATGGCCCTCGGCGCGAATCCGGCAGGCCTGATGTGGTTCATCCTCCGCGGCACGATTTCGCTCATCGTCTTCGCAATCGTCATCGGTGTGACCGGTTCGTTCCTCTCGAGCTCGTTGCTCTCGAGCTTTCTGTTCGGCATTCAGCCGGTCGATCCCTGGGTCTATGCGGCGACGACCGCGTTGCTCGTCGCCATCGGACTACTGGCGGCCGCCGTACCTGCAATCCGCGCTCTGCGCATCGACCCCGTCGACACGCTGCGCTGGCACTGACGTCGTTCGCAAGCGACCTGCGCTTTTGCTCACCACGGCTGCATTGAGGAGGTCGCGCCGCTCATTGAGGAGGTCGCGGCGCTCCGGGAGGATCGGTCGCGGCCGCTCCGGGAGGATGTCGCGGAGCTCCGGGCAGTGGCATAATGCGGCCCTGGCATTGTCTGGAGAGCACGATGAAACAGCAAAAGCGCGTGTCGCGGTTTGGCGTGATGAGTGCGGTCCTGGTGGCGTCGGTGGTGGCGCTCGCCCAGCCGCTGCAGTATCCGACGACGAGAAAAGTCGATCACACCGACACCTATCACGGCACGAAGGTGGCCGACCCCTACCGCTGGCTCGAGGATGACACGTCGGCGGAAACCGCCGCGTGGGTCGAGGCGGAAAACAAGGTGACCTTCCCCTACCTCGAGCGGATCCCGTTTCGTCAGCAGTTCCAGGATCGCGTCAAGGCGCTCAGCAACTACGAGAGGTACTCGGCGCCGTCGCGAAAGGGCCAGTATTTCTTCTTCAGCAAGAACGATGGCCTGCAGAACCAGAACGTGCTGTACATCCAGAAGGGGCTCGACGGGCCGCCGGAGGTGCTGATCGATCCCAACAGCTGGTCGGCCGATGGGACGGCGCGGCTCGGCACGTTCATGCCGTCCAAGGACGCGAAGTACGCCGTCTATGGGATCTCGCGCAGCGGTTCCGACTGGCAGGAATACAAAGTAATGGAGCTCGCAACGAAGAAGACGCTCGCCGACACGATTGAATGGGTCAAGGTGTCGGGCGTCGCCTGGCATGGAGACGGGTTCTACTACAGCCGCTACCCGGCGCCGGCCAAAGGGCAGGAGAAGGCCTCAGTCAACGAAAACCATCAAGTCTACTTTCATAAAGTCGGGACGACGCAGGCCGAGGACGTGCTCGTCTATCAGGATCCAAAGAACCCGCAGCGCTTTCACATGGTCGAGACAACGGAAGACGAGCGGTTCGCGATTCTGACGATCTCCGAACGGGGCAAGGGGAAGGACGGCAACGCGCTCTTCGTCCGCGATCTCTCGAGCGGCAAGGCCGAGTTCTCGCCGCTCGTGCCGACCATCGGCGACGACACGTACGGCATCGTCGACAACGACGGCGCCAAGCTGATCGTGCAGACCAATCGCAAGGCGCCCAACTGGCGGGTCGTGCTGATCGATCCCGCGCGCCCGGACGAATCGAACTGGACGACGGTTCTGCCGGAAAAGCCAGAGCCGATCGATTCGGTGTCGAGCGCTGGCGGCAAACTGTTCGCGACGTATCTCAAGGATGTCACGACCCGCGCCTACGTCTACAGCCTTGCCGGCGCGCTCGAGAACGAAATCGCGCTGCCGGGTCTCGGCACCGCCGGTGGTTTTGGCGGCCCGACGAGCGCCGAGTTCGTCTTCTACTCGTTCAACTCGCTGAACGTCCCGCCGGCGATCTACCGCTACGACATCGCCAAGCGGAGCAGCACCGTCTTCCGTCAGCCCAAGGTGCCCGGGTACAACCCCGACGCGTTTGAGACCAAGCAGGTCTTCTACAACAGCAAGGATGGCACTCGCATCCCGATGTTCCTCGTCCATCGCAAGGGGCTCAAGCTCGACGGCAACAACCCGACGTTGCTCTACGCCTACGGCGGCTTCAACGTCGTGCAGTCTCCGACGTTCAGCGCGGCGCGGCTCGCGCTGCTCGAACAGGGATTCGTCTATGCCTCAGCGAACCTGAGGGGCGGCGGCGAGTACGGCGAGTCGTGGCACCAGCAGGGGATGAAGCTCAAGAAACAGAACGTGTTCGACGACTACATCGCCGCGGCCGAATGGCTGATCGCCAACAAATACACGTCGTCGGCGCGGCTGGCGATTCAGGGCGGGTCGAATGGTGGCTTGCTCGTCGGCGCCGTGATGAACCAGCGGCCGGAGCTGTTCCGCGTCGCCATCCCGCAAGTCGGCGTCATGGACATGCTCCGTTTCCAGAAGTTCACGATCGGCTGGAACTGGATTGCCGACTACGGCTCGAGCGACAACGCGGACGAATTCAAGGCGCTCTACGCTTACTCGCCGCTCCACAACATCAAAGCCGGAGCGAAGTATCCCGCGACTCTGATTACCACCGCGGATCACGACGATCGCGTCGTGCCGGCGCACTCGTTCAAGTATGCGGCGACGCTCCAGGCGCTGGCGAGCCGGGACAATCCCGTGCTGATCCGCATCGAAACGAAGTCGGGACACGGCGCGAGCAGCCTGACGAAACAGCTGGAGACAACCGCAGACATCTACGCCTTCACGCTTTACAACATGGGCATCACGCCGGCGCCTGCCGGCACGCAGTAGGGACGTCCGGGGATCAGGGATCAGGGATTCAGGGCTCGGGGCTCGCGCTATCCGATCCCTGAACCCCGATCCCCGATCCCGATCCGATCACCTTGACATGTGACCATTTGGTCACATATACTCCGTCCGTCAGTGGACGACGACCGCGTGTTCAAGGCGCTCGCCGACCCGACGCGCCGCTTCCTGCTCGACCGGCTCTTCGCGCGTGACGGCCGCACGCTCACGGAGCTCGAGTCCGAACTGGAAATGAGCCGTTTCGGCGTCATGAAACACCTGCGCATCCTCGAGGACGCGGGGCTCGTCGTCACGCGCCGATCGGGCCGGGAAAAGCTCCACTTCCTGAATCCGATGCCGATTCGCCTGATTCACGATCGGTGGATCGACAAGTACAGGGAGCGGCACGCGTCGGCGCTGTCAGACCTCAAAAAGAAACTGGAGAAATAACGATGACGACCATCAGCAAGAGCGAAGAAACGCAGGTCTATCGCGTCGAGATCAAAGCGACGCCCGAGGCGATCTGGACCGCGATCACGAGCCCGGAGTGGAACTGCAAATACGGCTATGCCAGCCCGGCCGAATACGACCTGCGGCCCGGGGGCGCCTACCGGGCGTTTGCCACCGCCGAGATGAAGGCGCATGGCGGCCCGGATGTGGTCGTCGACGGGGAAGTCGTCGAGTCGCGACCGCCGCGAAAGCTCGTCCAGACCTGGCGGGCGCTTTGGGATCCGGAGATGAAGGCGGAAGGCTTCAAGCGCCTCACGTGGGAGATCGAGCCTGGCCCGAACGGCATCACGACGTTGACCGTGACCCACGAACTGGACCGCGCGCCGAAGACCGCAGCGCAGGTGTCGGGCAAGATCCCGGAAGCCGGCGGCGGATGGAACTTCATCCTCAACGACATGAAGCGGCTCCTCGAGACGAGCGCCGCGTAACAGCGGTGAGACGATCGGTACGGCGGAGGCCCGGCGCTCACCGGGTCTCCGCTCGATCACTCTGGATGGTCCGGCTGAAGCCGGACACTACGCCTGAGTGGATGATCCGGCTGAAGCCGGACACTACGTGTGAAAGGCTATTTCCAGCCGGTCGACTTTCTCGTGAACCGGGCTGGTAGGGCGGGCTTCTTCTCAGGTTCCGGCTCGGGGTCGCCTGACGCGGCGGCAATCTCTCGTTCGAGGTCGTCGTCGTTGGGGAGACCGGCGAGCTGGTCGACGAAGAGCAGCGACTGTTGCGAGGGGATCTCGAACTTCTTGCCGCACGTCTTGCACGTGACCTCGTCGTCGAGCCGCAGCAGGTAGTCGCGGAGCTTGGCAAACTTGGCGCGGTCGCCTTCATCGGCACCGGCCGGCAACCTGTCCTTCTTGGAGCGCCGCACCCACCGAATACCGTAGTCGTTGGTCCGACGGCACTTCGGACATTGATACCGGCCCTGTCGGGTTTCGGGCTTGTCGTTGAAAAACGCGCGCTCGTCGAGGGACATGCGGTTATGGTAGCTCCCGCTGCTACAGGAATGCCACGTACTTCTCGCCTCCTTCGATGAGGCCATGGACCAGGACGAGCGGGATGTTGGTCCCCTTGCTGCGAAAGAACTTCGGTACGAAACGTCCGATGGCCGAACGTCGGGCCGCCGCGCGGCGAGCGCGGAGCCGCTGGGCAGCTGCGAGCCGATTCCGCGACAGCGTCCGCCGACCTTCTCGCGCAATGGTTGTACACCAGGTGGTCAGGCACGATCCACGCCTGCAGCGTTCGGACCGTGCGCTTCGCCGCCCGCCCGATCGGATCGTTCCACCGGACCTCGATGAGCGAGACGATGACGCCGGTTCCCAGAATGAAGAGCACGGCTGCCAGCAGATATAAATTGAAGTCCGGGCCCAGGACCCGCTCGAACCAGGAATGGGCGAGCATCTTGACGCCGACGGTCAGCAGCACCAACGCCAGCGCGGGCTGCAAGTAGCGAAAGATGTGCAGCGCGCCGGCGAGGGCGAAGTAGAGCGAGCGCAGGCCGAGGATGGCGAAGACGTTGCTGGTGAACACCAGGAACGGGTCGCCCGTAATCGCGAAGATCGCCGGAATCGAGTCCACCGCGAACACGAGATCCGTCGTTTCGACCATGACCAGTGCCGGCACGAGAGGCGTGAGCAGCCACACGCCGCGCCAACCCGTCCGCGTCACACCGTCTTCGGTCGTCGATGCCCTCACGAAGAAGTGCTCGCCATGAAACTGGTTCGTCACGGGCAGGAAGCGTCGCATCAGACGAACGATGACGTTGCGCCCTGGATCGCCGTGCTCCATGCCCATGAACGCCATCTTCACCGCAGTCAGGATGAGCACGGCGCCAAACAGCGGAAGAATCCACGCGAACTCGGCCACGAGCCTGGCGCCGATCGCGATCATCGCGCCGCGCATCGCGAGCGCGCCGAGAATGCCCCAGAAGAGCACCCGATGCTGGTACATCCTCGGAATCGCGAAGTAGCTGAACAGCATCGCCATCACGAACACGTTGTCGGCGCTCAACGAGAGCTCGACGATGTAGCCGGTGAGGAATTTGAGGAGCGCGGACCGCGCATCGTTGACGCGGCCGTCCGGGTAGGCCGGGCTGCGATCGACCGGATCCGGCTCGAGGCCCAGCCCAAGCCAATGATGCTCGTAGCCAAAATAGACGAAGGCTGAAAACGCGAGCGCGGTCGCGATCCAGACCACCGTCCAGGTCAGCGCTTCGCGCACCGAGACGACGTGCGCCTTGCGATGGAAGACTCCGAGATCGAGGGCGAGCAGAACGAAGACGAAGAGCAGGAAAGCAATCCACACGAGCACCACGGCCTCCCGGGAAGCGTGGTAGTCTCGCTGGCTTTTCGCTGGTTACAGCCGGGAGCGAATGCTCCGTGTTGGCGACTGGACCGCCCGCGTGTGCGGGCCGCTACTCCCTACCAAGGCCAGCGTAGCCGCCTCAGCTGACTCGTGTCAACAGACAGCTCTACGGTTTGTCATTGTGACGACGCGAGCCGCACGCGTGCGCGTGTGCGAGCCGATTCGCGCGCGGCCTCGAGGATCTCCGTCACGATGACGTTGTTGTCGAGCGACGACAACCCGTTCGGCGCTCGTTTTCCGCGAACGACGGCGATCAGGTGCGAGATCGAGTCGCGTTCGTCGGCGGGCCGCGGGTCCGGGGTCACGGCATGCTCCGGCTCCTTCGGAAGGGCGATGCGCAGGCCGCTGCCGCCAGTCGCGATCGCCAGCCCGCGTTCGCCGTAGACTTCGAAGTCCTTTCGATTGAAGGGCCAGTTCCACGACGCCTGGATAATGCCCTGCGCGTTGGGGTACTCGAGCAGGATGGTCGCCTCGTCGTCGACACGCGGATAGACCGCGGGTTGAAACTGCTGCGTCACCGCGGTCACCGCGATCGGGCGCTGGTTGTCCATGAGCCACGTCATGAGGTTCGCGCCGTAGCAGCCGAAATCGAAGAGCGCGCCGCCGCCATTTTTCACCGGGTCTGACAGCCAGGCGAGAAACTCGGGCTGAACGTTGATGGCCTTGGGCCCGGCATGGCCGTCGAGCGCGACCATCTTCCGGATGTCGCCAGCCGCGCGCTGTTCCTTGACGAGCGTCCAGATCGCGCCGTGACTCGGGTACCACGTCGTCTCATAGTTGACGAGCACCTTGATGCCACCGCGCTCGGCGGCCCGCCGGATTCTCTGCGCGTCGGCGTTGCTGACGGCCAGCGGTTTTTCCATCATGACGTCGATGCGGCGCGCCGCGGCAGCTTCGACGACCATCGGATGATCGAACGTGTTGGTAAAGGACGCGACTGCCTCCGGTTTCGCGCGCTCGAGCATGACGTTGAGATCCGTGAAGAGCGCCGTGTCGGCGATCTTGTAGCGTTCGCCGTACTGGCGCAGGAGGGCGGCATCCGGGTCAAAGATGCCGACGATCTGCACGTCGGTCCGAGCTTGAGCGCCACGAAGGAATCCGCTGACGTGACCATGCACCAGGCCGGCGATCGCGAGCCGAAGCGGCGCCGGCGTCGGTTCCTGAACCTGCGCCGTCAGCAGCGTCGTCAGGATGCACAGCACGGCACCGGCACCGAGCATTCGTCGGATCATGGCTCACGTCTCCCTGCCGAGCCGATCGTCCGGCAGCGTTGCCAGGTGGTTCGGCATGGTGAGCAGTGTAGCCCGCCCTTGCCTTCGTCGCGCGGTCTCCGGTAACCTTGCCGCGGCGATCGATCCGTCGCCCAACTCCTGCCGACCCACCGCACCTGGGTCCTTTCGAGGAGCAAAGGGGGGCCGTCCCCTCTGGATCTTGCGGGTTTGGTCGTCCATTCGGGCCAATGGACACGTGCGGGCGGGCACGAAGCCATTGGTGTGACCGAAAGGACCGCGAGATGACCAGACATCGTGATTTCAAGGCGCTCGTCCGCGAGCGCATGGACAAGACTGGCGAGCGATACACGGCCGCTCGGGCGCAACTCCTCGGCAAAGCGTCAGCCGCTCCCTCCGTGCAAGCGTTTCCCGGCGTGCTACCTGGCTACCGCACATTCGGCGGGATCCAGAGCGGCACCGCGGCACTCTCCAACACGCTTTCCTCAACAGGCGCAGTTTCCTCGCTTGACGGATCACCGTTTTCCGAAACGTTGATCAATGGTCTCTGCGGAGGTCCCGGATTCCTGTACGCGGTGTTCGAGTACAAGGGATGGCCGCCGATGCTCTCGCTGGCGTTGCGCAGCCGCTCGATGCCCGACGCGTACATCGCGGAAGGGTGGTCACGAGTCGGCATGAACGTGAAGGTCAGCGAGACGACGAGCCCGGTGGCGGCGCGGAAAGCGCTCGACCGAGCGCTCGACGAAGGCCAGGCGGCGCTCTGCGTCGCCGACGCCGCGTCGCTGCCGTGGACCGGGCTGCCGCTGGCCTTTGTCGGTGGCGGGCCGCTCGTAGTCGCGGTGGCTGGCCGCGACGGCGACGACTATTGGGTGGACGATCGCGCCGCGCAGCCGAGGCGAATCAGCGCCAGGCAGTTGTCGGCCGCTCGAGCCGCGTACCGCCAGGCGAAGAATCGTCTGGCGACTTTCGCGGGACCGAAACCGAAGCACGACGGGAAAGCGGCCCTTCGCGACGCCATCGCGGATACGGCCAAACGTTACGTCGAGCCCGCAGTCCCGAAATCGTTCTGGGTCAACTGCGGGTTCTCGGGCCTGGACAAATGGCGCCAGATGCTGGTCGACGCGAAAGACAAGCGCGGCTGGCCGACGCTCTTCTCCGAAGGTGCGCGCGCGTGCGCGGGCCTGCAGCGTCTGCACGAGTCGATCGAGTGCCAGTCGGCGCCCCAGGCGGGCCGGGGCCTCTACGCCGACTTTCTCGACGGCGCGGCGAAGACGCTGGCGGCGCCGCCGTTTGCCAAAGCCGCAGCGACTTACCGGGAAGCCGGCGTGTTGTGGGCGTCGATCGGCGACATCGTCGCCGCGTGCGACGATCCAGCAGTGCGCAAGGCCTGCGCGCTCGCGGACGAGCGACTCGAAGGCGAGGACGCTGCAAGCGATGTCGCATCGAAGTCATGTGCCGAGCGCTGGAAGGATTTGCAGGCGCTCGCGCAGGGCTGCAAGCTGTCGAAAAGCGCTGCGACGGCGCTCTACGCCGACATTGCCGCTGTTGTTGGTCGCATTGCCGACGCCGAACGGGCAGCAGTGGATGCTATTGCTGGATGGAGTTAGGAGCAAAAGCGAGACAGGAGCTAGCCGCAGAGATAGCAGGAGCTCTCTGTCTCCTATCTCCTGCTTCTAGTCTCCTGCTATTCCTGACGCAGTGCCACGATCGGATCGACGCCGGCGGCGCGGCGCGCGGGAATGTAGCAGGCGACGAGCGTCACGAGGCCGAGCATGAGGACGACGGCCGCGTAGGCGAGCGGATCGGCCGGCTGGACCCCGAACAACTGGCTGCGCAGCAGCCGCGTCGACGCGACGCTGGCGGCGACACCGACGATCGAGCCCGACGAGGACGAGCCGTCCTCCCATGGCCAGCATCAGACCGAGCACGTGCCGGCGGGGCGCGCCGAGCGCCATGCGCACGCCGAGCTCGTGCGTGCGGCGGGTGACGTGGAACGACAGGACGCTGTAGATGCCGGCGGCGGCGAGCGCCAGGCCCAGCGCGGCGAATGCGCTGAACAACGCCATCGTAAAGCGCGGCTGGACGACTTCCTGTCCCAGCACTTCGCTGAGCGTGATTGGACGGCCAAGCGGCTGATCCGGATCCATCGCGCGCACCTCTGCGCGAACGGGGTTGAGCAGCAGGTTGGGATCGCCGGCGCTGCGCACCGCGAGCGTGCGCTGAAGCGGCGCGACGACCGAATACGGCACGGCCAGGGCCGGCTCGCGGATCGGCGCGCAGGCCAGCGTTCCGCGTGTCCGCGATGACGCCGATGATGGTGACTTCGGAGCGGCTGATTCGTGTCGCCCAGGACGCGCGGCGGCAAACGCTCGAGAACGCCCAGCCGCACGCGAGCCCCGATCGGGTTCTCGCCGCGCGGGCCAGAGCTTCGCGGCGGTCTCGTTGATCACGGCGACGCGATCGCCCCGCCGGACCTCCGACGCATCGAACATCCGCCCACGGCGCAGCGCGAATGCCGAACATGCGCAGGTGATCGGCCCCGACCAGATTCACGACCCGATGCGTTTCGAGTCGTCTGGCGGTCTGGCCGGCGATCGTGAACGGGGATTGCAGGACCGCCGAGCGGGAGGCCGAAT
Source organism: uncultured Acidobacteriota bacterium (assembly GCA_963797625.1). Classification (GTDB taxonomy): domain Bacteria; phylum Acidobacteriota; class Vicinamibacteria; order Vicinamibacterales; family 2-12-FULL-66-21; genus DATBJJ01. The sequence continues at coordinate 487,214 of CAWCQI010000027.1, forward strand.
CGTGGCCGCTTCGACGCCGGGCAGGGCGCTGACCCGCTCCAGCAGTTCCTGAGCAAAGCGATTGCGCTCGTCGAGCGTCGTGTATTTCGCCGGCGGCAGCGGAACACCGACAATCAGCACGCGATCCGCGTTGATGCCGGGATCCATGTTCTGAAGAACGAAGAACGTGCGAACGGTCAGGCCCGCGCTGACGAGCAGCACGACCGCCAACGCGACCTCGATGACGACCAGCAGGTTGCGCGTGCGGCCGCCGTGCGCTTCGGCGCCGGTGCTGCGGCCCGCCCTGAGCGCGTCGGTGACATCCGCCTTCGACGTCTGCAGCGCCGGGACGAGGCCAAACACGATCCCCGTAAGCACGGAGACACCGAACGAAAACAGGAGCACGGGAATGTTGATCGTGACACGCGACTCGTTCGGCACGTAGAACTCGGGCATGAGGCTGACGATCGAGCGGATCGCGCCGAAGGCGAACAGGACACCCAGAACTCCGCCGACGAGGGAGAGCAGCACGCTTTCGGTGAGGAGTTGCCGCATCAGCCGGCGGCGTCCGGCGCCAATCGACATCCGGACCGCCATCTCCCGCGCGCGCGCCGTGCCGCGGGCCAGCTGCAGATTGGCGACGTTGGCGCAGGCGATGAGCAGCAGGAACGCGACCGCGCCGAGCAGCAGCCGCAGGCTGTTCCGCATCTCGCCGCTCGCGACCGTCACATCCAGGTAGTTGCGCAGCGTCGTCGTAAAGCCCTGAGCGGGGAACGTCGCGGGTTTTTCGCGCGCGAGACGATTGTTCAGCGCGCTGAGCTGTTCTTCGGCGACGGCCTTCGAGACGCCCGGCGCCAGACGCACGATCGGAGCGATCAAATGGCACGTCGGTGCGGTGGGCGACAACGGCAGCCAGAAGCCCTCGCTGCCATACCAGCCGAACCGCGGCGGCATCACGCCGACGATCGTGTGCGGGCGATTGTTGAGCCGAAGCGTCGTGCCGAGCGGCAGTGGGGCTGCCCTCGAAGAGGCGCAGCCACAACTTGTGGCTCAACACCACGACCGGCTCGACCTGGCCGTCCGGCCGGATGTCGGTCGGCTGGATGGTTCGGCCGATCACCGGAGGGACGCCGAGGAAGTTGAAGGCGTTGCCCGACAGGAGGACGCCGTTGAAGCTCTCGGGCGCGAACTCGCCCGTCATGAGCACGGTTTCCATCGACGTCGCCATCACATCGGCGAACGCCGGCAGCTCTTGTCAAAGCTCGATACTCGTCAAGGGTGTAGCCGTGGCCGCCGCGGCCGTCGCGCGCGCGGACGTCAGGCGCCCAGATTTCCCCGGGCTTTGCGTACGGATACGGCGCGATGAGCACGCCGTAAATCACGCTGAAGATCGCCGAGGTTGCGCCGATGCCCAGCGTCAAGGAGAGCAGGGCAACCAGCACGAACGAGGGGCTGCGCCGAAACGACCGTATCGCATACCCGAGATCCCGACCGAGCGTCTCCAGCCATCGCCGCATACACGTCTCCCCTCGAAAGCGTCGATTCGGTTAGACGTGGGCCGCGGTCGTTCCGTTTGCATGTTTCTGACGTCCGGATCGCATCCGGTACAATTCGCGGAGGAGCTCGATGACACTGACAACCACGGCGGCAATCAAGCCGATCTGAAAGCCCATGTTCATCAGGCGCACGAGCTCGTCAGGAGACGCGCCGCTCGGCAGCCTCCCACCTTCGGTGCCCACGACCCACTCGCCAGCACGCAGCAGGTTCGCACTGATGAGAAGCGTTCCGACGTGGATGCCGGCGCGCATCAGGGACCGCGCCGGCGTCCAGTACGGACGCGCGAAGTTGATGAAGCTGAGCATGGCGCCCGCGACCATCAGGAGGAGCACCGGCACATAGGCGAGGCGCCAGATTGGCGCGGGCTCGACGAAGGCCGCGGCTGGTCCAAAGACGAGGAACGGCGCCCAGGGCGCGAGTATCAGCCACACCACGCTCGCCGCCGACAGAAGGAACTCGCAGAGAGAACGCCCCCGAGACATCAGGTTCGCTGGCTTGACGACCTTGGGCAGGCTCCGCGGATCCCATCGGTGGGCGAGCTTCAACCGGCTTTGAGCGAGGTCCAGCGCCGCAAAGCCAAGCGTCGTCCATGCGAACACCATCAGCGCGCGGCCTGGGAACGCGAGGAACGCCTGCGACCGACTGTCGAATCGGATCACCATGAACAATCGACGTGATCGTCGCGGCGATGATGGTCACGAGCAGGGCGACCGCCAGGCCCGCCTGAAGCGCGACCACGTAGATCGGGAAGAAGGCAGGACCGATCAGCTGCTGATGCGATCGATAGCGGCCAGCGACGAGCATCGGGTGGCCATGCCGGCGCAGGATGTCGGCCTGCTCGTCCTCGTGTCAGCGGTCGGCCGAGCGCCTCGGCTCGGTCTTCCATCTGCGAGAGCAGATTCTCCGACAGCTCGCGGACGATGTCGTCCTGCTGACGGCGCGGGAGAAAAAACCTAACGGCCTGGAGATACCGGTCGAGCAGATTCATGGTGTGACTCCGAGAGAAGTCCGTCGAGTGATTCGTCGATGCTCCGCCACTCGACGACGAGCAGCGTCAGCATCTGCAGGCCCATGCTCGAGAGGCGGTAGAAGCGCTTGTTGCGCTTGGCTTCTTCGCGCCACTCGCTGACGAGCAGGCCCTGTGTTTCCAGCCGGCGGAGCAGCGGATAGAGCGTGCCCTCGTCGACGACGAGGCCGTGTTCGGCGAGGAGTTTGCGCAGCGTGTATCCGTACTGTTCCGTGCGAAGCGCCGCGAGGACGGCAACGGTCAGGCAGCCCCGCCGGACCTCGAGCCGGAGGTTGTCGAAGAGCGCCGTGTCGATCTGAGTGCCTTGTGCCATACACTGTCTGTCACACACTGTATGTCACATAGTATTAGATGTCAAGCCTGGATTTCCCTTCATTTCTGTTGGGGTTTTCTCGTCGAAGCGTGGGCCGGCGCCGACGACGGCCTCTCCGTATAATCCAAGTCGGAACGTGGCGCTCGAATCAGGCACCCGGCTCGGCAGTTACGAGATTCTCGCCGCCATCGGCGCGGGCGGTATGGGCGAGGTCTACCGAGCACGCGATACGCGTTTGAACCGTGAAGTCGCGCTCAAGGTTCTCCCCGACGCCTTCACGATCGATCCCGATCGACTCGCGAGATTCCGGCGCGAAGCGCAGCTCCTCGCCTCGCTCAACCATCCCAACATCGGTGCGATCTACGGCTTCGAGGAAACGAACCATTCGTCAGGCTCAGGGCAGCCTGCGCTGAGCGCGCTCGGTACTGGAGCTCGTCGAAGGACCCACACTCGCCGAGCGTCTGGCCCGTGGGCCGATCAGTGTTGATGAAGCGCTCCCCCTCGCGCGCCAGATCGCCGAGGCCCTGGAGTCGGCGCACGAGGTCGGGATCGTCCACCGCGACCTGAAGCCGTCGAACATCAAGCTGAAGGTGCGTGGCGATGGGAAATCCTCGGTCTCTGACATCACCGACTGCACGGTCAAGGTGCTCGACTTTGGACTCGCCAAGGCGCTGGAGCCCGATGGTCGACGCGAGCGGCATGGTGTTGTCGTCTCCGACAATCACCAGCCCGGCTCTGACGCAAATGGGTGTCGTGATTGGCACCGCTGCCTACATGAGTCCGGAGCAGGCGAAGGGTCGTCCGGCCGACAAGCGCAGCGACGTGTGGGCGTTCGGCGCGGTGCTCTTCGAGATGCTGTCTGGCGAGCGCCCGTTCAAGGGTGACGACGTGGCGGATACGCTCGCCGCCGTCCTGCGAGCCGAGCCTGCGTGGAGCGCACTACCTCAGAGCACGCCGCACGGCGTCCGTCGGCTGCTTCGCCGCTGCCTGCAGAAGGATCCGAAGCGTCGCTTCCAGCACATCGGAGACGTGCGGCTGGAGCTCGTTGAAGCCGAAGAGGGTGATCCCCTTCATAAGGAGACGCCCGCCGCGCCAACCCGCCGGCGCGTCTGGCCGCTTGTAGCGGCGGCGGCAGCCGGTATGGTGGCCACAGGCGGCGCCGCGTACTATCTCCGTCCAGCGCCGCGATTCCACCCGCTGACACGGCTCACGGTGCAGATCCCCACGACTCTGAACCCTACCGGACGCGGCGGTGGCGTCGCCTTTTCCCCTGATGGACGAACGCTGGTCTTTGGGGTCGGCGGAGTGTCTCCAGGGCTCGTGAAGCGACGGCTCGACGATGTGACTCTAGAGCCAGTGCGCGGTGGAGAAGGAGGCGCCTGGCCGTTTTATTCGCCGAAGGGCGACTGGATCGGGTTCTTCGCTGGCGGGAAGTTGAAGAAGGTTCTTTCGGCGGGCGGCGCTGCGATCGACATCTGTGACGTTCCGGCGAATGCGCGGGGCGCATGGGGCGACGACGACACGATCGTGGTCGCCAGGCCACATCTGTTCAGAGTGCCGGCAAGCGGTGGCACGCTCGAGAAAGTGCTCGATGCCGGCGACGAGCAATTCTCTCAGCCGGAGTTCCTGCCCGGGTCACAGGCCGTACTCGTTCAGGCCCGGGTCCCGCCCGCGGCAGGACGTATCGAGGTCATCGATCTGAAGACCCGCGCTCGTCACACGATCACCGAGGGCGCAGCGCCCAAGCTGGCTCCGACTGGTGAGTTGCTGTTCTCGCGGCAGGGCCGAATCTGGGGGATGAAGTTCGATGTGAAGCAATTCCGCGGGGTCGGCGCCCAGAAAACCGTCGTCGACTCGGTTCGGACGACCCTCAATGGCGAAGCCGTGTATGCGATATCAACTGAAGGTTCACTGGCTTACCTTCCTGGCGGAGAGGAGGCGGCTGGGGCCATCGTATGGCTAGACAATTCAGGCAAGGCAACACCCGCCTTCGACGTGGAGCGTGCGTTCGTCTATGCGCGACTGTCCCCCGACGAGAAGCGCGTGGCGGTGAGTGTCTCGAGCAATTCCGGGTTGGATCTCTGGATGTACGACCTGGAACGCGGTTCCGGTACACGGCTGACGTTGGAGGGAAACAATCGGCGGACGGTGTGGTCCCCCGACGGTGCGCAGCTCGCATTTTTCTCATTGCCTGCGACACCTGCGCCGGGCGCCTCACAGGAGCTCTTCGTGATGCCGTCGACTGGTGGCCCATCGAAGCTGCTCTTGACGCGTCCGGGGCCACAATGGCCCGATTCATGGTCGCCGGACGGCCGTTTCCTGATCTTCGACTCCGGTATAACCGGAGATGCGCGCGATCTCTGGGTTCTGCCGTTCGGCGGCGAGGCGCGCCCGCTCATTGCGACCCGCTTCAACGAGCGTGGCGGGGTGTTCTCGCCCAACGGTGAGTGGTTCGCGTTCACGAGCGATCAATCCGGCCTTGCGGAGGTCTACGTCGCTCCGTTTCCGGGACCGGGACAACCCGTGCCGATCTCGAATGACGGCGGGATCGAACCGGTCTGGTCGAAGAGCGGTCGCGAGTTGTTCTATCGGAAAGGCGACTCGTTGATGTCGGCCAACATTCAGCTCAAGCCTTTTCGCGCCGCCGTCCCACATAAGCTGTTCGACCTCCCAGTTGCTACTTACGGTGTCGACTACTATTACGCAAGTTATGACGTGGCGAAGGACGGCCGTTTCATGGCGATCCGTCGGGCTCAGCCTTCAGCGGAAGAGGAAATTCACGTCATCCTCAACTGGAGCGAAGAACTGCGCCGGGCCCTCGGGCGATGAGTGAACAGGTCGACCAACCGGATAGAATTCCTTCCCCGAGCGCATGGCTCACGACGCACGCGACAGTTTTCGGCGGCCCTCGACACCCTCGTCGAGCAAATCCGGCAGGACCGGAGCATTCTCGCCGCGCTCCTCTGCGGCAGCCTGGCCCACGACACGGTTTGGGCGAAATCCGACATCGACCTCATGCTGGTGACGATCGACGACAGCAAGGTGCCGTCGGGATCGATTTCGCTCAATGCCCAGGGCGTCAACGTCCACGCCTTCCTCATACCGCGTGCCGAGTTTCGGCGGACCGTCGAAGGAGCCGTGCAGAACTCGTTCATCCATTCGCTGCTCGCCAAGGGCCGGCTCCTGTATACCCACGACGAGACGATTGCCCGGCTCTGCGAAGGCCTGCGCGATCTTGGCGCGCGCGACAAGGAGATTCAGCTCCTGCGCGCCGCCATCGGGACGCTTCCGGCCGTCGACAAGGCGCACAAATGGTTCGTGACCCGCGCCGACCTCGACTACACCGCCCTGTGGATCCTGTACGCCGCGACGGGCCTGGCGGCAATCGAAGTGATCGACGCTGGCATGGTGGCGGACCGGGAAGTCATTCCGCGCGCGATGGGCCTCAATCCCGCGCTCTTCGATACCATCTACGTCCGGCTGCTCAATGCGAAGAAGACCAAGGCGAGCGTGGTCGACGCCCTCGAAACAGTCGATCGCTACCTTGCCGCGCGCGCGCCGTCGCTCTTCGCCCCCGTGATTGCGTACCTTCGCGAGGCCGGCGAAGCGCGCTCGTGCACGGAGCTCGAGGATCATTTCAAGCGGCATTTCGACGTGACCCAGGTGACCACGGCGTGCGAGTACCTGGCGGATCAGGGGCTCATCAACAAGGTGTCTGTGACCGCGCGGCTGACCAAGCGAAGTAACGTCGACGTGCAGGAGCTGGCGTTCGTGTGCTTGAACGAGGCCCGCCGCGACGAAGCCCCCGACGAAGACGAGGAGTGGAAACCCGAATGACACGCCGACCCGCCGCGCGTTCGACGGTCGCCGTCCAGGGCGCGCGGGTGCACAACCTCAAGAACATCTCGGTCGAGATCCCTCGAGACAGCCTCGTGGTGGTCACCGGCCTCTCGGGCTCAGGCAAGTCGAGCCTGGCGTTCGACACCATCTACGCCGAGGGCCAGCGCCGCTACATGGAGTCGCTCTCCTCGTTTGCGAAGCGCTTCATCGCGCATGTCGCCAAGCCCGATGTCGACTTCGTCTTCGGGCTGTCGCCGGTCATTTCGATCGAGCAGAAAACCCTCGCCAACAACCCGCGCTCGACGGTCGGGACGATGACCGACATCGCGAGTTACCTCAACCTGCTGTTCGCTACCATCGGGCAGGCCCATTGCCCACGAAGTGGTGAGCCCGCGCCGAGCCGTACCACGAGCCAGATTCTCGAGGCGATTCTGTCGCTGCCCGAGGGCACCGAGATCGAGCTGCGGGCGCCAGTCTTCAAGGTCTACGGCGAGGACCTCGACTTCGTCTTCACCGAGATCCGCAAGAAGGGCTGCCGCCGCCTGATCGTTGACGGAAAGGGCGTCGACCTTTCGGAAAAAACCACCCTCGAGGCATCCGACGTCCACCACATGGACGCCGTCGTCGACCGCTTCGTCGTCAGTCGCCAGCACGAGAAAGCCATCAAGGCCGGCATCGCGGCGACGCTGCTCGTCGGCGACGGGCTGCTCCAGGTGCACGTCGTTGATCGGGGGGAGGGGAAGGCCAAGGGGGCGACCAAGGCGGACGCTGCGCGTTTCTACAAGGGACTGTGCAGCGCGACGCATCACTTCGTCTACGGCGACATCGGTCCTGATTATTTCGTCTTCAACAATCCCGAGAGCGCCTGCCGGACGTGCGGAGGGCTCGGCGTCGACAAGCTGACGCATCCGGAGCTCCTGATTCCCGATCCTCGGCGCAGCATTCTCGGTGGGTGCTTCGTCCGCGAGGCCTTCAAGTACAACCCGGACACATGGGACGGACGGATGATGTACAGCTTGTCGAACGCGCTCGGATTTGCGCTCGACGCGCCCTGGCAGCAGCTGCCCGAAAAGGTCCGTCAGGCCATCCTCTATGGCATCGAGCCGCGAAAGATCGCCATTACCTCGCCGCCCGACGCAAAGGTGAAACCACCCGATCATGAGGGCCGGGAAGTTGGCTTTGGCGGGATCGCCCGGCGCATCGAACGCTACTACCGCCGCTACCGGCAGCGTGGAGAGGCGAACTCGAGGATGGAGCAATGGCTCGACAAGGTGATGGTCGAGCACACCTGCCCGGACTGCAAGGGGGCGCGGGTCCGGCCGACACGGCTCCTCTTTACCGTTGCTGGCAAGACCATTCACGACGTCGGGCAGATCAACTTCGACGAGCTGCAGGCGTTTCTCGGCGCCGTGAAACCGGCGGGTCGTGGCGCGGACGCCGGGCGGCAAGTGCTCTCGGAGATCCGCGCGCGGCTGAAGCTGCTGCTCGGCATCGGCCTCGACTATCTCAACTTCAACCGTCGTTCGGGAACGCTCTCGGGCGGCGAATCGCAGCGCATCCGGCTGTCGACACAGATCGGTTCTGGCCTGATGGGCATGCTCTACGTCCTCGACGAGCCAAGCATCGGGCTCCATCCGAAGGACAACACGAAGATGATCGCGACGCTCGAGAGCCTGCGCGACATCGGGAACACCGTGATTGTCGTCGAGCACGACGAGGACACGATTCGCGCGGCCGATCACGTCGTCGAGATGGGACCGGGCCCGGGCGTGCACGGTGGCCGCGTCGTGGTCCAGGGCACGCTGGACGATGTGCTTGCGTGCAAGGCGTCACCGACAGGTCAGTTTTTTTCAGGCCGGCGGTCGATCGCGCTTCCCAAGACTCGGCGCAAAGGAAACGGCAAATCAGCTCGTCGTGCGTGGCGCGCGCGAGAACAACCTGAAGAGCATCGACGTCGCCGTCCCGCTCGGCAAGCTGGTGGCAATCACCGGCGCCTCGGGATCCGGCAAGAGCACTCTCGTCAGCGACATTCTCTACAAGGCGCTCTGGAAGAAGCTCGAAGACACACGCACGCTGCCGGGCGAGCACGATGGCGTCGACGGCATCGAGCACGTGCACAAGGTGGTCAGCATCGATCAGACGCCGATTGGACGAAACAGCCGGTCGAATCCGGCAACCTACGTCGGCTTCTACGACACCATCCGCGACCTCTTCACCAACGCGCCGCTGTCGATCGAGCGCGACTACAAGCCTGGGCGATTCAGCTTCAACGTCAAGGGCGGCCGGTGCGAAGAGTGTCAGGGCGAGGGTGTGATCACGACCCAGCTGTACTTCATGCCGGACGTCGAGGTGACGTGCGGCGCCTGCAAGGGCGCTCGATTCAACACCGAAACGCTCGAGGTCACCATCCGCGGCAAGACGATCGACGACGTGCTGAACATGTCGGTCGAGGAGAGCGTGACCTTCTTCGCAGCCGAACCGGCGCTGGCGCGGAAGATCGACGTGCTGAATCGCCTCGGCCTTGGCTATCTGACCCTGGGACAGTCCGCGACGACGCTGTCTGGCGGCGAAGCGCAGCGAATCAAGATCGCGACCGAGCTCGGCAAGCTGCAGCGCGCCAAACACACGCTCTACATCCTCGACGAGCCGACGACCGGCCTGCACCTGGCAGACGTCGAGCGACTGCTCGTCTCGCTCAATCAGCTGGTCGATGCCGGGCACACGGTGCTCCTCATCGAGCACCACATGGACGTCATCAAGGTGGCCGATCACGTCATCGATCTTGGGCCGGAGGGCGGTCACGCCGGCGGGGAGGTGGTCGTCACCGGGACGCCGGAAGATGTGGCCCGGTGCAAGACCTCGCACACCGGGCGGTTTCTCAAGCCGCATTTGAAGGCACGAAACACCGCGTAGTGGCATCAGGCTGGACGTGTATGCTCTCCGCAAGATTGGATCATCGAACGCAGCGTCGGTTGCGTCCAAGCAGTGAGCGGCCCCATCCAGGGCCATCGCGTCCCAGGAGGCCGGCATGGAATCCGTTGCGAAGGACATTCTCTACGCGCTTCGCGTGTTGCGCCGGAACCCGGGTTTCACGGCAGCCGTCGTGTTGTCGCTTGGGCTTGGGATCGGAGCCAACACGGCCATCTTCACCCTGCTGGACGCCGTTCTGTGGCGCATGCTCCCGGTACGTGACCCCGAACATCCTGCTCGTAGTCGGGCAGCAGCGAGGTGCGGACGTGCGGAACAGGATTCAACTATGCGGGCTACCGGCTGCTGCACGAGAACAATGGCCTGGCCGACGTGGCGGGTTATACGACCGCTCCCATCAACGTCAGCGTTGACGGACCTCCCGAGCCGAGCATTCAGGGCCAGCTCGTTTCGGGCGGCTACTTCTCGTTGTTGGGCGTCAGCCCGGCGATCGGCAGAGCTCTCGGCCCCGACGACGACCGGGTGCCGAACGGACATCCAGTCGCGATGCTCAGCCATGGGTACTGGGAGCGGCGGTTCGCGCGCGATCCGTCGGTCGTCGGCCGCACGATCCGTCTCTCGGCCATGCCGTTCACCATCATCGGCGTCACGCCCGCGGAGTTCTTCGGCGTCGAGATCGGCACGGCGCCAGACGTCTTCCTGCCGCTCATGATGCAGCCCACCGTCATGCCGTCCTTCGAGAATCTCCTCGACAAGCCGATCGTCAACAGGAGCTGGGTGCAGGCCATCGCGCGCACCAGGCCCGGCGTCACGCCGGAGCAGGCGGCTGCGGCGATGAACGCGGCGCAGCAGAGTCAACAGGACCTGCAGGGGCGTGCTCCTCAAGGGCCCCCCCCGCGAGGCTCGTGCTGACGCCGACGGCGGCGGTGTCGTCGCTCCGTCAGCAGTTCTCGCGGCCCCTGTTCATCCTTCTGGCGATGGTCGGCGTCGTGCTGCTGACCGCCTGCGCCAATACCGCCAATCTGCTGCTGGCGCGGGCCTCGGCGCGACGTCCGGAGCTGGCGATGCGGCTCGCGCTAGGCGCCGGGCGCCACCGCCTGATGCGCCAGTTGCTCGTCGAAAGCATCCTGCTGGCCGCATTGGGCGGCATGTGCGGTCTGCTGTTGGCGCGTTGGACGACACGTTTGCTCGTGCTGTACATGTCGACGGGACGCACGCCAATCGCGTTGGACCTTGCACCCAATCTCCGAATCCTGATGTTCACCGCTGCCGTGTCTGATCGTCACCGGCGTCCTGTTCGGCCTGGTGCCCGCGTGGCGCGCCACGCGCATCGACCTCATCCCGGCGCTGAAGAATGTCCGCAACTCGCTGACGCGCGGCCTCGGGCCCGGGCGGATCCTCGCGGTGGCGCAGCTTGCCCTCTCGCTGCTCCTGCTGGTCGGGGCGGGGCTCTTCGTGCGCAGCCTGCAGAAACTGTATGGTGATGAACCGGGCATTGCACGGCAGAGCGTCGTGATTCTGCGAGTGGAACCCAAAGGCAGCGACCAGCGGAGCATCCCCGGAACCAGCGAACGGCTCGATCGGACCTACCGGGAGTTGATTCGGAGAACGCAGGAGATTCCGGGTGTCCGCTTCGCGAGCATGGCGAACGGCACACCCACGGTGCCAACGTCGAGCGCGGGCGCGCCGATCACGCTCCCTTCCGGGGAGCAGACCCGCGTGCCGCTGCTGATGGTCTACCCGGACTACTTCGCCACGATTGGCATGACGATCTCGAGCGGCCGTGACTTTGAACCGAGAGACTTGGCCGAATTCGCGCCAGCAGTCTGCATCGTCAACGAGTCATTCGTCCGTCAGGTCTTCGCGGGTCGAGGATCCGATCGGGAAACCGTGCTACACGGGTCGTCGTGGGCGGCTGCTCAACTCGTCGCCGACGCCGGTCCCCGCCGCGGGGGAGCCGTTCTCGATCGTCGGCGTGGTCAAGGATTCCCGGTACAGCAATCCGCGGGGCGAGATCCAGCCGGTCATCTACATGACGTTTCTGCAAACGAATACGGGCCGGGGCCAGATGGTTCTGCATGCGCGGATCGGCGAGAACGCCGGCGAGGTGCTTCAGCGCATCCGGGAAAGCGTCGCAGCCGTCGATCCGTCGATGCCGATGTTCGACGTTCACACGCTCGAGGAGGAGATGGGCGCGGCTCTCGTGCAGCAGCGCCTGGTCGCCCTGCTCTCGAGCTTCTTCGGCGGGCTTGCGCTGCTGCTCGCCTGCGTCGGACTGTACGGACTGCTCGCATTTGCGCTCGTGCAGCGGACGAGCGAGCTGGGCATTCGGATGGCGCTCGGGGCCCAGCGCCGCAACGTGGTGTGGATGGTTGTCCGCGAAGCCTGGCTCCTCGTGGCGATTGGCATCGCCGTCGGGGTTCCTGCGGCAATCGCGGTAGCACGGCTCGCCTCGAACCAGATTTCCGGCCTCCTGTTCCAGCTGGAGGCGACCGACCCGCTCACTATTGTGGCGGCCACATTGGCACTCGCCACTGTGGCCACATTCGCGGCATACTTGCCCGCGCGCCGCGCCTCTCGCGTGGATCCCATGGTGGCCCTTCGAGCGGAATGATCGGCGGCTCAGGTGGTCGGCAACCGTTCCACGGTGCGCCTCTAGCGGCCGTAGGAGACGCGGCCGCTCTTCTGATCGATCGTGACGAGCGCGTCGACGCGGTCGATCGGGTACGACACCGTGTCGCCACCGGCCCATCGAACTTCCAGTTTCGACACGGTCGTCTGGCGGCCGAGCCCAATGTGCACGCGGAGATCCGACTGCGAGATTTGGCCGCGACCGCTCGCGACCTCGCCGCGTCGCCGCACGCCGCCAGCCGTGACGAAGACCACCGAGCCGATCGCATCGCGCGGAGCACTTGCGATCGGGGTCGCCGACGAGACGGATCGTCAACCAATGGCCAGCCGAACCGCCGCCGACGTTGCGTGCCACCGTCGGCGCGCCATCGATGTTGTTGATGACCACGTCGACGCCACCGTCATTGTCGAAATCGCCGACCGCCGATCCGCGCGACACCCGCGCCGTCGTCAACCCATCACCGGCCGCCGCGCCGATCTCCTCGAACCGCTTGCCTTCGAGGTTGCGGAAGAGGAGCGCGCGCTGCGCGTAGGAGGTGTTCCACGGCATCGTGTCCGCCGCAGGATAGACGTGGCCGTTGACGACGAGCAGATCGAGCCAGCCGTCGTTGTCGTAGTCGAGAAAGTCCGTGCCCCAGCCGAGAAAGGGAATCGACACCTGCGCGACGCCCGATCTGAAACTGACGTCAGTGACGCTGGTGCCGTCGTCGTTGTGATAGAGCACGTTGAAGTCGTCGGCGAAGTTCGTGATGTGGATGTCGTTCCGCCCGTCATTGTCGTAGTCGCCGATGGCGACACCCATGTGTGCCTGCTCGCGGCCATTGCCGTCGAGCGCCGCGCCGGACGGGTAGCTGATGTTCTGAAACCGGCCCTGGCCGAGATTGCGATACACGTAGTTGGGCCCGGAGTCGTTGGCCACCAACAGGTCGAGCCGACTGTCGTCGTCGAAATCGAACCAGGCGACGCCGAAGCCGTAGAGGCCTCTGGTGTCCATCACGCCCGCCGCCTGCGTGGTATCGGTGAAGGTGCCATCGCGATTGTTGCGGAAGAGGTGATCTGCAGCGCCGCGGAGCCCGCGCGGCCCGCACATCACCGGCAGCCCGCGGTAAGAGCAGTAGGCCGCGCCCGCGGAGTATGCCGCGCCCATGCCGCCTGCCGTCTGCGGAGCGGCGTCGGCCGGTGATACCTGACGTCGGGCGGGTGACGGCGGCGGGTTCTGGACGTCGAACGCGACATAGCTCGCGACATACAGATCGAGCCAGCCGTCGCCGTCATAGTCGCCAAACGCACACCCCGTCGACCAACTGTCGACCGCGACACCGGCGCGGACGGCGACGTCGGCGAATCGGCCGTCGCCCAGGTTTCGGTACAGTCGGTTGGGGCCATAGTTGGTGACGTACACGTCTGACGCGCCGTCGTTGTCGATGTCACCGACGCAGACGCCTTGCCCCCAGCGCTCGTTGGCGACACCCGCCGTGGCGGTCACGTCACGAAAGGTCCGGTCGCCGTTGTTGCGGAAGAGTGCCGCGCGCGGCGGTCCGCCGGCGCGCGGCTCGAGCGTCGAACCGTTGATCAGATAAACATCGAGGAGACCGTCGCTGTCGAAATCCCAGAGCGCCACGCCCGAGCCCGTGGTTTCGATGATGTAGTTCTTCTCGGCGCTGCCCGACACATGCCGGAAGCCTGCCAGACCTGCCTCCGCGGTCACGTCGGCGAATCGCACGTTGGCGGCGGCGTTCGGCGAGGCCGCGGGAATCTGGCGGGTGGGCGGAACTGCCTGTTGTGCCAGCGCGCCACCGCCGAGGAGGGCACCGACAAGCATCCAGGCGTTCGGCAGCTTCGCTTTCCTTCGTGCCGTCATGATGACGGTCTATCGCGCCACGCGAAGTTGCTCGGCTTTCTTGAAGGCTTCCTGAGCGCGGACGGTGTCGCCCGCGGCCTGGTACGCCATGCCGAGCATGTAGTGAGCTTCATCCATGTCTGGCGCGAGGACGATGGCGCGCTGCAGCTTGGCTATGCCCTCAGCGGTGCGCCGGAGCTTCACGAGCGATGTGCCCAGGCCGGCCCACGCGACTGCCGCCGACGGGTTCCGCTTCACGGCCTGCTCGAACTTCTTGACGGCCAGCTCGTCGTTCTGCAAGTAGCTGTGGCAGACGCCAAGGCCGTACGCGGCGTCGAACGTGGGCCGGATTGACTCGGCTTTATCGTAGAGGCCAATGGCCTCCTCGCAGGCGAGGCGAATTCGCTTGAGTTTCCCCAACGCCAGCAGGGCCTCGAGCAAATCCGGCTTCGCGTCGAGCGCTGCCGCGTACTCCTTCTCGGCATCGGCCCGGCGTTCCTGCGCTTCGAGACTCTCGGCCTGCAACTGATGCACGCGCGCGGAATCAGGCGCCATCCGCACGAGCCGATCGAATTCGTCGGCGGCCAGCCGTCGCGTCACCAAGCCAAGGTAGTAGAGGACATCGACATCGGCAGGATGCGCCCGGGCCGCCCGGTTGATCACCTGATACGCGCTGTCAATTTCCTCACGCTCCAGGTGGATACGGACGAGGAGGACCTGCGCCCGAGCATCCCCCGGATGTCGCTTAAGGTAATCTCTGCTGAGCAGCAGGGCGCGGTCGGCATCCCCTGACGGCCAGGGCACGCGATGACTCGGCGAGGTCGGGATCAGCGACCGCGCGAGCGGGCTGTGCATCAGCTGTCGGCGCGACCACCAGCAATACGGCTATCAACGCGGACTTGAGCGCGAGGCGACTGGCGGCGATCCCGCGACGGGACTGCGCGGCCAAGATCATGGCAATGTTCGCGAGGCTATCAACACGCCGCTGCCAGTGTCAATTCGGATTCCCGCCGCGCGTTCCGGCAGCTCGGGCGCATTCACCGCACGTACGGCACGGCCTCGATGATCCGCAGAAACTGCTGGGCGCGTGCCTCGCGCTGCTCGATGAGTGCTGAGACTTTGGCCGCCTGTGCCTCCCGCCGCGGGTCTTTCGTCCTGGCGTACAGCGTCGCCAGGTTGACCGATGCTTCGTAGTGTTCCGGCGCGATCGTGAGCGCCTTCGTCAGCGACTGTTCCGCGCGTTCGTACTCCTTCGAGCGCGTCTGAATCAACCCGAGCTCCGCCCACGCGTCGGCCAGGCCGGCGTTGAGCTCGAGGGCACGCTCGATCTCGCGGCGGGCCAAAGGCAGATCGTTTGACTGCCGGGCGATGCGCCCCAGAAAGTAATGCGCGCCGGCGGCGGTTTCAGGCGCGCGCGTCGCGCGTTCGAGCTCGGGCTTGGCTTCGTCAAACTGATTGCTGTAGAACCGCGCGGTGCCGAGCGCGAAATAGCCGCGAGGATCGTCGGGCTTGAGCCTGACGTATTTCTCAAAGTACGGCAGCGACTCCGAGGGTTCGTGGCGGTGGGTGGACACGGCGCCCATCGCGTAGTTCACGAGCGGATTGTCGGGATCGAGCTCAACCGCCTTCTTCATCGACTCGTAGGCCTCACGGACCAGGTTCTCCTCGACGCAGACCATGCCAAAAAGAAAGTGGACGGTGGCGTTGTTCGGCTCGAGCGATCGTGCGTGCGCCAGGTAGCCAAGCGCCCCCTGATAGTCCTTCTGTTTGACTGCGGTTCCGGCAAGATCCATCAGCAGCGGCGCCGAGGCGCCTTCTGCAGCCACCGCCTTCTCGAGCACCCGACGCGCGTCGGCAAACCGGGACTCGCGGCTGTAAACCGTCGCCAGGGCCTGAAGCGCGCGAGGCGACGCCAGTCCGCGCCGGTCCAGCGCCTCCAGCATGAGGATGGCGACGGCGTCGGCCGAACCTATGGGCAGGGCCGGGAGCACGGCGAGGACATCGGCTTCGGTCAGCGCCGGATGGGCCGCAAGGGCGTCGACGGCTGCGCGCGCGGCGGCCGTGTCGCCCATGCCGGTGAGGTCGGCAGCCAGAACGGCAAGCGCCTGCGGGCGTTGTCGGACGTCTTCCGGCAGCTTCGCGAGCATCGCGCGACTGGCGGCAAACTGTCCGTCGAGCGCCAGCAGAAAGCTGCCCTGAAACAGTCCTTCGACATTGCCTGGTTCTGCCGTCAGCAGTCGACGGTAGACGGCAATGGCTTTGGCGCGCATGGCGGGGTTGTCGCCGGCGCGCTCCTGGTAGAGACGCCCGAGGTTCTCGTACGCCGCAGCGCTGGTCGGGGCGAGGCGAATCGCTGTCTCAAAGTGCGCCTCGGCCGACTCGAAGGCGCCCTGCTGGGCGGCAATGACGCCCGCGAAGTTGCGCAGCACGGGATCGGCAGGATGCGCTTTCAAGGCCGGTTCGACGAGGCGACTGGCCCCACTGAAATCGCCGCGTTCGAGTAGAACAGCGATTTGCTGCAGCGTTGGCGGAGCCGCGAGGGTCTCCTGCGGAGGCGGCGATGCTCGGCCACGTGATGCGACGAGACACAGAACGAGGGCGAGCGCCGCACGGTGTGCAGGGCGACGCGAGCTGCTCACCGCACCGGCTCCTGCCTGGCGACCTGATCTCTCTGGTTGCGCAGCCGCGTGAAGGTGGACAGCGCCGCGTCGGCTTCGGCGACTTGACCCTGCCGCCGGTAAATGCGTGACAACGCGTAATGTGGCTCTGGATACGTAGCGTCGGCCGACGTGGCCTGCCGCAGCGTTTTCACCGCCTCCTTCATGTCCCCGCGTTCCTCGAGTAGCGCACCAAGCTGGTAGTAACCGGGCGCGAAGTGCCGATCGTAGGTCAACGCTTCGCGGAACAAGGTTTCGGCCTCTTCCAGTTTGCCGCGAGTACGGAGGAGGATGCCGAGATTGAGCGCAGGCCAGCCGGTCGGCGCGGCATCGATCCGGTTCAGTCGCACCGCCTCGCGGTAATGAGGGATCGCCTCATCGGTCTGGTTGAGTGCTTCGTAGCAGAGGCCCAGGTTGTCGTGCGCGCGAGTAAACGCTGGTGCCCGGGCGATCACATCCTGCAGCCGGCGAATCGCCACGGCGTATTGGCTGGCATCGTAGTCCAACCGAGCCAGCCAGTACCGAGTAGGTCACGTTGGCGGGCTCGGCCAGGGCCAGGCGCTCCAGCTCGGGCCGCGCCCAGTCACCGCGCTTCATCGCGATATAGGCCAGCGCAAGCTGCAGCCGCGCGTGATTGTCGAGCGGGCCGAGCACCTCGGCTTTCTTGAGCGCGATGGCCGCGTTGAGCGGCTTGCGGTCCATCATGAAGACACTCGCGATCTGCAGGAGCAGTTCGCGGGATTTCGGCTGCCTCTCGATGGCGGCGGCGAGCAGGTGCGCGGCACGGTCGTAATCCCGAGCGGCCAAGGCCCGGTCCAGTTCTGATTGCGGCGGCACGCTGCCGGGCGGCGGAGTTGCGCTGATCGCCTGCTCGAGCGTCGACATCGTTTCTGGCGGGCCTGACTGGGGCGGCTGAGCTGCCGCAGACACCGGCAGGCCAACGGCTATCAACGCCGCGAACAGCCACGCCGATCTCCGCATCGATCCCATCTTTCAGTGCGAGCGAGGTTGGCGCGGCGTGCGCGCGGCCTCGACGCTGGCTTGCAACGCGCGCGCTTCCTTGCTGTCTGGAACGAGCGCCAGCGCGCGCGCGACAGCGCGCGCAGCCTCGTCCAATCGTCCATCAGCCAGGTAGATGCGCGCAAGGGACAGGTGGACATCGGCAAGCGTGGCGTCGCGCCGGATCGCCTTCTGGAAGGCCGCCTCAGCCAGGTCCGCTCGACCTTGCTCCAGGTATTCGCGGCCGAGCGCCTGGCTGAGACGCGCGGCCCCTGGATCAATCGCCTGGATCCGCTCATGAGCCCACTGCGACAGCCTCAGGTAGGCCTTGCCCAGCCGGTAGGCATACTCGGGATCGGCCGGTGACAACTCCACCAACGTTCGATACTCGTCGGCCAGGCAGAGGACATCGCCGATGCGCTCGCACGCGTCAGCGCGCTGCAGGTGTACCGCCGGTTCCCGCGGCATCAGGGAAGATGCCCGCCCCAGCTCGGCCGCGGCTGCCTTGGGCTGTCCGAGCGCCAGCAGACTTGTTCCTGCAAGCAAGCGAGATGGTCCGAAGGTGGGATCGAGACGCGTGGCGGCGCGAAACTCAACGAGGGCATCGGCGTGCCGCCCACGCTGCTGCAGCACGATGCCGAGGTTGTGGCGAACGAAGGCTCGGTCACCGCCGTCGCGAATGACGGCGCGAAACGCCGCCTCGGCCGAGTCGAGCTCGCCGGCCGACAGCGCAGCGACGCCTTCGGTGAACTGTTTGGCGAGAACGGGTGAGAGGTCTTGCGCGTGTGCTCCAATCGGCATCGACAGCAGAAACACTGCTGCCCACGCCGATCGGAGGGCGCGCATTCGCGCTAGAACTCGAACCGCACGGCGAGCTGCATCGTGCGCGGGTCGGTGACAGTGCCGTTCCACCTGCCGAAGTCCGGGCTCGCAAGGTCGGTGTTGAACGCCGCGAGGCCGTTGTTGGCCGAGCCGGCCGGGCTGAACATGTGCCAGTTCCACATGTTGAAGATCTCGAAGCGGACCTGGATGTTCGTGTGGCCCGCCATCCTCGTGTTCTTGATGAACGAGAGATCCTGGTTGTGGTATCCGAATCCGCGGACGCTCTCTTCGATCCGGTTGCCGCTCCCGAAGTAGAAGTTGAACGCGCTCAGGGGCTCGAACGCGTCCTTGTTGAACAGCGGTCCCTTGCCCGGGTCGAAACTGCCCTTGTCCTGAGCGAAGACCGCGTCGGGGTTGATGATCCCGGGGATGCATCCGGCGCGGAACGCTCCCGGGACATTGCACCCTGTCCCCTGCACGCGGAAGAAGATGGGGAATCCCGACGAGTAGCGGAAAATCGTGCTCATCTGCCACCCGCCCAGCAGCGCGTTGGTGACGCCGCCCTGGTCCATGTACTTTTTCCCCTGGCCAACCGGCAGTTCGTACACGAACGCGGCCGACAGGACATGCGGCGAATCGTTCACCGCAATAGCTTCGTTCCGCTCGGCCTCGAACGGCGAGATGACACCCTGAACGCCACTCCATGTTATTGCTTCGCGCTGGGTGTTGTCCGACGCGCTCGAAATCGTCTTCGACAGCGTGTAGGAGACGAGCCCGTAGATGCCGTTCGAGAAGCGCTTCTCGAGCTTGACCTGCAGCGAGTTGTAGTGCGACGAGCCGACGTTCTCGTTCAGGCCCTGCAGGTTGTCGCAGTACTGCGGATACGGACGCAGCGCCTGGGCAACCGAAGGCGCGCAGCCCGTCATCTGCTCCACCCAGCCGGCGTACGGGAGCGGCACGCCGTTGAGGCTCGTCATGCCAGGCGTGAACTGGTCGTAGAGCCTGTCGCCCATCGACAGGTAGCTCGGGTCGATCGCGTTGATCGGCTCGATGCTCGACGGCAGGCGGCGTCCCGCGCTGCCCACATAGGCCACGCTCAAGACGACGTTGCGCCCGAGCTCGCGGTCCACGGTGATGTTCCATTGGTGCGAGTACGGGCGCTTGTTGGCGTCGATCGGCCGGTACAAGATACCCTGGCCGTTCTTGTAGTCGGACTGGATGACCGGGGGCCGCTCGAAGTTCTGGGGCAGGCCCTGCTCGAGGAAGAACGCCGGCTGAATGCCGCCGAGACTGGTGTTGAACGACGGCGTGGTCGAGAACCCGTCCTGCGAAATGCCACCGCCCCAGCCGGGATAGAACGCCTGCGTGTAGAAGATACCCCAGCCGCTGCGGAGGACGGTCTTGTCGGTAAACCTGTAGACGGCGCCGAACCGCGGCGCGAACCCGCCGTAGAAATCCTCTTCGGGATAACGGGCACCATAGCTGGCCGCTCCCCATTCGTCACCCGCAAAGGCCAGGCGCCCGGGCCGGCCGCCGGCGCCAGGATTGGGGCCAACCGGATCGAAGAACGAGAAACGATCGTACTTCTCCGAGGACGGCGAGTAGTAGTCCCAGCGCAGCCCATAGTCGAGCGTGAGCTTGTCGGTCACTGTCCAGGTGTCACCGGCGAACAGGATCCACGCGTTCTGACGCGGATACGCGGAGTCCACTGCGCGGAATGCCGCATCGGCGTTGTCGACGGCGCCCAGCAGGAAGCTGGCGATGGGGCTGCCGCTGTTGACGCCCACAAGGCCCGTGGAGCCACGCCCGAAGGTAAAGGTGCCGGCCTGGTTGCCGTTGCCGTGGATGTTGCCCATGATCTTGCGGTATTCCATCCCGGCCTTCAGCGTGTGCTCGCCTTTCGTCCACGTCACCGAGTCGTTGATGATGAACGTCGGGCGGGTCGTGACGTTGCCGATGTTGACGCCGGCGTTCTGCCGATCTGCGCGAAGCCGTCGCTGAACGTCATCTTGGCGGCACGTTATACCCAGCCACGCCAGCGATCTGCGGGAAGTCATTGACGAAGCTCTGGTTCACCGAGCCGTACCCCTCGTTGCGGTTCAGGTAACCCATGGACATGTGGTTCAGCAGGGTGCTGCTGAAAGTGCGGTCCCAGTTGAACCGGCTCACCCACGAGTTCTGCGGATCCGAATACGTCTCGTTGGCAATCGGCTGCGGCAGGACCGACACGAACTTCGCGGGCGCGCGCTGGTGCCAGACGCTCGCGAAGAAGTGGTCGCTGCTTTTGAACTGCACGTCGAACCGGCCCATGTAGTAGTCGGAGTTGCCGAGGATGGTGTCCGGAATCGCCGGCCCGAGGTAATTGTTCAACGGGCCGCCGGCGGTCGGAGTGGGCAGCGCCGCCAACCACGGCCGCACCAGCGCGCTGATGCGATTGGGGCAAATGACGTTCGGGGTGTTGCCATCACAGCCCCTGAATTGATCCTTGATGTAGCCCCCCTGGCCATCGGGACGGATCGTCAACGGGTCGTAAATGGGGATGAGGTTGCCGCTGGCATCGCGCCAATCTCTGAAGTCGCCGGCCCGCTCGAGCATCGATGGAATCGATAGAGTGGGCTGGTTCGAGCCGCCGGTCTGCCGATAGCCTTCGTAGTTGAAATAGAAATAGCTCTTGAGGTTGGTTGACCAGAGGCCCGGCAGCTTTGCCGGGGCCGCCGATGTTGGCGCCGTAGTTGTTGCGGTTGAACTCGGGCTTCTCTCCTGCGCCCCACTGCGTGGCCTTCAGCGAGTCGCTGCGGTGGAACTCGAAGCCCGCGCCGTGAAACGAACTGCCGCCGGACTTGGTGACGGCCATGATCTGCCCGGAGGTCGACGACCCGTACTCGGGCGCGTAGTTCGAGGTCAGCACCTTGACCTCACTCACCATGTCGGGCGACATCGGGAAGTCCTGGAAGATGGAGACCATCCCGCCCTGGCTCATGAAGCCCTGCTGCATGCTCACGCCATCGAGCGACGCCTCGTCACCGGACTGGAGGCCACCGTTGATGCGCGCGTCGAAGGCGTTGTTGCCGCCGCCCGTGCTGACGCCGGGCATCAGCGTGGCAAACGCCGCGGCCGCCCGCGGGCCGCTGTTCATCAGCAGCGGAAGCTGGTTGAGGGTTTCCGGCGCGATGCCGTGCTCCTGCGTGCCGGTGACGCTCAGAATCGACGACCCGCCGACCACCTCCACCCGTGAGTCCTGCGCCCCAATCGGCAGAGTGATTTCCACCCGCTGCACCGAGCTCAGCGTCACGTCGATGTCGGGATGCGTCACCTGCTGGAAGCCGCTTTTGATCGCCTCAACCGCGTACTTACCTGGCGGCAGATTGCGAAAAGAATACTCGCCGCTCGCATTGGTGAGCGTTGTCGCAATCGTCTGGTCGGTGGCAACGTTGCGAAGGGTGACGGCGACATCGGCGACGACGCCACCCGTCGCATCCTTGATGACTCCAGTGATGGCGCCGTTGACGGTCTGGCCGGAAGTGGCCGCAGGCAGTAACAGCAGGGTCAACACCGCGCTGACGAGCGCGCGACGAACCGTCATGAGGACCTCCCCTTGAGATTTGGGGGCCGCCAAGTCAGCCGATCATTCGACTGAAATGTCAGTCGATGTGAGATTTATCACACGAACATACTAGCGCGCAATATTTTAGGGAGCTACGGAAGAGCCGGAACCTACTGATGAACTTGGACTTACGCCTGAGCTTGGTTACGCGCGATCGATCGCCTCGGCCACACGATTGGCCGACCGCGTCGCGGCTTCCATCCCCCAATTCAGGTTGTCGGCATACGCTCCGACGAAGTGAATGCGCCCCTGCGGCTCGATGAGGACGGGCCAGAACATCGCCAACTGGCCCGGAGCATACGACGTCCGCTCGCACGCTGACGCCCACGGATCGATGGCCCACACGACGACGTGCGCGCGCTCGATGTCCTCGGACTTGCCCGGATAGAACTTTCGATACGTCGCGAGTGCCCGTTCAGCCGTGCCGGCGCCCGACGCGGTCCCCGCCAGCAGTCCGCGCGTCGTCTGGACTTCCTGCGATGCGGCCCACACTGAGTCGAGCGGGGCCTCGCCAAAATCCATGTTCGGACTGAGGCTGTCGCGATCCCAGAACCGCGTGCGGGTCTGAAAGATCACTCGAGTGTCATGGTAGTAAGGCACGTTGGCGATCGCGAACGTCTTGTTGGCGGGCCACGCGGGTTTGACCGGTAGAAGTCGCAGCATCCTGGCCGACATCGCGCAGACCAGGTAGTCCGCTTCGATCCGGGAGGTCTCTTTGCCGTCACGATAACTGACCCGCACGCCGGTCTCGCCGTGCTCGATCTCCGTGACCGGAGAGCGCAGCCGAATGCGCGCGCCGAGACGTTGAGCAAAGGTGTCGGTGAGCGTCTGATTCCCACCCACCAGCCGATACACCCGTGGCGGAAAGAGCGGAACGCCGCGCAGTTTCAGGATCGCGGCATGCCACACCGCCTGCAACGCCGACCCACTGCCGCCGATAAAGCCGAGCGCCGCGGCCGACGCCCCGTCTTTGCGAAAGAGTTCCGTTGTACTCACCTTGTCGAGTTCGTTGAGCCCGGCATCGAAGGGGCGATACTCGTCGGTGAAGCTGTCCACATAGGGCGCAAAGTACAGCGAGGCGAGTTCCGGGAAAGGATGTTGCCCCAGGTAATCGGCCTCGCGGCGGTTCAAGCCAAGCGTTTCGAGCACCTTGCGATCTGCCAACATTTCCGGCGTGTACATTTGTCCGCCGATCCATCGCAACAGGTGCTCCCGGCGCGGGTAGTAGACGTGCGGCAGGTTGAACTCGCGAACGTAGCCCCAGTACCGCTCGTATCCGGGCTGAGTAAAGTGTTCGGCGCCGGCGTCTGCATAGAGCGCATCGTCGAGCCCGTCACGAAACGTCTTGACGTGGCCACCGGTCCGTTCCGAGGCTTCGATGACGGTGACGTCGTGTCCGCGGCGCACCAGCTCCCACGCGCAACTCAACCCGCCGATGCCCGCGCCCGCGACAATGATTTTCTTTGGCGCGGGCGGGCGCACCTGTACCGGCAGGAGCGCCGCCGCCGCGATTGCCAACGCCTCGCGGCGCGTGAACGTGGGCTGTGTCGTTGAATCCAGATGCGGTTCAGCGGACTTGTCCATGTCGCCCTCCTGGCACGTCGATCCAACCCCGGATCGACGAACGCACTAGCTTTCCCGAGGGGCTTCGCCCCTCGGACTCCCCGACACGCTCTCGCGCGCCGCTTCGCCGGCGCGCTCCGGTCGCGTGGCTCGCTCGCGCGCTCGCGTAAGACGGCCCTCGCGACGTATGAGACAGGTTCTAGTCTCGAAGCTATCTAGTAACGTCATCCGTGTTGTCCGTGTTCTCCGTGGCACTAGTGACGAGAACCGGTCCTCGACACGCGAAGATTCTCGAAAATCGCGACCAGTCCCTCCGCCGGCGTGTCGAGCGTGAAGTTTCCGACGACGATGTCCATGTCACCGTCGCCGTCGATATCTCCGACATCCAGCGTGGCGTGCGCCGGCAGCCCCGCTTCCAGGACGTGCCGCTCGAACACACCTGGCCGCGTCTGCTCCAGCCACACCACGGAGGGGAGGCCACGTGTGTCGACGGCTGCCGATGACACGAGCGCGCATGCGGCGATGTCCAGATCGCCATCGCCATCGAGATCCGCGGCCTGTGCCCTGTGCACCGCCGGCATCGCCGCCAGCGTGTGTTCGATGAATGGGTACGTGCCTCTGTTTTCGAGCCACTGGATCGCGTGGTACGGCTTGACGAGCTGGTCATCGAACGTGTCGCCGTTTGTCATCAGAACATCGACATCGCCGTCCTTGTCGAGATCCACCACCTGAATCCCCGAAGAACCCCAGCCGGGATGAGGAGCGGTGTAAATGACCTGCGGATCGAACTGCATGCGCCCCTGATTCAAGAATGCGACCACGGTCTCGTGTTCCTGGGCGAACAGCGTGATCACGTCGGGCTTCTTGTCTCCATTCACATCCACTGGAATCGCGTGAATCGATCCCGTGCGCTTGTCGATCTGATGGGGCACAAACGCCGGCTTGGCATAGTCGACGGTTTCGTTCTTCAGGATGGTGAAGGCGCCGGTGCGCCGCCACCCGAACGCCGCTACCGCGAGGTCCAGACGGCTGTCGCCGTCGAAATCCGCCGCTTCGACGTCCGACACGCGGGGCCAACTCGTGAGCGTCATCGGCTGGAAGGCCCCATCCTTACGCCCGCGCAGCGCCACTACCGCGCCGCGATCGTGATCGGCCGGCGAGACTCCCCCCAAATCGCCGAGGAGCAGGTCGAGCATCCCATCGCCATCGAGATCGACGGGCTCGATGTGCGCTGGGTGCGACAATCGCGCAATTTCCACGAACGTTGGCTGCTCGTCTCGAGGGTTGGCCTTATACACGATGCCGTTGCGTAGATCGCTCAACACGATCTCGAGCCGTCCATCGCGGTCGAGATCGACCAGTCGAACGTTCGCCACCGCCTGGTTGGTTGGACGGCCTGCAGTCGAGACCACTCGCTTCCGGAACGAGGACGCCTGGTCCGGTGCCGGCCACATTCTCAGCGGGGCCAGCAGGTCCAGCCGCTCGGGGGCGTTCGCTTCGTAATACCCAACGATCGACTGCCAGTCCAGCGGCAGTTTCACCATACGCCCCGCCGTCCCCGGCGGACCGCTCGGTTCAGGTTGGTTGTTCTGAATCAGGAACATCCTGGCAATCTCGTCGCGCCACCTGTCTCTCGGCAGTGTGTCGGGGGGCGGCCATTTGTGGCACGTCGCGCACTGAGCATGCGCTGCGGCCGCTCCGCTGCGGCCTGATTGTTCGCGGGCGCCGTCTGCCGGGCACTCACAGAAACTTCAATTCGCGGGGAGGAGGTGAGAGGCTCGGCCGAGCGCGTCAGCCACGCTCCGGCGACGAACACTATCAGCAGCGTAGGGAACCTGGACCGAGACAGCACGATCGACATTGCCGTCGACTAAGCCGCGTTGCCCGAGGAGTAAAGACAGTAAAGAGGAGCCGGTAAAGAAGACGGCCGTCCTGATGCAAGACCGCCTGGCGACCAGCCCAGGTCGCGATGCTAGCACATTCGGATCGTTCCCCATGGGACGCCTGGTGTACCCTTGCCGTGCGCTCGAGCTGAGAATGACCGTATTCGACATTGCGAGCGAACCGGGAGGTTGCGTCGAATGGCCGAGAGACAGATTTCACGGACACAGCGGATGGTGTGCATCGCCCTGGCGATACCGTTGCTGGCGCTCGTCGGCGGTCCACAACCATCGGTCTCCGGCCAGGCGCCTCGGGAGTGGCGCGACTACGCCGGTGGTCCTGACAGCTCGCGGTTCGTGGCCTCAACCGAGATCAACAAGTCGAACGTTCACCAGTTACAAGTGGCGTGGACATACCCGCCTGGCCAGACCGACTTCAATCCGCTCGTCGTGCGCGGCGTCGTCTACGGCCTGGGCGCAAACGGCATGTTCGTCGCGCTCGACGCGGCCACCGGCAAAGAGCTCTGGATCCACAAGGGTGTCCAGAATTTCAACGGTCGTGGCGTCAACTACTGGGAGAGCAAGGATGGCAACGACCGCCGCCTGATCTTCAGCGCGAACAACATCCTCCAGGCGATTGACGCCCAGACTGGCCAGGCCATTCAGTCGTTCGGCGTAGACGGGCGCGTCGACCTCCGGGTGGGGCTCGACCGGGATCCCGCGACGGTGAACCAGCAGAGCCGCATCCCGGGTCGCGTCTTCGAGGACCTGATCATTCTCGGCTCGGCGACGAATCAGGAGTACGCCTCAGCGCCCGGCGACATCAGGGCATTCAACGTGCGGACCGGTGCCCTCGTCTGGACCTTTCACACCGTGCCGCGGCCAGGCGAGTTCGGGTACGACACGTGGCCGCCCGATGCATGGAAGACGGTCGGCGGCGCCAACAACTGGGCCGAGCAGTCAATCGACGAGAAACGCGGCATCGTCTACATCCCGACCGGAAGTCCCAAATACAACTTCTATGGAGGGAACCGGCACGGCGCCAATCTCTTCGGCGACTGTCTGATTGCGCTCGACGTCAGAACCGGCAAGCGCCTCTGGCATTTCCAGACGGTCCACCACGACATCTGGGACCTCGACAACAATTCGGCTCCGCAGTTGACGACGATCCGCCGCGACGGGAAGACCATCGACGTCGTCGCCATGGCCAGCAAGACCGGCTACCTCTACGTCTTCGATCGTGTCACCGGTCAGCCGATCTGGCCGATTGAGGAGCGTCCGGTCCCGCAGGGAACCTCGGTTCCTGGTGAAGTGTTGTGGCCCACGCAGCCCTTTCCAACCAGCCCGCCGCCATTCTCGCGGCAGAAGTTCACCGCCGACGATCTGAATCCTTACATCCTGACGGCGGAAGAACGCGAGCAGTTCAAGCAGCGGATCTCGAAGGCCAGAAATGACGGGCCGTTCACGCCGATTGGCTTCGAAGACGTGATTCACATGCCCGGCAATCAAGGCGGATCGAACTGGGGCAGCACGTCAGGCAATCCGGCGGACGGCAGCGTCTATGTGATCGGCTTCAACGTGCCGACGATCATCCGGCTGCTCAAGCCAGGGGAAGTGCGGTCGGGCGGCCGCGGCGGACAGCCGGAAGTCGTGAAAGAGGGACGGTACGTCACGGAAGGCTTCGGACTCTTTCCGACGATTGTCAATCCGCCGTACACGACGCTGACCGCGTACGATCTCAATCAAGGCACGATCAAGTGGCAGATCGGGCTCGGCGACGACCTGCGGCTCGTGGGGCAGGGCGTGAAGGGCACCGGCACCGCGGGAACGACCAAAGGCGGCATCATCCCCACCGCAACGGGGCTGCTGTTTGTCACTGCTGCCGACCGCAAGGTGCATGTCTACGACAGCACCAACGGCAAGCAGCTGTCGGAACTGCAACTGGGAGCGCCGACGAGCGGCTCGCCGTCGATGTACGAGCTCGGCGGGCGTCAGTACCTGCTCGTGACCGCCGGCGGCGCCGCCGGCCGTGGCGGCACCGCCGCCGTCAGGCGCGGGGCCGACTGGCATCGTGGCCTACGCGCTGCCGCGGAAATGATTCCCGTCGCGCCGCTCAGGGTGTCGACGCCTTCTTCGCGATTTTGAACTCGCCGCTCTCGTCGCCGCTGAAGCGACCCGTAGCCGTGCCTTTGACGACCGTCCCCTCGAGAACGAGGAGCACCGCGCTGTCGCCTTGCCTGCCCAATTGCAGCTTCAGCGCCCCGGTCTTCGGGTCGAAAGTGCCGGCCTTCACGTCGGCCGGATTCGGAAGCCCCGAGACCGTTCCCGAGACCGCGCTCTTGCCGTCGAACTTCAATTCCATGGTGACGGCAATTGGCCCAGACCCGCCCTGCCGAACGAGCGCTCCCGTCCAGGTCCCTGTGATCGGGTCCGGCTTGGGCTTCCCACCGGGGACTGCGCGAGCAGGGAAGATCCGTCAGAAGGACAGAGAGAGGACAGAGCCAGCCAGCACAAAGCGTCTGCGTGTCATGATGTGTTCCTCGCGTTCATTCGTAGCGAAGCGCGTCGACGGGATCGAGCCGCGCCGCCCGCAGCGCCGGGTGCGCGGCCGCAACGAGTCCGGCCGCGAGCAAGGTTCCGAGCGGCAGCGCCAGGCTCCAGAAGTCGAGCGGCGTCACCTCGAATAGCAACGCCTGCACGAATCGCGACAGATACAGCGCGCCCGCCAGGCCGCAGGCGATGCCGACGAGCGTCGCGGCGCCGACGTCGGCGAGGACCGTCCGCATCACTCGAAGTTGTCTGGCGCCGAGCGCGACGCGAATGCCGATCTCGCGCGTTCGCTGCACGACCGAGTAACTCAGCACGCCGTAGAGTCCGACGGCCGCGAGGACCAGGCCCACGAGCGCGAAGAATCCAGAGAGCACCGCGAGCATCCGCTCGCGCAAGAGCGTTTGATCGACGAGCGACGCCTGAGACGTGATCGACGTCACGCGGAACATCGGACTGGCGGCCCGGACTTCTTCGCGCAGCCTCGGCGCGATCGCCATGGGGTCTCCCGTGACCCGCGCGTGCAGCCTGCCGCTCGTCCGCAGCTGAAGCGGGATATAGATCGTCGGGACCGCCGCCTTGCGCAGATCGTAGCGCGTGTCTGCGACCACGCCGACGATCTCGTGAGCAGACGGACTGTTGTCGTCGCCGAAGCGCGTGTCGAGCGTCCGGCCCACCGGTGGCTCGCGGCCGAAGTATCGACTGGCGAATGCGTCGTTGACGATGACTGCGCTCGCCCCTTCAGGGTCGAGATCACGGCGTGAGAACGCCCGTCCCGCGCGCACGGGAATTCTCATTGTTTCGAGAAATCCATCCGTGACGGGTGTCACGGTCGCTTCAAACGTTTCGTGCTCAGTGCCCGGTACTCGAAAGTAGTGCGTCCAGGCCCGGCCGAGCGGATTCGCGTCGGCGGAGCTGACGGCCTGGACTCCCGGGACGCTCGCGAGCCGCTCGAGCACCTGGAAGAGCGCCGCGCGCTGCTGCCTCGGTTCCGTGCGCTCGAGTGTTTCGAGAGACAAGATCAGGACATCCGACGTGGCGAACCCAGGATCCACACGAGTCAGCTTCGCGAACGACAACACCAGCAGGCTGCCGACGAAGAGGACCATCAGCCCGAATGCGACCTGGGCCGCCACGAAGGGGCGCATGACCCCAGCGCGCCCGCTCGAACGGCCGCCACCAGATTTCAGCGCGGTCAACGGCGCGACGCTCGACGCGCGGAGTGCCGGGACGATGCCGAAGAGTGCGGTGGTGACGAGCGCCAGCACGCCGGCGAACGTCAGCAGCCGCCAGTCGTTGCGAAGATCGAGCGAGACCGGATCATCGGGCGACGACAGCGTCTGGACGACGGCCGGACCTGCAAACTCGGCAAAGAGAAGACCCGAGCAGGCACGCGGCGCCGGCGACGAGCGCGCTTTCGACGAGCATCTGCTGGACGAGCCGCTGGCGGCTGGCGCCGATCGACAGGCGCAGAGCCATCTCGCGCTCGCGTGCCGCGGTCCTGGCGAGAAACAGATTGGCGACGTTCGAGCCGGCGATCAGCAGGACCAGCCCCGCGATTGCGCCGATGATCCAGAGCGAGCGCTCAAACTGCTGGCGCAGCGGTGACGGACCATTGGCGGCGGGCCGCAGGTAGAGCGGAGTGTTGAGGAAGCGTGCGATCCGTTCCGGCGAGCGGTCCGGCCCGCCGAACAACCGCGGCGCGTATTCGCGCCGGAAGCTGCTGAAGGCCGCATGCGCGACGCTCTGTGCTTGCTCGACCTGAACGCCGTCCTTCAAGCGTCCGAAGATGCGAAACCAGCCGAACTGCGGGTTTCCAAATGCTCTGGGGTTGTACATCGTGTACGGCAGCCACAGATCGGTCGGGCGGCCTGGCTCGACCCCAGTGAACGTGCGCTCGGCGACCCCGACAATTTCGAGCTGGCGCCCCTCGAGCGTCAGCCAGCGTCCAACGACTGACGGATCGCCACCGAACCGGCGAAGCCAGAACGCGTGGCTGAGGACCGCCACCGGATGCGCGCCCGGCTGATCGTCGTCTTGAATGCCGATCAGGCGGCCGGCGGCCGGCTTGACACCCAACTGCTCGAACGCGTCTCCCGAGAGATACTGCGTTCGCAGCCGTTCCTTTTCACCGCCCGAGTCGGAGAAGATC
Source organism: uncultured Acidobacteriota bacterium (assembly GCA_963797625.1). Taxonomy (GTDB): domain Bacteria; phylum Acidobacteriota; class Vicinamibacteria; order Vicinamibacterales; family 2-12-FULL-66-21; genus DATBJJ01. The sequence continues at coordinate 517,553 of CAWCQI010000027.1, forward strand.
GTCGGCCGGACCACCTGTGTGCTCATCGCAAAGAGCGCCGACGTGCTCCCGAGACGCGTCACGGACGCGGACAAACAGCGGATCGTTGAAGGTATCGGCTTCCGGTCGCTCAGGGTTGTCGGTTGGAAACGCGAGGTAGACGAGCCGTTCAGGCTGACGGACCGGCAGCGGCCTGAGGATCAGCGCGTCGACGAGCGAGAACGCCGCGACGCAGGCGCCGAGCGCCAGCGCCAGCGACAGCACGGAGGCGCCGGTCACCGCCCCGTGTTTTCCGAGCGCCCGGATGCCCTGGCGAACATCGCGAACCACCGAATCGAGCCACGGGAACAGCTTGACGTCTCGGCTCTGCTCGCGGAGGAGGAGGGGATTGCCAAACCGGCGCGCCACCGCGCTCGTCGCGGCCTCGCGCGACTGCCCGCTGGCCATCAGCTCGCGGATGCGCTCGTCACGGTGGAACTGGAGCTCCTCGTCGAGCTCGCGCTCGAGACGTCCAGCCGTGAATACGTTCGTCAGTCGGGACCACCACGACATCGCCTTCACCTCCCGCCTTCGCGCGGCCGCGAATCAGCCCGCGCTACGGCGCGGCTTCGCTACGCGTGCTTCAGAATCCTGCCGACCGCGGCGGTAATCGCTTTCCAGCGAACTTCCTCCGACTCGAGCTGCCGGCGTCCGGCGGCTGTGATCTCGTAGACGCGCGCCCGTCGGCCGGTCTCGGTCGTCGTCCAGCGCGCCTTGATCCAGCCGGCTTCCTCGAGCCGATGCAGGGCCGGGTAGAGCGACCCTTCCTCGACGCGAAGCGTCTCGTCCGACATCAGTTCAATCTGCGTCGCCAGGCCATAGCCGTGCAACCCACCGCGTCGCGCCAGGAGTTTCAGCACCAGCAGCGGCAACGATCCCTGGAGAGCGTCCTGTCGAGCCATGCTCAGTATTCTTACTCAGATATCTGTGCATTGCAATCAAGGGCTGACTCCCACCGCATATCAGCCGCTATGTCCTATTACGCCGTGACCGGAGAATGGTTATCAGGCCATTGATGTTTGATGTTTGCGGGAGGCGGACTGGAGGAGGGGATGTGGAAGACGGCAGGCGGCCCGATCACCAGACGCGTACGCGCGTCGCTGGTGGCCGATACAGCTTGTCCCGGCGGGGTCAGCGCAAACGCGTCGTAGAACGCCGCAAGATGACCGACCGGCCCGTTGGCGCGGTACTCGTAAGGCGCGTGCGGCAGCGTCAGCAGCCACTGCCGCAGGTAGTTGTCCCGCACTTTCAGCCGCCACATGGCCGCCCAGGCGACGAAGAACCGTTGCGCGCCGCTCAGGCCATCAATCATCGGCGCGGCTTGTCCTTCCAAAGACAGGCCATACGCCCGGTAGGCCAGCGACAGTCCGTTGAGGTCCGCCAGATTTTCGGTGAGCGTGAGCTCGCCGTCGACGTGGAGTCCCGTGATCGGACTGTAGCCGTCGTATTGCCGCGCCAACACGAGCGAGGAGGTTCGAAAGCTCTCCAGGTCCGGCGCCGTCCACCAGAGCCGCGGGATGCCGCGAGCGTCGTAGCCCTGGCCACGGTCGTCGAGCGCATGGCTGAGCTCGTGACCCATGAGTGCGCCGAGAGCGCCGTAGTTCGCGGCGTCGTCGGCGTCGGCATCGAAGATCGGCGGCTGAAGCACAGAGGCCGGTAGCGTGATCTCGTTCAGCGCGGGGTTGTAGTACGCGTTCAGCGTTTGGACGGGTACCATCCACTCGTGTGAGTCGAGCGGTCCGCCGACGCGTGCCATACGGTTCTGGTTGTCGAAGGCGCGCCCCCGCATGACGTTGCCGAAGAGATCGTCATTGGCGATCGCGAGATCGCGATAGTCGCGCCAGCGGTCCGGATAGCCAATCTTCAGCCGAATCCGGGACAGCTTGGCGAGCGCCTCACGCCTGGTGGGCGGCGAGAGCCAGGTGGCCTCCTCGATGGCTTGTTTGTACGCCTTGAGCAGGTTGGCCATCAGCCGCTCGGCGCGCGCCTTGGCCCGCGGCGAAAAATGGCGCTCTACATACAGGCGACCGATCGCGTCGGGAAGGAACGTGTTCACGAGCGACACGCCGGTTCTCCACCGGTCGCGTGGCAGCTCCTGGCCGGTCAGGATGCGGCCGAACATCTCGAACCGCGCGTCGACGAAGGCCGGGCTGAGATACGGGGCCGATGAGTTCAGGTGACGCGCGGCGAGCCAATTCTTCAGCGTGTCGAGTGGCGTCTCGGCAACGAGCGCCGCGAAGCCCTTGAAGAACGAAGGTTGGAGCGGAACCACACGCCACACGCGGTCGAAGCCGAGCGGGCTCGCCCATGCCGCCCAGTCGAAGCCAGGCATCACATCGGACAGCTCGCGGAGCGTTCGTCGCGGCGCCGATCGCGCCGCGATCCGGCTCTCGACCGGCGGCAGCTGAAGCCTGGCCAATGCTGTCTCGAAGTCGAGCACCGAGCGGGCCGCCGCTGACGCGTCGTCGCGACCCGCCAGCGCAAAGAGCCGCGCCAGGTACATTTCGTAGCGTTGCCGGAGTTCGACGGACGCAGCGTCGGTGTTGAGGTAGTAGTCCCGGTTGGGCAGCATCGTTCCGCCCTGCGGGATCTCGACGAGGAGGCGTTTCGAGTCTTCCGCGTCAACGATGATCGAGTTGCCGAACGGCCCTCCGGCCATCACCGACGTCAGTCGGCCGGCCTCGAATGCAAACGCCTCTCGAGTTCTGATGGCGCTGAAACGATCGAGTTGTGGCCGGACTGGCGCGGCCCCTAGTTGGGCCAGGCGCACTTCGTCGGTCGCGCTTCGATAGAGATCTGCCAATTTGACGGACCGGCGACCCCGGCGGCGCAGACGAGCGTGCCGCCTCTTCCGCGATGGCCCGCAGGTGCAGGTCGGTGCGTTCAGCCATCTCTGCGAAGGTCCCCAGCGTCACCCGGTCGGTCGGGATTTCGGCCGTGGCCAACCATCGTCCGTTCGCGTAGCGAAAGAGATCGTCCTGTGGACGAACGGCGCGGTCGATGTTGGCGAGCTCGAGCCCTGATTTGGCGGGAAACTGGCCAGCCAGGAGGGTGGCTGCGGCGAGCACGGTGACGACGAGCGCAACGCGGAATGTCATGCCCGATTTGGTGTCAATCCGAGGAGCTGCGTCTAGTCTGAAAACAGGCGACCCTGGGTTTGCCGGGCGGGTTGCTGACGCCGGGCGCCGCGGTCGTCGAAGACGGTGCGTCCGCCGAGGCTTGGCGAGATCGCGCGCTCGTGAGCGATCACTGACGCGACATTCGCTTCCGGTTGCCAGCATTGTTCGATCGAACGGCTGAAGGCATCGAGACGCGCGAGGCCGTGCAGTCGGTCGGACCGTCCCAGCTTCGCGGCATCGAGCGCGCGCCGCAGCACGGCGATCGATTCGTCGTACGTCCTGAGCGGCACGGGGAACGGATGACCGTCCTTGCCGCCATGCGCGAACGAGAACCGCGCCGGATCGTCGAATCGCGTCGGCGTGCCGTGAACGACTTCGGCGACCAGCGCCAGCGACTGCAGCGTCCGCGGACCGAGCTGTTCGAGCAGCAGCAACGACGCGAAGTCGCGCAGGTCGCGCTCGTGCGCCAGCGCGAGCACCGCGCCGAGCCGCTTCAGGTTGACGTCGTCCGCGCGCACGTCGTGGCGCGCCGGCATCGTCAGGCGGCGCACGTCGGCGAGCGTCGTTCGCGGATCGGTCGCGGGCGATCGCGAGCAGCGCGTCCTGCGCCGGCCGGGCGCGCCGATCGACGAGGTTCCGGATCACGCCGGCGTGCTCGCCGACGATGGCCGTGTGCGGCTCGGCGGTGAAGTCGCGGACCGTCGGCCGAGTGCCAGTGATAGCGCCGCGCCAGCCGGCTCGCCTCGTTCATGCCCTGCTGCACGATCGCCCACTCGCCGTCGGCGGTCAGGACGAACGCGTGCAGGTAGATCTGGAAACCGTCGGCGATGGCGTTGTTGTCGACGCGCGCGGTCAGGCGGCTGGTGCGCACCAGCGCGTCGCCGTCGAGGCCGGTCGCGATCGGCGATCGCGCGCAGCTCGTCGCGGCGTGTTGCGCGAATGGCGGCCGCGGCCGCCGCAGATGTAGATGCCGAGCTCGTGCGCGCGCGGGTTGAGGCCCTTCTTCAGCGCGCCCATGACCGACGTCGTGATGCCCGACGAGTGCCAGTCCATGCCCATCACGGAGCCGAGCGCCTGGAACCAGAACGGATCGCTCAGCCGCGAGAGAAGCGCCGAGCGGCCGTAGTGATGGAGCACGCTCTCGGCGATCGCCGTGCCGAGCGTCGCCATGCGCGTCGGCCAGCCACGGCGGCACGCGCCCGCCATGCAGCGGGAGATCGGCGATGCCTGATCGCTTCACCCGCTGATTGTAGACACTTTCCCCTGAGTCGTTCCGCCTGCCTGAACCTATTGACCCGCTGGTTCCATGCCCTGGGCTTTGATGACCGCGATCGTCCTTGGCTCCTGAGGAACTGGATCAATTGCCGAGCTGCGTCAGGGACCATGGTTCGTGAGCTGACACCCGCCGTAAACGTGATGTAGGACTGTATCTCTGGTGGCAGAGGGCCGACGAGGTCGACACCTGGAGTCGTCAGAATCTGAGTGATGACCGTCATTCCGATCTCGATATCGCCCTTGGCGACCAGTTCGGACACGATATCGGATTCAGGCCGCGTGACTTTCGACTTGATCGCCTCGGCAATCCCGAGCCGATCCAGCAAACCGGCGAGATAGATGCCGCTCCCGACTCTGAGGTAGGCGATCGACCGGGCGTTCAGCAAGGCACGCTTGAATGCGTCAACTGAGCTGATGTCAGGCCAGGGCGCGCCGGCCCTCACTTCGACGCCGATCCCTGAGCGCGCGATCTCGGTGCGCGTCGCTGCGACGATCCTGCCGCGTTCGATCCAGTCGTCGACGGGAGACGACCCGCTGATCAGGAGATCGAACGATTCGCCGGCGGTGACGCGTCGCTCGAATGCGGGTGGCAGGTCGCTCGAGACAATGAGCGTGTGTCCAGTCTCGCGCTCGAATTCGGAGCCGATTTCGGCAAGTACTGTCGCGATCGCCCGCGCCGTCCAGATCTTGATTTCCTCGGCATTAACAACTTCGGGCTGCAGAAGGGCCGCCAGTGTCGCCGCAGTGACGAGGAGGTTCCTACGCATCTCGCTCGTGCGTGGACCCACGCCTGGGTTTACGTGCCTTCCGCAAAGTCAGGCGCCAGGACACGGACAGCAAGTCGCGCAGGGCGTCGCGATCGATTCGCGCCAGGCGCACCAGCACGACGGGGTGGGGTCGATAGTAGTCCGTCAGGTAATAAGTGTCTGGCGCCTCCTGGAGAAGCCATTCTCGTTCCTCGAGATCCACCCTGACCACGATCGTTGCTGATTCCGCCGAGCGATGGGTGGCCACGCCGGCCATGAAGGCCCCCCCGACCTTCAGGACCGGCGATCCGTCGTATTTCGTGGCCGCCTGGACGTTCGGCAGCGCGAGCCCCACGTCCCGGACGGTGTCGAACGCGTCCGAAGGTGCTCGCCGGATGAGTCTTTGCTTCATCTCTTCGCTTTTCTCTTCGAACCGGCGAAAGATATCACGCCGACGTTCGCCGGCATCTCAATTGCTACATCGCATACGGTGGAGGTAAATGATGTTTCCCATCGGCGATGAACAGGTGCAAGGTGGGCCGCCAGCCTTCGTCACTTTCGGCCTGATTGCGTTGAACGTGCTGGCCTTCTTCGTCGAGCTCGCCCAACCGTCTGAGGCCGCCCTTCAATCCTTCATCCAGGCCTGGGGTGTGGTGCCGCGGGAATACTCGGCGGTAAGAGATCTCCCTCCGACCATTCCCTTACCGTTCTGGTCGACGTTGCTGACCTCGATGTTTCTGCATGGCGGGTGGATGCACCTCGGCGGGAACATGCTCTACCTGTGGATTTTCGGCGACAACCTGGAGAAGGTCATGGGCGCGGTTCGCTTCGCGATCTTCTATCTCGTCTGCGGCCTGGCCGCATCATTCGCGCACATCATCTTTGGCCCCGGGTCGACCGTGCCAGCGGTCGGTGCGTCTGGGGCGATCAGCGGCGTGCTCGGTGGCTATCTGGTGCTATTTCCCCGCAACCAGGTCCGCGTCCTCACGCGCGGCGGGATCGCGCATGTTCCCGCGATTGTGGTCCTCGGCTTCTGGATTGTCATCCAGCTGCTTAACGGAGTGGGCTCGATGGCCACCACATCGGAAACGGGCGGCGGGGTGGCGTACATGGCGCACATCGGCGGTTTCGCCGCAGGCCTTGTGCTCGTCAAGCTGATGGCTTCACGCCAGCGGCCGGCATTGGCGTAATCGTCGAGGCGAACGCTGGCTACTCGGCGGCCTTCGCCGCCGCGGCCGCGAGCACGGCGCGCGCGACGGCAATTTGTCGCGCCGGCGACAGCACCTCGAGCTGAAGCGCCCTGGCGCCGACCCGGATGAAGACCCCTTCGATTGAATAGGACACGCCGAGCCAGTCGGCCGTCGATGCGTACGAGGCACCGCCAAGTGTTCCGCGACGTGTGCCGCACGCGGATGCGGCCTTGTCGAGCGAGACATCGGCTGCCGGCCACGTTGCCACTCGGAGGGTCATCGTGAAGTCTGACGCGGGATACGCCGAGACGGCCGTTGCGGGTGCAGGCAATCCCGAACATCGGGTCGGGCTACCCGGCTCGACGATCGAGCCGGTGGGAAGCGGCATCGGGCTGTCGGGTCGTTCCGACCAGCCGAACGCGTCAGCCGACGCCAGTTCCCCGGTCGAGAAGCCGGTCGCCTGCCAGCCCGGCGAGCGACCCGCGCACGATCGACTCGTTGAACGCCATCGCATCGGCGGAGCCGACGTACCGAGCAACCAGCTTCTCCGCGCCGAGGTCGAAAACCGCGCTCGACATCCTGACGTCGTGCCTGCCGTCGGACGTCGTGCCTGCGGCGCGGCCGAGCACGAGGCGGTTGCCCTCTGGCAGAGCAGCGAAGTCGCGCTCGCTCGACGCGAAGGCCAGCGACTCGAACGCGCTGGTCGTCGCCAGGGCCTGATCGAGTTGCAGCAGTCCGAGTGGCGAGAAGACGCGGTCGATCCTGAGCGCGATGTCTCCTGCCTTCGCGTCTGTTTCAACACGCGAGCGGAAGGGGGACATGTCGGTGTAGCCGTCGGGAAGCGGCAGGCGGATGCCTTTGCCGTCGAGACTCTGCGTCGGTCCGAGGATCAGCCGGCGCGTGGGCAGCGCGCGATCGAGCCCGTTCGCCTCGAGGAAGTTCTTGACATGGTTGATGGGGACGGCGAACCCGATGCCGTCGCCGCCTGTGAGCCTCATCCTGGTGACGCCAACCGCGTATCCGTCAGGATCGACGACAGGTCCGCCGCTGTTACCAGGATTCAGGTTGGTGCTGACCTGCAGGAACCGGCGATCGCGGTCATCGCCGCCGCGCACGGCCGAAATCGTTCCTGCGCTGGTGCTGACTTCAGGAACGATGTCGGAGGCCGTTGCCTGTCCCACCTTCAACTGCCGTCCGAACGGATAGCCGAGGGCTGAGACCGGACGTCCCACGTCGACGGCATCGGAGTCGCCGAACGCGACATACGGAAGGCCCGGGGCGCTGATGTACAGGACGGCAAGGTCCAGCTGGGGGTCCGCTGCCGCTACCGACGCGGGCACACAGGGCGACGGCAGCGCGCGAGCCGTGGGCGCGTCCGGAGGAAAGCAGACGTCGATCGTGGCGATCTTGAACGCGAGCTTGATGCGCTTGCCGTCGACCGTGAACGTCAAGTCGTCGCTGCTGACAACGTGATGGTTGGTCAGGACGTAACCGTCCTGGGAGATGACGAAGCCGCTGCCGCTGCCGATCTCGACCTGATCCCAGCGCGCGGTCTCGAGCGTGCCTTCGACGGCTGCGCGAACGGTCCCGACGAGCCGGATGAAGACTGTCGCATCGGCGGCGGAGCGCGCGCGCTGGGCTGCCGCCGCCGGCTGGAGCAGGATGGCGCCGGCGATGGCGGCGAATATCACGACGCCGGCTCGATCCAAGCCGCCACGGATGAGCTCCATGATGCTCCATGTTCTAACGCTGGCTCACCTCAAGCGCAAGCGAAATCACATCACCAAATCGCCGACAGGCTAGATTGAGTCGGCCCAGTGCGCCGTGCCGCTGCCGCAGTTCCTGGCAGGTTGCGATTGCGTAGGTTCAAGCTGATGGCTTCACGCCAGCGGCCGGCATTGGCAAAGGCCGGCACGGCGGATCAGGCCCGGTCAGCCAAACGAGCACTGATCGCGGACACTAACGCTGCGATTGCCGCACGGCACCGGCGAAGTTCGAGACCACATAGATCGTGGACGCGTCCACCAGGCCCTCGATGCCGCGCAGGAGCAGCAACCGTCCGTCACGTGCGACGTCGTAGGACAGGCCCGGGACGTTGAGATAGGGTCCCTGGACCACGAGAGTCGGCGCGGATGCCCGAGAGACACCCAGTTCGGACACCATCCATCGATCGCCGTTGCGATAGAACAACCGTCGTCCGTCTCGAGACCAGACACGAGGGTCGGCGCGGATGCCCGAGAGACTCCACCCAGTTCGGACACCATCCACCGATCGCCGTTGCGATAGAACAACCGTCGTCCGTCGGGTGACCAGACCGGCTCTTCGCCACCGTCGATGGAAATCTGTGAGCGTGTCGCGCCTGACAGCTGTCGGATGAAGACCTCGACGCGGCCTGATTCGTTCGTCGTATACGCCAATGCGCGGCCGTCCGGCGAAAAGGTCGGCATGTTCTCCAGCACGAGGCGTGTTCAGAATGGGATGAATCGCATGCGTACCGGATAGCTCCAGAAAGAGGACGTCATCACGGCTCGCGTAGGCGAGCAGACTGCCGTCGGGCGATACGGAATACGGCCGCTTGTCCTCGGGCGAGTCGGCGGTCAGGCGCTCTTCCGAACCGTCCTCGCCGGCTGCGGACCACCACAGGCTCTCTCCGCCATCGGAGACGCGCCTGAAAACAACGCGCGCGCCGTCCGGAGTCCAGACGGGGTAGCTGTTGCTCCCTTGAAATGTGACGCGACGCGAGGTTCCGCGTTCCAGATCCAGGATCCAGATATCATCGGTGGCGCCGCCCTGCACGAAGGCCAGAAGGCGCCCGTCCGGCGAGATTCTGAAGCTTCCATACGGCTGGATGGGAAGACCGATCGGGACCTCGCCGCCGCGTGGGTCGACCCACACCAGCTGCGAATTCCAGCCAACGCCTCCCGGCACGTAGGCCAGCGTCCCGTCCGCAGAGATCACGTATTGCGCCGTGGCGGGAACCTCCATGCGCACACCATGCTCGACCGCTATTTCCTGCCCCACGACCTGACGCGACCGCACGTCAAACGGAACGGCGAACAACGTCCCGCCTCGACCGAACGTCAGAAACCCTTCAGACATGTAGCGTGGTTGCACGCCAAAGACCGGCAGCGGAGTCCGCTGACCGGTTTCGAGCGAGACGATCTCGATCACCGAGCGGTCCGGGTTATTGGCTAGCCCTCCCGCCACGAGCACCGCGTCGCCACCAGGCAGAAGACCCAGCGTGTTGCCGCCCATGCCGATCGGCCTCGGGGTTCCCCCTTCGGGGTTCGTCAACGGAAAGCCTCGTGAGTGAACCGATCGAGCAGCACTATTCCACGCTCTCCCCATCCGAGCGCCATCGCGTCCTGCACTTCGCACAGCACGAGCGGATCGCCGCCGGAGAGGGCGACCTTCCTCAACCTGTCGCCGCTGACAAACGCAATCCACCTGCCATCTGGAGAGAAGACAGGCGCGTAGGCTCCGTCCGTATTGGGCAGCTCCCGAGCCGTGAACTCGTCCAGCCGGCGGACGTAGAGGCGGCGGCCGGCATAAACCACGGTGGTCCCATCGGGTGAAATCGCGAGCGCCACGCGTGAAAGGCCGGCCGGCGTCGTGCGCGCCAGCGCGAGCCGCTCGCCCTCCGGCAACTCGATGGCGAGACGGCGGACCGGGCCGGCAGAAGATCGCGCCGTCAGATTGGAGAACCATAGCGTCGTAGCGGCGACGACGGCTGCGAGCGCCGCAATCGCCCAGGGAACAAGCCGCAGCCAGCGCGGAGGAGGACGCGACGCGGCGATCCCGCCCGACCCGAGCGTGGCGTCACCCGGTTGACCTTCCAGCGTGCGCTGGATCCACGTGAGCTCGTGGAACAAATCTCGCGCGCTCTGCCAGCGGTTGTCGACGTCCTTCACCAGACAGCGGTGCACGAGATGCTCGAGCGCAGGCGGTACCAGCGGCTGTGAGGTGGAGAGCGGAAGCGGCTGTTTCTCGAGAATCGCGGCGATGATGCTGGCGGGACTGGAGCCGTCGAACGCACGCCGAGCAGTCAACGCCTCGTACAGGACCGCGCCAAAGGCAAAGATATCCGCACGGGCGTCGGTCTCCTGCCCCTGCAGCTGCTCCGGCGCCATATAATTCAGCGTGCCGAGGAACGTCCCTTGTGCCGTCAATCGCTCCGTCGTCGCCGTCACTGAGCCTCTGGCGGCAAACGCCACGGCGTCGCGCAGTCTGGCCAGTCCGAAGTCGAGCAGCTTCGCCCCAGCGCTGGTAAGCATGATGTTGGCCGGCTTGAGGTCGCGATGCACGACGCCCTGGCGATGAGCGGCATCGAGCGCGTCGGCCAGTTGAATTGCAAGGCTCAACGCTTCGTTCGGTGGCAGCGCCCCACGATCCAGTCGAGACGCCAGCGTCTCGCCCTGAACGTACTCGAAGACCAGGTAGTCCACGTTGCCCTCGCGGCCGACGTCGTGGAGGTTGCAGACGTGAGGATGTGTCAGGGTGGCGGCGGCGCGCGCTTCGCGCACGAGACGTTCCCGCAACAGGGGATCGTCGGCGAACTCGTAGCGAATCACCTTGATCGCGACGATCCGATCGAGCCGACGATCGCGCGCGCGGTAGACCTCGCCCATCCCGCCGGCGCCAACGGGCGACAGGATCTCGTATGGGCCGAGTTGAGCACCAATCTCGAGCACCATGAGCGCTCGGAATTATATCGGCGGTTCCAGTACCGGGCGGGTTGTGCGCGATAGGTTGCGTGTGGTTCAGCTGAGCTAGCGTCGGTCAAGCTGATGGCTTAGTGCGGTGTGTCACTGCGAGGGGTTCTAGGCGGGTGGCGGCAGCAGAGGACGACGAGATGCGTCGCGGACGACACTCGACGTCCCCTGCCGCCTAGAGTCTATCGCGTCTGCTGCTGCCGCTCGATCTCCTGGCGGAGGCGTTCATCCTGCGCGCGGAGCTCCGGCGTGAACTCCTTGCCGAAGTCCTCGGCTTCGAAGAGCGGACGAATCTCGAGCTCAGCCTCTTCACCTGGCATGGGATCGGGGCAGCGACGCGCCCACTCGACTGCTTCATCCATCGACCGGACCTGCCACACCCAATAGCCGGCGATGAGCTCTTTCGTCTCGGTGAATGGACCGTCAAGAACGTTGCGCTGGCGTCCCGAAAACTTGATGCGTTTCCCCTTCGAGCTCGGCTGAAGGCCCTCTCCGGCCAGCATGATACCGGCCTTGACGAGTTCTTCGTTGTAGTTGCCCATCTCCGTCAGCAGCTTCTCGCTGGGCATGACGCCCGCTTCACTGTTCTTCGTGGCCTTCACGATGACCATGACCTTCATGCTTGTATCCTTTCGCTACGGCGCTTCGGACGCCAGTGTTCTTACATACGCGTCGAGTGAGGTTGGGCGAGATCGACACCGCACATCAGGTTTTTCAATTGCGCGATGTGGGTGCCGGATGAGCTTGGGTGCTCTTCAAAATCGCCGAAGCGCCTACTACGTCAACGGTTGCCGATGCCGGACGCAAGACAGATGCCGACACTGCAGGCGAACCGAGGCGCGAATCCGGATGCCGGCGTCGCGATTCCGAAGCCGGCACTGTGGGATCGGACCGACAGCATCGCCATGACGTTGAGCTGCTCCTGGAAAACGGGGTGACGTAGGCGGCGTTCGCGAGCGGAAGGAACGCTGCCGACGATCAGCAGCGCGAGGTCGCGGTTGATCGCAAAGGCGACAGAGAGATTGCCCTATGCTGAGCTGTCACACATCAGCGAGAGTCAGCGCACGGGGCCTGGTGCCGTCGATGTCGGGTGGAAGCCATAGTCGGTCGCGACAGCAGCCGCAACCAGCAGCCTTTCCGGTGTGCCGGATGGCGTCCATGGCGGCATCAACGCGTTGCGACTGTCAACACTATGGTGCCGGATAGGTCGGCGTCGCGTGATTAACGGGCCGTGGGTTGCCGGCGGCGGTACGCGACGGAGTCCAGAATCTGCTGAAACCGCGGATGCGCGCGAAGACTCGTCAGCAACGGGTTCCGGCGCAAGTATTCCTCGCGGTAGTCACCCATCCGGACCGCACGTTCCAGCCACCCCAGCGCTCGGTCGGCATCACCCATGACCGCGTAGAAATCCGCTGCGGATGAGGGTCCGAAGATTTGCATTGCTGCGTAAGCCTGCAGCCCGGCGTCCATCTCCTGAGTCGCTTGGGCTTTGTGCCCCTCGAGTGCGAGAAGCAGCGCCCACGTTTGTCGGAGGCTGTAATTCTCTCGATCTTCTTTTCGTGCCCGCTCGAGCGTCTGACGCGCGTTGTGGAGGTCGTGCTTATCGATGTAGGCCCGAGCCAGAGAGGCAAGCCCGTCCACGTTCTGCGGATCCTGTTCGAGCACCCGCTCTTGCTCACGGATCGCGCCGTCAACGTCGCCCTGCTCCCTGAGAAGCTCACCAAGACTCAGGTGCGCCGCCCAGTACAAGGGCGACTGACGAACCAGCCGGTCGGCTTGTTCGCGAGCCTGTTGGTAATCTCCGTTGAACTCGTGATAGTGGAGTAACCAGCCTTGAGCGGTGGCATCAGTAGGATTCTCCTTGAGAGCCTGGTCCACTTCACCGGGCACCAACTCCTTGCGGCCCTGGAGAAGGTAGATCAGGGCGAGGACGGAATGCGCGCGCCCGCAGCGTGCGTCATCACGCAAGGCGTGCCTGGCTTCGCTTTCGGCCTTGTCGAACAAGCTGGCGTCGTTCGACCTGCCGTTCAGAATTTTGGCCACATGAAAAAAGGCGAATTCTGCCCGCGCTGCAGCAAACGTGGGATCCAGGGTCAGGGCTCGCTCGATCATCCGCTGGGCTTGGTCTGGGTTGGCGGTTCCGGTGCCCCCGAACAGAAGGGAGCGTTCGTAATACTCGTTCGCTTCCGCGTTCGGAGACGCTCGGTTGCCGTCGCTGAGTCGGCGCTCCGTGGTGTTCGTGACGGAGTCGAAATAGCGTTGGATGCCAAACCACGTAGCAGTCACCGCCAAAACCATCAACGCGAGACCCCTACCAGCATTGAGCTGGAGAAGAGGCGCGGGACGGTGGGAACTGCGGCACGGGCAGACTCGATTGTGTTGGCGGTTCTCTGCGGCTCGAGGCCGGCGCACCAGCCGGCCCATGTGGTAGCCGGGCTGAATCGTCTCGAGCGCGGCGCCCACCTCCCCCGCGTGTTGGTAGCGGCGCCGCGAATCCTTCTCCAGGCATCGCTCGATCACGGACGTCAGCGCAACAGGCGTCACGTCTGGCAACGGAGCGGGCGCATCTCTCAAGATCGATGAGAACAACTCCGGAGTCGTGGGGGCCGCAAATGGCTTCGCGCCACTCACCAACTCATAGAGCAGCACGCCGAGCGCCCAAATGTCTGTGCGCGCATCCGTGACGCCGCCGCGAACCTGTTCCGGAGCCATGGATACGGCGTGCCAGCCGCGACGCCGGCAGCCGCGACCGATGGCATCGTGGTCGCGCCCGCCAGCAGCGCATCCTCACGCCGGGCCAGCCCGAAATCGACGAGCTTCAATCGGCCAGTCCTGGTGACGATCGCATTAGCCGCCTTCAAGTCTCGGTGAATGACACCGTGGTCGTGCGCATAGGCCAGCGCGTCGGCGGCTTCGATACCGTAGCGCAGTGCCTCCTCCACCGGGAGGGCGGACTCGGCGAGCCTATCGCTCAGTGACCGGCCATCGACGTATTCCATCGCGATATACGCACGCCCGTCTGCTTCGCCGACCTCGTAGACAGTGCAGATGTTCGGGTGATTCAGCGCGGCGGCATTGCGGGCTTCGCGCAGGAGCCGGGCGCGCGCGGTCTCGCCGTCCGCTGACGACCCCAGCACCTTGATCGCGACCTGACGATGGAGGGTGGCGTCGTGCGCGAGGAAGACGACACCCATCCCTCCACGGCCGAGTGGCCGCTGGATCTGATAGGGGCCCAGCTTGGCTCCCGGCTGCAGTCCTCCGTGCAGGGCTTCTGAATTCGGGGTGAGCGGATCAGCCACGACCTTGTCGGCGGCGGCCGCGAGCAAGGCCTCGGCGCTCGCCTCGCTCGCGAGGAGCGAGGCGACCTCCCCACGCAGCGCCTCGTCGCCATCGCAGAAAGCGTCGAGGAAAGCCTCGCGTTGATCGACGGGACGCTCGAGAGCCCCGCGATAGAGCCGCGAGATCCGCTGCCATCTGTCAGCGTCCATGACGTAAGTCTGACTGCTCCAGGCTTGCAGTGTCGTGATTCTACGCCGGAGGCGCGTATTGATCGAAGGGTCGCGTTCTCGATGCTCAGACGTACGCACCCCGTTCGAGCCGGGCGGCAGAATCAACAGATGAAGAAAAGCCAGTAAGGGCCGCGCAATAATGCTGCATGACGTTCCAGCAGAAACTCATCATCATCACCGTCCTGGCCGCGCTGATCGGGGTAGCCGTGCTGATGCGCACGCCAGCCTCGACATCATCACCGGGTCGTGTGACGTCACGCTTTGGCGGCATCGTCGCGGCGTGGCTTGCTGTTGTCGCGGGGGCTCTCGTCGTCGTGGGGATCGTCAGCGACACATTCTTACGCCACCTCATTCAGATTGTGCCTCTCATCGTGGCGTTGGGATTACTGGCGCGACAATCCGCTTGGGGCGTGAGTGCCGCCGCGCCGCTCTTTGCCTTCTGGTTCTTGGTGATGTGCGCGATTTGGCTGTTCCTCCTTGGTGTGGCTCGGATCTTCACCGGAACGTTTACCGTCGCCGAAATCACGCTCACGGTGGTGATCGGTGTGGCCTGTCTGTTTGGCCTTGGCACGGCATCCCGAAGGGGACCAACCATTCCCTTCGGGGCTCGGCTCGGTACGATCGCTGCCTTTGCGGTCCTGCAATTCGCGGCAATGTGGTTGAGCGTTCAACCCTTCATCACTCGCCGGTAGTGCGTGAGGCTCGCGATGCGCAGCTTGCGAGCTCTTTCGGTGCCTACGCGCGCCGAGCTGACGGCAGGCGCGGGCGCCGCGTACCGGGTCTCTTCGATCAGTCGACGCAGTTCAGCCTGCATCTTCTGAAGAGTCTCACGCGCGTCCGAACGGTCAATGATGTTCGTTTCTTCGTAGGGATCTGTATCGAGATCGTAGAGCTCGTCCATCCCCTGAAGCTCGCGGTAGCTGATGTACTTGTACCGCGAGGTGCGCGCCGCCACGTAGCCCATGTTCCGAATGCGCGGGAACACCGTATCGGTGAAGTACTCGATCAGGAACGACGTGCGCCAGTCCCGTGCCTCGTTCTTGAGCACCGGCACAAGGGACCGGCCCTGTAAGCCAGCACCAGGTTTGAGTCCGGCGACCTCGAGTAGAGTCGGAGCGACGTCGAGACCCAAGGCCATCTCGGGCGGTGTCGAGCCCGCCTTCGTCAACGGTGGATAGCGGATGACGAGCGGAACACGGATCGTTTCTTCGTACGCCAGCCGCCGCTCTTCATTGAGTCCGTGTTCGCCGTAGAAGTATCCGTGGTCGCTGGTAAACACGACCATCGTGTCATTCAGTATGCCCTTGCGCTCGAGGGCGGCGAGGATCCGCCCCAAGCTGTCGTCGACGGCAAGCAACATCTCCAGACGGCCTCTGATTTCCTCATCGGATGTGGCGGTCTTCGGGCCAAGTGGAGGAAGCTGGTCAATCTGGCGAAGGAGCGCGGGTTTCCCAAGCGGCGGCCTGAACGCATTCGCGCGACGAGGCATGGTGCGACCGACGTAGCGACCGCGGTGGCGCTCGGCGGCCACGAATCCTCCTGGCTGATTTGAGACTGAACCGAGACTCCCATCGTCACGCTGAACCACATTGGGATGGATGGCCTTGTGAGCCAGGTACACGAGGAACGGACGATCCGAAGGACGGTCCATGAACCGCTCGACATAGTCTGTGAGCACGTCGGTCGTGTAACCCTTCGCGTGCACCCGCTCGCCGTCGACATTCAGTGAGCGGGTCGATCGCTTCGCCTTGTCCTGGCATCGCGACCCAGTGGTCGAATCCCGGGCGAGGGCTGTCGTCGTTGCCCATGTGCCACTTGCCGAAGAATCCAGTACCGGTAGCCGGCGCGCTGCAGCTCCAACGGGAACACCTGCAGGCTATGGCTTGGTCGAGCGGTGTTGTCGATGATGCCGTTGGTGTGGGCATACTGGCCGGTAAGAAGGGTCGCCCGGCTGGGAGAACAGAGCGGCGTTGTCGCGAATGCGTTCGTGAAGCGCGCCCCCTCGCGCGCGAGCCGATCCATGTTCGGCGTGTCGATGAACGGATGGCCGGCGACCCGCATCTCATCCCAACGCATGTCGTCGACGAGCACCATGACGATGTTCGGGCGGCGCGGTTGGGCGGGCGGCGGCGCAGTATTCTGAGTCTCGCCTGGCGCCGCACAGGTGGTTGTCAGAAGGGCGGCAACGAAGACGAATAGCGGAGCCTTCACTCGGTCCCTCCACTCCGGCGATGCGACAGCCCTGTCCATGACGGGATGCAATCAGCGATTGACGCGCCCGTCGCTGGCTTGCTGCGCATGCGCGAGCTGCTCCAGCACGTCCTCGGTCTGATCGAGCGAGATGCACGCATCCGTGATGCTCTGCCCGTAAACCGCGGGGCGCCCAGGCACGTAGTCCTGACGGCCTTCGACCAGGTGGCTCTCCAGCATCACGCCGAAGATCCGGTCGGATCCTTCCCGAATCTGGTCACAAATCGATGCGGCCACGAGTGGTTGGCGGCGATGATCCTTTTCGCTGTTACCGTGCGAACAATCGACCATCACGCGCTTGGCCAGTCCCTGCTTGGCGAGCCGCGCCGACACATCGCCCACGTGTGTCGCGTCGAAGTTCGGACCTGACTGCTTCCCGCCACGAAGGATCACGTGACAGGCGTCGTTGCCTGAGGTCTGGAAGATGGCCGACACGCCCTGCTTGGTCACTGACGGGAACCAGTGCGCGGAGCGCGCCGCCAGCACCGCATCGATCGCGGTGTTCACGCTGCCGTCCGTGCTGTTCTTGAAGCCGACTGGCATCGACAACCCCGAGGCGAGCTCGCGGTGGACCTGGCTCTCGGTCGTGCGCGCGCCGATCGCGACCCATGATGTCAGGTCGGCGATGTGCTGCGGAATCTGGATATCGAGGAACTCGGAGGCCGTTGGCAGCCCCAGATCGTTGATGTCGAGCAGCAGTTTGCGCGCAAGGCGGAGGCCCTTGTTGATGTGGAAGCTCTCGTCCAGATCCGGGTCGTTGATGAGTCCCTTCCAGCCAACAGAGGTGCGCGGCTTCTCGAAGTAGGTGCGCATGACCACGATCAGGTGATCGGCATAACGCGAAGCCAGGCGCGTCAGCCGTTCGCCATACTCGAGCGCCGCCGCCGTGTCGTGGATGGAGCAGGGCCCGGCGATCACGACGAGCCTCGGGTCCTGTCCCTTCAGCGCGTTCGCAATCGCCGCACGCGATGCCGCGACGACGTTGGACGCCCGTTCGCTGAGCGGGATCTCCTCGTGAAGGATCGCCGGCGGGATGAGCGGCCGCACCTGCCGTATCCGAAGATCATCGGTTTTCTGGAACATACCGTTACAAATAGCAGCAAAACCGCGCCACGTCTATTGGGCGGGGAATGATGGGCGCGCAGTTGAATCAGGGCCACTGGGGTGGATGCCGCGTCCGCGGACCAGCGGGAGGTACACCTCGTCGACGATCTCGACCAGCACATGATCCGGTGCGGTCGGCATCCCGCGCGTGACGTACTCATTGCGCAGCAGCACGACGGCCACCGTGGCGACGCGCGGGTGGAGCGCTTCGGGCCGCGCCTCCCCGCGCGCGACCGCGCGCCCCAGGACAGTCAACCACATGGCCGATCCGGCGTCATTCGCCTGTTCCTGGATGAGCGCGAGGAGCTGAGGATCGTCGGCCACACCAGCGAGCAGGCTGCGCTGCACGCTTCCCACTGGCGAAGACCAGGCGCGATTGGCGCGACGGAGCAGCTCCAGGGCGTCATCGCGGAGCGTGCCGGTGTCGGGCACCGGCTGATCGCCGCGGGCCATTTGTCGGTACGCGGCGACGGCCAGGGCGGCGCGGTTGGGCCAGCGGCGGTAGATCGCGTTCTTGTTCGTGCCCGCGCGCTCTGCCACGCGGTCCATCGTCAGCCCGCCGTATCCGACCGCAAGGAGCTCGTCGATCGCGGCACGCAGGACGGCCTCCACGAGGACGGCCCCGCGTCGTCTGCCCGGGGCCCGGGGTCGCGGGCGCACGTCCTTCACCACATCGCCTCCATCGAAACGGAACCGTTAGTACCCTATTATAGCTGCGTTAGTAGGCGTTAAAAGCACAAGAGCTTGCAATTTACGGTACGTATAGTACCTTATTGAACGCGATGGAAGGTTTCATGCCCCGGCGTCGGAACGCGCCGAGCGGCACGACCCGATCTACACGGCTAAGACGAGGCAGCGAGCAATGCGACAGAGAGGCATCAACTACGACACCGGCTTTCTGAGCGCCGGTACGAGCACACGCGAGCCGTTCGACCCCGACATGGTGCGGCGCGAGATGCGCGTCATCCGCCACGATCTCCACTGCTCGGCCGTACGCATCACCGGCGGCAACCCCGATCGCCTGGAGATCGCCGCGACGCACGCGGCCGACGCCGGTCTCGAGGTCTGGTTCTGCCCGTTCACCAACGGCCTCACGCAGGACGAGTTACTCGCCCTGCTCGGCGACTGCGCGGAGCGCGCCGAGCGGCTGCGACGCCGTGGCGCGGAGGTCGTGCTGCTCACCGGGTCCGAGTTGAGCCTGTTCACCCTCGGCTTCCTACCTGGTGAGACACTCGCCGAGAAGCTCGCGCTGGTGACCGATCCAGCCCGCGTGCGGCCCGTGATCGCCGAGGTCCGCGCGCGTATCAACGACTTCCTCCGCCGAGCGGTCGATGTCGTTCGCGAGCGGTTCGGAGGACCGGTGAGCTACGCGTCACTCCCCCTGGAGGGCGTCGACTGGTCTCGGTTCGACATCATCGCCACCGACGCCGCCTACCGCTCAGCCGTGACCGCCCCGCAGTTCCGCGAGCACATCCGCGCATTCGTCGCGCAGGGGCGCGCCCAGGGAAAGCCCGTCGCGGCCACCGAGTTCGGGTGCGCGGCGTACCGCGGTGCGGGCAACGTGGCCAGCTACGTCGACCAGATCATCGTGTGGGACGATGCCGGTCGCGCCACAGGGCTGAAGGGCGAGTTCGTGCGCGACGAGAACGAGCAGGCCACATACATGCGCGAGGTGCTGGACGTCTTCGCTGCCGAAGGGATCGACGCCGCGTTCGTGTACACGTTCGCGCGCTACGACCTCCCGCACCGCGACGATCCGCATGCTCGATCTCGACATGGCAAGCGCCGGCGTGGTCAAGGTGCTCGACCGTCTGAGCGGCGCACGCGATCCCCGCGGACGGCGCTACCCCGACATGCCGTGGGAGCCGAAAGCCGCGTTCGACGCGCTGGCCGACTTGTTCGGCGCTGACGATCGCACGGACGCGGCGAGGCAGTGACGCCGTCTCCGACCAGCCGAGGCCGGAAGGTAAGCCGTGAGCTCTTGGTTTCGGCGTGAGCTTGCACGGGAGAGCCGTGCGGTCTAACATCCGGCAATCTCCAAGCCGGTGCCGAGCGGCAACGCGGATATTCAAGAGAAGCTTATGAAAAAATTCGTCATGTTCGGAGTGCTCGCCGCCGTCACCGCAATCTTGGTCTACGACGCGTATGGGACACGGAGCCCGGGCGAGGCGCGGCGAGAATGGCGCGAGCGTCGCCGCTCGAAGGTCGGCGAAGCGGGCGACGAATCAGCCGAAGCGAAGACCAAGTTCGAGCAGTTTGCCCAGGCGCGCACGGCACCTGGCGTCGTCCTGCCCGGTGCGTACACCGCGGCGTTTGCTTCGCTCAGCGGACTGCCGGTCGCCGGAGGGGTGTGGTCCGAAACGACGAATCGTCCGTACAATCTCGACGACCTGCGATACCGCGATCCGTTCGCCTCGAACTCCGGCGGCGGCTGGGGCCTCGCCTCCGGCCGCATCGTCGGCCTGGCGATCGCCGGAGGTCACATCTATATAGGCGGCGCGGACGGCGGCGTCTTCCGCTCCGACGACGACGGCCAGACGTGGGTGGCGTTGACCGACGGCCTCCCCTCGCTCTCCGTCGGCGACATCCGCGTCGCGCCCGGACGGCGCGCTCTGGCTGGCCACCGGCGAAGCCAATACCGGCGCCACATCGTTTGTCGGCTCCGGCGTCTATCGCCTTCCGAACCCAACGGCCAGCGTGTTCTCGGCCGCGAATCGTGTGGGTGGGAACGAGCTCGAGAGCACGTTCATCGGCAAGCTGCGCTTCGACGGCGCCGGGAGCGTGTATGCCGCAACCTCCCGTGGATTGTGGAAGCACTCGGCCACGATCGGGCGCCGGCGCCTGGACGCGTGTGCTGTATCCGGTTCCCGATCCGATCGTCGGCGGCGTCCCGCGGCCCGACCTCCAGTCGGCCTACGCCAACATCTGCAACGATGTCGCGATCGAGCCTGGGAGCGGCGACGAGCGCGTCCTCGTCAACTGTGCCTGGCGCGACGGCGCGGCGTACAACGGTTTCTACTATTCGCAGGACGGCGGGCAGACGTTCGCGCGCGTGAACCCGACGGGCGCGCTCAACCCGCAGGACGTCGGACGGACCACGTTCGCGTATGCCGACAATGGCGCGATGCTCTACGCGCTGGTCGAATCGATGACGCACTACACCCACTCGTCCCAGACTGCGCTCGGCGGCGTGTTCGTCTCGCGCAGCGGCAGTCCCGCCGGGCCGTGGAACAAGGTTGCGTCGCCGGGCCAGCTGGCATCGAAGGGATCCGCCCTCAAGAATGCGGTCTTCTACCGACCGGGCATTCAGGCCTGGTACAACCAGTTCATCGACGTGGATCCCGACGATCCGAATCACGTCTTCGTCGGTCTCGAGGAGGTCTACGAGACCGGGGACGGCGGCGCGCACTGGAGCGCAATTGGCGCGTACTGGAATTTCGATTTCCGCTGCTGGTCCTCGGACCCCGCGCGGAACAGCTGCCCGATGACGACACATCCGGACCAGCACTCGATCGCCATCGGCGGCGGGAGCGTCTACGTCGGCAACGACGGCGGCCTCTATCGTCGTCCGCTCCGCGGGCAGGTGAACGCGAACGGGAACGCCACCGACTGGGCAGAACCTCAACGCCAACATCCGGACGCTGCAGTACTACTCCGTCGCAGTGGGCATGGTCCCTGGTGGCGTCGCGGTGTCCGGCGGACTCCAGGACAACGGCGGCTCGCTGCTGCTTCCCGAGGATCTGGTCGGCAACGGAATGATGGGATCGCCGTTCGGCGGCGACGGCGGCGACACGCATCGTCGATCCGGAGGACGGCTGCAAGATCCTTCAGGAGTACGTGTTCCTGGCAATGGAGCTGACGACGAACTGCGGCCGTTCGGACGGCACGGTGCGGTCGGTGCGCGACATCGATCCGGGCGACCCCAACCCACGCTTCATCGCGCCGTTCGAGGCCGACACTGTCAACCCCGATCACTGGGTAGCCGGCGGGCAGTACGTGTGGCTCAACACGCGCGGCTTCGCAATCGAGAATGGCTCGCAGTGGACGCCGCGTGTTCAACAATGGCGCCGGCCATTCGACGACGGTCGTCGCCAGCCAGAACGACGTCGCGTGGACGGCATGGTGTGGCCCGTGCAACCCGGAAAGCTTCGCCCGCGGGATCTCGACAAACGCCGGCGGCACCTGGCATCAGCTGTCGCTGCCGGCCGATTTCCCGAAGCGTTACATCTCCGGCCTCGCCATCGATCCCGCGGACGCGAGCGGCGGAACCGTCTACATCGGCTTCAACGGCTTCTCGCGACGCTGGGTCGAAGGTCCTGGCGCAGGCCTCGGCCATCTGTGGAAAACGACGGACGGCGGTGCCACCTGGGCCGATATCAGCGGTGATCTGCCGGACGTGCCGGTCAACGACGTCCTGCTCGTCGGCACCAGCATTGTCGTCGCTACGGATCTCGGTGTCGTGGTGTCGTCGAACGGCGGCACGACATGGTCGCGGCTCGGCGGCAATCTGCCCTACACGACGACGCTCGACGTGCATCTGGGTCCGGACGACCGAATTTACGCGGCGACACACGGTCGCGGGATCTGGTCACTTCCGAAGCCGTAGCCGACTCGCTGGGGGAGATTCAGGCCGGCATCCGAGTGGACTCTTGACGGCTATCTCGGCAGGCTGGCAGGCCAGTTGACGATGAGCGTCATCGGCGCGGTGGCCGTGGTCGCCACGAGCACGAAGAAGCGGCCGTCAGCCGCCACGTCGTAGGCCCACCCTGGCACCGCCATGACCGCGATCGGAAAGAGCGCCCGAGGTGCGCCGAAGCCGACGGTCGCGGGCGTTTCCCGCACTTCGACCCCCATGATCGAATTGTCAGGGGCAAGATGGTACAGTTCCCTGCCATCGGCGCTCCAGACAGGCTGGATGCCGCCGCCGGTCGATACCTGCCACTCTCCACCCGAGTGCGGAAACGGGATCACGTAGATGTTGTAGCGGCCCGCCTCGTTCGTCTGATAGGCGACCCATTTGCCGTTGGGCGAGAAACGGGGATAGTCCTGGTTGTAGGGAGCGGCTTCGAGCGGAGACGGCCGGCTCTCGCCCTGCATCGGCAATACCCAGACGTCTCGATCGCTCTTGCCGGTGGGGTCGACCTGTGAAAACAGCGCGAAGCGGCCGTCACGCGACCAGTCGTAGATATGCGCGTTGCTGCGCGCGTTGGATTCCAGGATCACGGTCTCCCCGCTCGTCCCGCCGACCGTTCGCACGAAGAGCGCGAACCGCTCACTCCGGGTCGACCGAAACGCGATGCGTTCGCCGTCCGGAGACCACACCGGATCATTGTCGGTGGCGAGGTCGAACGTGAATCGCGTGGCTTCGTTGCGAGCGACATCTTGAACCCAGATGTCCGGCGTCATGGCCAGCGCATCCTCGGTCACGACCGCCAGCCGCCGGTTGTCCGGCGAGAGGCGAATCCCGCGGTAGTCCGCTGGAGCGCCGATGGTGCCGATGCGTCTGCCGTCGCGGCCGAACTGGGTAATCTCGCTGGTGCCAAGAAACCCGCCGCGTCGGTAAATGAGGGTCCCGACCTGGGAGGCCTCGAAATGCGCATGCTCCAGGCCATCGATCGCCACCGGACCCGCGATGGCGACCGGAGCCCCGCCGAGCGTGAGGTCAGTCGCTCGAAAGGGCTGCGCCATGAGCATGCGATCGCGCAGGAACAACAAGTATCCGGGAGACGCGTAGGCGGCGCTGACATCGGCGTGGACCAGCAGCTTCTTCACTGTTCCGTCAATCGATCCAGCGAAGATCGCCCGATCCTCTGGCCTCGAGCTCTGCACCAGGTAGAGGTAATGAGTGCCGTCTGGGAGAAAGTGCGGCCAGCGATGCGAAAGGTCGCCCTTCGAGACGTCCAGCGCCGTCACCGGCGTCGACGGTCCACCCTCTGCCGACACCCGAAGAAGTGCGGAGACATTTGGCGCGAACACGATGACGCCGTTCCGGCCCCACGTACCCCCGCGCGGTGCCTGCGCATCAGCAAGCGTGCGTGACGGACCTCCTGCGACATCAATGCGTTTGAGTTTGCCGTCGGCGAAAAAGCCCAGCGACTTCGAATCGGGCGACCAGAATGGATAGTCCGCCCCGTCCGTGCCGCCGAGCGGTCGTGCGGCAGTCGCGTCGAGCGCGCGGAGCCAGAGTTGGCTCCTGCCCGCGTTCCTGCCGACGAAGGCCAACTGCCGACCATCGGGCGAGTGGGCGATCGCGCCGACGTTGGTGTTGTCGGGAGCTGGAATCTCGGATTGGAGTCGCTCGGCCGGAAGCAGGCTCGGACGATCGGCGAGCCGCTGCCAAGCGTACGCGCCGCCGAGCGTGAGCCCAGCGGCGGCCGCGGCAATGGCGGCGTTCCAAGCGGCCGCTGTCAAACGTCTGCGCGTTCTCGGCGAGACTCTGTTCGCTCCCTCGCCGGCGCGCGTGACGACCGTTTCGGTGACCCCTTCGGCGACGGCGTGAAGCTCGAACAGGAGGTCACGGGCGGTCTGCCATCGATCGTCAGGGCTCTTCGCCAGGCACCGCATGATCAGGCGATCGAGTGGTGCGGGCGCGAGCGGGTTGAGCGACGATAATGGCGACGGGTTCGACGTCAGGATTGCGGCAATCACAGTTGCCTGGCTGGCGCCGGCGAATGCCTTGGATCCCGTGGCCATTTCGTACACGAGCGCACCAAACGCGAAGAGGTCCGTGCGCGCGTCGGCATCCCTGCCCTCCAGTTGCTCGGGGGCCATGTAGTGGAATGTTCCGAGAATTGTCCCCTCGGCCGTCTCGTGCGCGCCGGACAGCGACAGCGTCGAGAGGTTCGCCGCAGTCGCGCTGGTCTGCACCTTGGCGAGGCCGAAATCGAGCAGTTTCGTGCCCGATCCGGTGAGCATCACGTTGCTCGGCTTGAGATCGCGGTGGACGATGCCCTGACGGTGTGCATGATCGAGCGCCGACGCAATCTCCACCGCGAAGGAAACGGCCTGGCCGAGTGGCAATGGCCCGCGAACGAGCCGATGGGCGAGCGTCTCCCCCTCGAGGGTACTCCATCACGAGGAATGCGACTCCCTGTTCCTCGCCGACGTCGTATAGTCCGCAGATGTGTGAATGGTTCAAGGAGGAGATGGCGCGCGCTTCGCGCCGGAACCGCTCGCGTCGGCCCGGGTGGCCAGCGAGATCAGGAGGAAGAATCTTGAACGCGACGAGTCGATCGAGCCGTATATCACGGGCGCGATAGACCTCGCCCATGCCGCCGGCGCCGAGCGGCCCCAGGATCTCGTACGGACCAAACCGCGCCCCCGATGACAATGCCATCGATGCCGGGGATTATAGTCGCACGCCGGGCGTCCTGACCGAGGCGGGCCGAGCTCCCGGCTGGTGCCACTTTCGTGTCCGGAATGGCGACTGACTGGCTACGAAAGACCGGATGCTCGGAGAGATTGAAAGTCAGGCCATGAAGCTGCATTTTGGCGATCTCATCTACGATCCTGACACGCGTCAGCTGCTGCAGGCCGGCGCCGAGGTCCGGCTATCGCCGAAAGCGTTCGAGCTCGTCGCGGTGCTGATCGCGAGCCGGCCGCGGGCTCTTTCCAAGGCGGATCTGATGGAACGCTTGTGGCCCTCCACGTATGTCGCGGAAGGCAACCTGCCCTCGCTCATTGCGGAAATACGTCAGGCTATCGGAGACGACGCGCGGACTCCGAGGTTCGTACGGACGCTGCCGCGATTCGGATATGCGTTCTGCGGAACGGAGATTGAACCTCCGACGGGCGCGATGCCGTCGCGATCGGCGAGCCTCGGTTGCTGGGTAGTGTGGGATGCGCGTCAGATTCCGCTGCACGAAGGGGAGAACCTCGTCGGTCGCGAACCCGATGTCGCCGTGTGGATAGACTCCGCGGCAGTCTCGCGTCGGCATGCGCGAATCACCATTGCGGGGAATCGCGCGCTCGTCGAGGATTTGGGCAGCAAGAACGGCACTTATGTGCGAGGAGCGCGCATCACCTCCCCTTGCGGTGTCGTTGATGGTGACGAAATCCGAATCGGATCCGTCGTCCTGAAGTTCCGGATGCCTTCCACTGCTGGTTCGACGGTCTCTCTGGCATAGCGCGCCGAGCACGGACGCGATCTCCAGCGCCCACGCCCGCCGCCAATCATTTGGCAAGCAGCTCTGACGTGATCTCGAAGGGCACTGGCTCGTAGTACGAATTCAAGATGATCTCGTATACGCGCCCCGCCAGGACCTCCATGGTCGCGCGGATCTCGTGCCCTTCGGGCGTGAAATACCCGCTAGCCAGGAGCAAGTCGATCTCACTCGAGCCGGTCCACGTCACGCGCACAGTGAGGGTGCCACTGGTTGTCGGGGTGTAGAGAATGCGCCGGCACGGAGCCTCAGCATCCCACCCCCTAGGGTCGCACGGAGGCTCATTGATGATCCCGCGAAACACTTCGCCGGCCACGAGCCAGGCAATCCGCGGCATGTTCAGATCGGCGACTTGGTCGGCCGTGACCCAAACGGTTTTCGTCGCGACCTCGTACCCGTCCTTCACCGCCCGCAACACGACCGTTCCGGCAATGCCATCGAAACGATAGGCACCACTCTGCGCCGACACCGTCGTTCGTATCTCGAGCGATGTGCTCTGGATTTGCACGGACGCGCCGCCAATCGGGCTCCCGTCGACTTCTCGTACGACGCCACTGAGCGCGAACGCCCCTGATATCGCGTCGCCACGCGTCGGGCTCGTGGGCCCGCCGCACCGAGCGATCATTGAGCCTGCCAGGATTAATGCCGCCAGGCGTTTCATTGCGTCCTCCTTCCTCGCGGGGCGGCTGGAACACTCCAGTCCGGGAAGAGCGAGGTCTGGAGTTCATGGTGCCCGCGTCGCCCGGCGGAGTCCTCGGCGGATGGTGGGCGCCAGATGGGGTTTCGATGGTTTTGGCAACAATCAGTGGACTATTCCTGGCGAAGCGCCCTTGTCGAGTCGAGGCGAGCGGCACTGTTTCCTTGTTCGTCTTCGCGATCGGCGCACGCGCCTGCGTCGAGACCTAGCCCGTCGGCGGGAAGCATCGCTTGCCAAGCCTGCAAGGTGTAGCCGTAACGCGGATAGAATCGCACCGGCTGTGCCACGAAGATCTGTTCGACGAGGAAGCCATCGCGATGCGACACTCCGGCGATCTGTCGAGGAATCTGCGCACCGTGCAGATATGTCAGAAGGCCAAAGACTCGATGGCGCTCGTCCGGAAGCCTGGTCCGTGGATGGTGCTGGCCGGCGCCGGCCGGCGGAGTTCGACCGAAGGAGACAATCTCTGATGTCAAGCACACCGAACCCAGCGGACGCGGCACGGCTCGTGAGCCTGGCCGACGAGGAGGCGGTCAAGGAGATTCTCGGCGCGACCGTGCTCGATCTCTGGAAGGTCGTGAACAACCTGACGCGGCTCAGGCCGTCGAAACGCGAGCGGTACCGCGTTGCGATCTTCGGTTCGGCCCGCGCGCAGCCCGGCACTTACGTGTACGACGAAGTGAAGCGCGCGGCCGCGGCGTTCGCCGCGATGGGCTGCGACATCGTGACGGGCGGCGGCCCCGGCCTGATGCAAGCGGCCAACGAAGGCGCGAAGGAAGCCGGCGCGCCCGGGTCGGTTGGCATCCGCGTCGAGCTGCCGTTCGAGCAGGATGTGAATCCGTTCGTCGAGCAGGCGTTCGAGCACGAGACGTTCTTCACCCGCCTTCATCACTTCGTGATCGCCTCCGACGCGTTCGTCGTCGTGCCCGGCGGCATCGGCACCGTGCTCGAGATGCTGATGATCTGGCAGCTGCTCCAGGTCCGGCATGTGGACGACGTGCCGCTCATCCTCGTCGGCAAGATGTGGAGAGGACTCGTCGACTGGACGAAGACGGCGATGCTCGACCCGCGCCTGGCCCTCGCGAGTGCCGAGGATCTCCAGATCCCGCAGTGCCTCGACACCGCGGATGAAGCGATCGCCGTCGTTCGCGACCTGCACGGGAAATGGGCGGCTCGCAAGTAACGTCAACTGCGCCAGCGCAACGACGGCCGCCGGCGCGTAGAAGATCAGATCGAACATGGTAATCTCGGAGTCGCTGAAGGGTGCCGCGTGAGGCCTCGCGTAGGATCGCGCAAACGCCTGATACAGTTGAACGATGCGCGCGGATCGAATCGTGGTGTTCTGTGACGGGGCGGCCAAGGGAAACCCAGGGCCGGGTGGCTGGGGCGTCGTGATCGCGACGGCGGAGGGGCACGTCACCGAGCTGGGCGGGGCTGCGGAGCACACGACGAACAACAAGATGGAACTGACGGCGGCAATTCACGCACTGACCGCCACGCGCGACACCGGTCAGGCGGTCGACGTCCACACCGATTCGACCTA
This sequence comes from uncultured Acidobacteriota bacterium, assembly GCA_963797625.1. GTDB lineage: Bacteria > Acidobacteriota > Vicinamibacteria > Vicinamibacterales > 2-12-FULL-66-21 > DATBJJ01. The sequence continues at coordinate 545,878 of CAWCQI010000027.1, forward strand.
TGTGATCAAGGGCATCACCGAATGGATCTGGGGCTGGCGGCGCCGCGGGTGGAAGACTGCCGAGGGCACCGACGTCCTGAATCGCGACTTGTGGATGGAACTGGACCGGCTCGCGAGCGCGCGCGGCAGGGAGGGCATCGCGTGGCACTACGTCCGCGGACACGCCGGCATCCCCGGCAACGAGCGCGTCGACGCGATCGCCGACGGTCTCGCGCGCGGCGTGCCCGTCGCGCTCTATCGCGGTCCGCTCGAGGACTACGGCGTGGCAATCTTCGATCGTCCCGAGGATACGACGGTTCCCAAACGGCGTCGCGCGTCTGCCGGCGGGCGCGCGTCAGCGGGTTCCGCCTACTCGTACCTCAGCCTGGTCGACGGCACGCCGATGCGCCACGCGACATGGGCCGAGTGCGAACGTCGCGTCAAGGGCCAACCCGGCGCGCGGTTCAAGAAGGCGATCAGCGCCGACGACGAATCCGCCATTCTCCGCAGCTGGCACGTGAATCCTGAATCTCTGTCAGGTGGGGCCTCGGTCCGCTGACCGGGCCGCGCGATGCGCGCGGTGTCGGCGGTGACCGCGCGGCTATAATGACGCCGTGACTGTCGCGGCCGGCACGCGGCTGGGTCCCTACGAAGTCCGCGAGCCCCTCGGCGCAGGTGGCATGGGCGAGGTCTACCGCGCGCTGGACACGCGCCTGCACCGCAGTGTCGCCGTGAAAGTGCTGCCGGCGGCGTTTGCCGAGAGCGCCGACCGTTTGCGGCGTTTCGAACAAGAGGCGAGGGTAGCGGCCACACTCAACCACCCGAACGTCATGGCGGTGTTCGACGTTGGCGTGGACGGCGGCATCCCGTACGTCGTGTCGGAGCTGCTCGAAGGCCAAACGCTGGCAACGGTGCTGCGGCAAGGGCCCCTTCCGCTTCGCAAAGCGACGGACCTCGCCACCCAGATCGCGCTTGGTCTCGCGGCTGCACATGCCAAAGGCATCGTTCACCGCGATCTGAAGCCGGACAACATCTTCGTGACTCCCGACGGCCGTGCGAAGATCCTCGACTTCGGGCTTGCAAAGCTGATCGAGAGTCCAGACGCGTACGCTGGCGTCACGCACCTCGCCACCACGCCGCCGACCGGCGCCGGTCTGGTCCTTGGAACCGCCGGGTACATGGCCCCTGAGCAGGTACGTGGGGAAGCCGCCGACCACCGCGCCGACATCTTTGCGTTTGGCGCGGTCTTCTACGAAATGCTTTCCGGGCATCGCGCCTTTGCCGGCGATTCCTCGGTCGAGCGCATGACCGCGATCCTCAAGCAGGATCCGCCCGCGCTGCCCGCTGGCGCGATTCCTCCACATCTCGATCGCGTCGTCCACCTCTGTCTCGAGAAGAATCCCTCGCAGCGGTTTCAGTCCTCCAGGGATATCGCGTTTGCGTTGGAGGCGATGTCGCTGTCGTCGTCTTCATCAGGAATCGCGACGACCATCGACGGAACGCCCGCGCGGCGCTGGTGGCCGGTGCTCGCGGTGGCCGCCGCCGTGTCGGGAGGTCTCGCCATCGGCGTGATGGCGACGCGGCAGGCAGCGCCCGCGCCGTCCAGCGTCGTCAGCTTCGAGGCGCGCACCTTCGACAGGCTGCCTATCACCAACGCCCGGTTCATGCCGGATGGGCGCACGATCGTGTACAGCGCCACCCCTGGCGGATCGCCGCCGGAGCTCTTCATCATCAACCCCACCGCCGAAGCCCCGCAATCACTAGGGGTGTCGAATGCCCACCTGCTGTCGGTGTCGAGCACCGGCGAACTGGCGCTCATCATGTCTCCGCGGTTCCTGGATCAACGCCTCTACCGCGGCACGCTGGCGCGCATGACGATCGGCAGTTCGCCGCGCGCGATCTCGGAGGACGTACGCGAGGCCGATTGGTCACCGGACGGCTCCGCGATGGCGATCGTGCACGACCTCGGCAACATGCGCGACCGGCTCGAGTTTCCTTCCGGCACGGTGCTGCACGAGGCGAGCGGCTACTTGAGCAATCCTCGCGTATCGCCGGACGGCAATCGGGTGGCGTTCGTGGAGCATCAGCTCCGCTTTGACGATCGCGGCTGGGTCAAGGTCGTCGATCGCGCCGGGAAGGTGACGACACTCACCGAGGAGTTGTTCGGCGTGCAGGGTCTTGCGTGGACGAGCGACGGCTCGAGCGTCGTGTTTTCCGGCAACATCACCGGCTCGTCGATGTTGCAACCCATGTCCGTGCCAGCAGCGGGCGGCGTAGAGGCCAAGCCGGTCTTCGGCGTGCCTGGCCGGTTCATCGTGTTCGACGTCGCGCGCGATGGACGATGGCTGGCGGTTCGAGAGGATCTCTCGCTTGGCGTGCGCGCCCGCGTGCCGAGCCAGGAGACCGAGCGCGATCTGTCGTGGATTGGATCGACGGGAGCGCGCGCCTTGTCCGCGGACGGCGCATGGCTCCTGATGATCGACGTGGGCCTGCGCAGCGGCAAGAACTACGGCGTCGTGCTCCGCAAGACGGACGGATCGCAAGCGATTCGTCTTGGCGAAGGCCTCGCCCAGAAGCTGTCACCGGACGGCAAGTGGGCCGCGGCGACGGTCACGGCCCCCGCGCAGCTCCTGATCTATCCCACCGGTCCAGGTGAGGTGACTCGGATCGGCATCGAGCCAATCGCGAGCGTCATCTCAGCGGAATGGTTCCCCGATGGGAAACGACTGCTCGTCTGCGGTGCGGAAGCGTCGCATGCGGCGCGCTGCTACACCGTTGATCGTATGGGGTCCACTCCGGTCCCGGTGACGCCGGAGGGCGTGCTCGCCACGCTCGCACCCGATGGGACGACGTTGCTGCTGACGATGGCTGACGGTGGATTCAAGTTGTCGTCGATCGACGGCGGCCAGTCCAGGCCGGTCCACGGGCTGCAGTCGGGCGACCGTCAGATTGCGTGGAGCCGCGACGGCCAGGCGGTCTACGTCCAACAGGGCTTCCAGGCGCCCGCGAACGTGGAAAGGGTCGCGCTAGCGACCGGCGTGCGCTCCACCGTGCGCCAGCTGCAACCGGAGGGCGTTGGCGCCATCGCCGCGCTCTACGTGACGGACTGGGTGGACGACGGGCGATGGTACGCCTACTACTACACGAGCCTGCCCTCGACGCTGTTTGTGGTGAGCGGTGCGATCAAGTAGATACGCCGCCTGGTCCGAGTCCACCGGCGAGCCAGTTGTCGCGCTGGGCTATCATGATCGCCGCGCCCGTGACGTCCGCCGGCCGATCGAATCACTTGAGATGCAAGTCGCTCCATTCCTCGTGCTGGTTTCGCTGGCGCAGGCCGCCGCCGGCGGCTGGACGGCGGCCGGGACCACGCGCGGTGTGACCCTGGCGTTTCGCGATGATCCGCAGCTCGAAGTCCGCGAGGTCCGCGCCACGACCGAGCTCGCCTTTCCCGCCGCCCGCATCTTCCGCTCGTGTGTGACTTCACGCACTACGGATCGCTCGTGTCCGGCGTCCAGGAGACGAAGATGATGTCGGGCACCGCGCCCTCGGACTACGAAATCTACATGCGCTACGCGCCGCGCTTCCTCGTCGTCTCGGCCCGCGACGTCGTCGTGCACGTCCAGGGTCAGTCGACGCCGGACGGATCCAGCGGGTGCCATTGGACGGATCTGAAGGAACGAGAGCCTGAGCGCAAAGGCATCGTGCGAATGCCGCTCCTCCGCGGCAGTTGGACCATCGAGCCGCTGGACGTGACGCGCTCTCGCGTCGTGTATCAGGTGGCGGTCAATCCCGGCGGGCGGCTACCAGGCTGGCTCGTCCGACGCCCGAGCGCCATGCCCAAGACCGCTGGCTCTCACGGCAACCCGGAGTAGTCGGCCCGCGCACGCATAGCCGCAACGTCCGACTCGATGCGCGACAGGAGCTGGGTGAATCGTGGCTCCGAGCGAACCGAGGTGAAGAACGGGTCGATCGCGAGCGTGCGCCCGTCGCGCCATCCCGCGGCGTACGCACGGTCCAGTTCGTCCAGCGCGGCTGGCCCCTGACCCTGGAGCGCGTACACAGCCGCATTCTGCATGAACAGAGTGGGCCAGTCCGCGCCGTCAGCAAGAGCCCTGCGGTTGGTCGCGAGGATTTGGTCCATGATCTTTCGCGCGCCGGCGGATGCCCCCCGACGGTGAAGATGATAGGCGTGCGCGAGCTTGACGGGGTAGGGCGCGGTATGGAAGAGACCCTCGGCCGCGCGCTCGAACAGCGAGGCGACATGGTCGGGTGCATCAGGCGCACCGGCAAACGTCCCGATCTCCGCGCGCGTGAGCAGGACCTCGATGTTGTCCGGCGTCTTCTCCGCCGCGGCGCGGATTCGGTCGGTCGCCGCCTGCGGCCGTCCCCGGCGCAAGTCCAGGAACGCCAGCAGAATCTGCAGGCGGCTGTCGCTGGGCGAGCGCGCCGCCGCTGCCGTGAGAAAGCGCTCCGATCGCGCGTCGTCGTCAAGTTGCACGAGCGCAACACCCTGGTGATAGCCTCCGCCCCTGGCGTTGGGATTGAGCTGACGTGCCCGCAGTGCGTACTTGAGCGCCTCGTCGTACCGCCCGGCGGTCATCAGGCCATGGGCGAAATCCACCAAACCAGCGCCGTAGCTGGGATTGAGGGTGACGGCCTTGAGATAGGCGGGCAGCGCTTCGCGCAGCCGGCCCATTTCGTTCAGGTTCAACGCGAGGCCGCGAAAGCCGGACGCCAGCTCCGGGTCGATCTTGAGCGCACTGTTCCCGGCCTCGACGCCGCGAGCGAGGGCAGAGCGGTCGCCGTACGCACCCAGAAAGTAATAGGCGTTGGCGATTTCACTGTAGGCTGCCGCAAATTGCGGGTCGATCGCGACGGCACGGTTCAGCAGATCGATTCTGGCCCGCAGGCGGTCTTCATTCGTCTTGCCTGGGGCGGTTCGGGCTTGAACGAACAGCTCATATGCCGCGACCGAAGACGTCGGGCGTTTGCCGATGCGCGCCTGTTCTTCGAGCGTCACGCTGGCATTGAGCGCCTTGCCGACCTGCACCGCGATGTCGCTCTGCGCCGCGAAGACGTCGACGCCTTCCCGGTCGTATTGCTCGGACCAGATCACGTGTCCAGACTGCGCGTCGATGAGCTCGACGTTGACTCGCACGCGAGTGCCTTGCTCGCGAACGGTGCCGGTAACCGCGCTGCCGATCCCGAGCTCCTTGGCGAGCGCGGACAGTTGACTGCGCGGATCCTTGAACTGGGCCACCGCGGTACTGCCGATCACGCGCAGCGCACTGAGCTTTGACAGCTGGCTGGTGACCTCTTGCGTCATGCCTTGTGCAAAATATCCCTCGCTGCTACCCGAGATGTTCTCGAACGGCAGCACGGCCAGCAGCCGCCGGCGGTCCTCGGGCACCTGGACTTGCGAGGCGGCCTCCTGAGGCGCTGGTTCGCGCAGTACCGTCCACCACCACGCCGCTCCCACCGCCAGAAGCGCAACCGCGGCGACGATCACGACCGCCGTTCCGCGGGCGCGGCGCGCCGGGGCCGCCCGCGAGGGCGCCGGCGTCGGTTCCGATTCCGGAGCCAGGTTCTCGAGCGCGAACACGAGATCGCGGGCCGTCTGGAATCGGCTTTCCGGCGCCTTCTCCAGGCAGCGCCGGACCACGCGGTTGAGCGACTGCGACACGTCGCTGCGCAGGTGGGTGAGATCCGGCGGATGCTCCTTGAGCACCGCGTGGAGCGTTTCGATCCGGCTGGTGCTCGCGAAGGCGCGTCGAGCGGCGAGCATCTCGTACAGCACGCACCCGAACGAAAAGATGTCGGAGCGCGTGTCGGCGTGCTCACCGCGGGCCTGTTCCGGCGACATGTAGCCTGCCGTCCCGAGCACCAGGCCGGCTTCGGTTTGTGCGGGCCGTGTCGCCTCGTCTCCACGCTCTCCCCCGGGTTCGGTGGCCAGTCCGAAATCGAGGAGCTTCACCTGCCCGTCGCGCGTGACGAAGATGTTCTCCGGCTTCAGATCGCGATGAACGATGCCGCGGTCGTGTGCCGCCGCGAGGCCGCGGCCGACCTGCACGGCATAGTCCAGCGCGGTCGAGAGCGGCAGCGGCGAAGTCCCGAGGTGTGGTCGGAGCGTGTCCCCTTCGAGGAGCTCGACGGCGACGTACGGGATACCGTCGCATTCGCCGACGTCGTAAATCGCGAGGATGTTCGGGTGCGACAGTGCGGCGACAGCGCGGGCTTCGCGCGCGAACCGCTCGCGCATCGCAGGGTGGTCGAGCGCGCCGGACGCCACGGTCTTGATCGCAACGTTCCGGCGCAGACGCGCGTCGTGCGCGCGATACACCTCGCCCATTCCACCGCGGCCGATAGGCTCGATGATCTCGTACGGACCTACCTTTGATCCGGGCAGCATGTCGGCTGATTCTGCGTTCAGCCTGCTGGACCTGTCAATCTCGGGAAGGTTCCTCAGTAGTCGGATGGCCGCGAGTGGCTCTGGCTATTCGCTCCGGAGCGCCACCGCAGGATCGACTCGCGCCGCTTCCGCACAACTTCAACGGTCTACGCGCCTTGCGTATGCCACCGACCGAGGTCGTCTGGTGCGCTGTAACAGCGGGGGTGTTCAGCGATCGACCTGGTCCAGCATCCAGATCTCACTGCGCGATTCGCTCATCGGCAGAAGCAGATGCGTGGCCGTGATGGCGATGTCCATCTGGACCGTCCGCGGCGTCAACTGGAACTGGGCGGTTCGGAACGACGTGACGGGAAATGGCTCGCCGATTGGCGTGCCAGTCGCGTTATCGAATCGTCGTCCCCAGACGTTGGCGACGCCCGTGCGATTCGACACGAAGTACAGGATCCGTCCATCCGGCCCCCACCGCGGCTTGTCATCGAACCACCCGCCGTCGGTGATCGCCCGCCACGTGCCACCGCCGACCGGTATGACGTAGACCGTCGACGTCGATTCATACGACAGATCATGCGCGAGAAACGAGATCCACCGCTGATCCGGAGAGAACCGCTGGTTGTAGAGATTGCGCTTTGGATCCGACGCGATGACCTGGACGGTCGGATCGCCAGCCTCGTTCGCGCTCGAGACGGGAACCAGGCACGTCGAGTATCGTTCGGACCGGCTGAATCGACAGGCCCCAAGAATCGCCTGGCCGTCTTTCGACCAGTCAGACCCGTCCATCTCGACATGGCCGGGCTTCGTCAACACGCGCTCACCGCTGCCATCCGTATTGAGCACGGCGACGGCGATAGTGTCGTCACGCGCCGCCGCACAACGCGAGAACGCCAGCTTCCCGCCGTCCGGAGACCAGCGCGGTTTGATGAACAGCCAGTCCTTGCTCGCCAGCAGCAGCCGCTCCTGTCCTTCGACAATCGAACGTTCCCACAACTCGTTGCGGCCAGCCCGGACGGTGCGATACGCGACCTTCGAGCCGTCGGCGCGCGCGTCGAAGTCCACTTCTCCCGTGCTGCCGTCCGTAATCGGATACGGCTCGGCGGTCACGCGCCCGCTGGCTGGGTCGAATGGAAACGCCCACAGCCTCGTTCTGCTCGATGTCGCCGTGAAGACGAGTCTCGTGGCGTCCGGCGACAGGGTCATGTTCGTTTCTTCCCCCGCCCCGGTGGTGAGGCGTTCGGGGCCATCGACCCATGTCTTCGGTCACCGGGTCGACAGTCACACGCCAGACGTTCTGGGTATCGCCCGCCTGACCCTCGAAGTAGATGTACCGACGCGATGGCGCCCAGACGAATCTCCCAGCTGAGACGCTCGTGAGGTCCTGCTGGACCCGCTCTGATATCACTGGTGTGGTGACGTTCCCGGCATCGAGCGGCACCGTCTGGAATCTCACCCTGTCTTTGCCGATCGTTCCCCAGATGGAGACACGCCGGCCATCAGGATGCCAGGCGGCATGAAGTGATCGAAATTGACCGAGCACGTCGGGCCGGACGGGACGCGGCGGCTTTCCATCGAGGCCCACCACGTACATGGTGGGCAGGTCGGGAAGCACCGCCGAGCGCTTAAAGAGAATGAGCGTTCCGTCCGGCGACCACACCGGCTCGTAGCCGAATGTCGAAACGATGCGTTCGACACCGCCGTTTGCGGGAATGACGTACAAGCCGCCGCCATCGCGTTCCGAGCGGAACACGATCAATTGTCCATCGGGTGACCACCGCGGCTGCGACTCGTTCGCCTCCGACGTTGTCAGGCGGACCGGGTCAGGATCTCCAAGACGCTGTTTCCAGAGATCGGCATTTCCCGCGCGGTCGTTCGTGAATACGACCCACTGACCGTCGGGGGCCCACGCGGCGTCTCGGGGCAGAGCCGCTTCGTCATAGGTGATGCGCTGCAGAGTTCGTCGAGGTTGCGGACTCGGATTCGCAGGCCGCAGCAGCGTCACGGCGACGGTTGCGGCAAGGAGCCCGCAGCTCGTGGCCACGAGTGTTCCGAAGACCGTCCACCGCCGGCTCGGTTCGGTCGATGAACCCGGATGGCCGTCCTCTGGGTTGACTCCTGGGATGGACTGCGCTGCCAGAAGCTCATCGGCGGCGCGGTGATCGTCGATGGTCCAACGCTTGGCTCCGGCGCCACATACCACTGGATGTCGCGGTCGGCCCCGAGCACTGGCGAGAGCTCCGGTCGCACATCCGGCAGGTCCTGCACGGTGGCGACGAATCGGTATCCGTGACCGGGAATGGTGACGACGAAATCGTGCTGGTCGGGACGCTGGCCAAGCGTGCGCCGAAGAGATGAAATCTGACGGGCCAGATTGTTCTCGTTGACGGCAGTGTCAGGCCAGACCCGATTCAGAAGCTCATCTTTGCTGACGATGTGGTCTCGGTGCTGGAGCAGCACGACGAGCACGTCGAAGGTCTTCGACGTGATGGGCACGAGACGACGTTCCCGCCACAACTGCCGCTTGATGGAATCGACGACGAACGGACCGAAGGCATAGCCGCTGTGTCCGTTTGATCCTTCCAACCTGGTGCCGCCCACGATCCCCCCTCCCGAGCGGGTCATTTGCGAGCCTGATGCTATGTGTCGAAGTGTCGTTGGCCTTCGGTGGCAAGTCAATCGCGTTTTTCAGGTTCATCAACGTTCTGCATCGCGACACAACAGCCCACAGGGTGAATACGGAATCGAAGGGCCGTGAGTGGTCCCGCAAACCTTTTAGACGTCACGTGCATCAGTTAGTAAGTGAGGCACCTTGCGCGTGTCTCGCATCGTGCAACGTCGCAATTTCAACTCTTTTCAACTCTTTTCAGGACCTCTGCTATAGACACACACGTAAACACTGCGTAGGGTTCGCGCCAGCCCTTCCTCGGAGCCGATGTCCCGATGCGCGAGCCGACCAATCGCCGCGGAGCGCACGCAAGCTCATCGATGTCGGAAACGACGGACGCGCCTTTGTTAACGCATGACCGAGAAGGAGACTCTGCAATGACCAGGTACCTCGGCTCCTGACCGTTGCCGGCGCGGTGCTGGCGGCGTTTGTGAGCATGACCTCCACGTCGCTCGCCCAGACGGCCACGGGTCAAATCACCGGGACCGTGCGCGACGCCAGCGGTGCCGTGATGCCCGGCGTGAAAGTGGCCGTGACGAATGAGCAGACCGGCCTCACTCGACAGACCATCACCGGCGCCACCGGTGAATTCGTCATTCCTCTACTCCCTGTCGGCGTGTATGTGGTCACGGGGGAACAGACGGGGTTCAAGACGGCGATCCACACGGCGGTCGCGCTCACGGTCGACCAGATCCAGCGGGTCGACATGCAGCTTGCTGCCGGAGCCCTGAGCGAGACCGTCGAAGTCCAATCGAGCGCGCTCATGCTCGATACGGCCAGCGCTTCAGCGTCGGCCACACGATTACCGAGAAGCAGGTCACGGATCTGCCGCTCAACGGCCGCAACTTTCTGCAACTGCTGTTCCTCGGCGCCGGCGCGGTGGAGACCGGTGGCGAACAGGGAGGGATGCGGCAAGGGGTGGGGAATGCCATCAGCATCATGGGTGCCCGCCCGACGTCGAACAACTTCATGATCGACGGGACGGCCAACATCGACACGTCACTCGGCACGCCGGCGGCGATCCTTTCCGTTGACGCGATCCAGGAATTCAAGGAACAGACGACGAACTATTCGGCTGAATACGGGTTCAGCTCCAACCAGATCAACCTGGTGAGCAAGAGCGGAACGAACGCGTTGCACGGGACCGGCTTCGGGTTCTTCAGGAACGATGCCTGGGACGCGAGAAACTTCTTCGACGACAAGACCGCGTCCGGCGCCGCTACTGGATCAGAAGCAGTACGGGTTCGTCGTCGGAGGCCCGGTGATGCTGCCCGGATACGACGGCCGGAACCGCACGTTCTTCCTGGTCAACTACGAGGGGACGCGAATCGACCGCGGCGCGACGAACTTCTACACGGTGCCGACGCCGGAGCAGCTGACGGGACGCTTCAGCACGCCGATCATCGATCCGGCGACCGGCACGCCGTTCCCGAACAACACCATTCCGCAGTCACGATTCTCGCGGCTCGCGCAACTGGCCTTACGAAACGGCTGGTTCCCGGCACCGAACAGCACGGCCGCGCAGGGCAACTACCAGGCCGTGCGCACGTTTCCCGCAGGTCCAGGACCAGTACACGATTCGGGCCGATCAGGATCTCGCCAAGTACGGCCGCGTGTTCTTCCGCTATACGAACACCACCTATGAGAACACGACCGCCGGAAACATGATCGAGGCCGGTGACCGGGTGTTCGTGCAGGATACCCAGAACTGGCAGGTCTCCCACAGCTGGCCCATTCGGAACACGATCGTCAACCAGTTCCGGATTGGCCGTATCGACGCGCTCGCGGATCAGCACGGAATTCCGTGCGCCCAGGCAGATGTGGACTTCCTCAATGTAACGGGCGTGTTCACGAGCATCCCTGACGACCAGCGGGAGTGTCCGAGCATCGCGCATGACCGGCTACGCGGGTACGGGTGGTGCCGTCAACGCCTACACCGCCAGCAACCAGCCGATGTGGGACATCAGCAACACGACGACCTGGGTCAAAGGGCAGCACACGTTGAACTTCGGGATTAACTACCGTCGCTGGTGGCTCCAGCGCGATTTGGCGACGGGGTTCCTGGGCAGTCCTACACCTTCAACGTCGGGTTCACCGGCAGTCTGTGTCGCCGACATGCTGCTTGGGTACTACTCGGGCGTGGGCATCTTCCAACCGGCGGCATTCGCCGTGCCTGGCGCAGCTGGCAACCCGCGCGAGTTCAACTTCAAGTACTTCGCCCCGTACTTCCAGGACGACTGGCGCGTCAGTTCGAAACTGACGCTCAACCTGGGCCTCCGCTGGGACTACCGGAACGTGCCCTACGAAACCAACAATCGCATGGCCTGGCGCAACCTGGACTACGGGCCTGGCGGCCTGTTGGTGGCCGACGAGTCTCTCGCGCCCGGTGGCATCGTCGATGGCGCCTACTACCAGGAGGCTGGCCGGCGCAGCCCGGAGAACCCGGACCGCTTCAAGGTGTTTGCGCCGCGACTCGGCTTTGCCTGGCTGCCGTTTGGCGCTGAGACCGTCATCCGCGGCGGCTACGGCGTGTTCTTCGACTCGGCGGAGGGGCGCGAGATCGACGGCGCGGCCGACGTCTATCCGTACGTCAGCCGTGGTAGCTACCCGCAGTCGGTCGGCCAGCCGACGCCGCTCCAGACGTCGGACTCGCTGTTCCCGAGCTTCGCGGCGCCAGGGCTGGCCACACCGGCGGCCAACACGTTCCTTGCCGTCAGCCAGTCACCGGAGCCGAGGAATCCGTACATGCAGCAGTGGTCGCTCGGCGTCCAGCGCCAGCTGGTCCCGCGCACCTCGGTGGAGGTCAACTACATCGGGACGCACGGCTCGAATCTGTTGATGCGGCGCAACATCGCGCAGGCCTTTCTGTTCGATCCGAGCAATCCCCAGTCGGTCGCCGCGCGCAAGCCCTTTCCGAACTTTGCCACTTACATCGACAGCGAGTGGGGCGGCCGTTCGAACTACAACGCGCTCAACGCCAAGATCGAGCATCGAGGGGTGGGCGCGATCCTGACCTTCGCTTACACCTATGCCAAAAGTACCGACTCGAAGTCGGCCGCTGCCGGCATCGGCGCGAGCGGGTTCAACGGCTGGCAGGGCTTCCTGGACAATCACGACCCGGAGCGCGACTACGGGCTATCGGACTTCGATGTCGACCATCGGCTCGTCGGCAGCTTCGTCTACAACCTCCCCTTCGGGAGCGGTGAGAAGTTTGCCGGCGACGCGACGGGCGTGAAGAACGCGCTGATCGGAGGATGGCAGGTCAACGGTATCTATACCTGGCAGCGCGGGTTTCCGATCACGATCCGGCCGCCGATCTCGGCGGTCTCAACGACACGTCTGGCACCAACCGTGCCAATCTCGTCGGGGATCCGAACATCGGCGACCGGACCGTGGATCGGTGGTTCAACACCGCGGCCTTCGCGCAGCCCGCGCCGGGGGCGCTCGGCGATCTCGGACGAAACACCGAGCGCGGACCCGGGGTGAACAACCTGGATCTCGCGCTCTTCAAGAATGTCCCGATCACAAGCACAGTCCGGCTGCAGTTCCGGCTGGAGTCGTTCAACGCGCTGAACCATACGCAGTTCCAGAATGTCTCGACGAACATCGCCGCGGCAATTTCGGCGTGGTGACGTCAGCACGTCCGGCCCGCATCAATCAGTTGGGCCTGAAGGTAATATTCTGAGTCTGGCTCGAACGAGCCGTGCCGCCTCCGAGTCCGGACGTTGTGGATCCTCCTCCCCCACAGCGTTCGGATATTCGGCAGGCGGTGCGGCTTTCGTGGCGGCGGGCCACCAGAGTTCGGGCTCAGCAATTCAGGGGCCCATGATCAAGCTCAGGATCGACGAATGACCAGTGCGCGGCGGATCACGCCTCCCCTCGCTGTCGTTGCAGCGATCGCGGCCTTCCTCTCGGCTGGAGCTGGACAGATTGAGGCGTGGCAGCAACCCGACCCGGCCGTGCTGCAGCAACACGCCAGGGAAGGGGAGCGTGCCCTTGCGGAGGGGCGATATCCCGATGCGGAGAAAGCGTACGAGGCGCTGCGGCAGCTGACTCCCGGCATCGCCGAAGTCCAGGCGCGCCTCGGATTGATCTACTTCCAGCAAGGCAAGTTCGCCGACGCCATCGCGCCGCTGCGCGAGGCGATCCGGCTGAAGCCGACCCTCCCGAAAGTGGATGCGCTGCTGGCCATGTCGCTGTCCGAGCTTGGCAGTACGACGAGGCGCTGCCGGCCTGACAAAAGCCTTCTCACAGTCCGCGGATCCAGTCCTGCGGCGCATGGCTGGACTCCACCTGCAGCGTACCTACACGGGACTCGGACGAGATGCCGATGCCGTCGACGTTGCGCTGCGCCTGTCGCGCCTCTACCCGGATGACCCCGAGGTGCTCTATCACTCGGGGCGGCTGTTCGCGAACTTCGCCTACTTGCAGACCATGCGGCTCGCGACTGTTGCGCCCGACTCGGTGTGGCTGCACCAGGCGGCGGGTGAAGCGAACGAGAGCCAGGGTCTCTACGACGCCGCCATCCGCGAGTACCGGCAGGTGCTCACGGCCGCGCCACGGCGGCCGGGGATCCATTTCCGCATCGGCCGCGTGCTGCTCCAACGCTCGAAGGGTGACGCATCGAGCCCGGAGATGTCCGGAGACGTGGGTGAAGCGCGAAAGGAGTTCGAAGCCGAACTCGCGCTGGATCCCACCAACGCGAACGCCGCGTATGAGCTGGCGGAGATGCAACGAAAAGCCGGCGACCTCGAGCCGGCCCGCACACTCTTCGAGCAGGCCCTGTCGCACTATCCAACGTTCGAGCAGGCGCTCGTCGGACTCGGACGTACGCTCGTCGCGCTCGGCCGGCCGGCTGAAGGTCTCCCTCATCTGCAGGCGGCTCTCAAGGGCAATCCCGAGAACGAGGTGGCCCACTATCAAGCCGCGCAAGCATACAGGGCACTCGGGAACTCCGCTGACCAGGAGAAAGAGCTCGCCGAGTTCAACCGGCTGCGCAGCCTCGCTGCAAAGCGCACCGCGGTACCCGAGACAAAGCCAGAAGTCACCCCGCAGGTCCTGGATCTCAAGTCTGCGAAATGAGCGGGAGATGCAAGATCGTGTGCGTCTCGGCCACCATCGCCGCGTCTCTGGCGATTGTGGCCACTCGCGCTTTCGAGAACGTGACGTTCACCGACGTGACCAAAGAGAGCAGGATTGCTTTCTCGCACGTCTCGTCGCCTGACAAGAAGTACATCCTCGAATCCATGAGCGGAGGAGTCGCCGTCTTCGACTTTGACAAGGATGGCCTGCTCGACGTCTACCTGGTCAACTCACCCACCGTTGCTACCGCGCGTGACCCTCGGAGCGCGCGGAGCGAGTTGTGGCGCAATCGAGGCGACGGCACGTTCGTCGATGCCACAGACAAGGCGGGTGTGGGCGATCCGGGTTGGGGCATGGGTGTCGTGGCCGCCGACTTCGACAACGACGGCTGGGAGGACTTGTACGTGACGTGCTACGGCCCGAATCGGCTGTACCGGAACAACGGCGACGGCACGTTTTCGGATGTCACCGAGAAGGCGGGCGTTGGGGATCCGCGATGGTCGACCGGTGCCGCGTTCGCCGACTACGACGGCGACGGGTGGCTCGACCTGTTCGTGGCCAATTACGTCGACGTGCGACTCGACGCCCTGCCCGAGTTCGGCAAGGGCAAGTTTTGCGAGTTTCACGGCATTCCAGTCCAGTGCGGCCCCCGAGGACTGCGCGGCTCCGGAGATACCCTGTATCGCAACAAGGGCGATGGCACGTTCGAGGACGTCTCGATGAAGGCTGGTGTTGCCGATGAAGACGGACGTTTCGGCATGGGCGTTGTCTGGAGCGATTTCAACGGCGACGGCCGACCGGATCTCTACGTAGCCAACGATACAGCCGCGAACTACCTGTACAAGAACAACGGCAACGGCACGTTCGTCGATGTAGCCCTCCAGGCCGGGACCGCACTCAGCGAGGACGGCAAAGCGCAGGGCTCCATGGGCGTGGCCATCGGTGACTACGATCATTCAGGCGGCTGGAGCATCTTCGTCACGAATTTCTCGAACGAATACAACGCGCTCTACAAGCATGAGAAGGCATTTCAGTTTGCCGATGCCTCTTTCCGGTCGCTCACAGCCAAAGCCAACAACCCGCTCGTTGGCTGGGGAACGCACTTTCTCGATTACGACAACGACGGCTGGCAGGACCTGCTGGTCGTCAACGGACATGTCTACCCGCAAGTGGAGCGCCCCGGGCTCGCTGCCAGGTATGCACAGCGCAAACTGCTTTACCGCAACCAGCAGAACGGTACCTTCGCGGAGGTGACGCCAACCGCAGGCCCAGCTCTCAATGAGCCGTCCGTCAGCCGCGGCTCGGCAGCCGGCGATCTGGACAACGACGGAGACCTGGACGTGGTGATCAACAACCTCGATGGCGCGCCCACGGTGCTTCGCAACGACGGAGGCAACCGCGGCAACTTTCTCATCGTCCAGCTCGAAGGCCGCGCCGGCAATCGCAGCGCCGTGGGCGCAGTCGTCACGGTCAGCGCCGCCGACCTCGTGCAGCGTGCTGAGCGGCGCGCGGGCGACAGCTATCTGTCGAACAGTGACCCGCGGCTCCACTTCGGGCTCGGGACGCGAACGACAGTCGACTCGGTCGAGGTCCGATGGCCGAACGGCACCGTTCAACGGTTCCGTGAGATTCCCGCGAACACGTTCGTCACGATCGTCGAGGGCGCAAATGCGCCGAGGACAATCGGAAAGCAGGGGATATGATGCGGCACTCGTCACAACAACTGGAGTATTGGTACTGCGAACAGACCAATCACCGACGGTTAGCGCCAGGCGATCAGTCGAGCGACGTGTGCTCGAGCTCGTACTCGCCAAGCACTGTCGTGTCTGGCGCCGACGATGACAACTTGACGCGGAGACGGGAGGAGGGTATCCGTCGCACGGCATCAGCGGGTACCGCCCACAGGATCTCGCCGTCGGCGCGGCCGACCGGAGCGTCCGCCGCCTGTCCGACCACCGCGTCATCAACATCCGTCAGGCTGATGGTGACGCTCTCCGATCCCGACAGGTCGGCGCGCAGTGCCAGCACCATCAGATCGTCGCCGGGAAACGCGGCACAGGGCACCCGTTCGCCTGGTGACAGGGAATAGAGCCGCACCTGCACGCCGTCGCGCTGGATGCGGTTGAGCAGGGAACGGGAAACGACGCCCGCGACGTGGCCGCGTCGCACGAGCGCCGACAGCCCGGCGCCGAGCGACGACATCGCTGCAAGCCGCGCCGAGCAGTCGTCGCACGAGAAGAGGTGTTCCTCGATGCCGTCGACCTCGTTCGCGGGGGTCGCATGGATCCAGTAATCGAGCAGCTCTTCTTCCGAGAGCGGCGTGTGGCACCGCGGCGTCATTGAACCGTCCCCGATTCCGTCATGCAGGTGCGCAGCTTTCCGATCGCGCGGTGGCGAATCACGCGGACGTTTCCCTCGGTCATCGTCAGTTCGTCGGCGACATGGCGGGCCGATCGTTCGGCGTAGAACGTCAGCAGCACGACCATCCGCTCGCGCTCGCCCAGCCGGCCGAGGCAGCTCTCCAGGCGATCGGAGTCGAGAGCTGCACTGTCGTGCGGATCCGACGATGACGATGTCGCGGGAAACGTCTCGAGCAGGCGCTCGCGCCGCCGATCCCGCCGCTTGAGATCCATCGATATCGTCCGGCTGACGCCGAGTATGAACGAGCCGATGTGATCGACCTCGCGGATCGAGCCGGCGCGCAGCTTCTCGATGGTCAGCAGCATGACCTGCTGGACGAGGTCGCGCGCCGCCTCTTCGTCACGCAGGTGACGGAGCCCGTAAAGGCGCACGCGCGGCGCGAAGCGGCGATAGAGCTCCGTCTCCGCCTGTTCGGCCAGTCCGGGCACCTTCGCCGCCACAGCCCGCGCCACATCGCCATCGTTGGATTCCACACCCTGCGCCATCGCGCGGCAACCGTAGCAGCCGGCTGCCGCGGACGTCAAACGCCGTCGCTTTCGAGCGTCGGGTCATCCCGGTGACCTGCAGCGGCGTCGCCGCGGCGCTGACGTCACGAATCACGTCGATGCTCGCGGTCAGCAGCGCGGCCCCGTCGCCGACGAACGTCGAACCGTGCATCGCCGCGAGGGTGCGCGGCTTCAGCGACGCAAGCCGCTCGAGCTGCCGGCGCGTGTTGTCGGTGTAGGGCACGTAATCCATCAGCACCGGCGACGCCTGATACGTCTGCAGCGCATGGCGATACCGGTCCGTGATGTCCGTGGTCGTCACCGGCTCGACATCGCCGATCTGGTGCAGGAGATCGGAGCAGAGCAGCACCTTATCGGCCTCCTCGAATAGCACGCCCGCATCCCAGCCGTGGGGCAGATGCGGCGTCGGAACGAAGCGGAACCGATGGCGTCCCGTCTCGAGGATCTCTTCGGGCTTGAGGGCACGCGGCGGCCGGTTGGAGAAGTCCCCGATATTGATCATCGCGCCGAGCTCACCGCAGACGGGCAGGGCCTTCGGGGCGATTGCCAGCCATTCGTTGAGCGCGCCGCACTCGTCCACCTCGAAATGGCTCCAGCTGATCCAGCGCAGGCTCTCCGGTGGGATCAGCGCGGCGACCGCCTCACGCACCGCCGGGAACATCCCGCGCATTCCGGTGTGGAACAACAACGGTTCGTCGTCCCGGACGAGGAAGTGGTTGAACTGAAGGTCGAACTGCGGGACGTAGACACTGATTCGGTACAAGTCCGGGGCAACTTCGTCGATCCGCGGGGTCATGAAGCCTCCTTGCCGCGCCTCTCTGCGCGTCTGCTCAGGAAGTGTCATGACCCGCGACCTCGTTACACCGCCTCGCTTCCGGCGTCGCGGCGAAGGTCGATCAGCCCTTCAAGGGTGCTTTCGGGGCTAGGCGTGCCGATTCTCGGTTCGATGTGGTCGGAATGCGCCTATCGTAGGATGCACCCACCTATGCACGAGTGGGCTCGAGGAGGAATCATGATTGCTCGCGTCGCATTCGGCGCCGCCGTCGCTGGCTTGATGCTCGCGGCCGCGGGGTATCGGAAACGCTTCCACAGTCGCGCGCCGCATCCGACGCACTACTGGGCCGATGGGATCTCGTTGTAGAGCGCGGTACAGAGACGTCGCCATCGTGGCTCGAGGTGGAACGGTCCGGCACGGCCACCCTGGTCGGACAATTCGTGGGATCCGGCGGCAGCTCGCGGCCGATCGCCAAGATTGAATTCGTGGACGGCACGTTCCGCTTTGCCATCCCGCCACAGTGGGAAAGCAACCCCCGCGACATCACGTTCGAGGGACGGCTCGAGGGCGATCGCATCACCGGTTCGATGACGATGGGTGATGGCCAGAAGATGACGTGGTCCGGCACGCGGGCCCCGTCGCTGCGGCGGGCAGAACCGCCGGCCTGGGGCGCACCCATCACGCTCTTCAACGGCAAATCACTCGACGGGTGGCAGCCGGTCGGGCGCCGCGACAACCAGTGGAGCGCGGTCGGCGGCATTCTGCAGAACGCGAACAGCGGCGCCAACCTCGTCACGATTCAGAAATTTGACGACTTCAAGCTGCACCTGGAGTTCCGCGTGCCCAAAGACGCGAACAGCGGCGTCTACCTGCGTGGTCGATACGAGCTGCAGATCGACGACGCCGCCGGCCTCGAGCCATCGTCACATCATCTCGGCGGGGTCTACGGCTTCATTGCTCCGAGCGAGAGCGTCGCGCGGGCAGCCGGTGAGTGGCAATCGATGGATGTCACGCTCGTGGGCCGGATGCTCACTTACGAGCTGAACGGCACCACTGTCATCTGCAACCGGGAGATTCCGGGAATTACCGGCGGCGCACTGGACAGCGCCGAAGCGGACCCCGGGCCGCTGCTGCTCCAGGGCGATCACGGTCCCGTGGACTTCCGCAACATCGTGATCACGCCAGCGAAAAGCGCGCGATAGCCGGCCATTCTTCGCGTGGCTTGCCGAGCCGTCCGCCTTCGTGCCCTGGAGAGCCGCGCACTTTGGCGCGATCGCGCCGGGGCTTTAGTGGAGGTGGAAGTTGGTGGACCGGCATGTTTCTCAGGAGCACGGACGCGATCATGGCGGACGCGACAAGGCGACGATGGGGTCTTCATGTGAACTCCTCCAGTTGCTGCTGGCTTACGCCGACCCAATCATTTTGGGCGGGCGGTCGCGCACAGTCATTAGGAAGGGATTAAGATGCGCTTAGTTCCACGGCCAGATCGGAGGTCACTCTGGGCGTCAGATTTGGAGCATTCACACTCGATCGCCCGGCACGGCAACTGCTGAGCGGCAGCCGCCCAATCCACCTTTCGCCAAAAGCGTTCGATCTTCTCGCACTGCTTGTCCAACAGCGACCGGCCGCAATGTCCAAGCTCGACATCCACCGACGACTCTGGCCTGACACCTTCGTGACGGACGGCAGCCTCGCCGTCTTGGTCGCCGAAATCCGCGGCGCGCTTGGCGACAACGTGCGGCAGCCGATGTTCCTGCGAACCCTCCATCGATTCGGCTATGCGTTTGTAGCGCTGGTAGTAGAGACAGTCACGCGCGCCGGCCAACGCTCCGCGCGGTGCAGTGCTGGTTGGCCTCGGACAACGAACGCGCGCGGCTGGAGCCGGGCGACAACGTGGTCGGGCGCGATCCCCTCGCGAGTATCCGGGTGGGCCTCGACCCCGCAGCGGATCTCCGGATCGACGCAGCCGGGATCTCGAGGCGTCGGGCCCTGGTCGTTGTCGCGGAAGAGGTGGTAACGCTCCACGACCTCTCCAGCAAGAACGGAACGTTCGCCAACGAGGTGCGCGTGACGACGCCGGTGCTGCTCAATGATGGCGCGCAGATCGGTCTCGGATCGGTGTCCTTCAGTTTCGTCGAGTCACCGATGTTTCTGCGACGAAGACGCAGGACGTCGCTCACGAGCAAAAATCGACAGTTGAAGGAAAGCGCACGCCGTAGATGACCTTGTCGAAAGGCACACGGCTCGGGCCCTATCAAGTTGAACGGCTGCTGGGCACCGGCGGCATGGGCGAGGTGTATCGCGCCCGTGACACGACGCTGAATCGAGACGTCGCCATCAAAGTCCTGCTGCCTGCCGTCACCGCCGATCCCGAGCGCCTCTCCCGCTTCAGCCGCGAAGCACAAGTTCTGGCGTCACTCAATCATCCGCACATCGCGCAGATCTATGGCCTCGAAGATGCCGGCGGTGTGCCGGCTCTGGTTCTGGAACTGGTCGACGGGCCGACGCTCGCCGACCGGATCGCGCACGGAGCCATCCCCATCAGCGAGGCGCTGCCGATTGCCGCGCAGATCGCCGAAGCACTTGAAGCTGCGCACGAGCAAGGGATCATCCACCGGGACCTGAAGCCCGCCAACATCAAGGTCCGCGAGGACGGGACGGTGAAGGTGCTCGACTTCGGACTCGCGAAGGCCTTCGACCCGTCACGGAGCACGGGGCCGGATCCGATGAATTCGCCGACGATCAGCCTGCATGCGACACACGTTGGGGTGATCCTCGGCACTGCGGCCTACATGAGTCCTGAACAGACAAAGGGCCGTGCCGTCGACAGACGCGCGGATCTGTGGGCGTTCGGTGCGGTGCTCTTCGAAATGCTCACGGGACGACGGGCGTTCGGCGGTGACGAAGTATCCGAGATCCTGGCTCATGTCCTGATGGAGGAGCCGGACTGGAACGCGCTGCCGGCCGGGACGCCGCTGCCGATCCGCAGGCTGCTGCGGCGTTGCCTGGAGAAAGACCGGAAACGCCGTCTCGATTCCGCGGCTGCCGCGCGGTTCGAGGTGGAAGAGGCGATGACCGCGGCGGGCGAGAACGCGAACGGCGCGGCGGATTCACGTGCGGCGTGGCGTCGGGCACTGCCGTGGGCCCTGACAGGCGCATCAGCGGTTGCGCTCGCGCTCGTCTCCTTTTTGGCGGCCTACGTCAGCAACGTGGCTTCGACGGCGCCAATACGCGTGCACATGGGGTTGGGCGCCGAAGCGACGCTCGCGACCGTCGATCGCGGGTCCGCCGCCATCCTGTCACCGAACGGACAGGCGTTGGTCTTCGTTGGACAACGACGCACCGGTCCCGCGTCGCTGTTTGTTCGTCGGCTCGACCAGTTGGACGCCACACTGCTGCCGGGCACGGAGGGCGCTCACAGCCCGTTCTTTTCGCCGGATGGTGAGTGGATCGCGTTCTTTGCGGATGCGAAGTTGAAGAAGGTCGCGTTGTCGGGCGGCGCCCCGGTCACGCTGTGCGATACGCCGGATGCGAAAGGCGGCAGCTGGGGCGCTGACGGGTGGATCGTGTTCGCGCCGTTCTTTCCCGGCACCGATCGTGCCGGCTTGCTGCGCGTCTCGTCGACCGGCGGGACGCCGACGGCGCTGACCACACTCGCCGACGGCGAAGTCGCACACGGGTGGCCGCAGGTCTTGCCGGGCGGCAACGCGCTGCTCTTTACGAGTCACACCAGCCGCATGAACTGGGACGATGCGACACTCGTCGTGCAGCCGCTGCCCTCCGGCGAGCGCAAAATCGTCCAGAGCGGCGGCTCATACGGAAGATATCTTGCCAGCGGCCATGTCGTCTATCTGCACGACGCCAAGATCTTTGCTGTGCCGTTCGACCTCGAGCGGCTCGAAGTGACGGGTCCCCCGTTTCTGGCGTTGGACGGTGTGGGCTCGAACCCGAATGGCGGCTCGGCGCAGTTCGCCGCATCTGAGACCGGCACCTTTGTCTATCTGAACCGCCCGATTGGCTCGGCGCCCATGGGTGGCGCGCCGATTCAATGGATGGATCGAGCGGGACGAAGGACGCCGCTCCGCGCGACGTCGACGAATTGGGGCAACCCTCAGCTTCTCGCCAGACGGCACGCGCCTCGCCGTCGAGATCAACGACGGGAAGCAACTCGCCGTGTGGGTGTACGAGTGGGAGCACGACAGAGCATCCCAGCTCACGTTGAACCCGGCACAGAATCAGAAGCCGGTGTGGACACCGGACGGGCGCCGAATCGTGTTCTGGTCGAACCGGGATGTTCAACAGAATCTCTATTGGCAGCGAGCCGATGGCACCGGAGACGCGCAGCGACTGACCCACAGCGAGTATCCGCAATCGGCTGCTTCGTGGCATCCGAGCGGGAAGATCCTCGCGTTCCAGGAAACGCGCCCGCAAACCAGCGCCGACCTCATGGTGGTTGCAATCGAAGGCGACGAGGTCACGGGCTGGAGACCAGGCACTGCAACGAGCTTCTTGAGCACGGCAGCGACCGAACGGGAGCCGATGTTCTCCCCTGATGGAAAGTGGCTGGCGTACCAGGCGAATGACTTGGGGCGGTTCGAGGTGTATGTGCGGCCGTTTCCGGGACCTGGCGGGATGTGGCGGATTTCGACGGCAGGTGGGATCACCCCCACATGGTCGCGGACGCGCCGCGAACTTCTCTACCGCAGCCCCGAGAATCAGCTCATGGTCGCCGCCTACACCGCATCGGGCGATTCATTCCGCGCCGAGAAGCCACGTCTGTGGGCGGAGGGCTACGTCGGTCCGCAGACAGGACAACGCTCGTTCGACCTGCACCCCGACGGCGAGCGCGTCGCCGTCGCCCCCGAGCTCGGCTCGCTCGATCGGCCACAGGATCGCCTCATCTTCGTTTCCAACTTCTTCGACGAGCTGCGACGGATGGCGGCGCCTACCGCGAAGCGTTGAGGATCGCAGTCTGGCCTGAATCACAAATGTTGCAAATCGACAACTATAGCGTTCGCGCCGGAACAGGCGGACGATTCGACGACCGTACCCGAGCGAGGGGGTTATGGCCCAGATCTTCACCAGTTGGAACCCAGTGATGAGTTGGCTGCGGCAAGCAGTCGTCGCCACCTCGCGATTTCCGCTTTGAAAACGAACGCGTGCAGGTAAAAGTGTTGGCGATGACGCTGCTACTGAACGGCCTGTCGGAGGATCAGCAGCGCGAGCTGCTGGCGGCCGGATCCCCGCGGTCGCTGAAGCCGCGCGACGTCCTGGGCGCCCAGGGCGAGCCGGCCGAGTCAATCGCCCTGGTGCAGGTCGGCCATCTGAAGCTCGGGCAGGTCAACGCCGACGGCGCCGAGACGCTGGTCCGCTTCATCGGCCCGGGAGATTGCTACGGTGCGATCGCGCTCTCGCCTGGCAAGCGCTTTCCCGTGTCCGCGGTTGCCGTAGAGCCCTCGAGAGTGCTGGTCTGGCCGCGGATGGCCATCGTCGGTCTCGCCGAGCGCATTCCGCAGATCCGGCTCAACCTGTTCGAAGAAGTGACCCGGCGGATGGGCGGCGTCCTGTCTGCCGTGCAGGATCTGGCCGCAGAACGCGCGCCGGTCCGAATTGCGAGAGCCCTGCTTCGCGTCGCCGAACATGGCGGTGAGCATTCGCCCCAAGGCATCCGGATCGTGCATCCGATCACGCGGCAGGAGATTGCCGACCTGACCGGCACGACCCTGTTCACCGTCAGCCGCGTGATGTCGAGGTGGGAGTCCGACGGGCTGCTTCGGACCGGCCGCGGCGCCGTCACGATCGTGGACCCCGAAGGCCTCGAGCTCGCCGCCTCGTCATCCGACGACTAGCCTATCCGGGGGGCTTCGCCCCCCGGAACCCCCGACTGGCTCGCTCGCGGGGGCCCCGACGCCCCGCTCCGCTCGCCAGGCTCACTCGCTACGCTCGTTCGCTATTCTGAGATAGCTAGAACGTCCTCCCGTCTCCCCCACCAAGCCCGGATCTCGAAACCTGCCCGTCGTCGACTGGTTGCGCCAGCGCAACGACGGCCGCCGGCGGCACGCGTAACCTCGTTGACAGGTTACGTATGACGTTCTTCCCAGACACCACCGTAGGCGAGCTGGCGGCGCAATTTCCGGCGACCGTCAGGGTGTTCCAACGGCGGAAGGTGGAGTTCTGCTGTGGAGGACACCAGACGCTGGCGCAGGTGTGCCGCGACATCGGCACCCCATACGAAATCCTCACGGTCGAGCTCGAACACGCCATCCGCCAGGCGCCTGCCCGCGTGACGTGGGCCGACCGGCCGCTCTCGGAGCTGACGGACCACATCGTCGAAGCCTTCCACCAGCCGCTTCTAGCTGGAGCTTCCCCGTCTGCGCGCGTTGATCACCAGGCTCCAGGACCACGGCGACGCGCACCGTCGCGTGCTGACCGTCGTCGGGCAGGAGCTGTGTCGGTTCGAGGCCGGGCTTCTCGCGCGGGTGACGGCCGAGGCGGACGAGCTGTTTCCGCTGATCGACCGGCTCGAGGCGGACGGTCCTCGCGATGAGGACTCGCCCCGGCTCGCCGCGCTCCGTACCGACGCCGAGTCGTTCCATCAGGATGCCGCGCGGACGATTCGGCTCCTGCGAGGGATCACCGATGGCTACGCACCGCCGTCGAACGCCTGCGCAACGCTGCGCTCGCTCTACCGCGGCCTGGAAGAGTTCGAACAGCTGATGCAGCTGTACGTCCACATGGAAACCAACGTGTTGTTGTCGCGAGCCGCGGCATGGATGTGCCGGGCTGGAATGGAGAAGCAGAAATGAGTACGAAGAATCGCCGTTTGACCTTTGCGGCCGTCGCCCTGACCCTTGCCGCCGTCGCCACTGTCCCGCTCGCGATCCGGGCGCGCGGGGAATCCACCGCTGACAAGGTCTGGGGCACGCCGCGAGCGGAGATATTCGACTCGCCGAATATGAGTGGACCGCTGGCCGAAGGCGATGCCGTGACGTACCTGCCCTTCGTCGCCGAGCTGAAGCCCGGCAACCGGACGCACAACGTCCGGCTCGACATCGTCGCGCAGGAAATCGAGATCGCACCCGAGGTGCGATTCCAGGCGTGGACGTTCGGCGGCAGCGTTCCCGGTCCGGTGATTCACGTGCGCGAGGGCGATCGCGTCAACTTCACGCTACGGAACCGTTCGACCGACCGGGTGTCGGTGACGGAGCCCGACAAGTCCGACGCCCCGTTCCTGCAGCAGCTCGCGGCTGTCAACCAGCAGAAGGCGGTGCCGCTCAGCGCCCCGATGCACCACTCGATCGATTTTCACGCGGCAACCGTCGCGGCCGACGACAAGTGGCGGATGATCCTCCCTGGCCAGAGCATCAAGTTCGAGTTCGTCGCGAACTACCCGGGCGTCTACATGTATCACTGCGGCGTGCCGCCGGTCCTCCAGCACGTCGCGATGGGCCAGTACGGCATCGTCATCGTCTCGCCGCGCGAGGGCTACGACACCGACGAAGAGGCGGCGACTCGCTACGCGGTCGTGCAGTCTGAGTTCTACCTGAAGCCAGGCGGCCCGAATGGCCTCTACGAGCTCGACTACGACGCGGCGCTCCGCAAGCAGCCGTCGCACGTGGTGTTCAACGGTCACGTCAAGGCGCTCACCGATCACCCGCTGATGGCGAAGGTCGGCGAGCGCGTTCGACTCTACTTCCACAACGTCGGGCCCAACGACCAGTCGAGCACCCACGTGATCGGCGCAATCTTCGACCGGGTCTGGTACGAGGGCAACCCGAAGAACGAGTGGCGTGGCATGCAGACGGCCTTGATCGGCTCCAGCAACGGCGCGGTGCTGGAGTTCATCGTCCCCGAAGAAGGGCGCTACGTGCTGGTCGATCACGAGTTCGCGGACGCCTCGAAGGGCGCTGTCGGCCAGATCGTCGCCACCTCGCAGCGGGGCACGCTGACGCTGCCCAGCGAACCGATGCAGCACTAGTCTCATCCGGGGGACTTCGCCCCCCGGAGCCCCCTTACATGGCTCGCTCGCGGGGGCCCCGACGCCCCGCTCCGCTCGCGTGGCTCACTCGCTACGCTCGTTCGCGCTGTTTATGAGATGGCTTCTATCGTTCAACGCCGGGCCCGGCGCGGGCCCGCCACCAGGAAAGGTTTCGTTACATGGTCATCACCGAGAACACGACAGTCGCCGACATCGCCTCGGCAATCCCCTCGAGCGTGCGCATCTTCCAGCGCCACGGGATCGATTTCTGCTGCGGCGGCAAGACGCCCCTCGCCGTGGCGTGCAACGAGCGCGGCGTGTCTTTCACCGAGCTCGCCGGGGCGATCGAGGCGTCGATCGAGAGCGGGATGCGGGACGAGCGGGACTGGACCCGCGAGCCGCTGCACGTCCTGGTCGACCACATCGTTGCGACCTACCACGAGCCGCTGCGCGAGGAGCTGCCGCGGCTCGAGTCGATGGCCGCGAAAGTCTTGCGGGTGCACGGCTCGAAGGCGCCGTATCTGGGCCGGGTCGAGGCGTTGCTGATGGAGCTGGCCGCAGACCTTCGCCTCCACATGCAGAAGGAGGAATGGGTGCTGTTTCCCGCCATTCGTGCGATCGAAGGGGGAGCACATCCGGGAATGCCGATCTCAGGCCCGGTCGGCGTCATGGAGCACGAACACGATCGGGCCGGCGCCGTGCTGTCGGAGCTCCGCGAAATCACGGGCGGCTACGTCGTCCCGCCCTGGGCATGCGAGACGTTCCGCGCGCTCTATCGCGGGCTCTCCGAGCTCGAAACGACGATGCACGTCCACGTGCACCTCGAAAACAACGTGCTGTTTCCGCGCGCATTGAGCGCCGCCCAGGGGTGAAGGCGGGTGCGCAGGATCCTCGTGCGGCCCGCCCACCCGGAACGAATCTGCTGGGGCTGCGACAAGTACTGCCCCGCCGACGACCTGGCCTGCGGCAACGGCACGATTCGCACGCTTCACCCGTGCGAGCTCTTCGGCGATGACTGGCTCGAGTGGTCGCGCTCGCGGCGGGAAGCCGCGGATCGATCCGGGCTCGGCGAGGCCGGGCCGGGGCCACCGGGCGGTGCGGAATGACCGCATCACGCCACGCAGGCGAAGTATACGGAAGCGGGCAATGTGGGAACGAGTCATCGTTCTTGCGCGTTGGAGCTCTGGCGTCCCGCTTCGCTCCCGAGGCATGACCATCGAAGAAATCGATACGCTGGTGGCGCCCCAGTTTCCGATGGTCGGGCTTCCTGCTCCGGACGGAGATCAAGTTCACGCCCTACGAATGGCTCGCAGTTGTCGATCGCGCGATCGAAATGGTCGGCGAGGATCACGTCATGCTCGGATCCGATTTCGACGGCGGCCCGACGCTGCCCAGGGGCATGCGCGACGTCTCCGACCTGCCGCTGCTCACGGAGGCCATGCTGAAGCGAGGGTGGTCGGAACAGCGGATCAAGAAGTTCCTCGGCGGCAACCTTCTTCGCGTCGTCCGACAAGTCACCGAGAAGAAGAAGTAACCGACACGTGTCAGCGAATGAACCGCTCCACATAATCAGCGCCAAGGCCACACTCCTGGTAATGCGCGCGACACATGCTGATCTTGGTGAAGACGTCCTCGTAACCCAGCGCATTCCCGTCGGGATCGACGTAGAGCATGATGCCGTTGACCTGGAACAGCGTGATCATCTCCTCCACGTCCTCGGGCACCACCAGCGTATGAGTCTCGCCAGGCGGCTCGTACACATAGCCTCCCTCTTCCGCGACCCACTCGTGCTCCAGGTAGTGCCAGCGTCCCTTCAGCACATAGCCGTGGACGGCATTCGTGTGGCGGTGCCGGGACAGCACGCCGGCGCGCGTAACCTTCAGAAGATTGACCCAGTAACCCTGCGACGCTGAGAGGCAGAGCGGCCGGAACCACACGTTCGGGGCCTGCGGGACCCAGATGCGATGATCCTCCGGCAGCACTGGCGCCACCAGAAGATCGGGTGCCATCTCGGCGGGCTGCGGCCGGCGGTAGGCAACGCGGGAACTGGAGTCTGCCTCGGGGACGCGCATGTGTCTCCTCCTCATTTCACCGAATAGCCGCCATCGACGACGAGCACCGCGCCGGTGATGAAGCGGGCGCCATCGCTGGCGAGGAACAGCGCCGGCCCGACGATATCATCCGGCGTGCCCCAGCGGCCCAGCGGCGTGCGGTCCAGGATCGCGCGGTTGCGCGCGGCGTCGGACCGAGCGGGTACCGTCATCGGTGTCTCGATCCAGCCCGGCGCGATCGCGTTGACGCGGACGCCCTCGTGCGCCCAGGCGACCGCTAACGACTTGGTCAGCTGCACGATGCCCGCCTTCGACGCCGCATACCCAGGCGAGAGCGGCGCGCCGAAGATCGCGTGCATCGAGGCGATGTTGACGATCGCCCCTTTTGCGTTCGCCAACGCCGCGCGGCAGGCAACCGCCATCCGCATGGTTCCCGTCAGGTTGATCTCGACAACGCGGGCAAATTCGGACGGATCGTACTCCTCACCCAATCTGAGCACGCCGGCGGCGTTGACCAGTACGGCCAGCGCGTCGAGGTTCGCGCCAAAAGCGGTGACTGCTGCCGCGTCGGTCACATCCAGCCGTGTCACTCCCTCTGCGGGTGCGCAGTCGACCCCAATGGTCCGATAGCCGGCCTCGCGGAATGCGACAACAAGCGCGCCGCCGATCCCACCTGCGGCACCGGTGATGACAGCCGTGGACGCGCGCGCGTGCACTGGTTACCTCCTGGGATCGAACGATCTGCCAGAACTTGACGTCAGTCCTGCCGGCAGCGTGCGCAGTGGGAGGCGAACTCGTATCGATGTTGACGGCCGTGCGAGCGTGACTGTTTCACATCGCGCCATGGGCGAAATCTTATCGCGATTGACCTGCCGTTTCTGCCCGCCTTCGCGGTTGCACACTTGGAGGCTAACGGACGGTGCAAGTGACGGTTGCAATAGGTGAAACGCAAACGCGCTCCAAATTACAAACGGGATCGCCCCCGGGATCCCGGATGTCCTCCGGGATTACGTCGCCGCACACTCGTTAGCAGCTCAACAGCTCCGTTTTCAGCCTGTCGCCAGCGGTCGAAGTCGCTCTTACCAAGAGCCTTCCCTCGATGCGTCGACGATGTAACAAGTCATCCGCAACGGCAAAACGCTTGCTGCTGAATCGAGCGATACTTTGACCGATTCTCGAAATCACCAGACGGAGCTCGAACTGTCTCTCCTTCGCTTCGATCAGCGCGGGACAGGAAGTGGCAAACATCCCGTATTTAATTCTGGCTGTTTCCGGAGAGATAGATGCGACCACACTTGACTACTGCGACGATCTTTTCTCTCTGCCTCCTACTCGCATCGGCCGCCTCTGGCCAGGGTTTTGATTTTTCCGATGATGTGGCCGGGGTTGTCAAAGATGTATCCGGAGCCGTTCTACCTGGCGTCACAGTCGAGGCGTCCGGTCCGGCGATCGAGAAAAGTCGAACGGTGGTGACCGATATACGCGGTCGGTACCGATTTGTGGATTTACCTCCCGGCGTGTACACCCTGACCTTCTCGCTTCCTGGATTCAGTACGTTCAAACGCGACGGTGTGCGGGTGTCGGTGAGCTCCGCGGCGATCATCAACGCGGAGATGAGCCCAGTGCCGCAGCAGCAGCCGCCGCCCCCTCCGCCGCCCGCCCCCCAACCCTGGCGCATCAGCGGGCTGGTCTTCGGCGACTACTACTACTTCAGCGACAGCCATCTGGACGAGTGGAAGGACCAGCAGGGCTTCTGGCTTCGCCGCGCCTACTTCACGTTCGACTACGACCTGAGCGCGAGGCTCACCACCCGGCTGCGGTTCGAGGCGAACAGCGACGGCCAGCTGGAAGGCGCCAGCCTCACGCCCTACGTAAAGGACGCGTACATCCGCGCAGCCCTCGGCACGCAGCGGCTCTTCCTCGGGATCTCGCCGACGGCGTCCTTCAACTGGCTCGAGGGCTTCTGGGGCCTGCGGCACATCGAGAAGACCCCGGTCGACCTCTATAGACTGGACAACTCCCGCGACTTGGGCGTGTCGCTGGAAGGCCCGATTCTGGTAAAAGGTCTGTACTATGTGGCGCAGTTTGGCAACAACTCCAGTCAGGACTCCGAGACCAACAAGCAAAAGGCGTTTCGCTTCGAAGGGCGGTTCGACCTGGATCCGGGGATCGTCCTCGAAGGGTTCGTCGGCGCGCTCCCGCAGCCCGAGGGCGAGGACCAGCAGATATACCAGGTCTTCGGCGGCTACCGCGGCAAGCTCTTCCGGGGCGGCCTCCAGTTTGTCCATAAGGATATCGACTCGGGCACCTCGGCCCCCAAGACGAAGATCGACGTGACGTCGGCCTTCGGCGTCTTCGACTTCATGCCGAAGAAGGGCACCGTGTTCGCCCGCGTCGACTGGGCAAGCGGCAACAACAACATGACCACGGATTCCGGCGTGCCGAGGACCGACGGCATCGACTACCTGCCGATCGACAATCAGCACGACTTCACGTTCTACCTCTTCGGGATGGAGTGGTATCTCCACCCCAAGTTCCGGCTCAGCCCGAACGTGGAAGTGGTTAATTACGGGCATGGCCCCCTCGTGGCTGGGGCTGAGATCAAGAACGACGTGGTCCCGCGCCTGACGTTCTACTGGAGCTGGCCATAGGCAGGGAACGCACTACACGCGACGTATCCGGAGGGGACCGTCCCCGGGATTCCGGACGTCCTCCGGGGTTCAGTCGCTGCACACTCATGAACAGCTCCCTTTTCAGCGTGACGCTGGCGGTCGAAGTCGCTCTGACCAAGCCCCTTCGCTCGATGCGTCGACGATGTACCACATTCCGAACGCCTGGTATCTCCGTTGCGAGAGATCGCATCGCTGCGAGTCCTGGATAACGGGTGCGAACTGCGAACACTCTTCTGAAAGAGCTGGCCTTCTGGCGACCGACGTCAAGGGCGTCCATGTCTGAGCCTTTATTGCGGCCCGCGCCCTTTGCGTCGAGGTTCTTCATGATCCGCGTCTGTCTGCTTGTACCTGCGGCTGACTAGGAACGACCATGCCATCCAGCCTGCTCGCCCTGCTCGACGATATCGCCACGGGGCTCGACGACGTGGCGTTGCTCACCAAGGTCGCCGCGCGGAAGACCGCCGGCGTGCTGGGCGACGACCTGGCGCTCAACGCCCAGCAGGTTGCCGGCGTCAGCGCCAACCGCGAGCTGCCGGTCGTGTGGGCGGTGGCCAAGGGATCCGCCATCAACAAGGCCATCCTGGTGCCGGCGGCCCTCGTTATCAGCGCCCTGGCGCCCTGGGCGGTGACTCCGCTGCTCATGATCGGCGGCGCCTTTCTCTGCTACGAGGGAGTCGAGAAGATTGCGCACAAGCTGTTTCACAGCAAGGCGGAGGACGCGGCGCACGAAGCCGAGCTGATGCATGCGTTCATCGACCCCGCGGCCGACCTGCTAGCGATCGAGAAGGACAAGATCAGGGGCGCCGTGCGCACCGATTTCATACTCTCGGCCGAGATCATCGTCATTACGCTGGGGACGGTAGCGAACTCCACGTTCGTAACCCAGGTGCTGGTGTTAACCGCCATCGCCGTCATCATGACGGTGGGCGTTTACGGCCTCGTCGGGGCCATCGTCAAGCTCGACGACGGTGGGATGCACCTCAGCCAGCGCAGCGGCGAAACGGCGTTTGCCCGGATGCAACGCGGCCTGGGCGGCGCCATTCTTACGGGCGCGCCTTGGCTGATGAAGGGGCTGTCCGTGGCCGGCACCGCGGCCATGTTCCTTGTGGGCGGAGGCATACTCGTCCACGGCATTCCGCCGCTGCACCATACCTTCGAGCGGCTCGCCGACGGCCTGCCGGAATTGCCCGCAGTCGGCGACGCGCTCCGGTTGCTGACGCTCGTTGCATTCGACGCGGACCGCCGGCATCATCGCGGGCGCGCTGGTGCTCGGCATAGTGACCGGCGTCCGGCGCGTGCTGCCCGCGCGCTGGGCCATGCGAATTTCGTCCGGGTCCCAAGATGAATGATCGAACGCATGTAGAGAAGCGTGCCCTCCGACTCGGCGGACGCCGACGCGGCGCTCGCACGACGTCCGGGCGACCCAAGCTCAGCGACGGCGGCCATCGCCAGCGGACGTCAATCACTTGAGCAACCACCGAAACACAGCCTGCATGAATTCCTGGCACTGGTAATCCTGAACGCCTTCCCAGCTAGTCATGTACAACGAAACCATGCCGTCGCCCATGACCACGACCTTCCCGCCGTTCTCTACCTCTTTGAATGTGCCGAAGGGATGGGCATCAGACCGGTCATTGAAGCAGAACGGAGTGCCACCGGTGACCGTCCTCGCGCCGTGATATGAGATTTTCAAGTTCTTGTCTGTAATGGGGCCTGCTTTGGTGTGGCCCCCCGCCTGTGAATCGGGACTCTCGCCACCGAACTGCACGCCGAACGGACCGATAAGCTCGTTCACATTGGTCTGCTCCAGGGTCGACCACATGTCTTGATCCATCGCCAGGAACAGCGAACCGCCGCTAGCGATGTATTTCGATATGGCGCTGACCTCACCGGGTGTGTACTTTGCCGAAGGAATGTGGATGAACAGCAGGTCGCATCCTTCCAGGTCTTTCGGTATTACTTCTGTCTTCAAGTAACTCAGGCTCGCGTTCACGGAGGTCGCGGTCTTTACCAGCTCGCCAGTCATGTACTTCACGCGCTCGATCATTTTCACGTCCATGCCTGACATGTCTGCGGGGTCGCGCCAGAATCTCTGCTGGTGACCAACGTCCATGCAGACGCGGTATTTTGCCGGCGGGGGAGTTTGAGCATTTGCCGAGATACCCGCCAAAAGACTGAAAAGGAGCGTGACGAGTGCAGGCGGTTTCATATCGGGATTCCTTTCGCAGAAGCGGGCTGTGCCACGGGGACGGAATCTAGCCGGTTGGTTCCTGTTCAAGCCGCGCACGCGGCCACTTTGACCGCAAATCGTTTCTTTGGACGGTCCACACGAGCATCGCGTTCCTCTTGTGCAATGTGCAGTAGGAGGCGAATCCAGGGGACCTCAGCGTTGTAGCGTCCGTAGCCGGTCGAGGCTGCCCTCTCGTCCCGGAACCGAACGGCCGGCGTTCGGTAACGCGCAGACCGCGCCACCGTGAACAAGAGCTTCGGAGCAGCGCTACCCTCAAATACAGCGCCGCCGCATTGGCACATCAGTTGCGCCACCATACCCATGGGACAGATCCTGCGAAATGCGCGCCTAGTGCGGCGGAACCCGCGGACTCTGAACCGAATCGTGGTGCGCGGGTCTCAGTGCCTCGGCGTGCTCGTCCTCGCCGTCGGCGTGTTTCAGGCCTCCGCGCAACCCGCACCAAGCCTGCCGGATCAACGCGCGAAGGACCTTGCCGCTCTCGACCGATTTGTTCGCAATTCGTATGCCTTCCTCCCCGCGAAGGCAACAGACTGGAATTCGGTAATCAGTGCGCTGATGCCTCGGGCGCGTGCCGCGCGCGACGACACCGCATGGCTGCACGTACTTGAAGAAGCACTGGACGCGCTATATGACGGCCACACGCAGCTGAACACGAATGCCCCTGATTCGTGGCGGCCGGTGCCTTATGGTCTCTGGGTCCAGCCGAACAATGGACGCTACATCGTGACCGCATACAGCGGGGTGCGCTGCCTGAACGCACGGGCGTTCGGCCTGGCGATGAACTTGTGGCGATTGACGGAGCGTCGGTAACCCAGTTGTACGAGTCCCGCCGACCGCGCTTCCTGACGCGTGCCGACCCGCGTGCCGACGAGTGGGCGCTCGCCAGCGCCGTCGCAGGCCGTCACAATTCGCGCTACGAGTTACTCATCCGAAGAGCCGGTCGCGAATCGGTCCTGACGCCCAGCGGAACAACGCCGGCACGGGATGACGTGGAATGGAAGCGCGTGGAAAGCGATATCGGACTGATCGCGATCTCGACCTTCGCGAATCGTGATGTGGTGCCTGCCTTCGATCGCGCGCTGGAGGCGCTTCGGAACACACGAGGGCTGATCGTGGACGTGCGCTCGAACGCCGGCGGCGACACGGTGATTGCCCGCCCGATCATCGGGCGATTCATCACAGCGCGCAGGCAGTACGCGTGGATGACACGCCGCGAAGGACCCGGCCTCGGCCCGCGTCGTCCGGAGTTCGTTGACGCACGCGGACCGTGGACCTACTCGGCGCCCGTGGTGGTTCTCGTGGATCGGTTCTCGGTGAGTATGGCCGAGGGATTCGCGATGGCGCTCTCGGGACTCGGACGTGCGCGCATGGTGGGCACGCGCATGGCCAGGCTTGGCGCAGCGGTCGGCCGGATGGAGCTTCCGTATTCCAGGATCGCCGTCCGATCTCCACGAGCCGGTCTATGCCATTGATGGCGCGCCACGCTGGGAGCTCGAACCCGACGTCGTCGTCAATCCGCGGGGAGGTGCCGACGGGAACGACCCGTTTATCGCGGCGGCCATCGAAGAGCTCCAACGAGGTCGGGCCGCAACGCGCTGAACCGCTGCGCAATTGTGGAAGGCCCGCGCTTGTTGCAACTCAAGGATACCAGTGCAGCGAGACGGCCGACGGTCCCTCGCCGTTCGTCACTCGGCCCGAAGAGCGATGATCGGATTCTGTTGCATGGCGCGCCGGGCCGGCAGCGAGATCGCCAGCGCCGCCACCACGATCACCACAGCTGGCCCTGCGCTGATTGCCAGGGGATCACGCGGCCGCCGCCCGCGCCGATGGCGGCAGTGATGTGATAGTGCGCGAGGGTGCGGCCGATAATGCGGGCGCCGTCGATTCTACTGCGCATTCGCGATATCCTGATGCGCCGCGTCGCGCGGCGAAAGGGCCGGACACTCGCTTGCGCTCCTGGACGGCGTCGTCGGCTGGATCGACCCCAGGACCGATCTTCCGGGCGTGCATATGCAGCCGCTTGCAGCGAACACCGTCATCAAGCAGTACAGAATCCTGGCGCCAATCGGCAAAGGCGGGATGGGCGAGGTGTATCTGGCGCAGGATACGGCGCTTGGCCGTAAAGTCGCCCTCAAGATCCTGCCGTCTGAATTCGCCGACGACAGAGACCGAATGGACCGTTTCGTCCGCGAGGCCAAGTCGGCGTCGGCGTTGAATCATCCGAACATCATCACCATTTACGAGATCGGCGAGTCCAACGGCACGCACTTCATCGCCACTGAGTTCATCGACGGGAAGACGCTGACCGAACTCGCGCGATCACAGGCGCTCGATTACCGGTTCATGCTCGACGTCGCCATTCAAGTTGTCTCGGCACTGGATGACGCACATT
Source organism: uncultured Acidobacteriota bacterium (assembly GCA_963797625.1). GTDB lineage: Bacteria > Acidobacteriota > Vicinamibacteria > Vicinamibacterales > 2-12-FULL-66-21 > DATBJJ01. The sequence continues at coordinate 581,050 of CAWCQI010000027.1, forward strand.
CCGCGGGGATCGTGCATCGCGATATCAAACCCGACAACGTGATGGTTCGCTCGAACGGTCTGGCCAAGCTCCTCGACTTCGGCATCGCCAAACTGTCCGCGCCGACCGACTCCAGCGACGACACCACGACGGCCCTTCGGTCGCAGACCCACGCCGGCGTGCTCATCGGCACGCCGCAGTTCATGTCGCCCGAACAAGCTCGCGGGCTGCGCGTCGACCACCAGACCGACATCTTCAGCCTCGGTGTGGTGATGCATCACATGCTGTCGGGCCAGTCGCCGTTTGCGGGAGACACGGTCAGCGACGTGCTGGCGGCGGTGTTGACCAGAGAGCCGCGACGACTGACGGAAGTCCCGGCGGGACTGGCAGATATCGTCAGCAAGACGCTGCAGAAGGACACACGGCATCGTTATCGCTCGGCCGAGGACTTGCTGCGCGACCTCAAGGCATTCAGACAGGAGTCAGACTTTCAGGACAACCTGGACCGCCGCTCCGAATCGACACGTATCGAGGCGACGCCGGTCAGGTCAGGAAGCCGACACTCGATCGCCGTCTTGCCGTTCACGAACATGAGCGCGGACGCCGACAACGAGTACTTCTGTGACGGCCTGGCCGAGGAGCTGTTGAATGCCCTGTCGAAGATCGACGACCTGAAAGTGGCCGCACGCACGTCGGCGTTTTCGTTCAAAGGCAAGAACGTGAACGTCAGCGAGATCGGCGCCAGGTTGAGCGTCAACCACATCCTGGAAGGCAGCGTCAGGCGTTCGGGCAATCGGTTGCGAATCTCGGTTCAGCTGGTCAACGCGTCGGACGGCTTTCATCTCTGGTCAGACAGATATGACCGCGAGATGCGCGACATCTTCGACGTCCAGGACGAGATTGCGCTGGCGGTCGTCGGCGCCTTGAAGGTGATGCTGTTCGGTGCCGAGAAAGCGGCGCTGTTGAAGCGCTACACCGACGATGCCGCGGTCCACGAGTTGTTCTTGAAGGGACGCTACTACTCGTACAAATACTCTGCTGAGGGATGGACGCGGGCGATCGAGTTCTTTCAGCGGGCAATCGACATGCAGCCAGACTATGCGCCGGCGCACGCGGGAATGGCCGCCTGCTATGGCTGTCTCTGGTTTTTCGGACTGCTTCCTGCCGGGCAAACCGTTCCGCAAAGCAAAGCGGCCACGCGCAAAGCCCTGGAAATCGACGGGACCCTCGCGGACGCCTACCTCTCGTTGGCGATGATCACGTTCTTCTACGACTGGGAGTGGGAGAGCGCCGAGCAGGCCTTCAGACAGTCGATAGCCCTGAATTCGAACAACGCCGAGGCGCTCTCATACTACGCCTTGTTTCTCGCCTTCGAAGGACGTGCCGACGAAGCGCTCGGCCGGGCTCAGCGCGCGCTCGAAATCGATCCGCTCTCGCCGCTCATCAACATGAACGTCGGCTGGACGTACTTCTCGATCAGGTCGTTCAGACGGAGCGTTGGACCAGGTCGGGAAGATGATCGAGATCGAGCCTGATTTCTACGGCGCCTATTGGCTGAAGGGCGCGATTCGCCTGGCCGAGGGGCGGTATGCAGACGCCGTCGAGGAATTGAAACGCGCGGTATCGCTCGGTGGTCATCAGATTGTCGTGGCCGACCTGGCATCGGCCTACGGCCTGGCGGCGAGAAGGGAAGACGCCGCGATCATTCTCGACCAACTGCTGGAGATGCGCCGCCGCCAATACGTGCCCGCCATCTGCATGGCGCGTGTGTACAGCCGGCTCGGAGAGACAGAGAAAGCGATCGAGTGGCTGGAGACGGCGTTTGACGAGCGAAACGGCGAGATGGTGTTTCTGCAAGGGGAGATTGCCGGGGCCGCCGAGGGCGATTCGCTCAACCGGCTCGGCAGCGACCCCAGAGTGAAAGATCTGTTGCGGAGGATGAGCCTGCCGCAATGAACGACTCGCAAACGAAGCAAGGGAGCCCCATGGCCGTGTCAGCGGAAGAACGCGGAATTCGCGAGGCAGTGCAGCACTACGTCGAAGGGATGCGAACGCACAAGGTCGACGGCCTCAAAGAGGGCTTTCATCAGCAGGCGATATTGTGCGGCTATCTCGGCGACGAGATGATCGCGGCGCCGATCGAAGCCTTGTACGACTGGGTCAGTGCGAATCCGGCCCCGGCGGAGACCGGAGAGGTGTTCGACTGCTCGATTCTGGCGATAGAAGTGACCGGCAGGGTCGCGACGGCGACGGTCCGGGAAACGAGCCACGAAGGCAGCGTGATCGACTACTTCCATCTCCTGAAGGACAACGGTCGCTGGTGGATTGTGAGCAAGCTGTGGGACGCCGAGCCCGGTCAGTAGATGGTCTTCCAGACTAAGCGAGAAAGGCTATGTTGTTGACTCGTCTTGCTTAGCGTGGATAACATGAACACCAAGATGTCCGGGCGCGAGCCCGTGAACGCCGCGGCCGAACCGGGACGCGATCTCCTGAAAATCGATGTCTTGGACGGCAGAGAACCCGATGCTGAGCAAAGAATCGCTGCAACGCCCGCCGGTTCGAAACGGCTGACCGAACGTTCATCAAGTTTCTTAAGCCGTTTGGTCCGCTCCGTGTCTAGTTGCGTGAGCTCTTCTGAGGATGCCGCGGGAGGTTCCATGTCGTGCGCCCGGACGCGGCGGTTACACTCGGCAGTCCAGATGATCCCGCCAACGTGCGCCGGCGCGAGACCGACTCACCCGCCGGATCTGAGCACGACGTTGTCGAGCGCGCCCTCATCGGGTCCGGTGTGGTACTCGCCGCGGATTTCGAGGCTCGTCGGATTGGCGAGCACGCTGTGGATCTGTTCCTGGGTCGCTCGCGCGTTCCAGTTCCAGCGCCACCCGGCCGCGGCCGTGAGCTTCACCGAGAAGGGCGTCCAGCCGGTGCCGGGCGACGTGCCGAACCGGAACGAGAGCCGGCCGGCGGGTCCCACGATGATCACGTCGTCATCGAGAAAGCCTGGATCGTCGGTGGACTGCTTGAGGCTGTAGCTCAGCGTGCCGTTCTCGGCCGCCGCCAACTGCCTCAACACGCTGTCGGGCGCACGGAAGTACCAGGTTTCACCAAGGGCTTCGTCGGCATGCGAGATGTGGCCTCCCGGGCTGCCACCCGACGGATGGAACACGGGCTCCGCCGGGCGGGTGTCTCCGGACACGAGCCATCCCTGCGCCGACGCCGTGAAGTCGCACTCGACGAGCGTCCGCGCCTGCGGCGACGACTGCGCGTGAAGGCCGATCAGGCCGGCGGCCAGAGCGGCAGCGATGACCGTCGGTCTCGCGATGGGCATGGCGGCTTGGACAAAGAACCCCGAACCGACCTCGACGATCGGTTCGGGGTGTCTGAGAACTGACGCGCCGGTACGCCCAGACTAGGTCCAGCGGTACCCTTGATTGTCCAACGGCAACGACCGGATTCGAACGCCTGTCGCCGCGAAGATGGCGTTGGTGATCGCTGGGACTGCCGGCGGCAGAGACGGCTCGCCGAGCCCCGTCGGATCGAAGTCCGTTTGAAGGAACCGCACCTCGATGCTGGCCGGGGCATGTTGACATGCGCGTCGGCTGGTACTGATTGAAGTTCCGCTGGACCACGCGTCCCTTGTCGATCGTGATCGCCCAGGACATCAGGTGGCTCATGCCCTCGATGAAGCCGCCGTGCACCAGGTTCTCCGACTGGCTCGGGTTGACGATCTGCCGGCCGATGTCCACGGCACACCACGCGCGATTGACCTTGATGGCCTTGTTCGCGTCGACTGAGACTTCGACGACGTAGGCGACGTAGCCCGCGTGCGCGAACTGGAACGCGACGCCCTTACCGGTGCCCTTGGGCAACTGGCTCCGGCGATCCCACGCGGACATCTCGCGCACGGCTTCGAGCACGCCGCGCGCCCGAGCGGGATTGAATCCGCCAGTGGCGCCGGCGCCGACCGGGTTGTTCAGCAGATCGATCCGATACTGCAGCGGATCCTTGCCGGCGGCGATCGCGATCTCGTCGATGAAGCCCTGCTTCACGAACGAGATGCCGTTGGTGGGCGGCGCGCGCAGCGCACCGACGGGAATGCCGAACGGCGTCACGTTCTCGGACGTGATCAGCACGTTCTCGACGAAGCCCCGCGGGAACTCGTTCGCCGGCACGACGGAATTCGTGCTGGCGACGAAATCGCGATACGCGATGAGCTTGCCGCTCGCGTCCAGTCCCGCCTTGAAGAAGTGGTATCCGGTCGGGCGGTACTGGTCGTGCGCCATGTCGTCTTCGCGCGTCCACAGCAGCTTGACCGGAACGCTCGGCAGGCCTGCGGCCGCCCGCTCTTCGGTGACGGTCCGGGCGATCCGCGCCACTTCGATGTCGTACTCGCTCACGAGCCGCCGGCCGAATCCGCCGCCGGCGCGCACGAGGTGGTACGTCACGTTCTCCGGTGGGATCCCGGCGCCGAGCGCCGGATTCTGCTTGGACGGAATCTGGCTCGGCGACCAGATCTCGAGACGACCGTCGTGATAGTGAGCCGTGGCGTTCTGCGGCTCGAGCGGCGCATGCGACAGCAACGGGAAGAAGTACTCGGCTTCGATGGTCTTCGCCGCGGTGCGGAATGCGGCGTCGACGTCGCCGATGACGGCGCTGGGTGGGCCGCCGGGTCCGCCGCGCCCCCCGCCCGGAGCCGGTGCCGGCGGCGGCGGCGGCGTGGGTGCAGGCGCCGTCGCGGCACGCGCCGCCAACTCGCGAGCCTGCGCGAGGTATCGTTCGCTGCTCTGTGCCGCGACCGGCCCTTCGTCCCAGGTGACCTTCAGCGAGCTTCGCGCGTCGTTGGCGAGCCACCAGCTGTCGGCCACGATCGCCACGCCCGAGGCGAGCGAGTTGTTGCCCTGCCCTGCCGGCTCGACGATGAAGGCGTGCTTGATGCCAGGCAGCTTCTTGATCTCGTCGAGGTTGGCGCTGCCGACCTTCCCCTGGAAGACATCGCACTTCACCAGCACCGCGTAGAGCATGTTGGGAAACGAGACGTCGATGCTGAACGCAGGACGACCCGTCACGATGTCCAGGTTGTCGACGCCGCGGATCCGCTTGCCGATGATCTTGAAGTCGCGCGGGTTCTTGAGCGCGGCCTCGATGGCGGCGGATTCCGGCACGGGCAGGCTCGCCGCCGGCGACGAGAGCGACGCGTAGGTCGCCGTGCGCTTGGTCGCGCCATGCGTGACGACACCGCCGGCCGTACTCAACTCGCTCTGCGGGACATTCCACTGCTGCGCCGCCGCCGCCAGCATGAGGAGCCGGCCGCCCGCCCCGACCAGACGCATGTTCTGGTAGTTCGACGGAATTGCACGGCTGCCACCCTCGATCTGCCCGCCGTACTTCGGGTCCAGGTCGGCCTGCTGGATCTTGACCTGCGCCCAGTCGACGTCGAATTCATCGGCGATGATCATCGGGAGCGCGGTCTTGATGCCCTGTCCGGTCTCCGGATTCTTCGCGATGATGGTGAAGGTGTTGTCGGGGTGGATCGTGATGTAGGTGTTCGGCGCGAGCGACGCCGCGGGGCCGCCCGGACCTCCGCCGCGCTGCGCCAGCACGTCGGGTGTGTAGAGTCCGATGAGCAGACCGCCGCCGGCCACCGCCGACACCTGCAGAAACGCACGGCGGTCGAGTTTCGGATCCTTCAGGGTTCCGGCCATGACTAGCCCCTCCTTCCGGCGCTCGCCGCCGACTTGATGGCCTGCTTGATCCGAATGTAAGTGCCGCAGCGGCAGACGTTGCCGCTCATCGCCGTGTCGATCTGTTGGTCGGTCGGGTTCGGCGTGGCCTTGAGCAGCGCCGAGGCCGCCATCAGCTGGCCCGCCTGACAGTAGCCGCACTGCGGGACGTCGAGCTCAAGCCAGGCGCGCTGCAGTGGGTGGGACCCGTCGCGCGGCAGGCTCTCAATGGTCGTGACCGCGCTGGTGCCGATCGAGGAGATCGGCGTGATGCACGAGCGGATGGGCTGACCGTCCAGTAGCACCGTGCAGGCGCCGCACTGGGCCACACCGCAGCCGAACTTGGTGCCCTTCAGGTCCATCGCATCCCGGAGCACCCAGAGCAAGGGCATGCGCTCCGGCACATCGACGGTACGCCGCTCCCCGTTGACGAGGACTGTGTATTTCATCTTCGAGCTCTCCGCGAAGACTCGCTCCGTTGATATCGTCTGCCGACGCAAGCGGGACAAGCCGTTAGGGCTCCCGCCACTCCGTCCGAGATAGTCTGACTCGCACGTATGGTAGCCCGAATTGCCCGCCGTCACCACGCCGGTGAGACGTTTGCCCCGCCTGGACGCGCCCGCTACTCGTCAAGAGACGAGGACAGGGTAGTCAAGGTCCGTCTACTCGGACAGAAGTTGACCGGGCAGCTGTCTCTCGATCAATGACGAGTGACAGTTGAATCGTCTCGCTTGCCAGACTCGGTGGCCTTCTGAGTTACATCTAGTCGTGCTTTCCGGGGATCGGGGCCGGCGCCCGCCGTGCCATCTGGCCGGAAATCAAAGATTTGGTCTTTGCCGGCGGCGTGGCGTGGCCACGTTGGCAGACCCGCTCCGTTCGGGTCGCCTGTCTTTGCGAAGTTGACCCAATAGCCCTGCGCCATCCGCGAGACCGCCAGATCCTCAGCCGTCGGTGTACCGCCCCGGCCTCCCGACAGCGTGCCGAACACATAGGCGATTTCGCCACCGTGCGGAGCCCCCGCCCGCATCTGTTCGCGCATCGAGGTCTGAACATAGGAGAACCGGTACAGATAGACGGGGGATCCATTCGCGGCGAAGGCGTTCGCGGCAAAGCGCGCTGGCTCGGCCTGCCCGAAGTCGTCATTGGCCTGCGACACCATCGTGGCGAGCTCGGTCGTTCCGTCGGGATCGTAGGCCGCCTTCGCCTCGGCGCTCCATTGACCGTACCGGGCGAAAAACTCGTCCTTGGTGCGAGCGCGTACCCGGTTGCCCGCGGTGTCGGCGCTGTTGCTGCCGAGCATCAAGGGAACGCGCGGCTGGCGGCGGGCCTTATACGCGGTCTCGGCCGTTTCAGTAATCAGTTTGCCGTCAAGAATTGGCGTCGTCTCGTAAGACGGGGCGTTAGCCCCCGGCTGGGCCGGAGCACCGCGAAGCACCTCGTCGGCGCTGAGGCCACGCAACTTGACCAGAGCAGCCTGGTCCGTGCCTTCGATCCCCATCGATCGCGCGAACTGGGTCCCGATCGTCTCGGCTGACACCGGATAATTCGGATCGACGCCGTCCTTACTCATCGGCCGGGCGGTGAGTACGCTGTCGCGGGAGCCGCCGGACTCGACGATCGCTTTGTTGAACAACCCGCGCGCCTTCGGCGACGCCAGCATGCTGTGAACGGAGACGCCACCCGCGGAAAACCCAAAGATTGTGACGTTGTTTGGATTGCCTCCGAAGGCCGCGATGTTCCGCTTCACCCATTGCAAAGCGGCGATCTGGTCCATGTAGGCGTAGTTGCCTTTGGTCTCATCCGGACGCTCGCTGCTCAAGGCCGGAAACGCGAAGAAACCGAAGCGCCCCACACGGTAGTTCATGGCGACAAGGACGACGCCCTGCTTGGCGAAGCCGACGCCCGACGTGTTGGGCGACGAGCTGGAGCCGCCGGTGAACCCGCCGCCATAGATCCAGACCATCACGGGCAGGTTGCGAGCCGCCGGATCGGCAGGGCGCCAGACGTTCAGAGTACAGGCAGTCCTCCGACGGAGCCTGAGCGGCGGGCGCAGCCGCGGGGGGTGGAGGAGCTGGCGGGGAGTGGGCGCAGTGCCCTGAGGAGGAGTGGGCGCGGCGCCCGAGGCTGGAGGCGCACCGGCGCGCGCCACCCGCACCTGGAGGTGGCCCGCCGAACCGCCCCTGCATGCAGTTCGCTCCAAATTCCGCTGCCTGGCGCACGCCGGTCCACTTCGCCGCCGGCTGGGGCGGCCGCCACCGCAGCTCACCGACCGGCGGCGCGGCGAAGGGGATGCCCTTGAAGGAAAGGACGTCGTCGGCGACCACTCCCTGCAGCTCGCCGGTATCCACCCGCACAGTGGAGGGCGCTTGCGACTGCGCAGCGGGAGCCACACCGATCGCCGCCAACCCACCAGCGAATACAACAGAACTTTCGTCACTCTGGAAGCCGCCATGTCCCTGCCGTTACGTTCTGCGCGCATTGCCATTCCTTTGTCGTCTCTGCGATGTTCGCGACACTCGAAGTTCTCCGTCCCGTACCCTGGGACGCCAGCACCGTGTGGAGATGCTGGATCCGCCATCAACCGCCGGCCTCACGAACGCGCTCCGCGTGGTCACCATGGTCGGTGGGCGCAAAGCCCTCTTCGCGCAGGCGGGCGATATCTTTGGTCGGGGCATCGCCGAAGAACCGGCTGTACTCCCTGCTGAACTGCGATGGACTGAGGTAGCCGACACGGTGGCACGCGCGGCTCGCGTCGATTCGCTGAAAGAGCATCAGCCGCCGAGCTTCGTGGAGCCGGAGCACTTTCTGGTACTGGAGCGGGCTCATCGAGGTCACCGCTTTGAAGTGCTGGTGAAACGAGGACGCGCTCATGTGGACCGACGTGGCCATCTCCTCGACCGTGACGGGTTGCGCGAAATGCGCGCGGATCCAGGACACGGCTTCGCCAATCCGCTGCACTTCAGACTTCGTGTGCCCGATTTGAGCGACACGCGCGCCGATCGACGTTCGCAACAGACGAATCAGGATCTCGTCGATGACCAGAGGCCCGAGAAAATCCGCATCCTCAGGCTGGGCCATCAGGTCGAGCAAGCGCGTCACCGCGTCGACGATGTCATCGGTCGTGCGCCCGACATACAGGCCACGACTGTCAGACGCCTTGGGAACGCCACGCGGGTACACCCGCGCGGCGAGCTCTCCGACTCGCGCGGGATCCAGATCGAGCACGAAGCCGAGATATGGATCCTTCCGACTGGCGCGACTCACTTGGCTCGAGACCGGCAGATCGACGGCGAACACGAGCAGATGCGCGGGATCGTATTCGAGCACTTCACGGCCAAGCATGATGACCTTGGCGCCCTGCGCCGCGACGCACAGAGCGGGGCCCAGGGTGGCGTAGGTGGCCTCGGTCGTCATTCGCGAGAGGCGGATGGCGTAAGTGCCCGGGAGCCGGAGCTGGAACGCCCCGTCGTGAGGGGCGTACGCCGCGATCCGATTGGCGAGCCGTCGGAGCGCCAATGGGCTGGGCGTGACGAGAGTCGTGTCTTCTCCGAGTGCCGCGGCGGATCTCGCGAACCCGTCGGTCCGCCGACCGGGACCGGACTGCAGCCTCTGCGTGCTGCGAAGACGTCGCGTGTGCAGACGAGCTTGCCGAGAAGGTGTCGTCATCCCAGCAATGGTACAAGCAGCGTGGGCGTGAGGTTTGCCGGAACCTCCGACTCTGGTGCGCGATCCGCGTTGTATTCGTGGAGGAATAGGCAAGAAACGCCCGATACGGCCTTGTAATCTGATCGTCTGGTGAAGTCCAACTGGCTCAATACAGCAGGCCTCGCCTATCGCGTGGCATTTGGAGTCCTATCGATGAAGCGTACCGCCAAGCTCGTTCCGATCCTGATCGCGTTGTCCCTCACCTCCGTCGTCGCGGCTGATTGGCCGTGGCTCTATGGTCCGCGAAGGAACCATACCTCCGAGCAGAAGGGACTGCTTGCGGACATGGCCGCAAGAAGGTCCGAAGGTGCTCTGGACGATCCCGCTGGCTGCCGGTTTCGGCGGGCCAGCTGTCCTTGGCGGGAACGTGTACTTGCTGGACCGCGACGAAAAGGTGGGCGACACACTGCGCGTGCTCGATCTCGCGAGCGGCAAGGAACTGTGGACGTTCGCCTACGACGCGCCCGGCAGCTTCATGTTCGCCGGCTCACGCACGACGCCCACCGTGGATGGCGAGCACGTCTACACCGTCGGGCCCATGGGGGATCTGCACGCCATCAATACGAAAACGCGCAAGCCCTACCTGGCGCACGAACATCTGGAAGGATTTCGGCGGCGGAGCCCAACTGCCACAGTGGGCGATCGTCCAGAATCCGTTGATCTACGGTGACCTGTTGATCGTTGCGACGCAGACCTCCGAGGCCGGGGTCGTGGCCTACGACAAGCTGACCGGCACCATCAAATGGAAGTCTGCCGCCCTCTCCGGCATTCCGGGATACGTGACGCCCTCGATCGCGAAGATCGCCGGCGAGGACCATCTCGTCATGATTACCGCGGCCGCCGGCCGGGGGCGCAACGCCAAAGGCGGGAGCGTCAACGGCTTGGATCCACGCAGCGGCAAAGTGCTCTGGACCTACACCGACTGGCAGTGCATCATCCCGGTGCCGCAGGCGGTTGATGCCGGTGAAGGCCGCGTGCTCATCACGGGTGCCTACGGGGCAGGCTCCGCGATGATCAAAGTCGAGAAGAAGGGTGACGGCACCTTCGCTGTCTCCGAGCTGTTCAAGAATCCCGACTTCGGCGCTCACACCCAGCCGCCGGTCCTGCACGACGGCCACTTCTACGCGCACTACACGATCAACGAACGCAGCGACGGGCTCGTCGCGATGAGCATGGACGGCCAGATCAAGTGGAAGACCGATCAACAGCCGCCGTTCGTGCGCGGCGGCTCGATTCTCGCCGACGGCTTGCTGCTGATGACGGACGGCAACACGAAGCTGTATCTCGTCGAGCCGAGCCCCGCGGGATTCAAGCCGCTGGCGAGCGCCGTGATTCTCGAGCCGGGCGACAACTGGGCGCCGCTGGCGCTCGTTGACGGCAAGCTGCTGGTGCGCGGACAGAAGGAGTTGAAGGCGCTGCAGGTCGCGAAGTGAGTGGCGCAGATCACGAGAGGAGATACACGTGAAAAGTCAGCGATTCTCGATGTTGTGCCGAGCGGCCATCCTGGTCGGTGTCACCCTTGCCGGCGTCCTCGGCACGCCCATCGGCGCTGTGGCGCAGGCGCTAAAGGATGTGCAGACGCCTGACACGCCTTTGGTGCTGAAGGCCCAAGGCAGCTTCTTCGTCGGCGGCGACAAGGCTCGAACAGACACAGGGGAATTGGGCGACCTCGGTCCTGGCGGGCACATCACCGTCAACCAGATGTACGTGCGGTACATGGTGCCGCAGGGCGGTGACGGCAACGTCCGGTGGTAATGGTCCATGGCGCGACCCTGACGGGCAAGTCCTGGGAGACCACGCCTGACGGTCGAATGGGCTGGGACGAATACTTCGTGCGCAAGGGTCATCCCGTGTACGTGCCCGGACCAGGTCGGGCGCGGGCGATCGGGCTTCAATCAGGCCGTCTTCAACAACGTGCGCGCAGGCTCGGCACCTGCGGCCAGCCTTCCCCGTTGGCTGCGATTCAGCGACGAGGGCGTCTGGCCCAACTTCCGCATCGGCTCGAAGCCTGGCCAGCCGTACTCCGGACAGGCAGTTCCCGGTGAACGCGCTGGACGAACTCTCGAAGCAGGGCGTGCCCGACGTCAGCTTTCGGCGGCGTGCCCAACCCCAACCCGACCTTCAAGGCATTGGCCGATCTCGCCGGTCAAGTTGAATGGTGCGGTGCTGATGGGGCACTCGCAGTCGGGATCGTTTCCGCTGGCGGCGGCACTGCTCAACCCCGCCGCCATAAAAGGCCTCGTGCTCGTCGAGCCTGGTACTTGTCCGGCCAATTACACCGCCGAGCAGATTGACACGCTGGCGCAAGATGCCGATCCTGGTCGTGTTCGGCGATCACCGCGACACCCCGACAGGCATCGCGCTCACTGCCCATCGTGGCAGCGTCCTTCGAGAGCTGTCAGGCAGCTGATCGGCCGCATCAAGGAGGCTGGCGGTCAGGCGCAGATGCTCAACCCGGCTGAGCGCGGCATCCGCGGCAACAGCCACATGATCATGCAGGACAAGAACCGCCTGCAGATCGCTGATCTCATCCTGCAAGTGGATCGACGAGCGCGTCAGCAAGCCGAGCGGCCAAAAGAAATGACTCGCCAGCGATCGGGGATCGCGTCCGGAGCGCTCCTCCTGGCCCTCACACTCCGCTCACGGAAGTAGCGTCTCGACATGCAGGCGGACTCCACGAACATCGTCGGAAAGGTCGTCGTCATCACCGGCGCCAGCAGCGGCCTGGGCGAAGCGACGGCGCGATACCTCGCCGAGCGCGGCGCGACCGTCGTCCTGGGCGCGCGGCGCACCGATCGCCTCGAGACATTGGTCGATGAGATCACTCAGGCGGGCGGCAAAGCGTTCGCTCGTGTCACCGACGTCACCGATGCCGCACAGGTACAGGCGCTCGTCGATGCCGCGGTCGAGAAGTACGGCCGCATCGACGTGATCCTCAACAATGCCGGCGTGATGCCGCATTCGCCTCTCGAACGGCGGAAGATCGACGACTGGAACCGCACCATCGACATCAACATCAAGGGCGTGTTGTATGGCATTGCTGCGGCGCTGCCTCACATGCAGCGGCAGAAGTCGGGCCACATCATCAACGTGTCGTCGGTTGCCGGACACAGGGTCGGCCCGGGGAGTGCAGTGTACGCGGCGACGAAGACGGCCGTGCGCGTGATCTCCGAAGGACTGCGGCAGGAAGTCAAGCCCTGGAACCTGCGCACGACGATCATCTCGCCGGGCGCCGTCGCAACGGAGTTACCGAACAGCATTACTGAGACGGACGTGGCGAAAGGGATCGGTCAGTTCTACGAGCAGTACGCGATCCCGGCCGATTCGTTCGCGCGTGCTGTGGCCTTCGCAATCAGTCAACCGGAAGATGTGGACATCAACGAGATCCTCTTCCGGCCGACACGGCAGGAACTCTAGCCACGGATCACACGGACAACACTGAGAGGGTGCATGAGGCGGGCTTCAAGTCAAACTCTCGTTGGAGACAGACCATGACCATGTCAACGCGGCCGTTTCTTAGTGTTCTCTGCTGCGGTGTGCTTGCCGCGGGCTTGACGGGCTCCGCCCGTCAAGACGCGGCGCCGCTCCCTCCATTGGTGCTGCCGGCGGGATTTCAGGCTGACGTGTTCGCCGAGAACGTGGAGAACGCCCGCTCGATGGTACTCGGTCCGCAAGGGACGGTGTTCGTCGGATCGCAGTATCGCGGCAAGGTGCACGCGGTTGTGGATTCCGACGGGGACGACAAGGCCGATCGCGTCGTGGTGATCGCCAGCGGCCTCGATCAACCCAATGGCGTCGCGATGCGAAATGGCGCCCTGTACGTGGCGACCGCGAGTCGGCTCCTGCGATTCGACGACATCGAAAAGCACCTCGACGCGCCGTCCGCGCCGGTCACGGTCCGCGACGACCTGCCGAACCCGAAGGCCGGGCATACGTGGAAGTTCATCGCCTTCGGACCGGACGACATGCTGTACATGTCGGTTGGTTCGACGTGCAACGTCTGCGCGCCGGCGGCGATGACCGCGGCGATCGTGCGGATGAAGCCCGATGGCTCCGGCATGGAGGTGTTCGCCGACGGGGTGCGCAACAGCGTCGGGTTCGATTGGCACCCGGTGACGCGCGAGTTGTGGTTCACCGACAACGGCCGCGACATGATGGGCGACGACGTGCCGAACGACGAGCTGAATATTGCGCCGAAGGCCGGCCTCAACTTCGGTTTTCCCTTCTGCCATCAAGGGGACGTCACCGACCCGGAGTTCGGCGCACAGCGCGCGTGCTCGACGGCCGAACCTCCCGTCCAGAAGCTCGGCGCGCACGTGGCGGCCATCGGTTTCACCTTCTACACCGGCGACATGTTTCCGGCCGCTTACAAGAACGCGGCGATCATCGCCCAGCACGGTTCATGGAATCGATCGACGCCGAGCGGCTATCGCGTCATGGTGGCGCGTACGGAGGGACGCCAGCGTGACGGCCTATGAGCCGCTCGTCGAGGGATTCCTGCCTGCCGCCGGCGCCGCGCAGGCGGACGTGGAGCGACCGGGGCAGCCATCGGCCGTCCGGCGGACGTGCTGCAGATGCGCGACGGCTCGATCTTGATCAGCGACGACCGCGGCAATCGCCTGATCCGTGTCAGCTACCGCCGGTAGCTGGAACCCGATACTGCTTAGGAGACCTTGCCATGCGCATTGCTCATCAGACCCTCAGCCGTTCCCTTCTGGCAGTTGCTGCATTCGCATCGCTCTCCGGGCTCGTTCCAGTGACTAACTACAGAACAGCCCGCGGTCGCATCTCACGAAGACCAGGGAGGGTTGCGTGGAAAAGAGAAGTTGGCTTCGAGTCCTTGTCGCAATTGTCGCGCTCGCCGCGTGTCGCGCGGCGGCCGCCCGGGCGCCGCAGGTCACGGTGGAGACCGGCATCCTCGCCGGTTCAGTCGAAGGCGGCGTAGAAAGCTGGAAGGGCATCCTGTATGCGGCCCCGCCCATCGGACCGCTGCGGTGGCGCGCGCCGTGACTCAGTTTACCGTGACCGAGGTCTACCACAGAGAAGGCAGCGATTGGAAACTACTGGATCTGCCTTTCGCAGCGACGGCCCGCGATTGGCAATGGCTCGTCAACGCTGGAGCCTGACCCTGTCTAATCTGACGGCGCGCTTGGCTTGGCAGAACGCCGGTCGCAGCGTCGACAAAGGCTCGGCGTCACATAGCTGGACGGCCGTCTCTACACCAGGAGCACCTCGACGAATACAAGGCACGTGCCTTCGTGCATCGGTACCGCGCGGAGGCACTTCGTGCACTTTCATGCGCGCGGACCTGCAGTCGCTCGCGCCACCGCAAAGGAAGAATCGGAAGCGCTTGCCACCTACACGAATCCGAACCCGCACGCAGGACTGCAGCGCGTCGTCGTGAGCAAGCTGCCTGACGTGCAAAGAGACCCTCGCGCAGGCGTTCGAGCATGCGTGGAAGACCGTGTTCAGCAAGAACTATCGGCTGTACATGACCCAGACCGAGTCTGTACAGCCAGGGCTTTGACCCGAACGATCACACCGAACCCTGGGAGCTCGAGCCGTACGTGATGTACGACGAGCTCGGCGTCCGGTACGAAGCGGTGACAGAAGATCTGCCGAATATCGGTTTGTCGCTGCGTTACGAGTACATCCCGCGAAGAGCCGTTGGCGCCGCGCCGAAGTCCGTGCCGCTCGTCATCATGCTGCACGGCAACAACAATGACCCGCGCATTCAGGGCGAGAGCAGCGGTTGGGTCGAGACTGCCGCGAAGCACACGGTCATGCTCACCTCGATCGAGTGGCAGGGCCGGACGACGCAGGAGACGACGTTTGCGGCCATCGGCGAGGCAGGCACGATGGCGATCCTCGATCGCCTTCTCGACGAAGTACCCGCAGATCGATCCCAGCCGCGTGTACTTCACAGGGCTCTCCGCCGGCGCCATGAATCGTTCAGCTACGGCGTGAACAACCTGAAGCGCATCGCAGGCGTGGCGGGCCATTCGGCGCCATTCGGGCCGCCGCCACTCCTCGACGCGGCCACGAAGGCGAAGGCCAACGGCCAGTACCTGCCGATGTATGCGATTGCCGGCAACCGGGACATGTACAAGCCGCTGCCGGTCAATCAGACGCCGCGCTCGTTCTACAACGTATTCGCGCGTTCGCGCTACTGAACGGCATCACGGTGCCCGACAGCCCGGATCTCGCGGTCAACGAGATGTTCGGGCTGAAGCTCGATGGACGTGGCTGGAGCGAACTCGCCGGCCGCCGCGCCATGGTCGGCACGCTCTCGAACCAGCAGGGCGTCATGATCAGACTGGTCGCGCTCGATCCGTATGGCCACTGGAATTACGGCCGCCGAAGGATGTGGGCGTTCCTCTCTCGTTCCGCCGAGATCGACGACCGGTGCACTGCAGGTGGAACGACCCGCTGAATGCCCTGGGCGCGATTGGCGCAAGCTTCGGTCGGCGCGCTGTGAGGTGAGCACGACACCGGCGGCGGTCAACCTGTTGGGAACCGGTAAAATGTCTACCGCCGACAAGCGATCGGATGCTCAGAACATAAACATCAATGAGATTCTCTTTCGGCCGACGCGGCAGGAGCTCTGACCCGGATGGCAGGGCAGCCGTTCATCGGAGGGCGACATGAACCGGTTCACGGCAATGCTCACGACGATGGCTTTCCTTACTTCGGCGTCGATGGGGGCTCAGACGATGGTCATCACGCGCGGCGGCTCTCGTTCCGTCCGGCCCGCACCGTCGGAGAATTTCACGGGTGACGCTCGTGTCGAGATGCTGTTCGAGGCGCTCGACCCCTCACAAACAAGTGGCGGGTCTGTCACGTTCGAGCCCGGTGCCCGCACGGCATGGCACTCGCATCCCCGGGGGCAGATCCTGATCGTCACGGCCGGCACGGGCCGCGTCCAGCGATGGGCTGGGCCCATCGAGGAGATTCGAGCCGGAGACGTCGTCAGGATCCCGGCCGGCCAGAAGCACTGGCATGGGGCGTCACCGCAGACGTCCATGACACACATCGCCATTACCGAGCACCGCGACGGCACGGCAGTGCAGTGGATGGAAAAGGTGAGCGACGAGCAATACAACGGCGCGCCGCCGAGTCGCGGAGGGAACCGAACCGCCCCAGCACAAACGCAGGTCCAGTCCGAACAGCAGCCTTCGAGTCAGCAGCAGGGCACCTCCGCACCGTCGGGAGCGCTGCAGCAGAGGATCGCGCCCGGCCTGGCGACACTCACCGACGACGTGCTGTTCGGTGATGTGTGGAGGCGGCCCGAGTTGTCGCCGCGCGACCGCAGTCTGGTGACCATCTCGATCTTGATCGCGACGGGAAAGCCGGCGCAGCTTGCCGGCCACTTGGGCCGAGCGCTCGACAACGGTGTACAGCCGAGCGAGGCCTCCGGCCTGCTGGCGCACCTGGCGATTTACTGCGGCTGGCCGAGCGCGGTGTCGGCACTCGAGGTCTACGAGCAGGTGTACACCGCGCGGAAGGTCGACACCGCAGCACTGCGCACCGTGAGCCCGCGCCTTCCCGCTCCCGCCTCGGACGCGGCACGGGCCAGGGCCGTGAACGATGAATTGGGAGCCGTCGCGCCGAAGTTCGTGCAGCTCACCAACGACGTGGTGTTCGACGACCTCTGGCGGCGGTCCGATCTCACTCTGCGGGATCGGAGCCTGGTCACCATCGCCGCCCTCGCCGCGATGGGTGACGACGACCAGCTCGATTTCTACCTGCGCCGCGGGCGCGAGAGCGGTCTGACCCGCGATCAGATCACCGAGGCTCTGACCCATCTGGGGTTCTACGCCGGCTGGGCCAAGGCGACCAAAGCAATGACGGCGGTGACGAGGGCGCTGGGCAAATAACAGAACGTGAACGTTCCGCTAGTAACGAGGATGCAATGCCTATCTCCGCGCCGCAGATCACCTGCGTGGTGCTCTCGTTGCTGCTCGCTTCATCGGTCGCGGGGGGCGAGACGAACGAACGTGTTGTGTCCGGCGGGACTGCCAGCGAGATCATGAAAGAACAGGCAGGCAGAAATAAGGGCGCGCAGTTGACCGCGGACAACACGATCCTGGATCTTCTGGACCATCCAGCATTCGCCGGCTTCGGCCGTCTGCTCTTGCCGTGGGATGACCGCGCCTATGACCGCAGTATGCGGCTGCGCAATGTCGATTCCCTTCTGCCGTATCACAGCCACGTGGACCCAGGGACAGTGGTCAGCGCGTTGAATCACATGATTGACGATGTGAACAACGGCAAGTCCGTCTTCTACGAGTTCTACACAGAGGAAGAGAAGAAGGAGCAACGGGCAAAGTCAAACACGGGTCTCTTCTTCTTTCGTGGGAAACCCGGAGCGCCCTTTGCTGTCATATCCCCAGGTGGGGGCTTTTCGTATGTCGCTTCCGTTCATGAGGGCTTTCCCTATGCCGTGGCGATCAGCAAGCAGGGATATAACGCCTTTGTGCTGAGATATCGTGCCGGCTCTGGCGGCGCGGTTGCCACGCGTGCTCTCGCTGCGGCTATCTCTTATGTATTTCGAAACGCCAAAGTGCTCGATGTCGGTACCCAGGGCTATTCCCTGTGGGGCAGTTCGGCTGGAGCGAGAATGGCGGCCGCCATCGGCTCGCACGGAGTCGCGAGTTTCGGAGGGGACGACCTTCCCAAGCCGTCGGCAGTGGTGATGGCCTACACGGGCCATTCGGAGTACTCGGCCAACGAGCCGTCCACCTTTGTCGTTGTCGGCGAGCACGATGGCATTGCCCCTCCATCTGTGATGGAAAGGCGAGTCGCGGCACTAAGGAAGGCCGGCACAGAAGTCGAGTTCCATCGATACGGCGGCCTCGGTCACGGCTTCGGTCCTGGTACTGGCACAAGTGCGGCAGGATGGCTCGACCGCGCCCTCCGATTCTGGGAGAGGACCATCAGCCCAAGTATTCGGCGCTAGTCGGGATGCCGTGTAACAGCGTGACCTGACCAAGGGAGGTTTCAGTCATGCCGACGGAGCACAGGTCTGGAGGTTCTTGCCGATCGTTCGTATGGGGGACGGCGCGGAATCCAACGGCGGTGACTCAGCGCCGCATCATTTCTTCCTGACTATATTTTCCTCCACGTCGCTCGCATCTTCAAGACTGTTTCGTCGCCGCGAGGACGGGTAGTATCGCCGGTGCCATGGCGAAGTCAGAGACCCTGCTCCAGCGGCTACTGAACGCGCCCGACCTCACGAAGATCGTCCCTCAGCTGCAACCCCAAGTCCTGCATCGGGTGATTCAGACCTGCGGCCTCGAGGACTGCGCGGAGTTCGTGGCGCTGGCCACGCCCGCGCAGCTGGCGCGCATCCTCGACATCGACATCTGGCGCGTTCGCACGCCAGGCACCCCGGGCAACAACGAACAGTTCGACACCGATCGTTTTGGCCTGTGGATAGCGGTGCTGATGGAGGCCGGTGCTGACGTCGCGGCCGAGAAGGTCCTTGGCCTCGACATCGAGCTCGTCATCGCGGGACTCGTGCAGCACGCCGCCGCGTTCGATCGCGCGGCGGTCTCGTCGTACACGACGCTGGACGGCGACGATATGCCGGGCCGTGCGATGAATCGCGGTCCGGTGTCCGAAGTCGGTGGCTACGTGCTCGAAGCGCGGCGGACTTCTTCAGCATGGGACTCCATCGTGGAGCTCCTCGCGTTCCTGTACGCGAAGCATCCCGGGTACTTCCATCGCCTGATGCGCGAGTGGGTTCGATTGTCGGACGACCCGCGTGTAGAAGACGGGTGCGACGACCTGCTGGACGACGATGAACAGGACATGTTCGATCTGGCGGCCGACCGCGAAGTACGCCGGGAACGGCAGGGGTACGTGACTCCGGCGCAGGCCCATGCCTTTCTGAAGGGCGGCCGAGACCTTCGGCTCGGCAGCTGATCGGCCTGCGCCGAGCGTGATCGCGCTGGCGTATTTCCGCACGATCGAGTCGACGCTCACCACGGAGGCCGATGCCCGTCACGAAGCCTTCCAGGCTCTCATCGAATCCAGCCCCGCTGCGCCGTCGACCCTCGAGCCGTCGGGGGTAGTCGAGGTTCTTCGCGACGCCGGTGTTCTCGGGGCGCAGCCGCGAGCCCTGCTCGGCGCGGCGGATCAGCAGACCTCACGTCTCTCGTGGATCGAGGTGCACGTCGCGTCCCATCCGGCCAGTGCCCAAGAGCTCACGTACCTGGCGAATGCGATCGTTGCGGGATGCTCCATTCAGGGACGGGCCTTCACGGCTCAGGAAGCGGGGGACGGTGCCGTGGCGATCTGCAACCTCGGCCTGGAAAACTGGCCGCCGCACTGGTCCGACCCCGATCTGGTCACCGCCTTTCAGGTCGGGTGGACAGTTCTTCATCGCGACGTCGGCATGTACGTCGCGCAACACTTGATCGACGTTCTGGCGGGAATCCGTTGCAGCGACCGCGATATCCAACTCCGGCTGGATGGGCTCCGGCACGAACTGATGCAAGGCGTAAGGAATCGCGAACCGTGGCGCGCCCGCGATGCTCTCGATGTCATCCTCATGCTGGACGCGCCGTCCTGGGCCGCGCTGCTTGCGCTGATCGATGAATGTCCTGTCATCCACGCCGCTCTTGACGCACCACGCCAGCGACGCCGGACAATCAATCCGGCAGACTTCGCGTTCATTTCGCAGAACAGCCAGATCGCAGCCGTTCGCGAGTTCATGGCGTCGTTGCCGTCCGCGTTGAGGGGCTGACTCCGGCACCCGCCCAGCCGCGCTCGTGGATCAAATGCTCCATGCTGGTCTCGATAGTGCGTTGTCGGTCGCGCTGATTGGAGCCCCGCACATCCAGCTGGATGCGCCGGCTCGATCATCTGGCTGAACGGATTCATCGGTGCAGAACAAGCCCGGAGTTCGACACACCCCGCGGCTCGAGATCCGTTGCACAAAGGCTTAGAAAGGAAAGCTCGAGGTGGCCAGCGCAACAGTAGGAGCCGCGAGTTCGCGGTCAACGGTTCTGTCGCGCTGTACCTCGCATACACTGTGCGAAGTGCACAAGCCGGTTTTTACTGAGACGATGCTGATCGGGACCGTGGTGCGCGACCTCGACGCGGGATTCGGCGGTACGTCAACGTGGATCGGCCCGTGGGATGTCGCTGAGTTCAACACAGGGAACGTGATTCCGTCCGCCATCCGTCACGTAGAGCTGGTCCGCAACGACCAGGATCTGCGCGAGTACGGCACGCCGATCGAGCAATTGTGGCGCCTCGCGTCGCCAGACCCGGCCCTACTACCCGGCCGTCGGGATGTGGACAACTGACAGCTGATAGCTGATAGCTGATAGCTGGTAGCATTACGCGCTCTCTCGACCGCAGTAGTTTCGCGCGCGCTCACCAGCACTGCCCGGTGCAGCGCCGCATCGCGCAGAAAGGATCATCATGGCGATCACTCGACGACGGTTCGTCGGCGGCGGGCTCGCAACCGGTGCGGCGGTGATGAGCGGCGCGTTCTCGCCGCTGTCCCGACTGACGGCGGCACCACCACAACCACCGTCCTTCCTCGAAGCCACCATTCCTCAGTTACAGGCCCTGATGAACAGCGGGCGCCTCACCAGCCGGGATCTCACCGCCGGGTACCTCGCTCGTATGGCGTCGCTGAACCCGCTGCTCGGCGCGGTGATCGAAACGAATCCGAACGCGATTTCGATTGCCGTTCAGCGCGATCGCGAGCGGCGGAATGGCCAGGTTCGCGGGCCGCTGCACGGCATTCCGATCCTCGTCAAGGACAACATCGCGACCGCCGACAACATGCAGACGACGGCCGGCTCGCTCGCGCTCGTCAACAGCAGAGTGCCGGCCGATGCGCCGATCGTCAGACAGTTGCGTGCGGCGGGGGCGGTGATCCTCGGCAAGACGAACCTGTCGGAGTGGGCGAACTTCCGCGGCTTCGCGCCGTTCAACGGCTGGAGCGCCCGCGGCGGGTTCACGAGGAATCCTTACCTGCTCGACTTCGATCCCTGCGGCTCCAGCTCGGGGTCCGCGGTCGCGCCGGCGGCAAACCTCTGTGCGGCATCGGTCGGCACCGAGACCGATGGATCGATCGTCTGCCCGTCGGGCAACAACCTGGTCGTGGGACTGAAGCCATCGATGGGACTGCTGGCGCAGGACGGCATCATCCCGATCGGCCACAGCCAGGACACCGCGGGACCGATGACGCGCACGGTGACCGACGCCGCAATTCTGCTCAGTGTGATGCAGACGCCGTTCGGTGCGGCAGCGGGTCAGCCGCTGCCACAGGACTACACGGTGTTCCTGCAGCGCGGCGCCTTGAACGGCGCAAGGATTGGCGTCGACGAGCGCTACTTCACCCCCGATTACGGCGGCGAGCCGGATCTGATCGCCGTCGTCGAGGACGGGATGGCCGCGATGACGGCGCCTCGGGGCGACGCTCGTGCCGACCGACAGCGGCGACATCTTCCAGTATTTCGACGCCGAGTTCACGGTGCTGCTCAACGAGTTCAAGGCGCAGATCGCCGACTACCTGGAGACGCTCGGCCACACCTCGATGCGGACGCTCGCCGATCTCATCGCGTTCAACCTCCGGCACTGCCCGACCGAGATGAAGTACTTCGGCCAGGAGCTGTTCGAGATTTCGGAAAGCACCAGCGGCGACCTGACCGATCCGGCCTATCTCGCCGCACGCGCGTTCTCGCTGGCGTCCGCCGGCGCCAACGGCATCGACGCGGCGATGAGCCGCGACGACCTCGACGCGATCATCGCGCCGAGCTACAGCTTCGCGTCCACACCCGCTGCGGTAGCGGGGTATCCGAACATCTCCGTGCCGGTCGGACTGACGCCCGGCGGAAAGCCGGCGGGCATCTGGATGTACAGCGGGTTCCTGCACGAACCGCAGCTGCTGGCGCTGGCCTACGACCTCGAACAGGCAATTCATCCCAGGCGCCAGCCGGAGATGCTCGGCGAAGTCCCGCCGGAGCCCGCGAATGCCGGCATCTGCGAAGGGCTGCCGCGGCCGGTAATCGGCGGCAAGGCGCACCTGACCCATCACCTCGGGACGGGCAAACCATTCAAGCGCTGACATGTGGCCGCGTCCGGATGGACACGCTCCACCGGGCGCGGCTCCTGCATCCCCGAACGGCGTTGCCACAACGGAACCTCTGAGATCACGCGATGGGAGAGAACGAGTTCACGAATCGACGACGCGGGCGCGCGAGGCTCGAACGCCGGCGACGAATCACGAACTATCCAGTCGGCCGTTTCTGCCCGCCTTCGCGGCTGCGCCGCTTCGGCGCGGCACCCTTCGCCTGTCAGGAACTCGCTTGGTTTACCGAGCCGAAGGATGGTCGACCAGACGAGCCCACTGATCAGCTGGATGCGTCAGCTCGACAGCCTGAGACAAGCGGCGTGGGTCTGAACCCTGGCCCGTCACCAGTTTCGACGAGGCAGTCCGGTGCTTGTGGATCTCGCTGATCTCGCCGCGAGGAACCTTTCCTGACAGGCACGACCGGACGCGCGAATGCCGCCGTAATGGGACGAGGCGCGAACCGTGGCGAACAACGGATCAAACTCGATCGCCGGATACGAGCAGTAGTTCCCGCTGATGGCTCGCCTCACGAGGTCGACAGCCGCCTCGGTCTGGCCGCAGTAGGCGAGGTGGGCAGCGGCGAAGTAATTCAATTCGGGATCGTCCGAAGCGTGCACCGATCTCAGCCAACGTGGCGACCTCGGACGACGGTTTGCGGGCGAAACACGCGAGTAGCACGTCGTAACTCCTCCACGCCGGTATATTTGGTGAGCCGAGCTGCAGCATCTCCGCGGTCTTGCCTTGACGGGCCAGCATGTCGATTGTCAGAGCCTTGCTGAAGTCAGACCCTTGATCGAGCCGAAGGTAGTTCATGGTGCGCGGATAGTCCCCGCGCAGCAGGAACACCATGCTGCAAGTCCGCAGGCCACTCGTTTGCATCTTGCGATCGAGTAGGAGAGCCGCCTCGCAGCGCTCGGCTGCTTCGTCCAGCAGACCAGCGTAGCGCAGCACATAACTCAAGACGAACTGGGCTTCCACGCTGTCGGGACGGCGGCGAACAAGATCGACTGAGTGTTGATGCGCCCCGACGAGGTCACCCCGCTCGACTCGGCTCACGATGAGGCCAGCCCCGGCAGCGACGTAGTTCGGATCCAGCGAGAGGGCTCGTTCCAAGGCAGCGTCGTACCGGCTCATCATCGCGGGGTCTCCGCTGCCGTATCGAGATTCCGTGTAATAGCGGCGGCCGAGGGCTAACCAGGCTGGCGGGTAGCCGGGGTCGAGGTCGACGGCACGTTCGAGCATGTCGAGGCCCTGCTTGTTGAACGCGGGCACCATCGGCAGTCCTGCGCTGCGAAGGTAGAGCTCGTACGCCTCTTCGTTACGCGGCTCCAGCGAGGTATCTACGCTGGACGCGCCGAGGGCCGGGGCGAGCCCCCCTCGCACCCGCAGCGCGATTTGCACCTGAGCGGCAATCAGACTCTCGGCGGGAGCGTCGAACGAGTCCCGCCACATGACGTCGTTTCTCTCAACGTCAACAGCCTCGAGCGTCACGTGAAGTGGGCCGTCCGCCTTCCCGTACCGGCCGGTCACGAGCGTATCCGCGCGCATCTCCCGCGCGACAGTCGGGAGGTCGATGTCGGGTTGATCGTACTTGCTCGTGACAGCAAACGGTCGCACCTGGAGCCCGCGGCCATGGCTCAAGGCGGTTGCGATCTCATCCGCGAGCGCACGACCCAGAAAGTCGATGCTCTGATCCGAGCGCGCGTTCTGCAATGGAAGCACGGCAACCGTTTTGAGCGGTGGCGTCACAGCTGACGACCAGCGGCTGACGCCCACTCCCACGGCTGCCGCAACCGCCAGAGCCGCGCCGGCCAGCACTAACCACCGAACCCCGACGCGGGCAGCCGTCTGCCTTCGAGTGGCGATCTTCTCTCGACGTCGGGCTTCCTCTGCATCCTGACGACGGCGATCCAGATTCTGCAGGCGATCGACCAGCTCCCCTGCGTTCTTGAGGCGACGTTTGGGATCTCCACAGGCGGCGTCGGCTATGTCTTCGCGGATCAACGGGTCAGCGATGTCCGCCTCCCACCCGGGCGCGAGGGGCTTCCGGAAATCCCCGGCTGCAAGCTGATAGAGCAAGACGCCGAGCGCGAAGACGTCTGACGCCGCGGTCGGCGACTGTCCGGCGAGCACCTCCGGTGCGACGTACAGCACGGTCCCGGTGAGTGAGTCTTTCCCCGAGGTCGCACTCTGCGTGAATCCGAGGTTCGTGATGCCGAGCGCGCGAAGCCGTGCCGGCGCCAGGAGTGACGCGCTTCCGAAATCGGCGATCTTGATCTGCGGGGCACCATCGGGTGCGGGTGCAATGAGGATGTTGCCCGGCTTGAGATTTTGTGCAGGAGGTCCAGCTCCTGTGCGGCGGCGACCGCTCGCGCGACGTCGACTAGCAGCTTCAGGCGCAGATCCCACGGCACGTTGCGGAGTCCACCTTGCGCCTCCGCCCACTCGGCCAGGTTCGGACCGCCGTATTCGCTTTCGATGAAGTACCGGATCCGTGTCGAAGTTCCACTCCAGAATTCGCACGAAGTCAGGGCGCTCACCAAGTGCGTCCCTGAGCAGGCGGCCCACGGTGACCTCGCGCTTCAAGCATTTCAGGCGGGGGGCGTCTGAGGCGAACTTGAAGACGCGAGTCTCGCGCGTCTTGGGATGTTCGGTGAGCCACACTTCGCTCGACGGTGACAGGTCGAGCCGCCGCGCGAGGCGCCACTGATCGCGTCCTGGAATCGGCTGCCCCGACTCGAACTGCACGTCGGGCACAGCAGGGGCCGGCGCGGACTGCAGTGTACCGGGACGGCTAGCTGGTACCCGACAGGCACCGTCGACGATACGCCGTCGTCTCCCTAAAAGCTTGCGTACCTTCGAAACGGCGGTGGCCAGCGAGCCATCTACGACTGTCGACGCCCGGCCAGACCGACTCGAGAACTCGGCCTTCGTGACGACTTCGCCAGCGTGGAGGAGCAGTTGGTGAAGGACTTCGAGAGGCTTGACCTCGACCTCGACCATTGTGCCGCGAACCCGGAGCTCGCGCCGGCGTTCGTCGAACTCGCAGTCTGCGAACCGCCAGATGTGGCCGGCGATCGTGTCCGGCGCGTGCAAGGCCGGCTCGGTCGAATCCATGTTCCAGACCTTCTTTAGCGTTTCTTGATGGTTCCGTCAGGACCCACCGGCGGTGCGTCGCGTAGGCTTGGGCACTGAGTCCCGCTCCTCAACGTGACATTTTCCTATAGGCCAGGTTGG
>CAWCQI010000028.1:0-154038 GCA_963797625.1 uncultured Acidobacteriota bacterium
GGTCGAGAAACAAGTCCATCACGACTTGGTACTCCCCCCGTCGTCGCCGCTGTCGCCAGACCGCGTGGGCCGGCTGGCACCTCGATCTCCGGCTTCACGTCCGAGCGCGGAGCCGCTGCGCCGAGCGTGTGCAGTCCCGCCGGTACGAACGTCTTGACAAAGTACAAATCGGCCGTCGGCAGTTCGGCGAGACCGTTCACCGGGGACAAGAGATCCGCAACGAAACGCAGGCTGATGCTGTATTCGCCGTCGACCGGAAAGTAGTGTTTGACCGACATGCCGCCCTGGGAACCGAAGGGCAGGTCCTCATTGAGCTGCTCGTTCCGAATCCCTTCACCGCATCAAATTTCGCGTCGTAGATCTCCTCGCTGGGGCTCAAGGACGGATCACCAATCGCGAGTCGGCTGATCTTGCTTGCGGCTGACATATAGCGTTCGAGCAGCGCGGGCGAGGTGGAGAATTACTGCGGCGATTTGTCGAATCCGTACCCAGAGTCGTCGACGGGCAGCCAATCGCCAGGCTTTACGTCAACGGATAACAAATCGCGAATGGCATTGCTGTACTCCGCGCGGTTCAGACGATGCGCCAAGGCTGGCCCCGGGTTGGGGTGGACAACGGCCTCATGGTCCAGCGTCGTTTCCAGGAATGACGCGAACGCGCGGGCGGTCTCGGTGTCCGGCCGCGTGCGAACTCTCGCCGGCGGCATCTCACCGGAGCGCACCTTACGCAGGTCCCTCTTCCCAGACAGCGCCGTGTGCGGGGATGTCCTTGAGCGAGAGTCCCTCTAGCGAAACGCCAGCCGTCTTCGCCCAGTCCCCGTGACAGCCGATGCAATACCGATCTGTGTAGCTGCGGGCCTGCGTCGGACTGGCCAGGCTCTTGACGAATGACACCAGCTGCCACGTCTCTTGATCCGTGAACTTCGGGTGCGGCTCCATCTCCGTGTCCTCGACGCCGTAGCGAATCGTGCGAAAAATCTCCACGTCTTCGTACCCGTGGATGAACGAGACGGCGGTGAGCGGAGGCGCGGCGTTAGGGTCACCCTCACCTGCTGGACCATGGCACTTTTCGCAGGTGCGGCTGAAGAGCTGCGCGCCCGCCTGGATCGCGGTGGGATTTCCGGCCAGTGGATCGGCGCTGACGCGAGGACTGGCAGGGCTCGCGACGGGACTGATTACGCCGGGGGATTGTTGGGCGACCAGCAGCAGCGTGGCGCTGAACACCACGGATGCGACGACCACGGCGGTGGAGAAACGTTTCGACATAGGACCCCGAGAATTTCGGCGAGGGCACAATCGCACTGTGAAGTAGGGTGCGCTGGATTCGAAGGACCGTGTGGTTGTCGGATGGCGACTTTTAATACTATTCTGGCGTTCTGAAGGCGAACTGCGCTGAATGGAGCCGTCTGCGGTGGCTGAGCGCGAAGGCTCCGTGGCCCTTACATGAAGCCGCTGCGCGTGGACACGTTCGCGCTGAGGGCATCATTCAGCGGATCGTCGAGCGCGAGCATCTCGCGCAGCTCGGGCGACAGGCTGTCCTGCACGTCCGGCCGAAGCAGCTGTTTCTGGTATTGCTGCTGCGGCTTGTCGCGCCGGCAATAGAACGCGTGCATCGCGAGCCGCGGCGCCGGCGTTCGATTGGCCGTGCCGCCGTGCCACGCATGCGCATTCATCACCGCGATGCTGCCGGCGCGTGCCGAGCACCAGGATCTCCTCCGGATGCGGCGCCAGGGGATCCTCGAGCACGTCCTGCGGCCGGCGACCCCATTTGTGCGAGCCCGGAATCACTCTCGTCGCGCCGTTCTCGGTCGTGAAGTCGTCGAGCATCCAGACGGTGTTGCAGACCCAGTAGCCCTGTTCGTCGGGGATCGCCGACATGTCGACGTGCAGCGGCTGCGGCACCTCGCCGTTCGGATCGGCGGAACGCGCATTCAGGCTGCTCAACTTCACCTGCGGCCCGAGCACGTGCCGGACGCACTCGACCACCTGCGGCAGCACGATCGCGCGGCGGAAGACCTCGCCCTTGTCCACAAGGTTGGCCAGCCGGTGCGCGTGCGTTTCGGTCCGGAACTCGCTCCCGGCGCGATCGCGTTCCATGTCGAAGACGTCGTGGATCCGTTCCCGCAGCTCGCGGAGCAGATCGCCGCCCATGCAGTTCTCGAGCACGACGAATCCCTGCTCGTCGAGCTGATGCCGTTCTCCGTTCGTCATGGCTGAAGATCCCGCAGATCGGTTGGTCGTTCCGTTTTCTGTCAAAACGAGCAAATCCGCACACCCAGAACGCCGACATCTCACGACTTCGCCAGTGGCTGGAAGGCGATCTGCGCGTAGTGCGCGAGGAAGTCGCGCCACAGGAACCAGTAGTGCCGCCCCGGAATCTCGCGGTACGACGTGTTGAAGCCGTCCTTCTTCACGAGCTCCGACAGGTTGACCGTTCGTTCGCGCGCCTGGTCGGTCGTGCCCGCGCCCAGCCAGTAGAACTTGACGCCGCCCGGCCTTCACGGCTTCGAGCTGCTTCTGGAACGTCTCGTCGATCGCCTGCGGGCCGGAGCTGAACACGCCGATGTAGGCGAAGGTGCCCGGATTGTTGTTCGTCGCCGCCAGCGTGTGCCCGCCGCCCATCGACAGGCCGGCGATCGCGCGGTCGTCCTTGGCCGCCAGCACGCGGAAGCGCTTCTCGACGAACGGAATCACGTCCTTGACGAGGCTCTCCGGATACGAGCCGGCGTACGGCTGCGGCGCGCCGCCGCGTCCGCCCGCCCGCCTGGCCGCCCTGCGCCGCCTGTGCCGCCTGCACCGGCGGCGGCGCCGGCGCCTGCACCGACTGCCGCGCCGGCGTCGGACCGTAGCCGAACCCCTGCGACACGGACTGCGTCGCGTTGCCGTTCGGCATGACGACGATCATCGGCTTCGCTTTGCCGGCGGCGATCAGGTTGTCCATGATGATGTTCGCGCGCCCCATCGTCAGCCACGCGTCCTCGTCACCGCCGCCGCCGTGCAGCAGGTAGAGCACCGGATACTTCTGCGTGCTGGTCTCGTAGCCGGGCGGCGTGTAGACCATCATCCGGCGGCTCGCCATCTTCAGCGTCGGCGACGGATACCAGACGGCCTGCACGCTGCCGTGCGGGACGTCCTTGAAGTCCCACCATTCGGACTCCGGCCCCGAGATCATCAGCAGGTTGTCGTAGCGGGAGCCGTCGCGCTGGGTTTCGCCGTTGTTCGGGATCGAGCGCCTTGACGCCGTCGACCATGAACCAGTAGCCCCACAGCTGCGGCGCGAGCGGACCGATCGTCGCCGACCAGACGCCCGCCTCGTCCTTCGTCATTTTCAGTTCGGTGCCGTTGTCCCAGCTGCCGTTCAGCGTGACGTCGGTCGCCTTGGGCGCCAGCAGCCGGAAGGTGACCGTGCGATCCGGGTGGATCTCTGGCGACTTGATCGGTGCTGGGCGGGCCACTGGGGCCGGTGCGCCCGCAGGAGGTGCCTGTTGTCCGGCGAGCGGCGCGGTCGTTGTGATGATGACGGCGACAACCGAGACCATGAGACAGACACGTGCAAGGTAGTTCTTCATCGGGTCACCTCTTCAAAAGCCCATTTGGGCGCGCCCGAGATCCGTCAGATCCTGCACAGTCGCACGGCCCTTGAAGTCGACTTCGAAGTCCATCGCCGCGAAGTCCGGAGCCGAACGTCCCTGCAGAAACGCCTCCCGCTGTCTGGGAAGATAGGCGCGATTCTTCGCGCAGTCGGGCGCGGATCCGATGTAGATGACGCTGGCGTACTCGCTGCCCGCGTGCTCGTCGCCGACGGCATGGCAAATGTCCGTGTGCCAAAACACCGTGTCGCCGGGCATGACCTCCGGGATCGAGACCAGGGCCGCGATGAGGTCAGGGTGCCACTCCGGGCTGACGCCGAGCGCGCGGCCGGGCGCTGCCCCGCACAGATCGGCCTCGTCGACGTCGTCCTGGAGCGCGCGCAACAGCACGTAGGCGATGCCCTCGGCGATCGGAATCAGGCGCAGCGTGCCGTCCTTCGGTCCTTGGCGGGTCAGCGCCGTCCAGCCCTGATAGGTGCGGAACATGCTGCAGACCGCTGGCGACGGAATCTCGTGGGTCTGCAACCGGTGTGTGGCGTCAAACGGGTCATACCCGCGCCAGTCACCAGCGAAAATGTTCGCGTACACCTGTTGATAACCCGGGTCAATCCATCGCTCGACGGTCCCCGCGTCCATGTGGGGGGAAAGGCCGAGTGTTTTGTCCCCGGGCTGCCGACGCCGCGCCCGGTCGGCATAGGTGCACTGCAAGTCGGGATTGAACACGCCTTCGTACTTCCACAGGCGATCGAGAAATGCGCGCGTCTCGGCGAGTCGCGCATCCTGCCGAGCCTTGACCTGCGGCTTGGACCAATAGACGTTGAAGATTTGCGGCTTCCCTGCCTTGAGGGCGGCGAAGTACTTGTCGAGGCTCCGCTTCTCGCCTTCTCGTTGGTCATAGCGGTTGGTCTCGAGATACTCGCCGAGCTCCGCAAACCACTCGCTGGCAAGAGTGGCCGGCAGCACGCCACGAACCACCACGCAGCCGGTGCTCCGGATCGACTGACGGACGCTCTCGTGAACGTTGCCGGCCCGTATGTCTCGGTAGTCGAGCTCGGGCACCACCGGTCGACCGGCCGCGACCTCTTTGAGGATGCGATCGCCGGCGCGACGGACGTGATCCTTCACGTCGGTGAAGGCCTGTTTCAAACCTTCGCGATTCGACGCGAGTTTGCGCTTGAACGCGATGATCTGCTCACGGACATCCACTTCTACTGTCGCCATCGTTCGTTCTCCTCGATCTTGTGCTCGCCGCGTGCGCCAACGTCCCGTTGTCTACCCCTTGGGAACCCCGCAAGTAGATTGCGCCTTCGTCGACGTCGGGAGTGGTCGTCGGACAGCGAATTCTGATACTATTCTGGCTTTCGTAACAGGCTCGACGCCCAATGAAGCCGTTTCTCGAGAAGATCTACAAGCCTCCTGACGCGTCCTGGAGCATGTTGAACCGTCGCCTGAACGACGGGATTCCCTTCCAATGGCACCATCATCCTGAGTTCGAGCTGACGTTGACGCTGAACTCCCGCGGGCTGCGTTTCATCGGCGACCACGTCGGCGAGTACAGACGATGGCGACCTCGTTCTGCTGGGCCCCAATCTTCCGCATACCTGGGCGTCGCGTGAACCCGTGCGGGTGGACGAACCGCACGTGGCGCTGGTGTTGTGGTTCGATTTGGAGTGGGCCCAACGCGTGACGGGCGGCTTCGTCGAATTTCGCAAAGTGGACGACTTGCTGACGCGCGCGAGGCGAGGCGTCCAGTTCTCCTCGCAGCGTTCGGCCGCCGTTCGTCAGGAGTACACCAGCCTGTTCGAGCAGCCTCCCGTCGATCGGCTGCTGGGGCTGATGCGGCTTCTCACTGAATCTCGCCCATGACGGGAGCGGGCGACCGCTCGCGAGCGACGTCTTTCGTTCGAGCGAGCAAACCGACAATCGAGAGCGCATCGATCGCGTCTTGGCACACATCCACGAGCACTACGCTCAAGAACTCTCGCTCCAAGAGCTTGCGAATGTGGCGGCCCTCAGCGCGTCGGCATTGCACCGCATGTTTCGAAAGCATGTGCGCACCAACGTGTCCGAGTACATCACGCGTATTCGGATTGGAGACGCCTGCGCGCGACTGGCGAGCAGCGAGCAGCCGATCGCGCACATCTCGGACGCGGTCGGCTATGGCACGTTCGCGAATTTCAACCGGCAGTTCAAGCTGCTCACGTCGATGACACCGCGTGAATACCGCGCGTACTTCCGGCGCGGCCCACAGTAAAGATTTCACCACCGCCCGGACGGCGGAGGCCCCAAGCCTCTCCATTGCCTGATCTGGAGAGTCTTCCCTTTGCAGTGCGGTCTTGGCTCGTCGATCGCGTCGACGTCGACGCCTGTGAGCGCATCACGCGATAGGTCGTGAACTTGATAGGTCGTGAAGACAATCTGGCCGGGTGCAGGTGTGGGTTCTCAGTGCACCCACGTGGCGGGTGGTAAGGGCTTTTTCAACAACTTACGGGCTGAATTGGCAGCTGTTTGGCACCCGCCAGCACGCTGGAACCCACGTGGCCTAGTTAAGTTATTGAAAACAAAGGATCGATTTTGGCGGAGAGGGTGGGATTCGAACCCACGTGCCCTTTCGGACAAGACGCTTTCGAGGCGCCCCCGTTACGACCACTTCGGTACCTCTCCGACTGAGGCGAGCGCGGCCTGTCAGGCGCGAGAAGCGCCTGACAGGCAACTCCTTATTCTATCGCGGGTCGGGGCCGAAACGTAGCCCCTAGGCCCGCGTAGGAAATCCTTCCGCCCACCACCGTACGAACGATCTGGATATCCTTGATCTTCTCGGCAGCAACGGTGTGCGGATCGTCGGCCAGGACCACGTAGTCTGCGAACTTGCCGGCAGTAATGGACCCCTTGATCGCCTCTTCGCCTGAGGCCCAGGCGCCGTTGTAGGTGTTCACGGCGATCGCCTCGCTCACGCTGATGCGTTGGTTCGCGCCCCAGACCGAGCCGTCCCACCCGGTGCGCGTCACCATGCCCTGGATGCCCATCAGCGCGGCGAACGGACCCGGGCCGAAATCCGATCCGGCGGCCGCGTAGACACCGGCATCGAGCAGCGACCGGAACGCCATGCAGCTCTTCATCATCTCCTGCCCGTAGTACACGAACTTGTCGGGGTTGTAGTACGCGTAGGTGGTGAAGAGCGCGGGCACGGCGCCAATGGCCTTGATGCGGCGCACCAGATCGGGATTGACTAGCGTGCAGTGCGTGATCTTCGGCCGCGCGTTGGCGCGCGGCACGAGCTTCAGCGCGCGCTCCGCCGCTGTCAGATACATGTCGATGGCGACGTCGCCGTTGGCGTGACAGTTCACCTGGATGCCGGCGCGGTGCACGCGCTCCACCCACGCGTTCAGCGTCTCCTGCGTCTCTGTGACATTGCCCTTATACGGCGGAGTCACGCCTGGGTAGGGCGTGCTGAGCGCCATGGTCCGCTCCGAGAACGAACCGTCCACCATATGTTCGGAGGTGGAGCCGATGCGGATCCATTCGTCTCCGAATCCCGTCTGAATGCCAGCCGCAATCATCGCGTCGAGAACCGGTCCGCTGCTTTCATAGCTGATACGGTGCAGCAGTTCGCCGCGGGCGCGCACGTCCTGCATCGCCTGCAAGTTGCCGCCCTGATGGTGCACGCTCGTCAAGCCGTAGCGCGCGAACTGTTTCGAGATGTGCGCGATGCCGTCACGCGCGCGTTGTTCCCGCTCGGCGGGCGTCAACGTCCGCCTCGTGCCGACCTTGTTGAATGCGGCCGAGGCAAGGTCGGTGACGCGACCGTTCAGCTCCCCCTGTTCGTCTTTGTCGAACGTGCCACCCATCGGATTGGGCGTGTTCTTCGTGACACCCGCCATCTCGAACGCCTTGCTGTTGTAGAAGTAGGTGTGGCCACCGCGGTGGCGCACGATCACGGGGTGATCCCTGGACACCTGGTCCAGGTCGCGGATGTTCAGCGCCCGCTTGTCTTTCACCTTCGTGTCGTCGAAGAAGTACCCCTCGACCCACGTACCGGCCGGCGTCTGCTGCGCCTTGCCCTTCAACTTGTCGACGATGCTGGCGATCGTCACGAACTCGACGTCGAAGGGATTGCCGACCAGCAGCTCGTTGAGCAGCACTTCGCCACCGGCGTGGTTGTGGCAGTCGATGAAGCCGGGCACGACGGTCATGCCCTTGGCGTCGAAGGTCTGCGTGCGCGAGCCGGCCAGGCCTTTGATGTCGTTCGTCGCGCCGACCGCGGTGAAGCGCCCGTTCGTCACCGCGAAAGCCTCGGCACGCGGCGCCGACGTGTCCATGGTGTAGACCCTGGCGTTGATGACGATCAGGTCCGGATCCTGGCCGCTTGCGGTCGGAACCTGCGTGGCTTGCGCACCGGCGGTAAGCGGCCGGGCACCGCCATGCCAGCCAGCGCGGCGCCGGCAATGTTGATGAACGCTCGTCGGTTCTGGCGGGAATGCTTGATCGTCATGTCGTGGCAATCCTACATCGTCCGGACGAGGTAGGAGACGAACCAGGCCTGACATCCGATCCCACACGCCGGACGTAGAGGTCATCGGGATCGATTGATGGCCTCCACGCTGCGAACTGTCGTCCACGCGATCCTCGGCACGCTCCTGTTCCTCCTGCCGATTGCCACTCTTTCGGCTCAGCACAGGCAGCTGACCGGCATCGTCCGCGACGAGACAGGCGCCGCGCTGCCAGGCGTGCTCGTCGAACTGCGGGGGGGCTCCGCGGCAGTCGTCCATACGTACACCGATGAGCGGGGCCGGTACGCCTTCGACACGCTGGCGCCGGGAACCACGGAGCTGTCGTTTACCCTCGTCAACTTCGCAACGGTCAGGCGGCCGATCAGAATCGGCAACGATGCACAGCCGATCGACGCCGTCATGCACCTCGTCCTCAGCGCCGACGTGACGGTCACCGGCAAGTCGACCTTCACGAACCTCGCCGACGCGCCCGACCCTTCGCAGGATCTCGTCGGCATCGCGCAATCAGCCAGCCAGGGCGCGGTCACCGCGCGCCAGCTCGACACGCGGCCGATCATGCGGCCCGGCGACGTCCTCGAAACCGTCCCGGGCGTCGTCATCAGCCAGCACAGCGGCGAGGGCAAGGCCAACCAGTACTACCTGCGCGGCTTCAACCTCGATCACGGGACCGACTTCGCGACGACGGTCGCGGGCATGCCGGTGAACATGCCGACGCACGGCCACGGCCACGGCTATTCCGATCTCAACTTCCTCATCCCCGAGCTCGCGAGCGGCGTCCAGTTCTCGAAGGGCCCGTACTTCGCCGAGCACGGCGACTTCGCCACCGCGGGCACCGCCAACATCAACTACACGAACACGCTCGCCCGTCCGATCGTTCGCGTCGGCGGCGGCAACGACGCGCTTCGGACGCGTGCTGGTCGCGGCGGCGCCGACTGTCGGCAGGGGCACGCTCCTCGCCGCGCTCGAGGTCGAGCGCAGCGACGGCCCGTGGGAACGGCCCGACGACTTGCGCAAGTTCAACGGGTTGATTCGGTACACGCGCGGCGATGCGCGCAACGGCCTGTCAGCGACGGTGATGGGTTATCGCGGGACGTGGAACTCGACCGATCAGATCCCGACGCGCGCGGTGGCCGACGGTCGCATCGGCCGATTCGGCCTGGTCGACTCGACCGATGGCGGAAAGTCGTCGCGCTACAGCGCCTCCCTCGAGTGGCAGCGCAGCAATGGGAACGCCAGCACCACGCTCAGCGCCTACGGCCTCAAGTACGACCTCGACCTGTTCTCGAACTTCACCTACTTCCTCGACGACCCCGAGAACGGCGATCAGTTCCAGCAGACCGATCACCGCTTCGTGAGCGGCGCGCGACTCACCCACCGCCGGATCGGCCGGTGGCTGGACCGGCCGACGCAGAATACCGTCGGCGTCCAGTTCAGGAACGACAACATCAGCGACATCGGCCTGTATCACACGCGCGAGCGGGAGCGGCTCGAGACAATCCGCCAGGATTCGGTGCTCCAGACGAGCACCGGCGCCTTCGCGCAGAACGAAACCGAGTGGACGCCGTGGCTGCGGACGCTCGCCGGCGTGCGCGTCGACGGTTATCGCTTCGACGTCAACGCCGGCATCACCGAGAACGGCGGTACCGACTACGCGGGACTCGTCAGCCCCAAAGGCGGCGCGGTCTTTGGACCGTTCGCAAAGACCGAGGTCTACGTCAACGCCGGCCTCGGCTTCCACAGCAACGACGCGCGCGGCGCGACGATCACCGTCGATCCGGTGACCGGCGAACCGGCCAGTCGCGTGACGCCGCTCGCGCGCGCGACCGGCGCCGAAATCGGCATCAGAACCGTGCGCATCCCCCGCCTGCAGATGACGCGTCACGGCGTGGACGCTCGGGCTCGATTCCGAGCTCGTGTTCGTGGGCGACGCAGGGACAACAGCCCCCGGCCGGCCGAGCCGCCGCCAGGGAATCGAGTTGACCACGTACTACTCGTTGTTTGGCGCTCGCGGGACCCCCTCCCCGCTCGCTGGTCGCCCATGGTTCGTCTTCGACGCCGACCTCGCACTCTCCAAAGCGCGGTTCACGGACGCCGACCCGGCAGGAGATCGCATCCCCGGCGCCGTCGCCACCGTCGTTTCGGCTGGTGCGACCGTCGACAGCGTGCGCGGGATGTTTGGCAGCGTGCGGTGGAGATACTTCGGCCCGCGCGCGCTCGTCGAGGACGACTCCGTCCGCTCGAAGGCGACGAGCCTCGTCAACCTCACCGCCGGCTACAAGATCACGCCCTCAGTGCGCCTCGCGCTCGACGTCTTCAACCTCTTCAACCGAGCAGACAGCGACGTCGACTACTTCTACAGGTCACGCCTCCCCGGCGAACCCGCCGGCGGCATCGATGATTTCCACATTCACCCTGCTGCGCCGCGAAGGGCACGGATCAACTTGATATTTGGATTCTGACGACGACACGACGACAGCCGACAAACCGACAGTCGGCAGTCGGGAGTCGGAAGTCGGCAATCACAGTCGGCAGTCTGAGTCGGCAGTTCCAGTCGGTAGTTCAAGTCGCATTGCCTCCCCGCGCCAGGAGGCGCGCTCGAATGATTCAGCTTCCGGCTTCCAGCTTCCCGCTTCCAGCTAGAACATTCTGAGCGCAGTCGACCGGCTAGGCTCTGAATTGTCTCTAGCTGGAAGCTGGGAGCTGGAAGCTGGCAGCGGGAAGCTGACAGTCACTCTCGTCGCTCCGCGAAGAACGCCTGCATGATCTGCCGGCATTCCTCCTCGAGCACGCCGCCGGTGACCTCCAGCCGGTGATTCAAGCCTGGCGTTTCGTGAGCGCGGCTGGCCGACACGAGCGCGCCGGCCTTCGGCTCGGCCGCGCCGAACACGACGCGGGCGACGCGCGCGTGAATCATCGCGCCGACGCACATCAAGCATGGCTCGACAGTGACGTAAAGCGAGGATCCGGTCAGGCGATAGTTGCCGAGTGTGCGCGCGGCGGCGCGCAGCGCCACTACCTCGGCATGCGCTGTCGGATCCACGGCCAATATCGGCTGATTGAACCCGGTGCCAACGACGCGGCCTTCGAGGAGAATGACGGCGCCGACCGGAACCTCGCCGGCGAGACGCGCTCGTTCCGCCTCGGCCAGAGCAAGCCGCATCACGTCTTTGTCGTGCACTGGGTCGTGCACTGGGTGAGTCACTGGCCTGATTCCGCTGCAGGCGGTGTTCCGCTGGGTGTCAGGATCGGCGCGTCGGATCTCGTGAACGCGGTCAGCAGACTGCCGGCGGTCACGAGGATAATCGGCCCGAGCACGAGACCGATGAAGCCGAATGCCGACGCGCCGCCAAGCAGGCCGAGAAAGACGACCAGGCCGCTTGCCGACGTTCGGCCGCTCAGAATGAGCGGGCGCAGCACGTTGTCGACCATACCGACGCCGAGCGCGGCAACGACCGCGAGGATTACCCCGCGCGCGACCTCGCCCGAGAGAAACAGCCAGAGCGCGGCGGGAACGAACACCAGCGCCGAGCCGACGACCGGCACGAGCGAACAGAACGCGGTCGCGACGCCCCACATGACGGGCCCATTGAAACCCAGCGCCCAGAAGGTGACGCCGGCGATGAGCCCCTGTACCGCCGCGACCATCAGCCCGGCGCCAACGCTGGCGATGACGAGATCCCGCGTCTCCGTCATCAGGCGTTCGCGGGCGCGCTCCGGAAGCGGCAGCAGATCGCGGATCTGACGTCCGAGAATATGGCCGTCGCGTAACAGAAAGAACAACGAGAACAGCATCACGAACAGGCTGCCGAGCGTCGCCAACGCATCGGCGACGACACCGCCGGCCGCCGGCGCGAGAAATGCGAGGCCACGCTCCACGCCTTCGCGCAAGAGAGCGGTGGGGTCCTCAGGCAGCGGCATCGGCACTCGCGACCGCACTACTTGCCAGATCCGCTCGATCTGGTGGGGCGCGGAAAGCGACGCCTGCTGTACGTAAGCGATGCCTTGCGGCACCTCGCGGGCCAGCACCGACACGAGGAGTACGGCGGGCGCCACGATCAGCACCGCGGTCATCAGCGTCGTCACGAGCGCCGAGCGGTTCGGGCCAATCCGCGAGGAGAGCTCGGAGTGGACGCCCTGGAACATCATCGCGAACACCGACGCCCAGGCCAGCGGCGCGAGGAATGGGCTGAGCACCTGATAGACGAGGTAGCCCATCACGATCAGCAGGATGTAGAAGAGCAGCTGGGAAAAGCGGTCTTTGGCAGTATCGGACATGAGCGATCGCTGTCGGGGCGATGCCGCATTGTACGCTCTTTCGCCGACTTGACCTGGAAGCGGGTGTAGAAGGAAACGGGGTGTAGAATCGGCCGGCGACGAGCCGGACCTCAAATGCGCTGCCCGACCTGCGCGGCCGAAATCGACGCCCAGCACGCCGCAGTCTGTCCGGTCTGCAGTGCCGGGGTCTCCCCACCGACAGCGTCGGCGGACGACACCGCGGAAGCCATCCCGCCGCCGAAGCCCTGGCGTTCGAGAACACAGAGCGCCCACGCTTCAGGGACGCTCATTGCCGGTCGCTATCGCCTCGTCCGGCATCTGCGCAGCGGTGGTATGGGCTCGGTCTATCAGGCCGACGACCTCAAGCTCTACGTCCCGGTCGCCCTCAAGTTTCTGAACCCCGCGCACGCTGGCGACGAGCGCCGTCTTCAACTCCTGCTCAACGAGGTCCGGCTCGCCCGGGAGATTACGCACCCAAACGTCTGCCGGTTGTTCGATGTCGGTGAAATAGACGGGCAGCATTTCCTGTCGATGGAGTATGTCGAGGGCGAAGACCTCGCGTCGTTACTTCGCCGCATCGGCCGTCTGCCGAAAGACAAAGCCATCATGATCGGGCTCGAGATCTGTAACGGCATGGAGGCCGCGCACCAGCGCGGGATCCTCCATCGCGATCTCAAACCTGCCAACCTCATGGTGGATGCGAACGGGCACGCGAAGATCATGGATTTCGGCTTGGCAGTTCTTGAAAGGAGCCTCGAAGGCTACTCGCAGATTGCCGGCACACCGGACTACATGGCGCCCGAGCAGCGACTGGGATTCTCATCGGTGCAGAGCGATCTGTACGCCGTCGGACTCGTCCTCTACGAGCTCTTCACCGGCCGCAGGGCCAGCCGGGATCTCGCCAGTCTCGACGACTCGACGACGCCGATGCCAGCAGCCGTGACCGACGACATCGATCCGACCATCGAACGCGTTATCCGCCATTGTCTCGAACGGGACCCCGGCCTCCGTCCCGCGTCCGTCAGCGCTGTCGGCGCCAGGCTGGCGCTGCTGTCGGCGCCACCGTGGCGGCCGTCGGAAGGTCTGACGATCCCGCATCGCCATCACTGGATTCTCGAGCGCAAGCTTGGGCGCGGCGGCTTCGGCGAGACGTGGTTGGCGGTCCACACAAAGACCCGCGATCGTCGGGTCTTCAAGTTCTGTCACGACACGAGCAAGCTCAAGGCGTTGCAGCGCGAGATCACGCTCTTCCGGTTCATGCGTGAGACGCTCGGCGGCCGCGACGACATCACCGCGCTCCTCGACTGGCAGTTCGAACAGCCGCCGTTCTTCATCGAGTCGGAATTCTCAGCGACTGGCAATCTTCTGGAGTGGATGCAGGCCCAGGGCGGAATCGCTGCGGTTCCTTACCACGATCGGATCGACATCATCCGAAGGGCGGCGGTGGCGTTGTCGGCCGCGCATTCCGTCGGCGTCCTGCACAAGGACGTCAAGCCAGCGAATCTTCTCGTCCACAGGACGGTTGATGGTTCGCTCGCCGTCCGGTTGTGCGATTTCGGCGTCAGCATGCTGACTGAACGAGGCCGACTCAATGCTTTGGGAGTCACCGCCGCCGGCTTCACCAACACCGACGACACGGCATCGTCGTCTGATGCGGGCACGAGGCTCTACATGGCGCCGGAAGTCATCGAGGGAAAACCGTCGACGACTGGTGCGGATGTCTATGCGCTGGGCGTGATGCTCTATCAGATGGCCGCCGGCGACCTCTCCAAGGCCCTTGCGCAGGGCTGGGATCGCGACGTGGCCGACGAAGTCGTTCGAGAGGACATTCTGGCCGCGGTGGACGGGGCGCCAGACAGACGGGCAAGCGCCGCTCAGATCGCTGAACGGCTCGAGACGCTCAGCGAGCGCCAGGCTGCCCGCGCGACTGAGCGGTCGCAGGCCGAGCGCGCTCGACACGAGGAGCTGGCCGATCGCCGGCGGCGGAACTGGATCACCGCGGTGTTGTGCGGTCTCCTGGTCCTCGGTCTCGGTTTGGGCTTTGCGTTCGAGCAAGCGGAGAGCTCCGCGCGTCAGGCCCTGATCGCTCAGACGCTGCGCAGCAACGAAGGGATGGTACGGCTTGCCACGGCGGCGGTTGGCGACAGGCTGGAGGCGGCAATCCGGCGCGTCAGGGAGGAGGCCGCCGATCCCGCGCTTCGCGACATGTTCGCGACGATCGCGGCCGGGCCAGCCGACTCGGCACGAACGCGCGCAACAGTGCAGCGACATCTCGAACAAGTGTTGGTGAGGGCCCAGGTCCAGGGGTTCACGAGCTGGGCTGTGTCTGATGCGGCAGCCGTCGCGTGGGCGAGGGCCCCGTTTGACCGAGGCATCATTGGCAGCAACTACAAGTTCCGGGAGTGGTTCAACGGCCGCGAGGAGCTTCCGCGCGATACCTCCATCGCCGCTCTTCCACGCACCGAGACGGGGTTTTCGCGAGCGTTCACGTCCACCGCCCAGGACGCCCCACTCCTGATTGGTTTGGCAGCGCCGATACTGTCGGACCCGGATGGCGCACGAGGCCAAGTGGTGATCGGCGTGCTCAATGCGGGCATTCATCTGGAGACGTTCAACGCGTGGCTGGGAATCGCGGAGAGTGGACCGCGAGAGGGTGGCTGCCCCGATCGATTCGTGCTGCTGGTGCATCGGGGACAGTTGGTTCGCCATCCCTGCCCGGCGCTCACCGCCACACCGTTGCCGGTTGCGGAGTTCGCGAACCAGCCTGAGGTGCAAACACTTCTGCGCACGCCGGGGCAGATGAGTTCGACATTCATCGATCCCTTGCGTTCAGTCGCAGGGAGGCCCGCCATCAACTCGCTTGCAGTCGCCAGATCCCCGGACTCGCTGCCGGACTGGACGCTCATCCTCGAGCAGGACGTCGATGCCGCGCTCCGTCCGATTACGGCGCTGACCGACGACTTCCACACCCCTGCGCACGTCGCTCTGACCTTTGGCTTCGGAGCGCTCATCCTGCTGGTGGTGTTGCTCTGGCGGGGTGGCCACTGGCGTCAGCTCCTGAAGCCCGCCGGGACCGATCGGAGCTCAGCCGCGATCGAGCGTTAATGGACTCTCGCCCCGCCGACGTGTCACGCTTAAGACGAGGAGCGCGGACCCGAACGTCAAGAAACCGT
This sequence comes from uncultured Acidobacteriota bacterium, assembly GCA_963797625.1. Lineage (GTDB taxonomy): Bacteria > Acidobacteriota > Vicinamibacteria > Vicinamibacterales > 2-12-FULL-66-21 > DATBJJ01. The sequence continues at coordinate 15,549 of CAWCQI010000028.1, forward strand.
GGGCGAAAACACCGAGACTTACCGGCGCCTCGTCGAACTGTCGCCAGACGGCCTCCTCATCAGCCAGGGCGGCTTCGTGGTGTTCGCCAACCCGGCGGCGGCACGACTGTGCGGCGCGGCGCAAGACGATATCCTCGGCCGGGCGGTGTTCGATCTCTTCGTTCCTGGCACCGGGTTATGGCGCGACCACCTCGCCTGTGTGATGGACGGCCGGACCGTTGCGCCGTTCGAGCATCAAATCGTCCAGGCCGACGGTGCGATCATTGACGTCGAGGTCGCCCTCACGCGGCTGGACGAACCTGGCGCGCCGCCGGCGATCGTCTGGACGCTGCACGAGATCTCGGAACGCAAACGCGCCGACACGGCGCTGCGCGAAAGCGAGGAGCGCCTGACGCTGGCGTTCGCGGGCGCCCAGGAAGGGGTCTGGGACTGGAATCTCGTCACCGGCGACGTCGTCTACTCGCCGCGCTGGAAACAGATGCTCGGCTACGCCGATCACGAGATCGAGCCGCATGTCAGCGCGTGGGAACGCCTGCTGCACCCGGAGGACATGGCTCGGGCGCAGGAGGTCAACGAGAGCGTCGCGCGCGGCGCGCGCGCATATGAGGGCGAGTTCCGGCTCCGCCACAAGGACGGCCACTACGTCCAGGTGCTCTCGCGCGGCTACCCGGTCCGGCGCGAGCCCGGCGGTCCGGTCGTGCGCATCGTCGGCACCCACTTCGACCTGACGGAACGCAGGCAGGCCGAAGCCGAGCGCGCCCGCACCGAGCTCCTGTCGCGGCTGGTCTTCGCGCAGGAGGACGAGCGCCGCCGGATCGCGCGCGAGATGCACGACCAGTTCGGCGAGCAGCTGACAGCGCTCAACCGCGGCATCGCCGCGCTCCAAGAAGCGTGCGGCGAATCACCAGAGCTTGCCGGCCATGTCCAGGCGCTCGAGAAGATCGCCCGTCAGATCGACCGCGACGTCGATCAGCTGGTCTGGCAGTTGCGCCCGACGGCACTCGACGACCTCGGCCTGCGCGCCGCGCTCGCCAACTACGTGCTGGACTGGTCGAGACGCGTCAGCATTCCGGCGGAGCTCCACACCTCGGGGCTGCTCGACGAGCGCCTCTCTCCGGACGCCGAGACAACGCTCTACCGAATCGCCCAGGAAGCGCTGACGAATGTCGCGAAGCACTCGCGCGCCAGCCGCGTCGATGTCATCCTCGAACGGCAGGCCGACTCCGTGCGGCTCATCGTCGAAGACGATGGCGTAGGGTTCGACGCGAGCCGCGATCGCCATGGCGAGGACGACCGTCCGGAGATGGATTCGGCTTGCTCGGAATGCAGGAGCGCGCGTCCCTGGTCGGCGCGACGCTCGAGATCGAATCGACAGCAGGGAAAGGCACCACGATCTTCCTGCGGATGGCCGTCCCCGGCGCCTCTGCGCCGCAACCAAAAGCTGACGATGAATGAGCTGACGACGACGCTGCGCGTGCTCCTGGCTGACGACCACGTGACGGTGCGGCACGGGCTGAGGCTGCTCATCGACGGGCAGCCCGACATGAAAGTCATTGCCGAAGCCAGCGATGGCACGACAGCCATCCAGCGCGCGCTCGATCTGAAACCCGACGTGGTCGTGATGGACATCTCGATGCCGGGCATGAACGGCCTCGTCGCGACGCGCACGCTCAAGCAGGCCCGGCCCCACCTGGCGGTGATCACGCTGACGCGCCATGGCGACGACGCTTACCTTCAGGAGCTGCTCAGGGCAGGGGTCTCTGGTTACGTCCTGAAGCAGAGCGCTCCGAGCGAGCTGCTGCAGGCGATCCGAGTCGCCGGCGCCGGTGGCCAGTATCTGGACTCGACGCTCACCGCGAAGGTGACCGCTGGCTTTCTCGGCCGCGAGGGAAAACGGGTCGGCCGATCCGGCGCGCAGATCACGGACCGTGAATCAGAGGTATTGCGGCTCATCGCTTCCGGGTACAGCAACAAGGAGATCGCCGCCAGGCTCGACCTCAGTGTAAAGACCGTCGAGGCGCACAAGTCCAATGCCATGCGCAAACTGGGCCTGACCGGGCGCATCGACATCGTCAAATACGCCATCCTTCAGGGGTGGATGGATAATGCCTGAATTCAGTTGGTTCAGGGTTCACGGTTCAGGGTTCAAGGTTCAAGGTTCAGGGTTCAGGGTTCACGTTCAGGAACCTTGGACCCGAACCGTGAACAATTTGAACCTGAACCTTGAACCCTGAACCCTGAACCCTGAACCCTGAACCCTGAACCCTGAACCGTCCCCTAGGGATCTTCCCTACCCCAAACCGGCGCCTTCCCGATTGGACTGCTGCTTTCGGCGTCGTAGAGTCGCGCCGTGCGCTGGCCTGGATACCTAGGATCAGCGTTCGACTCGAGGCGCTCGGAACGAGGAGGAGGGCCCATGGAGAACCCGGCACAGGTCTTCGGAGGAACACCGCAGGCAGGAGGGCCGATCCCGCCCTCGTCGACACTGCCCGATCACTGGCGGATGGCGCGCGCCGCGCATGTCGATCTGCTGCTGATGGGGATGCCGCGGGTCAATCTCCTTCTGATCGCGCCCGAGGGTGTCGTGCGGTTCGTGCTCGAATCGCTGTTGCTCGATCTGCACGAACCGATCGTGCGCTGGCGCCCCAGCGAACCGCTGACGCTGCCGCGGGCTGACGAGGGCGGAACCCTCGTGCTTCAGGACGTGGGGGCGATGACCACCGACGATCAGCTGCGGCTGCTCGACTGGCTCGAGCGAGCCGAGGGTCGAACGCAGGTCGTCAGCACGTCATCGGGCCCGGTGCTGCCGCGCGTTCATTCCGGCGGTTTCATCGACACGCTCTACTACCGTCTCAACACTGTCTGCGTTGACGTGACGTCTTAGCCTGCCGATTCTCGCTCCTCCCTCGCGAACTCTCTGCGGCGCGGGCTTTGGCTCGCGCCGCCCACTCCGCGCGATCGCGCGGCGCCGCCGAGGTAACCAGCGAGTCAATCAACCGACGCCCTGACAGCCGACGACCGCTGAAGCGCTGCGCAAACTCGCACGCGGCGCGCTGCTTGCAGGCATTCTCTCGGCAAGCAAACGTGGCAGGCGAAGGATGGCCGCGAATGGACGTGCTAGTGGTTGATATCGGTGGCTCGCAGGTCAAGATGCGGACCAGCGGAGTTGTCGAATCGCGGACGTTCGATTCGAGCCAGGACCTGACGCCCCATTCGCTCGTGGAGCGTGTGCGCGAGTCGACAATAGGCTGGACATACGACGTGATCTCAATTGGCTATCCGGGTGCTGTCGACGCGCGCGGACCGCGGGCGGAGCCAGGCAATCTCGGCGAGGGGTGGGTCCGCTTCGACTTCTCGAAGGCGTTCGACAAGCCGGTTCGCGTGATGAACGACGCTGCGATGCAGGCACTCGGGGGATACGACGGCGGACGTATGCTCTTCATCGGCCTCGGCACTGGCGTGGGATCGGCGCTGGTGACCGAGCATGTAGTTGTTCCTTTGGAGCTCGGCTGCCTTCCCTACGGCCCGGACGAAACGTTCTTCGATCGGCTTGGCGCAGCGGCTATCGAGACTGTTGGCGAGCCGGCGTGGCTGGCGGCGGTTACAGAGGTCACCGGCATGCTCCGGGAATCATTTTTGGCGGATTACATTCTTCTGGGCGGCGGGAACGCGAAGCGAGTACCGACCGCTACCTGCGCACACGCGGTGTGGAGGAAATGAGGACGCTTTCACTGGCGGCTTCCGCCTCTGGGAAGAGATCGTGGAGCCGCACGATCAGCGGTCGGCCTCTGTCTGGCGAGTCGTCCGGTAAGGAAATCGAATGAGATACTTGGCACTCGCGACCGACTACGACGAAACCATCGCCTTTGACGGCCGCGTCGACGAACCAACGGTAGAGGCGCTGCGGCGAGCGAAGGCGGCTGGGTTGCGTCTGGTACTGGTGACGGGGCGCGAACTCACGGACCTCTTCAACACGTTCGAGCACGCCGGATCTCTTCGAGCGAATCGTTGCCGAGAACGGCGCCGTCGATTTACGACCCCGCGACTCAATCGGTCGAATCAATTTCTTCTGCGCCTCCGCCCGCGTTCGTCGAGACGTTGGAGCGTCAGTTTGTGCCACTCTCGGTGGGCCACACCATTGTGGCGACGGTTGAACCGTACCAACATCAGGTCCTGGCAGCGATCCACGATTTGGGTCTCGAGTGGCACGTGATTTTCAACAAGGGCTCGGTGATGGCGTTGCCATCGGATGTGACGAAAGCCACCGGTCTTGCGCCTGCGCTGGCTGCCCTTCAGCGTGCCGCCAGACCGGACCGTCGGCGTCGGCGATGCGGAAAACGATCAGGCGTTCCTGCGCATGTGCGGACTCGCGGTGGCGGTCGACAATGCGCTGCCGGCGGTCAAAACGATTGCCGATGTCGTGACCACCGAGGCGAGGGGTGCCGGGGTGCGTGAGCTCATCGCCGGGCTGCTCGCCGGGAAGTTCGATACCGTCGTCAGCAGACATTGACCACCGACCGCGTGTGTCGCTTAGAAAGGCGATCAGCGCGCAAACCGCTCTGCGGCGCGGGCTTTGGCTCGCGCCGCCCACTCCTCGCGATCGCGCGGCGCCGCCGAGGTCACCAGCGAGTCAATCAACCGACGCGCGACAGCCGCGACCTCGTCAATCGCCTGGTCGAAGACCGCTTCATTGGCCTGCGACGGCTTGGTGAAGCCCGACAGTTTGCGAACGAACTGCACCGATGCCGCCCGGATTTCCTCGTCGGTCGCCGGCGGATCGAAATTGAACAACGTGCGAATGTTTCGGCACATGGATCAATTCTAAACAACCGGCGGCTGAACTCCAGGCGCAATCAGAGGCTGGGTTTTTGGCCGCGCCCGTCTGGCGGATAGAATCCGGCACTCATGCATACGACCGTCCCCCAGCGCGCGAGGCGCGACCGACCTCTGACAGCGAGCGCCTGGACATCCTCGACGCCATGCGCGGCTTTGCATTGGGGGGGATTTTCCTTCTGAACCTTGCCGCCTTCAGCGGGTTCGCCTTCATGACTCCCGAGATGATGGCGAGCTTGCCAACGGCCGCCTTCGACATGCCGGTGGCCGGGCTGACCCTCTGGCTGGGCTATGGCAAGTTCTACTCGCTCTTTTCGTTGCTCTTCGGGATTGGCTTCTCGCTCCAGCTCGCAGCGGCCGAGCATCGGGGCGATTCGCGCCTCGCGGTGTTCCGGCGCCGGCTGCTCGTCCTTCTGGCCATCGGCGCGGTACACCTCTACATCTGGGAAGGTGACATCCTCTTTCTCTATGCGCTCGTCGGATTCCTGCTGATCCCTTTCCGTCGGGTCAGAGATACCACGCTTCTCCGCGCCGCGGTCGCGCTCGTCCTCGCGCCCGTGGCGCTCGAAGCCCTCATCGTCGCCAGCCACGGGGCACTGGACCCTGGTGCGCCGCTGCTGCGCGCGGCCGACGCAGTGCTCAAGATGACCGGATTTGCCCCGGGGACACCCCCCTATCCCATTCTGCGCGACGCCGGGTGGGCCGAGTTCCTGAGGTTCCAAGTGAGCGGTGTGTTCTTCCGATATGCGGATCTGCTGACCACTGGCCGGCCATTCAAAGTGCTGGCGATGTTCCTGGTCGGTCTCTGGGTCGGACGCTCGGGCATGCTCCGCGATCTGACACCGTGGCTGCCCACACTGCGGCGGGTGCGCCTCTGGGGATTTGCAGTGGGACTTCCGGCCGCCGGCGTCGAAGTAGCGCTGATGGTGCGCGGGATCTCCGCCGGCTCGTGGCTGAAGGTTACCGAATCAAGCGCGTACGCGCTCGGCGTCGCTCCGCTGGCGCTGGCATACGCGGCAACCTTCGCGATCCTCTGGCAGTCCGCCAGTTGGCGCGCGCGACTCACACGCCTCGCGCCCGCTGGACGCATGGCGCTCACGAACTACCTGTCACAGACCGTTGTCGCGCTGATGCTGTTCTACGGGATCGGGTTCGGCCTGATGGGCCACGTCGGCCCTACCTGGTGGCCGCTCCTGGTCGTGGCCGTGATCGGGGCGCAAGTGGCTATCAGCCGATGGTGGCTGGCACGCTTCGCGTTCGGCCCGATGGAATGGATCTGGCGCCAGGCGACCTACGGACGGCGCCTTCCCCTCCGCAGGGCGGCAGCAGACAGTTAGTGTGCTATCTCAGAACCAGAGTTCCGTGTTGTCCGTGTAATCCGTGGCTCTAGATGAGCGGCTTCAACTCCCACTCGGGATCTTCGGCGAGCGCGCCGTACTCTTCCGCGGTAATCGAACGCTCGGCATACTGGCATGACAGCACGAAGAGCTCGCGGCTCTCGTGCCAATCCGCCCGCACGACCCTGGCTGGCAGCTTCCGGCCCGAGCGTGTCGTCAATTCGAGCGTCTCGTCGGGCTTCGGAATCGACGGCACCTGGATCATCTTCCTGAACCGCACGTTCGCGTGGTCGATCGGATAGCCGTTCTCATCGAGGGCGCGAACCTTCATGTTCGGCACCCGCAAGCTGACTTCAACTTCCCTGGACATAGTGAAACTGTCTCGATTCTCTCTTCTTCGCGGCTGTCGGGTCCGGCTAGCCGGACACTACGGCCGTGCGCCTACTCCGCTCGCCGGCTCTCTCGCTACGGCTCGTTCGCCCTCTTTATGAGATAGCTTCGCGCGGCCGGGACAGCAGCCGGACCATCACTCATCTACCGCAGACCGGCTGCCCGGCCCTTGAGCGTGCTGGCGAGCGAGCGCAGCCGCGTCGCGTCGCGGCCGGTCGCCTTGCCGGCATCGCCTTCGAGCCCTTTCGCCAGCGCGTCGAGCTCGTCCAGCACTGCCGCGGCGCCATTGTCGCGCCCCGAGCGGAGCCGGTCAACGCGTTCGAGGGCACCAACGATGGCGCTCGCCCGTTCCGGCTGGATGCTCTTGCTTCGCGTCAGCTGGTCGACATACGCGCGCGCGACGACGGAGCTCGCCGGCCAGACGACCTTCGGCTGCTGCTGCGGGTTGAACTCGGTCGCGTGGACGAGCATCGCCGCGTCGATCTCGTTCTGCGACAGATGCTCGCTCGGCGTGAGCCGGAACACGTCAACGCCACGGGCCATTTCGGTGCCGTAGATAAACCCGTTATACCAGTAGGTCGACCAGTAGCCGGCGGTGATCAGGTTGATCGCATCAATCGGACCGCGGTCGAAGAACGCAATTTCGACCGGCTTGGTTGAATCGGTGAAATCGAACACCGACACGCCGCCCTGATACCACGCCTGCACCATGATGTCGCGGCCCGGGACCGGAATGAGCGACCCGTTGTGCGCGACGCAGTTCTCCTGCTCGGTCTGCGGCGCCGGCATCTTGTAGTAGCCCCCGAACTTCAGCTTGCGGTCGACGATATCGAAGACGGCGTCCGCGCCCCAGTTCGGGAGGTCGGTGGCGCGGCAGCGCGGGCGCGTGCCGCCACCCCACTCGTCGGTGAAGAGGACCTTCGAGCCGTCGTTGTTGAACGTCGCCGAGTGCCAGTACGCGAAGTTCTTGTCCGTCACCTGGTCGAGCCGGACCGGCTTCACGGGATCCGAAATGTCGAGGAGGATGCCGTTTCCCGAGCACGCGCCGGCGGCAAGGCCGACCTCGGGGAACACCGTGATGTCGTGGCACTGGTTCGTCACCGAGGTTTTCTGCGTGCCCGGTCCGTGGTCGCCACCCGGCCACAGGCCGGAGATCGCGCCGGTCGAAGAATCGGCAAAGATCCGTGGACGGCTGACGATGCGGGCTTTCTCCGGGTTGGCGATCGGAATCTGGATGACGTCGATGCTGAAGAGCGCCGTGTTCGGGTCGTCCTTCGGCTCGGCGCCCGAACAGCCGGCGAGCTCGTCAGCAGACCGGACGTTGGCCGTGCCGGATCCGTAGACGTAGAGATTGGCCTTGTCGTTCGGGTTGGCCACGAGGGTATGCGTGTGCGAGCCGCGGCACGTCTGCACCGCGGCGACCTGCTTCGGCTTCTTCACGTTTGTGATGTCGAAGACACGAACGCCGCGAAAGCGAGCCGGGCTCACCGCCGCCTCGACGCCCTCGGTTCCGCAATCAATCCGGCCGCGGGTCTGCTCCACTGACATGACGAGCAGGTTGCCGTGCACGGACAAATCGCCCTGGCCGCCCGGGCAGACGATCGACGCAAGCAGCTTCGGCTTCTTCGGGTTCTCGAGATCGTAGATGTTGAACCCGTTGAAGTTGCCGATGAACAGGTGTTTGCCGCTGAACGCCAGGTCCGAATTCACGAAGTTCAAGCCGCCTCCGCCTGACGATGGCTTCGCCCCCGGCTTGGCGTCTTTGTTTTCGCTCGGCTTCGCCTCTTTGTTCTCACTCGGCTTCGCCTCTTTGTTTTCACTCGGCTTCGCCTCGGGGTTCTCACCCTTCTCACCCGGCTTGGGATCCGGCTTGTCCTCGGTCTCCGGTCCGGTGGGCTCGCCGGCCGGCTGTTTCGGATCGAAGAAGCCGGCGGGCTTTGGCAGGCTGCTGACAAGTTCGAGGTTGCGCGCGGCCTGACCGGCATCCTTCAAGCCCGGCTTGAGGCCGACGCGGGGATCGTTCGCGCTTGCGGCGGGTGCCGTGGCGGCAGGCGTCCGCTCCTGTCCACGCGCGCCGCCCCCGGCCCTACCCCGCCATCAATAATGAGGATCGCTCCAACAACGCACAGCAACCGGGCCGTCAGCGAACTCATCTCTCCTGCTCCTTCGACATGGCGATCATTCCACGCATGCGGTCGATCTCCATGCGCTGATCGGCGTCGACGTCCGACGTAAAGGCATAGATCTCGGATTCCTGTCCTGCTCCGGCCGTCGCGTACAGCTCTTTCACCATCGTCAGGGCGCCCTCGTGGTGCTTGATCATCAGCTCCAGGAACAGCCGATCGAACGCGTCACCCGTGGCGGCGGCGAGACGGGCCATTTCCTCGGTGCTGAGCATTCCAGGCATCATCAGCGACAGCAGGCCGGTCGCACCGGCCGCGTGGTGCGCATGAGGTCCCGGAACCTGCTGGCCTCGCGCCTCGAGCCAGTGCTGCATCATGCGGATTTCATCGGCTTGGGACAGGTCGATGCGTTTCGCAAGCAGCCGCATGTCGTCCCGATGCGTCCGCTCCGGCACCAGGGCGGCCATCTCGAGCGCCTGCGCGTGGTGTCCGATCATACCTTGCATGAAGCGGACGTCAGCGGCGCTGTACTGGACGCGCGAGAGATCCGTGGCTTTCTCGGCCGAAATCACCCGCGTTGCCTGCCCTGGAGCGCCTGGCTGGACGATCACCGGGCGGTCGTCGCCGCGGGGCGTGCGACACGCGGGGCCGCCCATGGTCACCAGAACGATCAGCAGGCCGTATCCGAAGCGAGACATCAGGGTCCGACGTTGTCTTACTAGGATACATCCCCAGCCTCGGACGGCTCCCTGGCCCGGGTCGGCGAGGCCGATTCTTCAGACTCAGAGATTGAACCGTCAGGAGGATCCCGGATGGGGAATCGCTCGCCTCCTTCTCCTTACTAGCGGCTAGGCAATCTTCGTGTTCATCGAGTCATCGTGCTCATCGAGAACCATGGCTGTCGGCACGTGCAGGCCAGGTCTTGGTCTATAAGATAGGCTTCTAGCTGGTGTCCATGGAGGTGAGACATATGTCGGCTGAGGACACACGTCACCTGCTTCGCAGCGCGCCGTACTTCCCCGTCACCGACCTCGAGGCATCCGCGTCGCACTACGAGCGCGTGCTCGGGTTTCACCGCGACTACGTCGGCGGGACGCCACCGGAGTTCGTGATTCTGAGCCGCGACGGCCTGCCGATCATGCTGAAGCTGGTCCCACGAACCCAGCAGATCAGTCCGAACGAGCAACAGGGCGGCACGTGGGACGTGTTCTTCTGGGTCCGCGACGCGCGCGCGCTGCACGCCGAGTTGCAGGGCAAGGGAGCGGTCGTCGTTTACGGTCCGATCGTCCAGCAGGCCTACAACATGGAGGAGTTCGCGGTTCGCGACCACGACGGGTATGTGCTCGGATTCGGGCAGGCGCTGAGCTAATTGACGGCGTCCAAAAGCCTTTCACCGCGGTGGGCGCAGAGCGCGTAGAGAAAGGCACTCGTTGGTTTCCGCGCCTTCGGCGGACTCCGCGGAAAGAGTGATAGCATCGCGCGACCTCTCGACATCGAGCTGCAGGGGACTGTGCCCACTGTGATTGCCAATCGGTTACCACGCATCATCATCTGCGCGCTGGGTGTGTTCCTGCTGGCTCCGGCCGCGAGCGGGCAGACGCCGCCAGCGTCGGAACAAACTCAAGCCATCGACGCGGCCGCCGGAACGGCTCAGCCCTCGGGTCAGGTCGCGACTCTCACCTACGCCAACCGCCCGATCGTCCAGTTCCGCGCGACCGTGATGTCACGCACGCCGGCCGAACGGGTGATCGGGGCCAACTACGTTCTCGCTCGCCTGGTTGACGAACATCCGGGTGGAATCGTCGGCACGTCGGTCCTCGGCGAGGCGCGTGTCGTCAACATCGACGGGCGGGTCGTATTCGTGATCCTGCCGCAGGACGTCGACGTGCTGATTGACGAGACGATCGATCGCAAGACGGAGGCGGCCGCGGCGCAGTTGCAGCTCGCCTACAACGAGGTCGTCGAGCTGCGCACGCCGTCGCGGCTCGTTCGGGCCGTCGGCCTCGCAGTCGTCGCCACCTTGGTGTACTTCGTCGTGCTCGTACTGCTGGTGCGCGGCCATCGCGCCAGCGCGCGCCGGCTCAGCGAAACTGCGCAACGGCGGATCGAGCGGCTTCCAGGCGGCGAGATCATCAGCCGCGCGTCGCGAGCGACCGAGCTGGTGCGCCACCTGACCGCGATCGTGTGGATGCTGCTTGCGTTGCTCGTCACTGATATGTGGCTGACATTTGTTCTGCGCCGGTTCCCCTATACGAGGCCATGGGGAGAGTCGATGAGGGCATCGGCGTTGCACCTGTTCGGGTCAATCGGAGAGATGTTCGTCAACGCGCTGCCCGGCTTGGGCACGGTCCTGGTGGTCGTGCTGATCACACGGGTTTTCACGCGGCTGGCGGGGGCCTTGTTCGACGCGGTCGATCGCCGGAGCGTCGCGCTTCCAGGCATTTACCCGGAGACCGCCCAGCCGACGCGTCGGATCGTCGTCGCGCTGCTCTGGCTGTTCGCGTTGATCGTGTCGTACGGCTATCTGCCGGGCAGCGATTCCGACGCCTTCAAAGGTGCGAGTGTCTTCGTCGGCCTGATTGTCTCACTGGGCTCAACCGGCATCATGAATCAGATCATGAGCGGCTTCACGATCACCTACTCGCGGGCGCTTCGCGTCGGCGACTTCGTGAAGGTGGGGGATGTCGAAGGGACCGTCACGCATATTGGCCCGCTCGCGACGAAGATCAAGACGCCGCATCGCGTCGAGGTCACGATGCCCAACGCCATCGTGATCTCGAACGCGACGATTAACTACTCGCGCGATGCCGAAACTGGCGTCTACGTCCACACGACGGTGACGATCGGCTACGACGCACCGTGGCGGCAGGTTCGCGCGCTCCTGCTCGCGGCGGCCGAGCGCACGCCTGGAATCCGGTCGGATCCGAAGCCGGAGGTCCTCCAGGCTGCGCTCCAGGACTTCTTCGTCGAATACAGGCTGCTCGTGAGCCTCGAACGGCCGCACCATCGGGGTCTGATCCTCGATGCGCTGCATGCGAACATCCAGGACGAATTCAACGAGGCCGGCGTCCAGATCATGTCGCCGCACTACGAAACGGATCCGCACGCACCCAAACTGGTGCCGCGCGCAGATTGGCAGGGAATCAAGCCTCCGGCCGACCCCGACCAGCCTGAATCGGCGCGCGGCAAGACGAAATCCGCCGGCGCGCCGTAACTCGACCTCTCAGGTCGCCCTACCGGTGTCCCCAGTGCAGGTTCAACCCAAAGATCGGGCCGTAGTAGGTAAAGTCGTACTCGCGAATTGGCTTGTCGTCGGTTTCGCTGCCCCCGCTGACGCCCATCCCCTTGTAGCCGAGCACCAGTCCGAGCCACGGCTTCGGGAGATATTCGAACCCGGCCAGGGCGGACCACGACATCCCGCTTCCGCCGCCGATGTCGGCGCGGCTGAGGAAACGCAGTTTCTCGTTGATCGCCGGCCGGTAGGTGAAGCCGGCAAAGCCGCTCGCTGCCGTTCGGCTCGCGTCGACGGGAGTGACCGCGATGTTCGGTGTGTTGAATTGAATTTCGCTCGACATCGTCATCGTGCGAAGTCCGCCAATAATCGCGAAGTTCGCCGCTTCGCCCAACGCGTACGAGGCGCCTGCTTCGAAGAACGTACTGGAGAGATCGAACTCGCCGTCGACCACGACCGCCGCCGGACCTTGCAGCGTGAACTGCGCGTCGCTCGAGAGCCCCGTGAAGTCGAGATCGGTGAAGAGGCCGAGTCGGCCCTTGTGAGCCTCGAAATGGAAGCTGAACGCCGCGCTGAGTTTGTCGAGGGCATCGTCAAACGCCAAAAAGACGGGAATGTTCCCGCTTCGGGTCGTCAGGTCTCCGTCGATTCTCGTCGCCCAGAAGTAGAACGGCGCGAAGGTTCCCTTCCACTCGTCGCTCGGCTGAGCGAATGCGGGGCGCGGTGCGAGCACACCGAGTGCCAGCACCGAACATGAAAGCAAGTGCAGGACACGAACGCGTGAGGTCTTTCTCAGTTTGCGGAACATCATCGACATCCTTCTCTGTGACAGTGCAACTGTGAATCGACCGGGACTGGCTACTGAATCATCGGCCGATAGCCGGTGTTCTGAATCACGACCTGCATCTCCTTGGCCTTGGCGTCGAGAGTCGTCTGCGCCGTGTAGGTGGTCCCGTCATCGAGCGTGCCGAACTTGACGGCGAGCGTGACGGTATCGTCGGGCGTGTCCATGTAGGTATTGACGCTCAGACCAAGCAGCCGATTGGCGGCGGCGTCGACGTCAATCGCCATCATGTCGCCAGACTTGATGTAGTTGGTGATCTCCACCCGCACGCGACCGGCGTCGCCTGGCCGCAGCGCGACGTTTCCGTTGCTCTTCGCGGCATCGATAGCGCTCGGGTTCGGCGGCACGTACTGCTTGACCAGGGCTGCGGCGCGTCTCCATGTACTCCTGTATCTCGTCTTTCTTCTTCTCGACGATGCGCTCCCTCAGCCGGCCGCGGCGGCCGCCCGCCTCCTCGGGGGGCTGCGGATCGCCAATCGGAAGCTTTTGAAGCGTGCCATCGGCGCCATAGTAGCAACGCTGCTCCTTCTGGCTTTTCACTTCGCCTTTGTGGCTGATGATCGTGGTCTCGACCCACTCGTACTTGCGGAGTTGCGCCTGGCTCTGCGCCATCGACTTCTTGAGCGCGGCGATCCGCTGCTCGAGATTCTGCGCGTCCTGCGCGACGATTGATGCTGCGGCCAACGATGACAGCGCCATCGCCGCGATAACAAATGCGCGTATTCTCATGACACTTCCCCTCTTCTTCTCACCATCGCAACTTGACCAAGGACCGCGAACGCCGGATTGATCGAGGCTGAGCGCGGCGACGGCAACGACCGCAACCGCGACGGCAATCAGCGGCGCACGAAGACGAGGCCAAAGTCGCCTGACGCCCTGCATCACGACGAACGTCGTCGCGCCGAGCCGCGGACAGCGTCGCCGCCATCGCATCGTGTCGCTGAGGAACCGCTTCGCACCACGAAGCGTCCGGCGAGCCGCGACATTGCAGGCGCCATGCGATGCTCGCGGTTGACCGTGCAGCACGGCTCGCGGCGACGACGCTCCGATGGCGTATGGTCTATCGCGCGTCAACATTCAACTCGACAGCCGCTACTATCGCGGCCGTGCTGAGAAACTCGCCGGACGGGGCCGAGAGAACGCCACTCGCGCTGCGCGCTCCCGTGAAAGCTGCGCTCGCTCGTGCGGACATCATCTCCGGGCGATCCCTTCTGCGGTCGATGAGGATGATTCACTTCACCATCGTGACGGTCGGCGGCTGCCAGGTGCCGTCGAGGATGGCCGTGTCGGCCCAGTAGGATCGGATGTAGAGCGAGAAGATCCCTGCGGCGCCGGAAGCCAGTCGCTTTCCTTGTCCGCGCCTGGGTTCCTGCCTTTCCTGCTAGCGTGAATTGTCTGCCGCGAGATTCGGTCGCACTATGCGTTTTCGGCAACTCACGAAACACTGGAGTCCTACACGATCTCGCAGTTCCGGCAAAGCGTGTCCCTGCTCAATCAGGTCTCAGACACGGATCTCGCGCAGCTTGCTGCGGAGTTGCAGGCGCTCAACGCCAGCGGCCGGATCGACGCGTACAAGCCGACGACCGGTGGGAAACCGGCAGCTGTTCATGCCGCTAGCAGATTCCCGTGATCGACCTGTATTTCGATCGCGGTTCCGGCACGCGCTATCGCTCGCCTCGGCTGTGGACCGTGCACCCGGCCCGTGCCGTCGAAGGCCAGCTCGGTCCACAAGTGGTCGATGAACTGCGCACCGGCCGCCACGCCAAGGTCGCCGAGCGTGCCGGCCGCGCTCAGGACGCGGCCGATGACGGCGGCCTCGAAACTCGTCGCCGCGAGGGGTACATGTAGCGCCCACATGCAGGCTTTAGCCGGACCTGCCGCGGCGACTCGCGGTTGGCGGCTCGGTTCGGGGCTCTCCCGCGTTGACTTCAGTCTGACTCTGGCCGGACTTTTCTGATCAATCCCCTGTTTCCCCCCTAAAAACGTCCGCGCCTGGTGGTGTGCGCTTTGCTCGTCTGCTCGACGATCCATTCCACCGGCTCTCGTATCTTCGTCTGATTGAGCGACAGAGGTCTCGGCGGTTCTTCCACGGACACGCAGAGGGAAACGAATGCGCGAACAAGTGATGCGAACGACGAAACGGCTCCGTATCGGCCGTGTGGCCCTCATCGCCTGCGCGCTGGCAGGTGCGTGGCTGCAGCTCCCGGCGGCGCAAGTGGCCCAGGGTCGGTGGAACACAGTCCTGAAGTCTGGCGGTCTGCCCGCTCTTGTGACCATCAATCCGGTGCACATGGCGCTCATGCACAACGGGAAAGTGCTGATCGTCGCGGGATCCGGCAACGTTGCGGCCGAAACAAACTTCCGGGCGATGGTCTGGGATCCGCAGACAGGAACCTTCTCGAGCGCCATTCCGCTCGCCTGGGACATGTTCTGCAACGGCATGGTCGCGTTGCCCGACGGTCGGATTTTCATCAACGGCGGCAACCTCGCAGTACGACCCGTTCTGGGGCGAGCCGCGGAACGGCGCTCTTCGATCCCGGCGACCGGCGTCTTCACGGACATCCAGAACATGGCGCACGGGCGCTGGTATCCGACGGTCACGACGCTCGGCGACGGCAGCGTCATGACGTTTTCAGGGCTGCTGGAAACCGGCGGCACGAACATCGACGCGTCGAGATCTACACGCCTGGCTCGGGCTGGAGCCCGGAGTATCACGGCGGGCTGGACGCCGCCGCTCTATCCGCGCATGCACCTGCTGACCGACGGCAAGGTGGCTTCTACGTCGGCTCGGGCACGCGATCCAGGATCTTCAATCCGGCGACGCATACCTGGTCGGCGGTAGTCGCCACCACGCAACTACGTCACACGCGGACGTACGGCACGTCGGTGCTGCTGCCGTTGACTCCCGCGGATGGCTACAATCCGCGCGTCATGATCTTCGGCGGCGGCAACCCCGCAACCGCCACGACGGAGATCATCGATTTCTCGGCGGCGACTCCGCGTTGGCAGTACGGCCCGGCGATGTCCCAGCCGCGCATCGAGATGAACGCGACCATCCTGCCGAACGGCAAGGTGCTGGCGATCGGCGGATCGATGAACGACGAGGACGCCGCGACGGCGAGCCTGAACGCCGACCTGTACGATCCCGGCAACGAACACGTTCAGCCCGGCGGGCGCCAACGCCTTTCCGCGCCTCTATCATTCCGAATCGCTTGCTCCTGCCGGATGCGACCGTCCTGCTGGCCGGCGGCAACCCCAGCGCGGGAACTACGAAGCAGCGCATGGAGATCTATTCTCCGGCCTACCTGTTCAATGCCGACGGCACGCCCGGCAGAGCGCCCGGTCATCCGGCGTCCCTGCCCGGATGCGGTCGACTACGGCGGCACGTTCCAGGTGCACACGCCGGACGCGGCGGACATCGCATCGGTCGTCCTGGTCCGGCCCGGGCGCGCCGACGCACGCGTTCGACATGGATCAGCGGCTCGTCGGGCTGTCGTATACAGTCGGCAGCGGCCTGCTGAACGTCACCGCGCCGCCGAACGGCAACATCGCGCCCCCCGGCTACTACATGCTGTTCATCCTGAATGCGGCCGGCGTGCCGTCGGTCGCGAAGTTCGTGCAGCTCTCAGGAACGGCCCCGCCGAATCAGCCGCCGACGGCAACGATCACCAGCCCGGCGGCCAACGTCACGATCAGCCCCGGACAAGCGGTGTCCTTTGCGGGAACGGGCAACGATCCTGAAGGAAGCATCAGCGCCTATGCCTGGACGTTCCCGGGCGGTAATCCTGCCTCGAGCTCGGTGGCGGTTCCGGGGCCCGTTGTGTACTCGACGCCCGGAACCTACGCCGCGTCGCTCACGGTCACCGACAACGGCGGGCTGACGAGTCCAAGCCGCGACGCGCACCATCACCGTCACCGCGCCGGCGGACTTCTCGCTGTCAGCCGCGCCAGCCTCACAGACCGTCCAGGCTGGCGGGAGCGCCCCGTATACGTTGACGGTCACTCCCTCCGGTGGGTTCAGCGGCGCCGTGACGTTTGCCGCCTCTGGCGTGCCGTCGGGAGCGCGCCATCGTTCAACCCCGCGTCGGTCACCACGTCTGGCGCACACGTCTGGCACAACGACGCTGACCGTGGCCACGACCGCGGCCACTCCGCCGGGGACTTACCAGATCACCGTCAACGGGAACAGGTGGCACCCTCGCCCGAACCGCGAACGTCACGCTGACCGTCACCGCGCCGGCGAACTTCTCGCTGTCAGCCGCGCCAGCCTCACAGACCGTCCAGGCTGGCGGGAGCGCCCCGTATACGTTGACGGTCACTCCCTCCGGTGGGTTCAGCGGCGCCGTGACGTTTGCCGCCTCTGGCGTGCCGTCGGGAGCGGCGCCATCGTTCAACCCCGCGTCGGTCACCACGTCTGGCACAACGACGCTGACCGTGGCCACGACCGCGGCCACGCCGCCGGGGACTTACCAGATCACCGTCACGGGAACAGGTGGCACCCTCGCCCGAACCGCGAACGTCACGCTGACCGTCACCGCGCCGGCGAACTTCTCGCTGTCAGCCGCGCCAGCCTCACAGACCGTCCAGGCTGGCGGGAGCGCCCCGTATACGTTGACGGTCACTCCCTCCGGTGGGTTCAGCGGCGCCGTGACGTTTGCCGCCTCTGGCGTGCCGTCGGGAGCGACGCCATCGTTCAACCCCGCGTCGGTCACCACGTCTGGCACAACGACGCTGACCGTGGCCACGACCGCGGCCACGCCGCCGGGGACTTACCAGATCACCGTCACGGGAACAGGTGGCACCCTCGCCCGGACCGCGAACGTCACGCTGACCGTCACCGCGCCGGCGAACTTCTCGCTGTCAGCCGCGCCAGCCTCACAGACCGTCCAGGCTGGCGGGAGCGCCCCGTATACGTTGACGGTCACTCCCTCCGGTGGGTTCAGCGGAGCCGTGACGTTTGCCGTCTCTGGCGTGCCGTCGGGAGCGTCGGCATCGTTCAACCCCGCGTCGGTCACCACGTCTGGCACAACGACGCTGACCGTGGCCACGACCGCGGCAACGCCGCCTGGGACTTACCAGATCACCGTCACGGGAACGGGTGGAACCCTCGCCCGAACCGCGAACGTCACGCTCGTCGTTCCGGGGACGTTCTCTCTGAACGTCACTCCAACGAGCACGACGATCAGCAAAGGGGGCAGCGGCACCTATGCGGTGACGATTACGGCAGGCGCGGGATTCTCAGGCACTGTGACTTTAGCAGTGAACGGCTTGCCCAAATTTGTCAACGGCAAGTTCACTCCGACGACGATCGTCGGCTCGGGCACGTCGACGCTGACCGTCAGCTCTAATCGCAATGTCGCCGTCGGAACATACAGCAACGTGATCGTTACTGCCACGAGCGGCGGTGTCACTCGAATCCATGCCTGTGACGCTGATTGTCCAGTAGAACGAGGAGACTTCCGTGGCGATTTCACGTCGAAACTTCCTT
Organism: uncultured Acidobacteriota bacterium; assembly: GCA_963797625.1. Classification (GTDB taxonomy): domain Bacteria; phylum Acidobacteriota; class Vicinamibacteria; order Vicinamibacterales; family 2-12-FULL-66-21; genus DATBJJ01. The sequence continues at coordinate 33,796 of CAWCQI010000028.1, forward strand.
CGCGTCGCTGGAGCCGGGGCGGCGGCAACGGCGGCGGTCCAGTCCGTGGGTGATGAGTGCCTGGCCCGCGAAGCAACGAGCGTCGCGGCTGCCGTCAAGCCGCGTGGACCGATTCGCCTGAACCGCAACGAGAACGCCTACGGTCCGTCACGCCCGGTGCTTGCGACGATGCAGCGGGCACTCGATGCGGCCAACCGCTACGGGGAGGTTGAGAGCGAGGCGTTGCGCGACGCGATTGCTTCGCACCACCATGTCAGCCGCGAGCACGTCGTGCTCGGCTGCGGGTCGGCTGAAGTCCTGCGCGCGGCCGCCGAATGCTTCGTCGGGCCTCAGCAGAAGCTGGTGGTGGGCGTTCCGACATTTCCACGAATTGGTGAGGACGCGCGGCGCGTCGGTGCAGAGGTCATTCGCGTTCCCCTCACTCGGGAGTTCAATCACGACCTGCCGCAGATGCTCGCGTGCAGCGAAGCCGCGACCGGGCTCGTCTACATCTGCAATCCCAACAACCCCACGGGAACGGTCACGCGCCGTCAGGACGTCGATGCGTTTCTGCAGAGCCTTCCGAGCGGCGTCCACGTGGTGATCGACGAGGCCTACTATCACTACGTCGAGAAGTCGTCGGAGTATGCCTCGTTCATCGAGCGTGCGGCCGACGACGCACGACTCATCGTCACGCGCACGTTCTCGAAGATATACGCGCTGGCGGGATTGCGTGTCGGATACGCGATTGCCGCTCCCGAAACCGTCCGCCTGCTGCAGGCACGCCTACTCGGCGATGGTGTGAGCGGGGTTGCCGCCACCGCCGCGATCGCGGCACTCGATGATTCCGAGCACGTGGCGCTGAGCATGCGCCGCACCGCCAACGACCGTCAGGAGTTTCTGAACCAGGCAAATGCGCGCATGGTGCGCACGATTGATTCACAGGCAAGCTTTGTCATGCTCAAGACCGAGCACGGCGAGGAGATCGTCGGCCATTTCAAGAAGCATGGCGTGCTTCTCGTGCCGCCGTTTGCGTCCCTTCAGAACTACATCCGCGTTTCTCTGGGAACGACCGCCGAGATGCAGGACTTCTGGCGCGTCTGGGATCTGATGCCTCACCACATCTCGATGTCGATGTGACGTCGGATCCGTGCTCGGTCACCTCGCCGCCTTCAACTGCGCCACGGTGATTGGCGACGCGCCCTTGCGAAGGCCTTGCGCACGACGTGAACGTATCGGCGATGTCGGTATCGCTGAACGCGGCGGCAAACGGCGTATCTCGCGACCACGGCGCAGCGGCAGCGTGCAGGCCTTGAGAAACGCGATCAGGCTTGCACAAACCTCGCTGCGGTCACAATCTGTTTCATCTTGTGATCGGTTCTGGTTCTTTAAAAATTAAGAGAACTTGACCTCATGAACGGACCATGGTCCCGGGGGGCACCCAAGGTGTGGGTGCGCCACTACCTGACCTTGATGCCGACGGCGGTAACCGCGTTTCCGTCCACGACCTGGTCGATCTCTCCGCCCTTGTTGACCACGCACGAAGAACAAGTCCAACGAGGCAGGACCGAGGACGACCTGGCCTCTTCCAGTGCAGTCCGGATTGACGGTATAGGTCCCGGAGATCTTCCTCCACTCCTCCGTTGGGGGCACGCCGTTCGCAACAACGTGGTCGATCCCCGTCATATTGCCTCTGCCATCAAAATGTTGCATGGATAAGGTTCGGAGCGGGATGTAGGGCCCGTTAGGGCCGAGGATCAGATCACCTGCGATGGTGAATCCGTAATCGCCAGAGAGTGTTCGATTCGAGCAGGCTTTGTCGCCTGGATCAGCCGCGCCTGATACTTTGGTGGCGGTGGAAGCGAATGCTCCAAAGTCGACCACATTCTGGATCTTGTTGCCATTGTCGACCACCACGAAGTGCTGAGGGAGCCCCTCAGGAGCGTTTGCAGAGTAGGTCACGGAGGACCCAGTGCAATCCTCGTTGACGGTATAGGTCCCAGTGGCCGGCGTCCACTCTTCTCCTGGTGGAGGGGGAAAACCGCTGAAGACGACGTGTTCCACCGAGGTGAAACTGCCTTTGCCGTCGAAGTGGCTCAGGGACACGCCGGTCGAGTTGTCGTTCCGGGTCAACGGCAGTGGCGAGGATCCTACCTGCGAAACGGCCTGCGTAATCGCCAGACAGCGTTTGGAGAGAGCAGGGCCCGCCGTGCGACTGGGCCAGGGCAGGCGTGCTGGAAGCCAGCGATGCCGCAGACGACCATCGGAGTTGCGGCCAACAGGGTTCTCGAAATTGACGTGATCTTCATTGGGACCTCCTTCTAGCTCTTATCACCCAGAGATGAACAACGTTTTCATTCATGCGGGTCCGACCGTTGCCTTCAGCCGTGCATCGAGTCGGCCCGCGTGCGCAAAGAAATCCATGACGATGCCCAACTGCGGGGCCAGCGTGCCGAACCTGCGGCACGCTACGATACGGTCTTTGGCCATCGATCCCGGTCGTTGCGGAATCCCGTTGCAAACGGCAGCGGCGCGACCCGAAGGCCGCGCCGCTAACGTGCTGATTCAATTGGTGCGCCCTGCAAGACTCGAACTTGCGACCTCCTGGTTCGTAGCCAGACGCTCTATCCAACTGAGCTAAGGGCGCGAAGGGCGGTGACCTGAGGCACCCGTCGGCGACGGCCTCGGCACCCGTGCGAAACTCCGATTATATCGCAACGGGTGAATGCCTGAACCCTGAACCTCTGAACCCCTGAACCCTTTGAACCTCCTGAACCCCTGAACCTCCTGAACCTGTGAGATCGCTATACTGAACCGGTGAGCGTCTCTGCGCACCGAAAAGACGCCCCGGCCTCGGTCCGGTGCGTTGTCGTCACCGTCAGCGACACCCGAACCGAAAGCAACGACACCAGCGGCGACGCGATCGTAGAGCTACTGAAGAGCGCCGGACATGACGTCGGCGCCAGGCGCATCGTTCGGGACGATCCAGAAGCGGTGCGCAGCCTCGTGCGCTCGGTAGTGGAGTCCAACCCCGGCGTTGCCGACGTCATCATCACGACGGGTGGGACGGGCATCACGGCGCGCGACAGCACCTACGAGGCGATCACCGCGCTCCTCGACAAGCGGCTCGACGGGTTCGGCGAGCTCTTCAGGATGCTGAGCTTCGCCGAGGTTGGCGCGGCCGCGATGTTGAGCCGCGCGACGGCGGGGTCGATCGGCACCACCGCGGTTTTTGCCTTGCCCGGATCGGAGCCCGCGGTGCGGCTGGCCATGACCAGGTTGATCCTCCCCGAAATCGGCCACGTCGTGCGAGAGTTGAGACGTCAGAACTGAGCCCGACGCGGAGAAACTGATGACGACCGTCCGTCCGATCCGCGAAACCATTCCACTCGACGAGGCGCGCGCGCTCGTCCTTGGCGCCGCCGTCCCGATCGAGCGTATCGAGCGGATTTCAATCCGCGAGGCCGGCGGCCGGGTTCTCGCGCAAGCGGCGACGTCAGCGGAGGACGTTCCGCCATTCGATCGGGCGGCAATGGACGGTTACGCGGTGATTGCCGCCGACACGTTCGGCGCCAGCTCGTTCGAGCCAAGAACGCTGCGCTCGGTCGAAACGGTGTTCACCGGTCAGGTCGCGCGCGAACGCGTCTCCCGCGGCACCTGCATCGAGATCGCGACCGGAGCCCCGCTTCCCGAGGGCGCGGATGCGGTGGTGATGGTCGAGGAGACCGAGAAAGGCAGCCTCGGCGAGATCCGGGTGCTGACACCGGTCTATCCGCGGCAGCACGTCGGGCGCCGCGGCGCCGACATCGCGGCTGGACAGACGCTGCTCTCGCCTGGAGATCTGCTGACCCCGAGCCGCGTTGGCGCCCTCGCAGCGATGGGCCTCATCGAAGTCGACGTCTTCGCCCGGCCGCGTGTCGCCATCGTCTCGACCGGCAACGAGATTGTCGACCCCGGCCAGCCGCTCGGGCCCGGCCAGCTCTACGACATCAACCAGTTCACGTTGTCATCGATCGTCGCGGCACACGGTGGCGTTCCGGCGGTCCACCCGACTGTTGCCGACAACCTGAACGCGCTAAACGCCTCGGCAACGTCGACCGGCGATGCCGACATCCTCGTCTTCTCAGGCGGAAGCTCTGTCGGCGAGCGCGATCTCGTCATCGACGTGATCGCGGGCCTCGGCGAAGTCCTCTTCCATGGCATCGCGGTCAAGCCCGGCAAGCCGACAACGTTCGGCCGCATCGATCGGCGCCTGGTCTTTGGCATGCCAGGCTACGCGACCTCGTGCCTCTCGAACGCCTACATGCTCCTCGTTCCGCTGCTCCGCCGCATCGCGCGCCTGCCCGAGTATCAGCCACATATCGTCCAGCTACCGCTTGCGCGTCGCGTCGTCTCGACGACGGGCCGGCATCAGTTCTACACGGTCCGGATCGAGAACGGCTCGGCGGTGCCCGCGTTCAAGGCGTCAGGTGACATCACCAGCATGGCGCAGGCCGACGGCTACATCGAGATCCCCGCGCAGACCGACATCGTGGAGGCGGGCGAGCTCGTCGACATCAAGTTGTTCTGATCCATGTGAGACATGTCCACGCGCTCGACATTGACCTCGGCGCCGCCGTTTACGCTGCCGACACAGAAGGGCGACATGCGGTCGCTCGAAGACTACCTGAAGAAGGGTCCGGTGCTGCTCGCCTTCCATCGCGGCACGTGGTGTCCGAACTGCCGCACGAGATTTGCCGAGCTCGCGATGAATGCCGCGACTTACACCGCGCGCGGCTGGCAGGTCGTGGCGGTCGTCGCCCAGAGCTCGACGGCGGTACGGCGGTATATCGAAGACAAGGGATTGCCGTTCAACATCCTGATCGACGCGTCGCGCGACGTCTCGAAGGCATACGGCGTGTGGCAGCGCATCGGGATCGACGCCTGGAACATCGCCAGGCCTTCGCTCTTCCTGATCGAACCGTCAGGGGCTGTTCGCTATTCGTTCGTCGCCGCCACGCAGGATGAGTTCCCGTCGCACGAGGAGATCATGAAAGAAATCGACAAGGCACTTACCTGAGGAGCCAGCCGCGCATGTTCACCAAGGTGAGAGTGGTCGGCCGCGGCCGCGTCGGATCGGCAGTCGCCGCGCGGCTGGAGGAACGAGGATTAACGCTCGTCGAGGACAGCCCACATCTGGTGCTGCTGTGCGTCCCGGACTCAGCGATTCGAGACGTCGCTCGCACGATTGCCACTGGACCATGGATCGCGCACGTGAGCGGGGCCACCCCCCTCGCAGCGCTCGCTCCTCACACTCGCCGGTTCGGCGTCCACCCGCTCCAGACATTCACGCGCGCGCGCGGACCCGAGCAAATCGACGGCGCCTGGGGCGCGATCACCGCCGAGACTGACGACGCCCAAACACGCGCGATCTGGGTCGCGGACCTTCTGGGCCTTCGTCCTTTCGTGATCGCCGATGCCGACCGCGTGCTCTATCACGCCGGCGCCGTCATCGCGTCGAACTATCTCGTTACACTCTACCGCTGTGCATCACAACTGCTGTCGGCCGCCGGCGCGCCTCCCGCCGCACTGGTGCCGCTGATGCAGCGAACGATCGAGAACGGATTCGATCTGACCGGCCCGATTGCGCGGGGCGATCGGGCAACGGTCGACGCCCATCTCAGAGAGATTGCGAAACGCGCGCCCGAGCTGGAGCCCATGTACCGCGCGCTCGCATCGGCGACGGCCCTTCGACCCAGCTCAGGGCAGGCCCCTCGACCGAGCTCGGAGCAAGCCCTTCGACCTGGCTCGGGGCCCCTCGACAAGGCTCGGAGCAGGCAGGGCTAATGAGAGTTCTTCGAACGGTGACCGAGATTCGACAGGCGCTCGAGCGACCGCGCATCTTTGGAACCGTCGGATTGGTCCCCACCATGGGCGCGCTGCATGCGCGGGCACGTCGCGCTCATCAAAGCGGCCCGCCGCGAGTGCGACACCGTCGTGGCGAGCGTGTTTGTCAACCCGACGCAGTTCGGCGACAGAGCGGATCTGGACGCCTATCCGCGCGATGAGGCCAACGATGCCCGGATCGCGGCCGAGGCCGGCGTCGACTATCTGTTCGTGCCCGCGCTCGACGAGATCTACCGGCCGGGGGACGCCACCTGGGTCGAAGTCGAAGGAGCGGCGCTCGGGCTCGAAGGCGAGTCTCGCCCCGGACATTTCCGGGGCGTCGCCACAGTGTGCCTCAAGCTCTTTCTGATCGTTGCGCCCAGGCTCGCGTTCTTCGGTCAGAAGGATGCCCAGCAAGTGGCAGTGGTCACGCAGATGGTGCACGATCTCAAGGTGGATCTGCAGATTCGCGTCGTGCCCACTGTCCGCGACCCGGATGGCCTGGCGCTGTCGTCGCGAAACGCGCGGCTTTCGCCCGAGGAGCGCGCACGCGCCCTGGCGATCCCGCGAGCACTCGGCGCCGGGATCGCCGCCGCGCGCGGCGGACGCGACCCGGTGGAAGCGGCGCGAGCCCTGCTCGGCGGCCTCGATGTCGACTACGTGGCCGTCGCGGACCTCAACGGCCATCCGACTCTCGCGATTGCCGCGCGCGCCGGGCGCACGCGCCTCATCGACAACGTCGTGCTGGACGATCCGCGGACGCACCCGACAGGGCCGGCAGACAACGCAGGAGACGCCGCATGGCCGGTGATCAGCCACGCCAAGCCCCGCATCACGCCCTTCCACTTCAGACGGGCCAAGGAACGCGGCGATCTCATCGCGATGGTCACGGCCTACGACGCGCCGAGCGCGCGCCTCGCGGAGGCGGCCGCTGTCGACGGCATCCTGGTCGGAGACTCGGCGGCAATGACGGTCCTCGGCCACGACTCGACCGTGCAGATTACCGTCGACGAGATGCTGGTGCTGACCCGCGCCGTTTCGCGCAGCGTCTATAAGCCGCTCGTCGTCGCCGACATGCCCTTCGGCTCTTTCCAGGTCTCGGATGAAGAAGCGGTCCGACACGCCGTCCGCCTCGTCAAGGAAGGAGGCGCGGGCGCCGTCAAGCTGGAAGGCGCCGGCCCGACGCTGACGCGCGTCAAGGCAATCGTCGGCGTGGGCATCCCGGTGATGGGACACGTCGGCCTCACGCCGCAGTCGGCGGTCGCCCTTGGCGGCTATCGGGTGCAAGGCCGCCGGGCCCGCGATGCCCAAAGGTTGCTCGACGAAGCGCGCGCGCTGCAGGACGCCGGGTGCTTTGCGGTGGTGATCGAGGCAATGCCGGCCGTCGTGGCCGCGCGCATTACGGAGGCGCTCGAGGTTCCGACGATCGGCATCGGCGCCGGGCCCGCGTGCGACGGACAGATTCTCGTCTGGCACGACCTCCTCGGCCTCACCACCGGCCACGTGCCGCAATTCGTCAAGCGATACGCCGATCTCGGTTCGACGTGCGAAGGGGGCGCTCGAAGCCTACGTGGCAGACGTCCGTCAGCGGAAGTTCCCAGACGATCAACACACTTACGACATGGCAGAAGGGGAACGCGAGCTCTTCGAGCGGGATCTGAAGGAAGGAGCTAGGAGCTAGAGACAGGCTAGACAGGGCTCAGGCTCAGGGCTCAGCAAGAGCCTTCAGTTCACAGCCTCTCGACTAGGATCTGAAGCTTCTTGAGCCCTGAGCCTTGAGCCCTGAGCCTGCTCTCTACTTGAACCGCTTGTTCACCTCGTCCCAATTCACCACATTCCACCACGCCGTGATGTAGTCGGGCCGGCGGTTCTGGTACTTCAGGTAGTAGGCGTGTTCCCACACGTCGAGACCGAGGATGGCCTTCTTGCCTTCCATCAGCGGGCTGTCCTGATTCGCGCTGCTCTCGATGACAAGCTTGCCGCCGGCGTCGATGAGCCAGGCCCAGCCGCTGCCGAAGCGGCCGACGCCAGCCTTGGCGAACTGTTCCTTGAACGAATCGAAGCTGCCAAAAGACGACGAGATGGCCTCGCCGACGCGGCCGGTCGGCGCGCCGCCCTTTCCTGGCCCCATGATCTCCCAGAACATCGTGTGGTTGACGTGGCCGCCGCCGTTGTTCCGCACCGCCGTGCGAATCTCCTCCGGCACGGAGTTGATGCCGCGCACCAGATCGTCGACGCTCTTCTGCTGCAGCTGCGGGGCCTTCTCGAGCGCCGCGTTCAGATTGTTGACATACGCCGCGTGATGCTTGTCGTGATGGATCCGCATCGTCTGCTCGTCGATGTGCGGCTCGAGCGCGTCATAGGCATAAGGGAGGGGGGGAACTTCGTGGGCCATCATCTGCTCCAATCTCAATAAGCTGTCAGCTATCAGCTCTCAGCTATCAGCACTCCGTGCGTCGTAACGACGTCAGCCTTTCAGCATAGATCATTTCTGAAGCACGCCGGGCGCTGGCAAGAATCAAAACTGAAGCTGGAAGCTGAAAGCTGACAGCTTCTAGACCGTGAGCATCCGGTCGAGCGCGAGGCGGGCGAAACTCTTCTGTGGCTCCGACACGGTGATCTGATTGTGGATCGTGCCCTCGACGAGCCCTTCGAGCGTCCACAGCAGATGATTCGGCGACACTCGAAACATCGTCGAGCACAGGCACCCGAACGGGTCCAGGGTGACGACGGTCTTGTCGGGCTCGACGTCGTTCTTCAGGCGGTTGACGAGGTGGATCTCGGTCGCGACGGCCCAAATCGATCCTGACGGACTGTTCCGGACGGTGTTGATGATGTGCTCGGTCGAGCCGCTGACGTCTGCGGCCTGGACGACGTCGAACGTGCACTCGGGGTGCGCGATGACTTTGCCGCCCGGGTACTTCTTGCGGAACACCTCAATCTGCTGAACCGTGAAGCGCGTGTGGACCGAGCAATGCCCCTTCCACAGGATCAGCTTTGCGGCCTTCACCTGCGCCGGCTCGAGCCCCCCGAAGACTTCATTGGGATCCCAGACGACCATTTGATCGAGCGGCACGCCCATCTTGAAGGCCGTATTGCGGCCGAGGTGCTGGTCGGGGAGCATGACGAGCTTTTCGCCGCGCTGCCACGCCCACGCCATGATCGCAGCGGCGTTGGTCGACGTGCAGACGATGCCGCCGTGCTCGCCGCAGAATGCTTTGATATCGGCTGAGGAGTTGATGTAGGTGACGGGAACGACGGTCTCGACCGCGACGCCCATCTCCTTCAACTCGCGCCAGCACATGTCGAGCTGATCGCCGGCGGCCATGTCGGCCATCGAGCAGCCGGCGGCCAGGTCCGGCAGGACGACCTTCTGGTGCGGCGCGCAGAGGATGTCGGCGCTCTCGGCCATGAAGTGCACGCCGCAGAACACGATGAACTCCGCCTTGCCCTTGCTGGCGGCGGCTCGCGCGAGCTTCAACGAATCGCCAGTGAAGTCGGCGAACTTGATCACCTCGTCGCGCTGATAGTGATGGCCGAGGATCACCAGCCGATCGCCGAGCGTCTGCTTGGCCGCCGCAATCCGGGCGTCCATCTCATCGTCTGAGAGGCGCAGATAGTTTTCGGGGAGCGGCTGGCGCTCGCCGATGCTCTGCTTTTCGACCTGGTTGAGGAGGTTGATGTCCATTTCAGTCGACAGTCGGCAGTCGTTCAGTCGGCAGTCGCAGTCGTCAATCGGAGTCGTCAGTCCGAGTCGTCAGTCCAAGTCGTCAGTCCAGATCGTGAGTCACGAGTCGCGAGTCGACTGTCGATTTTCGACTGATGACTCGCCCTGTCGACTAACGACTCGGACTGCCGACTCCGACTGAAGACTGTGACTGCCGACTGTCGATTGCCGACTAACGACTCTATTGTAACGCCCCGACGCGCGAGTCATCAGGCGCGTCGGGACCCGTAACAACGTTATAGAGCGTGTCGCGCTCGACGGGCTCGCGGCCGGCGGCGCGGATGAGTCGGCGAATCGCCGAGGTGCTCATGGACTCCGGCGTGCGCGCGCCGGCCATGTGGTAAATCTTCTCTTCCTGCACCGTCCCGTCGAGGTCGTCGACGCCGAACCACAAGGCCATCTGGGCTACTTCGACGCCCGTGGCGATCCAGAACGCCTTGACGTGCGGGATGTTGTCGAGCATCAACCGCGACACCGCGTGCACCCGCAGCGTCTCGGTGGCCGTCGGCGCCGGCAGCTTCCGCATCTGGTTGTTGTCGGGGTGGAACGCCAGCGGGATGAATGCCTGAAGCCCGCCGGTCTCGTCCTGGAGCGCGCGCGTCCGGAGCATGTGGTCGACGCGCTCGGCGATCGTCTCGATGTGGCCGTAAAGCATCGTGATGTTCGAGCGCAGCCCGAGGCGATGGGCGATCCGGTGGATATCCAGGTAGCGGTCGGCGCCGCACTTGTCGTGGCAGATCTTCTGACGGACCCGCTCGGCGAACACTTCCGCGCCGCCACCGGGCAACGAATCGAGGCCTGCGGCCTTGAGCTCGACGAGCACCTGCTCGTCGGTCATGCCGTAGAGATCCGCGAAGAACGCGATCTCGACCGCGGTGAAGCACTTGAGATGAATCCCTGATCGAATCCGCTTGAAACCCCGCAGCAGCTCCAGGTAGTAGTCGAATGGCAGATCCGGGTGCAGGCCATTGACGACGTGAACCTCGGTGAGGGGTTGATGGGCGCGCTGTCGCAGCTTGTCCCACGCCTCTTCGAGCGACATCGTGTACGACCCGTCGTCGCCTGGTTTCAGGCGGGCGAAGGCGCAGAACAGGCAGCTGGCGACACAGACGTTGGTCGCTTCGAGCCGGATGTTGAAGTTGTAGTAGGTCCGCGCGGCGTGCCGCTTTTCGCGTTCGCGATTGGCCAGCCAGCCGAGCGCCAGCGTGTCCGGACAGTTGAAGAGCGTCAGGCCATCGTCGAAGGAAAGGCGGACACCGGCCTCGAGTTTGTCGTCGATGCCGGCGAGGCCGAGCGATGCGAGGCGACTCCGCATTGAACTAAGCCACACCTTGCACTTGAACGCGGATGGAGCGCTCGCGAGGTCCGTCGAGCTCGGCCGCGAGCACGCGCTGCCACTGGCCGAGGACCAGTTCGCCGCCGGTGACCTGCAGCGTCATGCTGTGCCCGAGCAGCATGGCCCGGAGATGCGCGTCGGCGTTGTTGCGGTCGCAATCCGAGTGCTCGGGGTCGTTGTGCATCCACTTGACGCTTCGCGACACCGTCAGCTCGAGAAACTGCTTGATGTCAGCGTGCAGCGCCGACTGATTCTCGTTGATGAAAAGCGCGCACGTCGTATGCAGCGACCAGAGGCTGACGAGCCCTTCCTTGACCGCTGACGCGCGGACGATGCTGCTGACCCGCTCGGTGACGTCAACGAGCTCCACCCGGTCGGAGGTCTGGACGGTCAGGGTCTGCGCGTGAATCACGAGGTCGCCGGTGGCGAGGGTCACGTCGCCGGCGGGTGTCTGCCTCGCGCTGATGGTCGAGCTCTTAGTCATAGGCTCAAGGGCAGTTACGGCCCCAGGGCACTGAGCGGCCGCAAAAGCTTAATTTTACAGGTGTTATACTGGCGGGCACAACTGACGTAGGAGCCGCGCCTAGTCGACGCGGCTCTGCCCGGCGACCACGGGAAGTGGGTGCGAATCCCACGCGGTGCCGCCACTGTAAGCGGGGAGCGTCGTTTCCGGTTCCCGGGGTCAGGTCTTGTATTTCAACGTTTTGTCTGGCTCGAGGCCCAAAACGTTGAAATACAAGACCTGACCCCGAATAGCCCCAACGCCACTGTGCTTCGGGGCATGGGAAGGCGAGGAAACAGCGCGTCGATCCGCCAGCCAGGATATCTGGCGCCGGGCCGTCCTTATTCCCTCGGCGCGAGACACGCCGAAAAGGAGCCTCGGTGCATACTCACGGTCCGATCCTCGCTCTCCTCCTGACGTTCATCTTTGCGGCTCGACCGTGCCTTGCGGGGCCGGTCAGCGGCCAGGTCGTCGATCCGGACGGCCGCGGCGTTCCCGGCGCGGTCGTGCTGGTGACGGACGGCACGTCGGTTATCGCCCGCACGATGACGGTCTCGTCTGGACAATTCGCGCTCAACGCCCCGGACAGTGGCGACTACGAAGTCCGCGTCGCGCTCGACGGGTTCCGGGCCAAGCCGATCCGAATCGTTGGCGCCGGCGCGGCCCGGGATCTTGGAACGATCGCGCTCGAGATCAGCGCCGTATCCGAATCGGTCGTCGTCTCGGCGGCGCAAGTCGAGATTCCGCAGTCGTCGGCCGCGTCGAGCGTGACGATCATCACCCGCGACGACCTCGAAAAGCATCAAGTCGAGAGCGTCGCCGACGCCCTGCGGGCCGTGACTGGACTCTCGGTGATCACCAACGGCGGCCGCGGCGCAGTGACGAGCGTGTTCCCGCGCGGCGGCGAATCGGACTACTCGCTCGTGATCGTCGACGGCGTGCAGGCGAATGCGTTCGGCGGGGGCTACGATTTCGCGCATCTCCCGGTCGCGAACATCGAGCGGATCGAAGTCGTTCGTGGACCGCAGAGCGCGCTCTTTGGATCGAACGCGATCGGCTCGGTGATCCGCGTCGTCACCCGGCGGGGCGGCAGGCCTGACGCGTCGGCCTCGATCGAAGGCGGCGGCTACGATACGTTCCGCGCGACAGCCGCGACCTCGGGCGCCGTCGGTCAGTGGCACTGGGGTGCGGCGACCGAACGGTTGACGACGGAGAATTTCAACGGCTCGCGCACCGCGACCGGCGCCATCGTCGAGAATGACGACTACGAGCGGAGCTTCGCTGATCTGGCCGGCGGGTGGCGCAACAGCCAGGGCGCGGGGATTCACGGCAGCCTGCGCTACGCCACCGACGAGCGCGGCGCACCGGGGCCGTTCGGCGCGGATCCTGGCGGGACCTACAGCGGCATTGACCTCGTCGCGCGCGGCGTCAACGATCGCTGGTTGATGTCGATTGCTGGCGCCGCGGCGGCGGGTCGCGCCCGAATCAGCGGTGAAGCCACACACTCGCGGCTCGACAGCGAGTTTGCGAGCCAGTTCGGCGATTCCGAGTCGTATACCCGGCGCACGACCGCGCGTTTTCTGGTAGATACGACCTTCGCGCGCAGCCTCGAAGCGTCGGCAGGCGTCGAACTGCTCGGTGAAAGCGCCGGCGGCACCTTTATCACTGCCACAGGCAACCAGCTCGTGCCCGTCGAGCGTGGCATCGCCGGGTTCTTCGGCGAGGCGCGGTGGAACCGTGCCGATCGAATTTTTCTGGCGGCAGGCCTCCGTGTCGACCGCATCACGCGTGAAGCTCTCGCCGGAGACGCCGACGCGTTCGCTCCACGGCCGCCGTTCGACAGCGACACGGTCGTCTCGGCAAATCCCAAGGTCGCAGCGGCGTGGGTCCTTGGCGCGACCGACGGCAACTTCACCAAGCTTCGGGCATCAGCGGGCACCGGCATCCGCCCCCCCGACGCTTTCGAGATCGCATTCACGGACAACCCGTCGCTCGAGCCGGAGCGCAGCCGCAGCTTCGACGCAGGCGTCGAACAGGCACTCTTCGGCGGGCGTGGCCTCGTCGAGGGCACCGTCTTCTTCAATAACTACGACGACCTGATTGTGGCGACGGGATCATTCAGCGGCTCGAGCCAGTTTCGGACCGACAACATCTCGAATGCGCGCGCGCGGGGCGTCGAGATTGCCGGCACGGCGCGGATGCCGCTGAATGCGCTCGGCGGCGGAAGCCTTCAGGTCCGCGTCGGCTACACGCGTCTCTCGACCGAGATCCTCGCCGTCGATCAGAGCGGGTTGGCCCCGGCCCCGTATGCGGTCGGTGACCGATTGCTGCGGCGGCCCGATCACATGTTCTCGGCCGACGTGCTGCTCTCTGCCGGACCGCTCTCGGCGTTCCTCGACGGCGGGGCCCGCAGCACCGTCAGCGACGTCGACCCGAGCTTCGGCACGTTCGGCGGCGTCTACGAGGGACCCGGATACAGCGTCTGGAACGCCGGCGCGTCGTGGACGTTCTGGAACCGGCTGCAGATCTTCGGGCGCGTCACCAACCTCTTCAATCGCGACTACGAGGAAGCGCTGGGTTACCCGGCGCTCAGACGTGCCGGGATGGTGGGAGTGAGGGTTGCTGCGAGCCGCTGACGTCACATTCTCGTATCGACCGCAGGCGCCGCCAGTGCTGCGCGGCGCCTCGCTGGACGTGCCAGCCGATGGCGTCGTTGGAATCCTCGGGCCGAACGGCTCGGGAAAAACGACGCTCCTGCGCGTGCTGGCGGGCACGCTTCGGCCCTCGAGCGGACGTGTGACGCTCGACGGCGTCGATCTCTCTCGATTGTCGCGTTCGATGATGGCGCGGCGAATGGCCGTCGTGCCGCAGGAAACGCACCTCGCGTTCGACTTCACGGTGCTCGAGGTGGTCCTGATGGGACGCTATCCCCACCTCGGGACGTTCGAAGTCGAGGGCCCGCGCGACCTCGCTCTCGCGCGCCGGGCGCTCGAGGCCACCGGCACCGGGGCGTTCGAGGATCGGCTCTTTGCCACGCTCAGCGGCGGCGAGAAGCAGCGCGTCATCATCGCCGCCGCGCTGGCGCAGATTTCGGGGTCAGATCTCGATTCTCTCGCCGAGTCCACGGTCCGACGCGAGAAAATCGAGATCTGACCCCGGCATCCTGCTGCTCGACGAGCCGACGGCGGCGCTCGATCTCGCCTACCAGCTCGAAGTCGCCTCGCTCCTTCGCGATCTCCAGCGCCGCACGCCCATCGCCATCGTCATCTCGACGCACGACCTCAACTTCGCGGCGGGGCTCTGCAAAACGCTCGTGTTGCTCAAAGATGGGCGGATCCTGGCTTCAGGCGCGACCGGCGACGTCCTGACCGCCGGGAATATCCGGGCGCTCTACGGCATCGAGGCGGATGTCCAGCCGCATGCGGGCGCCGGCCATCTCGTGGTCGTACCGGTCGGCCGGAGCGCGCGCGGGACGGCCTCGTGACGATCCGCCGGCGAATCGCCGTGACGACAACCGGCTTCGGCCTGGTGGCGGTGGCGGCGGTGACGCTGGCGCCGCTCGTCGGGTCGACAGCGATCAATCTGCGGCGCGCGTTCGACTGGTCGGTGCCATTTGCCGACAACGTCGACGCGCAGATCTTCTTCGTCGCCCGGTTGCCGCGCACGCTCGCGGGCGCACTGGTCGGCGCTGCCCTGGCGGCCGCCGGCGTCGTCTTTCAAGGGCTCCTCCGCAATCCGCTCGCGACGCCGTTCACGCTCGGCGTGTCCTCTGGCGCGGCACTCGGCGCGATGCTGGCCATCACGTTCAACTGGACGCTGGGCGTTGGCGGGATCTCCGCGGTATCAGTCGCCGGCTTCGCTGGCGCCGCATGCGCCGTCACGATTGTCTATGCGCTCGCACGCGCCCACCGGCGCGGCCTCTCGACCGACGTCCTGCTGCTCGCCGGCGTGACGCTCAACGCGTTTTTCTCGGCGCTGATCCTCTGCGTGCAGTACTTCGCCGATTTTGCCGACGCCTACCGTACCCTGCGCTGGCTGATGGGAGACCTCGACGTCAGCAGCTATCAGCCAATCGTGACCTCACTTCCGCTCGTGCTTGCTGCCTTCGCGGTCTTTGCGTGGCTGGCGCGCCCGCTGAACCTGCTCAGCCTCGGCGCTGACAGCGCCGAAACGCGAGGCATCGACGTCACGAGCGCCCAGCGGCGCGCCTTCTTCAGCGCGTCGCTCGCCACCGGCGCGGCCGTGTCGGTCGGCGGGCCGGTCGGCTTCATCGGCATCATCGTGCCGCACCTGGTGCGGTTGATCGTCGGCTCGGATCACCGCGTGGTGCTCCCCGCCTCGGCGCTCTTTGGCGCGGCATTTCTCGTCGGCTGCGACGTCCTCGCCCGGACGCTGATCGCGCCGGTCGAGATACCAGTGGGCGTGATCACGGCGCTCATCGGGGGGCCGTTCTTTCTCTGGTTGCTGGTGAGGAAAGCGTCGTGAGCAGTATCAAGGCCGCTCGCACTCAAAAGCCTTTACCGCTGAGGACGCCGAGAACGCAGAGCAATATTGGTCTTCTCTGCGCACTCCGCGTTCTCTGCGGTGAGAAGCTTTTGGACACCGTTCGCGAGATTCATGATGACGATCTGAGCACGACGTTCATGATGCACACGATGCCACCATGGCAGTCGTGCGTCATCGTGGCCATCGTGTCATCGTGCGGCACGTGTCAAGCCGTGGTCGGCGGAGCGACGACGCTGCCGCGACAGCCGAAGCCCGCTCGCATCATCTCGCTCATCCCGGCGGTCAGTGAGATGCTCTTCGCGATCGGCGCAGGCCCTCGAGTCGTCGCCGTCAGTAGCTTCGACGACTATCCGCCAGACGTGCTCACGCTTCCGCGTGTCGGCGCGCTCGTCGATCCGGATCTCGAGCGCATCCTGTCGCTTCGACCCGATCTCGTCATCGTCTACGAAAGTCAGATCGACCTCAGGCGTCAGCTCGACCGCGCGACGATTCCCGTGTTCGTTTACAAGCACGCCGGGCTTGCCGATATCACCACGACGATCCGGCAACTGGGCGAACGGGTCGGACAGCAAGAAGGCGCCGCGGCGGTGATCCGGCGGATCGAGGAGAAACTCCGCGATATCCGGATGCGCGTGTCCGGGCGACCCAGACCGCGAACGCTGCTCATTTTCGGACGGGATGCGCTCGCCCTCAGAGGCGTCTATGCGAGTGGCGGCACCGGCTTCCTTCACGACATGCTCGACGCGGCCGGTGGCGACAACGTGTTCGCAGACGTGCCGCAGCAGTCCGTTCAGGCGACCTCGGAGCTCGTCCTCGCGCGCCGGCCTGAGGCCATCCTCGAGTTGCGGGCAGGCGCCATGTCACCAGCGGAACAGCGCCAGGAAATCGCGGTATGGCAGGCGCTCCCGTCGGTGCCGGCGGTCCGCGCCGGCCGCATCGCGATCATCACGGATCCTCGCACCGTCGTCCCGGGACCACGCGTGGCGGAAGGCACCGAGCTCATCGCGCGCGCGCTGCACCCGGAGGCGTTCAAGTGAAGGTGCTCGTCTCCTGGAGCAGCGGCAAAGACAGCGCCTGGATGCTGCACACGCTCCGGATCGAAGGGGTTGGCGCGCCAGCCGCGCTGCTGACGACGATCAACGAGGCCGCCGATCGCGTGGCGATGCACGGCGTCAGGACCGAACTGCTGCGGCGCCAAGCCGAAGCCGCCGGCCTGCCGCTCGTCGTCGTCAACATCCCGTCTCCGTGCCCGAACGAGGTGTACGAGGAACGGATGGCGGCGGCCTGCCGCGCCGCCGTCGCCGACGGCTTCACGCACGTCGCGTTTGGCGACTTGTTTCTCGAGGACGTCCGCCGCTACCGTGAAGAGCGTTTGATGGGCACCGGCCTCGTGCCGCTCTTTCCACTCTGGAACCGGCCCACTCCCGCGCTGGCGCGCGAGATGATTGCAGGGGGCCTCGAGGCGCGCCTCACGTGTGTCGATCCACGCGCGGTCCCGGCCGTGCTGGCCGGACGGGCGTTCGACGCGTCATTGCTGAGAGACCTGCCACAGACCGCCGACCCCTGCGGGGAGCGCGGCGAGTTCCACACCTGCGTCACCGGCGGCCCCATGTTCTCGAGGCCTATTCCGACCTCCCCAGGGGTCGTCGTCGAGCGCGACGGCTTTGTCTTTGCCGACCTCCTGCCGTTACCCGCGGACGCCGTAGTGTCCGGCTTCAGCCGGACCAAGACAAGTCCGCCTAAAGGCGGACACTACTTCGGTAGATTGAGTCGTTCCCGGGCTGGATGCTGAGGAAATGAACGTGGTTCTGGGATAGCCTTAGTAAGCGATTACTCCTTCAACGACGTCATTGAACTCATGCAGCGTTCGCTCTCGGCACGGCCAGCCCGGTGCTCGCCATCGTCTTCAGCGCGGGACCGCGTCTGGCTCAGCTCGCCGGGGCTGACCGCGTCCGCTGTCCTCGTTTTCGTCGTCGCTCTGAGCGCAGCGGCGTGCAGCCGACGCGCGACAACCGAGGGCGCGGCGCCAGCGCCAGCGGTCGTCCCCGTCACCGTCGCGACGGTCAAGTCACAGGAGCAGCCGGTCACGATCGAAGCCACTGGAAGCTTCGAGGCCGACGAGTCGTCTGACGTCGCCCCGGATTCCTCAGGCCGCGTCGTCGCGACGCCGGTCGACGTCGGGCAGTTCGTCAAAGAAAAAGCGGTGCTCGTCCGGCTGCAGGGGATCGACGCCGGACTGCGGCTCGACGAAGCGCAGGCGGCGATCAGCCGCGCCGAAGCCAACCTCAAGCTCGCCGAGTCGCAGGACAAGCTGGCGCAGACGACGGCGCAGCGCTATGCGTCGCTCGTCGGGTCCGGCGACGTCTCGAGCACTGTCGCCGACCAAGCGAAAACCGGCGCCGAGACCTCCCTGCAAAACGTCAACACTGCTCGCGCGTCGCTGGCGCAGGCGCGCGCGCAGCTGGCGCTGGCCGAGAAAGCCGTCGAGGACGTGGCGATCGTCGCGCCGTTTTCAGGATTCATCAGCCAGCGTCGGGTGTCGCTCGGTGAGTACGTGCAGCCGTCGACGGCGGTCGTCACGCTCCTCAAGATCGACCCGCTCCGTCTGCAGCTGAATATTCCCGGCGTCCAGGCTGGCCTCGTCCGGATCGGTCAGTCGGTCAAGGCATCGGTCGACGCCTTCCCCGGGAAGTCCTTCACCGGCCGAATCACCGCCATCAACCCGGCCATCTCGGCTGAGTCGCGTTCATTCCGGGTCGAGGCTCGCGTGCCTAACCCCGACGCGCTGCTCAAGCCCGGCATGTTCTCGGTCGCCACGATCGACCAGGACAAGACGATCAAGACGATGCTCGTGCCGGCGCGCGCGGTCATCGAGGACGCGAACACCAATTCGTTCCGCGTGTTCGTCATCGACAACGATCGCAAGGCGCGGTTGCGGGTCGTGCAGCTCGCCGCGCGCGAGGTCGGCGAGAGCATTCGGATTGTCTCTGGTGTCCAGGAGGCGGACCGGGTCGCGACCTCGAACCTCGCCCAGCTCTACGATGGCGTCGAGGTCACCGTCTCGAAGGACGCCTCAGACGATTAGGGCCACGGATCACGGCCACGGATCACACGGATTACACGGATTGGCATTCTGCGATGCCTTCTTAGTCGTCATCACCTGCCAGGTGCCCCATGCAGAAGCTCGCTGAAATCTGCGTTCACCGTCCCGTCTTCGCGACGATGCTCATCGCCGCGATCACGGTCGTCGGCGGCGTGTCGTTCTTCACGCTCGGCGTCGACCGCTACCCGCGCGTCGAAACGCCGGTCGTCTCGGTCACGACGACCAATCCCGGCGCGACGCCGGAGAACATGGAAACCGAGATAACGGATCGCATCGAGGCCGCGGTCAACACCGTCTCCGGCATCGACGAGCTCCGTTCGACCTCGACCGAGGGCCGCTCGCGCGTCACGATCTCGTTCGATCTGTCCAAGAACGCCGACGTCGCCGCGCAGGAGGTGCGCGCGAAAGTCGATCCGGTCATCCGCGACCTGCCGGAAACCGCCGATCCCCCGGTCGTGCAGAAGCAGGATCCCGATTCGTTCCCGATCCTGATGTTCTCGGTGTCGGCGCCGATGCCGGTCGTCGAGCTGACGACGTTTCTCGAGCAGAACGTGCAGAAGCGGCTCGAGTCAGTCAACGGCGTCGGCGAGGTGCTCCTCTTCGGCGCCCGGCGCCGCGAAATCCAGATCCAGATCAACCCGGACCGGCTGAACGCTTACAGCCTGTCAACGACCGACGTGGCGGCGGCGCTGCGCTCGCAGAACCTCGAGCTCCCTGGCGGGCGCCTCGAGCAGGGCGCGCGCGAGTTGTCGGTGCGCACGGTCGGCCGCCTGCGCAGCCCGGAGGCCTTCAACGACCTCGTCGTCGCGACGCGCGGCAATTCGTCGATTCGCATTCGCGACATCGGCCAGGTCGTCGACACCGGCGAAGTGCCCACGTCGGTCTCGACCCTCGACGGACGCCCGGCGCTGACCGTCGCCATCCGCAAGCAGAGCGGCGTCAACACGGTCGCGCTGGCCGACGCGATCAAGGCCCGGATGGCCGAGATTCAGCAGACGCTGCCGCCAAACGTCGAGGTCCGCCTGGTTCGCGACGACTCGGAGTTCATCAAGGCATCGCTCGACGCGATCGAAGAACACCTGGTGCTCGGCGGCATCCTCGCCGCCGTCATCGTGCTCATCTTCCTGCGCAACTTCCGGACGACGCTCATCGCCGCCGTCGCGATCCCGACCTCGATCATCGGCGCCTTCGCGGTCATCGCCATGCTCGGCTTCACCCTCAATCAGATGACGATGCTCGCCCTGACGCTGATGGTCGGCATCGTCATCGACGATGCGATCGTCGTGCTGGAGAACATCTACCGGTTCGTCGAAGAGAAGGGCATGTCGCCGTTTCGGGCGGCGATCGAAGGCACGCGCGAGATCGGTCTGGCGGTCATGGCGACGACGCTGGCGCTGCTGGCGGTGTTCATTCCGGTAGGGTTCCTGGGCGGGATTGTCGGGCGGTTCATGTCGTCGTTCGGGTTGACCTCGGCGGCCGCGATCGCGATCAGCCTGATTGTGTCGTTCACGCTGACGCCGACGCTGGCCGCGCGCTGGATCAAGCCGGCGACGGCCGACGGCCACGGTCATGACGGCGAAGCCGGCAGCGACGCGTCGCGCCGCGGCTTCTACCGCCACGTCGATCGCGTCTACACTGCCCTGCTGCAGTGGTCGATGGCGCATCGATGGTTGATCGTCACCACGTCGGTGCTCGTGGTGATGTCGATTGTGCCGCTCTACCGCGCGTCGGGGATCAACTTCACGCCGGTCGAAGACGAGTCGCGCTTCCAGATTTCGGTGCGGCTGCCGGTCGGCTCGAGCATCGCGGCCACGCAGTCGCTCGTCGATCGCATCGCCCGCGACATGCTCCAGAACCTGCCCGGCGTGCTCGCCGTCCAGGGCAACGCCGGCCTGACCGGCGGCGGCCAGGGCAGCAACAACTCCGGCGGCATCTTCGTCCGCCTGAAGCCGATCGAGGAGCGCGACGACTCGCAACAGGCTCTGATGCTCCAGGCTCGACGGATGGTGCAGCCCTATAGAAAGAGCGCCGTCATCTCGGTGCAGGGCACCGGCGGCCTGACGTTCGTCGGAGGGCGCGGCGCCCAGATTCAATACGCGCTCGTCGGGCCGGATCTCGCGAAGCTCGATCAATACACGGCCAGGGGAACGGCGGCGATGGACAAGAGCCCGCTGCTCGTCGACGTCGATCGAACGTTCCAGCCTGGACTCCCGGAGCTCAGGCTCGAGATCGACCGCCGGCGGGCCGCGGATCTCGGCGTGCGCATCCAGGACGTGTCGCAGACGGTCAATGCCTTGATCGCCGGTCAGGAAGTCACGACGTTCAATGCCGCGAGCGACCAGTATGAGGTCGTCATCAAGGCCCAGGATTCGTTCCGGCGCACGTCCGAATCGATCGCGTCGGCGACGGTGCGCACGGCGTCGGGCGAGCTCGTCCAGCTGCGCAACCTGGTGTCGTTCAACGAGGGATCGGGCCCCGCGCAGATCGATCGGCTCAATCGGCAGCGGCAGATCACGATCTCGGCCAATCCCGCCCCTGGGATCTCACAGGCCGAGGGACAGGCGGCGCTCGAAGCCGCATTCGCCTCGCTCGACATGGAACCGGGCTACAACCTCGTCACCAGCGGCCAGTCGCGCGAGCTTGGCCGGGCGGCGTACTACTTCGCCATCGCCTTCGCGCTGTCGTTTGTCTTCATGTACATGGTGCTCGCGGCGCAGTTCGAGTCGTTCATCCACCCGGTCACGATCCTGCTGACGTTGCCGCTGGCGGTGCCGTTCGGGCTCGGCGCCTCGCTCGCGTTCGGCCAGCAGCTCAACATCTATTCCGCGCTGGGCGTGCTGCTCCTCTTCGGCATCGTGAAGAAGAACGCCATCCTCCAGATCGACCATACGATTGGCCTGCGCGCGCAGGGGGATCGCGCGCGATGAGGCGATCATCCGCGCGAATCGCGATCGCCTGCGGCCCATCCTGATGACGACGCTGGCGCTGGTCGCGGGGATGTTGCCGTTGTGCCTTGGCTCGGGACCTGGCGCGGAAACGAATCGCTCGATCGGGATTCTGGTCGCGGGCGGCCAGTCGTTCTGCCTGCTGCTGACGCTGCTGGCGGTGCCGGTTTTCTACTCGCTCTTCGACGACGCAGCGCAGTCGCCGGCGTGGGCGCGGTTCGGCCGCCGCTGGGAGCGGATCACCGCGCCGGGCCGACGGGCAGTCGGCCGTCTCACGGGACGCCGACTCGCGCCGGGGCAGGGTGTCGATCGATGAGGCGAGGGTGGCAATCGACATCTACACCGCTTGTCGCGATCGCGCTGCTGATAACCTGGCCGACGCCGTCGGCGCTGGCTCAACCGCCCGCGGTCGTCGAACCGCTCGCGCCTCGGGTCGGCGTCTCAGGCGCGCCGTTGTCGATTACCCTGGCCGACGCGATCAGGATGACGCTCGAGCAGAACAACGACGTGGCGATCGCGAGGCTCGACACCGACGTCGCGCGCCAGAACGTGCTGGTTCTCGAAGGCGTGTACGACCCGCGAGTCATCCCGAACTTTGGATACCAGCGGAACGTCAGCGCCAACACCTCGGCAATCGGCGGCGCGACTGAAGGCCGGCTCGAGCGGACCGAGGTCGACGGCGGCGTTGGCCTGACCGGTCGAACCCCCTGGGCGGGCGGACGCTACACCGTCGACTTCAGCGGGGCGCGCCTCGACACCAGCAACCAGTTCGCGCGGCTCAACCCGGAGTTTCCGTCGGCGCTGACTGGCACCTACGTGCAGCCGCTCTTGCGCGGCCGGACCATCGACCTGGACCGTCGCAACATACTCGTCGCCCGACGCGCCGTCGACCTCACTGATGCCCAGCTCAGCCAAGTCGTGATGGACCAGTTGACGCTCGTCGAAGAGGCATATTGGGATCTCGCCTTTGCCTCCGGCAACCTCGTCGTCCTGACTGACGCGCTCGCCCAGGCGCGCAAGCAGGTGGACAGCAACGAGCGGCAGGTGACGCAGGGAACGCTCGCGCCAATCGACGTCGTCGAAGCGCAGACGCAGGTCTCGAGGTTTCAACAGGCAGTCTTCTCAGGACAGCAGGCGCTGACCGAGGCGGAGAATCGGCTGAAGCGGCTGATGTTGACGGACCGGACCTCCAACGTCTGGAATCAGCCGCTGGTGCCGGCTGATCTCACGGACCGCACGCCGCCGCCGCATGCGCTCGATCAGGCCTTGACGCTGGCGCTCACCCGGCGGCCAGAGCTCAAGTCCCTCGAGATTCAGCGCGCGCAGAACGAGATCGATCAAGCCTTCTTCAAGAACCAAACCAAGCCGCAGGTGAATGTGGTCGGCGGCTACACGCTGTCGGGCCTGGCCGGCGATCCGCTCTCTGGCACTGTCGAACCACCGGTCGATAGCAACGATCCGGACGCTGCGCTCCTCGCGCGCTTGAATCAGCTCTCGCTGCTGGCGAACCTCGAACCGCTCGACGCCCCCGCGCCATCGGCCGGGGCCGGCGTCCCCGAGTTCTTCGTCGGCGGCCTGGGCCAATCGTTCAGCAACCTGTTCGCGCGCCGCTTCCCCACCGTTCTCGTCCAGCTGCAGATGGAATTCCCGATCCGCAACCGAAGCGCTCGCGCCAACCTCGCCCGTTCAGAAATTGTGGCGACACAGCTCGAACGCCGCCAGCAGCAGCTCGGGCAGCGGATCGAGGCCGAGGTCCGCGATGCGATGCAGGCGGTCCGTTCATTGGAGCAGCGCCTCGAAGCCGCCGCCAACCAGCGCCGTTACGCGCTGGAACAGTACCGAAAGCGAGAAGCGCCGATTCGAGTCAGGCTTGAGTACCGTGTTTCTCGTCCTCGATCGCCAGACGTCCTTCGTCACCGCGCAGGCGCTCGAGCTGCGCGCCAGGGCCGATCTCAACCAGGCGATCGCCCAGCTCGAACGCGCGATCGGCGGGACGCTCGAGTGGCACGGGGTGAAGCTGCAGTCGTAGAGCAGAGTGCCAGGGGCGCAAAGGTGCCAAAGGGCCAGGAACAAACCCGATGCGAGTCTGGGCGAGCACGCCGCTCAGCATCGCCTACCATGACGATGAGTGGGGCCGGCCGGTGCACGACGACCGTGTGCTCTTCGAGTTCATCACGCTCGAAGGCGCACAGGCTGGCCTCAGCTGGGAGACGATTCTCAAGAAACGCGAAGCCTATCGCGAGGCCTTCGCCGACTTCGATCCGGCAAAGGTCGCCCGCTTCACATCCGCGCGCGTCGAACGTCTGCTGCAGAATCCTGGCATCGTCCGCAACCGCCTGAAGATTGAAAGCACGGTGACGAACGCCAAGGCGTTTCTGGCGGTACAGAAGGAGTTCGGGAGCTTCGATGCCTACGTCTGGAGGTTCGTCAACGGCTCACCGCTGACGAATCGCCGCAGAACGATGAAGGATCTCCCCGCGCGGACGCCTGAGTCTGACGCGCTCAGCCGCGACCTCTCGAAGCGTGGCTTCAGGTTCGTGGGATCGACGATCTGCTACGCCTTCATGCAGGCCGTCGGCATGGTCGACGACCACATCGACGGCTGTTTCCGGAACACGAAGACGAGGACGGCGTCGAAAGTCTAGGCCGCGAACACGACCGGCACGCGCTGAGGGATCAGGCCCTTCTCGAACGCGTCGCCCATCAGCCGCTCGAGCCCGCGACGGCCGCGCTCGCCGTACGAGAGCGTCAGGTCGTTGACGTACATTCCGACGAAGCGATCGGTCTTGGCGCGGTCGAGGCCCCGGCCGAACTGCAGCGCATACTCGACCGCGGCTTCCCGGTTCGAGAGCGCGTGCGCGATGCTGTCGTGCAGCATCTTTGACACTTTCGCGATCATCTCCGGACCCAGGTCGCGCCGGATGATGTTGCCGCCGAGCGGCAGCGGCAGGCCGGCAGTCCGCTCGGCCCACCACTCGCCGAGATCGACAATCTTCTGAAGGCCCTCGTCCTGGTAAGTCAGTTGGCCCTCGTGGATGAGGAGCCCTGCCTCGGCCTGGCCATCGAGGACGGCCTGCTGAATCTGGTCAAACGGCACGACGACGTATTCGAAATCAGGCTCGTAGAGCCGCAGCGTGAGATACGCCGTCGTGAGCGTCCCCGGAATCGCGATGCGGCGCCCTTTCACTGCCGTTGGTCCGCCGCTTTTCGCGACGACGATCGGGCCGTAGTTGTCGCCCATGCTGGCGCCGTGCGGCAGCAACGCGTATTTGTCGGCGAGGTGCGCGTAAGCGTGAAACGACACGGCCGTGACTTCGTACTTGCCGTCGAAAGCGGCGCGATTCAGCGTCTCGATATCGGCGAGCACCTGATCGACGACGAGCCCGCCGGTGTCGACGGCGCCGCTCGCGAGGCCGAAGAACATGAACGCGTCATCGGAATCGGGGCTGTGCGCGACGGTGATTCTATCTACTGGCATTAGTGGTCTCTAGGAGCGTGGTTCGGTCGCTCAAGACCAAACAGGAGATCAAGAGCTCAGGAGGATCTTGGTCTTGAGAGTCTTCTCCTGATCTCCTGAGTCTCCTGTTCGATCAATCCTTGAGCCGTGCAGGAGTTAACGCACCGCCATCGCGCGCCGCAGGCTCTTGACGACGGTCGTGACCCGATCGATCGCGAAATCGATGTCGGCGTCGGACGTGGAACGGCCGAGGCCGAACCTGATCGACGCGCCGGCCTGATCGCCGACGGCGCCGATGGACTGGAGGACGTGCGACGGCGCCTGACTGCCGGAACTGCACGCGGATCCAGTCGACACCGCGAGATCGCCAAGCGCCATCAGCAGCGATTCGCCCTCGATCTTGTCGAAACTGACGTGCAGGTTATGCGGCAGACGATGCTCGAGCGAGCCATTGACGCGAACGTCGTCGAGTGCGTGGCGCAGCCCCTCGAGCAGCCGATCGCGCAACGCGGCCAACCGCGCCGACTCGGTGGCCATCTCGGACCTGCAGATCGCCGCGGCGCGACCGAGCCCGACGATACCTGGAACGTTGAGTGTGCCCGAACGCAGCCCGTGCTCGTGGCCACCGCCGTCAATCTGGCAGGTGAGCTGGATCCGTGGCTTCTTGCGCCGGATGTAGAGCGCGCCGGCGCCCTTCGGGCCGTAGTACTTGTGCCCGGTCAGGGAGAGCAGGTCAATCCCCATCGCGTTGACGTCGAGCGGCACCTTGCCAGCCGCCTGCGCCGCATCGGTATGGAGGAGCGCACCCGCGGCGCCGGCGATCGCGCCGATCTCGGCGAGCGGCTGGAGGACGCCAATCTCGTTGTTGGCGGCCATGACCGAAACGAGCACGGTCTGGTCCGTCACCGCCGCCCGCAACTCGTCGAGGCGGACGAAGCCGTCGCGGTCGACGCCGAGCCAGGTGACGCGCCAACCCTCGCGCTCGAGTCTCTTGAACGAATCGAGCACCGACTTGTGCTCGGTCGCGACAGTGATGACGTGATTGCCGCGCTCCCGGCAGGCATACGCCGCGCCTTTGATCGCGAGGTTGTTCGACTCGGTGGCGCCGCTCGTGAAAACGATCTCGCCCGCCGTCGCGCCGATGAGCGACGCGACTTCCCCCCGGGCGCGGCTCGACCGCCTCGTCGGCGTGCCACCCGAACGCGTGCTGGCGGCTCGCGGGATTCCCGAACTCCTCGGTGAAGTACGGCAGCATCGCCTCGAGGACGCGCGGATCGACCGGTGTGGTGGCGTGATAGTCGAGGTAAACGGGCTTCGGCACGCCTAGACTACCTATCTTGAGTGAACGCTGATCCGTGTTGTCCGTGTAATCCGTGGCTCTAGAGCTTCTTCGTGAACGCCATCGGCGCCGACAATCCCGCCATCGGCATCTCCGGCACTTCCGACGAGATCTCCTGCAGCGAGCAGGTCGCGAGCGCCGAAACAATTCGCTCGCGGATGCGCCAGAGCGGATCGCGGACGCTGCACTTGGCGTACTGGTCGCAGTTCTCTGCCTCGGTCGAGCACGCCGTGACCGTCAGCGGTCCGTCGATGGCCTGAATGATGTCGGCAACGGAAATGACCGAGGCCGCCCGGGCGAGGCGATAGCCGCCGCGCGTTCCCTGGTGCGACGATACCAGCCCGCGGCGGGCCAGCCGCTGCAGCACTTTGGCCATCAACTCGATCGGAATGTCGTACTGCTCGGCGATTTCGCGGGCGCTCGCCGAGACCGCATCCGATCGAATCGCGAGATGCTTCATCGCGATGAGCGCGTAGTCAGCTTTTTTTGACAGGCGGAGCATGTGATCACCACAATCCCAACTGCAGTTTTGCCGCCTCGGACATTCGATCCTTCGTCCAACCCGGCTCCCACACCACTTCGACCTTCGCGTCGGCGACGCCGGGCACCTTGCGGACCTTCTCGGCAACTTCTACTGGCAGCGACTGCGCTGCCGGACATCCCGGGGCTGTGAGCGTCATCCGGATACCGGCGATACCGGCGGCGTCGACAACGACGTCGTAGATCAGCCCCAGTTCCCAGATATTGACCGGGATCTCTGGATCGTACACCGTCGAAATCGCCTCGACAATGGCCGGCTTGAGCGCGTCGGTGCGCGCCGGATCCGGCACGACGGTCGAAACATCGTCGGCTCCGGGAGCGGGGCGCGAACCTTCCGACGTGGCGTCGGCGGCGTCGACGGTTTCGGAGGCCGGCGGCACGAGCGGGATCGTCTTCATTCAGTCGTCGCCTTCTTCAGTCGTTGCCTTCGGGGCCCGGTTGAGGGCCGCCTTGAGTGTGTGCCACGGCAGGCTGGCGCACTTCACGCGCACGGGGAATTCGCGCACGCCGGCAAACGCAGACAGCTTGCCGAGGTCCTCGACCGGAACGTCCGGCGGCGTCGTCACCATCCGGTGGAACCGCTCGAAGAGCGAGCACGCGTCGGCGACCAGACACCCTTTGAGGCAGTCGGTCATGAGCGACGCCGACGCCTTGGAGATCGCACAGCCTGATCCCTGGAAGCCGACGTCCTTGATCACGCCGCTGTCGACGGTCAGGAAGAGCTCGAGCCGGTCGCCGCAAAGCGGATTGAATCCTTCCGCCTGATGCGTGGCGGCGTCGAGCACCCGGAAGTTCCTCGGCCGCCGGTTGTGGTCGAGGATGACTTCCTGGTAGAGGTCGGACAGGTCGGACATATTGTCAGCTTCCAGCTTCCAGCTTCCGGCTTCGCCGGCTTCAGGCTTCCAGCTGGAAACTGGAAGCGGGCAGCCGAGAGCTTCAATTGAACATCTCCCGCACGCGCCCGAGCGCTCGCACCAGCGTGTCGATGTCGTCGCGCGTGCTGTACATCGCGAGCGACGCGCGCGCGGTCGCTGGCACGCCAAACCGCTCCATCACCGGCTGCGCGCAGTGGTGCCCCGTCCGCACCGCGACGCCCTCGCGATCGACGATGGTGCCAATGTCGTGCGGATGGACACCGTCGAGCACGAACGACAGGATGCTCGCCTTGCGGCGCGCCGTGCCGATCAGCCGCAGGCCGTCGATGCCGGCGAGGGCTTCAGTGCCATACGCGAGCAGCGCCTGCTCGTGCTCGGCGATCCGGGTCAACCCGATCGACTGGATGTAGTCGACGGCGACGCCGAGCGCTATCGCTCCGGCGATGTCCGGCGTACCCGCCTCGAACTTGTGCGGCAGCACGTTCCAGGTCGACTTCTCGAACGTGACCGAGCGAATCATGTCGCCGCCGCCGAGAAACGGCGGCATCGATTCGAGATGCTCTTCCTTCCCGTAGAGGATGCCGATTCCCGTCGGCCCGTAAAGCTTGTGTCCCGTCGCCGCGTAGAAATCGCAATCGAGCGCCTGGACGTCGACCGGCAGGTGGTAGGCGGCCTGCGATCCGTCGAGGAGCACCGGCACGCCATGCCCGTGCGCGATGCGGATCAGGTCCTCCACGGGATTAATCGTGCCGAGCGCGTTCGACATGTGCGTCACGGCGACGAGCTTCGTCCGCTCGCCAATCAGCGCTTCGAACTCGTCGAGCATCAGCTCGCCGCGATCGTCGATCGGCGCGACCCGCAGCCGCGCGCCGCGCTCCTCGCACAGGAGCTGCCACGGCACGATGTTCGAATGGTGCTCCATCGCCGAGATGAGCACCTCGTCACCGGCGCCGACGCGCGTCCGCCCGAACGCCTGGGCGACCAGGTTGATGCTCTCGGTCGCGTTGCGCGTGAAGACAATCTGGCGCGGGTGCGGCGCGTTGAAGAACGCAGCGACCGTGCGGCGGGCACTTTCGAAGGCCTCGCTCGCGATCTCGCTGAGCTCGTGCACGCCGCGGTGCACGTTGGCGTTGTACTCGGTGTAGTACCGCGCGATCGCGTCGATGACGACCTGGGGTTTCTGCGTCGTCGCGGCGTTGTCGAGGTAGACGAGCGGCCGGCCTCGCGACTGCCGCCGCAGAATCGGAAAGTCTGCCCGCACCCGCGCGACGTCCAGCACTGGAAGGTCGCGCGTGTGTGCGGCGACTGGCGTCATGCCGCGTCGACCTCCGCGAGATCCCGGGCCAGCTGCGCGTAGAGCTCGTCTTCGAGCGCCATCCGCAGCGGCTCGATCTTCACGCGCTCGAGGATCTCGCCGGCAAACGCGTGGATGAGCATGTCGCGGGCCTCGAGATAGGTCAGGCCGCGGGCGCGGAGATAGAAAATCGCGTCCTCGTCGAGCTGGCCAATCGCCGCGCCGTGCGTGCACTTCACGTCGTCGGCAAAAATCTCGAGCTGCGGCTTCGTGTTGATGGTGGCGTGATCCGACAGCAGCAACGCGCGGTTGGTCTGCTTGGCGTCGGTCTTCTGGGCGTCGATCCGGACGATGATCTTGCCGTTGAACACCGCGCGGGCGCGGCCGCCGAGGATGCCCTTGTAAACCTCGTGGCTCGGGCAATGCGGCTTGGCATGGTCGATCGTCGTGTGCGTATCGACCAGGCGCTCGCCGTCAGCCAGATAGAGCCCGTTGAGGGTGCACTCGGCGCCCTCGCCGTCGAGCACCGCCACGATGTCGTTTCTGACGATGCGGCCGCCGAGCGTGAAGGCGTGGGTCGAGACGTTGCTGCTCCTGGCCGCATGAATGTGCATGCTCGCCATGTGGAACGCGTCGACGCTCTCTTCCTCGACCTTGTAGTGATCGAGCACGGAGTGCTCGCCGGCGACGATCTCGGTGACGGCGTTCGTGAAATGCTTCTGCCCCGGGGCGCTGACGTAGGTCTCGACGATCTGCGCCTGGCTGTGATCGCCGGTGACGATGAGCGTCCGGGGGTGCGACATCGTTGCTGCCGGGGCGACTGCGCCCTCGCTCGTCGAGACGAACAGAATCTGCAGCGGCTGCTCGAACACGAGGCCGTCTGGCACGTAGACGTAGGCGCCGTCGTGCGTGAAGGCGGTGTTGAGCGCGGTGAACGCGCGCACGTTCGGATCGGCGAGCTGACCGAGATAGCGGCCGACGATGTCGGCCTGGTCAGTGACCGCGGACGCCAGCGAGCCGAACTTCAGGCCCGGCGGAAGACCCGCCGTCCGCGACAGCTCGGCCGAGTATCGTCCGTTGACGATGACCAGGCGGAACGGCGCGTCCGCATAGAGAAATGCGTCGAGGACGCCGGCATCCAGCTTCGACGAAGGCGCGAGCCTGAACTCGGTGGACGCGATCGGCGAGACGTTGGTGAAGCGCCACTCTTCGTCGCGCACCGTCGGGAATCCCAGCTCGACAAAGCGCGACGCCGCGTGATCGCGAAGATCCTGGAGCCAGCGCGAACCGCCGCGCGGCCGCTCGTCGAGCGCGGCCAGCCAGGGTTGAAGCTTCTCTGCTACCTGTGCCATGTGTGTCTATATCTCAACCCGGGGACTTCGTCCCCGGACCCCTTTCGGCGTCGCTCGCGTGGGCCCTTCGCCCCGCTCCGCTCCGCCGGGGCGCGCCTCCGGCGCGCCACATGCTACGCGCGCACGGGCTCGCCGGCCTCGAGCCAGCCGTAGCCCTTCTGCTCCAATTCGAGCGCCAGTTCCTTGCCACCTGACTTGACGATCCGGCCGCCGCTCAGCACGTGCACGTAGTCGGGCACGATGTAGTTGAGCAGCCGCTGGTAGTGGGTGACGACGACAATCGCGCGGTCGGGACTGCGCAGCGCGTTGACGCCGTCGGACACGACCTTGAGCGCGTCGATGTCCAGTCCCGAGTCGGTCTCGTCGAGAATCGCGAGCGTCGGCTCGAGCAGCGCCATCTGAAAGATCTCGTTGCGCTTCTTCTCGCCGCCCGAGAACCCCTCGTTGACCGCGCGGTTGAGCATGCCCTGGTCGATGTTGAGGAGCTTCGCCTTCTCCTTGCTCAACTGCAGGAACTCGATCGCATCGAGCTCGGGCTGGCCATGGTGCTTCCGCTTGGCGTTGAGCGCCGCCTTGAGGAAGTAGGCGTTGGTGACGCCGGCGATCTCGACCGGATACTGGAACGCCATGAACACGCCCTCGCGTGCGCGCTCGTCGGGATCCATCTCGAGAAGGTCGTGCCCGTGGTAGACCACTTCCCCGCTCGTAACCACGTACTCCGGGTGCCCGGCCAACACACGCGCGAGCGTGCTCTTGCCAGACCCGTTCGGCCCCATGATGGCGTGGACTTCGCCAGCCTTGACGTGGAGATCGATGCCGTTGAGGATCTGCTTGTCCTCGGCCTTTACCTGAAGATTCCTGATATCTAGCATATCTATCCCACTGACCCTTCCAGACTGATGCTGAGAAGCTTCTGTGCTTCGACGGCGAACTCCATCGGCAGCTCGCGGAACACTTCTCTGCAGAAGCCGCTGACGATCATGTTGACGGCATCCTCCGTCGCGATGCCGCGCTGCCGGCAATAGAAGATCTGATCCTCACCGATCTTCGACGTCGACGCCTCGTGCTCGACTCTCGCCGACGTGTTCTTGATCTCGAGATAGGGGAACGTGTGCGCGCCGCACTTGTCGCCGATCAGCAGCGAATCGCACTGCGAGTAGTTGCGCGCGTTCTTCGCATTGGCGCCGACCCGCACCAGGCCGCGATAGGTGTTCTGGCCGTGACCGGCCGAGATGCCCTTCGAGACGATCGTGCTGCGGGTGTTCTTCCCCATGTGGATCATCTTCGTGCCGGTGTCGGCCTGCTGCCAGTTGTTGGTGGTCGCCACCGAGTAGAACTCGCCGATCGAGTTGTCGCCCTTGAGGATGCAGCCGGGATACTTCCAGGTGATCGCCGAGCCCGTCTCGACCTGCGTCCAGGTAATCTTCGACGCCCGGCCGGCGCACAGGCCGCGCTTGGTCACGAAGTTGTAAATCCCGCCCTTGCCGTCCTTGTCGCCGGGATACCAGTTCTGAATCGTCGAGTACTTGATCGTCGCGTCATCGAGCGCCACGAGCTCGACGACGGCGGCGTGCAGCTGGTTCTCGTCGCGCATCGGCGCCGTGCAGCCCTCGAGGTAGCTGACATACGCGCCTTCCTCGGCCACGATCAGCGTCCGCTCGAACTGCCCCGTGTCCTTGGCGTTGATCCGGAAATACGTCGACAGCTCCATCGGGCAGCGCACGCCCTTCGGCACGTAAACGAACGAGCCGTCGCTGAAGACCGCCGAGTTGAGGGTCGCGAAGAAGTTGTCGGTGTACGGGACGACCGAGCCGAGATACTTCTTCACGAGATCCGGATGCTCGCGCACCGCCTCGGAGAACGACATGAAAATCACGCCGTACGACTTCAGCTTCTCGCGAAACGTCGTCGCCACCGAGACGCTGTCGAAGACCGCGTCGACGGCGACGCCGGACAGGAGCTTCTGCTCCTCGATCGGGATGCCGAGCTTGTCGAACGTGCGCTTGACCTCGGGATCGACCTCATCGAGGCTGTTGAGCACCTTCT
The DNA here is from genome assembly GCA_963797625.1 of uncultured Acidobacteriota bacterium. Taxonomy (GTDB): domain Bacteria; phylum Acidobacteriota; class Vicinamibacteria; order Vicinamibacterales; family 2-12-FULL-66-21; genus DATBJJ01. The sequence continues at coordinate 66,662 of CAWCQI010000028.1, forward strand.
TGGGCTTGGGCGCCGAGTAGTAGACGATGTCCTGGTAGTTGATCGGGTCGTACTTGACGTTCTGCCAGGTTGGCTCCTTCATCGTGAGCCAGAGCCGGTAGGCCTTCAAACGCCACTCGAGCAGCCACTCGGGCTCCTGCTTCTTCTGCGAGATGAGCCGAACGACGTCCTCGCTGAGGCCCTTGGGAATGGTGTCGGCCTCGACCTCGGTGACAAAGCCGTACTTGTACTCGCGAGTGGCGAGTTCTTCGATGGTGTCGGTTGATGTGGACATTGGAAGCTTCCAGCTTCCAGCTTCCGGCTTCCAGCTAGCATTCCAGTGTTCTTAGCTGGAAGCTGGAAGCGGGAGGCTGGAAGCTACACGCTGAATGACGTACCGCACCCGCACGTGCCTTTGGCGTTCGGGTTGTCGAAGGTGAAACCCTTGCTGACGAGGCTCGTGTCGTAGTCGAGCGTCGTTCCGTCGATGAACTTGTAACTCTTCCGGTCTACGAACACCCTGGAACCCTCAGGGCCGTCGAAGACGTGGTCGCCGTCTTTCGGCGCGGGCTCCCAGGCAAACACGTAGCTCAGCCCCGAACAGCCGCCGGCCTTGATGCCGATCCGCAGGCCGCCGCCTGGAAAGCCGTTTTTCTGCGTCATTTTGCGGATGAGCTTGCCCGCGTTGTCGCTGATTTGGAACATGTCCCGGACCCTTGGGGCTCCCTGGGCCCCTGCGCCGGCTTTAAAGCCGACCAGAACAGTCCTAGTTTAGTATTTCGGCTGTGAGGGGTCAACCTGATCGATCCAGGCGAGGATGCCGCCGGTCAGGTTCCGGGCGCGGGCAAATCCCGCGCGCCTGAGGAACGCGGTCGCGCTCGCGCTGCGCCCTCCGACCTTGCACTGCAGGACGATCTCCTTCGACGCATCGAGCTCTGCGAGCCGTGACGGCAGCTGGTGCAAAGGGATGAGCACGGCGCCGGGAATCCGGCAGATTTCGAATTCCGCCGGCTCCCGGACGTCGACAATCAACGGCGCGTCGCCGCGGTCGATCCGGGCCTTGAGCTCCGTCACGGTCATGTCGCCCTCTGTTGCTCCACTCGCTGCCATGGGTGTCCTCTGGGGTTGGGCCGGCGCGCACCGCGACGCATCATCATAGGCGCGCAGTTCGCGGATCGTTGGATGGCTGCCGCAGACCGGGCAGTCCGGATCCTTCGGCAGCCTGATGACACGAAACTGCATCCGCAGCGCGTCATACAAGAGAAAACGGCCCACCAGCGGTTCGCCGATCCCGAGGATCAACTTCACCGCTTCGGTCGCCTGGATGGTGCCGATGATGCCCGGCAGGACGCCGAGCACTCCGCCCTCGGCACAGCTCGGGATGAGGCCAGGCGGCGGTGGCTCGGGATGAAGGCACCGGTAGCAGGGACCGTCCGGCATCGCAAAGACCGACGCCTGCCCTTCGAATCGCGAGATGCTGCCGTACGCATTGGGACGGCCGGCGAGCACGCAGGCGTCGTTGACGAGATAGCGTGTCGGAAAGTTGTCGGTGCCGTCGACGATGACGTCGTACGACGGTCACGAGCTCGAGCGCGTTCCCGGCCGAGAACGTCACCTCGTGCGACTCGAGGCGAACGTGCGGGTTGATGTCGCGCAATCGATCGGCCGCAGAGGCGAGCTTGGGTCGACCGACATCCGATGTGCCATGGACGATCTGCCGCTGAAGATTGCTGAGGTCGACGGCATCCTCGTCGACGAGCCCGATCGTCCCGACTCCGGCCGCGGCGAGGTACATCATCGCGGGCGATCCGAGACCGCCGGCGCCGATGCAGAGGACCCGCGCAGCCTTCAGCCGGCGCTGCCCGTCGAGGCCGATGTCAGGCAGCGTGAGATGCCGGCTGTAACGCACCAGCTCGTCGCGGGTCAGTTCCACGGTCACGTTCCGATCATATGATCTCGCTGGCTCTTTCACGCTCCTTCGCCTAAACTTCGTGTCGTGACCCTCGTCGTTGTCACACTGATTGCCGCGGGCCTGCTCCTCGCGACCAGCGTCTGGTTCGTCATGCGCGCGCAGGCCGACCGCGAGGTTGCCGTCGTTCGCTCGCAACTCGGCGCCGAGCTCGCCGCGACGCGCGCGCGGCTCGAGGCCGAGCTGGCCGCCGAGCGCCGCACCGCCTCAGACAAGCTGACCCTTCTGAAAGACGCAGAGGAAAAACTCCGCGAAGCGTTCGCGGCGCTGTCCTCCGACGCGCTCCGCCAGAACAATCAGTCCTTTCTCGATCTCGCGAAGACCTCGCTGGCGGAATTCCAGAAAACGGCGCGGATGGATCTCGACGGCCGTCAGAAGGCCATCGAAGATCTCGTGCAGCCGCTCAAGGAGTCGCTCACCAAGGTCGACGGCAAGCTTCAGGAAGTCGAAAAGAACCGCGTCGGGACCGCGTCCGCGCTGACCGAGCAGCTTCGATCGCTCCATCAGGCGCAGCATTCCCTTCAGGTGGAAACCGGCCGGCTCGTGCAAGCGCTGCGCTCTCCGAACGTCCGCGGCCAATGGGGTGAGCTCCAGCTCCGCCGCGTCGTCGAAGCCGCCGGCATGCTGGAGTACTGCGACTTCGATTTGAAGGAATCCGTGGACGCGGACGGCACACGATTGACGCCCGACATGATCGTGCGGCTACCCGGCAGCAGAAATGTCGTCGTCGACGCGAAAGTGCCCTCGTCTGCCTACCTCGACGCGATGGAGAGCGACGACGAGGCCGTGCGGAACGGCAAGCTGCGCGATCACGCGCGGCAGGTGCGCGACCACGTCGTTCGCCTCGGGAACAAGACCTACTGGCAGCACTTTCAGCCGGCGCCGGATCTCGTGATCATGTTCGTGCCTGGCGAAACGCTGCTGAGCGTCGCGTTGCAGCGGGACCCGTCGCTCCTCGAGTTCAGCCTTGGGCGCGGCGTGATGCTCGCGAGCCCGCTGACGCTGATGGCGCTCCTCCGCGCAGTCGCGTTCGGCTGGCAGCAGGAGAAGGTCGCGCGCAACGCGCACGAGATCAGCGACCTCGGACGCCAGCTCTACGACCGCATTCGGGTGATGGCCGAACACTTCGAAGAAGTCGCGCGAGGGCTGACGCGGTCGGTCGAGGCGTACAACCGGGCGGTCGGTTCGCTCGAGAGCCGCGTGCTCGTGACGGCGCGGCGGCTGAAGGAGAAGGGGATTTCTGCGCCAGAGGAGCTGCCCGAGCTCGAAGTCATCGATCACACGGCGCGGTCCCTCGGCGCGCCTGAGCTCGTCGGCTTGTTCGACGACGAGCCAGTCGATGGGGTGGTGGTGAAAGACTGACGTTCAGGGCTCAAGGTTCAAGGCTCAGGGTTCAGCCAAAACCTTTGAATGTGCTCTCGAAGGTTTTGCTTGAGCCCTGAGCCTGAGCCTGAGCCTACTTAATCGCCGCCGTCATCGTGACCGTCGCCTTGATCTCGAGCTCGCCGGGTGACATGGGCGGTTCGGCGTTCGATCGCCATTTCGGCGCGCATGGTCATCATCGGACGGGGCGGCGGCATCGACTGGTCACGGTGCACTTCGATCCGCACGACGCTCTCGACCTTCATTCCAGCGGCTTGAGCCGCGGTGTCGGCCTGCGACCTGGCATCTGCCACGGCCCGCTGGAGCGCGCTCTGTTCGGCGGTGGCGCGATCTTTCAAGGTCGAACCGGATGCCGCTGACCGATGTCGCGCCGGCGCCTACCGACACGTCAAGGACTTCACCGAGCTTGGGCAGATCGTCGACACGTACCTCGACGGCATTCCGCGCGACGTAGCCGCGCAATGTCTGCCGATTATTGGCGTAGTCGAACTCGGGCCGCAGCTCGTACGCGGCGGTGCGAATCGCTTCTGCTGGCAGGCCCATGCCCTTCAGCTTCTGCATCACGGCCGACATCGCGTCCGCGTTGAGCTTCTGGACCTCGGCCGGCGTTTTCGCTCGGGACTCGGCCGCGATCGTCACCCACGCGCGATCCGGCGCGCGCTTGACGATGCCCTCGCCGGCGGTGACGACGACCGGCGCTTCGGTGCTGCTCGAAGTGCCTGGTGTCTGGGCAAATGCCTGCGGTCCTAGCGAGAGGGTCAGCACGACAATTGCGAGCGGCTTCATTGGTGTCTCCTTGTAGCCTGCCGAGCGGCGGCGTCAGCGAGCCGCGCGCGTGTCTTTGTCGGAGTCTCCGACATCTTCGTGATCGATCGATCCACGGTAGACTGCCGCCTGATGCGCGTCGACCTCGGCCTCGTCGGATTCGGCCACGTTGGCCGCCGGTTCGCCCGGCTCCTGGACGAGCGGCGCGATCTCCTCGAGCGCGACTTCGATCTTACCTGCCGCATCACCGGCATCGCAACGCAGCGTCATGGATCGGTCTACGACCAGGCGGGACTCGATGCGCCGGCCGCCGCGCTCGTCGTCGAGGCGGGCGGCACGTTGTCTGACGCGGGGCGCTCCGCGCAAGAGGCGCGCGTCTCCAACAGTCGCGATGTCATCACTCGACTCGCGCAAAGCGCGGCACCCCTTCGCGTGCTAATCGAGACGACGACGCTCGACATCGCCGCGGCCCAGCCGGCGCTGGATCACGTCCGGCTCGCGCTCGAGGCCGGCTGTCACGTCGTCACGGCCAACAAGGGTCCGGTCGCGTTCGCGTATCGCGAGCTGTCGCTGCTCGCGGCGCAACGTGAGAGGCTGTTCCTCTTCGAGGGCGCCGTGATGGACGGCGTGCCCGTGTTCAACCTCGTGCGCGAGACGTTGCCGGCGGTCAGGATCGAAGGATTTCGCGGCGTCGTGAACAGCACGACGAATCACATCTTGACGGCGCTCGAGGATGGTCACGACTACGCGCCGGCGCTGGCCGAGATGCAGGCGCAGGGCATCGCCGAGGCGGATCCCTCGCTCGACGTCGACGGGTGGGACGCGGCAGCCAAGGCCGCTGCGCTCGCGAACGTATGGCTGGACGCTCGCGTCACGCCGCACGATGTGGATCGGACTGGCCTCGACGCCGGTACGGCGGCCGCGGCGCGGGAGGCAAAGGCGCGTGGGCGTCGCCTGCGGCTCGTTGCGTCGGCGCGGCGTGGCGGCCGGCCGCACGTGCAGCTTGTCGAACTGCCGCGCGAGGATCTGCTCGCGAGCCTGCGCGGCATGGCGAATGCGTTAGTCCTCGAAACCGACACGCTCGGGGAGATCGCCATCTGTCAGCGCGACGGCGGCCTGACGCAGACCGCCTACGCGCTGCTGAGCGATCTCGTCACGATCCGGGACGCGGCGCGCCGTCTCAGATGACCGGGACCGGGGTCGAGAGCGCTGCCAGGACTTCCTTATAGAGATACTTGGCCCCTTCGATGCCGTTGAGCGGCCCGGCCTCGTACTCGAGCGCGAACGTGCCCTTGAAGCCACCCGCCAGCATGATCCGCGTCGAGCGCTGAACATCGTTCTTGTCGCCCCAACGATCCCAGTATTTCGCGTGCACGTTGGTGTGCGCGTACGGGGCCAGCGCCTTGAGGCCGTGGACGAGCATGTAGTCGTGCTCCCAGTTGCAGAAGTCCGGCGACGCCTCGCAGTAGGGATGGTTGACTTCGTCGAGGATGGTTCGGATGTTCATCGGATCCGCGGCGAGGCCCCAGTGGTTTTCAATCGTGACCCTGATGCCGAGGTTGCCACCGTAGTCCGCCATCTCCTTGTAGGACTCGATCGCCGCTTTCAGCAGCGCGCCGATGTCGAGGTTTCTTGGATAGCCATCGGTTGGATCGCGTGGAATCGCCGGCGGCCTGATACTGGGACCGAGCGCCGACGTCGAGTTCATCCGCATCGACTTCACATCGAGGACCTTGCATCCGTCGAGCCAGCGCTTGGCGATCGCGACACCCTCCTTGCGCTGCGCCTCATCGGGACCGGCAAGATTGGTGGGCGCATTGTTCGAGATGTGCTGGCACTTGACGCCCGTCACCGCCATCTTCGTCGCGAGCGCGTCGAGCCACTTCTTGCCCGACGCCGTCGACGGATCGAACGTGCGGCCGGCAAACATGCTGTCGTCGGTGACGTCGCCGAAGAGCCCCGAGAACAGATCCATGTGCGTCACGCCGGGGAACGTGTCCTTGGTGAACTGCGGGAAATCGAGCATCGTGATTTCGCCGTACTTCTCTTTCATCTGGGCGTTGGTCATGCCCGCATTGCCCTGCGCAGGGGCATTGCCCCGGCCTCCGTCAGCTGGCTGGGCGGGCGCAGCGCCGGCGGGGCTCGCCGCGGCCGCGGCGGGAGCGGCGGCAGCACCGCCTCGGCCACCGCCCGGCCGGGTCTTGAAAATGTAGCGGATGGGATACGAACAGGAGGCGATTCGAGCCAGTTTGTCCTTCTCGGACCATTGCGGCTGCGGCTCGGCGCCCGCCTCGCCGAGAGGCGTCAGCATCAGGCCGGCGGCACTGAAGCCAGCGCCGGCAGTCTTGAGGAACCCGCGGCGATCGACCGAAGAGGCCGTTCTATCCTGTGCACTCATGATCGTTTGTCCTTGCAGTGTTGAACCGCTATCGTGTCAGGGAATCAGACGCGCACATGGTAGCGCAGACGCGGGCGATCGGGACTAAGCTACGGGAACTGGAGCCCAGGCGATGAAACCAGCCACAGTCTTTCTCGGCGAGATGACCAACCCGGAAGTTGAAGAGTTTCTCAAGACGCGGCACACGGTGATCGTTCCAACCGGGGCGACGGAGCAGCATGGGCCGCACGGACCTCTGCTGACCGACGTGCTCATTCCTCAGGAAGTGGCGCGACGGGTCGCGCCCAAGATTGGCGCCGTCGTGGCACCGCCCATCAACTATGCCCTCTCGTATCCGCACGTGGGGTTCACAGGGCTCGTTCACGTCAGGATCTCGACGTTCATGGCCCTCATCGAGGATCTGTGCGCGTCGTTTGCAGCCTCTGGCTTCAAGCGCATCATCTTTCTGAACGGTCACTACGACAACACCTACGCGATCGCCTACGGCTGCGCGAATGCCGCCTACAATCTGCCGAAAGACGTCAAAGCGTTTCCGGTGAATTACTGGGACGCGCTGACGGCCGACGAGATCGGCGAGTGGTCCGGGCTGAAGAACGGACTGCACGCCAATCTCGCCGAGACCTCCGCCGTGCTCGCCATCAATCCCAACCTGGTCGATATGGATCGCGCCAACGCGGAGTTTCCACCGTTCCCGGAATACACCGTGAACACCGGACCCGTGCACACCGCGTTCTTCTTCACCTCGCCGGGATCGGTCTACTGGGCGACCAAGTCCGGCACCTGGGGCGATGCGCGCAAGTCGACACCGGAGGCCGGGGAGCGCTACCTCGAGGCTGGTGTGCGCTCGACGCTTGCGGTGCTCGACAACATCGAGAAGACCTTCGCGGCGATGCCACCGCGGTAACCGGGGACACTCAACCGGGACAGTCCCCGGGGACACTCAACTTTGACTGTCCCCGCTGCATCCGTATGCCACACTCGACCGATTCGACGGCTCCTCTGGACGACCTTCTGGTCGTCGACCTGACGCGCGTTCTTTCGGGCCCGTACTGCACGTTGCTGCTCGGCGACATGGGCGCGCGAGTCATCAAGATCGAGCAGCCCGGCCGAGGGGACGATACTCGCGGCTGGGGTCCGCCTTTTGTTGGCGCGGAAAGCGCGTATTTCCTGAGCGTCAACCGCAATAAGGAGAGCCTGACACTCGATCTCAAGCAGCCTGGGGCGAAGCGCATTCTCGAGCAGTTGCTCGATCGCGCCGATGTCCTCGTCGAGAATTTCCGGCCCGGCACGATGGCGCGGCTGGGCTTCGACGACAGGTCAGTCGCGGATCGTTGGCCGCGTCTCGTGTATTGCTCGATTTCGGGGTTCGGCCAGACCGGTCCGCGGCGCGATCAGCCAGGCTACGATGCGGTGATCCAGGCCGAGGCCGGGCTGATGAGCATCACCGGCGAATCGGCAGGTCCGCCGCTGCGGTTGGGCGTGGCGATTGCGGATATCGTCAGCGGCATGTTCGCGGCGCAGGGAATCGCCATGGCGCTCCTGGCGCGCGGGCGCACCGGCCGGGGTCAGCGCGTCGACATCGGCATGCTCGACGCGACGGCAGCCCTTCTCACCTATCAGGCCGCGAGCTACTTCGCGACCGGCACTGCGCCGAGCCGTCAGGGGAACCGGCACCCGACGATCGTGCCGTACGAGACCTTCGCCGCGCAGGATGGCGACTTCGTGCTCGCGGTCGGTAACGACGATCTCTGGAGACGCTTCTGCAAAGTCATCGAGCTGCCGTTGCTCTCTGACGATCGCCGATTTGTCACCAACCGCGACCGTGTCGAGCACTACGACGAGTTGAAACCGTTGCTGGACGAGCGACTGGGAGCGCGACCAAAGGCCGAGTGGATTGCCGCGCTCACCGCGGAGGGCGTGCCGTGCGGCGCAGTGCGTGACGTCGCCGAAGTCCTCGAGGATCCGCAGATCTCCGCCCGCGCGATGATCGAGGCCGTCGAGCACACGACGCTCGGCGCCGTTCGCGTGCTCGGCATGCCCATCAAATTGTCTGACACGCCAGGAGCCGTCCGCACCGCTCCACCGACCCTCGGTCAGCACACGGATCAGATTCTGCGCACCGATCTGTCACTGACCGACGCAGAAATCGCCCAGCCTCGCGCTGCTGGCCGCCGACAGTCTGACAAGGTGGCTGGCACCTTCCGGCGAAGGTGCCAGCCACTTCCACGATCGGGACAGTCGGCCCGGGTGACTGTCGACGAGTTGAGATGTCCCGCGGCTCAGCGCTCGATGAGCGAGACGACTTCGGTAACGACGAAGGAGACGACGTCCTCGTCGGTGAGGGTATCGGGGGCGGTGCCCTCGCGGAGGGGACGCTCCCTGGTGACGGCGCGGCGGCCGCGGCCGAGGCTGGTGCGGCCGAGGACGATCGGCGGGTCCTCCGACGAGTCGAGCATCAGCTCGATGTAGTCGCTGGGGGATCGCTCGGAGGCCAGGCGCACCGATCCGGCGGGGGTAAAAACCTTGAACCGGTGACCCTCGGCGACGAGCGCCGCGGCGAGCGTGTTGAACGCCGGCACGGCGCGGCCGGCGAGAAACTCATCGTAGGCGCGGGCAGCGGCGTCCGACCGCTCGCGACGGCCGGCGGCGTCGCGCCGCGCCTGTTCGATGGCCGCGCGGACGCGCCGCCGTACTTCGGGAATATCCATCCCGGCTGATGTTACGTCAAACCAAGGCGGCCCGTGTGCGACATCGCAGCAACCCTACGCCAGACGCTCGGCGAACGACGTGTCGATCCCCTCGCGTTTCAGGAGCGCGACGAGCGCGGCGCGATCGAGCGCTTTTCGGTACGCTTCGGCCACGTGCACCGACCCGTCACGCACATGCGCGGCCAGCGAGTCGGTGAGCGGCACCATCCCGTGACGACGACCGCTGTCGAGCGCCACCGGCAGCTGGAACATCTTGCCTTCGAGCACGAGTTGCGAGACCGCCGGCGTGTTGAGCAGGATCTCGCGCGCCGCGATGCGGCCGCCCTTGACCCGGCGCAGCAGGACTTGAGCGACGACCCCGCGCAGCGCGGTCGCCAGCGACGTCCGTGCTTTTGCGCGGCGATCGGCCGGGAACACTTCGATCAACCGCTCGAGCGCGCCAATCGTCGAGGACGCGGGCACCGACGCCAGGACCAGCCGCCCGGACTCGGCCGCTTCGAGCGCCGCTGCCACGACCTCGGCCGACTTCAGATCCTCGATCACCATGACGTCGGGATCCTCGCGAAGCGCGGCGCGCGCGAATGTCGCCGCCAGCTCGGCGTCACCGCGCGTCTCGCGCTGGCTGATGAACGAGCGACGGCTCTCGTGCACGAACCCGATCTGCGACTCGATGGTGATCAGATGGTCGCTGCGCGTGCGATTGATGAGATCGACAAACGCGTTGAGCAACGTCGACTTGCCGCTGGCACGAGCGCCCGTGACGAGCACGAGGCCGTCCGACTGCTGGCAGAGCGCCTGCACTTCCGCCGTCAGCGCCAGCTGATCGGCCGAGATCGCGCGCGGCGGGAACATCCGGAAGAGCACGCCCGGGCCCCGATGATCCTTGAATGTCAGACACCGTACGCGGCCGATCTCGGGCACGTCGCACAGCCATTCGACTGGCCCGTTCTGCAGCGCGTCCCGTCGCCTTGGTGGCGCCAGCTCCATGACCAGACGATCGACGTCGGCCGCCGTCAGTGTCGGCTCGCTTTCGAGCGGACCGATTTCCCCGTCGATGCGGATCATCGGCTTCGACTGCGCAACGACATAGACCGTCGACGCACCCCGCGCCGCGGCGACGCGAAGCGTGTGCATGAGCGCGGCGTCTTCGGAGGGTGTGAATGGCACTGAAATAATCTCCGGTTTGATAGGCGTCCGGGCAAGAGGAACCACGACCGACGGTCGCTCCTCGTTCATTTCCGGCACCGCCGCCGCGCCGGCGCGTGCTGCACCGGCTCGACCACCTCGGGTGAGTGCATCTCGGCCGACGCCGCCGGTTGGTTGACCATTTCGGCGACCGGTTCTACCTGTCGGTGCAGCTCTGGCGTGACTTCCATTGGGCTCTCCGCGACTGTTGGCTGCCAGGCCGGTGGCGTCGGTTCTGACGCCTCAGGCTCAGTTGGGGCGTTCCACGTGTTCACGACAACTTCCAGCGTCGGGTGCTCGACGACGGCCGAACGAATCTCTTCAATCTCCTGCGCCACCTGCGCATCGAGCTCGGAGACCTCCACGCCTGCTTCTGGCGTCTCCGACATCGGCGCGATCACGACTTCAGCGACCTCGACGACCGGGTTAACCGGCAGCGAAATCGAAGGCTCGGTGATCCAGGTCGGGACGATCGCTTCGGCAAGCGATCCCTCGGTGACGTCAGGCATTGGAGGACGATCGAACGTGTCGAGCAGGACAGGAGCGACGTCCGCGACGATTTCGACGTCTTCCAATTCAAGCGGGCGGGGCCAGCTCGACGATCGCGGTTTCATTTGTAGCCTGCAGCGTCTCGACCGGGCGTCGCGACCGGTATTCGACGACCGACGGTACTTCGGCAACCGGCGGAGGTTCGACGACCTGCGGCGCGTATTCGACGTCCGACGACCTCGGCGACTGTCGGTAGTTCGACGACCGGTGGTAGTTCAACGACTGGGGCTACTTGGGCCGCCAGAGTCTGTTCCACGACAGGCGCCTCGCCGGCCGAGACGTCGACGAGTGAGACGTCCTCGATGAGCGCCTCGTCCATGGGCAGGGGTCGACCGTCACGTGTTCGACCAACGCCGGCTCGACGAATGTGAACTCGGCGAGCGCCGGCTCGACAGGCGCGGGCTCGACAGCCGCTACCGGGACGAGTTCCGGTGCAGGCGCCGCAGCGAGCATCGCCTGCTCCGAGAACAGCGGCGTGCCAAGCGGTGGCTCTGCGACGCTCTCCAACTCCGCCGTGGGCTCCTCGCTCACGGGAGCGAAAAGTGGTGGCGGAGAAAGCTCGAACGCCGGCCCGGCTTCTACCACAATTTGGGGCTCGACCTGCGCCACAACTGGGGCTCGGCCTGCGCCTCAACCTGGGGCTCGGCCTGCGCCTCAACTTGGGGCTCGGCCTGCGCCACAACTTGAGACTCGGCCGCAGCCTCGACTTGCGGCTCGATCTCGACCATGCCCACGGCAGCGAGCTCGGACGGCGTGACATCGATCTGTCCGGCAACTGGCGGCGCCACCACGTCGTCACCGGAAGTGACCTCGCCGGCGAGACCTGACGTCAGCAGCGCGGTCGCCGTCGCCGCGAGCATCGCGTCGACTTCTTCCTCCGTCGGAACGCCCTGCGGCTCGTCGTCGACGATCTGAATCGCGTTGTCCGGAACGGTGTTGAGCGCAAACTCTTCGGCGGCCTGTCCGGGAATCGCGACCACGATCGATTCCGGAGCGTCGAGCTGAACGTTGGCCGCCGGGTGCAGATCGGTCTCGGCTGCAACGTTGGTGACGAGCTCGATCTCCGCGAGCGCAGGTTCGGAGACCGTCTCGGCAACAGAGGCAACTGCGGCTGGTGTCGCTGCGACCTCCGGCTCGGGCACGTCGTCGTGGGTTACCGGCTGCGGAATCTCGATCGCGCGTCTTCGAACCTCGACCCACACGTCCTCGCCGCCGCGGGCGGCGACGACCGTGAAGCGATCGGCAACGCCAGCGGGCGAGGGGATCTCGTGTTCGATCGCGCCGAACTCGGTCAGCGCCTGCTGCTGATCAGCGGGCAGAATCTGTCCGAGCATGCTCGATACCGCATCGAACGTCAGCACGCGCGACGACAGCTCGACCTGCCCCCACGCGAGCGGTCCTCGATACGCGTTCATCGACGATGACGCCGTGACGACGTACGGCTTCTCGCCGACGTGCATCACGAGCGCGTCACCTTCGAGACGAACGATGGCGTCGAGCAGGGAGTCGAGCAGCTTCACAACGTGATCTGGCCTGAGCCGAAAACGACAGAATAAACCCGGCCGAGTTGCTGGCCGGCAAGAGTTTTTGTTAGCTGAGCTGGCGCGTGTTCGTGCTTTCGTCTATCGATCGGATGTACCGGTGCCGGGGAGGCTGGTGACCGACGAAAGCTCAGGAATCTGTAACCTCTTGATGGTAACAGAAAGACTGGCAAATTGCCGAGGTTTGTCGATTGTCGAACTGTGAAACCGTGTGCTATTTGACCGCCCGGTGGATGGCCATGAGCCCACCGAGGACCCGAATCCGCTCGCAGGCGGCAAACCCCTGCTCTCGTGCAATGGCGCAGACGCCCTCAGCGCCTGGATAGCGCCTGATCGACTCGGGAATATATCGATAGGTGTCGGGATCGCCGTGAAGCACGAGTCCGAGCGCCGAACCGACGACCGTGAGGTAGGCAAGGTATCCGGCGCGCACGAACCCATTCGACGGGCGGTCGAAGTCGAGAGAGAGCAGGACGCCACCCGGACGAAGGACACGCGCGATCTCGGCGAGCGACTGCGCGATCACCGGCACGTTGCGGATGCCGTAGCCGGTCGTGACGACATCGAACGTCGCTGCGTGAAACGGCAACGTCATCATGTCGCCGACGATGAACGACCGGCGACCGGCCCGGCGATTGTTTGCCGCGCGCGATCGTGAGCATCCGGGCGGTGATGTCGAGGCCAACGCTCGACGCCCCGGCATCCTGGAGCGCAAACGTGATGTCGCCGGTACCACAAGCCAGATCGAGCGCCCGCGTCCCACGACCGATCGGCGCCATCGAGACCAGCCGCCGCTTCCAGCGGCGATCCTGTCCGTACGAAAGAAGAACCGTGATGAGGTCGTAGCGGTCGGCGATTGTCGAGAACAGCCGCTTGACGTAGCGGGACTTGGTGTCCGGAGATTCGAATGCAGTGCTCAGGCGCATAGGCAATTCTGAATGCTGAGTGCTGAATGCTGAAGTAAATGCTGAACTTCCAATTTCGAAGTTCGGAATTCACTTCAGCACTCAGCATTCAGCATTCAGCATTGCACTAATTCACCACAATCGTTCCGCCCATCATCTCGGCGTGCGGCGTGCAGCTGTAAAGATGCGCGCCCCGCGTCGCGGGCACCGTGAACTCGATGCTGTCCTGCCCCTTGCCCTTGAGCAGCCGCGTGTTGACGCTCCAGGATCGGATCGCGAAGTCGTGGGACATGCCGACGTCGGCGTTGCGCAGGACGATCCGGATGCGCTCGCCCGAGCGGGCGTGCAGGGTCGGATTCGGGCCGTCCTGGCCCTCAACGTAAAAGGTCATGTCCTTCGCGACGAGGTGAATCTCGCGAACCGACGCCGCGTCGTCGGCTCCCCTCAGGACGTCACCGGCGAAACGCGGCACGAGCGCCAGCCCGGCGACGACTGCGACCACGATGAGCGTTGCGCGAACCAGAGAATGTCTTGTCATCCGACCAGTAACCCCGTTGCGTACATGACGCCAAACCCCGCGATCAGCCCGACCATCACCGGCGCAGTCGCAAACGTTGCGGTCAGCGGCCGGTCGTCCGCGACCTGCCGCGCAATCTGGAGCGCCACCTGCGCAATCGCACCGGCGCCGAGACCGAGAAACACGACGCTGAGGACCGGCGAATACAACAGGCCGCCGGCCCAGGCCCCGGCAATCGTCGGCAACCCGCCGATCAGCCCGAGTTTCAGCAGCGTCCAGATCGACGGTCGATCCTTGGCGATCGGCGCCACGATCGCGAGCCCCTCGGTCGTGTTGTGCAGCGTGAAGCCGATGACCAGCAACGTGCCGAGTGCCGCTTCCCCGAGCGCGTACGCTGCGCCAATCGCCAGGCCCTCGCCAAAGTTGTGGAGCCCGATGCCGACCGCGATCAGGAGCGCCAGCACGAAGCCGGCAGAACCGGCAGCGCGCGCCTTCGCGCGTCTCGCCCGCAACCATCCGCCAAACCACTCGAGCGCGAGATACGCGGCCACGGCGCTCGACACGAACAACGCCACGCCCTGGTAGGACGATGGCATCTCGGCGGCTGTCTCGAGCGCTTCGTGCGAGGCGTCGACGAACAGGAACACCAGAAGTCCGACCGTCAGCGCGAGCAGCACGTCGATTCCGGTCTTCCCCAACCGGCTCGCGAGCGGGAGCCAAAGCAGGCCGAGCGCCACCGGGATGACACCGACGTAGAGCCCGATCAACGTGAACGCCCCCAGGTACCGCGCATCGGGCTGCGGCGTTCGCACGGCGACCGGAATCTCGTGCTCGAAGGTCGTTCCCGTCGACGTCACGACCTTGACGAGATGCGCTTCGCCGACGACCCACGGATACGGGATGACGAGTCGCGTCTTCCCGAGATGCGACAACACGGGGCGTTTATCCGACGTATCGACGCGAACGACCAATACGCATCGTCCACCGTCACCTGCGCGATCGTGACCGGGTCTGGCCCGTCGTTGAGCACATGCAGAACGATCCCGTCGCTCGTCAGCACCGCGCGCTCGATGGCCAGCCGTTCGACCGGCGGCGCGCCATCCCCACGCAGGTTTTCGGCCGGTCCGGTCCGGACGATGAGGAAGATGAGCGCGGCGAGGAGCACGAGCGGCACCAGGGCGAGTCCCCAGACGCGCGGCGTCACGCGGGTGTCGGCGACAGCTTCACGTGTCACGGCTTCACGTGTCACGGCGGGCTCCCACGGCCTCAAAGAGTCCCATCCACCCAAGCTCCGCAAATTCGCTCTGGTGCGCGTGGAACATGAACTTGCCCGGATAGCGGAAGCGCGTCTCGAGCACTGCCCTCTCGCCCTGACAGAGCATCACCGTATCGGTCGTCTCCGAGGTCGTCTTCGAGGTTCCCGTTCGGAAGACGTCGAAGAACATGCCGTGCAGGTGCAGGCTGTTGAGCAGATCGAACTCGGTGACGTTGACGAGGTACATCCGAACGAGCTTGCCGACCTCCACCTTGATCGGCTCGTGCATGAAGAAGTTGGCGACGGTGTTGACGGCGTACACCTCGTTGTCGGCGTCGAAGTTCGTGTCGAAGCCGTTCATCACCATGATGAGCTCGTCGGCCTCAGGTCGCGCTTGCCGTGGATCGACGATGAAGACGCCGTAGAGCCCCTTGTGGATGTGGCGTTTGAGCGGCACGGCGTGGCAGTGGTAGAGATGCAGGCCGTACGGCTCGGCGTCGAATTCGTAAACGAAGCGGTCGCCCGGCATCACCTGATGTTCGGGCATCGACCCGTCCATTTCGGGGGGATGCCATCCGTGAAAATGCATCGTGTGCGGGTGCGAACCGGCGTTGACGAACGTGATGCGAATCCGATCGCCCTCAGTCGCGCGAAACGTCGGACCCGGCACCTGACCATTGAAGGTCCACGCGGGAAAGAACACGCCTGGCGCGATCTCGATCTCACGATCCACGGCAATGATTTGGTATTCCCTGAGCAGCGTGCCGTCGGGACGCGGCGTCTCCTTGTAGTAGCGCTCGCGATCCGCGGCCGGCAGGTTCGAGAAATTCCACGCGCGAAGATAGGTGGCGGGATTGAACGCCTCGGTCGAGACACGGCCGACAGGTCCCATCAAATGAGCGGCGTGCTCCATCGCGCCATGTGACGACTGGATCTGGGCGCCCGAGAGGCGACGCGCTCCAAAGAGCGTCGCGCCGGCAGCCGAACCGAGCCCAGCCAAACGCAGCCACGAACGTCGGGTGACGGGAAGCATTTGAGGCCTCAAGTCCATGTTTTTGACAATTCAAAATATAGAGTTTATGCTCTGAAAAGTCAAATGCTGCCCTCACACACCGTCGAAAACTACCTGAAAGCCATATTTCTGGCCCAGGTGGCTCTCCTCCCGTCGGAACAGCTGGTCCCGATGGGTCAGCTGGCCTCAGCCTCGGGGTCGTCCCCGGAACGGCGACGACGATGGTGAAAGCTCTGGCTGAGTCGGGGCTGGTGCGGTACGAACCGTACGCCGGCGTCCGGCTGACCGAGGCTGGCGAGAAGCTCGCGGCGCGCGTCTTGCGCCGCCACCGGCTCATCGAGCTCTTCCTCGTGCAAGTGATGGGGATGAGCTGGACCGAGGTTCACGACGAGGCCGAACATCTCGAGCACGCCGTCTCCGACCGGCTGATCGAGCGGATCGACGAAATGCTCGGCCGTCCGTCGGCCGATCCCCACGGCGATCCGATTCCCGGACCGGAGGGCACGCTCAGCCGGCCGGAGTACGACACGCTCCTGACGTGCCCGCTCGGAGAGGCCGTCACCGTCCGCCGCGTCAGCGATCAGGACAGCGAGTTCCTGCGCTTCGTGGAGCGCCACGATCTCAAGCCGGGGCAAGTCGTGCGCGTCGAGGATCGGGATCCTGCGGCCGACAGCGTGCGCCTGCGTGGCAGCGATCGCGAGTTCACGATCGGCGCGCGCGCCGCGTCGAAGGTGCTCGTCCAGGCCGTGCAGGTCGTGCTGTTGATCTGCTTGCTCTCGACTGCTGCATTGGCTCAGACGGCGCCCGCTGAAAAGCCGAGCGAAAAGAAAGCCGACGAGCCCTTCGCGATCACAGACAACTCGTTCCTGGTCGAGGAAGCCTTCAACCAGGAGGCGGGCATCTTTCAGAACATCGCGGCTGCGACATTTGTGCACAGCCTGTGGGCCTTCAACTTCACGCAGGAGTGGCCGGTCAGATCGCAGCTGCACCAGTTGTCATTCACGCTATCGGCGCTCGACAACGGGACCGGATCGGGCGTCGGCGATACGCTGGTCAACTATCGCTATCAAGCGTTGACCGAGGGGCCAGGCCGTCCGGCGTTCTCACCGCGGGCAAGCCTCGTCCTGCCGACGGGCGATGTGCCGAGGCTGCGTGGCACGGGATCGCCGGGTCTGCAGGTCAACCTTCCGTTCAGCAAGCAGACCGGCAACTGGTACTGGCACTGGAACGGTGGCTTCACCTGGCTGCCGCGAGCCGAGCTGCCGTCGGCGAATTCTTCCGACGACAACCGCGTGGATCTGATGTCACCGTTTCTGGCAGGGAGTGGAATCTATCGCGTGCGGCAGATGTTCAACCTGATGCTCGAGAGCGTGTTGCGGTTTGACGAGCTGATCGAGGAGGGCCAGTTGTTCGTGGGCGACACCAGGAGGGAGACGGCGTTCGTGCTCTCACCCGGCGCACGGGGCGGGTGGAATCTCGGCGACCAGCAGCTCATCCTGGGTGTCGCCATGCCGATCACGTGGGTGGCCGGTGAGGTCGAGACGGGCCTCCTCCTTTATCTCTCCTACGAGCTGCCCTTCAGAAAACAGTAGGGTGCCAGGGGCTCCCTAGCCCCCTGAGTAAATGGTCGGATCTGTTCCCCCCGCCTCGCTGAACGCGTTCTTTCGTTCGCGGCACTTGCTGCAGCGGCCGCAGTGCACTCCACTCCTCGGCTGCATGCACGAGAGCGTCAGCTCGAGCGGCACGCCGAGCGAGCGCCCAAGCGCGATCACCTCGGCCTTGTGCATCCTCGCAAACGGCGTCGCGATGTCGATGTCGGCCGCCAGCCCGATCGAAAGCGCACGCGACATGGTTTCGAAAAACTCCGGAGTGGCATCGGGAAATGGGTTGCCGGCGAGCGGGCCGATGAAGATCGTCGCGAGTGTGGCTCGCGCCGCGAATATCGCCGCCTTGGTCAGAAGAACGATGTTGCGGCCTTCGAGGTAGACGTCCTCGTCGGGTGTATCGAACCCTGGCGGCTCCCCGCGGATCGCCCAGTGGCTGGGAGGGTAGATGTCGCGCATGTCGAAGCGAAGCGCCTGGACCGGCTGAACGTCCCGGAATGGAGCCGTTGCCAGCAGTCGGTCGAGCATCGCGAGCTCTTCCTGTTCCCATGCGAGCCCGACGCTGACGTAGATCGGCACGACCTTCTGTTTTGTCGCACCGATCCCATGGCTTTCCGCGACGGCCGCCCGCCGCGCGACGTCGGCCAGCAGCACCGCGCTGTCGAGTCCGCTCGAGCAGAGGACTGCCGCTCCTTGACCGCCTTCAGACCGAACCACTACGATCCTCCGAGTGGTTCGAGGTTCGTGGTCCTTGGTTCGTCGTTCTAGGTTCGAGGTTCAGAGTTCAGTGGTTCCGGTTCGAGAGTCAGGAACTCTGAACCGCGAACCGAACCTAGAACCCCGAACCTAGAACCCGAACGAAGAACCACGAACCTAGAACCCCGAACCGAAAGGTTGTTGGTCTCGCATGTACCTCGTCACCAAGCGCATCGAATTCTGCTACGGCCACCGACTGCTCGACTACGACGGGATCTGCAAGCATCCGCACGGGCACAACGCCGTCGCCGAGATCGACGTTCGAACCGACGCGCTCGATCGCCGCAACATGGTGGCTGACTTCTCCGATATCAAGCGGCTGGTGAAAGGCTGGATCGATCAGGAGCTCGACCACAAGATGATTCTGCGGCAGGACGATCCGCTGGTCGGACCGCTGCGCGAGCTTGGCGAGCCGATGTATCTCCTCGAGAGCAACCCGACAGTCGAGCGGATCGCGCGGCTCATCTTCGAGAAGACACAGGAGCTCGGCTTTCGCGTGGTGTCGGTCCGCGTCTGGGAGACACCGAGCTCTTTTGCGGCCTACTCGACCGAGTAGGCTTCAACGTAGTCACCGCGGTCAGGTCCGGCTGAAAGCCGGACACGACAGCTGCGCGGACGACCTACGATGGCCTCAGCCGGATCGTGCCATCGCCCGTGCGCACGCGAATCTGCTTGCCTCCGGCGCCGAGGCGGCCGCGCAAGGTCCGCCGGCTCTCCTCTTTATCCTCGTCGTTGTTCGACTCGACCTGACCGGCGACGTCGAGATCGTTCCTGATCGAACCGTCGCCGGTGTGGGCGTCGAGCTCGGCGCCGAATCCCGAAGGTAGATACAGCGTGACTCCGCCGTCGCCGGTCGTAATCTCCCAGTTGTCTGACATCTCGGTGCCCGGCTCGGCGCGGTAGACGATCGAACCGTCACCGGTGTGGAGCTTCACGCTGGTGAGGCGGCCCGTGACGTTCACGCCGCCGTCGCCCGTGTCGACCTCGAGCCGGCCCTGCGCGCCGTCGACGGTGACCGAACCATCGCCCGTGTCGAGGATGAGCTCGCCACTTACATCCGAGGCGCGGATGCTTCCGTCTCCGGTCCGGAGCTCCAGCCTCCCGTTGACCCGCTCGATCGTGATCGAGCCGTCGCCGCTCTTGGCCACGACGTTCACATCCTTGGGTACGGACACAATGAGCCGCGCGCTCGCCGACTGATGAAACCCGAGCCCGCTGAAAGACTCCGCCCTGGGCCGCTTGACTTCGAGCTCGATGCGATTGCCCGTCTGCGAACTCTTGACCTCGAGGCCGTCAACGACCTCGCGCGTCGCGCCGCGTTTCTCTATGTCGATGGCAACGTCGGCTTTGTCCCAGGCTTGAATCTCGATGGACCCATCGAAGGTGGTCAGGTGGACCTCGGGGGTGCCGGTGACCGTAAAGCGTTTCTCCTCGCGGACAATCTGGCCCTGCGAGTCGACGCTGACGACGCAGGCCGAGCCGAACGTGGCAATGGCCAGCAGCGGGGCGGTCCTAAGAATGGATGACTTCATGTGTCGGATAGACGGCAAGTGGCTGCCGACCGTTCCCGTCCGGCGGGGTCAGACCGGGGTCAGACCGGGGTCAGACCATGGTTTGACCCCGGTCTGACCCCCCGTTCAGCGGCCAAACGCCAGTTCTCCTCCAATCCAGGTCTGGGTAACGGTCAAATCGGCCGACAGCACGGCCAGGTCGGCCACCATCCCGGCCGCAATCACCCCGAACCCCTGAAGCCCCATCGCCCGGGCGGGGGTGGTCGAGCAAACAGTGGCCGCGTCCACCAGGCTGAGTCCCATCCGGCTGATCAGCAGCGCAAAGGCACGGTCCATCGTCAGCACGCTGCCAGCCAGCGTGCCGTCGTCAAGGTACGCGGCGTCCCTGACGGTAATGGTCCGTCCGCCGAGCGACGCGCGAGAGCCGAATGGGAGTCCGGCTCCGGCTGTCCCATCGGTGATCGCCATGATCCGCGAGGGCGACTTGGCTGCGAGCGCGACGCGCGCCATCGACGGGTGGACATGAACCCCATCGCAGATGAGTTCGGCCACCACATCATCGTGCTCGAGAACCGCTCCGGCCAGCCCCGGGGCACGGTGACTGATTGGCGTCATGCGGTTGAACAGATGCGTCGCGTGACGCGCGCCGGCGGCGATGCCGTCGAGTGCCTGTTCGTAGGATGCGCCGGAGTGTCCTAACGAGACCCGATGTCCGTGGCTCGTCAGCATGCGAATGAGGTCGAGCGCGCCGTCGATCTCTGGTGCGATCGTGAGAATCCCCACATCGGGCCGGGCCGCGGCAATCTCACTGAGGATTGCTTCGCCGGTGAACTCGCCTTCCTTACCCCGACCATGCGGGAGTCGCAGGCACTCGCCCGGTTGCGCGCCGCGGTACTCCGGATTGATGAAATTGCTTTCGAGATGCGCCGGCAGCACGCGGGATGACGCCGCTGGTCGGGTAAGACGCGCGGCTCTCACGGCCGCAAGCATCGTTCGAAGGTCGTCCGGCGAACAGGCGACCGACGTCGGGCAGAACGCGGTGACGCCGAAGCGAGGTAACCGCGCCGCGATACGCTCTATCGCGTCGCCGCCATCGAGCGTATCGGTTCCCTCGATGCCGTGCACGTGGACGTCGACAAAGCCAGGCACCACCGTGTGCCGCCGCAGATCGATTCGCAGATCGCCCGGGGAGTGCGCGGGCGCTGAATGAAGAACGTCAATAATCCGATCGCCATCGACGACGACGGTCGCCGGGCTCATGACCCGATCCGGCAGAACGACGTCCGCATCGGCGAGGAAAATCATGGGTGCTCGCTACCAATCTGCCAGACGACCTTTCGGCCTTCGAGCGGCCGCGCCGGCGCGCTGACGGCCCGAAACAAGGTTCCGTGGGCCTGCTCCAGCAGCTTCCGCAGCCACCGCTCGTCGGGGGCCGAAAACACAATCACGCCGGGACTCTCCGCGGGCGGGAAACGACGGTCGTCGGTGTAGTCGCGATCGAGGGTCACGAGCGTGCGGCCCAACTGACGGGCGAGCCGGTAGTGCTGAATATCCGGCGCGCGGCGCAGGTCGTCATGCTCGAGAACGAAGAGCACATCCCACCCGAGCGTCAGGCGCATGAACTCGACCACGCCGCTCGGGATGTTGGCGTCCGCGTAGATACGCGGCTGCTCGGCGATCCGTTCGACGAGAGGCCCGAGCTCGGAAGACAGGGTGCCCATAGAAATATGGCCTTGCCTCGGCGTTACCGGTGTCTGTCGAACTCTGGCGGCTGCGCGGTCATCGGCGCTTCCTTCGGCGTCTCGCGCGATTGTCGCGCCTGACGCAGCAGATCGGCGACGAGCTCATCCCGGCGATTGACGAGCTGCTTGCGCTCGCGGCGATTGTGCTGCGAGCCCACCGCGTACTCGCAGAAAAGCGGGAACGCGATCGTCGAATCGCAGTAGGCGACGACGGTGTCGGGAAGCACACCTGGGTTCACTTTGCCCCAGCTGACGGCCTCCGCTGGCGTGGCCCCAGACAAACCGCCCCACACGACCTGGTCGGTTGTGATCTGGATGAAGTAGTCGTTGCCGCCTTTTGGAATTCCGTAGACCTCCCAAAGGGTCGGCTGGCCCTGGAGATAGAAGTTCTTGGGCGAACCGCCGCCGAGGATGATGCACCCATTCTGCTTGCCGGCGAGGACGATCGCGCAGACTTCGTTGACGTCGCGGTTGGGATCGACCATCAGCGTGCCGCCATTCATCAGCTCGTGATAGGCAAGGTTCATCCCGATCGAGCTGTCGCCGGGCGACGAGGTATAGATCGGCACGCCGGCCAGCGCCGCGCGAGCGACGACGGAGTGTTCTTCGCAGCCCGGGTGGCGGTCGAGCAGATCCAGGCCCAGCCGATAGTGGAGCTCGGAGGTCGAGACGGGACCCGACATCTCCGACCGCACCAGGAAGTCACGGATGTAGGCGTCGGTCTCGAGCAGCACCGTGGCGGGAAACAGCACGTCGTAGATGCGGATAATCCCCTGTTCGTACAACTCGACGTCGTCGAGGAACGGCGAGCCGCGGTGGAGCGTGAAGTTCAGCGCGTAGTGCAGGTCGTGATAGAGGTTGGCGCCGGTGCTGATGATGAAGTCGACGAGCCCGCGGTCCAGAAGCTCGATGACGCAGCCGCCGAGGCCCGCGGGGGTCAGGGCGCCGGCGACCGTCAGGCCGATCGTGGTCTCGTTGGCCGGGTCGAGCATCTTGTCGGTGAAAATATGGCAGGCCTCCGACAGGCGCCCGGCGTTGAAGGCCTGAAAGCCGTTGTCGATGAGCTGTCGGATGGCGTCGCTCCCCCGCGGCCGGTAGTATTTGATCGGTTTTCCCGAAAGGTAGTTCCTGGTCGGCTGGCCCGGAGACCCCGGCGCTCGGTGGGGCATACGCCATCGAGCATAGCACCGGTGACCTGCAGAAGCCCTGCCGATCGGCCGAAAAGCCTTGACAGCGGGCGGCTTCCGGAGCGAACGTACTTCGCCTTCGCGCGAAATCGGACATCTTGTCTACGGCCTGGTTGGCGGAGTTCAGCCGTGGCGAATGGCCATCTTCCGCCTGCAGGCGGAAGCCACCTGATGACCAGTGAGGCCAATGGGGACTGAAGGCTCCGGAATGGTGTCGCTCGTCCTCGTGGCGGCAGTGGCGGTCGGCCTGGCGGCAACGGTGTTCTTCTGGTCGAAGGGACGCAAGATAGCCGGCGAGCACGTCTTC
The DNA here is from genome assembly GCA_963797625.1 of uncultured Acidobacteriota bacterium. GTDB lineage: Bacteria > Acidobacteriota > Vicinamibacteria > Vicinamibacterales > 2-12-FULL-66-21 > DATBJJ01. Next base: position 89,935 of record CAWCQI010000028.1, read on the forward strand.
CGCGCCAGCCGGCTGAGCCGCGGCAACCGGTGGTTCCCGACTCAGGTGGCGGTGACGCCGACGAGCGTCGTGCACTACACGCCAGAGTTTTTTGGCGGCCGGGAACATTCGATGCACATCTCGCACATCGCCTCGGTGCTGATCGATCGCAATCTGTGGTTTTCCGACGTGCTGATCGAAAGCTCGGGGGGCACGAGCCCGGTGCGCTGCCACGGGCATCGCAAGTCGGACGCGGTCGAGATGAAGCGGCTCATCGAGCACTTCCAGTCGGAGTACTACCGCGGACGGGACATCCCGGCCGCGCGCGCCCCACAAGCCGTGCGGGAAGCCTAGGAGACGGGAAGCTAGGAGAATCGTGGAGAATCTTTCGGTCCCTGGTCGCCGTGCCGAATCGACGGACGTTGAAACGCGATTTCAGGCGCTCGTCCAGTCGCCGCTGCGCGCGGCGCTCCTCCGCTTTCTCTGCGCCCGGCCCGAGGAGGCCTTCGACGTCGAAGCGCTGATGCAGACGTTCGGCCGCATGCGGCTCGACGTCGAAAACTGCGTGCGCGAGCTGGTCGGCTTCGGCGTCGCGCACCGCATCGCCGGCGGCGGCACGCCGCGATACGCGTTTGTCCAGCCCGAACAGGACGCGATCCGCGACCTTCTCGACCAGTTCCTCGAGCGGCGCGCCACCGTCAGTCACGAAGACCGATCGCCGTCGGTCCAGCGGTTCCGCGAGATGATCGGCCGGGACGAGAAGATGCTGGTGGTCTTCGAGTGGATCCGCACGGCCGCCAAGTCAGATATCTCGGTGCTCATCCTCGGACCGACCGGATCGGGCAAGGAAGTCGTGGCGCGGATGATCCACGAGCTCAGCCGCCGCGGCACCAACAAGTTCCAGGCGGTCAATTGCGCGGCGCTGCCGGACACGCTCTTCGAGTCGGAAATCTTCGGTTACGAGAAGGGCGCATTCACCGGCGCTCACGACCGCAAGCCCGGACGACTCGAGCTCGCCAACAACGGCACGCTGTTCCTCGACGAGATTGGCGATCTGTCGATCATCGCCCAGGCCAAGCTCCTGCGCGTGCTCGAGGAACGCCGTTTCGAGCGGCTCGGCGGCAACACGTCGATCGAGGTCAACTTCCGCCTGATCTCGGCCACCAACCGGCCGCTCGATCAGTTCGTTCGCGACTCGCGATTCCGCGAGGATCTCTACTATCGCGTCAACGCGTTTTCGATCCGGTTGCCGTCGCTGCGCGAGCGCACCGTCGACATCCCGGTCCTCGCCCAGCGTTTCCTCGCCCGGTACTGCGCCGCCAACGGGCTCGCGCTCGATGCCAAGTCGTTCTCGAAAGAGGGCATCGACCTGCTTCTTCAGTATCACTGGCCGGGGAACATCCGTGAGCTCGAAAGCACGGTCTCGCGGGCCGCGCTGTCGTCGCCGGGGCGCGTGATCCGGGCCGGCGACATCGAGTTCCTCCACGCGAGCGAAACGCCGGTCGAAGCCGCGCGCGAGCGGCTGCCGTCGCTTGCGGAAGCCGAGCGCGCTCACATCGTGCGCGTGCTCGAGAGCGTGCAGTGGAACAAGAAGCAGGCGGCGAGTGTGCTCGAAATCAGCCGTGGCACCCTGTACCGCAAGATTGTCGAGTACCGGTCTCGAGGGAGAGGCTCGTCCGTCTCGAAATAGACCACGTAGACCGCTACAGTAGACCGCAAGTGTCGCATTTTTGAGCAGTGCCGACAGCTTTGCACGCACACATTGCGCCAAAACGAGACATTTCGCTCGTCCGCGGGCGCACAGGGCCGTCTGAAAAACTCCGCCACCTGAGCCCTAATCGACTTACATTCAGCACGTTAGACTCCGTCGAAATCCACCTGAGCCGAGACGGCAGTGGCCTTGCACGGCCATCCAAGTTTCTCGGATTCCATTTCATGCATCGACTCGTGCTCGTGCTCGCGTGTGCCCTGCTGACGGGTGTTGTCGGCGTGGCTCGCGCAGCCGATGGCGGAGGCGAAGGCACGACGGTGGACGCCGTCGACTCCGTCGCCGTCGCTGCAAAGATGGATCTGGCGGTACGGGCGCGCGCCCACGCGGCGCCAGGCCGGCAGACCCACTCGCGGGTGATTCTCCGCACCGTCGACGGCCGCCCGGCGTCACAGCTGATTCGGTCGGTGCACGGCATCGCGGGGCGCTATTTCCCCTGGCTGGGGGGGCAGGTGGCGATCGTGCCCAACGCGGCGCTCGACGATCTCGCCAGCCGGCCGGAGATCGCCGCGGTCAGTCTCGATCGACCCGTACGCGGCACCATGGACCGCACGACGACGGCAACCGGCGCACGCTGGGTCGCGGAGCATCTGGGCGTGACCGGATCCGGCATCGGCGTTGCGACGGTCGATTCGGGCGTCAACCCCTGGCATGAGGACCTCGACGGCCGGGTCGTGCACTTCGCGGACTTCGTCAACGCCCAGCGGTTCGCCTACGACGACTACGGACACGGGACGCACGTGGCGGGCATCATTGCCGGCAGTGGCCGGGCCTCGGCAGCGAGCGGTCAGGAGGCGAATCTCGCGCGGCGTGGCGTGGCGCCCGGTGCGCACCTCGTCGTGTTGAAAGCGCTCGACGTCACCGGCAACGGCTTCACGAGCAACGTCATCGCCGCCATCGACTACGCGATCGCGAACCGTGCAACCTACAACATCCGCGTCCTCAACCTGTCGGTCGCGGCCGGGGTGTACGAATCGTTCACCAAGGATCCCCTGACCCTCGCCGCCAAGCGCGCCGTCGACGCCGGCATCGTCGTCGTTGCCGCCGCCGGCAACCGCGGCCGCGATCGGACGGGCCAGCTGCAGTACGGTGGGATCGCGTCGCCCGGCAACGCCCCGTGGGTGCTGACGGTCGGGGCGACGAGCGATCTCGGCACGACCGATCGCCGAGACGATGTGATGGCCGGGTTCAGCTCGCGCGGACCGTCGCCAATCGACGAGAACGCGAAGCCCGATCTGGTGGCGCCCGGCGTCAATATCGAGTCCACGGCGGACCCGTCGAGCGCGCTCTTCGCGGCGAATCCGTCCTCGCGCCTGTGGGGCGCCGTGAAGTCCGGGACCGAGCCTTACTTGAGTCTGACGGGCACGAGCATGGCCGCGCCGATCGTGACAGGAGCGATTGCGCTGATGCTCGAGGCCAACGCCGCCCTGACGCCGAATGCCGTCAAGGCCATCCTCGAATTCACCGCCGAGGCGCGCGAGGGCTACGACCACCTCACGCAGGGCGCCGGCTTCCTCAACGCCCGCGGCGCGGTGGAGCTCGCCCGCGCGTTTTCGGGCGCCGGTCTGCCACCAGAACTCTCGAGCGACCCGGTGCGGTGGAGCCGCCACATCATCTGGGGCAACCGCCGCGTTGCCGGGGGCATGCTCGGCGCCCGCGCCAACGCGTGGAAGCTGGGCGTGACGTGGGGTGACGCGCGAACGGCGCGCGGTGAGGCCATTACCTGGGGCATCGGCTGTCGCGAGGGCGATGCTGCTTGCGACGAGACCCCCTGGACGGCCCCCTGCAACGTGGTCACACCTGATTGCGATCCCGCGGCGCTCGACACGGCGTCGATGCCGGGCGTGGAAGATCTCGTCGTTGGCGCCGTCGCAGACGTCGCGAGTGTCGTGCGCTTCGATGCGTTGACTGATGGAACGTCAACGCGTCCCCGAGACGTGCTCGACAGCCGGCGGCGGCCTGCTGGTGACGCGGGGAGAGCCGCATGAAGACGCTGCCGACCCCCGCGCGCGTCTACGTCGGCGGCGTCATCGCCGTGGGCGTCGTGATGCTCGTGCTGTTCTTTCCGCTTCAGACGTTCAGCAACCCGGGCCGGTTCGCGCTGTTCGGGCTGCTGCTCTTTCTCTCGGCGATCACGTCGATTTTCAAGGTCAATCTGCCGCTCACTCGAAGCGGCTCGACGATGTCGGTTTCCTACGCCGTCGATTTCGCGTCGCTGCTGCTTCTCGGCCCGAACGAGACGATGCTCGTCGCGGCCGCAAGCGCGTACAGCCAGTGCACGTTCCGGATCAAGGAACGCAACCCGCTGCATCGAACGCTCTTCAGCATGGCCTGCCTCGTCATCACCGTGCAGGCCGCAGGGGCGGCGTACCATCTGCTCGGCGGCATCGCCGGCCCGGTGTCGATCGCGACGTTGCCCAAACCGCTCGTCGGCGCGGCCACGACCTACTTCGTCGTCAACACGCTGGCCATCGCTACGGCGATTGCGCTCTCCACCAGCCAGCCGATCTTCAAGATCTGGAACGAGAACTTTCTCTGGAGCGCGCCGAGCTACTTCGTCGGCGCCGGCGCCTCCGCCGTTGCGACCTGGATGGTCACGGGGTGGTCGGCGCACTGGATTACGCCGCTGGCCGTCGCGCCGCTGTATCTCACCTACCGCACCTACAAGGTTTACCTCGGGCGGATCGAAGACGAGCAGCGCCACGTGCGCGAGATGGCCGACCTGCATCTCGCGACGATCGAAGCGCTCGCCCTCGCCATCGACGCCAAGGACCAGACGTCGCAGTCGCACATCCGGCGCGTGCAGCTCTATGCCGCCTCGGTCGCCAGAGCGCTCGGCATGTCGGACAACGATGTGCAGGGCGTGAAAACGGCTGCGCTCCTGCACGACATCGGGAAGCTCGCCGTGCCGGAGCACATCCTCTCGAAGCCCGGGCCGTTGACGCCCGAAGAGTTCCAGAAGATTCGCGCCCATCCCAAGGTCGGCGCCGACATCGTCAGCTCGGTTCCGTTCCCCTACCCGGTCGCGCCGCTCATCCTGAGCCATCACGAGCGCTGGGACGGCAAGGGCTATCCGACGGGACTCAAGGGCGAGGACATTCCGCTCGGCGCGCGCATCCTCTCGGTCGTCGACTATTTCGACGCGCTGATGGCGGAGCGGCCCTATCACAAGGCGATGAGCTTCGACGCCGCTGTCGGCTTGCTGCGGCAGGAAGCTGGCAAGGGGCTGGACCCCTCGGTCGTCGCGAAGTTCATCCAGCTGCTGCCGTCGCTGCAAGAGGAAGCGGCCCGACTCGAGCTGGCGATGCGAAAAGCGCAGACCGACGTCTCCGAGCACGCCATTGGCCGGCCGGCGACCGGGCTTTCGCCGGAAGCGACCAAGAAGAACGTGTTCGAGGACATCGCGCTCGCGCACCGCGAGATTTACGCGCTCTACGAGATCGCGCAAGCGATGGGCACCAGCCTCGGCGTATCCGACACGATGGCGCTCATCGCCGCGAAGCTGAGCAACCTGGTACCGTTCTCCTGCGCGGCGCTGTTCCTCTTCGACGAGGACAGCGAATCGCTGCGCTGCCGGTTCGCGTCAGGGATCGACGCCGAAGTGATTCAGCAGATTGCCGTCAGCAACGGCGAGGGCCTGACCGGCTGGGTGGCCCGCAACCGCCGGCCGCTCGTCAACGCGCGTCCGAGCGCCGACCTCGAAGCGGCCGGGCTCACCGCGACGACGACGCTGCAGTCGGCGCTCGTCTGCCCGCTCCTCTTCAACGACCAGTTCATCGGCACGCTGTCGGTCTACCACACCGAACCGGGCTTCTACCGCGATGATCACCGCCGCCTCCTCGATCGCGTCTCGGAGCAGGCCGGCGCTGTCATCAAGAACTCGATGCTCTTCGAACAGACGCAGTCCGACTCGCTGACCGATCCGCTGACCGGCCTCCCGAACACGCGCTACCTGTTCATGCAGCTGACGCGCGAGCTCGCCCGTGCCGAGCGCCTGCAGTCCGAGATTTCGCTGATGGTCATGGACCTCGACAACTTCAAGGACATCAACGACAACCACGGCCACCACGTCGGCGACCGGGCGCTCTGCGAGATCGCCCGCGTGCTGCGCACGACCATCCGCCCGTACGACATCTGCGTGCGCTACGCCGGCGACGAGTTCATCGTCGTGATGTCGGGGTGCGGAGCGGAAGAGGCCGAGCAGAAACGCGAAGAGCTGCAGACGGCGATCGATGCGGTGTCCTTCGAGGCACGTCCCGGTAAGCGGCTGCGGATCGGCGTCAGCATCGGCACCGCGGTCTTCCCGCACGATGGCGATTCATACGAAGTGCTGCTCGCGACCGCCGACAGCCGGATGTACCAGAACAAGGCGGATCGCAAGCGCCGCACGAGAGAAGACGACGCGCGCCGGGCGACGCTCGGCGCCTCGCCGGCCGCCGACCGTGACCAGCGCTCGGCCTCCGGAATCCTCTAACCACGATCGGGCTGAATGAGAGATCATTTCAGCATTGCCGTCCGACGCTCTCGTCCTCACCGTTCAGGAAGTCATCCCAGCCACACCGACAACGCGGATCGTGCGGCTCGATCTCGGTGGCGCGCCATTCGCCTTTGCCGCCGGCCAGGCGGCGCTCATCGGGCCTGAGGCGCACGACGCCCGGATTCCCTACTCGATTGCCTCCGCGCCGATCGAGACGTCCGAGAACGGTTGGCTCGATTTTCTGATCAAGGTCGAGCCCTCAGGACGGTGGGGCCACCTGTTCGACGCGGTCGCGCCAGGGATGCGCCTGGGCATTCAGGGACCGTTCGGCGCGTTCCTGTTCCCATCGCGCCCGCCGGAACGACACTTTCTGTTCATCGCCGGCGGCACCGGCATCGCGCCGATACGCGCCATGATTCGACAAGCGCTGCTGACGGGACAGCGCGGGCGGTTGCGGCTGCTCTACAGCGCCAAGACCGCCGACGACTTCGCCTATCTGCCAGAGCTCGGCGAGATGGCCCAGCTCGATCGTCCCGATGGCGGCCTCGACCTCCGCCTGCACGTGACCCGCGAAGCCCCCGAGGCCTGGCACGGCGCGCGTGGCCGGATCACGCTCGACCAACTCGGCCCCCTCGTCGACGACCCCGCGACGCTCTGCTTCGTCTGCGGTCCCGAAACGATGGTCGCAGACGTCCCGCGGATGCTGACCGAGCTCGGAATCGACCGGGGGAGGGTGAGGGTGGAGGAGTGGTGAGACGTGCAATGCTGAATGCTGAATGCTGAAGTGAATTCTGAATTCCTACTTTCACTTCAGCATTCACTTCAACATTCAGCATTCAGCATTCAGCATTTCTTCCTACGGTTGTATCTGCAGCGTCGACTTGACGTCGGTGACGCCGCCGATTTTTCGCGCGAGCGCTATCGCCTTGTCGCGTTCGGCTGCTGTCTTGACGGCGCCAGAGAGCGTGACGACGCCCTTGAAGGTATCCACGTCTATCCTCAGCGCGGCGACGTCCGGGTCGTTCAGCAACGATGTCTTCACGCGCGTCGTGATCGTCGCGTCGTCGACGGTTTCGTCGACGGATTTGCCGCACGCCGTGAGCAGCATGGGCGCAATCAGCGTCACCGCGAGCAGAAGGACGGTCGCGGCGCTGTACTTCCTGATCCTCATGATGTCTGTGCCTCCAGCTGCTGTGGTAGCAGCAAGCTACATGCCTGTTGCGTGATAGCCGCCGTCGACCATCATTACCTCGGCGGTGACGGCGCGGCCGGCCGTGGACAAGAGGAACATCGCGGCGTCGGCTACCTCAGCCGTCTCGACCGTGCGGCGGAGCGGCGCGCGATCACGATAGATCTGCAGAATATTCGAGAATCCTGAGATTCCTGACGCCGCCAGCGTCTTGATCGGGCCGGCCGAAATGGCGTTGACGCGGATCGCTTTCGGTCCGAGATCCGCCGCGAGGTACCGCACCGTCGACTCGAGTGCGGCCTTGGCGACACCCATCACGTTGTAGTTCTGGAACACCCGGTCGCTACCCAGGTAGGTCAGCGTCAGGATACTGCCACCCCCGCGACGCTCCATCAGCGGCATCGCGCCTCTGGCGAGTGCAATCAACGAATACGCGCTGACGTCCATCGACAGCCGGAATCCTTCGCGCGACGTCTGGACGAAAGGCGCCGCCAACTCCTCGCGCGGGGCGAACGCCGCGCCGTGCACGAGGAAGTCGAGGCCACCGAATTCTTTGTCAATCGACGAGAACACCGCGTCGATCTGGGCGTCGACGGTGACATCGCACGGCAGGATCAGCGGGTCTTTCAGCGCCGCCGCGAGATCGCGGACGTTCTCTTCGAGCCGCTCGCCCTGATACGTCACCGCGAGGCGGGCCCCGGCGGCCGAGGCCGCCTGCGCGATGGCCCAGGCGATCGAGCGCTTGTTGGCGATGCCGACGATGAGACCGGTTTTCCCTGCGAGATCCGTCATTCCACACCTTTCACTTCTCACGCGCCGGTGATTACGTATTACAGCACGAACCAAACCCCGTTGGCCTTCACTGTCAAAAGCCTCTCACCGCAGAGCGCGCAGAGATCGCAGAGCCGAACTTGTTTTTCTCTGCGTGCTCGGCGCACTCAGCGGTGAAAGGCTTTGAGCAGTGAACGCCGCCTGAGCAATCAGCGCTTCGCCGGCAACAGCCTCTTCGGAAACTTCGCCACGACACTGTAATTCGGATCGACCACGTTCGCGATGCGCGAGTGGCCGCCCTGAGACACGACCTGGTAGGCCTCGAGCTTCTCGAAACCGTATTCGTCGACGAGCCACTCGATGAGCTCGACCTGCGCGATGCGGAAGGCGTCGACGAGCGGACGCGCGCTGCCCACCACCATGATGTCGTCGGCGTCTTCCATTCGCGGCCACCGGATCCGACGGCCCTTGATCACGTCGAATTCGAACGTCACATCCATCGTCGTTTCGAGCCCGGAGCCGCAGATCTCGCCATCGCCCTGGAGGGCATGACCGTCGCCGAAATAGAAGTAGGCGCCGTCATGAAAGATCGGCAGGAACACCGTCGTGCCTTCGCGCGCATCGGCAGCGTCCATGTTGCCCCCGAAGTTGCCTGGCCAGAGCCCGCCGAACGCCTCGGCCCCAGCGGGCGCAACCGCCAGCCGGCCGAGCATCGGCTTGAGCGGCATCTCGATCGACTTCGACGCCGAGTTGGGCAGGTCGAGGATTCCGATATTGCGCGATCGATCGAGCCGCCAGACGAAGCGGCGTGCCGGCAGTGGGTCGTTGATCATCCGCGTTCGCGAGTCGCCGGCGACGGCGCTGATCCCCATCGGGTTGACCGCCGACACGGCCATGTCGCGGTTGGGGCGCAATCGAACGATGCGGACGACGAGGGTGTCGTCGGGCGTCGCGCCCTCGATGAAGAATGGCCCGACCTCCCCTGGCCACGGCCCGCCGGTTTTTTCGTAGTAGTCCCCGGGCCGCGAGAACGTGCGAGTCTCGACGACCGCACCGGGCCGCAGCCGCAGGACCGGCGGCCGCACCGCGAAGGTGGGCACGCCATCCTGGGGCTCGAACCGGATTGGCTGCTGAAGCGGAGGCAGGCTCGGCCGTAGGGATTCCAGGCCGGCGGGTGAAGTCAGGCCCTGCGATTGTCCTGGCGCGTAGCCCGCAATGAAACCCGAAGCGAACAGAAGCGATATGAGACGGCGCGGCATGATCCCTCCCTGACGGAGGGATTCAAACATGAGAGCCGCCCGAATAACAGAAGAGAGTACGGCGGGCTATCGAGATCGTTTTCGGCCGCCACCGTGCCGCGGCTGCTGTGCCGACCTGAAGCCGCCTCCCTGACCTCGACCGTGGCCTTGACCCTGGCCCTGGCCCTGGCCCTGACCCGGAGCGCGCGAACCGGCCGCCGTGGGGTCTGTGGCCATTCCCGCCGTGCCCGGCATTGCCGCCGACATTGCCGCCGTTGCCACCGAAGCCGCCGCGACCGGATCGCGGCCGGTTCCCGCCGCCACCACCGCCACCGCGGAACTGGTTGCCGGCGTTGTTGCCGCGACCGCCAGACTGACGGATGGTGAAGTCGGTTGGGCGCCGTTCGTCTTTCTGACCCTCGATGCGCGGCAATTGCGCGCGGATCAACTGACGATGGACAGGGCCCTCTTCCGTATCGGAGAGGCGGGGCTCGGCTGTCCGGGGACTCCAGATCGGGGCCAGCCTGGTCGGCAGCGGCGAGCACCGCAGGCTGGAAGGCCGAAGGCGGTTCAGGCGTGAGCTCGCGGCGTGCCGCCGGCGCGGGCCGGCTCACCATCGTCGCGGGGGGTAGATCGTTCTCGCTCATCACGTTGCCGTTGGCGTCGCCGTGCCCGTCGTTCCCGTCAGTGCCGTCATTCCCGCCATGCCCTCCGACGGGCAGGTCGGCCGCGGCGTAGGCCTCCCCGTCGTCGGGGCCTGTTGGTATGTCAGTGTCGGGCTTGCCTGCCAGCACTTCCTTGAAGAGAGCCGACGTGCCTTCCTTCTTGCGTCGGCGCGGGGCCTGACCGCCCTTGTACGGGTGCTCGGCATCGCAGGTCGTGCACCGCGTCTGTTTGACGGTCTCTTCAACCATGGCGACGACCGCGTGATTCGTCACACGACGCTCACGCGGGCAATAGTCATCCAGAATGTCTCCGAGACGCAGCCGGCGCTGCTCCATTCAATTTCTCCCGATTTGTTTCCGTTTGAGAGGGGCTGGAAAAGACTGCCTGATGCAGGTTTCGTGAGTCTAGCAGAGCCTCTCCCGCCAGTGCAAGAATCCTTGAAGTTGGCTCAAGGCTCAGGGCTCACGGCTCAAGCAAAACCTTCGATTACCTACTTGAAGATCTTGCTTGAGCCCTGAGCCTTGAGCCCTGAGCCCTGAGCCGCCCTCCTATCGCTGCTGGTCGATCCACTTCAGCGCGGCCTCGAGCGTACTGTCGCGCCCGGCCAGCAGCTCGCTGCGGGTGATAGCGACGGTTTCATCCGGCACCACGCCGCGCCCTTCGAGCCTGGTCCCGTCGGCGGTCACGAAATCGCCGGTTGCGTGAATGAGCACATCGCCGTTTGGCAGCTTGGCAAAAAACGCCGGGAGCGCCTGGCCCATCGACGTCTGGCCGAAAACGCGAGCACGCCCGAGCGCCTGCAGGCCGCCGGCGAAACACTCCGATGCGCTTCCGGTCATGGCGTCGACGAGGATGGCGACCGGTCCGCTGAAGGGTTCGACGCGCTGACCGGCGGCGTTCACCAGTCTCGGGTTGGCGGCGAACTTCAACTCCGCGTCGCGTGTTTTCATCGTGCCGAGCGGCTTGCGCTCGTTGAGAAAGTGCCCCGAGATCCCCATGATCATGGCGGCAAGCCCGCCCGGGTTGCCGCGGAGATCGACAATGATGCCGGCGGCGCTCCGGTAGGTATCGAGCGCACGCATGAAGAGGGGATCGACGCCTGGCATCCAGACGTTGAAGCGAATCACGCCGACGGCGGCGCCGCGCATCGTTCGGCGCTCTTCGGTTTCGACGCGCACGTACATGGTCGGCAGGTTGCCGACTGTCGCCGGTTGACCGGTTTCAGCTCGGCGCTCGACCGACACGCCGATGTCGCGCGGCCCATCGACGAACATGAGCGAGGTCCGCGAGCCTTGCGGTCCGCGCAGCCTCGTCTCCACCATCCTCCACACCTCCACGTGTCGCAGCCGATCCGGCATCGAGTCGGGTAGCCGGGAGAGGAGCTCGGTGACCGGCATGTCGTCGATCGAAAGGAGCCGCCAGCCGGGCTTGATCCCTGCGGCGGCGGCACCGCCCTTCGCGTCGACGTGCGTGACCAGCAGTTCCGAGCCGACGAGTCGAACGTCGAAGCCGGGGTCGCCACTGAGATCTGTCGGCGGACCACCCGTGTTGCCGCGGCCCGATGGGATCAGCGCGAAATGCGACAAGCCGAGCCGGCCAAGCATGTCGCGGATGACATCACGCAGCTCGCCCTCGGTTTGCGCCCGCGCTGCACGGGGCGCCAACTCGGCCCGCACCGCGGGCCAGTCCACCCCATTCATCGTCGGATCGAAGTGCGAGTCGCGGATGATGGTCCACGCGGCATCGAAGGTTTCGATCCCCCTCGCCCCATCAGCCGGAGCCGGGGTCTGCGCGGCAGGCGCCGTGAGGAGGACCGCAGCGATCGCGATCGCGCCGAGCAGAGCCGTCCGACGACGAGTCACTTGATGAGCGCCTTTATCTGCGCTGGAATCGCGAAGACGGACGGGTCGACCGTGCCGTATTCGACACTGGTAATCACCATGATCAGCTGCGTGTTCATGGCGCTCACCTTGGTCGTCGCCGGATGGAGCAGCTTCCCGAACTTCTTGTAGTCGCTCCACGACATCGTGCTCTGGATTGGGCCCATCGGTGAGTCGCGGGTGGAAATGGCGCCAGCTTTCAGCCCGGTTTCGGCGTCGTAGAACTCAATGTCTTCCCCGCCAGACTTCTTCACGAGTCGAACCTTGTAAACCGGGCGCCCCTCGAACGTCGTCTTCTCGAGCGTCGTCATCGACTCGTAGCGATCGGCGCCTTTCAAATCCTCGTAAAAGTCGGCGTCGAACTTTCGCTCCTCGAGCAACTTGCCCTCGAGGAGGGTCGGCCCGGTCAGCGGCGAGAGCGACCAGCCAACGGTTCCGTCGAAGCCCTCCTCCACGTCGCCGATGCCAGGCAGCGACATCCGCTGCAGGAACTTGTTCGGCTTCGCATGGTAGGAGTCGAGCTTGCCTGAGAGCCCTGCGGCCGGAATGGAGACGGTGCCTGTCGCATGCGAGGAGGTCTGCGCCAGGATGGCTTCGCGGCCCCCCACCTCCTTGATATGGCGATCGATCAGCGACCGCGCGGAGGGCAGCGAATTCGCCTGGTTGCCCGCTTCACGCGCCGCGAGGGGGGCTATCGCAAAGAACGCAGCGAGAGGCAGGGCAAGGCCCGGCCGAAGAGTTCGATACATGCGGGCTGGCTCCTGTCAAAGCAGCTGGGGGGCAAGACCCAGTGTGCAGTACAGGGTGCCAGGGGATCAAGGGGGCCAGGGTGCCAGAGCCAGGGTGCCGGGTGCCCTATCCTGACGATTTCGTGATCGACGTCACAACCCCCACGAGGTAGTGCAGGTCGACCCGATCGCCAGGCTCGAGGTGGCGGGGCATCGCCTCCGCGCCGAGCCTGGCCAGGCTCACCTGGCCCTGAGGATCGTCGGGGTCGACAAAATAAACGTCGAGCGAGATCTGACCGTGAATACTGACGGGCTGGATCTTCTTGATGAGCGCTGTGCGAGTCCCCTTGAGCATTTATTTCCGCCGTCCCTTCACGAAGACCTCGATGGTATCCGGCCTCGGGTTGACGAACGACAGTCGAATGCGCCCGTCGTCCATCTGCGAGATGGTGGCGGGAATCGAACTCGCCGTCAAATACCAGCCCGCCGGCAGCACGATGTCGTTCCGCGGGCGTCCGAAGCTGCGCCGCCACATCAGCTGTCCGTCGATGAGATCGTAGCGCGCCGGATCAGTGTACGTCTCCTCGATGCGGAGGCGCACGCTCTGACCCGACTTGACGGCCGGGAACCTGATCAACACGACTTCCGTGTCGGGCTGTATCGGCTCGCCGATGTCGAGCCGGGCCTCGGTGATGGCCTGACCCTTCAGCGTCTCGATCTTGAGTGTCTCGCCCGTGTCGAGGATCTTCGCCGACGGATCGGACACCGTGCTGCCCTGCCGAACGACGTTGATGTATTTGTCGGTACCTTCGCGGGTCTCGGTGTAGTCGTGATACAGGCTGAACGCGTGTGTCTCGGGACTCTTGAGGAAGTACACGAATCTCGCGATCCTGAAACGCCCGGTCAGCGACGCGCACTCGCGCCATCGGCGGAAGCGGTGGACTTGGATCCGCAGGTGTGCTCGCGCGCGCCGGCGCGGTAGATGCGCTCGACGGGGACGCATCGCGTTTCGCCAGAGGGGTCGCGCGCAAGATCAAGGGCGCCTGCCCGGGGTAGGTGTTCATGAAGCTGATGCCGATGCGACCGTCAGGTTCTTCGATCACTTGCGACGGGATGTTGCACGACAGCAACTCGTACCCCGGCGGCAGCACGACGGCGTTGCGTTTGATACCGAGCGGGCGATCGAAAACGATCGCGCCGCCGTCACGGTAGTAGCTCTTGGGATCCTTGTAGGTTTTGATGATGCGGATCCGCCCTTCGCCGCCTGGCGGCACTGGTCTCGCCAGCTCGACGCGGATGTAGCGACCGTCCAGGCTGGCATTGGCCAGGCCGGATTCGCGCGCCTGGGCGCCCGTGACCTCCTGAAACTTCAGCGGTGCGCCGGTCATCAGATCGACGACGGACTCGTCGGTGGCGATGCTGCCCGGCCTGATCGGATTGAAGAAGAACGTCGCGCCGGGCGTGACGGCCGTCACGTCGTAGACGATCTTGAAAGACGACGTCTCGGGTGCGAGGAGCTCGTAGCGCGTGTACTCGTCCTCGCTACGGTTCTGGGCGACGAGTGGCGGCGCCGCAAGCGCAAACAGCACAGTCGCAACCGCCGCCGGCAGCGGCCAGAGCCTGTTGCACCTCAACCCTCGCATGGCGCTCCTCCTCTCCACTACCGCGCTCAGCGCGCTCCCGGCTTCCTCGCAAACGTCGTCGACGCCCCGAACGCGGGTCCGTCGACGGATTGTATGCGCAGCCAGTCGCGAAGACGATTACTTGGCGAAATCAGGAGGATGTTTTCCTTCTGATCCAGGGCCGCGCTGAGCCCGGGAATGGGCCGGCCGGCGCGCACACGTTCGAGGAACCACTCGTAGGAGAGCGGCGTCAGCTCGAGGCGATCGCCATCGAGGCGGAGGTGGAGCACTGCGTGAACCGGGATAAGGAAGGCGCCGCGATCCTCGCCACGCAGCGGCATCACGTCGAGAAATCGTTCGTTACCAATTGCCGTGAGATACGCCGTCACGTCGCCGGTCTCGATTGGGTGGACGTAGTGAATCCGGTACGACTTCCACTCGCTGCGATCGATCTGGAGCGTGGCTTTATCGTCCGCATCGACCCAGTCGCCGACGAGATTCGGATCCCAGCCGATGGTCGTGTCGTCGTAACCGGGGTTGAGGCTCAGGACCAGACAGCCCGAGCTCATCACGATCACCGTGAACACGAGCAGCAACGTTTTCAGACGGCCCATGACTTCTTAGACACCAGAGAGACGGAGAGTCGGAGATCACGGTTTTCACCACGGAGGCACGGAGCACACGGAGACGCGCGGAGGACGGTCGCGCTGCACTCACGCAGGGTACGTGTTAGGAGGATGCGCAAGCACCGGTGTAGTTCGTCGGGTGTTTGCGATTCCAGTCCCCCGCATCAACCCTACGCCGGCCTACGGCCGGCGTCCAAGCAGTCTGCAGTTCGACAGCCTCCGTGCGTCTCCGTGAACTCCGTGCCTCCGTGGTGAAAACCGTGACTCCGTCCCCTCCGGCATGTCACGCGCCACGAACTCCCCTCACGCCAGCCTCCGTCCCCTCGTCTCAGGAATCCAGAACCACAACAACGCCGCCGCCACGAACGCAACCGAGGTCGTCGACAGCGCGACGTCGAAGCCGCGTGTCTGCGCAAGCGTGCCGACAGTAAACGGCGCCGCCGCGCTGGCGATGCGGCCGAGGTTATACGTGAAGCCCTGTGCTGTCGCCCGAATGTCGGTGGGGTAGATCTCGGCGGTCACGGCGCCGAAGCCACTGAAGTAGCCGGTCGCAAAGAAAGCGACGAACGGACCGAGCAGGAGCAGGGCGAGCGGCGTTCGCAGGGATGTGTAGACGGCAATGAGAATCGCGGCGGTCACCAGGTAGGCAACATACACGCGCTTGCGGCCAATCGCGTCGCTGATGTAGCCAAAGGTGATGTAGCCGAACCACATGCCAACCTGCATCGCGATCACGAACCACGACATGACCGTGGCCGACAAGCCGATGCCCCCGGACGCGGCCGGCATCGAGAGGAACCCCGGCAGCCACAGGTTGAAGCCCCACCACGCAAAGAGCGTGCAGGCGTTCATGGTCGTCACCGCGATCGTCACGCCGGCGCGGCCGTTTCGGAACACGTCGCCCAGCCGGCCGCGCGGCCGGGTCGATCCTCGTGTGGTCAGCCACAATTCGGGCTCGCGGACGTGGCGTCGCACCCAGAAGGTGAGAAACGCCGGCAGCACGCCCATGAAGAACACGACGCGCCATCCCCACCGCGGCAGCACGATCATCGTCACGGCGGCGGCCAGGAGGTAGCCGATCGCCCACGCGCTCTGCATCAATCCGAGCGCCTTGCCACGATGCTCGGCCGGCCACGTCTCGGACACGAGCGCGGCACCGCTTGCCCACTCTCCGCCCATGCCGATGCCAAGCAGGATCCGGAACACGGCGAGCTGCAAGGCGGTGGTCGCAAATCCGCACGCCGCCGTGAACACCGAGTAGATGATCACACTCGCCATCAGCGCGCGCGTGCGGCCGTAGCGATCGGCGACAACGCCGAAGAAGAGACCGCCGGCGGCGGCCGCGAGGAGCGTGACCGAGCCAATGGCACCGGCAGTCTGTCTCGTGATGCCGAGGTCCGCGATGATCGACGTCAGCAGCAGCGCGTAGAGCATCACGTCGAACGCGTCGAGCATCCAGCCGAGCCCGGCGGCGACGAGCGCGCGCTTCGCATCCGGTGTGCCATCGTGCCACCACGCGAAGAAGCCGGGGCGGGCGGTCGCAACTGCCGGAGCGACGAGGGACCGACGTCATGCTCGCCCGGGTGGCGGGCCGGCCGGAGGCCGGTGTTCGGCAACTGGCTGCAGGCATGAATGCACGGACCGCGACGCCTCGCTGCTCGAGACCCTCGCGCAGGAGCCTCGTCAGCTCGGCGGCACCGGGCGTGTCGCCATGGACGCAGAGGGTATCGACAGCGAACGTCAACGTCGACCCATCGGTCGCCGTCACCTCGCCGCGCGTCACCATGCGCAGAGCGCGTTGCAACACCATCTCGGGGTCGGTGATGACCGAGCCAGCCGCGGTTCGCGGCGCGAGCGAACCATCGGCCATGTAGGCGCGATCGGCAAATCCTTCCGAGGCAACCCGCAGGCCCGCGGCCTCACCTGCGCGAAGCAGTTCTGAATTCGGCAGCCCGAAGAGGATCACGCCTCGATCGAATGCAGCGGCTGCACGGGCAATCGCGTCGGCAAGCGAGCGGTCACGCGCGGCCATGTTGTACAGCGCGCCATGAGCCTTGACGTGCGACACCGGAACGCCCTCTGAAGCGGCGATCGCCGCCAGCGCGCCGATTTGATAGAGCACCAGATCTTCGACCTCTCGCGGCGTGGCCTTGAGCTCCCGGCGCCCGAACCCCACGAGATCCGGGAAACCCGGGTGCGCCCCTACCGCCACACCGGCGTTTTTGGCCAGCCGCACCGTCTCGCGCATCACTCCAGGATCGCCGCCATGAAAGCCACACGCGACGTTGGCGGACGTGATACTGCGCATGACGTCCGCATCGGCGCCGATGCGATACGCGCCAAAGGATTCGCCGACGTCGCTGTTCAAGTCGATGGAGGAAGTCACGCCGTCACATGTCGGAGTGTCAGGAGCCTGCCAGAATCGCCGTCACTATCTCTATCGACGAGAAGAAGTGCCCGATCCGCAGGTTCTCGTTCTCCTCGTGCTGATTGTTGTCGAAGTTGACTGTCGGCACCAGGATGGCCGGAAAGCCGAGCGCTTCGATGAACGGGGCGATCGGGACGGTGCCGCCGAGCGTTCGCAGCTGAACAGGAGGCCGGCCATCGATCCCCGTCATGCCGGCGACGATGCGTTTGACTTGCGGATCACTCGGTGAGGTGCGGAAGGCGTTCGTCGGCGACTCGGAGACCACAATCGCGGCCAGCTTCGAGTGCGCGGCGCGGTCGGCATCTGAAGGCTCGCCTTCGACGAGGTGATAGCCCTGCGCGCGGACGTGGGCGCGCAGCTTGTCGACGAGGCTCGCGGGGCTCGTTTCCTTGACGAGCCTGATGTCCATCGCCGCTGTCGCGCGGTCTGGAATGATCGTCCGCGCGCCAGCACCGACGTGGGCGCTGACGAGACCGCGGACGTTGAGCGTCGGGTACTGCAACGCCTCCTGAAGCCGCGGAAACGCTTTCGAGGGCGCGGCGATGCCGAACGTCTTGAGCATCTCGGCCGAATCGTCCGGTACCGCGGCGAGCATCGCCTGTTCCTCGGCCGTCAGCGGCAGGATGCCGTCGTTGAACCCGGCAACGAGCACTCGCCCATCGTCACTCTTTCATCGTGGCGAGAAGCGCTGACAGCCGCTCGGCCGGGATTCGGGACCCAGTTACCGTAGTTGCCGCTGTGGACGCCGGCCTTCGGTCCAAAGACGGTCAGGTTCAGCGTCACGATGCCGCGCGCGCCGTAGGCGACCGTCGGGCGGCCGCTCGAGTGCGCGGGGCCGTCGAGGATCACCATGACGTCGGCTCGAAGCTTGTCGCGATACTTTGCGATCGCAGGCACGAGACTGGGTGAGCTCGCCTCCTCCTCGCCGTCAAGGATGACGCGGACATTCCAGTTGGGCTTCGCCCCGTAGCTTTTGATCGCGTCGAGTGCCGCGCAGAGCGCGACGATCGGCGCCTTGTCGTCAGACGCGGACCTCGCGTAGAGGCGCCATTCCCTGCCGAACTTGGCGACGCTTTTCGGGTTTGCGATCTCCTCGCCGCCGCGATCGACACGTCCGGTGCGAAGAACCGGTGTGAAAGGATCGGCTTGTCGCCAGGCCTTCGGGTCTACAGGCTGACCGTCGTAGTGGCTGTAGAAGAGCAACGTCGACGTCGCGCCCGGCACACGAAGATCGCCGTAGACCAGAGGGTTGCCCGACGTCTCGAGGATCTCGGCCGCGAAACCGCGCGCCGCGAGCATGCCGCGGAGGTGTTCGGCATTGCGACGGATGTTGGCGCGATCGGCGGCGACGTTCGGGATCGAGAGCAGATCGATCAACTCGCCGACGACCGATTGCTGATGACGGTCAATCCATTGCCCGACAACGCCGCGAAGGGCGTTCTCGGTGGGAATGCCCTGCGAGAGCAGCGTCGCAACGACCACAGCAGCGATTGGCTTGAGCATAGGCAATCCTGGAATCCGGGGTCAGGCCGTGAATCGGCCTGACCCCTAAAATTCGAACAGCAGTCCTGCCGACGGCACGACAGGAAGGAGCGACTCGAACAGACGGCGGGCCTCGAACGTGCGCGCGTCGATCGACGGAGGATGGTATCGCACGTTCTCGCGGTTCAGCACGTTGATGACTTCGACAAAGAGCGTCAGGCGACGGGTCGACCACGTGAAGGTCCGGTTGACCCGCAGATCCAGGCGAGCGAACGACGGCAGCCGGAGTCGTTCTTCGTCTCGCCGACGTAATAGCGGCCGTCCGATTCGTCGTAGTATCCGGGCGCGGGAAAGTTACTGCCCATCCTCAGCTTGCCGCTGACGCTCGTGCGCGGCGACAGCCGGTACGTGCCATACAGGTTGAACGTGTGCCGCTGGTCCAGGTCGCTGTCGCTGTTGATCATGGCGACCGAACCCGAGCTCGACTCGCCTTCGACCGCGCGAATAGGCATGGAGCAGGTACGGCGTCGTGAAGCCGTCGAGCGTCAGGTGCATGTGGGAGAAGTTGCTGCCACGCACCGTGAACTCGCTGGGCAGATCGTCACCGGTCGCTACGCCCGGCAGGACCTGAACTGCCCTCAGAGGATCGTCTGTGAGGACGCCGCGCAGATTCTGGATGTCGGCGCTGCCGAGCACCTGCTGGGCCGGCGCTCCAGGGTCGGCGTGGCGAAATCGTTCGGCGCTGACGGTCACCGCTTCCGTATAGCCCGTGCCTCCGACCAGGGGAATCGTCAGATCAGCGTCACCCTGCGCGAGCGTGACGTCACGCTCGACGAGGATAGCCAACGACCGACGCGCGCAGCCGCGCGCACCGGAGGCAGCGTCAGGTCGA
Source organism: uncultured Acidobacteriota bacterium (assembly GCA_963797625.1). Taxonomy (GTDB): domain Bacteria; phylum Acidobacteriota; class Vicinamibacteria; order Vicinamibacterales; family 2-12-FULL-66-21; genus DATBJJ01. Next base: position 109,681 of record CAWCQI010000028.1, read on the forward strand.
AGCGCCCGTCAACCGCCGTCACCGCCGACCGACCGCTGTCGCCTTGCGTGATGTCTGCGACGAGCACCCGGCTGAGCGGCGCCCCCGTCGCAGCATCGACAACCAGTCCCCGGACGCTTGCCGGGAGCTCGTTTTGCTGAGCTTCAAGCCCCAGTGCGGTTAAAAAGGCCAGCAAAAAGGCGGTTAGGACAGCCTGAACGACAGAATTGTGATCCGCGTGACGATTTGGTGCGCTTTGAGCGGGGTCAGAGGGTGAAACGCGTTGAAAACCCAATAGAAATCGCGGCAAATCAGCTGGGCATACCACTTGCTCTATGCCCGGACGCAGGCGGCCTGAATATTTACGGCAGGGAGCCGTGAGTTGCTGGGGAGCCGGGTCGCCCGCAAATACCGGGGGCATCGTCAATAACGGCGATGCCCCTTTTTTTGTACCACGGCAGGTCGCGTCACAGCCCAAGGCGGGGACACTCAACCGGGACAGTCCCCGGGGACAGTCAACCGTGACAGTCCCCGCCGTGCGTCAGACGGCCGCACCCTCCGGATACTGCAGCGCCAACCGCAGTTCCTTCGCCAGCGAGTCGACGGTCGTCCCGGAACGCTTCCACGCGCCCTCGGTTTCGAAGCGGAGGTCGCCAATCCGTCGGCCCCACGGCGCGATGACACGACCGATCGCCCGGAAGTCGGTCCGGTCAGCGTGCTCCTGGTCGAGCCGCCGCACTACGTCTGGGGCAACCTTGATGAACGCGCGGAGCGCCGCAGCGCTCTTGATGCTGTACTTCCGTCCGTTCCACGCCGCTGTGAAGACCTGCGCGATCTGCTTCAGGTAGTTCACAAAAAACTTCTTCGACTCCTCCCGGAACGCATCGCCTTTGCGGCCGGCGCCGAACGCTTCGGCTGCGAACAGCTTCTTGAGCTCCTGCGCGAGCGGCGCCTGCGCGACGCGTCCGCTGCCGACGCCGAGCAGCTTGATTTCGTCGTAGAGCGGCGAGTCCTCGCGATCGTTGAGCGCCCGGACGATGTCGTGCGCGGCAGCGAGGCTCTCGTCGCGATACAACTGCCGTCCTGAGAGGGAGACGAGATGCGAGGCGTTCAGGCGCGTGTGCTTCGCGTTAATCGTGACGAACATCTGCACGACGTGATCTTCGGGAAGACGATCGAAGATGACCGCGGGCACGGTGAAGGGCTCGTCACCGAAATGATCGATGTCGGCGTGCAACGCCAGCAGCCGATGCTGACCGTCGATGGCTCTGAGGATGCCTTCTCGTTCCGGGACCTTCAGCATGCCGAGCGCTGAACCCGATTCAATCGACTCGAATCGCAGCGGCTCGTCGCACGAGATGATCACGGCGCCCGCGATAGACGGCAGGTCGCGCGCCTGGCGGCACTGTTCGTAATACTGGACGAGCTCGTCGATCTTCTTGCGGATAATCTGGCGCTGGTAGGCTTTCTCGCTCGCCGCGATGCGCCGCTCGAGCAGGTCCCAGTTCACCTTCGACGGCTGGGCGGGCGCCTTCTTTCGGCCGCCACGGACGGGTTGCGCCTGTTCGCCATAGCTCAGCACCTCGAACCGCACGAGCTTGTCGATATCGCTGGCGGTAAGGGAAGCCTGGTAGAACTGGACACCAAACTGCTGCATCCGAATGGCGGCGACGCTAATCATGGGCTGATAAGTCCTGAGTCTAGGGACCGTTGACGCCGAGGCATGACACCAGAGAACGCTGCGATTTTATATTGTGTCGGGTGCAGAATCTCAAGGCCACGGCCGTGACCGCTGGCGATGACGTCTAACTAACTGACTGGTTTGAACTTGAAAGCACGAGGTGCCGCTGATGAGCCGCCGTCCGCTAGCCGCCGCTGCTCTCGCCCTCCTGATGACCTCCACTCAGCTGGCGGCCATCTACATGCGGATCGAGACCCGGCAGGTGCCGACCGACCGGCTGATCGCCAACCTCGAGCGCGAGCTGAAGGCCGACCCCACGAACGTCCAGACTGTTATCAACCTGGCGCGGCTCCACGCCATGGCGTTTGCGCTCAAGGTCGATGAATTCCCGGCTGCACAGTCCAAACAAGACCAGCCAGAACTGCCTTCCTATCCTCCCGGCTCGGGCCAGCTTCCCCCGGTCGTCCGCCCCGCCGATTCGCCCGAGCACGCCGCGCGCGCCGCCCAGCACCTGAAGGAGGCGATTCGACACTATGCCGCCGCGCTGGCGCTGCAGCCCGATAACATGACGGCGCGTCTTGGTCACGGGTGGACCTTGCAACAGGCGGGGGACACCGAGAGAGCGATCGCCGAATACCGTCTGCTCATCAAGCAGGCCTGGCAGAGCGACCAGAAGCTCAAGGGTCTCATGCCGTCACAGCAAGTGTTTACCAACGAAGCCGCCGGCTACCTCATCCCGCTCCTCGACAAGGAACGGGACGCGGCCGAGATCGCCGACCTCAGGGCCAAGCAGGCGCAAATCAAAGCACTGCCACGAGCCATCACGCCTGTGGCCATCCCCCTCACCGACAATCTGCCCGCGCGCGCCCTCGTCGACCCGTTGGCACGCGTCCGCTTCGACGCCGATGGTCTGGGCCCACGCGAGTGGACGTGGATCACTCCTGAGGCAGGCTGGCTCGTGTACGACGCCGACGGCCGCGGCACGATCACCTCGGCCCTGCAGTGGTTTGGCAACGTGACGTTCTGGCTGTTCTGGTCGAACGGCTACGAACCCATGCGAGCGCTCGACGACAACGCGGATGGCGAACTGTCAGGCCCCGAACTGCGCTACCTGGCGATCTGGCACGACCGCAATCGCGACGGCGTCTCGGATGTCGGCGAGGTGCGTCCGCTCGAGTCGCGCGGCATCGTTGCGCTGTCGTGCCGCTATCTCGAGGGTGACGGCAAGCGGTTCGCCGCGTTCTCTCCGCGCGGCGTGCGTTTCATCGACGGCAGCACCAGGCCTACCTACGATGTGATCCTGTCTCACTCGTCTTCGACCTGGACTCGACGATGACTATTCCCAGCCACCTGTTCCGATTGTCGTTTGTCCGGCCGGCGCTGAGCGCGCTGATCGTCGCGACGCTGGCGCTCGGCATTGGCTCGGCGACGGCGCTCTACAGCGTGATCGAGGCGGTGCTGCTCCGCCCCTACCCCTTTCGCGAGCAAAGCCGCATCGCCATCCTCTGGCAGACCGACGTCGTCCGCGATCATCCGTTCGTTGAAATTTCCTACCTCGACGCGCGCGACTGGGCCACGCGCACGAGCGCCTTCGAATCGATCGCCTCGATGTCGGCGGTCAACTTCTCGACGACGCTGACTGGCGTGGGTGATCCGCGACAGCTCCAGGTTCGCGCCGTGTCGCACCCGTTCTTCGACGTGCTGGGAAGCACGCCCATCCTCGGCCGCACGCTGACCGCCGACGATCATCACGCCGGAGCGGCGCGGGTCGTCGTGATCGGCCACGGAGTGTGGCAGTCGCTCTACGGCGGCGATCCGAACGTCGTCGGGCGGTCGATGACGCTCGACAACGACGCTCACACGATTGTCGGCGTCATGCCGCGCGACTTTCGCTATCCCGAGGGAGCGCAGCTGTGGGCTCCCGTGGAGCCAGCGGTCCCTGCCGAGGCGCTGTCGGACCGCCGTGTGCAGTGGATGGTCGCAGTCGGACGACTGGCGAGCGGCGTCTCGTTCGATCAGGCCCGAGCGGCGCTCGACCTGACCATCGGGGCGCTGACAAAGGAACACCGGGCGGAGAGCGAGCTGACCGGTATTCACGCGGTGGTCCGTCCGCTCGTCGGCGACATGCTCGGAACGACGCGCCAGGCGCTCCTCCTCCTGCTCTGCGCCGTCGTTGCCGTGTTGCTCATCGCGTGCGCCAACGTCGCGAACCTGCTGCTCTCGCGCAGCGTCGACCGTCGTCGGGAGATCGCCACGCGGATCCTGCTTGGGGCTTCTCGCGGGCGGCTCGCGCGCCAGTTGATCGGCGAAGTGCTGCCGCTCGCCGCGGCCGGCGGGGTCCTCGGCGTCGGGCTCGCGTGGATCGCGCTCGAATCATTGGTGCGCATCGCCGGCGCCGAGCTCCCACGCGCCGACGGGATTGCGCTCGATGGACGAGCACTGGCTGTTGCCACCGCGTTATCGCTCGGCTGCGGCTTGTTGTGCGCGCTCGCGCCGCTCCTGCACACGAGAGAAGTGACGCTCGGCTCGGCCGTGCGGGACGACGCGCGCGCCGGCACGAGCCGGCTGCAGCGCCGTCTCCGGGATGGGCTCGTCGCCGCCGAGATTGCGCTGGCGCTGGTCCTGCTCGTCGGCGCGGGGCTGCTCATCGCCAGCTTCGCGTCGCTACGCTCACAAGATCTGGGCTTCAAGGCGGATCGCGTGCTGACGACCGAAGTCTCGCTGTCGCCGCAACGATTCCCGTCGATCGCCCAGATTCGCCTCGCGCAGCGCGAGCTGGTGGAGCGCTTCCGCGCGATTCCTGGCGTGGAAGCCGCGTCAGGAGTCATGCTTCGTCCGCTGTGGAGCACGGTCGGCTACGACGGCGTGCACATCCTCGAAGGCCAGCGCCCCGAGGATGCGAAGAAAAACCCGGTCTCGAATTTAGAGACGGCGATGCCAGGCTACTTTGCCACGATGGGAATCCGGCTGATAGCGGGTCGGGATTTCACCGAACAGGACAACGACAAAGCTCCACGCGTCGTCATCGTCAGCGAGAGTTTCGCGAGGTCAGCGTGGCCTGGCCAGGATCCATTGGGACGCCGACTGCAGCTCTCGTTCGAAAAGGATTCGTGGGTGACGGTCGTCGGCGTGGTCGCCGACACCCGGTACCGCGAGATCGAGACGGCCCGGCTCGATCTCTATCTGCCGCACGAACAGTTCGAGAGCCCGATCCGGTTCTTCGTGATCCGCACCGCCGGCGATCCTGCTGCGATTGCCGCCGACGTCAGGCGCGCCGTGCGCGCAGTCGATCCTTCGCAACCCGTCGACTTGCTGACGATGGACGAGATCGTCGAAACGGCGATGGGCCGGTGGCGGCTGAACGCGAGGCTGTTCGGCGTCCTTGCCCTGCTGGCGCTGCTCCTCGCCGCGGTCGGCACCTATAGCGTCATGAGCTACGCCGTCAGCCGACGGACGCACGAGATCGGCGTTCGCATGGCGCTCGGCGCGGGGCGCTCGGAGATCGCGCGAATGGTGCTTGGCGACGGACTTCGGCTGGCGCTGGCTGGTGTGTCGGTGGGGTCGGTCGTCGCGTTCTCGGCTGCCGGGCTGCTCCGTCACTTGCTCGTCGGCGTCGGCCCACGCGACCCGATGGCGTTTGGCGCGGCGGCGGTTCTCCTGTCAGTCGTCGCTGTTCTCGCGGCCCTGGTGCCGGCGCGCCGCGCCGCAGCGGTCGATCCGATGGTCGCGATGCGGATGAATAGCGCGGGCTCAGGGCTCAGGGCTCAAGGCTCAGGCAAAACCTCGGAATCCTTGGTCGAAGATCTTGCTTGAGCCCTGAGCCTTGAGCCCTGAGCCCATCGCTCCACCACGCGATCCTTGGCAATCGAGCACAGGAGCATGAGCACACAGAAGAGCGCCAGCGCCAGCCACGATTGTCCCCACGACAGGCGCTTGTGCAGCGGCAGCGAAATCAGGCCGTAGACCATCTCGACGTGAATCCAGTAGATGAAGAGCGACGTCCGGCCCAGTTGGCCGAGGGGACTCCATCTCTGCGCGCCGCCGGGCCGTAGCTCCCAGGCGTACGCGAAGCCGAGCGCGGCTGTCATGATGCCGAGGCGCAGGAAGAAGAACGCCGGCGAGGTCGTCCAGAAGTGCGACTGCGGATACCACGTCGGCCGAAACGACAACGCGTAGGCGGCAGCGGCGATGCCGGTGCCGATGAGCGCAAACCCCAGATTCGCCGCCTGCTCCTGGCGCGGGCTGCGAGCGCCCCGACATGGTCGAGCACGAGTCCCGCCAGCGCCCCGGCAAACACGAAGCCCGCCCACGGAAAGAAAGCAAAGTTACTGAGGCCGCCGGCCGGGCGGAGATACGCCTCAATCGGATCGGGCAGTGGCGACAGGATTGAAATATTGCGCACGATCGGCGTCGTCAGCGCGATCGCCAACGTCGCCGCGGCAAACGCTGCCAGACGTCCGGCGAGGGTGTTGAGGGCACCCCAGATCGCCGCAGCGGCCATGATCGACGGTCCCATGATGTTGAGAATGTCGACTCTCAAGAGCCACCGCGGCGCTGACCAGCCGAGGACCCACGCCTGAATCCGGAAGAGGAACGCGAGGCCGAAGATCTCGAGACCTCGACGCGCGACTGCACGCGAGGCGGCCTGGACGTCGCCGGTTCTCCTCAGTTTCGATCCGGCGGAGAGGGGCACGGCGAGGCCGGCGAGGAACAGAAAGAGCGGCGCGCCGAATCCGCCAAGAACCATCGCGTAGGCGTAGTGTCTGGTCTGGCGATCGGGAAAACGAGTCCAGCTATCGAGGACGTGGGCCTCGATCATGATGAGGACCGCGAGACCGCGCAGCGCATCGATGTAGCCGCGGCGAGGAGACATTCGCAATTCTGAATTCTGAGTGCTGAATGCTGAAGTGAATTCTGAATTCATTTCAGCATTCAGCATTCAGAATTCAGAATTGCAAATGTCACCTTGAGTTCGATGTCCTGACGAAGAGAGCTCCAGACCGAACAGTACTTGTCGCGGGAGAGATCGATGGCGCGTTGAATCGGTTCCGGGGGCACGGCACCAGTGATGGTGAAGTGCAGCGCGACGCTCGTGAATCGTCGCGGCTCCTCCGAAGCGCGCTCGGCGACGAGACGGGCGTTCAGGCCCCTGAGATCGTGCCGCCCCTTCTTGAGAATGTGGACCACGTCCATCGCCATGCAGCCGGCAAGCGCAAACCCCAGCGCCTGCATCGGGGACGGACCAGCGGACGCCGCGCTGTCGAGCGTCATCTTTACGGCGCCAGACGATCCGCTGAGCACGAGATCGTGGTCCCAGACGAGATCCACGACCGTGGGCGGCTTCATGCGGGTAATTGTAAGCTGTCAGCTATCAGCTATCAGCTCTCAGCAGATCAGATCGCTCAGCTGATCAGCTGAATCTGAATGTTTGCTGATAGCTGAGAGCTGATAGCTGATAGCTCTACGCCGTCTGCGATCGCTGTGTGGTGTTGTTGGCGCGTCCGAAGAAGTTCGAGACGGCGAGCCAGCCGAGCGGCAACACGACCAGGAGGTACGTGAGGTACTGACCGTAGATGCCATCCGGGCCGTAAGGCTCGGTCGCGTCGTGCCAGGGCTGGCTGTTGGGGAAAATATTGGCCTCGGTCAGCTCGTGGATGCCGTAAATGAGGAGCTGCACGACGAAGACCAGCAGGAAGACGGCCGTGACCTGAAAGAACCGCCCGAGGTTGACGCGGTGGCCGAAGCGAGTCCAGAGCCAGGCCACGAAGGCGGCGACGAGCGTGCCGGCGACGGCGCCGCCGATGATGTCGATCGACCGCACCTGAAAGAGCAGCGCGTTCATCAGCAGGGCGGTCTCCATGCCCTCGCGCGTGATCATCAGGAGCGTAAAGCCAAAGACGCCCAGAAAGGCGGCCGTTCCAGTCCTGCTCGACGACGCTTCGAGCCGGCCTTCGATGTTCTTCTTCAGGTGCCGGCCGGCCCGCCACATGTGGACGATGAGCGAGGCCACCAGAGCCGCGGCGACCAGCGCCAGGATGCCCTCCCAGAGCGCCTGATTGGCCGCCCGGGCGAGGAGAACGCCGGCGACGATGCTGACGGCAATCGAGGCGAGGATGCCCCAGTGAACCGCGGGGATGAGGCTCTTTCGGCCGGTTTTCCTGAGATAGGCGAGGCTGATGGCAACAATCAGGAACGCTTCCAGCCCTTCCCGCAACGTAACGACGAACGCCTGCAGCATGAAGACTCTCTCCGCCGACCGGGAACTCGAGGACTCGAAAGTGAGACCGATCTCGTTTTGCAAGCGTACACGCTGATATCCGACCAGTCAAGTCGGAGATTAGAGCAGGCTCAGGGCTCAAGGCTCAGGGCTCAAGCAAAACCCTTCGAGCACTTACTCGAAGATCTCTGCCTGAGCCTTGAGCCCTAAGCCCTGAGCCATAATCCCGTCATGCGACGTTCCCTGGCTGCGCTCACACTCGTCCTCGCCCTCCCGCTGGTCACCGCCACTCAGACGCAGGAGGCTGACCCTGCCCTTCTGGCGCGCGCGCGGGAGCTGCAGAAGCAGGTGCCACTCATCGACGGGCACAACGACTACCCGTGGGCGCTCAGAGAGAATGCCGGGCGCGATCTGGACAAGCTCGACATCACCAAGCCGCAGCCAACGATCATGACCGACATCGCCCGCCTGCGGGCGGGCGGCGTCGGCGGTCAGTTCTGGTCGGTCTACGTCTCGGCAGATGATCCGGCGCCCGTGACGACGACGCTCGAACAGATCGACATCGTGTACCGCATGATGCGCAAGTACCCCGAGACATTCGAGCTGGCGCTGACCGCCGATGACGTCGAGCGCATCTTCAAGAAGGGCAAGATCGCGTCGCTCATCGGCATGGAAGGCGGGCATTCGATCGACAGCTCGCTCGGCGCGCTGCGCATGTTCCACCGCCTCGGCGCGCGCTACATGACGCTGACGCATTCGAAGAACACTCCCTGGGCCGACTCGGCGACCGACAAGCCGGCGCTCAACGGTCTGTCGCCGTTCGGCGAGCAGGTGGTGCGCGAGATGAACTGGCTGGGGATGCTCGTCGATCTCTCGCACGTCTCGCCGGACACGATGAAGGATGCGATCGCGGTGAGCGAGGCGCCGGTGATCTTTTCGCACTCGTCGGCACGCGCGGTCAACGACGTGCCGCGCAACGTGCCCGACGATGTCCTGCAGCTGCTCCCGAAGAACGGCGGCGTCGTGATGGTGACGTTCGTGCCTGGGTTTCTGTCGGCGAAAGTCGCTCAACACAACTCGCGAGAGACAGCTGATCGAAGCGGCAAACCTCGCGTTGTCACAAGCAGAAGGAGACAAGGGAGGCGTGAAAGTGCGGCATGGACGGCATGGGACAAAGAACATCCCGCCCCCCGCGCGACGGTCGCCGACGCCGCCGACCACATCGACCACATCAAGAAAGTCGCGGGCATCGATCACATCGGTCTCGGCGGCGACTTCGATGGCATCACGAGCGTTCCGCTCGGCCTCGAAGACGTCTCGAAGTATCCGGCGCTGACGGCCGAACTCCTGCGGCGCGGCTACAAGGATGACGAGGTCAAGAAGATCCTCGGCCTCAACATCCTGCGCGTGATGCGCCAGGTCGAGAAGGTGTCGGCGACGACTGCAGAAGGAGCGCGCGGCGTCGCCGATGCTGTATACGAAGTAGTGCCCCGGACCCGAGACCCGCAGCTCGAGAAAAGATGACCTCAACCATCCGCATCATCGCGCTCGGCGATTCGACCACCGCCGGCACGCCGGGGTTCCTGTCGCCGCTCGAGGCGCCCCCGAACGGGCGCGGCGACGTGACGAGCCAGTACGCGTACTGGCTGATGAAGTCCGAGCCGCAGTGGGAGGTCTTGAACCGCGGCGTCAACGGGGAACGCAGCGATCAGATTGCGGCGCGCTTCGCGCGCGACGTGATCGATCAGTCGCCGGCGGCAGTCATCATCATCGCCGGGGTCAACGACGTCTACCAGGGCCGAACCGCGGACCACGTCACCGGTCAGCTGCGGACGATGTACGACCGCGCCGCGCACGCCGGCATCCGCGTCGTTGCCGGCAGCATCGTTCCCTACAATACGGCGACCGCCGATCAGAACGAGCGGATGCGCCGCATCAACGCGTGGATTCGCGAGCAGGAACGGTCGGACCCGGCAATCGCGTTCGTCGACACTCGCGCGGCGGTCGCCGCAGCCGGCAATCCCGACCGGCTGGCCGACTCGCCAGACGAGCTGCATCCGTCCCCCCGGGGGTATCGACAGATGGCCGACGCCATCCGTCCTGTGCTCGCGGGCGCCTTGCGCGGTATCCTGTAAGGACAGCCGCCTGTAAAGACAGCCGGTTGTCCAAGAAATAGAGCGACGAGCCACACTATGTCTTCAGCGACCCGACTCACACCGGCGCGAGCCCTTGCCCTGACCGCTTGCGCGCTGACCCTGCTTGCGACGCCAATGGGCGCTCAGATCAGGGTCAGCACGCAGACGGTCCCGCTCTACGTGACGGTCACCGACAGCGCCAAGCGGCTCGTCCCCGATCTCCTGCGCGAAGACTTCGAGGTCTACGACAACGGCAAGCTGCAGACGTTGACGAACTTCGACAACCAGGTCACGCCGATCAACGTCGTCGTCATGATCGACACGAGCGGGAGCATGACCCTCGCGCTCGATCTCGTGAAGCAGGCGGCCGAAGAGTTTCTGATCCGGCTGCTGCCGGAAGACAAGGCCAAGGTCGGCGCCTTCAACGACAAGATCCAGGTGAAGCCGGAAACCGGGCTCCCCTTCACCAACAATCGCGATCAGCTCATTCGCTCGCTGCAGGATTTGGACTTCGGTTACCCGACTCGGCTGTACGACGCCGTCGACTATCGGCATCAGTGAGCTGAAGAACGTCGACGGCAGGAAGGTCGTGCTCGTCTTCACCGACGGCGCCGACACCGCGAGCCGACTTGGATCCGGAGACGTCACCGAGCGCTCGCGCACGGAAGAGGTGATGGTGTACTCGGTCGGAATGGAGAACGAGTACATGAGCGGCAACCAGCGCGTGCGGACCTCACCGGATCGCGGGCTGAGACGCCTCTCCGACGAGACCGGCGGCGGGTTCTTCATGTTGAAGAAGAAGGACGAGCTCGGCCCCACGTTCACGCGCATCGCTCAGGAGCTGCACAACCAGTACGTCATGGGTTTCACTCCTGAAACACTCGACAACAAGATCCACAAGCTCGAGGTCCGCGTGAAGCGCCCCGGTAATGACCGCGCGAGCGCGTAAGAGTTACGTGGCGTCCCCCCCAAATTCCACTGTTGGCGGCAAATAGCGGCATCTGCCACACAAACCTCACAAATCCCTTACACGTCCCGCTAAACTTTTGACCCCGTCGGGCCGTCTTACATGTTGAAAGGACGGACGACATGTTTGAATGGGATTTTTCCAGCAACGCCGAGCGACTGGTAGCATTCCTGCTGGTCTGCGCGATTCTCGTCACGGCACTCGCCTAACACTCTGTTGCACGTGAGGTCATCGGACGGCCGTTCATCGGCGCCGTTCGAATGACCTCCGCGATCCCGCAACGCCGTCTTCAACCTCGTCCCCCCACCAGAAGACTCCAGCCTTCGCACACTAGTAGAAGTTATCTGAAAGAGAGCTGTTCAAAAGCTTCTCACCGCGGAGAGCGCAGAGCACGCAGAACCCATTGATTGGTTTCTCTGCGGTCTCGGCGTTCTCAGCGGTGAAAGGCTTTTTGGCGCTGCAACGGCGTCCTGTATGGCCAGACTAGAGTGAGGGTTCATCGCCCGATTGCCCGCATAAAGGCCGGGCGCGGTCTGGTCGATAGTCTGTCGATGGGCGGTTGTACAATCCCTTCTCTCTCCAAATGAGGATGGTCACGATGCACCGAATGACGCTCATGGCGTTGGCGATTGCGATCGGAGCGGTGACGGGCTGCCAGAGCTCCGAGCAGAAGCAGGCAGAAACGGCCGCGAAGCAAGCCGCGACGGCGATCGAGCAGGCGGCCAAGAGCACGGAGAAGGGCGCGGCCGAAGCTGCCAAGGGCCTGGAGCAGATGGCCAAAGGCCTCGAAGCGATGGCCGGAGGCGGCAGTGGCAACACGCCGGCGCCAGTCGATCCGGTGAGCTTTCGCGACCTGCAGACGCTCTTCCCCGACCTCGCTGGCTGGGAGAAGGGCAAGCCAACGGGCGAGCGGATGACTGCGCCTTTCAAATTCTCGCAGGCCGAAGTGCGCTATACGAAAGACGACTCGCGCCTCGAGATAAAGATCGTTGACTCGGGCTTCAACCAGCTGCTGTTCACGCCGTTCATGATGTTCATGCAGGCGGGCTACGAGAAGGAAACGTCGAGCGGCTACGAGAAATCGACGACGTTCGGTGGCCAGCCTGGCTGGGAGAAATGGAATACGGAGGGCAAGGACGGCGAGGTGAACGCGTTTGTCGGAAAGCGATTCATCCTGACGGTCGAGGGCCGCAACGTCGCCGACATCCAGGTGCTGCACGACATCATCGGAAAGGTCGACATGGGCAGGCTCGCGGCGATGAAATAGCCGACATGAACGCCCGGAGGAGAGGCGATGCTGAAGCCACTGACAGTTGCCGTTGCCGCGTTGAGCCTCGCTGTGCCTGACGCGCAGCTGCCGGGCGATCGCCCTGCCGCCAACCCGCACGCGACGCGCTCGGTCGTCATGGCGCGCAACGGCGTCGTCGCCACCAGCCAGCCACTCGCCTCCGCCGCCGGCCTTCGCGTGCTCCAGCAGGGTGGCAACGCCATCGATGCCGCCGTGACGGCGGCCGCCGTTCTCTCCGTCGTCGAACCGACGATGAACGGTGTGGGCGGCGATCTATTCGCGATTGTCTACGACGCGAAGACGCGGACGGTGCGCGGCTTGAACGCGAGTGGCCGGGCCGCAGCCGCCGCCACGCCCGAAGAGTACCGCCGCCGAAAGCTCGACGAGATTCCCTATCGCGGCGTCCTCTCGGTCAGCGTTCCCGGCGTGGTCGACGGGTGGCAGGAGCTCCTGGCGAAACACGGAACGATTCCGCTTGCGCGAGCGATCGAGCCGGCGATCGGCTACGCGCGCGATGGCTTCCCGGTCAGCGACATCGTCTCGGAGCAGTGGAAGGCCGAAGCCAAGACACTTGCGCAGGATCCCGCTGCCGCGGCCACGTTCCTGCCAGACGGGCGCGCACCCTCAGCGGGCGAGGTCTTCAAGAACCCGCGCCTCGCGGCGACGTTGGACGCGATTGCGCGTGGCGGGCGTGATGCGTTCTACCGCGGGCCGATCGCGCAGGCGATTGCGGCCGACATGAAGGCACGCGGTGGCCTCCTGACCGCGGCCGACCTCTCCGCGCATCACGCTGACTGGATCTCGCCAATCTCGACGACCTACCGCGGCTACGAAGTCTTCGAGCTGCCGCCGAACACCCAGGGCATTGTCGCGCTCGAGATGCTCAACATCCTCGAGGGCTTCGACGTCAAGGCGCTCGGGCACAACTCGGCGGCGTATCTTCACCTGCTCGTCGAAGCCAAGCGGATCGCGTTTGCCGATCGCGCGGCGTGGCTGGGGGATGCCGTGCCACCCGACGCCTTGGCGCGGCTCAAGTCGAAGGAGTACGCGGCGGAGCGCCGCCGCGAGATCGACCCCGCGAAGGCGGCGGCCAGCTACAGCGCGATGACGCTCGGCACGCGGCCGCCGTCGTCGCCGGAACCGCCGCAAGCCAGAGGCGACACGATCTACATGACCGTCGCCGATCGTGAAGGCAACGTCGTCTCGCTGATTCAATCGATCTTCGAGAACTTCGGCGCCGGGATCGTTGCGGGCGAGACGGGCATCACGCTGCACAACCGCGGCAGCCTGTTCGTGCTGCAGCCCGGCCATCCGAATTTTCTCGCGCCCGGGCGGCGGCCGTTCCACACGCTCGTGCCGGCCATGGTGCTGAAAGACAACCGCCCGTGGCTGTCATTCGGCGTGATGGGCGGCGACATGCAGCCGCAGGGTCACGTGCAGGTGCTGCTCAACCTGATCGACTTCGGGATGAACGTGCAGGAAGCAGGCGAGGCCGCGCGCTTCAGGCACTCAGCCGCCGGGCTGGCGCTCGAGTCAGCGATCTCCGCCGAGGCCCGCACGGGTCTCGGCGCACGCGGCCATAACGTGATTACGAGCTTCGGCGTGTTTGGCGGCTTCCAGGGGATATTGTTCGACCCCAAATCAGGCGTGATGATGGGAGGGTCGGATCCGCGGAAGGACGGGCAGGCGGTGGGATACTAAGTGCAATGCTGAGATGCTGAATGCTGAAGTGCCGAATCACTTCTAACTTCTGAATTCGTCCTTCAGCATTCAGCATTCAGCATTCAGCGTTGTATTTTCTGTCCCGTCCGTTCCTGCAGCGCCGGCAGGACGGTCCTCAGCGCTGAATCCTCGATCCTCATGATCACCGGCTCGCCGCTCGTCAGCAGGATGATCCAGTTGCGATCGCCTCTGAGGAAACCCATCCGGCCGAGATCGATCTTGCTCTCGACGACCTGACCACTCGCGTCGCGCCAGCGCGGCTGCTTGGAGCGGGAGTAGAAAATCCCGCCCACGGAGCTGTTCGGCAGCGACATGATCGGCGCGCCGCCGGCAGCCGTCACGATCGACACCCGCCCATCGCCAAGCTGCAGCATGCCCTCGCGCTCGCGGACTCGCTCGCCTTCGGCGACGAGCAGCCGGACCTCATTGAAGGTCACTGGTGGCGCCGGCGGCTCAGGGGCAGGAGGAGGCGGCGGCGGTGTGGTGACGCCTTCTTTGGTCGCAGGAGCAGTCGCGCGTCCGCCGGTCGGCGAGCCGCCTGGCGAGACGCCGGTGCTCGTTCCTCGTCCAGCAGGCTTCGACGTGCCTGGCGCAGCGCCTGGCACGGCGCCAACCGTCGCAACGCCGCCAGTCGCCGCCTGAACCGAACCAGTTCCTCCGACGGACGGAGTTTTCTGAGCCGCGGCAACGGGCGGAGTTGCCGGCGCGGGCGGAGCGGCGGGCGGCGGAGGAACCGATGGCGTTGAAGACGCCGTCGGTTCCACCGCCGGCGGCGCGGGGAGAGGCGTCTGTGCCTCCGCGCCCGCAGGCGCCGAGCTCGTCGCACTCTCTGTCGCCGTCTGCGTGCGTCGATGCGGAGCGACCGCCGCGCAGCGCCGCGAAGGCCAGGAACGCGATGCCCGCTGCAACGATCACGAGCAGAGCGCCGATCGCTACAAGATGCGTCCGGCCGAGCACCACGGTCGTGGTCCTCTCGGGCAGCGGCGTATTGGTCGGCGTGGGCGGCGCAGACACTGCCGTGCGAACCGGCGAACTCACCGGTGTGGTTGGTCTGACCGTGCTTCCGGAAACTGCAGCCGACGCACGCAGCGCCGTCGGCGTGCGGTGCGGCGCTGTGATGTCGGGATCGAGCGTCAGGCCCGGTGGCGTCGGCGTCGAGAGCGTCGGCATTTCGCCGAGGGCCTGCGGCGTCACTGCCGCTGCCAGCGCGCTGCGGAATTCCTCCGCACTCTGGAATCGATCGGAGGGCGACTTGGAAAGCGCCCGATCGACAATCGCAGAGCACCAGTCGGGCAAGTCCGGCCGAAACGTCAGGATCGGCGTCGGCGGCTCCGAAATCTGCATCTGCACCATCGAGATCGCAGTATCGGCACTGAACGGCAGCTTGCCGGTGAGCAGGCGGTAGAGGACGACGCCCACGGAATACAAGTCGGCGCGCCCATCGATCTCGCGTCCGAGCACCTGTTCGGGCGCCATGTAGGCTGGCGTGCCCATCATGTAGCCGCCGTGCGTGAAATGCTCGGACCCGAGCACACGGGCAATGCCGAAGTCCATCACCTTGACGGCCCCGGCCTCGGTGATCATCAGGTTGGCCGGCTTGAGATCGCGGTGCACGACGCCGCCACGGTGCGCGTGTCCGAGCGCGTCGAGGACCTGCATGCACAGATGCGCGGCCTGCGGTGGCGCGAGCGGCCCGAGCCGATCTGATAGGTCGTGGAACGTCTCTCCGCGCACGAACTCCATCACCATCAGCAGCTCATCGTCCTGATGGTGGAGCTCGTAGATCGTCGCAATGCCGGCGTGATTCAATCGCGCGAGCGTGACGGCCTCGCCGCGGAATCGCTTCAGCACGTCGGCGTCTGTCAGATCCGGATTGAGTACCTTGATCGCGACTTCGCGATCGAGCGTCTGGTCGACCGCCTTGTAGACGGTGCCCATGCCGCCGCGACCAAGCTTATCGACGATCCGGTACTTACCGACAGTGGTCCCGATCATTAGGGAAATCTTGGACAGGGCTGAGTTTGTCAGTGTAGGAGTCCCTATCCTCGCTTGTCAAACCTGTCCGTCAGGCAGACAAGCGGGATCCGTGCCGCGCTCGATCACAAAAGCGTGGGCCACGGCAATTCACGGATGGGCTGGCACTTCTGGCGCGATCTGCGGGACTTCGCGAGATGATCGCGGCTCGCCGGTTCTCGCGCATCAGGAACGGTGGGGCTTCGCCAGCGATGAGAAAAGTCTGCCTCTGAGAAGCAACGGAGAGTCGCCGGCTAGGAAGCCGATCCGTGTTGTCCGACTCGTGTTGCCGTGAGTCCGTGGCTCTAGAGCCGGAATCCGTGCCGCAGCGGATCGGCCTCGTCGATGAGGTACACGCTCTCGCCGGTGACGTAGGCTTCGCCTTCGATCTCTGGAACGATCGCCGGATACTCACCCACCGTCGTCTCGCCGGCCACGCGGCCGCGAAACCGCGTGCCGATGATGCTCTCGTGGACGAACGTCTGGTCCGCGGCGAGCAGCCCCATCGCCGCAAGCACAGCCATTACCGCGCAGGTGCCGGTTCCGCATGGCGACCGATCGACCTCGGCGTCCGCGAAGATCGTGACGTTGCGCAGGTGGGCCTCGTCGGAGGACGGCGGTCCGGTAAAGATCGTCCCGTAGATTCCACGCAAGTCGGTCTCGCCGGGATGCACCACGCGTATCGCAGACTCGACGGCGTGCTTGATAGCCATGCCGACGCGCCGCAGCTCGCCGAGGTGTTCGGCTCTGAGCGCCATGCCGGCGGATTCGGCGTCCACGATCGCATAGAAGGCGCCGCCGAACGCCACATCGGCCCGTACCTCGCGCGTGCCGAGCCTGATTGGCACCGCGGCCTGCAGGATGAAGGATGGAACGTTGACGAAGCGCACTCGCTCGACGCGCGTTCGATCGCCGTCACGCCGCACGTCGGCGCGCGCGCGGATCTGCCCTGCCGGAGAATCGAGCACGATGGAGTCGCCGTTGCGGGGGACGATCAACCCGCGTTCGATCGCCATCGTCACGACAGCGATGACGCCGTGGCCGCACATCGTGCTGTAGCCCTCGTTGTGCATGAAGAGCACGCCCGCGTCAGAGTCCGGATGTTCAGGCTCGGTCAGCAGCGCGCCGTACATGTCCGCGTGGCCGCGGGGCTCCAGCATAAGCGCGGTACGCAGGTGGTCGCAGTTGGCCCGCACCCACTCACGCCGCTCGAGCATCGTCGTGCCCTGCACGCGAGGAAAGCCGTCCACGATGAGCCGAAGCGGCTCGCCCGCGGTATGCGCGTCGATGGTGCGGAGGGTGATGCATCGGTTCAGGGCTCAAGGCTCAGGGTTCAAGGTTCAGAGTTCAACGCTTCAACCTTCAGGTTGGTCGCAACCGACAGCTTATAATCCCGAATCAGAACCATGAACCTTGAACTACGAACTCCTGAACCTTATAATCTAACCCCGCTCCAACCGCAATGCTACTGCTCTCCGAAACCGACGTTCGCCATCTCCTCTCCATGGATGACCTCATTCACTCCATGGAAACAACGCTGGCGGAGTTCTCGTCCGGGCGCACCGAACAACCCCTGCGCACGGTGTTGAACGTCGGCGCCGAGCACGCGTTTTTTGGAGTGATGCCGGCCTTCATGCCGGCCATTGGCGCGCTCGGCACCAAGCTGGTCACGGTATTCGGCAGCAACGCCGCGCTCGGACTCCCGTCGCATCTTGCAACTATTCTCTTGATGGACTCGACGACGGGAGAGCTTCTCTCGGTGATGGACGGCCGGTATATCACCGAGGCGAGAACCGCGGCGGTGTCGGCGGTGTCAGCCAGGTTGCTGGCCCGTGAGGATGCCGGCGTCCTGGGGATTCTCGGGTCTGGCGTCCAGGCGCGCAGTCACCTGAGAGCCTTTCTCCACGTGCGCGCGCTCAAGGACGTCAGGGTCTGGAGTCCGAGCGAGGCGCACCGCCGGGCATTTGCCGACGAGATGCATCGCGAAACGGCCGCGCCGATCCACGCTGTCAAATCGGCGAAGGAGGCGGTGGATGGCGCCGACCTCGTCGTCGTCGCCACGGCTGCGCGGGAGCCGGTCCTGAACAGTGACTGGGTCGCCGACGGCGCGCACATCGCTGCCGTTGGCGCCTGCCGGCCGGATCAGCGTGAAGTGGACACGGCGCTCATTCGCCGCGCCCGCGTCTTCGTGGATTCGAGGACGGGCGCGCTCTCAGAAGCCGGGGATCTCATGTTGCCGATCCACGAAGGCGCAATTGACGCGACGCACATCGCGGGCGAGCTCGGCCAGCTGGCAGCGGGAACGGTCGCCGGCAGGCAGACGCCCGCCGATGTGACGCTGTTCAAGTCGTTGGGCATGGCCGTCGAAGACGTCGCGGCGGCACATCTCGCCTACCAGCGTGCGACGGAGCGCGGCCTCGGCCGTGGAATCCCCTGGTAGGTCGAGCGCGCGCTACAACCGATTCCGGTTCTTCTTCTTCGCTTCCTGCCAGCGCTTCTTCATCATCTCTGACATCCGCCGCCGTCCCTCGGCGGACATGCGGCCGCGACGCGACGGCCCCGCTGGCTTTCCTGCCGCGTTAGCGGCAACCGCCGCGGCGACGCCGCGACGCGCCGCCACACCGACCCGGCTCCGCAGTGCGGCGGCCTGATCGGTGAGCACCTTCAGCCGCTCGCGCGTTTCCTCGATTTCGCGCTCGAGCCCTCCAAGCGCCCATCCAATCCACTCAGCCGACTTGAACAGGACGCTGTCGGATTTCTTTCCGCGCCGCCCTCGAGGCATGTGTCAGTCTCCTTCCAATCCCGTCTTCTCGCCCGTAGTGTCCGGCTTCCGCCTTCGCCGAGGCGGTCAGGCGGACTTTCGCGGTCCGCCTAAAGGCGGACACTAGGCATGACGAGTGATTGCTATCATAGTTCCTATGCGATCGTGGCGGTCACTGCCCGCTTGGGTCACCATCCTGCTGCTCTGGACGTGTGAAGCGTCGGCACGCACGCAACCAGAGACGGCTGACGCGCTGCGGGTTCGCGCGACGCAGCTGATTTACGAGCATCAGCACGACGAGGCCATCAAGCTGCTGCGGCAGGCCGTAGCGATCGCGCCTGACCAGTCGGCGACGCACCGATCGCTTGCGAGCGCCATCTGGCTCAAGATGTTGTTTCAGAGGGGCGCGGTTACCGTCGACCACTATCTGGGGTCATTCAGCCGCGCCAGAGTTGAGCTCGCCAAGCCGTCGCCGGAGATGGTGACCGAGTTCCAGAAGTCGATCACGGCGGCGCGGACGCTCGCCGAGTCGCAGGTCGCGAAGCAGCCGCAGACTGCTCAGGCACACTACGACCTCGGTGCCGCGCTCGGCCTCGACGCCTCCTACATCGCGTCGATCGACGGACGTCTCCTCGCCGGATTCCGGGCCGCGAGCCGCGCCTACGACGAGCATGAAAAAGTGCTGACCATCGACCCGTCCCGAAAAGATGCGGGGCTGACGGTCGGCACCTACCGCTACATCGTCTCGACGCTCTCAGCGCCTCTGCGCCTGATGGCTTACGTCGCCGGGTTTGGCGGAGGGCGCGAGCGCGGCATTCAGATGCTCCAGGAAACGGCGGCCGCGGGCGGCGAAAACCGCACCGACGCCATGTTCGCGCTCGTCCTCGTCTACAACCGGGAACGGCGCTATGACGACGCCCTGCGCGTCCTTCAGGAACTGCATCAGCTCCATCCCCGTAACAGGCTAGTACTGCTCGAAACAGGCTCAACCGCCCTGCGGGCCGGACGGCCGGAGCGGGCCGACACGGTGCTGACCGAAGGTCTCGGCATGCTCGCAACCACGACCGGTCCACGGATTCCTGGTGAGGAAGCCCTGTGGCGCTTAAAGCGCGGCTCCGCGCGAGTTGCGCTCGGCCGCATCGACGCGGGCCGGGCCGACCTGGAGAGCGCCACCAGCGCGGATGCTCAGGCGTGGGTACGCGGCCGGGCGCGCGTGGAGCTCGCGCGTGTGGCGCTGCAGCGTGGCGATCGCACCACGGCCGCCGGCGAGGCGCGGCAGGCCGAGAGTTTGTGTCAGCAGGGTCAGGATCCGGTGTGCCTGGACGAGGCGAAGAGGCTGCTGAGGACGAGCGATGGCCGGTAAGATCAAGACTTGGGTCTGGGTCGTCATCGGGATCGTCGTCTTCTGCGTTGTCGGCGCCGTCGCGGTCGCCGGCATGGGCTACTACTTCTTCACGAAGCACTTCGACACGAAGGTCACGTCTCCGGCCAGCGCCACCGTCGAGTTCGAACAGGTCAAGGCGCAGTTCAGCGGTCAGAAGCCACTCATCGAACTCGACGAGCGCGGCAGGTTTCTTCGCGCCAATCCGGATCGCCCCAGCCGGTCGGACAACCGCCGGCCGGATCAACTCTTCGTCCTCGCCTTCGATCCAGACGACGAGCGCATCGTCAAAGTGACCATTCCGTTCTGGCTGCTCCGCCTGAAAGCGCATGGAACAGTCGACTTCAACGGCGGCCAACTCGAGCTCGAGGATCTCAAACTGACCGTCGAGGACCTGGAGCGATTTGGCCCGACGCTCATCGTCGACCACAAGAGCTCGGGCGGTGAGCGTGTCCTCGTCTGGTCGCAGTAACTGTCCTTTCGACCGAACGGCCCCGCAACATCCCTCGCATTTTCCGCGCTAAATCCGCGTCACGAGACGGGCCCGACTCTTGCGACCTCTGGGTGCCAGAGCGGGGTCAGACCGGGGTCAGACCATGGTCTGACCCCGGTCTGACCCCAGCGACCCGGAGGTCATCATGAGACGACTGTTCCTCGTGCCTGCGCTCGGTGTCGTTGGGCTCGCGCTTGCCTCGCCGGCCAGCGCGCAACTCACCGGCCGGCCCGATTTGAATCGACCGTCGTACGCGGATGAGGCCCGGCAGCCCTACAACGAATCGCGCCGCGTCGCCTACGACAACGGCTACCGTGAAGGGATCAAGGAAGGCGAACGCGACGCGCGGCGCCGCGACGTTTTCAACTATCAGGACGAGCGAACCTGGCAGCGCGCCGATAAGGGTTATCACCGCAGCTTCGGCGACTCGCAACGCTATCAGCAGACGTTCCGAACCGGATACGCGGCCGGCTACTCCGACTCGTACCGGCGCTTTGCTCCAGACTACGGTTACCGGGGCAACGGCGGGATCTACCCGAATACTCGCGGAGGCTACGGCTATCCGAGCCAGGGAGGCTACGGCTACCCAGGGCAAGGTGGTTACGGCTATCCCGGACAGGGCGGCTACGGCTATCCCGGGCAGGGCGGCTACTACAGCCCGGCGTTCGCGAATGGCACGAACGACGGCTACGAAAAAGGCCGTGAAGACGCCCGCGACCGTGACTCATACGACCCGCTGCGGCACAAGTGGTATCGGGAGGGCGACCACGACTACAAGAGCTCGTATGGTCCAAGGCAACAGTACGAGAACGTCTACCGGCAGGGCTTCAAGGAAGGCTACGACCGCGGCTACCGCGAGTGGAGCTACAGGCAGTAGCTATCAGCTTTCAGCTATCAGCTACAGCTTCCAGCCGTCGAGGTCGCGTGGCCGCTGAAGCTCTGAGCTGGATAGCTGGAAGCTGAGAGCTGATAGCTTCTCAGTTCAGCCCGAGGAACCGTTTCATCCGACCCAGAAACGTCGCCGGGGCATCGGCCCCGGTGGCGTTCTGGGTCACGTCGCGTATCTGAGCGAGCTCGGCGCGCCGTTTGATCGCCGCAAGGCCGATCTGCTCGACGGCCTTCGGATCCGCCGCACCAAGCGAGCGGAAGAGCTCCGCATCCAGCTCGAGGATCGATGCGTCGCCCCTGGCGATGACCGACGCCGACCGCGCGTCGCCGGTCAGGAGAGACATCTCGCCAAAATAGCCGCCTGATTCGATGACGGCGACCTCCCGCCGATCCGGCTCCAGCACCACCGTGACCGCGCCCGAGCAGACGATGAACATCGACTGCCCCGGATCGTTCTGCCGGACGATGACTTCGCCTGGTCCAAACACGCGGATCGCCGACGCGGCCGCGATGTCGCGGCGCTGATCGTCGGTCAGACGCGAGAAGAGATCGACGCGCGCCAGCACGCGTTCCCGATCCTGCTGCTTCGTCGCCGCGTCGGGCTCCGGCCAGTCGCGCGAGTACCCGACTTCGATCGGCCACGGAATCTCGATGCCGCGTCTGCCGAACGCGTAGAAGATCGCCGTCCGCGCTTCGTCGCGCGTCTCGTCGTCGTGCTCGTAGTCGGCAATCCAGAAGCGGACGCGATAGGTGATTGCCGAACCATCGAACGAGTGCAGCAGAACGTCTGGTGCCGGCGCCTTGAGGATGCGCGAGACCTGACCGAGCGCCTCGAGCGCGGCCGCCTTGACGTCGGCCGGCGTGCTCAGGTAGCTCGCGCCGACTTCGACCTCGAGCCGCGTCGGAACCGCCGGCTCGGAGTAATTCGTGATCGCGTCCTTGGCGATGATGTTGTTTGGGACGATGACGAAGTTGCCCGCCTTGGTGCGGAGCTTCGTCGCCCGCCAGGTGACTTCTGCGACACGGCCTTCGAAATCGCCGACGCGGATCCAGTGGCCGACGCGGAACGGCTTTTCGCTCTGAATGCCAAGTCCGGCAAAGGCGTTCCCGAGCGTGTCCTGAAGCGCGAAGCCGACGACCACGGCGCCCACTGCCGAGGTCGTGAGCAACTTGTCCTCGAACACGAACGTCGCGATGAGCACCAGGATGCCGATGACCATCGCGTCCTGGAGGATCGACGGAAACGCGTCCGGGACCCGGTCCGCGCGCAGCGGGTTGACGAGAACGTAGACGAGGAGGTTGATGACGGCCGCGGCGAAGACCAGCCGCTCGAGACCCTGGAGATCGCCGCCGAGGCCTGGCAGCAGATCGGGACGCTGCCAGACGACGATATTGAAAAGGATGTAGCCGGCGAAAAGAAAGAGCGAGAGCCGGAGCTTCCGCTGGACGAGGCGATTGACCGTGAGGCTGCTGATCGCGAGCGTCGCGGCCAGCGCCGCGACGCCCATAATCAGGTGATTGGGATAGTGGATCAGGCGATCCCCTTCTGGAACTCGGCGATGTCGTTCGGGCCGATCTTCACTGGCACGCGCTTCTTGTTCGGGCCGCCGACGGCGTCGCGATCGGGATTGACTCCTCGAGCGCCGGCCGAGGCGACGGTCTGCGACTGCTGCGCCTGCGAGCCGCCGCCCGGCCGCAGCTTGCTGAACATGCCACCGCTCTTCTTGGGTTCTTCCTTTTTCTCGGCATCCGCAGTCTTCGTGTCGGCGGGCTTCTTCTCTTCGCCGCCAGCGAGCCCGCGTGAGCCTTCCGCGACCGTCGCCAGCTCGCTCGCCGGCTTGACGTCAAAGGTGATGTTCTTCGCGTAGCGCGGCTGAACGGTGGCCGTCGCGCCGAGCTTCCTCTCTTTGATCAGCGTGTCGATCTTGGTGATTCGATCCTTGAGCTGAGGGTGCGATCGCAAAGAGCCCGTTCGGCTCTTTCGCGTCCTTGTTGCGATCGGATAGCTTGGTCAGCGCCGAGCTCAAGCCGGAGGGCGCGTAGCCGACCTTGTTGGCGAGCGTGATGCCCTTTTCGTCGGCCTCGCCTTCGTCGTTGCGGCTGAACTTGTTGTTGAGGATGTCGCTGTAGGCCTTCTCAACCATCTTGGCGACGAGGCTCTGGGCCATCCCCGCCGAGCCGACCTCGTCGGAGGCAACCTTGATGCGTGTCACCTTTCTGAATCGCGTTGACCGTGTGCTTCTCGGTGACGTGGATGATTTCGTGCGCGAGGACGCCGGCGAGCTCGGCCTCGTCTTTCATCAACCCAAGGAGGCCTTTCGTGATGTGAATGAAACCTCCGGGCGCGGCAAACGCGTTGACGCCTTCAGTGTCGAGCACCACGAACTGCCAGTCGAGGCCGGGGCGCGGACTCTGCAACGCCAGCACCGCCCCGACGAGCGTGACGTACTTGGTGACGTTGGCGTCCTGGTAGACGCCGAACGTCTCGACGATCTTGTCGCTGACGGCCTGGCCGATCTGGCGTTCTTCGGCGTCCGTCACTTTCAGGTCGGCGATCTTCTTGGCCTTCGCCGCCGTGTTCAGCGCGCCAGTCAGGCCCCCGAGCTGCGCCGCCGCCGGCCGCGCGCCGAGAGTCAGCGCCGTCGCGATCGAGACGCTCAGCACGAATGCACACTTTTTCATACGGGTTTTTCCTCATGTTCCCCAGCGACCGCCGTCTGAACGTCGCCGGCCGTCGCTACGAGCGGCGACGGCGCGATCACTTCGAAGATATCGACCGGCCGCGTCTTGCCCTTGACCACAACGCCTCCAAGCGGGCGCATCTCGTAACTCTTTGCCAGCCGTGAGCGGGTCGCCTCGCTGATGATAATGCGGGTCCGGTACTCCTTGTTGAGCGACTCCAGCCGCGCGCCCAGGTTCACGTTGTCGCCGATCACGGTGTAGCTCATGATGGCGGACGATCCGATGTTGCCTGCAATCATGTCGCCCGAGTTGACGCCGATGCCGATATCGAGCTGCACTCGACCCTCGGCCGCCCAGCGGCGGTTGAGCTCGCCAAGTTCGCGCACCATTTCCACGGCGGTCGTCACCGCGTCGTCAGCATGATCAACGTCGTCCACGGGCGCCCCGAACAACGCCATCACCATGTCGCCGACGAATTTGTCGACGGTCCCACCATTTCGAAAGACGATCTCCACCATCCGCGTGAAGTACTCGTTTAATTGCAGGACGAGATCCTCGGGATGGCCTTTTTCGGTGATGGTGGTAAAACCGCGCAGGTCTGAGAAGAGCACCGACATCTCGCGCCGCCCGCCGCCAAGCTCGGCCAGTCCGGGATTGGCCATCAATTGTTTATAGACGTCGCGTGAGACGTAGCGGCCGAAGAGCCGGCTGACTTTCCGCTTCTCGGCGTCCTCGACAAAGTAGCGATAGGCCGTCCCGGCGAAGAGCGCGACCGCGGTCGCAAGAATGGGTTGCGCCATGACCAGCCACAGGCCGCGGTCGAAGGCGTCGAGCGAGGCGCCGGTCCATCCGGCGATGAGCACTCCGGAGCCCGCTGCCGCCATCCAGAACGGCAGCGTGGCCGACATGAGACCTGTTAAGAGCGCACCGGCAAACGTCGCAAGGATGGCCGACCAGCCGGGAGCCGGCGCGAGAAAGAGATTGGACAGCATGCTGTCGGCAACGCTCGCATGCAACTGAATCCCTGGCATCACTCCCCGACCAAACGGCGTTTGGAACATGTCGAGTAACCCTGACGCCGTCAAGCCCGACGAACACGATCTTGTCCTTGAAGACGTCCGGATTGACGGCTGGCTGTTCACCGTCGCGCAGCTGTCCTTCGGACAGCAGCAGATGACGGACTTCGTAGATCGGATACGATCGCACACCCTTTAACTGTGTTGGCGCGCGATAGTTGATGAGCATCGTCTGCTGGTCGTGCCGCTTCGACGGGTCGACGGCGTCGGTGACCTGCACGCGAACGAGCGGGACGTCGACGATCGCGGATCCGTATCGCGCGACCTTCGAGAGCGACATCCTCCGCACGATAGCCACCGGCCGACGAGTGCCGCGGCCATGCCGAGCGAGGGCATGAATCGCGTCCCCTTGCGCACGAAAGGAGGGATTCGCCGAGCGGGACCGTCACGGTCAATGGCGAGGAAGTTGTGTCCGAACCCTGCGGCCGCCGCCGCCAGCACGTCGTAGGGCAGCGTGATGACCGGCCGTTCTTCGATTTCCGGGCCCAAATGATACGGCGGTGCCGACCAGTCTTCTTGTGGAACCTCGCTGCCGACCAGTCCTGGGTCGACTGCATCCGCGAGCAACACGACGTTGCCAGCTCTCTTGACCGCTTCGGCCAGATCGCCGTCGGATCTGGCGCTCGTGTAGGCCTCGCCGTTGAACTGATAGCTTGCTTCCCGTTCCTTCTCCCAGAAACCGATGTCGACGGCGATCACTTTTGGCGCTCCGCGATGCAGATAGTCGATGAGCATCGCCGAAACCGCCCGCGGCCACGGCCACCGTCCGACGATCTCCTTCAAGTCACGAATTGTGGCGTCATTGATCTCGACGAGGACGATGTCGGGGTGAACTGAGGGTGAGCGCTCACGCAGCGTCCGCATCCGCCAGTCGTAGGTCTTGAGCTCCGCCGTCTCGAGCCATCCCGGCCACGCCGTCAGAGACACCAGGCCGGCCGCACCAAGACCGATCGCGATGCCTGCCAGGAGTTTGCGCACTGCGCTAAGGATCGGCGCGAACGGCGGTTCACGTCAATCGAAGAGCATCCGGGCCCACCAGGTTTGACTCCAATCGGCCGGGACAGTAGCGTCTCAGACATGCTCTCGGCCTTGGCCCACGCCTGGCGCTCCTGGATGAGCGCCAGGGGCGTCGCCGCGCTGGCGGTCGTCGCCTTCGCCGTTGGCATCGGGTCGGCCACAGCCATCTACACCGTCGTCAACGGCGTCATGCTGCGGCCGCTGCCGTACGCCGACGGACATCGCTTCGTCGCGCTCTACGGCGCGCGGTTCAGCGAGCCACGACAGCGATCGGCGCACACCTTCCCGGATCTTCAGGAGTTTCAACAGCGGACGCGGAGCTTCGATGCGTTTGGTTGGTTCAGGCCAGCCAGCTTCAACATGACGTTTGCGGGACAGCCGCAGCATGTGGTCGGCGCTGAAGTGACGCCCGAACTTGCCAGGAACCTGGGCGTCAACCCGATCGTCGGGCGGTGGTTCGACGACGACCAGGGTGCAGTCGTCTCGAGCGCGCTATGGCGCCGGCTCGGGGCGGACCCGCAGATTGTCGGGAAGCCGCTGACGCTCGACGGCCGGCACTTCACGATCACTGGGATCGCGCCGCCTGGATTTCGATTGCCGGTGCCGGGACCCGGCCTCGACAGTGTTCACGCCGACATCTGGATTGCGCTCGATCCGCTTGGCCGCGGCCAGAGCCGCTCGACCGGCGCGTATTTCAGCTACGCGCGAATGAAGCCCGGCGTCACGATCGCGCAGGCCGAAGCGGACGTGAAACGGGTCGCCACCGAGATCGCGGCGCTCGATCCCGCGTCGCACCCGTCGTATACGGCTCGCCTGGACGACCTGCGCGAATCGGTGCTGCTGACGATCAAGCCGACGCTCCTGGTGCTCGTGGCAGCGGCGGCGCTGCTGCTTCTCCTCACCTGCGCGGACGTCGCGGGACTGCTGCTGGCGCGATCGGTGGCGCGCGCGAGGGATACCGCCGTCCGCGTGGCGCTCGGCGCCGCCGGACGTCAGCTCGCGGTGCACTACTTCATGGAAGCGCTGATCGTCTCGCTCGCCGGGGCCGCCGCAGGCGTCCTCGTCAGCGCGATTCTGGTCCGGGTCGTCGTCTTTTTTGCAGCGGAGTACATCCCGCGCGCCGACGAAATCGCGCTCGACTGGACCGTGCTGCTCTTCGCGGGCGGCTGCGGATTTGTCGCGAGCGCCCTTGCCAGCCTGGCGCCGCTCTGGCAGGCGGTCCGGACCGTTCCTTCCGATGTACTCAGCGGCGGAGCCCGGGCAACCGCAAACGCTCGAAGCCGCCGCTTGTCGCAGGCGCTGGTCGTCGCCGAAATCGCGCTCGCGTTCACGCTGCTCGCGGCAAGCGCCATCCTCGTCACGCATCTCGTGCGCCTGACCCGCGTCTCGCCTGGCTTCACTGCCGACGGGGTGTTGACGTTCGAGATCACCGCAAAAGATCCGAGCAAGGAAACCGTCGACCGCGTGCAGTTTCAGAAGCGGTTCCTGACGACCCTCGAAGGCATTCCCGGTGTCACGAATGCCGCGCTCGCCAGTTCGGTCCCTCTTGCTGGCTGCTGCTTCAGCACCACGCTCTATCCCGAAGGCCGGCCGGCCAGCCCCGACACCGTGCAGCGCGTCAGCTTTCGCGCCGTCAGCCAGAGTTTCTTTGCGACGCTGCAGATCCCGATTCGCGCCGGGCGGCTGCTCGACGAACGCGACGTGCGCGACGACCCGCTCGCGATCGTGATCAACGAAGTCGGCGGCCAGGACGTACTGGCCCGGGCAGAATGCCATCGACGCCTACGCGCGCCTTGGCGGGCCGGAAGGCACGCGCGTCCAAATCGTCGGCATCGTCGGAGACGTGCGCAACGACGGCCCGGGCAATCCGACCGTGCCGGAGGTCTACCTCCTGAGCGCCGTCGTGGCCATCAATCCGATGCGGTTTCTCGTTCGTTCCACGCTCCCGCCCGACACGCTTGTTCCGGAGGTCCGGCGAGCGATCCAGGGACTCGATCCGACGCTGCCGCTTCATGACGTGGCGATGATGAGGGACATCGTGCGCGATTCGACGTCGCTCGAGCGGATCGGCTCGCTGATGATGTCGTTCTTCGCGCTGGCGGCATTGCTGATGGCGTCGCTCGGCATCTACGGCGTCGTCTCGTACTCCGTCCGACAGTCGACTGTGGAGCTCGGCACGCGGATGGCGCTCGGTGCCACCGGACGCGACCTGCTGTGGATGGTGGTCAAGGGCGGTCTGAGGATGGCCGCCTACGGAGCCGTCCTCGGTGGCGTCGCGATGATCGGGACGTCGTGGGCGCTGGTGCGGATCTTCGAGATCCGCGATCTCGGCGTGCTGCCGTTCATCGCCTCGACGATCGTCGTTTCCGCCGTCGCCACGGTCGCGTCGTTCTTTCCCGGGTGGCGCGCGACGCGACTCTCGCCGATGGTGGCCATTCGGAACGATCCGGCGTCGATGTGGCAGTCGACACGGCAGTCGCTGCGGGAGACGCTCGCGCGCGTGTCACAGGCGGTGTCGCTTGCCGGCGAAGGGCCGCGGGAGACTGACGCCGACCTCCTCACCGAGTTCGTGGCTGCGGCGAGAGGAGCGACGTCGTTTGCCGATGCGTTCCAGCGCGCGGTCGCGACGCTTCGCGACCGCCTCGACGCCAGCTCGGCGGTGTTGCTCGAACGCGTGGCTGACACGCACCTGCCGATTGTCGCGATTCCTGACGAGGAACACTTGCGACACTCGTTGCCTGCCGGCGGCTTTCTCGCGAACCGGGTGAGGTTTTACAGTTACCCGCTGCCGTTCACGACTGCCGACCTCGAGAGCTGGTTGCGCTGGGCGCGTGACGAGAGCCCAGGACACGTCGCGGAGATCGAATTGCTTCTCCGTAGCGGCGCGCGGCTGGCCGTGCCACTTCGAGCCAAAGACGAGATCGTCGGCATGCTGCTGGTTGGCCCGAAGACGAATGGCGCGACCTACAGCACGGCTGAAAAGCAGCTGCTTCGGCAGTGTGCCGAGCAATTGACCTTGATGATCGAGAACGCTCGGCTGACCTCGCGCGTCGTCGAGCAGGAAAAACTGCGGCGCGACGTCGCGCTGGCGGCCGAAGTGCAGCGACGCCTGCTTCCCGACGCGCCTCCCGAATTCGACAGCGGTGTGCTCGCGGCCCTCAGCCTGCCCGCCCGCAGCGTCGGCGGCGACTACTACGATTTCCTCGATCTCGGCGACCAGCGGATCGGGATCGCGCTCGCGGACATCGCCGGCAAGGGCGTCGCCGCGGCGCTCCTCATGGCTGTCGTGCAGGCGTCGCTGCGAATCGTCGCCGCCGAGAAAGGCCTGTCGCTGCCCGAACTGGCGGCGCGCATGAATGGCCTCCTCCATCGCTCGACGAACTCGAACAGCTACGCGACGTTCTTCTACGCGCAGCTCGACGAGCGCAGCCGCCAGCTTCGATACGTGAACGCCGGCCACAATCCGCCATACCTCGTGCGGCCGCTCGATGGACAGCCGCGCCCGGATGCCGGACCCGAGATCCGCGAGCTGTCGATTGGCGGAACGGTGATTGGACTCTTCCCGCAGATGAGCTACGAGGAGGCGACCGTCGATCTGCGATCCGGCGACGTCCTGGTCGCCTTCACCGATGGCGTTACCGAAGCGCTGAACGCGGCCGAGGAGGAGTTCGGCGAGGAACGTCTCAAGGATCTCCTGCGCGGCATCGTGCATCTACCTGCCCCGGAGATTTCGACGCGCATCTCTGAAGGCCTGAGAGGATGGATCAAGGACACGGCTCAATACGACGACCTGACGTTCGTCGTGATGAAAGTGAACTGAATTCGGGGCCACCGTGGACAATAGCAGACAGATGCCTCTGACACCTGGCACAAGTCTCGGGCAGTACGAGATTCGCTCACTCCTCGGGAGCGGCGGCATGGGAGTGGTCTATCTTGCGCGCGACACGAAGCTCGATCGAGACGTCGCGCTGAAACTGCTGCCCGCCGATCTTTCGAACGACGCCGACCGCCTGCGGCGATTCGAGCTCGAAGCACGCTCGGCCTCCGCGCTCAATCATCCCGCCATCGTCGCCATCTACGATCTCGGACAGGCCGAGGCACAGCCCTACATCAGCATGGAGCTCGTCGATGGGCAGACGCTTCGGCAGATTCTGCAGGCCGGACCGCTCCAACCCCGCCGCGCCTTGCAGGTGGCGGCCCCAATTGCCGACGGGCTAGCGAAAGCCCACGAGGCGGGTATCGTGCACCGGGACCTCAAACCGGAGAACCTGATGGTGTCGCGCGACGGCTTTGCCAAGATCCTCGACTTTGGTCTGGCAAAGCTGGTCGGCGAGATCGATGCACAAGCTACGCTGGAGACCGCGACCGAAAAAGGCACTCGACCTGGAAGCGTCGTCGGGACGGTCGGCTACATGTCACCCGAGCAGGCGAGCGGCGGCCAGGCAGACAGCCGATCCGATCAATTTTCTTTCGGCCTCGTCCTTTACGAAATGCTCACAGGCGAAAGGGCGTTCCAGCGGCCGACCGCCGTTGAAACGCTGTCGGCGATCATTCGAGATGATCCGCCGCCCATACGCCAACTCAATCCGACCGTACCGGCGCCTGTCCAGTGGATCGTCGATCGGTGTCTGGCCAAGAACCCATCGGAGCGCTACGGGTCGACGCGCGATCTGGCACGGGATCTGGCGAGTGCGCGGGATCATTTCTCGGAGTTGACGAGCTCCGGTGCGACTGCCGCGTCGATCGCGGCGCCGGCCACGCGCGTAAGATGGCGTGAAGTCGTCGCGTGGACGCTCGCCGCCGCATTCGCCGTCGGGGCCCTTACCCTGCTGCTCCGCCCCACCGCGTCCACGACAGCCGATCTCGATCGCATGGTTCGCTTCACAATCGCACCACCAAATGACGTCAATTTTAGTTGGACCATCGGCAACTCACCCTTTGCCCTGTCGCCCGATGGGCGCCATCTGGTGTTCGCTGGCATCGGGGCCGACAAAAGGCGTGGACTCTGGCTCCACTCGTTTGACTCGCTCGTGTCGCGGGCACTTCCCGGAACCGAGGGCGCATTTGGCCCGTTCTGGTCACCCGATGGTCTCAACGTCGGCTTCTTTACCTCCAACCGGCTGAAGCGAATGTCGATCTCAGGTGGGGATGTCGCCACGATCTGTGATGCCCGCTTCGGCGCCGGTGCCACGTGGAATCGCGACGACGTAATTCTGTTCGCGCCAGGGATCGATACTGCTCTCTTCCGCGTGCCGGCAACAGGAGGTACGCCAACACCTGTCACAGAGCTGGATGCTGCCCGTGAGGAGGGCGCTCACGTGAAGCCGCTGTTCTTGCCGGACGGCCGCCGCTTCGTGTTCGGGATTGTCGGAGGTGACGACCGCGGGTCACTACGTCGCCTCGCTCGACTCGCCGGAACGCAAGCGCTTGTTGCTGGATTCCTTAATGCTTGGCTTCAGCGCACCGGACTTCCTCTTTTTCATGCGCGACCGTACCGTGATGGCCCAGCGGTTCGACCTGAAGCGTCTCGACCTGAGTGGAGAGCCGATTCGCGTGGCGGAAGGGGTCGATCGGTTGGGAATGAGCGCCGCCTTCGCCGTCTCGGAGAACGGCACGCTGGTGTATTGGACAGGTGACCGGACCATCACGCAACCGACGTGGTTTCGACGCGACGGCACTGTTGCAGGCACATTGGGAGTGCCGGCGGCATACATGAACGTGGCCCTGTCGTTCGATGGGCGGCAGGCGGCGGTCGATCGATTTGATCAGACACCCGGAATCTGGCTCCTCGACCCATCCCGTGGCACCGTCGACCAGAGCAACGACCGGCGCGATCTATGAGTCGACGCCGGTGTGGTCGCCAGACGCCAGCCACTTCGTGTTTGCAGCGGCGCGGGACACGCCGCCGAACTTGTACTTGAAACGGATTGGCGGGCCCGGCGAGGATGAGCGGCTGTTTCGCACGACTCTACAGAGCTTTCCGCAAAGCTGGTCTCGCGACGGCCGTTACCTCTCGTATGTGACTATCGACCCGAAGACCAGCGCCGACATTTGGCTGGTCCCGATGACTGGCGATCGCAAACCCGAACCGTTTCTTCAAACGCCATTCTATGAGTCTCATCCTCGAATCTCGCCAGACGGCCGATGGCTGGCGTACTCGTCGAACGAGACCGGGAGGCAGGACGTCTACGTCACAACCTTTCCGAGTCCTGGCCGTAAGTGGCCGGTATCCACGAACGGGTGGGGCGTTTCCGGTATGGCGCCAGGACGGCCGCGAGCTGTTCTATCGCGCGGCCGATGGAACAGATCACGGCTGTCCCGGTCGGTCCCGGCACTGATTTCGCGCCCGGCGCGGCCGATTCCGCTCTTCAAGCCTCCCGCAAACATCGGCGGGCTGGGCCTCGGCACTTTCTACGACGTCGCGCCGGACGGTCGGTTTCTGGTGAACGTGTTCGTCGAACGGACGTCACCTCCGGCCACCGTCGTGCTGAATTGGAGGCCGGACAGCTCATCGTCCAGGCGCTAGCCAATGCGCCTCTTCATCGGCATCGAGCTTCCAGACGTTCTCAGGAACAACGTGGCGGCCGTTGCCTCGCGAGTGAGAGAAGACATCGCGCGTGTCGCGCCGGACGCGCAGATTCGCTGGGTCCCGCCATCCAACCTCCACATCACGGTCTGGTTCCTCGGCGAAGTTCGAGAGCCACGCGTCGAGCCGCTGGTCGCCGCGCTGACGCCGCCGCTCGACGCGCGATCGTTCACGCTGCGGATCGGAGGAGGCGGCGCCTTTCCTCAACCGGTGCGCCACGAGCGATCTGGCTGGGGCTAGCGAGTGGCCGCGAAGGGCTCATCGCCGTGCACGAGCAGCTGCGTGGCCGACTGGTGCCGCTTGGCTTCGCACCAGAGGCCCGGCCGTATTCCCCGCACCTGACCATCGCGCGGGTCAAAGATGTTCGGCCGCGAGACGCACGAGCGATGCGCGACCTTCTCGGCGAAGTGGCGGCCGATGTAGGCGAGTGTGAGGTCCAGTGCGCCACGCTCTTCGTCAGCCGGCCGACGCGGACCGGGGCCGAGTACGAGCCTCTCTGTCGAGTTCAGTTGGCTAGCTAGTGCCACGGATCACACGGACAACACGGATCGGGCTTATGAGATAGCTTCTAGTTTCAGTCCGTGGTGTCCGGCTGTGAGATGAGCTCCAAGTCACGCCGACAAACCACTCACGGCGTCGGCCAGCCGCTCGATGTCGGCGAGCTCGATGTAGACCTGCCCGCAGATTCGCACGTAGAGCCGGCCACGAAAGGCGTGGACCTGGACTTCGATTCCGTGGCCGAAGAGAAGCGCGTCGCGGACCGTGGCGGCATCTTCCGCCGTCGACCCGAGCTTTTCGGGCAGCGCGACCGTCGCCATCGTGCCGATCATGGTTTCGGGCGTCGTGAACTCGCTTCCCCAGCGTTCGGCGAGGAGCTGCGCTCCGTTCCACGCCAGAGCGTGATTGTGGCGACGGACGGCATCGATGCCGAGCTGCCGCATGTACGCGATCGCCGCAGGGGCGGAGAGATGCGGCGATGGATCGCGGGTCCCCGGCATGTCGAACTCGGCGTTGAAGCCGCGGTCGAGACCCCAGGAGATCACTGCCGAATGAAGCGCCTGCTGCCGCGCAGGCGACGCCCAGAGGATCCCGCTGCTCCGCGGCACCCAGAGCCATTTGTGAAGGTTCCCCACGTACCAGTCGACGCCGAGTGAAGGGATGTCGAGCGGGATAGCGCCCGGCGCGTGCGCGCCATCTGCCAGGACGGCGACTCCGCGCGCATGGCAGCGTTCGGCGATAGCCGCGAGCGGCAGCACCAGCGCGCTCTCCGACGTGACGTGATCGACGACGGCGAGCGTCGTCTTCGGGCCAATCGCAGCGGCGAACGCCTCCACGATGTCATCCGCCGAGCGCACCGGGTAAGGCATCTCCGCCACGCGCACGGTCGCGCCCCGCTCGCGCGCGGCAAACATCACGGCCCGCGTCACCCCGCCATAGCTGAAATCCGAGACGAGGATCTCGTCGTCGGGCCGGATCGGCCAGGAGCGAAGAATCGCGTTCGCGCCGGTCGTCGTGTTGTCGACGAACACGAGGTCGTCGCCGCGCACGCCAACGAACTCACCAACGGCGTCGGCCGCCTGCCGCAACCGGGGGCGCTCGGCTCTCGGATGCCCGACGACGATCTCGCAGAGCTCCCGCAGCAGATACCGGCTGGGATTGCGCTCGATGTCGTCGCGGATGCCGCGTTGGGCGTCGAGTACTGGCAGCGGCGTGACGCCGACCGTGCCGTGATTCAAATACGTGAGGCCCGTCTCGAGCGGCCACTGCGACCGTAGGGAATGTCCGAATGCACTCATGGCACAAGGTTACTCCGAAGCGAACTCCTGATGAGGTCGCAGTTCTTGCAGCGACCACGGCCGTATGGGTTGTCGCACGTTGCTCGCTGTGGTCGTGGTGGCAGTTTCCGTCACCGCTGACTACCTAACGGCGCAAGATGGGAAGCCGCCGACCGAGGACAGCAAGCCTGCGACGATGAGCGTCTCGGCGAGCGAGCGTCTCGACGCGCTGACACGGGCCCAGGTGTGGAGAGCTCCGTCGGTGCCGATCGCAAAGGCACGGCTCGCCAGCGATCCCGCCCAGCCTGACTTCATCAGTTGCAAGTTCAAAATCACAGAGCTTGGCGGTACGGCGCCGAAGTTCGACTGCGTCGTGGACGGCGGCGAGCAGATTCGGGTGAAGTATGGCCACACTGCCGAGATCCATTCGGAAGTCGCCGCGGCTCG
Organism: uncultured Acidobacteriota bacterium; assembly: GCA_963797625.1. GTDB lineage: Bacteria > Acidobacteriota > Vicinamibacteria > Vicinamibacterales > 2-12-FULL-66-21 > DATBJJ01. The sequence continues at coordinate 144,789 of CAWCQI010000028.1, forward strand.
TCTGCTCGCCGCGCTCGGTTTTGGCGCGGATCACGTCATCCTCGTCGAGCGCCTGCGCTGCCACGGATGTCCAGCGATCCCGTTCATGACGATGAAAGCTGTTGACCTCACACAGACCGCGGCGGCGTATGAGAAGCTCGTCGACTACTCCGAGCACAAGGAGTTCGAGTGGGTAGCTGTGGAGCGCAAGCATCCCGCTTTCGCGATCACGACGGAGGAAACCAAGGGCTGGGCGTTCTTCGAGCTCGACGCGGTTGATGCGAAGAAAGGTGGAGCCCCTCGCGAGCACCTCGATGCGCTTCGACTCATGGCGGTGTTCCTCGCGCATTGGGACAACAAGAGCGAGAATCAGCGGCTGGTCTGCCTGTCCGGCAATGACTCGGCGAAAGCCGCGAGCGTGCCGCAAACCATTCGCGATGCTGCAGGACGTCGGCTCCGTCTTCGGACCGAAGAAAGTCGATCTCGGAGGTTGGCAACGAGCTCCGATCTGGTCGGACCGGCGCGCCTGTGTCGTGAGCATGGAGACTCTGCCGTCAGGCGGCGCGACGTTCGCGCCGGTGGCGATCACGGAGGGCGGCCGGCGCCTGCTGGCCTCGCTCCTCGGTCAGCTGAGCGATCGGCAGCTGACGGATCTCTTCACTGGGGCTCGCTTCGACAAGCTCAAAGCGTTCTTTCCGCTCTCGAACAGACACAATCACGGACTGGGTGCGTGTCTTCAAACAGAGAGTCAGGGAAATCAGTGACGGCCCGCCGTGCCCGCAGTAGGTGCTGCTGCCTCCGTCTGCGGTTTCGGCCGGCGTAGCGAGCCGGCGTCGATTGTCTCGCCCTTCCGGTTGATGGCCTGAAAGAAGAGCTGTTCGTCCGCCACTTCGACCAGCATGAAATGGTAGTCGCGATCGTAGCTCTTCGCGACCTCCGCCGAGGGCCTGGCTTCCCCGACACGCAGCGAGCCCGCGCCGCCGCTGATGAAGTGCAGGACGCCGTTCTGGAGACGGGACCGCTGGTAGAAGTGCTCGTGTCCCGAGAACGCCACATCGATGCCTCCCGCCACGAGCGAAGGCTCGAGCGCAAAGCGCTGGCGCCGGGCGCGGAGCGTGTAGCGTCCAGAGGAGTAGAGCGGATAGTGCATCAGCGCGATCTTCCACTCCGCGTGCGACTGATCCAGCTCGCGTTGCAGCCACTGCAGCTGCTCGCTGTCGAGGTGGGTACTGTCGAGCGCGAAGAATCGGACGCGGGTGTCGAGCTTCGACAGGACGCCGACGGGCGGCGTGAAGGTGTAATAGCGGTGACCGTCCATGTGGAACGGCGGGTAGTGAATCTGCGCCGGATCGTCGTGATTGCCGAGCACCGCGTAGAACTTGACGCCTGCGTCGAGCAGCGGCTTGTAGGGCTCCTCGAATTTCAGGCGGTAGTCTTCCGGCGTCGCCGGTCCCTCGTAAATGTTGTCACCACCCATCAGCACGAAGCCGAAATCGAAACGTTTGCGATACGCCTCCATTTGCGCGGCGATTGCGTGCTGCTCGGGCGTTCCGCGTCCGCTGTCGCCGATGACCGCGAACTTGATGGACAGTTCCTTGTTCGGAAGCGTCAGCGTGTCCGGCGGAATGTCGCTCGTCGCCACCTCGGCGACCACATTGGGGGTCTCACGTGCCTCGGTGACCGCATTCCGACAAGCGGCCAGAAACAGGAAACAGACGAGGCTGAGACAGACGAGCAGGATCTTGGCGACCATCTTTCTGACGTGGTCTCTTGCAGGATCCGAACCGTCGATCCAGCTCTGCCCTAGCGGGTAGGATCGGATGAGCCGTATGAGGCGCCGCTTCCACGCCGACCTCAGCCGCAGCGTGCTCACCTTGACACTCTAGGTGAACGAAGCATATCGTCGACACCTAGGATGTCTACTAAACAGGAACGCGACCGCATCGAGCTGCTGCAGGGCACACTGGACCTCCTGATCCTCAGGACGCTACGGACCGGACCGGCCCACGGACATGCGATTGCCAAGGCAATCGAGCGTAGCTCCGACGACGTGCTGCAGGTGGAGCAAGGGTCGTTGTACCCGGCGCTGCATCGCCTGATTAGGCGTGGGTGGATTGCCTTCGACGAAGGCACGTCAGAGAACAACCGGCGCGCCAAGTTCTACTCCCTGACTCCCAAGGGCCGGAAACAGCTTCAGGTCGAAACCAGTCGGTGGGACAAGCTGGCTCGAGCCATCGCCCGCGTCCTTCGCCCCGCCTAACAGAAATGAACGACGATGACCTCCAAAAAACGAGCGCTGGACGGTATCGACGAGGACATCAAGGATCACATCGAGCGCCAGACTCAAGAAAACATCGAGAGGGGTATGGCGCCTGACGAGGCCCGCCGGCGAGCGCTGCTCGGCTTTGGCAACGTGGCGCTGGTGAAAGAGGATGCGCGCGCCGTGTGGGTATCGCGGCGGATCGACGAGACACGCCAGGATGTCGGGTATGCGTTGCGCGCGTTGCGCAGGAATCGCGGGGCGACGCTTCTGGGGATCCTTGTCATGGCGCTCGCAATCGGCGCCAACACGGCCGTCTTCAGTGTCGTGCATGCGGTCGTGCTCAATCCGCTCCCCTACTCGAATGCGGACCGGATCGTCACCCTGTCGTACCTCTCGACGAGCGCCAGCGCTTCTGGCGAACGGGGGAGGCAAGTGTCCGTCCCGGACTTTCTCGACTGGCAGGCTCAAAGCACGTCATTCGATTCGATGGCGTACTACACGGCAGGGAGCACGTCGGTCATGGCTGGCTCCACGGCCGAGTATGCCGTCGTCGCGACGGTGACCCACGAGTTCTTCCGCGTTCTGGGCGCGCAGCCGTCAATCGGCCGGGTGTTCACCCGCGAAGAGACGGACGAGGGCGCCACAGGCGCCGCCATTGTCAGCGACCGTTATGCCCGCCAGACGTTCGGCGACCCTACGCGCGCGCCGGGTCGTACCCTGCGGCTGGGCGATCGATCCGTGCCCATTGTCGGCGTGCTTCCATCGGGCTTCGACTTTCCCGTGGCCACGGACATCTGGTTTACCAACGTCGGCAGCCGCTCGCAGCTTCACCGGCGCGGCAACAACTTTCGTGCAATCGCCAGGTTGAAGGCGAACGTCAGCGTCGAGCAGGCACAGACCGAAATGACGACCATTTCGGAGCGCTTGGGGCAGCAGTATCCAGACACCAACAAGGACGTCCGCGTCATCGTCGCGTCTCTTCAACGGGAGATGGTTGGCGATGTGGAATCCATGCTCTATCTGCTGCTCGGCGCGGTGGCCCTCGTCCTCATGATCGGGTGTGCGACGATGGCGACGCTGTTGCTGGCGAAAGCCACGGCACGGGTTCCGGAGATCGCGGTGCGTACGGCGCTCGGCGCAAGCCACTCGCGAATCGTCAGGCAGCTGCTGGTCGAGGCCTCCGTTCAGGCGTTTGCGGCCGGGGCCATCGGCGTGCTGATTGCCGTATGGGGCACCAGGGCCCTGGTGGCGTTCTCGCCGCCGGATGTACCGCGTCTCGACGAGGTCACGGTCAATGGCAGTGTGCTTCTGTTCACGTTGGCCCTCTCTGTGCTCTCCGCATTTCTCTTTGGACTGCCACCGGCCCTGCAGGCCGTCCGCGTCGATGTCAACGAGCCGCTCCGTCGCAGCTCCGGCCGCACTGCCGGCGGCGAAGGCAGGCGAACGCGCGAGGTGCTCGTCGTTGCGGAGATTGCGCTCGCGGTCGTCCTCGTCGTCACCGGCGCACTGCTCGTGAGGAGCGTGGTCGCACTCCAGCAAGCCCCACTCGGATTTCAGCCCGACGACGTGCTCCTGATGCAAGCCACTGCGCGGCCGCGCGCGGCGGACTGGAGCGACAGCCGAGCGTTCTTCGAGGGTTTGCTCGGCGACGTCGCGCAACTGCCGGGCGTTCTGGCGGCCGGCGCGATGATGGCGCCACCGGGGCATGTCGAATCCGAAAGCGGCTATTGGATCGATCAGATGCCAAAGGAGTCACCACTGAGTGCCGCGCGCCCGGCTGTCATGAACGTGGTCGCGCCGGGCACCTTCGCGGCGCTCGGCATTCCACTCCAGCAGGGACGAGACTTTGACAATGGTGACCGCCGCGATCGTCCCCAGGTCGTGATCGTCAACGAGGCGCTGGCGCGGGCGGCGTTTCGCGGACGGGATCCAATCGGTCGCACGCTCATCGCTGGATACGATTCGACCGAGCCGATGACGATTGTCGGCGTGGTCGGAGACGTGCGACAGTACGGCCCGGCGCGGGAACCCCAGCCGGAGCTCTACATGCCGTACCAGCAACACTTCTATAACGGCGCGACGCTCTACTTCGTCGTGCGAGGCGCAATCGATCCTGCCATGCTGAGCGCATCGGTCGAGCGCAAGGCGCGCGAGCGATCGCCCGAGGTCTCCGTCCGCGTGACGACGCTGAACGCGCTCCTGGCGGAGCATGTGGCGACGCCGAAGTTTCGAGCGTGGTTGTTGAGTCTCTTCGCCGGCGTCGCGCTGTGTCTCGCCATGGCGGGGGTGTACGGGGTGATGGCCTACGTCGCGGGACAGCGGTCGAAGGAGATCGGCTTGCGGATGGCGCTCGGTGCGAATGCGCGAAGTGTCGTCTGGCTCATGCTCGGTCGCGGACTGACGTTGACCGTCCTTGGCCTCACGGCAGGCGTGCTTGGCGCCATCGCGTCCACGCGGCTCGTCAGCGGCATGCTGTTCGACGTCAAGGCACATGACCTGACGACCTACGCAGCCGTCGTCGCGGCACTCGGTCTCCTGGCGCTGTTGGCGATTTACGTGCCGGCACGTCGAGCGACGCGGATCGATCCGCTCCTCGTTCTTCGTCAGGAGTGAGCACGAACGGGTGAGGGAGGTCTGCTCCGGGCAATCGCGACCTCGACGCCGTCGAGGATCCGTTCCAGCCCGAAGGTGAAATCGGGGTCGGACCGAGCACCGCGACGCGTGGGCGGCGGGGCTTCGAAAAGGCCCGAGGCAAAGAGCCGCGCCGCCTCGGGAAAGCGGTCGGGATCGACCAGACGCGCCAGGCTCCGACCGTAGCGTCGTTCTGCTTCCACCTTTCCCACGCCGCTCGCGCGGCGGCCGCGCTCGAGATCGTCGGCAAGCACCGCCGCGTTTCGAACATGGCCGCTGACGAGCAACAGGACTCCCACCTTCTCGCCCCAGTTGAGGCCAGTGCCGCGAAGGATCTGCAATGCGGTATCTCATCCAGCCGATCTGGCTCGGACCCGAAGGGGGCCCGGAGATAGGCAGGCGGCTCAGCCATGGCCGCCGCTGGTAGACTCCGCGCTCGGCCGCCGCCCATTGCCGCAAGCCGTCCCGCCAGCCTTCCTCGGGTGTCGAAATCGCCGGTGGCGCGCCGATGGCGGCATCCTGCATCAGTACCAGTAGCTGGTCTTTCGAACCGATGTGCCGGTAGAGCGCCATCGTGGTACAGCCGAGTGCCTTGGCGACGGCCGGCAGCGTGACACCAGCAATCCCCTTACGATCGGCAATGTCGACGGCGGCGTGGACTACGCGAGCCACGTCGAGCGAGGCCGGTCGGCCCACCGTTGAGGACTGCGGCAGGCCCCACAGACGTCGCAGTTCGACCGGGATATCCACGCCGCTGCGGCGTCTCGCCTCACGTTTCGCTGCCATGCCAGCAATCATGCCGGATGTCGTTTGTATAGTATATATAGTTTATATAATATACTAACACGATGGATCAGGCCAGAGGTCCGGTCACGCGCGGCGAACGGACGCTGGCGCCGGACCTCGCGCGTGGAGCGATGCTGCTGTTCATCGCGCTCGCCAATGCGGCCGGCGTGGCGCTCGGCGGACCTGGCTTCGCGCCGCACCCGCACGGACTCGAGCGTGGGGTGAACTTCGCGATGCTGACGCTCGCGCACGCCCGCGCCTACCCCGTGTTCGCCGTGATGTTCGGCTACGGGCTGGTGCAGCTGGCCCGGCGCCAGGATGCTGCGGGCGCCACTCCCGAGTCCGTGCGCCGCGTGCTCCTCCGGCGGAACGCCGTGCTCGTGATCTTCGGATTCCTGCACGCGGCCCTGCTGTACTTCGGCGATTTTCTCGCCGCCTACGGCCTCGCCGGCATGATCGCGACAGCGGTGCTCCTGCGCCGCGGCGACCGCGTCTACCGCGTGGTTCTCTGGGCGTGGGGCGTCTCGATGGTGTATGTCGCCGTGCTTGCCGGAGTTGCGGTTTACCAGTGGCAATGGGGCGCTGGAATTCCGGGTGTCGTGGCTGCCGGCGCCGTACCGTCACTCGTGGCATCGACCTACGTCGACTCGGCGAAGGCGCGCCTGACCGAATGGCCACTCCACACGCTGACCGTGCTGCCGTTTGTGATGATCGTCTGGCTCGGGATGTGGGGGGCGAGGCACCGCCTCCTCGAAGATTCCGGGGTCCATCGCCGGCTCCTGAGAATCATCGCTGCGGTGGGACTCGGTATCGCGATTGTCGGCGGGCTGCCGTTCGCCGTCGTCGGCGCCGGGTGGGTGCAGACGAATGAGTCAGCGTTGATGGCGATCTTCCTGCTGCATCAGGTGAGTGGCATGTTCGCAGGTCCGGGATACGTCGCGCTATTTGGCCTCGCAGCCCTTCGGTTATCCGGGGAGCCTCCCTGGCCGGCATCGCGATCCATCGTCGGCGCGATTGCCGCACTCGGGCGACGATCGCTCTCGGGCTATCTCTTCCAATCAGTGGCGTGGCTGCTGATCCTGGCGCCGTTCACCCTGGCGCTCGGCGCGAAGTTCGGGAGCCCGATGATCACCGGGCTCGTTGTCGCTCTGCTTGTCTGGCTGGCGACGGTTGGGGCCGCGTGGCTCTTCGACCGTCGAGGACACCCGGGATCTGCGGAAGCCGTTCTGCGCCGGCTCATCTATGGCGGGTCACGATGACCAGCTGAGCCGAGCGCATGTGAGCGTTGATCGCGGCCCCGGGGCCGCACCTTCGTCGCACGGTATTCCGGACCCCCTCCGTCGGTCCGGGGGAGTCGCGGGTCCACAGGCTGAACCGGACCTCGAAAACCGCCCGGATCCTCTAACTCTACGTCTGGCACAGCACATGCCTCCGGTGCAGAGCCATCGCGAAGCTGGTCCCGATATTCGGGCCCACCTCCGTGATGCTGGGGGCAATCGCGAGTGGGACTTGCCGGGGTCGCAGAGCGCACGGCGTGGGTGTTCGGCCTCGTCTGCGTGGCGACGTGGGGCGCGCTTTACATCGAAGGCGTGACGGGCGCCCGCCACGAGCTCGAGCGTTTCGCGGTTCTTCAGGCGGCCGCGGCCAACCCGACCGACACACCGGACCACAGCCTCTGGGACCCCGAACGCATCAGCGCCTGGCGGCGCGCGTCGAACGAACCCGCACCGCCGCCGCTCGCGGTCCTGCGCATCCCGAAGATCCGTCTCGAGGTGCCGGTCTTGCCGGGTACCGACGACTTCGCGCTCAACCGCGCCGTGGGTCATATCGAGGGCACGGTACTGCCGGGAACGGATGGCAACTCCGGAATCGCCGGACATCGTGATGGGTTCTTCCGCGGCCTGAAAGACATCGGGCCCGGTGATGCCATCGAGCTCGAGACGCTTCGAGGGAAGAAGGAGGTATACCGCGTCGAGCGGATCTGGGTCGTCGACCCGGAAGACGTATCAGTGCTCGACCCCACACCCACGCGCTCGCTCACGCTGGTCACGTGCTATCCGTTCTACCACGTCGGTCCAGCGCCGCAGCGCTACATCGTCCGCGCCGTGCGTGCCGAGACCGTAGCGGTCGATCGCGCGGCCGCTGAGCAAGTGTCATGGATCCGGCGCGACGCCGATCGATAGTTGGCAGTGTGTTCAACGCAGGAGATCAAGCGATCACGGGAATTGAGATGCGGGCCCTCACGGAACTCGGAAACGGGAGGAACAGGAGGCTTTATGATGCGTGCAACGATTCGGTTGGCATTGTGTAGTGCGGTCGTGTGCCTGACGGCAGCCGCAGCGTCGGCGCAGACGACGACAACGTCGGAGACCAAGAAGTTCCAGGTCATCTCGGTGGAGGGCAACGTGCTCGTCGTGCGGTTGCCGGAAGGCACGAGGGAAATGGCCATAGCCGACGACTTCCGGTTCAACGTCGACGGAAAGATGCTGTCGGTGCACGAATTGAAGCCCGGAATGTCGGGCACTGCGACGATTACCACAAAGACCACGGTCACACCCGTCACCGTGACCGAGGTAAAGAATGGAATGGTGCTGCAGAACGTTGGCACGGCCATCATCGTTCGCACCGACGAGGGCGTGAAGATGTTTTCGCAGAGCGACATCGACAAGCGAGGCATCAAGATCATGCGCGACGGCAAGCCCGCGGAAATCTCGGACTTCCGTGCCAACGATCGGCTGACGGCGACCATCGTCACGTCGAAGCCACCCCGGGTCATGACCGATAAAGAAGTGCAGGCGACACTCGCCAAGAGCGGTGGTGCTAGTGGCGCCGGCACGCCCGCCGCCGCAGGTGCGACAGGGGCGGGAGCTGCGCCGGCTTCCGGCGCGGCAAGCTCGGGCGCGGCAAAGTCGGGCGCGGCAAGCTCCGGCGCAGCGACCTCGGGCGCGGCGCCCTCGGGCGGTGCGGCGAGGACGCTACCCAAGACCGCCAGCCCACTACCGCTTGTCGGCCTCGCAGGTCTCGCGTCGCTCATCGCGGGGCTGGGTCTCACCGTCAGGCGCCGTCGCACGACGCGCTAGAGGGTTCGTTGTCTCCGTGGGCCGCGCTCGCTCCTTGATGGAGCGTGGCCCGCGCGGTATTCCAGGCGCGGCGCGTCTTCTTGCTCAGAAAGGAGGCCGGCGCTCACGTGCTCGTGAAGGGGCCAGGAAGGCCCGAACAATGAAATACGCGCGCGAATTCATCACGAGCACGGTCGTTGGGGGGTTGTTCATCGTCGTGCCCGTCTACCTGGCTGCACTGCTGCTGCTCAAGGGCATGAAGTCAGTCGCGAGCCTGGTGCGGCCACTCGCAGTGCTGGTCCCCGACTGGATCCCCGCCGAGCGCCTCTTTTCTCTGGTCCTGGTGTTAGCGCTCTGCTTTCTCGTCGGTCTCGTCGTGCGCACGCAGGCCGGGCAGGCGCTTCGCGAGCGCATGGAGAAGGTGTTCTTCGACCGACTTCCTGGGTACAGCCTCCTGCGCAGCTTGACTCAGCGAATGGCGGGAGACAGCGACGAGCACGCATGGCAGCCGGCTTTGGTTGAAATCGAGGAC
>CAWCQI010000029.1:2500-98619 GCA_963797625.1 uncultured Acidobacteriota bacterium
CCTTCCGCGTGGCCTCGCTGCCGGATTTGGCGAGCCCGCACTCGAGGAGCAGGTGCTCGATCGGCGTGCCGACGAGCATCGGGCGCTCCGCCAGATCGGTCGGAACGACGCCGCGTGACCGGCGCTCGAAATCGTCGGCCGCGCCTTCGGCTGCAGTCGCGTCGTGGAAGTCCCTGACGATCATCATCGCCAGGTCCGACTTCGCCTTCTTCGGGTGCAGTTCTCCGGTCTCGACCGCGCGCCGGCGCGCGTCGATCTGGTCCGGCGTCAGATCAGTGAGGAGCGTGTAGTACTTCCACATCAGCTCGTCGGAGATGGACATCAGCTTGCCGAACATCTCCGAGGGCGGATCCGTGACGCCGACGTAGTTGCCCATGCTCTTCGACATCTTCTCGACGCCGTCGAGCCCCTCGAGCAGCGGCGTCGTCATGACGATCTGCGGCTCGAGGCCGTAGGCTGGCATGATGTCGCGGCCGACATTGAGGTTGAAGAGCTGATCGGTGCCGCCGAGCTCGACGTCGGCCTTCAGGAACACCGAGTCGTAGGCCTGCGCGAGCGGATAGAGGAACTCATGAATCGCAATCGGCTGTCCCGATTCGTACCGCTTCTTGAACTCGCGACGCTCGAGCATCTGCGCAACGTTGTACTGCGCTGCGAGACGCACCCAGCCAAAGCTGCCGAGTGGCTCGAGCCACTCGCTGTTGAAGCGCACCTGCGTCTTCTGCGGGTCGAGGATCTTGAAGACCTGGGTCTGATAGGTCTCCGCGTTCTGCTGAATCTCCTCCGGCGTGAGCGGCGGCCGGGTCTTCGAACGGCCGGTCGGATCGCCGATGAGCGCCGTGAACGATCCGACGACGTAGATGACCGTGTGGCCGAGATCCTGGAAGTGCTTCATCTTGCGAATGAGCACCGTGTGACCAAGGTGGAGATCGGGGGCCGTGGGATCGAACCCCACCTTGACGACGAGCGGCTGGCGTGTCGCTGCCGATCGCTCCAGCTTCAGCCGGAGCTCCGCGGCCCGAACGACGTCGACACAGCCCTTGGTCAGATACGCGAGTTGCTCATCGACGGTCATGGACCACATATTATGACGTATGAGTTCCGCGCCGACGTCAGGTCGCCTGTCGCGCCGCGACGTCCTCAAGGGGCTCGCCGCGGTCGGCGTCGGGACCGCGACCGGTGCAGCCGCGCATGGGTACCTCTATGCGCGCCATCAGATCGAGGTCACGCGCACGACGCTGGTCGTCTCGGGACTGCCAGACGCCCTCGCCGGGCTGAGGATCGGTTTCATGACCGATCTGCACTGCAGCTCGATCGTGTCGCAGGAGCTCATCGTCTCCGCGGTCGGCCTGCTGATGGCTGAACGGCCGGATCTGATCGTGCTCGGCGGCGACTACGTCACCTGGGGCGGCGATTACGCCGCCGCGGGTGACCGCCACTTCGTCGAACCCGCGGCCGACGCGGTGCGCGCCCTGTCGGCGCCGCACGGCGTCTATGGTGTGCTCGGAAACCACGACGACGATCGGGACATGCCGGCCGCGATGGCCGCGCGCGGGATCGAGATCCTGAAGGACGCGCGGACACGTCTCACAATTCGAGGCGAAACGCTCGATTTGATCGGGATTCGATACTGGACCACGCGGCGAGCGCGACATTGCCAGCGTGGCGCGCGGCGCCGCCCGCTCGTCGATCCTCCTGGCGCACAATCCGTCGCGCTTGAAGGAAGCTGCCGAGCTCTCACTGCCGTTGATGCTGAGCGGCCACACGCACGGCGGCCAGATCGTGCTCCCGGGTGTCGGCGCGATCGCGGCCAGGAGCTTTCCGATTGTCGCCGGTGAGGGGTCGAGGGGGAGCACGACGGCCTTCGTCAGCCGCGGCGTCGGAACCATCTATGTGCCGGTCCGCGTCAACTGCCCGCCTGAAGTGGCCGTTCTGACCCTGAAACCCACGGAATTGGCCTGAAAACCGCCTCACTTGACACTGCGCGGGCTCAAGCGTATCTTTGGTGCGTTGATTTTGACTAATCAAAATTGTGAGTTTTATATGTCAAATACACACCTGAGTGCGCGACGACTCGCCCGCTGGTTTCTGATCAACCTCACGATTGCTGCAGTGGCCTGCGGCATTTCTGGACACTACTCGGACCCGTGGCTCTGGACCTACATCGCCATGGTCGCGACGATCAGCCTCTACCCAACTCTCTGGCTCGACGACGACCTCGCGAAGGAACGCTTTCACCCGCCCGATCCGGGTGCCGATCGGCTGCCGCTTCGCGTCGTTCGACTGATCGCCCTCGCGCACATCGTCGTATCGCTTCTGGATGTGCGCTGGCAGTTGAGCCACGTCCCTGATGTCGTTCGGTTAGTGGGCCTCGTCGGGATGGGCATCTCGGTCGCGCTCGTCTTCCGGGCAATGATGGTCAACCGCTTCTTCTCGGCGGTCGTCCGCATTCAAAAAGATCGTGGGCACCATGTCATCGATCAGGGCGTGTACGGCGTGATTCGGCACCCGGGCTATGCCGGGATGATCCCATCGATGCCGCTCAGCGGTCTGGCGCTCGGCTCTTGGCTCGGTTTTGCAATCGGGCTCGTGTATTCGGCGATGATGCTGCGTCGCGTGCTCTTCGAGGACGGCTATCTTCGCGCACACCTCGAGGGCTATCAGGACTACGCGACCCGCGTCCGTTACCGGTTGATTCCGGGCGTCTGGTAGGACTCACGCGCGCGGACGAATCGTCGTCCCTCAATCGTCCAGCCGCCGCCCAGCACGATTTCGGCGGCCTCGGGATAGATCCGGTGCTCTTCGATCAGGATGCGGGCGGCCAGGGTTTCGGCCGTGTCGTCGTCCCTCACCGGCACGGCCGACTGCAGGACGATCGGACCACCATCGAGCTCCGCCGTGACCAGATGCACGGTGGCGCCGGCCACTTTGACGCCGTAGGTCGAGCGCCTGACGCTGTGATTCGACGCCCGGGAACGCAGGCAGGAGCGACGGGTGAACGTTGAGGATCGCGTTGGGAAATGCGTCGAGGAGCGGAGCCCCTACCAGCCGCATGAAGCCGGCAAGGCAGACAAGCGAGACCTGACGAGAGCGCAATTCACTCGCAAGGACGCGATCAAAAGCGTCTCGCGTAGGAAAGGTTCGGTGATCGACAACCAACGTCTCGATGCCGGCCGCGCGGGCGCGGTCGAGTCCGCCTGCATCTGCGCGATTCGAGATGACGATGGCGATCCGCGCCGGCAATCGCCCTTCATCGATGGCGTCGATAAGGGCTTGCAGGTTGCTGCCTCGTCCGGAGATGAGGACGCCAATCATTGGTCGCTCTGTATTCGGGGGCGAGTCAGGCATACACGACGGTCCCGGTTCCAGCGCGAATCTCGCCAATCCTGACGGCACCCGCTTCGCCGGCAGCCTTCAACGCTTTCAGCAGGCGCTGCTCCTCAGCGGCGTCGCACGCGAGAATCAGCCCGATTCCCATGTTGAACGTCCGCAGCATGTCTGCCTCAGGCACCTGTCCGGTTCGCTGAAGCCACTTGAAAGATCGCTGGCGGCTCCCACCGGGAGCGATCGATGACCGCATCCGTTCCTGCCGGCAGGATGCGGGGAAGGTTGTCTGTGATCCCACCGCCCGTGATATGCGCCATCCCTTTGATGACGTGTTCAGCCAGAAGCGGGCGAATCACGGGAAGGTACGACCGGTGGGGTGCGAGCAGGGCGTCGCCTATGGACCGCCGCAACTCCGGCACAACGGTGTCCGGCTGAAGCCTTGCCTCGTCGAACGCGATGCGGCGCGCCAGCGAATAGCCGTTCGTGTGCAAGCCCGATGATGGAAGGCCGATGAGCACGTCGCCTGGCACGATGGTCCGGCCGTCAATGAGATTCCTGCGGGGCACGACCCCGACGATGAAGCCGGCGACATCGTACTCGCCGTCGGCGTAGAAACCGGGCATCTCGGCGGTCTCGCCGCCGAGCAACGCGCAACCGTTCTCTCGGCACGCGTTCGCGAGCCCCTCGACAATCTGCACGGCGACGTCGGGATTCAATCTGCCGGTGGCGAGATAGTCGAGAAAGAAGAGAGGCTGGGCGCCCTGCACCAGGATGTCGTTGACGCAATGATTGACGAGGTCGACCCCGATCGAGGTGTGAACTCCGGTCATGAACGCGACGCGGAGCTTGGTGCCGACACCGTCGGCGCTTGCGACCAGCACCGGATCGTCGATGCCGGCGTCTCCAAGCCGGAACAGGCCGCCAAACGATCCAATTTCCGACAGGACGCCAGGTGTGAAGGTGCCGCGGGCGAGCGAGCGAATCCGGCGGACGACCTCGTTGCCGGCCTCGATGTCGACGCCGGACTGCTTATAGTCCATCAGCAGAAATGCTGAATGCTGAGTGCTGAATGCTGAAGTGAATGCTGAAGTGAATTCAGAATTGCCAACTTCGAAGTTCAATTCCGAAGTTCGCAATTCCGAATTCACTTCAGCAGTCAGCATTCAGCACTCAGAATTGCCATGCGCAAGCACCTAGAATTCAAGCTTGCGCACCAGCGTGTCTGCCACGATGCGCGCCGGCGAACCAGCCGCGGCCTGCCAATAGGCGCGACGCACGGTGGCAAAGAATCGTTCCTCGTCGAAGTCTTCCTCGAGCATGTCGAAGGCCTCGCGCAGCAGCTCGATCGCCGGCTCGCGCAGCGTTTCGCGCTCGAGCAGCTTGAGCATGAGCGGTGTATTGCGGAGCGCGACCGTTCCCAATGCCAGCGCAATCGGCGCGCGAATGGGGTCGTTGGTCGGAGCGCCCTGCGTCACGAGCTCGGCGGCAGCGTCCTCGCGCCCGGCAACGGCGAGCACCGACAGCGATGAGGCGGACGACCGCAGGAGCGTTTGGAACCCGAGGGTGGCAATCGAGAAACGGAGCGACTCGACGATGTACGGCTGGTGCGACGCGCAGTTCACGCCGAGCAGGCAGATGGCGGCGGCGACCCCTGGCTGAGATTCGCGAGGCGCGGTGCGCTGCAGGCCCGCCAATATCGGCAGCACCGTCTTGTCACCGATCTTCCCCATCGCGAGCACGGCATCGTCCTGGAGCGGCCCGTCGATCTTGGCGACTTCCGTAATTGGCTTGAGGGCGTACGCGGCGCGATGATCGCCCAGCGCCTCGATGACCACGCTGCGGAAAAATGCCTGCCCCTGCATGACCAGACCTTCCATCGTCTGGCGCACTTTCGGATCGTCGGCGTGCGCGGCAAGCGCCCGCGTCAACGCCGGCCGTACGAACTCGGAGGCTTCGACTTTCAGAGCTTCGAGGAGACGCGGGATGACGACAGGGTCCGGATTACGCTCGAAGTACGCGTACGCAACCGTCCGCATCCGATCGTTCTTGTCGCTCAGTGCGGCGACCATCACATCACGCGTGCGCGGGTCGTTGAAGCCAGAGAGGATCACCAGCGCGCGGAAGCGCACGTACTGATCGGAGTGCTGCTTGACGGCGGAGAGGAGCGCCGGGACGGCCACGGCGGCATCGGCGCGGCGGACAGTTCGGGCGGCGGCCGAGCGAGTCGGGAAATCGAGGTTGCCCAGCTTGTCGATGGCCGCGCGCACCTGCTCGGCTGTCACCGGCGCCTGGGAATCAGCGGCCTGGGCTTCTGCACGGCGGGAGGGGCTTGGGGCTTCTGGACGGCGGGAGCGGCTTGCGGCAAGGCCGACACGTCGATCACGAAAGGCACGAGCGTTCCGACGAGAACCGCAGAGATCAAACGGTGCATGGATGTCGGGGCGTCAGTCGACGTTCTTCAGTGCGAGCTGGAGATAGGCTTGCTCGTTGCGCGGGAACGCAACTGGATACACGCCGGTGTAGCAAGACGTGCAATAAGACGACTGTTGCGAGCCTACCGCCTGACGAAGCCCGTCGATGCTCAGATAGGCCAGGGTATCGGCCTCGATGTACCTCCGGATTTCGTCGATCGTGTGCGTCGCCGCAATCAGCTCTGAACGGCTGGGCGTGTCGACGCCGTAAAAACATGGCGACACGGTTGGTGGGACAGCTGATCCGCAGGTGCACTTCCCGCGCGCCCGCGGCCTTGACCATCTTGACGATTTTCCGGCTCGTCGTGCCGCGAACAATCGAGTCGTCCAGCAGGATGACGCGTTTGCCTTCGAGGATGCTCCGCACCGGATTGAGCTTGACCCTGACGTTGAAATGGCGGATGGACTGCTGCGGCTGGATGAATGTTCGGCCGACGTAGTGGTTGCGGATCAACCCCATCTTCATCGGCAGGCCCGCCTCCTCCGCAAAACCAATCGCGGCACAGACGCCGGAGTCGGGGATCGGGACGACGACATCGGCGGCGATGGGCGCCTCGCGCGCGAGGATCCGGCCGAGGTCGGTGCGTACTTCGTTGACGCTGCGTCCGAAGACATAGCTGTCGGGTCTGGCGAAGTAGACGTGCTCGAAAACGCAGTGCGAGAGCGGCTGTGGCGGGAACGGCTTGATCGAACGCAGGCCGCCGTCGCTGATGATGAGGAGCTCCCCGGGCTCGACGTCGCGAACATACTGGGCGCCAATCAAGTCGAGCGCGCAGGTCTCGGAGCAGACGATCCAGGCATCGCCAAGGCGTCCAAGTGCGAGCGGACGGAACCCGTGCGGGTCCCTGGCGGCGATCAACCGGTTCTTGGTCAGTAGGGCGAGCGAATAGGCGCCGCGGACCTGGGCGATCGATTCGGTGATCGCCTCTTCCACCGACGTCGCTCTGGATCGCGCGTAGAGATGCAGGATGACTTCAGTATCGCTGCCGGTCTGGAAGATCGATCCATTGCGGACCAGCTCATCGCGCAGCTCGAGGGCGTTGACGAGGTTGCCGTTGTGCCCAACGGCGATCTGGCCATGGGCGCAGTCGATGAGGAACGGCTGCGCGTTCTCGAGCTTGCTCTCGCCGGCGGTCGAGTAGCGGGTGTGCCCGATTGCGATGTGGCCGGGAAGCGTCTGGAGCCTCTGCTCGTTGAACGCTTCTGCGACCTGGCCCATCGCGCGCGAGATGCGGAGTTTTTCGCCGTCGGCGGCGGCAATGCCCGCACTCTCCTGTCCCCGGTGCTGAAGCGCGTAGAGGCCGAGGTAGGTGAGATTGGCCGCCTCAGGGTGCCCGAAAATGCCGAAGACGCCGCATTCGTCTTTATAGGGCATGGCTGATTCTACGCTGCCCGACGCGCGAAGTAACGTCCGAGCGCGCTCGTCCAGACCTGCTCGGCTTCGGCGACTGGACTATCGATCGATGGACTGCCATCGACGGTCATCGTGATTCGCGAACCACCCGTGCGCCCAATGGCTCGGGCTGGCACGCCGATCTCGCGGGCCAACCGCAGGAGCGCCTGCAGATTCCCGGCGCCTACGGACACGACCGCGCGTGCGGCCGATTCTCCAAAGAGCGCCGCCGCGAGGCTGGCTTCTCGCGGCAGATCGGCCGTCACACCGATGCCGCCGGTGTCGAATGTGCACTCGGCGAGCGTCACTGCCAGACCACCGTCCGAGCAGTCATGGGCCGACCGCAGCAGGCCACTGGCCGCCGCCTGGGTCAGGAGCGCAATCAGGGCGCGTTCCTTGCCCAGATCGAGATCGGGCGGCTGCCCTTGCACGAGACCCTGAATCACCTTCAGGTACTCGCTGCCGCCAAGTTCGCCGTGAGCGTCGCCGAGCAGCACGACTTCGTCGCCGGCCTGCTTGAAGGTCCGGGAAACGACCCTCTCCGCGTCCTCGATCACGCCCACCACGCCGATGATCGGAGTCGGATAAATGGCCAGACCATCCGTTTCGTTATACAGGCTGACATTGCCGCCGGTGATGGGAATCTCGAGCGCGCGGCACGCCTCTGCGAGTCCTTCGACCGCTTCCACCAACTGCCACATGATCTCGGGACGTTCGGGGTTGCCGAAGTTCAGGCAATTCGTTGCACCAATCGGGAGGGCGCCCGCGCAGGCAACATTACGCGCCGCTTCGGCCAGCGCGAGCATCGCGCCGCGCCGCGGGTTCAGATAGCAGTAGCGGCCGTTGCCATCTGTCGACATCGCCAGCGCGCGCTTCGTCCCCTTGACCCTTACGACTCCCGCGCCCATCCCGGCGAGGACGAGCGAGTTGGTGCGGACCATATGGTCGTACTGGCGATAGACCCAACGTTTGCTGGCAACTGTCGGGGACCCGAGAATCCTCAACCACGCATCCCCGGGCGATGGCACGGATCCAAGCGCGGACTCGTCCACGCTGGCAACCGTCGCGAGGTAGGCCGGCTTCGATACCGGGCGGTCGTACACAGGGGCCTCGTTGACCAGCGGGCCGTTTGGAATCTCGGCCACGACTTCCCCACGGTGACGGACGCGCAGGATCCCGTCGTTCATCACGTCGCCGATGTGCGCGGCATGGAGATCCCACTTGTCGAAGATTGCTTCGACCTCCGCCTCGCGCCCTTTCTTGACGACGAGCAGCATCCGCTCCTGTGATTCCGAGAGCATGATCTCGTACGGCGTCATGCCGGTCTCGCGCTGCGGGACGCGGCTGACGTCGATCTCGATGCCGCTGCCGCCGCGAGCGCCCATCTCCGATGTCGAGCAGGTGAGGCCGGCCGCGCCCATGTCCTGGACGCCGATGAGCGCGTCGGTCTGCATCAACTCCAGGCACGCCTCGAGGAGCAGCTTCTCCATGAACGGATCGCCGACCTGCACCGCGGGCCGTTTCTCCGAAGACTTCTCGTCGAACTCGGCCGACGCCATCGTCGCCCCGTGGATGCCATCGCGGCCGGTCTTGGCACCGACATAGTAGACGGGGTTGCCAACGCCCGACGCGTTGCCCTTGACGAGCGCGTCGGCCTTCGAGATTCCGAGACAGAAGACGTTGACCAGGGGATTGCCCGAATACGAGTCATCGAACGCAATCTCACCGCCAACCGTTGGAATGCCGATGCTGTTGCCGTAGCCAGCAATGCCAGCCACCACGCCTTCAACGATGCGGCGATTGCGCGCGCCGTCGGGACCATCGAGCGAACCGAAGCGCAGCGAGTTCATCAGCGCGATCGGCCTCGCACCCATGGTGAAGATATCGCGGATGATCCCGCCGACGCCGGTGGCGGCGCCCTGGTATGGCTCGATGAACGACGGGTGATTGTGTGATTCGATCTTGAAGACCGCGGCCAGGCCGTCGCCGATGTCGACGGCGCCCGCGTTCTCGCCAGGCCCCTGCAGCACTCGGGGGCCGGTCGTCGGGAGCTTCTTCAGGTGGATTCGCGAGCTCTTGTAGCTGCAGTGCTCGGACCACATCACCGAAAAGATGCCGAGCTCGGTCAGGGTCGGTTCGCGGCGAAGCGCGCGAACGATGCGTTCGTACTCGTCGGGTTTGAGGCCGTGACGCTCGAGCACTGCTGAATCGATGGGGCTCATGTGTCGTTACGCGCTCCGCAGGACCGTCTCGCCGGTCAAGGCGCTAATCACCGACTCGAACATCACGCGTCCGTCGGCGCTGCCGAGCACCGTCTCACAGGCGCGTTCGGGATGAGGCATCAGCCCGACAACGTTGCGGCTCTCGTTGCAGATCCCGGCGATGTTGTTGAGCGACCCATTCGGGTTGGCCGCATCGGTCACACGGCCGGTCGCGTCGCAATACCGGAAGACGATGCGCCCGCTCGATTCGAGAGCCTGGATTACTTCCGGCTCGGCGAAGTAGTTGCCCTCGCCATGCGCGATCGGAATCCTCAGCACCTGGCCGGGGGCCGCCCGAAGGGTGAACGGCGTGTCGGTCTGCTCGGTTCGCACCCAGATGTGCTCGCAGTGAAACTTGAGATCGCGGTTGCGCAGCATCGCGCCAGGGAGCAAGCCAGCTTCGAGGAGCACCTGGAACCCGTTGCAGATCCCGAGCACCGGCCCGCCTCGTCGGGCGAAGTCGGCCACCGAGGCCATGATCGGCGAGAACCGCGCGATCGCGCCGGTGCGCAGGTAGTCGCCGTGGGAGAAGCCTCCGGGCAGGATGACGGCGTCGGCGCCTTTCAGGCTTGTCTCCTTGTGCCAGACGAATTCCGCGTCCTGGCCGAAGACGTGTTTGGCCGCGTGGTACGCGTCGTGATCGCAGTTGGAACCGGGAAAAACGATGACGGCGAATTTCATGTTCAGCTCTCAGCTCTCAGCTTTCAGCTCCCAGCTTTCAGCAAATCCCGCAACCAGGCTCAGAAGGGTCTTGCTGACAGCTGAAGGCTGACGGCTGACAGCTTACTGATCCACTTCAATCCGATAGCTCTCAATCACGGGATTGGCGAGCAGCTTGTCGGCGACTTCCGACGCCAGAGCCCTGCGCCTGCTCGGGCGATCGCGGACGCTGAGATCCAGCTCGAAGTACTTGCCCTGCCGCACGTCCCCGACCGCTCCGTAACCCATCGAGTGAAGCGCGTCGGCAATGGTCTGGCCCTGCGGGTCAAATACCGACGGCTTCAGCGTCACGAACACCTTGGCCTTCACGATTAGTACGCTCGCTTCTCGACCATCCCGCTCGCGGCTGCGAGCTCGGTCGTCGTGTGGAATACCCTGTCGAAAATCGCGTCGACGTTTCGGAGCTGATCGTTCAGGTCGAACGCCTTTTCGATCTCGGCCTTGCCGAGCACCGTCGTCAGATCCGGATCGGCGAGCAGCAACGTCTTGAAGTCCTGCTGCTCGTGAAACGCGCGCATCGCGTTGCGTTGCACCCACTCGTAGGCCTGTTCCCTCGAGACGCCGCGCTTGGCGAGCTCGAGCAGCACCGTGCCGGAAAACACGACGCCACGAGACCGGGCGAGATTCTCCCGCATCCGCTCCGGGTAGACGACCATTCCGGCAACGATGCGGGTAAAACGGCGCAGCATGTGATCGAGCGCGATGAAGCTGTCGGGAAGAATGACGCGCTCGACCGAGGAATGCGAGATGTCGCGCTCGTGCCAGAGCGCGATGTTCTCGAAGGCGGCCATCGCATTGGCGCGAATCAGGCGCGCCAGGCCGGTAATCTGCTCGCACCCGATCGGATTGCGTTTGTGCGGCATCGCCGACGAGCCCTTCTGGCCCTTTCCAAACGGTTCCTCGACTTCACCGATTTCAGTTTTCTGCAGGCCGCGAATCTCGAGGGCGAATTTCTCGAGTGAGGCGGCCGTAATCGCCAGCGCCGACAGCAGCTCGGCGTGCCGGTCCCGCTGAATGACCTGCGACGCGACGGGCGCCGGCTCGAGTCCTAACTGGCGGCAGACCTGCGCTTCGATCTCCGGATCGAGGTGCGCGAACGTACCAACGGCACCGGAGAGCTTGCCGACGGCGACAACGTCGCGCGCGCGCAGCATCCGATCGAGGTCGCGCTGCAGTTCCGCATACCAGAGCGCCAGCTTGACGCCGAATGTCATCGGCTCGGCGTGGACGCCGTGCGTGCGCCCGATCATCGGTGTCCGGCGGTGCTCCTCGGCGCGGCCACGGACCGCCTCCATCAACGCCGCAATCCCCTTGATGATGAGGCCGCACGCCTCGCGCATCTGGAGCGCCTGGGCGGTGTCGACGACGTCGGAAGAGGTCAGCCCGAAGTGCAGCCATCGGGCCACCGGCCCGGCCTTCTCGGCGACGGCCGTCGTGAACGCGATGACGTCGTGCTGTGTGGTGCGTTCGATTTCCTCGATCCGGGCGACGTCGAACGCGGCGCGGGCTCGCAGCTCGCGCGCCGCCTCCGCTGGCACGAGCCCTGACGCGGCCATCGCGTCGGTCGCCGCGAGCTCGACCTCGAGCCACGTTTCGTAGCGGCGCTGCTCGCTCCAAATCGCGCCCATCTCGGGGTGTGTGTACCGCTGAATCATAGCTTCGGCGAGCTAGTGTCCCGGCCGCGGCCGAGACACTAACCCAAATCCAACCGCGCCTGGGGAAGATCCGGGGTCTTCGGACCGAGCACCGTGACGGCCAGCGAGCCATTCGACAGCAGGTCCCGCGCCACGCGCTGAATATCGGCGGCCGTCACGCGCTGCACGCCGGCCAGCGTTTCGTCGAGGCTGAAGTGACGGTCGAAGTAAATCTCCTGCCGCGCCAGATGCGACATCCGGCTCGCCGTGTTCTCGAGACTCAACATCAGGCTGCCCTTGAGATGATCCTTGGCGCGCTTGAGCTCGTCGTCGGGGACGGGCGTGCGCTTCAGACCGCGCAGCTCTTCGACCGAGAGATCGATCACTTCCTCGACGGCGTCGGCGGCACAGCCCGCGTAGATCGTCATGTTGCCGGCGTCGCGATACGCGCTCATCCCGCTGAACACGGAATAGGCAAGCCCACGCTTCTCGCGCACGTTTTGAAACAACCGCGAGCTCATCGACCCGCCGAGCACGGAATTGAGAATGTAGCTGACGTAGCGGTCCTCGTGGTTCTGCTGGTAGCTGTTCGTACCGAGGCAGATGTGGCTCTGCTCGAGCTCTTTGGTGCGCAGCAGAACGGATGGCTTGACGGTCGGCGGCCGCTGGGGGATGGACTCGCCGTTCTTCGCGAGCGCCGCGAACGCGCGGCCGACGAGATCTCTGACGGAGGCGTGCTCCAGGTTGCCCGCGGCCGAGACGATCATGTTCGGCGCGACATACGCGTGGCCGAAATACTCGCGCAGCGACCGGCCGGTGAACGCCTCGACGGACTCCTTCGAGCCGAGAATCGGCCGGCCGAGGGGGTGCCCTTCCCAGAAGTGCTGCGTGAAGAGCTCGTGGACGAGGTCGTCAGGCGTATCCTCGACCATCTTGATTTCTTCGAGGATGACCTTCTTTTCGCGCCCGACCTCTTCCTCGACAAACGCCGGATGCATGACGATGTCGGAGAGGAGGTCGACGGCGAGCGGAAGATGCTCGTCGAGCACCTTGATGTAGTACCCCGCGTACTCCTTGGCCGTGAACGCGTCGAGTTGCCCGCCGATCGAATCGATCGCTTGCGCGATGTCCTCAGCCGATCGGGAATCGGTGCCCTTGAAGAGCATGTGCTCGACGAAATGGGCGATCCCGCCCTGCTCCTCCGACTCGTGCCGCGACCCGCGCGTCAGCCATACGCCGATGGTCACCGACCGGACCTGCGGCATGGACTCGGTGATGAGTCGCAGGCCGGTGTCGAGCACCTCGCGAACCACCATCGGTTTTGACTGATCCCGGGTTGTGTGATCGGTCACTCGTCTCTCAGTAGAGCACCGGCCCCTCACGCGAAGGCTACGCAAGTGCTTGAGTTGGAAGGAGTTAGGGCTGATACACGGAAAAGGAATGATACCACGCGGGAGATGTGCAGTTCAAGGCAGAAACGCGCCAGCTGGCGCCTCCCCTCGCCAGAGTAAAATGATGGATCCTGCTCGCCTCAGAGGACCGCCGCATGACCACAGCCGTTCCCGTCGACGCGGCCGAGCTCGAGCTCCACGAGCTCGAAGCGCACTTCGCCGCCATCGGCCTGCCGCGGTTTCACGGCCGACAGATCTTCCAGTGGATTCATCGCCGCGGCGTGACGGATATCGCTCAGATGACCGACCTCGGGCGCGAGCTTCGGCAATCGCTTCCAGGTCAGCTGTCGATCCAGACGCCGGCGGTCGTGAACGTGGAGCGGTCGACTGACGGGACCGCCAAGTTCCTGCTGGAGCTCGCCGACGGCCATCTCATCGAATCCGTTTTCATCCCGGACACGCCCTCGCAGACGTTCTGCCTCTCGACGCAGGTCGGCTGCGCCATGAAATGCGCGTTCTGCCTCACCGGGCGGATGGGCATCATTCGGAATCTGACGGCGGGCGAGATCGTCGGCCAGGTGCGAGTGCTGCTGCGCGAGCTCGACATGCTCGGCCAGCGCTTCAACATCGTGCTGATGGGGATGGGCGAGCCGCTCCACAACTACGACGCGACGATGAAGGCGTTGAGGATCCTGGCCGACCGGCAGGGTCTGGCCGTGACCTCCCGGCGCATCACGCTCTCGACGGTAGGCGTGCTCCCGGCGCTCGAACGGCTGGCGAGCGAGCCGTTCATGCCAAACCTGGCAATCTCCCTGCACTCGACGACCGAAGACCAGCGCGACCGTCTGGTGCCGATCAACCGCAAGTATGGCTTGCAGGATCTGCTCGACGCCTGCCGCCGGTTTCCGCTCAAGCGCCGCAACCGGATCACGTTCGAGTACGTGCTGCTCGACCAGGTGAACGACACGCCGGAGGATGCGCGACGACTGGTCAAGCTCCTCCACGGGATCAAGGCAAAGGTCAACCTGCTGCCGCTCAACGCCGCGCCCGGCATTCCGTTCGAGCGGCCGTCAGACGATCGCGTCAATCGGTTCGCCGCGATCCTCGCCGATCATCAGGTGACCGTATCGGTTCGCCGCTCGCGCGGCCGCGACATCCGCGCCGCCTGCGGACAGCTGATCACGGAATCGACGAGATCTTCCGCGCCCGGGCAGCGGTTAGCGACACTAATGGCAAACGGGCAGCAGTAGAGCACGCAATCGGGGCCAACCCCAGCGACCTCCAGCGCTCAAGAGCCTTTCACCGCAGAGGACGCCGAGTGCGCAGAGATCATTTAGGCTCTGCGTGCTCTGCGCTCTCTGCGGTGAAAGGCTCTTGGACGACGACCACCGTTCCCGAGTCATGCGTTCAACCTCACGGCGACGCGGCGGTTACGCGGCAGGCCCGGCGGAATCCTGACCTTCAAGTAGTTGTCCGTCACGACCAGCGTGCCATCTTCGATCGTCAGGCCTGGTCGCACGGACCCGCTTTGGCGATCGCGAAACCGTCGGTTGATCTCTGCGCCGAGCGCGCGCAGTCGCGCGCCGCGGTCGCGGATCACGGGGCCCGGAACTTTCGCCGGCATCGCCTCGGCTTCGGTCCCTGGCCGGTCCGAGTACGGAAAAACGTGAACGTGCGACAACGGCGACGTCGGCAGGTACGACAAGTCTGCCTCGAAGTCGTCGGCGGTCTCGCCCGGAAACCCGACAATCATGTCGGTGCCAATCGACGCGTGTGGCAGGACGTCGACGATTGAATCGACCAGGTCGCGATAGTAGGCCAGCGTGTACGGACGGCGCATGAGGCGAAGCATCCGGTCGCTCGCGTGCTGCAGAGGCAGATGAAAGTGCGGCGCGACGCGGCCGCCGCTGGCGGCGACGACGTCGACGATGTCGGGCGTGCAATCCATCGGCTCGAGCGAGCTGATTCTGAACGTCACGTCGACCGACGACAAGGCCAGCGCCCGCACGAGAGACAGGAGCGAACTCGCCGGCTGCAGATCGCGCCCGTACGAACCGAGCTGGACGCCGGTGATCGCGATTTCCTTGAAGCCCGCCGCCGCGACCCGCTCGACTTCGCGAAGAACCTGCTCAACGGGCACACTTCGGCCGGCGCCTCGCGTCGTCGGGATAATGCAGTAACTGCAGTGCTCGTCGCAGCCGGTCTGCACCCGCAGCGTGAAGGCCGTCCGGCCCGCAACGCCCGGCGCGATAGTCGCGCCGCATGCCCCGTCTCCGTCGCCAAACCGCTCTGCAGTCGTCTTGAAGAACCGATCCTTTTCGTCGTTGCCGACGACACGAACGACGTTGGGAAGCGCGGCGACTTCTTCCGGCCGGCGCGACGCGTAGCAACCGGTGACCACGACTCGCGCTGACGGATTGTCGCGGGCAACGCGCCTGATCGTCTGGCGGGCGCCCTGATCGGCGCTCGCCGTCACCGAACAGGTGTTGACGATGACGAGATCGGCGTCCGACGGAGGCGCGGCAACGCCGCCACGCGCGAGAAGGCCCTCCTCGATGCGCAGCGAGTCCGCCTGGTTGACGCGACAGCCAAACGTGATGATTGAGTACTTCATGGTTGGAATAGGCTCTGGGCTCTCGGCTTTTGGCTCTGGCAAGATCCCTGAGACCTCACGCGAAGGTCTTCACAAAGCCGTTCCTAAAGCCCGGAGCCTAAAGCCTAGAGCCTTCGGCCAACCGCGCCGCCGCCTGTTCCACTTTCTCCGCAAGCTTCGACTTGTATCGCTCGAGTCGCGCCGCGATCGCCGGATCGCCGAGCGCGAGGATCTGCGCCGCCAGCACGCCGGCATTGGTGGCGCCGGGCTTGCCGATGGAAACAGTGGCAACCGGCACGCCTGGCGGCATCTGCACGGTCGAGAGCAGCGCATCGAGGCCCTTGAGCGCCGATGAGTCGATCGGCACGCCAATCACCGGTGCGGTCGTGTGCGCGGCCACCACGCCGGCCAGATGCGCCGCGGCGCCGGCGCCGACGACATACACCTTGACCCCGCGGCCCGGCGCCTCCCGCACGAGCCGCATCACGCGGTCAGGCGATCGATGGGCGGATGCGACCGTCATCTCGCAGGCGATGTCGAGCTCGCGCAGCACGTCGACCGCGCCCTGCATGACCGGCGCATCGGAATCGGAGCCCATCAGGATGAGAACAGATATCTGAGACATGTCGAGTAGTCCCGGAATAGAGACAAGGAGTTTGTCTCACAAACACCTGGGCATGCAAAAGGTTCAGCGGTATGCGCACTCGGCGTTCTCGGCGGTAAAAGGCTTTGTCGCAGCAACGACCGTGTGGATCAGTGATGTCTCGCTGGTCCGGAATGTGCCGGGCTCTCGCGCGGTGCCATCGCTTTCCGACCGATGTCGCGGCGATAGTGCATGCCCTCGAACGCGATCTTCGAGACGCCTTCGTACGCCAGCGCGATGGCCCGCTCGAAGTCGGGTCCGCGGCCGACGACGGTCAGCACGCGGCCGCCGGCGGTCACGAGCGCGTCGCCCTTCCTCGCCGTGGCGGCATGAAAGACGTCGACTCCGGGAATCGACGCCGCGCTGTCGACACCGCGGATCGGCACGCCGGTTTTCACCGGGCCCGGGTACCCTGCCGATGCGAGGACCACGCCAACCGCGACGCCGGTGCCAGCTGTGACGCGGAGCGATCCCAGATTGCCGTCGGCAGCGGCGGTGAGGAGCGCGGCCAGGTCGGTCTCGAGCAACGGGAGGACCACTTGCGCTTCGGGATCGCCGAAGCGCACGTTGAACTCAATCACCTTCGGACCGTCGCACGTCAGCATCAATCCGACATAGAGAAACCCGCGGTACTCGTAGCCTTCGTCGCGCATGCCCTTCATGACGGGTGCGACGATGTCTCGCATCACGCGCGCGTGAAGGTCGGTGTCCGACGAGGACGAGATCAATGGGCTCGGGGCGAACGCCCCCATCCCGCCCGTGTTGGGCCCACGATCGCCGTCGAACACGCGCTTGTGATCCTGGGCCGAGCCCAGCGGTATCGCGGTCCGACCGTCACACACCGCGAAGAAAGACACTTCCGGACCACTCAGACACTCTTCGATCACGATTCTGGCGCCGGCGTGGCCAAACTGACGATCCTCCATCGCGCTGCGAATCGCCGCGTCCGCTTCCGCACGATCTGCGGCGACGACGACTCCCTTGCCCGCGGCGAGCCCATCGGCCTTGATGACGACCGGCAGACCGAGCTCGCCGCCGGCGATGACGTCGTGCGCATGTGCGGCCGAGTCGCACACACGAAACCGCGCCGTGGGAATGCCATGGCGCGTCATGAAGTCCTTGGCGAAGGACTTACTGCACTCGAGCTGAGCGGCGGCGCGCGAGGGACCAAACACACGGTGACCGGCCGCGCGAAACAGATCGACCAGGCCGAGATCGAGCGGAAGCTCGGGACCGACGATTGTGAGATCGAACGACTCGCGTCTCGCGAGCGCCTCGAGCTCTGCCACGGCGCCCGATTCGATCGGAATCACGTCGGCATCCTCGGCAATGCCGGCGTTTCCCGGTGCGCACGTGACCGAGACGTCAGGGCGGCCTGACAGCGTTCGGACGAGCGCGTGCTCTCGTCCCCCGGAACCGATGACGAGGAGCTTCATACGATCTGCCGCAAGCGCGGCAAAACGGGCTTTGTTCCGTGGCCGAACAATATCTTTAACATGTTGAATATAAATGACTTACTAGTTACGTGATGGCGAGTGCCCAAAAGCTGAAATCCAGATGAGCTTTCCTGCCTAAAAGACACGGGTCTTGTGATAGCCTAACGCATTCCGTCGAACTCTTTGGGCCTTACAGGGGACACCGCGGCGAGAGAGCATCTGTGGGAGGGGCTGATCGCCGGGAGCTGTTCGTGAAAGGTGGCCGCTGAAGGGGGTGTCATCAATATTGGCTGAAGTGAAGATTCAGGAAGGCGAGTCGATCGAGAGCGCGCTTCGACGCTTCAAGCGGAAGGTGCAGCAGGAAGATATCATCAAGGATATCAAGAAGCATTCGTTCTACTTGAAGCCAGGCGACCGTCGCCGCGCCAAGCAGGCGTTGGCGCGCAAGCGCACACGGAAGAAGCAGCGTCGCGAATCTGACTAAGCGGCTGGACTGATCTACGCGGCCCGCTCGGGCTGGATCATGAGGATCCGGAACGAGCGGGCCGTTCCCATGACATTTATGACATCGCGGAGAGGGGCCGGGACCTTAGGGTCGTGGGGACGGGACGAGCTCGAGTTGGTGAGAGGTAGAACCGATGGAGTTCCAGGACAAGACGCTGTCGTGCGTAGACTGCGGAGCGGAGTTCATCTGGACAGCAGGCGAGCAGCTCTTCTTCGCGGACAAGAACTTCAAGAACGAACCCAAACGGTGCAAGAGCTGCAAGGCAAAACGCGCGTCCCGCCCGGCCGGGGGCGGTCCTTCAGCGTCTAGAGAACGCGTCGAGACGACGACCAACTGCTCGGCGTGCGGGAAGGAAACGACTGTGCCGTTCCGACCAACGCAGGGACGGCCGGTGTTCTGCCGGGAATGCTTTCAGCAGCGCAAGTTCGCCGGGGCCGGCGGCATCTAGCTTCGGATTGCTCAAAAGATAGCCTCGGAGCTCATACAGACCAGAAGGCCACGATCGGTCGTGGCCTTTTCCTTTCAGCCCTCGACCGCTTCAACTCCGTCACAGTAAGATTCTAGAGGCTCGTTCCCACCATACTGGGCGGGACAATTGGTTGTCACTCCGCGGGACGTTCGCCACGTGGCCCCGCGTCGTAGAGTTATCCCCATGGCATCCCAGCACTCATGCCCGCGTCGGCGGGACCGTTCAGCTTTCGCATCGCCGCTCGCGCTGTGCGCGATGATTGCGGCGACGCTCGTGGCAGCCGCCTGTGGAAACAGGACCCCGGCCCAGGGCGCGGGCGCGCCGCCTCCAACAGCTGTGAAGACCATGCCGCTCTCGACGACGTCGATCGAAGACGCGTCGGATTTCATCGCGACGGTGCGGTCGCTTCGCTCCACGACGATTCAGCCGGAAGTCGAGGGCATCATCACGCGCATTTTCGTCAAGTCGGGCGACAAGGTCAGCGTTGGCACGCCGCTCCTCCAGATCGATCCCGCGAGGCAGCAGGCAGCGGTGTCGAGCGCCGAGGCGAACCGCGCCGGAACGGAAGCTGACGTCACGTACTGGCGGGCGCAGACCAAGCGTATGGAATCGCTGGTCGAAGCCGGCGCCATCAGCAAGGCCGAGTTCGACCAGGCTCAGAACTCGCTGCGCACCGCCGAGGCGCGGCTGGCAGCCCTCGAGGCGCAGGTGCGCGAAGGCAGTGTGCAGCTCCAGTACTACCGCGTGACCGCGCCGCAGGCCGGCACGGTTGGTGATCTCTCCGTCCGCGTCGGCGATCGCGTCAGCAACACGACCGAGATCACGACGATTGACGACGGGCAGCAACTCGAGGCGTACATCCAGGTTCCGCTCGACCGCTCGCCGCAGATTCGCCTCGGCCTGCCGGTGCAGCTGGTGGACGCCGATGGAAAGGTGGTCGCCACCAATCCGATCACGTTCGTGGCGCCGCGCGTCGACGAAGCCACGCAGACGGTGCTCGTCAAGAGTCAATTGCGCAATGCGCCTCCCAACGCGCGCGTGCTCCAGTTCGTCCGCTCGCGCGTCGTCTGGCGCAGCGTCGAGGGACTGACCGTCCCGATGACGTCAGTCACGCGCATCGCCGGGCAGTATTTCTGTTTCGTGGCCGAACCCGGTGCGCAGGGCGGCCTCGTCGCGAAGCAGAAGCCGATCGAGGTCGGCCAGCTGATCGGCAACGATTACGTCGTGCGCAGTGGGCTCAAAGCCGGCGAGACCCTGATCGTCTCGGGCATCCAGAAGATCGGCGACGGCGCACCGGTTCGCGCCGAATAGAACCACCGACAACACGGACAACACGGACAACAACACGCAAGCCCGAGCCACGGACGTTCATCAATGTTCGTCGACACTTTCATTCGCCGTCCGATCCTCGCGTCGGTCTGCTCGCTCGTCCTGATCCTCGCGGGCGCGGTCGCCATTCCCACGATGCCGGTGGCGCAGTACCCGAGCCTCGCGCCACCGCAGGTCAACGTCACCGCGATCTACACAGGAGCCAACGCGCAGGAAGTCGAGACGGCGGTCACGACTCCGCTCGAGCAGGCCATCAACGGCGTCGAGGGCATGCTCTACATGACCTCGTCGAGCACGAACAGCGGCATCGCCACGATTACCGTCACCTTCGACGTGACCCGCAATCAGGATGTGGCGGCGGTGGACGTGCAGAACCGGGTCAACCAGACGCTCGGGCGCATGCCCGCCGAGGTCCGGACGACCGGCATCACCGTCCAGAAGCAGTCGACCGGCTTCATCATGGCGGTCGGCGTCTTCTCGGAGAAGGGCGCTTACGACTCGCTCTTCCTGAGCAACTACCTGGACGTCTTCATCAAGGATGCCGTCAAGCGCGTCCCGGGCGTCGGCGACGTCGTCGTGTTCGGCGAGCGCAAGTACTCGATGCGGCTCTGGATCGATCCGGATCGCCTGGCGGCGCGCGGCCTGACGGCAGGCGACGTCGTCCAGGCACTGCGCGAGCAGAACGTCCAGGTCGCGGCCGGAAGCCTCGGCCAGGCGCCTGCACCCTCCGGCCAGATGTATCAGCTCAGTGTCCGTGCCCTCGGACGGCTGAGCGAGGCGTCGGAGTTCGAGAACATCATCCTGAAGAGCGGGCGCGACGGCTCGCTCGTCCGGCTCAAGGATGTCGGGCCGCGCCGAGCTCGGCGCGGAAACCTATGCTGCCAACCTGCGGTTCCAGGGCGTCGAAGCGGTCGGCTTCGGCGTGACGCAGCTTCCGGCCGCCAACTCGCTCGACGTCGAGCGTGCGGTCACCGCCGAACTCGATCGTCTCGCGGCGTCCTTCCCGCCCGGAATGCGCTATCTGGTCTCCTTCAACACCACCGACGTCGTCGAGGCGTCGATCGCGGAAGTGCTGAAGACGCTCGTCGAGGCGATCGTCCTGGTCGTGCTCGTGATTTTTGTCTTCCTGCAGACCTGGCGCAGCACGCTGATACCGGCGATCACGATCCCGGTCTCACTCGTCGGCGCGTTCGCGTTCGTGAAGCTGATGGGCTTCTCGATCAACACGCTGACGCTCTTCGGCATCATCCTCGCGACCGGCATCGTCGTCGACGATGCGATCGTCGTCATCGAGAACATCGAGCGGCACATCCAAGAGTACAAGGTGAGCGCCCGGAAGGCCGCTTCCGACGCGATGCGCGAAGTGCTTGGCGCCGTCGTCGCCACCGGCCTCGTGCTCATCGCGGTGTTCGTGCCGGTGGCGTTCTTCCCCGGAACGACCGGCCGGCTCTATGCGCAGTTTTCGATCACGATTGCGTTCGCGGTGGCGCTGTCGGTCTTCAACGCCGTGACGCTGACGCCGGCGTTGTCGGCTTTGCTGCTCGATCGCCAGAGCCACCACAAGGGTCGGTTCTTCACGCTGTTCGAGCGCCTGATCGACGGCGGCACGCATGCCTACGTGTCGGTGCTCCGGCGCTGCCTGCGGTGGCGCTGGGCGGTCGTGCTCGTGTTCGTGGCGACGCTCGGGCTGACGTGGTGGGTGTATCGCACGGTGCCCCAGGCGTTCATCCCCGAAGAGGATCCTGGGTATTTCCTCATCCAGGTCCAGGGGCCCGCGGGTGCGTCGCTCGAGTACACCGGCGAAATCGCGCAGCGCGCCGAAGGCATCATCCTCAAGGATCCCGACGTGATGGCGCTCTTCTCCGTCATGGGATTCAGTTTCAGCGGCGCCGCGTCGAACCAGGGACTGATGTTCATCCGGCTGAAACCCTTCGAGGACCGAATCGGCAAGGAGCATTCGGTCCAGGCGGTGCTCGGCCGCATCAGCGGCCCGCTCTTCGGCATTCCGGGCGCGATCGTCGTCGGGTTCACGCCGCCGGCGATCCAGGGCCTGAGCCGATTCGGCGGGTTCGAGTTCCAGGTGCTGGATCAGAGCGGCGGCGAGATCACGCGGCTCGCCCAGGCGACCAGGCGATTACGGCCGCCGGCAACCGGTCGCCGAAGCTGCGGCCCGGGCCTGTTCAGCCCGTTCACGGCCAATGACCCGCAGCTCCAGGTCACCATCAATCGGGAGCGCGCGCTCGCGCTCGGGCTACCGCTCGGCGAGATTACGAGCGCGCTGCAGATCTTCCTGGGCTCGCAGTACGTGAACGATTTCGAATTCAACAATCGCGCGTACCGCGTGTATGTCCAGGCGGATCAAAAGTTTCAGATCGAACCCGCAGGCTCTCCGGCAGCTCTATGCCAGAACGCGGACCGGGGACATGGTGCCGCTCGACCAGGTGGTGCGGATGGAAGAGACGACGGCGCCGCAGGTCATCAACCACTTCAACCTCTTCCGCTCGGCCTGCGATCAACGGGTCGGCTGCGCAGGGCGTGAGCTCGGGCGAGGCGCTGGCCGAGATGGAACGGATCGCCGAGACCACCCTGCCTGAAGGGATGGGATATGCGTGGTCGGGCATCTCGCTCGAAGAGTCGAAGGCCGGCCGTCAGTCGTACCTGATCTTCGGGCTCGCGCTTCTGCTCGTCTACCTGACGCTCGCCGCGCAGTACGAGAGCCTCGTGCTGCCGTTCATCGTGCTCCTCGGTGTCCCGGTGGCGGTCCTCGGGGCGTTCGACCGCTCAGTGGTCGCGCGGCTTTGCCAACGACGTCTACAGCCAGGTCGGTCTGGTCATGCTCGTCGGCCTGGCGGCGAAGAACGCCATCCTCATCGTCGAGTTCGCCGAGCAACTTCGGGACCGCGGGATGACGGTCATCGAGGCGGCGATCGAGGCGGCGCGCATCCGTCTCCGGCCGATCCTGATGACGTCGCTGGCGTTCATCCTCGGGGTCCTGCCCCTGGTCGTCGCGACCGGGGCCGGCCAGGTGGCTCGGCAGTCAGTTGGAACGGCCGTCGCGGGCGGCATGTTCGTGTCAACGTTCCTCAACCTGCTCTTCATCCCGGTGCTCTATGTCGTGGTCCAGTCCATCCGCGAGCGGTTTGGCGGAGGGGGACGGCGACATGCCGAAGACGCCACGAACCCGGCCTGACGGCGGGCCCCAACCGGGCGGAACATCCGATCGCCGCTTGGTGTCCAAGCTATTGGATTCGTTGACGTTCTGGCGACTTGTGCGGAAACGGCTCAATTTCTTGACAGTGTTTGAATCGGCGTAGTACGCTGGCCGGTCTTTTTTCTGCAAAAAAGCCGATACGGCTAGGGGCAGCGCTCCGGGCAGTGGATGGCGGTTGGCAGGCTGGGACCGGCGTCGTTCGGGCGCAGTCAAAGCCGTCAAAAATCAGCGGCGCAGGAACTTGGAGGGGAGCGGCGATGCAGATCGAGGAACGAGTCGTCGACGGTGTGACGATTCTCGACCTGAAAGGCAAGATGACGCTCGGCGAAGGCGACGAGCTTCTGAAGGACAAGATCAACTCGCTGATTCAGCAGGATCGCAAGAAGCTGCTGCTCAACCTCGAGGGCGTGCCGTATATCGACAGCGCCGGTCTGGGCGAGATCGTTCGCACGTACACGACGGTCAGCCGCCAGGGCGGCAAGCTGAAGCTTCTGAACCTGACCAAGCGGATTCAGGACCTGCTGGCCATTACCAAGCTGCTGACGGTGTTCGAGACCTACGAGTCCGAGCCAGACGCCGTCAAGAGCTTCGCAGGCTAGCGACCGAGCATCACCCGCCGCGCTCAGGATGGCGCGACATACAACTCCGGACTTCATCGAGCGGGTCGATCCTCAGCCGGCGTCAGTCCGGCCGATGATCCTGAGCCTCGTACCTGTCCCTTCGCCCGTCTCAGTGGACGAAGAACCTCATCATCTTCGGCGCACTGGGGCTGTCCCAGCGACTGTTGGACGTCGACGCGGTCCTGGTGTCCTGCGCCGCGTTCGCGATCTTCTGCGTGCTGTCGGGTGTCGTTTACCTCCTCAACGACATCGCCGATCGCGAGGCCGACCGCCAGCATCCGCTCAAGCGCTTTCGGCCGATCGCCTCGGGCGCGTTGCCGGTCCCGGTCGCGATCGGATGGGCCATCGGCCTCGGGCTCGGAGGGCTCGGCAGCGGCGTTCTGGTTGCGGCCGCTCTTCGGCGTGGTCGCGACGTCCTACGTCCTGCTTCTGGCGCTGTATTCATGGCAGCTCAAGCACATCGTGATTCTTGACGTGTTGACGATCGCGATCGGGTTCGTGATGCGGGCCGCCGCTGGCGCCGTCGCGATCGCGGTCCCGATCAGCCACTGGTTGTATGTTCTGACGATTCTGCTGGCGCTCTTCCTGGCGCTCAGCAAGCGCCGCCACGAGCTCGTCCTGCTCGCCAACGGCGCGACCAGCCATCGGCGGATTCTCGCGGAGTACAGCCCGTATTTGCTGGACCAGATGATCGCGGTGGTCTCGGCGTCGACGATCGTCGCCTATGCGTTCTATACGGTGAGCCCCGAAACCGTGCAGAAGTTCGGGACCGATCGGCTGATGCTGACGCTGCCCTTTCCGCTGTATGGAATCTTCCGCTACCTTTATCTCGTGCACCTGAAGGAGGGCGGCGGCAGCCCGGCCGACATGCTGCTGACCGACAGGCCGCTGCTGTTGTGCGTCGCGTTGTGGACCGTCGCCGTGGCGATAATCATTTACGGTCCGAGTTTTTGATCGAAGATCGACATGCCTAAGTCCAAAGTCGCCATCCTGCGCACGAAGCCCGCAACGGTCCTCGAGGATTACCACTCGCTGATGAACCTTGCCGGGTATCAGGACGTCATCGCCAAGGACGCCGACACGGCGCTCAAGGTGAATATCTCGTGGCACTTCTTTTTTCCGGCCACGTCGACGACGCCCTGGCAGCTCGAGGGGGTCATCCGCGCGATGAAGCGGGACGGGTACGATTCGTCGCTCATCCACGCCTGCCACAATCGGACCGTCGTCATCGACGCGCATCTCGGCGAGCGCGAGAACAAGCAGATCAACGTCGTCGACGCTCATCAGCTGCGTAACATCCACATCTACGAAACCGAGGAGTGGATCAATATCCGGGACGCCGTCGGCGATCTCACGAAGCAGTTCACCTGCCTCAACGAGGTCTACCCGAAGGGCTTCATGATTCCGAAGCGCTTCATCGGCGAGAACATCATTCACCTCCCGACGGTGAAGACGCACGTCTTCACGACGACCACCGGGGCGATGAAGAACGCCTTCGGAGGTCTGCTGAACGAGCACCGTCACTGGACGCATCCGGTGATTCACGAAACGCTCGTCGACTTGCTGATGATCCAGAAGAAGATTCACCGCGGTGTGTTCGCGGTGATGGACGGCACGTTCGCGGGCGACGGTCCGGGGCCGCGCTGCATGACGCCGCATGTGAAGAACGTCCTTCTCGCCAGCGCCGATCAGGTGGCCATCGATGCCGTCGCGGCCAAGCTGATGGGCATCGACCCGATGTCGATCAAGTTCATCAGGATGGCGCACGAGATGGGACTCGGTTGCGGGGATCCGCGAGACATCGAGATTGTCGGCGACCAATCCGCGGCCGCCGAGAACTGGCACTTCTCGGGTCCGTTCAAGAAGATGACCTTTGCGTCGCGGATGCAGCACCAAATCTACTGGGGCCCGATGAAGGGGCCGATCGAGTGGTCGCTCAAGACCGTCCTCGCGCCGTGGGCCTACATCGCGAGCGTGATCTATCACGACAGCTACTGGTATCCCGTGAACGCAAAGCGCCAAATGCGGGAAGCGCTCGAGAGCCCGTGGGGGCGACTCTTCCGCAACTGGGAAACTGTCCAGCCGGATGCCGCCGGACTGGGATACCCTGACGTCGGCGGCAATACCGCCACGATCGAGAAGACGGGCACCAGGGCGCTCGTCGAGTCGTTCGGGATCCTCGGCACGTGCATCAAAGAAGCGCCGGAGTTCGCCAGCCGGCGACGGCATGTGAAACGAAGCTGAGAGCTTCCAGCTGCCAGCCTCCAGCTGCCAGCGAAGAGCGAGAGCTTTTGATCAAGACGATTGAGTTCTGGGATGTTCTCAGCTGGGAGCCGGAAGCTGGGAACTGGAAGCTGATAAAACAATGGCCGATTTCACCGTCAAGAGCGACAGCGTCGACGTCGAGCAGATCATGCGTCAGGTGCGGTCGCGGATCCGCGAAAAGCGCGGCGTCGACTATACCGAGGATGAGATCCGCGAGCTCGCCAGCGTGAAGCTCGAGCGCTTTCTCGACCCCAAGGGCGTACGATCCGATCTCCTCGAGCAGTACCGAAAGCGGCGCGACGCGTCGACGTCGGCCCGGAACTATTCGTTCGAGGACACGACGATTTACGAATCGAGTCGTCCCCTGCTGCGCGGGCTCCGCAAGCTCCTCAACCCGATACTGAAGCTGTTCTTCAACCCGACGCCAGTGGTCGAGGCCCTCCACATCCAGTCGAAACTCAACGACACCTACAACCAGGCCGAGTCGCTGTACTACGAGCTCATCCACAACCTGGTCCTCGAAACCACGCGGCTCAGCATCGAAGTCAAGAACCTGAAGATGCGGGTGGAATCGATGTCGAGCCGGCTCGATTTCGACGAACGGCGCGCGCGCGCCCTCGAGGGCGTCGTGCAGTACCGGCCGGGGACTGTTGCCCCATTGCAGCCACCCGCCGGTGGCGGTGGCAGCGGGGTCAACGCGACGATCTCGGCCGACGAAGCCGAGCGCCGCTCCCGCCGTCGTCGCCGACGCGGCCGCCGGCGGCCAGGCGGACCGGGGCAGGGCCAGGGCGGCGAAAGACCCGGGCAGCCGGCTCAGGCCGCGCCCGAATCGGGACGCGGCGGCGGGGACTCGCCCGCTCCCCCGAGCGAGACCGGCAACGGCCCCGCTGAATCGTGAACCTCGCGGTAGTCGTCCAGCGCTACGGCGCCGATATCAACGGCGGAGCGGAGCTGCACGCCCGCTACATCGCGGAACGCCTGGCAAGGCACGCGCAGGTCGAAGTGGTGACGACGTGCGCGCGCGACTACGTCAGCTGGCGCAACGAGCTCCAGCCTGGCGTCGAGACCGTCAACGGCGTGCGCCGTTCGCCGTTTTCCGGTCAGTCGCGAGCGGCAACCGCTCGACTTCGGCCGTCGGTCGCGCCTGGTGTTCAACGAGCCTCATTCGCTCGCCGATGAACTGTCATGGCTCGAAAGTGAGGGCCCAACCAGCCCGGCCCTCATCGACTATCTCGTCCGATCGGCGTCCTCGTTCGATTACATTCTCCTCTTCAGCTACCGCTACTATCACGCCTGGCACGCAGCGCGACGGCTGCCAGGAAAGGCCGTGCTCGTGCCGACGGCCGAACGGGATCCGGCCATCGGGCTGGGAATCTTCGGTCCGGTTTTCAGGGGTGTGCGCGCGATCATGTACAACTCGCACGAGGAGCGCGCCATGATCCAGAACGCCACCAAGAACCACGGCGTTCCCGGCGTCGTCGTCGGCGTGGGCTCCGAGGTCCCCGATCGGACGGATCCGGCCCGCTTCCGGCGCCGCCACAAGATCAGCCGGCCGTTCGCCATCTACATCGGAAGAATCGACGCCAACAAGGGGTGCGGGGAGCTGTTCGACTACTTCCAGCGCTACGCGATGTCCTTCCCACGCGGCCTCGACCTCGTGCTCGTTGGCAACCCGATCATCCCGATTCCGTCTCATCACCGGATCCATCACCTCGGCTATCTGTCCGACGAGGACAAGTTCGACGCGCTCGCCGCCGCCGATCTCCTGATCATGCCGTCGTACTTCGAAAGTTTGTCGATGGTGGCGCTCGAAGCGTGGGCGCTGGGGCGACCAGTGCTGGCCAACGGCCGGTGCGACGTGCTCAAGGGACAGTGCATCCGGAGCAACGCCGGGCTCTACTACGAGAGCTACGAGGAGTTCGCCGAGACGTTGTACTCGCTTGAATCGAACGGCCCGCTTCACGCACGCCTCGGAAGGAATGGCCGCGAGTATTTCGCGCGCCACTACGCGTGGCCGGTGATCGACAGGAAGTACCTCGAGATGTTCCGGCAGCTGGATCGGACGCCGGCCCAGACTGCACTCGAACCGATGCCGGGCTGGTTCGCCCGGCGAAGACGCGACATTCCGCCGGCGATCGACGTCCTCTCGCGTCTGCCAGCCGGCGCCGCTGCGCCGGATGCCGAGTCCCGGAGGGACCGGCCCGCATGACCGTCCGACCGCGCGTCCATCAGGTGCTCGCCACGCTCGGCTACGGCGACGCGATCGGCCACGAGGTTCTCGGCATCCAGCGCGTCCTCAGAAGCGCGGGGTTTCAGTCCGAGATATTTGTCGAGACGGCCGATCACCGGCTCGAGGACCGCACGATCGACTACCGCGAGATGGTCGGGGCAATCGCCGACGACGATGTGCTCGTCCATCACTTCTCCATCGGGTCCCGCGCGTCGAGAACCGCTTACGCGCTGCCCGGCCGGATGGTGCTGGTCTACCACAACATCACACCGCCGCAGTATTTCGTCGGCGTGCATCGCGACCTGGTCAAGCAGTGCTTCCGCGGCCGGCGCGAACTGACCGCCTACATCGACCGATCGGATCTCGCGCTCGGCGATTCAGAGTACAACCGCGCGGAGCTCGAAGGGCTCGGGTTCCCACGCACCGGAGTCCTGCCGGTTGTCCCGGATTTCAGCCACCTCGATGGCCCGGCCAGTTCCTTCCTCTCGTCCGCCTTCGACGATGGATGGACCAACGTGATGTTTGTCGGCCGGGTGATTCCCAACAAGAAGTTTGAAACGATCATCCGCGCGTTCCACGTCTACCGGACGCGGCACAATCCACGCGCGCGGCTGCTCCTTGTCGGGTCGCACAGCGGCTTCGAGCGGTACCTGTGCATGCTGCAGGAGCTCGTCGCCAGCCTCGGCACGCCGGACGTGCATTTCCTTGGACATGTCTCGAATGAGGAGCTGACGGCGCTCTACGACGTCGCGGATCTCTTCCTGTGCGCCAGCGCCCACGAAGGCTTCTGCGTGCCGATCGTCGAGGCGTTCTACAAGCGCATCCCAGTCCTCGCATTCGCGTCGACGGCCGTCCCGGCAACGATGGATGGCGGCGGTGTCCTCTACGACACGACCGATCCGCTCGAGATCGCCCGGCTCATGGAAGCCGTTCTCGATAATCCGGAGCTCGAGGAGGCAGTGCTGCAGTCGCAGGATGCCGCGCTCGGCCGCCTGCAGGCGCGGGATTTCGCCGGCACGCTGCTGCGATTCGTCGATGGCGTCATCGCCGGCCCGCCGCGGCCCGCGCCGTCCGTCGCGTGGGACTTCTGGGCCCAGTTCGCACAGTTCGATCGGTTCGAGGAACTGCGGCAGTTTCGGCCGGCGCTGTTTCAGGCGTTGCCTGATCTCGGGGATCGGGGCTCGGGACTCGGGGCTCGGAAGCCGTGGGAGCACAGCCGCACTGCGGCCGATCCCCGAACGACGACCCGCGAGCCGCGACCCGCGAGCGCCCGAGCCCCGAGCCCCGAACTCCGAGCGATGATCATCAACCAATGGGTGCCCGCGGCCCATCGCGGTGACGCCATCGGGGACAGCGCCCGGCGTGTTCGCGACATGCTCCGGCGCCAGGGCCACGAGTCGGACATCTACGCGCTGACGATAGACGACGATCTGCGGTCAGAGATTCGGCCGTTTGCCGACCCTGGAGCGACCCGAGGCGACGTCACGATCTTTCATTTCGCGCTGCCGTCGCCGATGACCGAGGCGTTCCGCCGCCTCGTCGGAGGCGGCCGCGTCCTGCAGTACCACAACATTACGCCGGCCGCATTTTTTGCCGATTACGCGCCGGAACTCTTCCGTCTTGCCGCCATCGGCCGACAGGAACTGGCCTCGCTCGTCGGGCACGTCGATCTCGCCCTCGGCGACTCGGAGTTCAACCG
Source organism: uncultured Acidobacteriota bacterium (assembly GCA_963797625.1). GTDB lineage: Bacteria > Acidobacteriota > Vicinamibacteria > Vicinamibacterales > 2-12-FULL-66-21 > DATBJJ01. The sequence continues at coordinate 32,698 of CAWCQI010000029.1, forward strand.
TCGCGAGCTCGAGGATCTGGGATTCGCGCCCACTGGCGTGCTGCCGATTGCCGTCGACACAGGACGGATTACCAATGCCCCACGCCGTCCGGCCCTCGAGAAGATTCTGGGCGACGGCTTGATCAACATCCTGTTTGTCGGCCGCATCGTTCCCAACAAGCGGATCGACGATCACATCCGGCTGGCCGAGGTCTACAAGCGATACGTCGACAGCTACTATCGGTTCATTTTCGTCGGCCGCTACGATGGCGTGCCGGCGTACTATGCGCAGGTCCGCGCACTCATCGCCGAGTACCGGATGCTGCCGGATCGGTTCTGGTTCACCGGACCGGTGCCGGACGAGGATCTCGGCGCGTTCTATCGCTGGGCCGACGCCTACGTCTCACTGAGCGAGCACGAAGGCTTCTGTGTGCCGCTCATCGAGGCGATGGCCGCCGATGTGCCGGTTCTGGCGTATGCCGCCGGCGCCGTTCCGGAAACACTTGGCGGATCGGGTCTGCTTTTTGCGCCCAAGGATCTCGAAGTCGCCGCCGAAATGCTCGGCATGCTCGTATACGATCGACCCTTGCGGGCGCGCATCCTCGAGGGCCAACGGCAGCGCCTGAAGGACTTCGCGCCCGAACGCATCGAGGCGCAGCTCACCGCCACGCTTTCTGCATTGAGGCTTCGTTGAAGATAGCTTTCATCGTCCAACGCTACGGCGCTGAGATTCTCGGCGGCTCCGAGTACCACTGCCGGCTGATTGCCGAGCGGCTCGCGCCCAAGCACCAGGTCGAGGTGCTGACGACGTGCGCCTCGGACTACATCTCGTGGAAGAACGAGTACGCGGAGGGCTCGGACCGGATTCGCGGCGTAACCGTCCGCCGCTTCGCCAACGCCAGATCGCGCGACATCCATGCATTCAACCGCTACTCGGAATGGATTTTTACGAGCGCCCACACCAGAGACGACGAGATGGAGTGGCTGCGCCAGCAGGGGCCGTGGTGTCCCGCGCTGCTGGAGTACCTGGAGCGCAACCAGCACGTCTATGACATCCTGATCTTCTTCACCTACCTCTACGCGCCTACGGTCCTCGGCTCGCGAGTCGCTCCGCACAAGAGCATCCTCGTGCCCACCGCGCACGACGAACCGGCGATCCACCTGGACATCTACAAAGAGCTCTTCAGCCTGCCCGCCGGACTCGCGTACAACACCGAGGTCGAGCGGCGATTCCTGACGACGCATTTCTCAATCCGGGCGGTCGAGGAGGAAACCGTGGGGTGTGGAGTGGACCTCCCGGCCGCGCATCCAGCCCTCAGGGACGAGGCGCCGCGCGATGGCGGCGATGGGCAGGCCGGAGCGGTTGCCGGCGCGCCCGAAGAAGATGAAGGCCCTGAAGAAGATGAGTCGCCGAGTTTTCGCCCGCACCTGGCGCAACGGGGCACGACGTTTCGACGCCGTCATCGGCTGCATGGCCCGATCGCGCTCTACGGCGGTCGCATCGACGCCGGCAAGGGCTGCGAAGAACTGATCGAGTACTTCAGCAGTTACGTGCAGGAAGGCGGCGACGCGACGCTGGCTCTGATGGGCGTGAAGCTGATGCCGCTCCCCGAGGAACCGTTCATCCGCTTCGCCGGGCGCCTCTCCGACCAGGAACGGCTCCAGGCGCTCGAGGCGGCCACGGTCGTCGTCGTGCCCTCGCCCTACGAGAGCCTGTCGCTGCTGGCGCTCGAATCGTTCGCTGTCGGTACCCCGATTCTGGCCAACGCGCGCAGCGAAGTGTTAGTCGATCACTGCCACAAGAGCAACGCCGGCCTGTATTACGCCGACCGCGACGAGTTCATCGAGTGCTTGAAATTGCTCATCGCCGATCCGCACCTGCGCCAGAGCATGGGGCGAAATGGCCGGGCGTACGTCCAGCAGAATTACCGGTGGGACGTCATCCTGGGGAAGTACGAAAAGATGTTCACGCGGCTGAGGCAGGCGCCGGCGGCGAGCGAGCGGCGGCGGTTCGAGGTTCTGCGATCAGGAGATAAGGAGATCAGGAGGTCCGGTTCAAAGACCAGAGAGCCTCATGCTCTCCTGAGCTCCTGATTTGCGTATGACACGCGGATGGCGTCGATGTTTCGATCGATCAGTCCCTGTCGATCGACGCGACTTCTTCGTCGATGTCGTCGGTGTCGACAAGCGTGCCGGCCCGGCCTCCCGCCTGACCCACACGCTTGCGGCGCGGACGGATGTCGTGCCGCTTGATCATCTCGTTGAGCGTCGTCGGCTTGATTTGCAGGAGCTCGGCGGCGCGTTTCTGGACACCGCCGGCCTGTTCGAGCGCTGATTCGATCAGGCCGCGCTGGAACGCAATCTCCGCGTCGCGGTAGGAAATGCCCTCGGGGGGCACCACGAACTGCGGCATCTGGAATCTGCGGCTGTTCCGGACGTGGTCGGGCACGAGATCGGCGTCGATTCGCTGGCTCGTGCAGAGCACGACCGCCCGTTCGATGACGTTCTCGAGCTCGCGCACATTGCCCGGCCACTCGTACTCGAGCAGCAGGTCGAGCGCCTCCGGCGTCAACTCCAGACGTGGCTTCTGGTTCTCGACGCCGTACTTCTCGAGGAAGTGCTGGGCCAGAAGCGGCACATCCTCGCGGCGCTCACGCAGCGCGGGAAGCGGCACAGTGATCACGTGGAGGCGATAGAACAGATCCTCGCGGAACTTCCCGTCCTCCATCATCTTGCGCAGTTCGACGTTGGTGGCTGCAATGATCCGGACATCGACCTTGATGGTCTCGACGCCGCCGAGACGCATGAACTCGCGCTCCTGAATCACGCGCAGGAGCTTGGCCTGGGTCTCGAGCGGGATGTTGCCAATCTCGTCGAAAAAGATCGTTCCCTTGTCGGCGAGCTCGAAAAGGCCCTTCTTCGGATAGATCGCGCCGGTGAAGGCGCCCTTCACGTGGCCGAAGAGGTTCGATTCGAGCAGATCCGGCGGGAGATTGCCGGAGTTGACGGTGATGAACGCCTTGTCGGAGCGGGCCGAGTTCTGATGGAGGGCGCGCGCGACGAGCTCCTTGCCCGTGCCGCTTTCGCCATTAATCAGAATCGTGGTCCGGCTCGGCGCCGCCTGCATGATCAAGTCGAAGACTTGCTTCATCCGCGTGCTGCGGCCGATGATCTCGCCGAACCGGTTGGCATGATGCTGCAGGTTCTGGCGCAGCACGCGATTCTCGGCGACCAGGCGGCGCTGCGCGAGGGCGTTGCGCACGACGGCGAGCACTTCGTCGTTCTTGAACGGCTTGGTGATGTAGTGAAACGCGCCACGCTTCATCGCCGTGATGGCGCTCTCGACCGACGCGAACGCGGTAATCATCAGCACCGGCAGGTCGTCGTCGATCTTCTTCAGCTCGTCGAGCGCGGTCATGCCGTCCATGCCGGGCATCATGATGTCGACGATCGCGGCGTCGAAGGAGCCGGTGCGGGCGAGCTCGAGGCCCTCGGCGGCATCGGACGCGAGGCGAACGGTATGGCCCTCGCGGGTCAGCAACGCCTCGAGGATCTCGCGCATGATCTCCTCGTCGTCGATGACCAGAATCGAGCCGCTTCTGTTCATGGTGGCCAAACGTCTAGGCCTGGCGATTGAGCGACGCGCTCGTCGAGCGAGCGGCCGCGAGCGGGAGCGTCAGCGTGAAACGGGTGCCCTGACCCGTCTCGCTGTCGCAGGCAATCGTGCCGCCGTGCTCCTGGACAATGCCGTAAGTGATCGACAAACCCAATCCCGTGCCCTTGCCGATATCCTTGGTCGTGAAGAACGGGTCGTAGATCCGCGACAGCTGATCGGGAGGAATTCCCGAGCCCGTATCGGCGACCTCGATCGTCGCGCCGTCGGCGGTCGCGCGCGTCGCGATCGACAGCCATCCGCCCTTCGGCATGGCGTCGCGGGCATTGAGGAACAAGTTCAGGAACACCTGCTGCAGCTTGTACTCGATGCCGAGGACGATTGGCGCCGTCGAGGCGAGCTCCTTCCGCACCTGAATCCGGCCGGTGCGCAGCTGGTGCTCGAGGAGCGATAGCACGTCGTTGATGACGGCGTTGACGTCGACGGGACCGCTGTCGACCTGCGCCGGGCGCGCGAGGTTCAGCAACCCGTTGACGATCTTGGCGGCCCGGAACGTCTGCCGCTCGATCTTTTCGAGCACCTGCGCCTTCGGATCATCCGGCTCGGTGCCCTGCATCAGCATCTGCACGAAGCTCGAGATGCCCGTGAGCGGCGTGTTCACTTCGTGCGCGACACCCGCTGCCAGCAGACCAATCGAGGCCATCTTCTCGGAGATCTGCAGCTGCTCCTCGAGCTGCACGCGCGCCGAGATGTCTTCGACGACGACGATTGTCCCGGCGATCGCGCCGGCCATGTCACGGAGCGGCGTCGTGGCGACGTTGACGAGCAGCCGGCGCGCTGGCGAATGTCTGGACGAGAGCGGCACGCGGTACAGCGCGGCGCCATCGGGCGACTCGCGCCTGCCGGAACGGAGAATCTCAAAGAACCCGGCATCGAGGATTTGCTCGAGACGGCGCCCGACGGCTTCCTCGTGACGAACGCCGTAGAGCTCCTCGAGCCGGCGATTCCACCGGACGACCCGGTCGTCCCGATCGAGAACCGCCAGGCCGTCGTTGAGCGACTCGAGGATGTTCTCGCTGAACTCGCGCATCCGCTCGAGCTCGTCGGCCTTGACCGTCAGCTGGCGATAGAGCCGCCCGTTCTCGAGCGCGGTGGCCGCCTGCGCCGCCACTGCGGCCAGAAGCGCCATATCCTCGCTGCTGAGGGGCTCGGCGCTCGACTTCCGGCCAAGCGCCATGACCGCGATCGTGCCTTCCTTCGACACGCACGGAACGAAGTAGTGAATGCCGGCCGCCCGCCAGAACTCGACGTCGGCGGGATCGACGCGCCGCTGCGACAGCGGATCGTCGAGCGTGAGGGTGTGCCCCGCGATGAGGCGCGTCGCCACCTCGGATCCCTTCGTCAGGAGCGGGGGCTCCACGCCGAATCCGGCGTGCGCGATCGTCACGAACCGCGCGTCGAGGCCGGCCGCCACCGGTGCCAGCATCAGCGCCATCCGGTCGACCAGCAGCGTCTCGGTGACGCGGCGCACCAGCCGCTCGCTCAGGCGCAGGAGGTCGAGGTCGCTGTTCAGATCACGCGCGAAGCCGACGAGGGCGCGACGATAGTCGTAGCGATCGCGGTAGTACACGCGATCGAGCCCGGTCTGAATCGCATTCTTGACGGGCCGCGCCAGCAGCACCAGCACCATCGTCGCCAGAAACGCGATCACCGGATTCGTGTCGTTCGGACCGGTCGAAAACCAGTTGCCGGCAATCTTGAGGACGATCGTGTAAATCGCCGCGATGGCGGCAATGGCTGCCGCATAGACGAGACCGCGCTTGATGATGACCTCGACGTCCATCAAGCGGTAGCGGATGATGGCCGACGCGAACGCCAGCGGCACGAGGCCGAGCAGGATCGCGGTCAACTCGAACATGGGTGCCGGCGTAAAGCCGAGCGCGAACGGCAGCGCGTAGCCGAACACGAACGGAAGCGCGCCGAGGCCTGTGCCCCAGACAATCCATCGCAGCTGCCGTCGCGCCGTGACCGAGTGCACGCGATAGAGCGCGCGGGTCATGATGACGAACCCGCCGATGAGACAGAGCGCCAGGTAGACGAGCTCCGCGGCGCCGACGAACGTGACCACGCTCGTGAGGATCTCGCCGCGCCGGTCGCCTCGAAGGATCGCCGCCACATTGGCGCCGCCGAGCAGCAGCGCCGGGAGATAGAGCAGCGGCAACAGCGTCCGCGCGCGCTCGCTCCGCGCCCAGTTGTCCGGGCGCTCTGGGAAGACGAGCGCGAAGTGAACGAAGAGCGGCGGCAGGAGCAACATTGCCACTTCGTCGCCCCAGTAGAAGACCCAATCGAGCAGATCGAGCTGGCCGCTGAACGAGAACGTCAGCACCCCGAAAAAGGCGACCGACAACCAGAAGAAATGCAGAGTGGCCTGGTTCTCCGGCCTGCGGAGCCGGACACCGGTACCCACGAACAACGTGAACAGACCGACGCCAGCCAGCACCAGATAGAGCCAGTGCGTGCCAGACGGTATTCCCGCAACGGGGATGATCAGGAGCTCGGAGTCCCCGAGCCGCGAGATGACGTATTCGAGCCGGGAGCCCGGGGTGGAGGCGTGCAGTGACTCGACCACGTCGTCGGGACGCTGCACGAGCTTCTGGTCAATCCTGAGGAGAACGTCACCTGGCTTGATGCCGGCACGGCTCGCCGGCGAGTCGTCCGCAACCACACTGGCCACGACATCGCTGCCATTGCCGACCCAGAGAACGCCGTCTTCCATCTCCGTCCAGCCCTTGACGCGGATGTTCAGCGCCGCCAGGACGACGAGGCCAGCGACCACGGCGATCTGGGCGACTACCCGCACCAGCGCGGTCTTGTTGACGAGGGACGGGGACTGGAGCGTCGACACAGGGAAGTCCGGCCCTTGCGAAGCAAAGGACGTTCCCTGTCGAACAACGACTTTATGGCGATAAATCATTGCCCAGCAATAACTTCAATGCTCAAATCGACCGCTGCTTCCAACTATCCGGACAGGTGATCCAAAAACCCGATGGACTCGAAAACGGGCAAAAAAAGGCGGGTCTTCGTTGAGACCCGCCGTGGCGCGCACTTTCGGAAGTCAGCGACGGTGGCGCCCCGCTCGGCGCCCAGACGCGAGATCGTCAGAAAGCGCGGGAGCGCGTCAGCGCTCAGAAACGCGGGAGCGCGTCAGCGCTCAAAAACGCGGGAGCGCGTCAGCGCTCAAAAACGAACGAGGAATCCGCCCACCACACGCTTGGGTGGCCGGACGACGAGCAACTCGTCGTAAACGGACGCTGGATCGTTGGGATCCCTGAACAGATTCCGAAGCCCGACCAGCACCTCCCAGCGCGTGCCGGCAAGCTCGAAGGGCAGCGTCTGGTTGATCTGCACGTCGAATCTCGCGTCGAGGCCCGGCCGCAGCTGCGTCGTATCGGAGCGGGTGTACCCGGTGTTGATCCTGTAGAACACGAACACGCGCGTCGCGGTTTCGGGAATCTCCGTGGCAACCGAGGTCGTGACGTCGTGCAGATCCTCGGTCTCGTGGCGGATCGCCGCTGGCGCCCTCGCGGCGATATCGGCCATGTCGCCACGGTCGAGCCAGCGCGCACGCGTCACGCTGTAGTCGATCGAGCCGCGCACGCGTTTGCCTGCGCTGCTGAGACGCAGCGCCCAGCCATCGGCGCCGAGCGATCCGGCATTGGCTACATAGTAGTGGCCGACCGACTGCGGCCCTCCGGGCACGTTCAGGCCAAAGAGCGTGACCAGCTGATCGTCGACGTTCTGATAAAACCGACGGAGGCCCAAGGCGTAGTTCCCGTCGAACTCATGCTCGACCAGCAGGTCGACGTAGCGTGCCCGTTCGACGCTGAAGGCGTTGGTCGCGCCGGGACCGCCAAGAGGCGCGAACGTGCGTTCGGGCGGGAGCCACGGACCGGGGGCCTCGCTCGCGACGAATTCCTCTGCGCCGGGCGCAACCATGCGCTGAGCCACGATGGCGGACACGCGCGTGTGCTTCAGCGGTTCAATGGTCAGGCCAACCCTCGGGCTGAACAGACCGCCCGGCCGCAGATAGTCGTAGCGACCGTAGCGAGCGCCGTACTCCACGGCCACCATCGGAGAAATCGCCCACCGATCGAGCGCGAACAACTCACCGACATTTCGGCTGCCGTCGGCAGCGGCTGCGAGCGCGGCGGGATTCCCGCCGAGATAATCCTGCGCGCTGAACGAGTAGCCGAATCGGTAGGCGTGTGAGCTGTCGCCGCGGGACACGAATGCGCCGGCGACGATCCACGAGGACAGGTCGCCCTGGTTCATCGCGGCACGCACCGACCAATCGCCCCCCGCGGTTGGCGCGCCGATCGCCATGTAGGCGACCCCGCGCGGCAGCATCTCGTCCGAGAAGAGCTCGCCGGGTCCGAAGGCGCCCGTCGTCAGCAGGTTGACCTCGCCGGAAAACGGCAGATCGGTGAAGAACGTCGTCGCGAGGCTCGCGGCCGAGCCCATCGCCCGCTCGAAAAGTGACGCCGACGAAATCTCGGCGTCCCGTTCGACGACGGTGATGATCGGCGCCTCGTCTTTCAGGATGCTGCGCCTGAAGTGCCGAAGGCGCCAGGCGGTCTCGCTGTGTGGGTGATCGTCGCGCGTGACGGTGGAGTCCGACGACGTCTCGGACGACTCGGGCTGAACCGTCCCGGCCGGCAATCCGAATCCGGCGGCCATGATCGGGCGCGCGGGCACCGGACTTGCGCCCGTCGTTGCTACAGGGGCAGCCGGGCTATTGAGCCGACGGAGTTGGAGACGCTGCAGCGCGGGCGAGAGGCCGCTCACGCGAACCGTCGCGCGTGAGGAACCGAGGAACCCTGTCCGGTGGGCTTGGAGCGTGTAGTCGCCAATCGGCAGTGCGTCGATCGAGAACCAACCCGACGCGTCAGTCACGGCCTTGGCCACCGTCACCGTGCCAAGCGCGGAGACCATCGCCCCGGCAATCGGCCCACCGTGATCGTCGCTGACTACGCCGGTGATGCTGCCACGCACGTTGCGGACCGACTGGTATTGCGCCGACTGGGCCAGCGCCGATGGGGCACCGAGAACTCCAAGAGTGCAGACCACGGCAGCCGTAGTGAGCACACCGTTGAAGCGCTGCATAGCCATCCTCCGTCTTCGGCTACCCTTGTCGACTTCCCGTGAAGCTTTCTTCACGGACCGCTCAGAACTCAGATCCGACTGTGAACAGCACGTCCCGCGATACCGACTTGCCCGAAAGCAGGTCTATCACCTGGACGTCGAGCCGGTAATCGCCGACCTCAAACCCCGCCAGCGGCACCACCTGCCCCGCCATCACAGGCTCGCCAGTGCCTGGGTCGAACGCGGTACCCATCAGTGCCGGGTTGAAGCGCTGAGGATCGGTGCGGTTGAAGTACCGTTCCCCCGTTCGCTCCGGCGGGTGCGCCCCCTGTGCGCACCTCTCCGCCCGCCTGTTGCCCGACGCCGATCTTCCGATAGAAATGGTACTCCACCCGGACGTCAAATTGCCGATCGGGCGTGACCATCGGGTTATAGACGAGAAAAACGACGATCAGCTCCTCGTCCCGCCCGAACCGGCGATCGACCGCCGGCGTGATCTCGTTCCGCCCAATTACATACGGCCGCTCCGCGAAGCTGATCGGCCGGTACCTCTTCAGCCAGCACGGTCAACCGATCCGCGAGGATCACGCTGCTCGTCGTCAGCTCGGTTGACCCGAAATCCGGCACGCTCAGCGACTGTCGCAGTACCGACGCCTTCGGACGTGTTCTTTGCGCTGCAGGATCAACCCGCTCGCGCATCACGACGAAGACATCGTAATCGCCAGCCGTCACCGAAAACCCGCGGCTGAGACGCAACGCTCGGCCCGCGGTGTGGGTCAGGTCGACCGGGAAAATCGCGTCGACGGGGTACGTCGACTCCTCGCCCGGTCTCGCCGCCCGCTTTCTCTCGCCCGAGTCAGGCTCGTGGTTTTCCGAGCGCCGAATGGCCCGCACGTAAACCAGCGCCGTTCGCCGGGTGAACTGAGACGCGTCGACCGTCAACGTAAACGGCACGAACGTCCCACGTTGCGCCTTGACGAAGTCGTTCTGCCACTGGAGCGAGAAGTCCGACGGCAGCGCCTTTCCCGACAACGCCGCATCGGCGAGCGCGAGGATCGCCTCGCCCTCTTCTCGCTGCGCCTGCTCGACCTGCCGTTGGCTCGGAGCCGGATTTCGCTGTCGCGCGATCGCAGGGTGGACCTGAAGCATCGATCCGATTGCGAACACCAGCGCGCCGATCGCAAACACCAACACTCCCGCTGACCGCGTCACCGAGAGTGTCGTCGGCTTCAGCCTTGCGAGCATTCGGCCCTGACCAACCTGCTCGATCATAGGCGACTCCTCGCCTCCAAGTCAAAGAGCAGACGTGGATTAGGGCCACGGGATGACGTGGAAGGGCACTAAACTGCACAGATCGGCAGAACCGGCGCCAAATCAGCTATCATCAGCCGTTTGACGCGGCACGCGGCCCCCGATTCCTCATCGATCCGCGTCACCGTCGTCGTCAGAAAGCCCCGGGGTCAGATCTCGATTTTCTACGGTAGAAAATCGAGATTTGAGCCCCACGGGGCCCATCGGGGAGCCCTGAGGGTTCGCATGCAGGACGATGTCGTCGTCATGGTTCTGGCGGGAGGCGCGGGCGAACGCCTTTATCCGCTGACCAAGGAGCGGGCGAAGCCCGCGGTGTACTTCGGCGGTCCCTACCGGATCATCGATTTCACGCTCAGCAACTGCATCAACTCGGGTCTGCGGAAAGTCTTCATCGCGCTCCAGTACAAGTCGCTCTCGCTCGGGCGCCACATCCGGATGGGCTGGAGCGTCGTGGCCGATGAACTCGGAGAGTTCATCGAGATTCTCAGCCCACAGAAGCGAGTCGGAGAGCACTGGTATCTCGGCACCGCAGACGCGGTGTTTCAGAACCTGTACTCGATTCTGCGCGAGGACCCGCGCCATCTCATCGTGCTGTCCGGCGATCACGTCTACAAGATGGACTACGCGCGGATGCTGGCCGTTCACCGCGAGCGCGGTGCGGCAGCGACCATCGGCGTCATCGAGATACCGTCGGAGGAAGCCAGCCGCTTCGGCGTCATGCAGGTGGACGACCAGGACCGGTTGGTGGGCTTCCTCGAAAAGCCCAAGAATCTCGCACCTGGCGGTCAGGTCTTGGCGTCGATGGGGATCTACATCTTCGACATGAAGCATCTCGTCCCGGTCCTCGAGGCAGATGCGCGACGTTCGACCAACCACGACTTCGGCAAGGACATCATCCCGGAGCTCGTGACCAGGGCCACGGTAGCCGCCTATCGATTCAGCGACGAGAACAAGAAGGAGTCGAAGTACTGGCGCGACATCGGCACGCTCGACGCGTACTACGACGCGAACATGGACCTGTGCCGGGTCAATCCCGACTTCAACCTCTACGATCCCGAGTGGCCGTTGCGGACGCATCAGGTCCAGGCGCCTCCGGCCAAGTTCGTGTTCGCCGACGAAGGCCGCCGCTGCGGCCAGGCGCTCGACTCGATTATCTCGGCGGGATGCATCATCTCGGGCAGCCGGATCGCTGGCAGCGTTCTCTGTCCCAACGTGCGCGTGCACAGCTTCTGCACTGTCGAGCAGAGCATTCTGATGCCGGGCGTGCGGGTCGGCCGGCACGCGCGGATCCGCCGCGCGATCATCGACCGCGATGTCTTCATCCCGCGCGGCGCGCTGATTGGTTTCAACATCGACGAGGATCGTCAACGCCACACGGTCACCGAAAGCGGTATCGTAGTGGTCACGACCGATGACGAGCCGTTCATCGGGTCGATCGACGACGACGCGTTGCGCAACGAGCACGAATTCGATCAGAGAGGTTCGAGCGGGTAACACGAGGCTTTACCAAGTCCGCTGACACGGTCACGACCCCTGCACGAACCGATGGCCACGATGCAAGACCGTCGGCCATGCCATCGTGCTCATCGAACCATCGTGATCAGGATCGTCAGGTCACTTCATCCTTCACATCAGCACAACTTTCACACTGAGTACAGGCATCCATCCGCATGCACACCATCACACAGGTCAAAGGGCGCGAGATCATCGACTCGCGCGGAAATCCAACAGTCGAAGCCGAAGTGACGCTCGATACCGGCATCGTCGGCCGCGCGGCCGTGCCTTCTGGCGCGTCGACGGGCGAACGCGAAGCGCTCGAGCTTCGCGACGGCGACAAGTCGCGCTACCTCGGCAAGGGCGTCACCAAAGCGGTGGCGCACATCAACGGTGAGATTGCGGCGCTGCTGAAAGGGCGCGAGGGCGACCAGCGCGCGGTCGATCAGGCGATGATCGCGCTCGACGGCACGTCGACCAAGGGTCGGCTCGGGGCCAACGCGCTGCTCGGCGTGTCGATGGCGCTGGCGCGCGCGTCTGCCACGGCCGCTGGCGTGCCGCTTTACCAGCACCTCGCGACGCTTTATGGCGGCAAGACGATGTCGCTGCCGGTGCCGATGATGAACATCCTCAACGGCGGCGCCCATGCCGACAGCAGCGTCGACTTCCAGGAATTCATGGTGATGCCGGTTGGCGCCGAGACGTTTGCCGACGCCGTGCGGGCCGGCGCCGAAATCTTTCACACGCTCCGCGGCATCTTGAAGAAAAAGGGGCACAGCACCGGAGTCGGCGACGAGGGTGGATTTGCGCCCAGCCTGTCGTCGAATCGCGAAGCGCTCGATGTCGTGCTGGAAGCCGTCGTCCAGGCCGGGTATCAGCCCGGCAAGAACATCTACCTGGCGCTCGACGTCGCCGCCAGCGAGCTCTGGAACGACTCCGGCAAGCATTACGAGTTCAAGAAGTCGAAGGAAAAGAATCGGACCGCCGACGAGATGGTCGCGCTCTATGAGGATTGGGTCCGGCAGTATCCGATCATCTCGATCGAGGACGGGCTGGCCGAGGGCGACTGGGCGGGATGGAAAGCGCTGACCAGGGCGCTCGGCAGCCGGATTCAGCTCGTCGGCGACGACGTCTTCGTGACCAACCCTGAGATTCTCGCGCGCGGCATCAAGGAGGGCATCGCCAACGCCCTGCTGGTGAAACTGAATCAGATCGGAACCGTCTCGGAAACCTTGGACGCCGTCGCGATGGCCCGTGACGCCGGCTACCGCAGCGTCATCTCCCACCGCTCCGGGGAAACCGAAGATACGACTATCGCCGACCTCGCGGTCGGCACGGCGGCCGGGCAAATCAAGACGGGGTCGGCGAGCCGATCCGATCGAGTCGCGAAGTACAACCAGCTGCTGAGAATCGAAGAGACGCTCGGCACCAGCGCGCGGTACGCCGGACGGTCCGCGATTAAGCAGCTCTCGTGAAGCCCCCCGTCGCACTTATCGTCCTCGACGGATGGGGAATCCGCGCCGACCGCAGTTACAACGCGATCGCGATGGCGCGCAAGCCCGTCTACGACGCGCTGATGGGCCGCTACCCGCACGCGCGGTTGATTGCGTCGGGAGAGGCCGTCGGGCTGCCCGCCGGGCAGATGGGCAACTCCGAAGTCGGCCACATGAACATGGGCGCCGGACGCGTCGTGTATCAGGATCTGACGAGGATCGACAAGAGCATTCGTGACGGCGAGTTCTTCTCGAGCGAGCCGCTGACGGCCTCGATGGACCGGGCGGCGACCGGCCGCCACGCGCTGCATTTCATCGGCCTCGTGTCCGACGGCGGAGTGCACAGCCACCAGCGCCACCTGCACGCGCTCATCGAAATGGCGGCACGGCGGCATGTACCGCAGGTGTTCGTCCATGTGATTACCGACGGCCGCGATACGTCGCCAACGGGAGCAATTCGCTACGTCGCAGAGCTCGAGGACGTGATGCGCCGCGCCGGAGTCGGCCGCATCGCGACCGTCTCGGGCCGCTACTACGCGATGGATCGCGACAAGCGGTGGGAACGGACGAAGCTGGCCTACGACGCGGTCCTGAGCACCGTGCCCGCGTCACGCTCGTCGACTCCAACCGCGCCGTCGGCGCTCGCGGCCATTCAAGCCGCGTATGACGGCGGCATCACCGACGAGTTCATCAAGCCGATTGTCATCGTGGACGCAGAGGGCGCTCCGGTCGGACCGATGGGTGACGGCGATTCGCTCGTGGTCTTCAACTTCCGCGCCGATCGCGCCCGGCAGATTACTCGCGCGCTCGCGCTCGGCGACGATCAGTTCGACGGCTTTCCGCGACCCAACCGGCCCAGCCTCCATACGACGACGATGACGGTCTATGACCGGACCTTCAACCTCCCCGTCGTCTTTACGCCTCAGACGTTCAGCAATAACCTCGCCGACGTGCTCGCCGCGCACGAACGGAACAACCTCCGGCTGGCGGAGACGGAGAAGTACGCGCACGTCACGTATTTCTTCAATTGTGGGCGAGAGGAGCCCTACCGGGCCGAGGATCGAATCCTCGTCCCGTCGCAGAAGGTTGCAACCTACGATCTGATGCCGGAGATGAGCGCACCGGGGATAGCCGACAACCTCGTCGCCGACCTTACCTCCCAGCGACACCAGGTGGTCATCTGCAACTTCGCGAACGCTGACATGGTCGGGCACACGGGCAGCCTGGAGGCGACGATTGCGGCGGTGGAAACGCTCGACGCGTGCCTGGGCCGCATCACGAAGGCGCTGCAGTCGGTCGGCGGCACGGCAATCGTCACCTCCGACCACGGCAATGCCGAGCAGATGTGGGACGACGAGCTCCAGGCGCCGCATACGGCGCACACCTCGAACCCGGTGCCCGTCGTGCTCTGCAGCGAGGCCTACGTCGGCCGCCGCCTCAACGATGGCTGGCTGCGCGATGTCTCGCCCACGATCCTGGATTTGCTGGAGGTTCCCGCCGCTCCGGAGATGACCGGCCGCTCGTTGATTGAGAAGTAATCGGAGCTAGGAGCTAGGAGCTAGGAGCTAGGAGCTAAAACACAAACGGCCCGGGCGCCATTCCAAGCACCCGGGCCGTTCAACGTCTAAGCTTCTAGCTCCTAGCTTCTAGCTCCTATTCGACTTCCTTCTCCTGCGTCTCGTCTGCGGCAATCCGCAGCGAGCGCAGAAACCGCCGGTCGTTCGCGCTCATCTCGACGTTGCGCCGCTCGCCTCTTACGGCTTTCTGCGGCGCTCCGACCTTGGCCAGCGCGCCCGGCGTCGAGCGATTGACGAATCCGATCACGGCCTCGAGCGAAACCCGCATCTCGTAACCCGCGGCGCGGACTCGCTCGCGGCACGCCTCGACCCGAGGATCTTCGGCTACGGCGGCTGCGATGGCGTCGGACAGCTCCCTGGCCATCCGATTCATGACGTCATCCATTCTGGGACCTCCTCACCGCCGCCGGAACTGGGAAACCCGGGGCGCCTCCCGATCCGATATTCGGCTCGCACCTGGACGAGTGTGAACCTCGCCAGGCACCGAAACTGCCAGCCAGGGGAAGGCGGCAGGGATCGGCCGACAAATTTGTTCATAATGAAGGATTTGCAGCGTGGGAACGCGATTTCATTGTAGACGTGCCCCTAGCGAGTGTCAATGCCACCGGACGCAACATCTTGTGGTTTGTGGTCGCTCGAGCGCCTCGAGCGAGGCATTGATAGAATGCTGCGCTGACGCGCCCGAGCCGAGAAGTCGAAGGAAGCGCGTTCGTCACACCAGAATTAGGGCGCATGACCATCCACAACGCCGACCCGAAGTCGCTCGACGGATGGGATCCGTCCCGCGATCTCGGGTTCCCAGGCTCCTTCCCATACACCCGAGGCATCCAGCCGACGATGTACCGCGGACGCCTGTGGACCATGCGGCAGTATGCGGGGTTTGGGACGGCCGCCGAATCGAATCAGCGTTACCGCTATCTCCTGAGCCAGGGGGTCAGCGGCCTCAGCGTCGCGTTCGATTTGCCGACGCAAATGGGCTACGACTCGGATAACCAGCTGGCGACCGGTGAGGTTGGCCGGGTTGGCGTCGCCATCGACTCCATCGAGGACATGGCGACACTCGTCGACGGCATCCCGCTCGATCGCGTCTCGATCTCGATGACGATCAACGCCACGGCCATCATCCTGCTGGCGCTGTACGTCGCCGTGGCACGCCGGCAGGGCGTCGCGTTGACCGCGCTCTCCGGCACCGTCCAGAACGACATTCTCAAGGAATATGTCGCGCGCGGGACCTACATCTACCCTCCACGCCAGTCGCTCCGGCTCGTCACCGACATCTTTGCGTTCTGCGAACGGGAACTGCCGTCGTGGAACACGATCTCGATCAGCGGGTATCACATCCGGGAAGCCGGTGCGACCGCAGTCGAGGAAGTCGCCTTCACATTCGCCAATGCGATCGCATACGTGCAGTCGGCGCTCGACGCCGGACTCGACGTCGAGCGTTTCGGACAGCGTCTGTCATTCTTTTTCAACGCCCACAACGATTTCCTGGAGGAAATCGCCAAGTTTCGCGCCGCCCGGCGGATGTGGGCGCGAATCATGCGCGATCGCTTTGGCGCCCGGCACCCGCGCGCCCTGCAGCTTCGCTTTCACACGCAGACGGCCGGCAGCACCCTGACCGCCCAGCAGCCGGATAACAACATCGTTCGCGTAGCCATGCAGGCGCTGGCGGCAGTGCTTGGCGGGACGCAATCGCTTCACTGCAACGGACGCGACGAGGCGCTGGCGCTACCGACAGAAGAGGCGGCGCGGATCGCGCTCCGGACGCAACAGATCATTGCGGCAGAAACCGGCGTCCCAAACACCGTCGATCCGCTTGGCGGCTCGTACGCGATCGAGTTGCTCACCAATGAGATCGAACACGGCGCGGGCGCGCTCCTCGAGCGAATCGAGGCGGCCGGAGGCACGCTGTCGGCGATCGAGCAGGGGCTCATCCAGCGGGCCATTCAGGAATCCGCGTATCGCGCGCAACAGCAGGTCGACGCCGGCCAAGCCGTCGTCGTCGGCGTCAATGCGTTCGCTGCCGAGAGCGCTGCCAGCATCGACGTCATGAGCATCGATCCCGAGATCGAACGCCGCCAGGTGGAACGCGTCAGGGCGGTTCGGGCGGGCCGGGACGCGGACGCATGGCGGGCGAGCCTGGAGCTCGTTGTCGCAGCGGCGCGCGGGTCAGACAACCTGGTCCCGCCGATCGTGCGCGCCGTCGAGGCAAAGGCCACCGTTGGCGAGATCGCCGACGCCCTGCGGACGGTCTTCGGAGAGCACAAGGAAGTCGATGTCTGAGAGCTCGGGGATTCGGGGCTCAGGGATCAGGGGCTCGGGAACGAGTCAGCGGCCGGAAATGACGCGAAGGCCGAGCCCCGAACCCCGATCCCGAGACCCCGGCTATTTCCGTCACCCACCTCACCACCGGCTTCGATCAGAACGGACGCTTCGTGCCGGCGGTGATCGACGTCAGCTTCAGTGTCGGCGCCGGGGAGACGCTCTGTCTCGTCGGGGAGTCGGGCAGCGGCAAGTCGCTGACGGCACTCTCGATCATGAGACTGATTCAGGCGCCGGGCCGGATCGCGGCAGGACAGATTCTGTTCAAGGGACGGGATCTGCTGACGCTGCCCGAGCGGGAGATGCAGAAGGTGCGGGGCGCCGACATCGGACTCATCTTTCAGGAGCCGATGACTGCGCTCAACCCGGTTTACACCATCGGGAATCAGATCGAGGAAACGCTGCGCATCCACGGACGCGCGTCGCGCGCGAACGCGCAACAGAAGGCGATCGAACTGCTCGCGACCGTCAGCGTTCCCGAGCCTGAGCGGCGCGTGCGGGAGTATCCCCATCAACTCTCGGGTGGACTGCGCCAGCGCGCCCTCATTGCCCTGGCGCTCGCCTGTGGACCAGCGCTCCTCATCGCCGACGAACCGACGACTGCGCTCGACGTAACAATCCAGGCGCAGATCCTCGATTTGCTCCGGGACCTTCAGCGACGGCTTGGACTCGCGGTGCTCCTGATCACCCACGACCTGGGCGTCGTCGCCGAAATGGCGGACCGCGTCGCGGTCATGTACGCCGGACGCATCGTCGAAGAAGCGCCGGTCGACCTTCTCTTTGCCGATCCTAAGCATCCGTACACACGCGGCCTGATGGCTTCGATGCCTGGTGGCCAGCCGGGCGCACGGCTGAGGGCGATCCAGGGGACGGTCCCGGCGCTCGGCCAGCTCCCGGCCGGGTGCGCGTTCGCGCCGCGCTGCCCGGATTGTTTCCCACCGTGCTCCGTGGCGCCGCCGGCGGCGACCGTCCTCGGCGACAGCCGCGCGGTCAAATGTTATCTGCACGGCCCGGCGGCGGAGGCTCGTCCATAGATGCCGCTGCTCGAGGTACGGCATCTCGTCAAGGAGTTCGGCCGCCGCGGCGGACTATTGCGCAAAGGCAGTGTCGTTCGCGCCGTCAACGACGTCAGCTTCGCCATCGACGAAGGAGAGACGTTCGGGCTCGTCGGCGAGTCGGGCAGCGGGAAAACGACGACCGGGCGCTGCATCCTGCGATTGATCGAGCCGACGTCAGGTGAGGTTCGCTTCAACGGCGAGGACGTGCTGAGCTTCTCTCGATCGCGGATGCGTCAGGCGCGCCGCGATATGCAGATCGTCTTTCAGGATCCGTATTCGTCGCTCAACCCGAGAATGCGTGTCGGCGCGATCGTTGAGGAGCCGTTAATCATCCACCGCATCGGCTCGAAGCCGGAGCGACGCGCCCGTGTCGCGGAACTCTTCGAGCTGGTGGGCCTCGACCCGGCGCAGCTGGCGCGATATCCACACCAGTTCAGCGGTGGGCAACGTCAGCGGATCGGCCTCGCGCGCGCGCTCGCGCTGAACCCGTCGCTCGTCATCGCCGACGAGCCCGTCTCGGCGCTCGACGTGTCAGTCCAGGCACAAGTGATCAACCTGCTCATGGACCTGCAGGAGCGATTGAAGCTGACGTATTTGTTCATCGCGCACGACCTGCGGCTGGTGCGGCATATCTGCAGCAGGGTCGCCGTGATGTATCTGGGAAGAATCGTCGAGATGGGCCCGACCGAGCAGCTCTTCGAAGCGCCGGCGCATCCCTACACGCGCGCCCTGCTGTCGGCCATTCCGGTCCCCGACCCGGCGGCGGTGCGGCAACGGATTGTTCTCGATCCGGGGTCGTTCAATCAGCAGGCGCCGCTGCGGGAGATCGCCGCGGGACACAGCGCGGCGATCTAAGCAATGCTGAATGCTGAGTGCTGAATGCTGAAGTAAATGCTGAATTGTGAAGTTCCGAATTCAATTCTGAACTTTCGAATTCTGAATTCACTTCAGCATTCAGCACTCAGCATTCAGCATTGCCTATGCGGCTCTTCGCACGTCTTTCTCGACCTGTCCGTCGCGGATGGAAATCACGCGATGCGCGTACGCGGCGATGTCAGCTTCGTGGGTGACGAGAACAATCGTGTTGCCGTTCTGGTGCAGCCGATCGAACACACCCATGATCTCGTTGCCGGTCTTTGAGTCGAGGTTGCCGGTCGGCTCGTCGGCGAGGAGGATGGACGGGTTGTTGACGAGCGCGCGGGCGATCGCGACGCGTTGCCGCTGACCGCCGGAAAGCTCGTTCGGCCGGTGCGAGGCCCGGTCAATGAGCTCGACTTTCGCCAACGCTTCCCTGGCGCGCTCCTGGCGCGCTTTCCCGGTTACTCCCCCGTAAACGAGCGGCAGTTCGACGTTATGGAGCGCCGTCGCGCGCGGCAACAGGTTGAACGTCTGAAAGACGAACCCGATCTCCTCGTTCCTGATCCGCGCCAGCTCGTCGTCGTTCATCGACGCGACTTCCTTGTTGTTGAGCAGGTAGCTCCCTTTCGTCGGCGTGTCGAGGCACCCGATGAGGTTCATGAGCGTCGACTTACCGGAGCCGGAGGGCCCCATGATCGCCACGTATTCGCCGCGTTCGATCGCGATCGAAACGCCCCTGAGCGCGTGGATTTCCTCCTCGCCCATGACGTAGGTTTTCCACAAGTCGCGTGTTTCGATCAGTGACATAGGTGTCTCTTCGGGGTCGATTCCGATTGCTAACGGGCACAGAGCCGATCGGAGAAAATCGAGACCTGACCCCACTACTGACGTATCTCATCCGGTTACGGTTGGCGGGGGGCGGCAGTTCCGCGAGGCTAGTGGCCGGCCACTAGTTTCTCACGAACCGATGGTGGGCGGCTTTCTGGGCCTGACCGCCACATAGATTTCCCGTCCGGACGGTTCCCGAAGCACCACGCCGTCCCGCTCGATCCGGGCAATCGCTCGGACCCCGATGGCGTCCCCCGCGGCGACCACGGTGCCATCGACGATAGCGAGTCTGCGCGAACCGGCAATCATGATGCCGTCAACCGACGGAAGCGGCGGTCTCTCCCTGACCGCGACCGGGCGTCTACCGATGGCTGCGCGATGCACGACGTCCTTCGCGCGTCCGGTCGTGGCTTCGACGTCACGTGCGGGTTCTGCCAGTTCAATCGCGGGTACTGCGGGTTCAGGCGCGGGCTCCGCGGGCTTCACATCGGCAACCAGGACCTGTTCGATGCCGGCGGGAAAAATGCGCAGCGCCGGTGAGGAGCTGACGACCTGCGTGAGCGACCACGCCGACGAGAACGCGAGCACGACGAGCGCTGCGAGGCTCTGAAGCCGGGGCCATGGCCAAACAGGTTTCGCCCGAGGCTCTTCGGGCGCAGCTTCCAAATCGGCTGCCAGGTCGCTCTGGGGGCGCACCGGTACCCGAGGCTCTCCCGACGATGCGACGGCTGCCGCCAGCTGCAACGACGCGACCGAGTCGCCGAATGCGTCGGCCGCGCCAGGCTCGAGCAGCTCCGCCGAGTCCAGCGTTTCCACCTCGATGTCCATTTCCTCAATCAGGAGCATCGCGAGCGAGCGCAGGTCCGGCAGATTGCCAGAAACAAGAACGGAAGTGACCGTGACCCCGTTGACTGGACGCACCAGATCGATCACGTGCTGCAGCTGCGGAGCAAGCTGGGACACGAGCAGGTATCGATCGAGCAGGGCGGAACGCTCGCCCTCGAATGGCGTACCGAGCGGCCATGCGAAGACGCGGGAGCAAATCACCTCGGCTCCGGCGACAATCGCGATAGCGGCGCCGTGATTGTTCAACGAAAGAGCGGCAACAGCTGTCCCGGTGGAGGCGAACGTGCTTCGCGCTCTGACCATCCGGCCGAGCGCCTGCGAGGGTGAAAGCACCAGGCCAATCTCGAACCCCGCCTCGGCAAGCGCCGCGAGCGCCGCGATGTCATTCGGGGCGGTCGCGGAGCCGGATCCCCACGCGACCACGCGCGCGCGGCTGGGAAAATCGCCGCGCTCACGGGCCTCTCGCAGCCGGTGCACGCGACTCTGCCGATCGCCGGACGACGCAGACAGCAAGAGCGTGGAGGCCGTCGAGACGGTCTGCTGCGAACCGGCGTGGCCGCCGCGAACGAGCACGCAGTAGTTCGGCCCGAGCTCGATGCCGGTCACGCCAGACATCTACTCCTCTTTCTCCTCGTACTCGGTCTTCAACCGCGCAACGACGGCGGGATCCGCCAAGGTCGTCGTGTCGCCGAGCGTCTTGCCTTCGGCGATGTCGCGCAACAACCGGCGCATGATCTTACCCGATCGCGTCTTGGGCAAATCGGCGGCGAACAGAATCTGATCAGGCCTGGCGATGGCGCCGATCTTCTTGACCACGTGTTCCTTGAGTTCGTCGGCCAGCGAGGAGTTCGACTGGACGCCCTCCTTGACCGTCACGAAGGCGGCTACGGCCTGGCCTTTGATCTCGTGCGGCTTGCCGACCACGGCTGCTTCCGCGACCTTTGGATGATCGACGAGCGCGCTCTCGACCTCCATCGTTCCGAGCCGATGTCCTGCGACGTTGAGCACGTCGTCGACACGGCCGAGGAGCCAGAAGAACCCGTCCTCGTCGCGCCGCGCGCCGTCGCCGGTGAAATAGGTGCCGTCGGTCCACCGGCTCCAGGTACCTGCTTCACGTAGCGATCGGGATCACCGTAGATGCCACGCAGCATTGCCGGCCACGGCCGCGTGAGCGTGAGCAACCCTCCGCCGGTTTCGACACGCTTGCCTTGCGCGTCACGAATTTCGGCGGCGATCCCCGGGAACGGTCGCGTGGCCGAACCCGGCTTGGTGCTCGTCAAGCCTGGAAGCGGCGTGATCATGATCATCCCGGTTTCGGTCTGCCACCAGGTGTCGACGATTGGGCAGCGCTCGCCACCGATGTGCCGGTGGTACCACATCCACGCTTCCGGGTTGATCGGTTCGCCGACCGAACCGAGCAGCCGCAGCGTGCCGAGGTCGCGCTTCTCTGGCCACTCGGTGCCCCAGCGCATGAACGCTCGAATAGCGGTCGGCGCCGTGTAGAAAATCGTCACGCCGTGGCGCTCGATGAGTTCCCAGAACCGATCCTTCTGCGGCCAGTCGGGAGCGCCTTCGTACATCACAACGGTCGCGCCGTTGGCCAGCGGTCCGTAGACGACGTAGCTGTGGCCCGTGACCCAGCCGATGTCGGCCGTGCACCAGTAGACGTCGCTCTCTTTCAGATCGAAGACCCACTTGGTCGTCGCGTAGGTACCGACGAGATAGCCACCGGTCGTGTGGACGATACCCTTCGGCTTTCCGGTGGTGCCGGATGTGTAAAGGATGTAGAGCATATCCTCTGCATCCATGGCTTCGGGCTCACACACAGGAGAGGCGTGCTGCATCAGGCGGTGATACCAGTGATCGCGTCCTTCCTGGATTTCGACGGGAATCGGCGCGCCCGCTTGCCGCTGCACCACGACGACGTTTCGTATCGACGGCGTCTCCCGAAGGGCCTGATCGGCCATCTGCTTGAGAGGCACAATCTGGCCGCGGCGATACCCTCCGTCGGCCGTCACTAGCAGTACGCATTCGGAATCGTTGATTCGGTCGCGCAGTGACTCCGAGCTGAAGCCGCCGAACACCACGCTGTGGATCGCGCCGATGCGCGCGCACGCCAGCATGGCGATGGCCAGCTCAGGAATGAGCGGAAGGTAGAGGGCGACGCGGTCGCCGCGTTTGACGCCGAGGGACTTGAGGACGTTGGCAAATGCGCAGACCTGACGATAGAGATCCCAGTAGGTCAGGGTCCGCCGATCGCCCGGCTCGCCTTCCCAGACAAAGGCGGCTTTGTTGCGCCGAGCTGTCCGGACGTGCCGGTCGATGCAATTGACGCTGATGTTGAGCTTACCGCCCGAGAACCACTTCGCGTGTGGCGAATGCCACTCGAGGACCGAGTCCCACGGGCGCATCCATTCGAGCTCGTTCGCGAAACCGGCCCAGAAACCCTCAGGATTGGCGGCGGCGCGGTCGTAGATGCCTGGATCGGCGATCTGGGCGGACTGACGCCACTCGGCGGTCGGGGGAAAGCTGCGATCTTCTTTCAGGAGCGCATCGATCTCAGACATAGACAGTACAGATCTATCACCGACATCCCTGCCGGGGTCAAACCGGGGTCCAGGCTCAGGGCTCAGGGCTCGACTTGCCTAGACCCCTGAACTTTGAGCCGCTCATTGTTGCGTGTCCCACTGAAACTTATCTCAGTAAATCGTCGGGGCGGTCTCAGCAGCGCGAGCGAGCGTTGCGAGCGAGCCACGCGATCGGAGCGCGCCGGCGACGCGGCGCGCGAGAGAGCGTGTCGGGGAGTCCGAGGGGCAAAGCCCCTCGGGTAAGACTAGAGCGCGGCGACGCGGCGGCGCATCCAGTTCAGAACTGATCCTGTCATGTTTGCAACACTTGCGACGCTTGCCAGAGCTCCAGCGGGCTCGAGTCGAAGGGCACCAGCGACTCGATCCACGAGCGCGGGTTCTATTCGGGTCGCCTGGACGGAAAAGGCGGAGAGGAGCGCTCGGTCGCAGACGAGGTTGATGAGCCGAGGGTTACCCCCGGTCGCGCGATACACCCGATGCAGCGACCTGTGCGGAAACAGATCCGATGACTCATCACCGGCGATCTTCACGCGGTGCAGGACGTACTCTGCGGTTTCACCAGCGGTCAGGGGCCGCAGTCGATAGCGGATCGTCACCCGCTCGTCGAGCGGCCGGAGGTCGGGCGCACGCAGGCTGTCGGTCAGACCGAGTTGCCCGACGAGGATGACCTGCAGAGGTACTTCAGCTGCGAGCCTCGACAGTCGCTTCACTTGTTCGAGCACATGAACGGGCAGTTTCTGCGCCTCATCGATGATGAGGAGCGCCCGCGCGCCGAGCGACGTGAGTGACTTCAGAAACTCTTCCAGCGTGACGAGCAGCTCGGCCGCGCGCACGCCGGACATCAGGCCGCGCCTGATCTCGTCACGTGAGATCACGCCAAAGTCCTGAAGAATCAGCCGCAGCAGGTCTTCTTCCGACACGTAGGGGTTGAGAACGAGCGAGGTGAAGGTCCTCCGATCGAGCGACTCGAGAATGGTCCGGCAGGTCGTCGTCTTCCCTGTCCCGCTGGTTCCGGTCACGACGGTCAGGCCACCAGGCGTGCGGCTGCCGTGCTGCACCAGCTCGAGCGCATTGGCGTGGCACTGGCTACGGTAGAAATAGCGCGGATCCGGCGTCAGGCTGAATGGCTTTTCTCGGAGGCCGAAGTAGGACTCGTACATGGCTGCTCTGATCAACGCTCGGCGGGAACGGCCCGAACAAAGACAATCGCTGACCGCCCGACGAGTCGGACACTGGCCTTCCCGCGGCAGCGCAGTTACACAGGAAATTTCGGGTCGGAATGGGAAAAGCTGTAGGCCCGCCCGCGCGAATTAGATGTCCACCGCAGCCGGCGGGGGCGGCGGAGGCGGCGGGGCAATCGGCGGAGGCGGCGGCGGGACGATCGGCGAAGGAGGAATGTCGATCGTTCCGGGCGGCGGAGGCGGCGGGAGATTGCGCTTGAAAATGGCCACGCCGATCAGGCCCCCGAGCATCCCGAAGATCGAGTCGACAACGAGCGTCACCAGGACACTGAGGAGCCTGGCGCCAGAGCTCGTCGACAGTCGCTGGAACATGTCGCGCATTTCCGGAGTGACGTCCGGATTGTTCGACATCATTCGCTCCGTCCACTGCTCCAGCATCGGGCCAACCAACATCTGGAGCGGAATGGACAGGATTGAATAGATGACGCCGCCAATCGCCCCAGCCATCAGGCCGACAATCGCGCCTTCGGCGGCATCAATCTGGTAGGGCGTGTTCTGCTGCCGCAAGTAGGCCGCGAGCGCGCCACCGACGAGCACCCACAGGCAGCAGCAGCAATAGTTGGGAAGGTTGACAAACGGCAGTGCGGACAGCACGCCGATGAACAATCCACCCCAGATCGCTGGCTGCAGCCTTTCGGACATCAGTCGTAGTACTCCCGGCCGAGGTGCGTGATGAGCTCCTCGCCGCGCAAGTAGCGGAGCGTGTTCTTCAGCTTCATGAGCTGAATGAACAGGTCGTGCTCAGGATACAGCCCCGGAGCGGCCATCGGGCTCTTGAAGTAGAACGACAACCACTCCTGAATGCCGCTCATCCCGGTGCGCTTCGCGAGATCCAGGAAGAGCGCGACGTCGAGCACGATCGGCGCCGCCAGAATGCTGTCGCGGCAGAGGAAGTTGATCTTGAGCTGCATCGGATAGCCCAGCCATCCGAACAGGTCGATGTTGTCCCACCCCTCTTTGTTGTCGCCGCGGGGGGGATAGTAATTGATCCGCACGACGTGGCAAAGCTTCTCGTAGAGATCCGGGTAGAGGTTTGGCTGAAGGATGTAGTCGAGGACGGATTTCTTGCTTTCTTCCTTGGTCTTGAACGACTCGGGATCGTCGAGCACTTCGCCGTCCCGATTGCCAAGAATGTTGGTCGAGTACCACCCCTCGACGCCGAGAAGCCTCGCCTTGAGCCCTGGCGCGACGACAGTCTTCATCCACGTCTGCCCGGTCTTCAGATCCTTGCCAGCGACCGGCGAACCGGTGGCGGCCGCGAGTTCGAGAAGCGCGGGAACGTCGGCGCTCAAATTCGGCGCCGCGTTCGCGTACGGGATGCCCTCCTTGATGGCGGCATACGCGTAGATCATGCTCGAGGGGATCGCCGGATCGCTCGCTTCGAGTCCTTTCTCGAACGACGCGACGCTGGCATGGACAGGGCTCTCGGTGAGATAGACCTCGGTGCTGCCGCACCAAATCATCACCAGTCGATCCAGGCCGTGTTCCTGCTTGAATCGGCGCATGTCCTCGCGCAACGCGTCGGCCATCTCGCGCTTGTTGGCGCCCTTCTTCACGTTGGGGCCGTCGAGGCGCTTGACGTAGCGGCGATCGAACACCGCCGACATCGGACGAATCTGTTCGAGCTCGGGCCGCACCTGATCGAGCAGCGCCGGCTCGAGCACTCCAGCGGTCTTGGCCGCCTCGTAGGAGTTGTCTTCGAAAATGTCCCACCCGCCAAACACAACGTCGTCAAGTGACGCGAGCGGAACGAAGTCCTTGATGAGCGGTGAACGGCCCTCGGTTCGTTTGCCGAGCCGAACGGTTCCCATCTGCGTCAGCGATCCGATTGGTTTCGCGAGGCCGCGGCGAACAGCGAGGACACCGGCAATGGTCGTCGTGCTGACGGCCCCCATCCCGACGAGAAGAATGCCCAGTTTCCCTGCCGGTTCTGCGATTTTTGGCGTATTTTTCACGATCCGAAACTATATCATCAGTCATCAGGCGACTTTCGGTTCGGGGTCAGGCCGTGAATCGTGAACCGTCGGCCGGTGACTCGTGAATGCGTTCGGCCTTCGGTCGTCCGAGCGAGGATGGGTCAGGCGCGTGAGGCTCCGACAATGTTCAAGTGGTTCAGACAGGCGTCGCTCGATCCGCTGAGCGTCAGCATGGCTGGCGTAAAGCTCGGCGATCGCGTGCTCGTCGTCGGATGCGGCGACGCGCGTCTGATTGCCGCACTGGCGACCAAAGCGGGTCTGTCCGGTCGCGCCTGCGCGGTCGACGAATCACCCGATCGCGCGACGGAAGCCGCGCGAGTCGCGCTCCGCGAAGGCGCGCTCGTCGAGACCTCGTCGAGCCCGCCGACCGCGCTTTCGTTCGAGGCCGCCTCGTTCGACCTCGTCGTTCTGCGGGATGCGCTCGGCAGACTCGAGAGTCAGCTCCAAATCGATGGTCGTGCAGGAGGCGTTGCGGGTGCTCCGTCCTGGCGGACGATGCATGGTCATCGACACGCTGCCGAGCCGCCGGGATGGCGTCGCTCTTTTCCTCAAAGGAGACGCCGAAATCGCCGGGCGACTCCGGCTCGACGATCGAGCTCCTCAAGAAGCAGGGGTTTGTCGCCGTCAGGGTGCTCGCCGAGCGAGATGGACTTCGCTTCGTCGAAGCCATCAAGAAGAACAACTGAACTCAGCGCGCACAGGTCAGGTGGCGTCCACCGTCGATCGAGATCGTCTCACCGGTGATCCAACCGGACGCGTCCGACGCCAGGAAGAAAACGAGGTCGGCAATCTCGGTCGCCTCGCCCGGCCGGCCGAGCGGATGGGTTTCTCGCGAGCGCGTGAGGAACTTGGCGTAGTTCTCCTCGTCCATCCCGCCCCGACGATGAAGATTCGACACGACGACGCCTGGATTGACGGCGTTGACACGCACGCCTTTTGGCGCGAGCTCGAGGGCCGCGCAGCGCGTCAACTGATCGATGGCCGCCTTGCTCACGCAGTACGACAGCACGCCGGGGAACGCCCTGAGGCCGGTCACACTCGATACGTTGACGACAGTGCCACGGGACGCGGTCAATGCCGGCACGGCAGCGCGCATGAGCCGGAACGGCGCGCGCGCGTTGATGTCCATCATGTTGTCCCACTCGGGATCGGTCGTCGACTCGATCGAGCCTGACCCGATGATGCCGGCGGCGTTGACGAGCGTCGTCAGCCCGCCGAATCGGTCGAGCGCCGCCGCCACGATCCGCTCGGGCGCCGAGCCTTGGGTGACGTCGGCCTGAAGAACCGCGGCCTGCCCACCCTCGCGGGCGATTGTCGCCGCCACCTCGGCCAGCGCCGCCTCGTCGCGGCCAACCACCAGAACCTGCGCCCCTGCTCGACCGAAGCGAAGCGCCGTTGCCCGCCCGATCCCGCTCGATGCCCCCGTCACGATTACCTGCTGAGTCATAGATGGTTTGTAGCACACGTGTCCTCCGCCGCTGTCACTCAACGAGCACAGCCCGGGCTCGGAGGTAACAGGTCGGGTCGCGAAAGGCCGAAAAACCGAAGAGGACCCGGACTCCGTACGTCCCGAACAACGGCAAGTGTTTTGCCCGCATTCCCTGGGTATCAGTATGGCCAGCGCCCGATCGTTCATGACGTCTTCACCGCACGAGAAATCGCCCGCGCCGCCGGGGCGTCGATCGCGGACGTCCATGCGCTGCGAGAATCGGGCGTCATCGTCGGGCGTGAAGGCGGGCTGACGGCTACCAGCGAGGCAATTCGTGCCGTCCTTCTGCTTCGGGGCTTCCAGCCCGGGCCGGCCCCGGAACGACAACTCTTCAGCCCGGCGCCATCGGCTCGAGGCCGGCAGGGCGTTCCGCTGACGGCTTCTGGTTTGATCCACGCGGCAATCGGCATCGTGCTCCTGACCGCTGTCGGCGTGACGAGCCACGCGACGGTCGAACCGCAGACCGCTAAACCAGCGCGACTGGTGTTCCTGGTCAAACCTGGTCCGGGCGGCGGTGGAGGCGGCGGCGGATTACGACAACCTCTTCCGCCCCGACCAGCCTTGCTCAAGGGGAAGAGCACCTTGAAGAGCCCAGTCCCCGTCGAGCGCGTGGTGCGACGGCCAGCACCCGAGCCCCCGAGACCGCCGCGGCCTGTTCCGGAAATTCGACCGGTCGAGCAGCCGATCGAACCGCCGCCACCAGTGGCCAAGCCCGAGCCAATTCCGCCGGTCGTCGCGCCAGTCGTCAGCGCCCCGGCCGAGCCGAAGGACCAGGCCGGTGTCCTGACGTCGAACTCGCCGGCGGCGAACAGCCAGGGACCCGGAAGCGGTGCTGGTTCAGGCACCGGTCGCGGTACCGGCATCGGCGAAGGATCAGGTCCCGGGATCGGCGACGGAAGCGGCGGCGGAACCGGCGGAGGGCCCTATCGGCCTGGCAGCGGCATCACCGCGCCGTCCATCTTGCACGAGGTCAAACCCGACTACACCGAGGAGGCGCGACGGCGAAGCCTGTCCGGCGACGTCGTACTCGAAATCGTCGTCAGAGCCGATGGCCGTGTCGGTGCCGTGCGCATCATGCAGGGTCTCGGCTCCGGGCTCGACCAGCGGGCCGTCGAAGCCGTTCGGCAGTGGCGTTTCTCGCCGGCTCGCCGGTTCGGCACTCCAGTCGATGTGTTGGTCGAAGTGGCCGTAGAGTTCAGACTTCGGTAGTGACCCGGAAGGATTGAAACTGACATGGAATCCGTCCTCATCGTCGTCACGCTCGTGTCGCTGTGCATGACGATCGCACTTGCCGTGATCCTCGTCCGGCTCGTGAGAGACGAGCGCCGACGCTCGGACGCGCGAGTGGCGGTCCTGAGAGAAATGGCCGAGGCAGCCGTCGAACTTCAGCCGACTGAACATGCTCAGCCATCAGCTATCAGCTATCAGCTGTCAGCCAAGAGCGGGTCGACCGACGTCCTGCGACAGCCTGCCGACCTGGACCTCGATTACGGCCACGACAACACGCGCTCGGGAGCGGAGCTCTTCATCCGCCCTCAACCTTCGACAGCCTGGCCGCGGCGCCTGGCGGTCGTCGGGATTCTCGCCCTGCTGGTCACCGCGGTCGGCCTGGCCGTGCGCTCGCGATCGGGATCAACCGCGGCCACGACAACGGTCGCGACCGGCGCCACCACCGGAAGCGCCTCGGGCCAGCAAACAGCCCTCCTCGAGCTGCTGTCGCTCAAGCAGACGCAGGACACCGGCGCGCTGACCATCACGGGACTCGTCCAGAATCCTCGCGATGGCGCGGTGCTCTCGAAGATTTCGGCGACGGCGCTCGTCTTCAGCGCCGACGGCACGTTCCTGGCGAGCGGGCGCGCGCCGCTCGACTACACGGTGCTCCGCCCGGGCGACGAGTCCGGGTTCGTGATCAGCGTGCCAGTCAGCGCTCCGGTCGCGCGCTACCGCGTCGGGTTCCGCAGTGAAGATGGCCGAGTGATCGGTCACATCGATCGACGAACGGCAACGACAATGGCCAGCACCAGCGACGCGCTTCCGCTCAGGCGAGTGCGGGGAACATCATGAATCGCAACCTGGCGATGATCGCGGCTGCCCTTTCAGCAGCGGTCGTCGTGGCGCCAACGGGTCAGCAAGCACAGGACTCCCAGGTCTTCCGCTTCAAAACAGGCGTTGAGCTCATCAACGTCACGGCGACGGTTACCGACGCCAATGGCCGTTTCGTGTCCGGCCTGCGGAAAGAGGACTTCCGGCTCTTCGAAGACGGTCAGGAGCAAACCATCACCCACTTCAACAGCGAACGGGTACCGGTAAGCCTCGGGCTCGTCGTCGACACGAGCGGCAGCATGGAGGGCGAGAAGTGGGTGTCGGCCAGGCAGGCGCTCAATCGCTTTCTATTTCAGCTGCTCGATCGAGACGACGAGGTGTTCCTGTACCGATTCGACAACCAGCCAGAGCTGGTCGAGAGCTGGACGACGGACCGCGAGCGGATTGCGACGGGTCTGGCGCGGATTCGGCCCCGTGGAGCGACGTCGCTCTACGACGCGGTCGCGGCCGCGGTTCCGCTCGCGCAAACCGGCCGTCATCGGAAAAAGGCGATCGTCGTGATCTCTGACGGGAACGATACCAACAGCCACGCCACGGTCCGCGAGGTCAAGACGATGATCCGGTCGACCGAGGTGATGGCCTACGCAATCGGCATCGACACGCAGGGCCTGACGCAGCCGACATGGGGCGGTCAACCCTCAGGGCCGACCTACCCGCCGCCGGGGCCGCGGCCCATCCCGCTGCCGTTTCCCATGCCAGGGCGCCGAAGCCCGCCCGCGCAGCCGCCTCGAAACCCGCCGATGCCGTCGCCGCCGACCGGCAGCAGCACGTCGCGCGGCCGGATCGACGATCGCCTGAACGTCGCGGCGCTGCGCGACATCACCGACGAGAGCGGCGGCCGGACCGAAATCGTGCGCTACGCGCGCGACGTCGATCCCGCGACGAGCTACGTCGCCGACGAATTGAGCAAGCAGTACTACATTGGCTATCCATCGCAAGGGCGCAAGGATGGGCAGTGGCACACGATCCGACTCGAACTGCGAGACGGGAGTCACCTCGTGCGCGCGCGCAAGGGCTACGTCGCCGTGCCGTGACGGCACTCTAGGTTCGGTCGGCGCTCGCTGACGAGTGAAGTATCATCGCTCGGTGCATCATGCGCAGGTCTATGCGACCGCGGTAGGGTTGAGTGTCCTCGGCAGCCTTGGCGGACTCCTGACAGCGTCGACGTTCCTTCTGCTTGGCGATCATCTTCGCGTCAAGCTCGTGCCGTGGCTGATCAGCTACGCCGTCGGCACGCTGCTCGGAGTGGCGCTGCTGGCGCTGCTCCCTGAAGCACTCGAGCGTATCCCCCCGGGGCATGCGCTCGGGACGCTGCTTGCCGGCGTACTCGCGTTTTTCCTGCTCGAGAAACTCGTCTTGTGGAGGCACTGCCACGACACCCACGAGTGCGAAGTTCACACGAGCAGCGCGGCGTCGCTCGTCATCATCGGCGACGCGTTTCACACCTTCGTCGACGGCGCAGTCATCGCGGCAGCGGTCATCACATCCGTGCCGCTCGGGATTACCACGGCGCTTGCGGTCGCCGCCCACGAGATCCCCCAGGAAGTCGGCGACGTGGCGATTCTCCTGAGGGCTGGCTTCTCGAAGCTCCGCGCGTTCACCCTCAACCTGCTGGCGGGCGTGGGCGGAGTCCTCGGCGCGGTGTCGATGCTCATCGCATCGCAGTCGCTCCCCAACCTGCTGCCCTACGTCCTGTCGTTCGCGGCCGGGAATTTCCTCTACGTCGCGATGGCCGATCTCATTCCCGACCTGCACCGCGGCGGCATCGGCGGCGGCCCGTTCCGTCAACTCCTGCTCATCGTCGCCGGCGTCGCAACAATCTCGCTTCTCTAGATCTTTCCCGAGGGGCTTCGCCCCTCGGACTCCCCGACACGCTCTCTCGCGCGCCGCTTCGCCGGCGCGCTCCGATCGCGTGGCTCGCTCGCAGCGCTCGCTCGCACTGCTGAGACCCCCTTGGGACTGTCCCCTTTCGAGTGTCCTCAGCGAGCCTCTCGCCAGGGCAATTCCTGCGATTTTGGGCTGATTTCGCTGGCACCGCCTTTGCCTCGACAAGTGTCGACACGTTCTCGGCTGGAGGTCGAGTCTCAATGAAGGCTAAATGGTTCGGCTGGACGGTATTCGCGCTGTTGATGTTGACATGGTCGGCCACGGCAACGACCGCGGCAGCGCAGGACTCGCGGGACCTGGGAATCGCTCTGGACATCTCGCGACAGATTGAACGCTACCCGCAGTTCACGATCTTCGATCACGTCACTGGCACGGTCGACAACGGTGTCGTGACGCTGACCGGCAAGGTGACGATGCCGTTCAAGAAGAACGACATCGCGAAGCGGGCCGGGTCGGTCAATGGCGTTCGCGAGGTGCTCAACCGCATCGACGTGCTGCCGGTGTCGCCCTACGACGACGATCTGCGACAGCGGATCGCGCGCGCCATCTACGGTAACTCCGCCTTCTGGCAATACGGTGCGATGGCCAACCCTCCGATTCACATCATCGTCGAGCGTGGCCACGTCACGCTGACGGGTGTCGTGAACAGCAATGTCGATCGGATGCTTGCGCGATCGCTGGCAATCGGTTTCGGCGAGCTGTCGGTGACCAACGATCTTCGCACCGACGCGGAGATGCGCAGCAATTGACGGTCTTATCCGGGGGGCTTCGCCCCCCGGAGCCCCCTACTGGCTCGCTCGCGGGGGCCCGACGCCCCGCGCCGCTCGCCAGGCTCACTCGCTTCCGCTCGTTCGCACTATTTCTGAGAAGTGACTGCCTAACCTTAGGCCGCGTCGCCGTCCTTCGCGCCTTTGCGCATCGTCAGCCAGATGATGACGCCGATGAGCAGGACGGCGGCGCTGAACGCTCCGGCGAAGAGCCACAGCGTGCGATGGAGAATCGACTGGCGGTCCATCCTCACTTCGATGGAGATGGGCCGTCCGTCGAGTCGGTCGGTCAGCTGCTGTTCCCACGACAGGATGTTCCCGCGCGCGATATCGCTCGTGTCATTCGTTTCAAGGTCCCGCGCGTTGTGATAGAGGATCCTGCTTGGCAGGTGAAGGCGGAACGCCACCAGCTCGCCTCCGGTCCAGCCGACGTTCTTGAGCGTGCCCGGCCGCATCGCTGATCCGGCGATGTGCTGACGATAGACCGCCAGACCGTCCTTCTCGGCCAGCTCGTAGGTTGACCACGAGAACGGCGCGACCTCAGAGAGCCGGCGAATGTCCTTCACGCGAAGACGTACCTGCACGAAGCGTCGCCCCTGGCGACGCCAGGGGCGGCTGACACGCGTCACTTCCGTCAGCGGCGACGTGTACGCCGATCGAATCCGATCGGTGTCGAGCCGGACTCCGGGATCGAGAGGCAAATCGAGGCCGCGCAGCGTCACGAGCGCCGGGATCGACGCGTTGACGATCAGCTCAGCCGAGCCATCGAGCGAGACGTACAGATCCTCCTCGTACTCGTAGACCTTTCCGAATATCTGGCCCCCGCACGCCGCGGCCATCAGCAACAGCATCAATGCAGCCACGAGAGCGGCGCCGCGCAGCGGCGCTATCGAGAGCGTCCGGACCGACGACATTCTTCGAATGATATACTCGATTTCTCGCGGCTCTTTCCCGCCTGTATCCGATCCGATGTCAACGTCTTCGCGCGTGTTTCTGATCGACGGCAGCTCGCAGATGTATCGCGCGTATCACGCGATGCGCGGCGGTGGCCTCACCGGGCCCGCTGGCAAATCAACGCACGCCGTCTACATCTTCGTGACGATGCTGCGCAAGCTCATCGCCGATCACGCGCCACAGTACATTGCCGCGTCGTTCGATCTGGCCGGGCCGACGTTCAGGTCAGAGCTGGCCACCGACTACAAGGCGAACCGCTCGCCGATGCCGCCGGATCTGGCCGAGCAGATTCCGTGGGTCCACGAAGCCTGTGAAGCCCTGGGCGTGCCGATTCTGACTTCCCAACGCTTCGAGGCGGACGACGTGATCGGTACGCTCGCCGAAAAGGCCGTCGAGGCTGGATTCAACGTCGCCATCGTCACCGGAGACAAGGATTTCTTCCAACTGGTGCACGACGGGATTGCGGTCTACAACCCGAAAGAGGATGGCACGTGGTACGACGCGGCGGGCGTGAAAGAGAAGTTTGGCGTCACGCCGGCGCAGGTCGTGGACGTACTCGCGCTGATGGGCGACTCGATCGACAACATCAAGGGCGTTCCTGGCATCGGCGAGAAGGGCGCGCGCGATCTGATTGCGACCTACGGGTCGATCGATGCGCTGCTGGAGCATGCCGCAGAAATCAGCAACAAGCGCTACCGGGAAGGCCTGTTGAACCACGCCGAGGATGCCCGGCAGAGCCGCGAGCTGGCGAGGATCCGCACCGACGTTCCCGTCGCCTTCGATCCCGAGGCGCTTCGTTATCGAGGCGCGTCCCGCGATCGTTGCTTCGAGCTGTTCTCGCGCCTGGGCTTCCGATCGCTGGTGCTGGAGTACGCGCCGACCGCCGAGACCGTCGGCAAAGACTACGCGACGGTGCAGTCGCTCGACGAGCTCCAGGCCCTGGTCGACGAGTTGAAGCGTTCGGCCCGCTTCGGCCTGCGCGTGCTCCCTGACTCGCCTGCCGCGATGCGTGCCGGCATCGTGGGGCTGTCGTTTTCGACGGGTCCACGGCACGCCCGATATGTACCGATGGCCGACCAGCGTCCCAGCGAGGGTCTCTTCGGAGACCCTGAGAATGCGGAGCGCCCGGGAATCGATCGGGACACAGCCCTGAAGGTCCTGAAGCCGGTCCTCGAGGATGACGCCGTCCTCAAGGTCGGGCACGACCTCAAGTTCGACGCCATTGTCCTCGCCAGGCATGGCATCAGGCTCGCGGGGCTCGACACCGACGTGATGATCGCCAGCTATCTCGTCGATGCCAACGTGTCGCACCCGCTCGAGGATCTGGCGATCGAGCACATCGGCTACAAGGCGCTCAGCGAAGAGGAGGTCTGCGGACGGGGCGCGAAGTCCGTCTCGTTTGCCGACATCCCCGTCGAGCGCGCGCTCGATTACGCCGGCGAGCGCGCCGATCTCGCGTTGCAGCTTTCCGGGACGCTGGTCGAGCTTCTGAAGCAGGATGACTTGCAGCGCGTCTACGACGAGCTGGAGCAGCCGCTCATCCCGGTGCTCGTCGAGATCGAGCGCGCGGGCGTGCGCATCGATACGGCCGTCCTCGCCGCGCAAGCGGGGCGGCTCGATCAGGAGCTGTCGAACCTCGCGGGACGCATCTACGAGCTCGCCGGCGAGGAGTTCAACATCAACTCGCCGAAGAAGCTCTCGGAGATTCTCTTCGACCGGCTCGGCATGCGGACCGAGACGATTCGGCGGACGACGAAGACCAAGGCGCAGTCGACGGCATTCGAGGTCCTCGAAGAGCTCGCGCTCACCCACGAGCTCCCCAAGCTGATCCTCGAGTGGCGGAGCCTTCAGAAACTGAAGGGCACCTACATCGACGCGCTTCCGGCGCTCGTTCATCCCGACACGGGCCGCGTCCACACCTGCTTCAACCAGGCGGTCGCCGCGACCGGGCGCCTGAGCAGCAGCGATCCGAACCTCCAGAACATTCCGATCAGGACCGACATCGGACGCGAGATCCGGCACGCGTTCGTTGCCGAGCCTGGCCATGTCCTCATCTCGGCCGACTACTCGCAAATCGAGTTACGGGTGCTTGCTCACCTCGCCAAGGAACAAACCCTGGTCGACGCGTTTCGCAACGGCGAGGACATTCACGATCGAACCGCGCTGAAGGTCTTTGGAGCGACGAGCGGCCTCAGCCCGCACGAGCTTCGGCGGCGGGCAAAGATCATCAACTACGCCCTGCTCTACGGAAAACAGGCGTTTACGCTGGCCAAAGACATCGGCGTCTCCCGGCAGGAGGCGCAGGCGTTCATCGACGCCTACTTCGCCGGCTTCACCGCGGTGCGGGCGTTTCTCGACGATCTCCTGGTCCAGGCGAGAGAAACCGGCGTCGTCAGGACGATGTTCGGGCGGCGCCGCCTCGTCCCTGACGTCAACACGCGCAACTTCCAGATGCGTGGCGAAGCCGAACGCAAGGCCGTGAACTTTCCGATTCAGGGGACGGCGGCCGATATCCTCAAGCGCGCGATGATCGACGTCCACCGGGCGCTCCCCGCCGTGGCCGGCGGACGCGCGCGGATGATCCTGACGGTTCACGACGAGCTGCTGTTCGAAACGCCGAAGGAAGCCGCGGAGGAGACGGCGGCAGCCGTGCGGGAGCTCATGGAACAGGCGGTCACGCTGAACGTGCCGCTCGAAGTCGATGTGGGGATCGGCGAGAACTGGAAAGAGGCGAAAGAATGACCGGCCCGGTAGCCGCTCACGCGCAGGTGTGAGGGGTTCGCAAACGACCCGTTATTGGCTCCAGGCTTTCTTGAAGGCGTCCCACTCGGCAATCATCGCAGCTCTGCGCCTCTTTGACCTGATCGCCTTTGGCGGTCTTCGCGGCGCGTTCGGGGATGATGGCCTGCGTCACGAGCCGATCGAGGTCGGCACGGAGCGCAACGCCGCGATCGTCGGCGAGCGATGCTCGGAGCCAGCCGGCGTGTGACGCGTGCCAGGCGCGCTCAGTGTCACCACTCGCCCTGGCCGCAGCTGCCAGCCAATAGCCGGCGGCCGTCGATCCTGGATACTCCGCAATCTCCTCGTTCATACGGTCGAGGACACGGGCGTAGATAGCTGGACGCTCGTCGGGGTGACGCGCCTGAGCCTGCTTGTCGACCGACGTCGCCCACCAGTCGAGCACTCGCTCGTGAGCGGGCGTGCCAAGCAGGATCGAGCGCTGGCGGACGGACTCGAACAACTGCGCCGCGGCGCCATAGCGTTCTTCGAAGTACAGCGTCTCCGCAAGGCCGACGGTCAACTCGACGCGCTCGGCCGCGTCGAGCGGGGTCGCATTCACCATGCGGAGAGACTCCCGCGCCAGAGCGAGGTCGCGCGGATCGGAGGACTGGCGATAACGCTCGAGCTGAATCCTGCCGAGGACGACACGCGCGGCGTCGGTCCGGGCCGGGATGGCTGCCGCCTCGCGCGCGAGCCGCTCTGCGGTTTCGTACTGCCCAAGGTTGTAGAGGCGTCGGGCCTCGACGAGCGGGTCTGCCGCGACGGCCGGCCGGGCGATCGCCAGCAGCAGAACGACCACGACGTACGGGCGCATGGTGGGATGGTAGCACAAGGAGCATCCCGCCCTAACCCCATAATATTCAGTCACTTAATCGCTACTTTGCAGACGACGGTGCTATAATCCGTAAGCGATGGTGGAGCCAACCATCGTACCGAGGGCCGCGCATCGGATTTCGCGCAGAGACATCGATTCCGGTGCGCTCAAGGTCCTCTATCAACTCCACGAGCACAATTACGTCGCTTATCTGGTGGGCGGGAGTGTGCGCGACCTGCTCCTCGGACGCAAGCCGAAGGATTTCGACATCGGCACGTCGGCGCACCCGCATCAGGTCAAAAAACTCTTCCGGAACTGTTGGATTATCGGGCGGCGATTCCGGCTCGCCCACGTCAAGTTCGGGACGAAAACGATCGAAGTCGCCACCTTCCGGAGGCTGGTCGAGCCCAACGAGCTGACACCCGAGATCGAAGCGGCTGCGCCTCCCGCAGACGCAGCAGCGCTGGCCGACGGCTCCATTGAATCGCCGAACGGCAACCATCCGGCTTTACACGCTGAACGATCGCGCCTCATCCACCGGGACAACACCTACGGCACGCCCGAGGAAGACGCGTTCCGCCGCGATTTCACAGTGAATGCGCTCTTCTACGACATCGGCACGTTCGCGATCATCGACTACGTCGGGGGGCTCGAGGACCTGGATCTCCGTCTGATCCGGTGCATCGGCGAGCCGTCGGTGCGTTTCGTCGAAGATCCGGTCCGCATGCTGCGGGCGGTCGTGCTCGCGGCGCGTCTGCAATTCGCCATCGACGAACCGATCCTCGACGCGATCAAAGTCCATCGTCACGAGATCGCGCGCAGCGCGCCGGCACGTCTGATGGAGGAGTTCTACAAGATCCTGCGATCCGGTCACGCCGAGGAGGCGATGCGTCAGCTGCGGGCGACCGGGCTGATGAAAGAAATCACTTCTGAGCTCGCGGCGGCTCCCGAGGCGCTGTGGCGGTCGATCGCCGCGCTCGATCGCTACCGCAACCGCTTCGCATCGGCTCCCGAGTCGCTGACCAATGCAATTCTCGCCGGGACACTGCTCCAACCGATGGGACTGATTCGCCGGCAGCGTTTTTCCGCCGATCCGCTCGAACGAAAGGTGGAGCTCGGCATGCTGCCCATTGCGCGTCGGGACATCGAACGGCTGCAGCAGATTGTCGCGATCCAGCCGAGACTGCTGGATGTCGACGTGTCAATCCGCGCGCAGCGAAGCGTCCTGCATCGCTCGATCCTCGATGAGGCGCTCACGTGGCTGGAGATCCACGGAGAGCGTCCAGAACTCGTGGAGCATTGGCGCGCGCTCAAGGCACAGTCTGCATCACAGCCTGCGCCGCCTGGAGCCACCGCCGAAACACATCCTCCGGACGCGCCCTTCCGGCGCCGACGGCGGCGGCGCCGCCGCCGCGGCAACTACGGCGCGAGGTCCTGAGACCGGCTCGTTCTCGTGGATTGTTCGCTGTCGCCAAGAAACAGAGACCAGGAGGTCAGGAGATCATCTGAGGTTAAGAATCCTGATCTCCTGATCTCCTGTTCAAGATCAGCAGGTGCATGCCGAATCCTGGCCCCGCCGCTGACCAGGCTACTGAGAACTCGACCCGCCAGGCTCGGCGACGAATCGATACCCAACGCCGCGAACGGTCAGCAGGTGTTTTGGCTTGGACGGATCCGCTTCGATGTAGCGCCGCAAGCGGACGATGAAGTTGTCGATCGCGCGCGTGTCGGTATCCTCCCGCAGGCCCCAGACGTCTTCCAGCATGGCCTTCCGGGAGACTGCGCTGCCGGCGTGAGCGATGAGATAGCGCAGCAGGTTAGCTTCCATCAAGGTGAGCGGGAACGCGCGCTCGCCGACTCGCAGCTCCAGGGTGTCGAAGTCGATCGTCCGACCGGCAAAGGTATACCTGTCGGTGGCCTGACGCTGCCATCGTGACCGGCGCAACAGGCCGCCGACGCGCGCCAGCAGGATGGCGAGCTCGGTCGGCTTGGGCAGGTAGTCGTCCGCGCCGGCGGCAAACCCCTTCAGCACGTCTTCGGGACGCCCGCGCGCCGTCAGGATCAGGACTGGCAGAAACTGCTTGGCGGCGCGCAGTTCGGTCACCACCGCGAATCCGTCCTTGCCCGGCAGCATCACGTCGAGCACGACGAGATCGAATGGGCGGTCGTTGCGACCGAGCAGGCGATCGAGCGCGGCTTCGCCGTTATCGACAACTTCGGCGGCAAAGCCCTCCGCCTCGAGATTGAAGCGCAGGCCTTCTGCCAGGTGCTGCTCGTCCTCGACGATGAGCACGCGCTGTGGGGGCCCGCTCACGCCTCGGTCGCCTTCGGCAGGAGCAGCGTGAAGGTGCTCCCGTGCCCCTGCCCCTGGCTCTCCGCAAACGCGCGCCCGCCATGTTTCTTGGCGACGGACCGCACGATGAACAGGCCGAGTCCGCTGCCTTTGGCGCGAATCGCCACGCTCGCCGGGACGCGATAGAAACGGCGAAAGATGCGCTTGAGCTCAACCGGCGAGATGCCGACGCCGTTGTCGCTCACCTTGATCGCCAGCCGCTCCCCGTCGACTTCTTCGAGAAGGACGCGGACCTGAACCTCACCAGCCGAGTATTTGATGGCGTTGTCGATCAGATTCCAGATCGCGGCCTTCAGCTCATCGGCGTCACCGATGACGAGGCACGCGCCCGCTTCCACCCGCTGCTCGTAGGCGAGGGCATCGGTAGTGAGGTGAAACCGTGTCCGCGCAAGCTCCACGCAGCCTTTCGCGAGCTCGCCCAGATCGAGACGGGTGCGCGAGATGCGGCGCCAGCGCGAGCCGGAGCTCCCGGCCTGCAGGACCTGCTCGATCGTCTGCAGCAGACGGTCGCTGTCCTCCAACATGATCCGGTAGAACTCGCGGCGTTTCTCCTCGTCGAGCTCGCGGCTCTGCAGCGTCTGCAGATAGAGGCGAATCGACGCAACCGGCGTCTTGAGCTCGTGGGTGACGGCGTTGATGAAGGAGTCGTGCTGTTCGTTCCGGCGAATCTCCCGCACCAGAAAAATCGTGTTGAGCACCATGCCGGCGATGATCGGGATGAACAGAACGATGCCGAGCACGACCAGCACACCGCGGTCGCCAGTTGAGCACGACCCAGCTGATGTTGAGCGTGACGGCCAGCGCCACGAGGCAGACGCCGAGAACGGTGAAGAAGATGACCGACCGACGCCGGCCGCTGATCATGAGAACAGAATAATGCTGAATAGCTGAATGCTGAATGCTGAAGTGAAGGCAGAAGGCGAAAAGGGGGAAGACAAGGCCGAAGTGGGCAATTGCCAACTTCGAAATTATCTTCCCCCTTTACCCTTCTAACTTCACTTCAGCATTCAGCAGTTCAGAATTCAGAATTACTGAGCGGCCGCTACGCGGCTTCTTCTGCCGGCATCCGCGTCGCCACCCGAGCGACCTTCAAGTCGCGCACGAGGCCGACGGCGTTGAGCGCCTTGAGCGTGATCCAGCTGATGTCGAATTCATACCACGCGAGGCCGTGGCGCGCGGAGACGGGGTGGGCGTGGTGATTGTTGTGCCAGCCCTCGCCAAAGGTGAGAAGCGCCACCCACCAGCTGTTGCGCGAGTCGTCGCGAGTCGCGAATCGTCGGCTGCCCCACATGTGGGTCGCGGAATTGACGAGCCACGTGCCGTGCAGGCCGACGACGACCCTGAGGAAGATCCCCCACAGCACCATCGGCCAGCCGCCAATCGCGAGGAGCGCGAAGCCGAGGAGCGTCAGCGGAACGTAGTGATAGCTGTTCAGCCAGCGATAGAACGGGTCCGCCCCGAGATCCGGCGCGTACTTCGACATCAGCTCCGTGTTGTTGTGGTGCGTGTCGCCGAAGAGGATCCAGCCCATGTGGGCCCAGAACCCGCCGTCGTGCGGAGTATGCGGATCGCCGTCGTGGTCGGAGTGCTGATGGTGGACGCGGTGCGTCGCGACCCAGAAAATCGGCCCGCCCTCGAGCGTCATCGTGCCGCAGACAGCAAGGAAGTACTCGAAGGCCTTCGACGTCTTGTAGCCGCGGTGCGTGTGCAGGCGGTGGTAGCCGAGGCTGATCCCGAACCCGACCGCGAACCAGTGCAGCACGAACGCCACCAGCAAGTTCGTCCAGCTGAAAAAGAACAACGCCGTGACGGCCAGGACGTGAAACACGACCATGATGGACGCCGTGACGATGTTGAGGGTTCTTGGCGAATACGCCGGCCGACCAGCCTTGACTGCCGTAGACAACGTGACTCCTTGGGTTCGGGGTGCACGTCAAAGTAGCAGGAGACGACCTGGTCGGTATGTAAGACTTCTGTACGCTCGCAACAGTCTGATACGTAAGGCGTTATCGGCGCCAGTTCCGGCACGGTCCGCAGCGGCGATAGCTCAGCCGTTCACGCGCTCGAACTCTTTCATGAACGCCACGAGCGCGTCGACCCCGGCCTCGGGAAATGCGTTGTAGATCGAGGCTCTCAGACCGCCGACAGATCGATGCCCCTTGAGGCCGTCGAGCCCGGCGGCCGTCGATTCCTTCACGAACTTCTTCTCGAGCTCCTCACTCGGCAGGCGGAACGTGACGTTCATCCGCGATCGGCTGTCCGGTTGCGCGTGCCCTCGATAGTAGCCCGTGCGATCGATCTCGGCATACAGCTTCTGGGCCTTCCGGGCGTTGCTCGCATCGATCGCCGAGAGCCCCCCTTCCTTCAGCAGCCACTTCAACACGAGCCGCATGATGTAGACGCCAAAGACCGGCGGCGTGTTGTACATCGACTTGTTCTCGACGTGCACGCCGTACTGGAGCATCGTCGCCAGCGACGCCGGCGTGCGCGACACCAGGTCGTCGCGGATGATCACGAGCGTCAAGCCGGACGGCCCGAGGTTCTTCTGCGCGCCGGCGTAGATCAACCCGAATTTGCCGATGTCAATCGGACGGCTGAACATGTCCGACGATGTGTCGGCGACGAGCGGCACGCGGCCGACATCGGGAACGTTGTGCCACTCGGTGCCGAAGATCGTATTGTTCGTCGTGTAGTGGACGTAAGCGGCGGCTGGGTCGAGCGTCAGCTCGCTCTGCTTGGGAACGCGCGCGTAATTGTCGGCGGCGGTTGTCGCCGCGATCTTCACCGCGCCGACGCGCTTGGCCTCCTTGACGGCCTTTTCCGACCACGAGCCGGTGACGATGTAGTCGGCCGAGCCGCCGGGCGGCAGCAGATTCATCGGCACCATCGAAAACTGCAGGCTCGCTCCTCCCTGCAGGAACAGCACGTGATAGTTCGCCGGAATCGCGGCGAGCGCGCGCAAATCAGCCTCACAGCCCTCGATGACGTCATCGAACGGCTTC
Source organism: uncultured Acidobacteriota bacterium (assembly GCA_963797625.1). Taxonomy (GTDB): domain Bacteria; phylum Acidobacteriota; class Vicinamibacteria; order Vicinamibacterales; family 2-12-FULL-66-21; genus DATBJJ01. The sequence continues at coordinate 75,174 of CAWCQI010000029.1, forward strand.
GAACGATGGCTGATCTCGAGGATCGACATGCCGACGCCAGGAAGGGCGATCAAATCGCGCTGGGCCTCTTCGAGCACTTCGACAGGGAGAACGGCCGGACCGGCGGAGAAATTGAAGATGCGGTGTGTCGTGGTCATGGAATTGGATGATGTCGAACGGATTAACAACCAATGACTAGTGACGAGTGTTCTTCACACGGAGACCAGGAGTTCAGGAGACGGATTTCAAAAACACGAAAGAAACATCTCCTGATCTTCTGATCTCCTGTGAGTTGTGACAAGCGGATAACGGCAAAACGAAGTTTTCTAGAGCTTGACGACCTGCAGGTCGAGAACGTCCGCGTGTCCGCTCTTGATCTTGTCGCACAACGCTGACGCCGGAGCGCCGTCCAAATTGATTCTGGCCACTGCGGCTTCGGCGCCCTCGAAGACGATGTTCTCGGTCTCCTGCACGTTCAGGTTGGCTTCGCGCAGATTGTCGAATACGTGGGCCAGCACGCCCGGGCGATCGCGGTGGCGCACCACGAGCATGTGAGTCGCCGGGGTCCGCGACGCCAGATTGACGACGTTCGGAACCTTCCCGGTGTTCTTGAAGCTCGTGACGATGCGAACCGTCTCGGCGGCAATGGCTTCCTGCGCCTGATCGGTCGACGCCCCGATGTGATGCGTGCCGTAAACGTTCGGCAGCGACACGAGCTCGTCGTTGAAATCACCAGTCGCGGTAGCGGGCTCGGCGTTGAACACATCGAGCCCGACGCGGACGCGCTTCTCGCGCGCGACTTCGAGGAGCGCCGCGTGGTCGACAATCTCGGCTCGCGCGGTGTTGATGAACGTCGCGCCCGGCTTCAGACCGGCGAGGACCTCACGACCGACAAGACCCTTCGTATCCGGCCCAAACGCGAGGTGGACGGAAAGAATGTCAGCACGAGTGGCGACCGCTCTGGGCGTTGGCGCCAACTCGATGCGCACGAGCCGTGCTTCGGCCTCGAGGTCGAACGCTCGGGCCTCAGCTTCCCGCATCGGGCGTTCCTCCCCGTCGAAACGCCGGCTCCAGACGACGACATCGAGGCCAAACGCCGCGGCGCGCCGGATGACCTCCTGCGCGATGCTCCCGATCCCGAGAACGCCGATTGTCTGCCCGCGCAGCCCGCGGGCCTTCGAAAACGCTTTCTTGTTCCATTTGCCCGCGCGCAACTCGGCGACGTTGTCAGGAATTCGCCGGTCGAGTGCCAGGATCAAGCCGAAGGTCAGCTCGGCAACCGCAATCGCATTCTTTCCCGGACAATTGGAGACGTAAATCCCGCGCTTCGACGCCCCCGCCACGTCAATCGTGTTGTAGCCTGCGCCGGCGCGCACGATGAGCGCCAGCCGGCCGGCGTCGAGCATCGCTGAGGTCACCTTCGTGCTCCGGACGACGAGGACCTCGGCACCCGTCGACCGAACGGCCTCGATCAACCGGTCGTCCTTGGCGTCCGGATCGTAGACGACCTCACAGCCCGCAGCCTTCAGGCCTTCCAGACCGCTCGGCTCAAACGGGTCGGCGACGAGGACTTTCATGTTCGTTCGCGGCTCGTGGTTCTGGGTTCGTCGTTCTGGGTTCTTGGTTCAGGTTCTGGTTCGCGGTCACTGGGCCCATCAGAGAACCGGCGAGCTCGAACCAGAACCTAGAACGACGAACTAAGAACCACGAACCAAATCTAGATCAGATGAACCAGCAACCCGTCTCTCAGCTTTGGCTCGAACCAGGTCGACTTTGGCGGCATGATCCCGCCGGCGTCGGAGATGGCCATCAGATCGTCGATCGTCACCGGGAACATCGAGAACGCGACCGCGGCCGCGCCCGAATTGACCGCGTCCTCGAGCGCTTTGGTGCCCCGGGCGCCGCCGAGGAAGTCGATTCGCTTGTCGGTCCGGATATCGCCGATCCCCAGGATTTGCTCGAGCACCAGCCGCTGCAAAAGCGCGACGTCCAGTCCGCTCGCCCGTGAATCATCCTCGGGCCGTGCGGCCGAAAGATCGATCGTGTACCAGCGGCCGCCGAGGTACATCGACACTTCGCCTTTGCGCCGCGGCGTCGCCGGCCCGTCCGAGACGCTGAACTTGCCACGGAGCTCGGCGAGAAAGGCGTCGGGCGATCGTCCAGCCAGATCCTTGACGGTCCGGTTATACGGAAGAATCTGCATCTGGTCGTGTGGAAACGCGACCGCGATGAACGTCTCGGCGTCCGCGGCGCCGCCGCCGACCTGGGTCTGCAACGCCGCCCGCGCTCTGGCGGCACTCGCCGCGCGATGATGGCCGTCCGCGATGTAGAGGGCGGGAATTCTGGCAAAGGCCTCCACGACGCCGCGCGTCTCGGCGGCAGCTGCCCGCCAGATCGTGTGCTGAACGTCATCGGGAGCCGTGAAGTCGTACAACGGCGCTCCCGCCGTCACACGCGCGACCTCCGCGTCGACGGCCGGCGTCGCGCGATAGGTCAGAAAGACAACGCCCGTTTGCGCTCGCACCTCGACGATGTGCCGGGTGCGATCGTCTTCTTTGTCCCGACGCGTCCGCTCGTGCTTCTTGATGACGTCCTGTTCGTACTCGTCGACCGAGAAGCAGCCCGCGATTCCCGTCTGCACGTGCGTGCCCATTCGCAATCGATAGAAGTACAACGACGGCGAGTCCTCGACGACGAGCGGAGCCTTGGCCCTGAGTGCCGCGAGATTGTCCCGGGCGAGCTCATACACACTCTCGGCGTAAGGATCGCTCCCCGCCGGCAGGTCAATCTCGGATCGGGTGACGTGCAGAAAACTGAGCGGGTTGCCGGCGGCCAGCTGCCGCGCTTCTTCCACGCTGACGACATCGTAGGGAACGGAGGAGACGTTGGCCGCCGCCGGCGGCGCCGGGCGAAGGGCCCGGAAGGGATGAAGGGACGCCATTGACTAATTCTAGTTCACGGCCTTTCCTTGACGGCGGCGGCGTCCGATGCTGTCGCCGCGGCCAGCGGCGTCGAGAACTGCTGGAGCATTTCGTCGCGAGCGGCGCTGAAGCCGGCCAGATAGGTTGCGGGGATCGGCTCGCCGGGCGGCTGCCGGGCATGCTCCCGCCGCGGATCGACGAACACGCCGTTCTTTCTGAGACGGTAATCGAGATGAGGACCGGTCGCCGTGCCGGTCGAACCGACTCGTCCGATGAGTTGTCCCTGATCGACATGCGCGCCGGCACGAACGCCCTTGGCAAACGCCGACAGGTGCAGGTAATAGCTCTCGAATCCGCTCGTATGTCGAATGCGAACCTGGCGTCCACCCCCACCCGCCCATCCTGCGGATACGACGACACCACTTGCCACGGCGACCACTGGCGTGCCGGTCGGCGCTGCATAGTCGACGCCGAGGTGGGCCTGATACGAGCGATGCACCGGATGGAGGCGGCGGCGCGAGAACCCCGACGTCACGCGCGGCGTGAACCGCAGCGGCGAAGCCAGCACGAATCGGCGAAGGGAGCGTCCCTGCTCGTCGTAGTAGCCGGCCTTTTGCGTGTCCGGGTGCGTCCAGCGGTACGCCTGGTACTCCTTGCCTTCGTTCGTGAACCGCGCGGCCAGGATCGCGCCATAGCCGGCAAACTGCCCTTGATACTTGGAGGTCTCGAAGAGCACCTCGAACGCATCCCCAGGCTGCAAGTCGTTCTCAAAGTCGATCTGCCCGCTGAAGAGCTCGGCGAGCGAAATCGCGAGCTGCACGCGTTCACCGGTCGCATCGACTGCCGCGATCAATGACGGGTGATCACGGTCGATTTGGCCACGGACCGCGACGATGCTGGTTTGCTTGTCGTAGAGCAGCACCGCCGCCTCGAGGGTCTCCGGAGCTGAGCGGTCGGGGTTGATGATCCGCAGAAAACGGTCCGCGTCGATCTGGTATTCGAACTCTCTGAGGAACCCTTCGACGGACAGCACGAGTCGGTAGGGTCGCTCGGCGCGGATATGGCGCGGATTGAACACGGCGCGCGTCGAATCGATCGCGGCCTGAACCACGGGCGCGGGAAGCTCGTGGTGCCTGAAGATCGTCTCGAGCGTTGCCTGCTTCGGGACGACCGCCTCGATTGTGCGGGTCTCGAGTGGGAGTACGACGTCGACGCTCGCGCGACGCGGCGGCGGGGGCGTGTCGCGTTGACGCTCGCATGCTCCGGCCAGCGCGACCGCGCTGATTCCAACCGCCGCAGCGATGATCCTGGCGAGACCTCGGTCCATCGATCCGCCGGGCAGTGTAGCGTACCCCTTCACCTGCGCGGACCGATTGGGACGAGTGGCCGGTCCGGCCCCACTCAGCGCTTCGTGACTGAGATCTGGATGACCTTGCGGAACTTGACGGGCCGGCCGTTGAGCGTCGCCGGCTGATAGCGCCATTCCTTGGCGGCCAGGAGAATCTGCGAGTCGTATATCGGGTGCAGCGCGAGGCGAATCACCGCCCCAATCACGCGACCCTGCTCGTCGATCGTGACTTCGAGGATGCCGCGGTCACGGGTCTGATTCGCAATTGGAGCCGGGACCCTCGGCACTTCCTGGCGGATTGGTGTGGCGGCAATCACGCCTTCGTCGTCGGAGCCGTAGACGCGCTGTGGGTCTGGCGCGGTCGGCGCGCGGCGCGGGCGCGGGGGCGTCTTCGCGCCGGGGCTCTGGCCTAGGTTCCGGCGGTGGCGCGGCCGCGGCACTGCTGAGGTCGACAAACCCAGTCACCAGCATGCGCAGATCGGCCATCCGTCCACCCATGTCGGGATCGTCGATGAGCCGCAGCAGATCCCGGAACTGTTGTTCGGCCGCCGGATAGTCCTTCCGGTCGAACGCGGACTTCGCCGACGCGTAACGTGTGCGCGCGATGTCGGGCAGCTGACGCTGCCGGACCTCAGAGAACGCCGAGCGGACGCGAGGCGACGCCTCTGTCTCTGACGGCAAGTACATCGGATCGGAGGCGACGACGACAGCGATGGCCGCTTCCGCCTCGGCGCCACGCCCAAGCGCCAGGAGGCAGAGCGAGCGGTACTGCTCGATGTATCGAAGATTGACCGGGTTCGCACTCTCCTGCTGCCTGACGCCGTTCAGCATCGCCAGCGCCTCGTCGTAGCGCGCCGAAGCGTAGAGGTCGCGCGCCACGCCGAGCGGGCCCTCCTGAGCCGCGGTGGGCGTCGCGACGCCCGCAGCCAGAGCGACGGTCAGACCAAGGACGCGAACTGCAGTCGACACTCTACTAGTCATGACGGCCATGGCCATTACCTCGTCACCCGGAGACGAATGCCGCGGCGCGCCGGCCGCGCTGGCGCCGCGTGTGGTTCCGCGTTCACCAACACCATCGCCAGCGTCGTCACCATCACCATCGTCGATACAGTCAGGAAGGTCAGCACTGCGCCCTCTCGAATCACCGAACCAGAACCGTGAACCCTGAACCTGAACCTGAACCTTGAACCCTGAACCGCTGTTCTGAACCTATTTCATATCGACACTGACCCGTGTCGGCCCCGACATCGTGACTGAGATCGCGTGACGCTTCTCGCCGAACTGAGGATGCCGGAACACGACTTCATGCGGGCCAATCGGGATTGAAAGATTGCCGATTGGCGTCTCGCCGACGCGCTGACCGTCGACCCAGACTTCCGCCCACGGCGTGGCGTTGAGGTTCACGACGCCCTTGGGCAAATCGACCGCGAGGCTTGCCACCTTGCCGGGCATCACCTGGACGGTGCGCGTGACCCTGTAACCCAACGTTTCGTTGACGAGCTCGATGGTGTGGGGGCCCGCCGCGAGCATCAGGCGATCGGCATCGGTCGTGCCGACGATGCGGCCTTCCTCGCGAATCTCGAGAGAGAACGGCGCCTTGACCGTCAGCCAGCCCGACACCGGACCGGCCGCGGTCGTCGCCGACGCCACCGGGGTGACGATCGACGCCGTACCACCCGCCTGGACGCTGACGACGTGGCGCGCTGACGCGATCGGCGTCTGCAGGATGACCTCATGATCACCAGGCAGCAGATCGTTGATGGTCACCGGCGCGACGCCACGGTCGGTGCCGTCGACCATGACCTTTGCGCCGGCCGGCTGCGTCTCGACACGGAGGCTGCCGGTCTCTGGAGTGTTGGCAAACTCGAGGTACTGCGAAACCTCGGCGCCAGCCGTGACGTTGACGTTCATCACGCGGGGCACGCCGCCCCGGCGCAGCTCGAGAATGTGCGGGCCCACCGGCACCGCAAATCGAGCCGGCGTCTGGCCGTAATCCTTCCCGTCGACGAAGACTGGCACGCCGGCGGGATTGGATTGCACGACGAGGGTTCCCGTTTTGGGCGCGGACACACCGGCGCCGATCATGAAACGCGAGGCGTAGACTCCCCCACCCGCGACGACGACCAGCGCGGCCGCCGCGAGCAGCAGCCTTCCGGGAAATCTTGAGTTTTGGGCCGCTGAATTTGCGCTTCGACGCGGGCGCGGCCTGTGCGGCCGGCGCAGGGATGACCGTGAACGGCGCACCCGGTGCGGTCTCAAATGGCTTGTGGAGCGGCGCCTGACTGTGCGCCTGATTTGGCGCTGAGCGGCGGCTCCGTCTGGAGGCTGAACAGCGCATCCGACTGGGCGCTGAACGCCGGATCGGACGACACGCTGAAAGGCGCGTCCGGATTGAAGAGCGTCTGACCCTTGTCGGAGGAGTCAAGCGGCGCCGTCAGGTCACCAGCCGCGATGAGCTCGGTGATGCTGCGCGCGCCGGTACCGACGGTCGCAGGAGCGGTCACGTCGGCCAACAACTCGAATGCCGCTCCCTGGGCGGGCGCAGCCGCATAGGGGGACGGGGCCGCCGCTGGCGGCGCTGGCGGCGCGGCAGGGACGGTGGTTGGTGCCGCTGTTGCCGCGAATGCCGCAGACGGCGCGGCCGGCACTGGATCCGATGGCAGCTCGAGCAGGGCCGCGATGTAGCGCGACAGGAACGTCTCGAGCGACACCGGCGCGGCGACGTACATCGAATCGTCAGCGACGATCTCCTCGAGCGCCGAGAGCGCTTCGGGAGCCGACGCAAACGCCCGGCGCGTATCGAGCTGCAGCGCGCGCGCCAGCCAGTCGCGGAGCGACGGCGAGAGCGGTTGTTCTTCGCCAAGCGCGGTGCGCTCGCGCGCTTCGTTCAAGCAGCGTCGGCAGATGGTTGGGGAACTCGGCCTGATGGAGCGGCCGACCCAGCACGAGCGCGAGCGCCACCAGCCCGATACCGGTCACGTCCGCCCGATGATCGAACCGCGACATGCCGGCGCTTGGCGGCATCGCGATTCGGAACTCCTGCCAGAGCCGATCGCGGCTGAACTGCAGCTGCTCGACGGCTGCCGACAGCACGTGCTCGACGATCACGAGGCGCGCGTGCGGCGTCACGACCAGCCGCTCCGGAGCGATGAGACCGTGCGCGACCTCGCGCGCGTTCTCATGCAGCAGCGCGACCGCCGGCACGAGCTGGCGAATCAGGCAGAGTGCCGCGTTGATGTCGAGCTGGAGGTTGCGCTCGTGCGCCACCCGCAGCATGTCGGACAGTCGCGTACCTTCAACGTGATCCGACACGATCGAGAGCCCGGGGCCGGGCACCTGGACACGATCGATACGTCGCACACGCGCGTAGTAGGCATGTCGGAAGTTCGCCAGCCGGGCAGCGCGTTCGCGCAACGCGAATTCGAACGACGGCACTGCCGTCAGCGCCGGCCGGATGCGAAGAATCTGCAGCAGCTCGCCGGTCGCGCCGTCCGCGGCGACGACGCGCTCGCCAAGGCCGTCGCAAAAGAGCGGAGCTTCTGGCCGTTCGTGGGAGAGAGGTACGGTTGTCATGGAGGTCCCCGCCTCCGCGGTGCAACCATTGGTCCAGACCGCACACGATTTCTCGGATCGCCGCCAAGTCGTTGCAACTGCGGCGCTCCGGAGCGTTTTTGGTGTGCTTCTGCGAGCACACCGGCTTACGAGCTTGTCGAGTGACCTTCGGTTTTGTAACTGGAAATCGGTCGTTCGCCCCGCATATGCTGACGGTCTGTAATTATTTTTTTGCTGTGGTCAGTTCACCGATCGCGGCCTTTTTGGAGGATGCGAATGAGATTTTCTGGACGGCGGCGGGCAGTGCCCGTCGCATCGCACGAGCCACACCGCGAGCACGTTCGCCGATGGGGCGGCGCGGTTGGACGGCCGGCACTGCTGGCCGGGGCGGCGTGCGCGCTGGCAGTGACTTTGGCGCCCGTGTCGGCGCAGCAGGCAGAGCGCGTCGACCTCACGGCCATTTACAAGATCAAAGCCGAGGGTCTGCAACGCTCGCGAGTGATGGAGATCATGAGCTGGCTGACCGATGTCTACGGTCCGCGACTCACCAACTCCCCGGGGTTCCGCAAGGCAGGCGACTGGGCCGTCAAGGAGATGACCTCGTGGGGCCTCGTCAACGTGAAGCTGCAGCCGTTTGGGCCGTTCGGACGAGGCTGGGCGAACGACAAGTTCTACATGATGGCGACCACGCCCGGTGGGAGTCTGCCGGTCATCGGGTATCCGCAGGCGTGGACATCGGGCACCAATGGTGTCGTGGCTGGTGATGCGGTCTTCGCGACGATCGACAGCCCCGAGGACATGACCACCTGGAAAGGCAAGCTGAAGGGCAAGTTTCTCTTGTCGACCGCTATGCCTGACGTGCCGGCGCTCTTCGAGGCGCAGGCCCAGCGCTACACGGATGACGAGCTCCGCGAGCTCGAACGCGAGACGGTCCCGACAGGTCGAGGGGGACGCGGCGGACGGGGCGCTTTCGGCGGCGGTCGTGGAGGGACCTCAGCGTTCGCACTGACCCGCACCCAGTTTCTGAAGGATGAAGGGGTCGTCGCGATCATCACGCCTGGCCGCGGAACGGGCGGCACCGTGTTTGTCGGCGGAGGCGGATCGCGCGAGGCGAACGCGCCCGCGACGATTCCCGCGGTGACCATCGCCGTCGAACACTACGGACGGATCCTTCGAACCCTGCAGAAGGATCAGCCGGTGCGGATCGAGATGGAGATCAAAAATACGTTCTACGACGATCCGACGTCGTTCAACGTCGTCGGAGAGATTCCGGGCACGGACAAGGCCGACGAGGTCGTGATGCTCGGCGCGCATTTCGATTCGTGGCACGCCGGCACAGGGGCGACCGACAATGCCGCCGGGTCGGCCGTGATGATGGAAGCGATGCGGATCCTCAAGCAGTCAGGGCTGCCGCTGCGGCGCACGGTGCGCATCGGCCTCTGGGGTGGCGAGGAGCAGGGCCTGGTCGGCTCACGGCAGTACGTGACAGACACGTTTGCCGACCGCGCGACCATGACGCTCAAGCCGGCGCACGCGAAGTTCGCAGGCTACTTCAACGTGGACAACGGCACGGGCGCGATTCGCGGTATCTACCTGCAGAGCAACGAAGCGGTGGCGCCAATCTTCGAGGCCTGGATGAAGCCTTTCAACAACCTCGGGATGACCACGCTCTCCATCCGGAACACTGGCGGGACCGATCACCAGTCGTTCGACGCAGTCGGCCTGCCCGGCTTTCAATTCGTCCAGGATCCGGTGGAATACGGCACCCGCACGCATCATTCGAACATGGACCTGTACGAGCGGATTCAGGAAGAAGACATGCGGAAAAACGCCGTCATCGTCGCGTCGTTCGTCTACCTGACCGCCAACCGCGACCTGCCGTTGCCGCGCAAGCCTCTCCCCGCGCCGCAGCCGGTTGGCGCTGGCCGGGGGACAGGCACTGGGCGCGGCGAGTAGATAAGGCTCATGGCTCAAGGCTCAAGGCTCAGGCAACCCTTGGAACGCGCACTCGAAGATCTTGCTTAAGCCCAAAGCCTTGAGCCTTGAGCCGTTCTGGATCCTCCTCGGATTCAGCGCGCTCGCCGTCTTCTGGACGTGGCCGGCCGCAGCGTCGCTGACGACACGCATTCCCCACGACCCGGGAGATCCGGTCCTCAACATCTGGATCCTCTGGTGGAATGCCCAGGCCACCCCGTTCACCGAGACGTGGTGGAACGCACCGATGATGTGGCCAATGACCGGCGCGATGGCGCTCTCGGAGCATCTGGTTGGGTTGAGCGTCGTGGCGACGCCACTGCAATGGGCGGGCCTCAATCCGATCGCGGCGTACAACGTCTGCTTCCTGCTGACATTCGCGCTCTCGGGGTTCTTCGCGTACCTTCTGGGCCGACGGCTGACCGGCTCCGTCTTCGCTGGGATCTGTGCGGGCCTTGCGTTCGGGTTCTCACCGTACCGCGCCGGCCAACTCGCACACATCCAGGTTCTCTCCTCGCAGTGGATGCCGCTCGCGCTCCTCGGTCTGCACGCCTATCTGGAAACGGGCGCCAGGCGATGGCTGGTCGTCTTCGGTGTCGCGTGGTTGATGCAGGCGCTGTCGAACGGCTATTTCCTGCTGTTCTTTCCGGTGCTGGTGGTCGCATGGATGCTCTGGTTCGTGGACTGGCGGAGGGCGCCGGGCCGCGGGCTGGCGATTATCACGGCGTGGGCTGTCGCGTCACTGCCCCTGGTGCCGGTGCTGTTGAAGTATCGCGAGGTGCACGAGCGGCTGGGACTGACGCGAACCGTCGCGGAAATCCGCGAGTTCAGCGCAGTGCCGGCGTCGTTTCTTCACGCCGCCCCGCTCATGAAACTCTGGCGCGAGGGCCCGGCTGACAACTACGAGCAGTATCTGTTCACCGGCGTGACGGTCGTGTTGCTCGCATGCGCCGGTCTCGTTCTGCTGCTCGCTCGACGCCGATCCGTGGACGCGGGCCGGACGACGATCCTCTTCTATGCTGCGGCCACGATCCTGATGTGGGTGCTGGCGATAGGGCCCGGCGGTGAAGGGCTGGATCCGGCGTCGCCCTATCATCCATACGCCTGGCTGCTCTCGCTGCCCGGTTTCAATGGGCTGCGTGTGCCCGCGCGCTTCGCAATGGTCGGAACCTTATGCCTGGCAATGTCGGCCTGCCTCGCCGTAGCACAGTGGGCCAGTCTGAGCCTGTTCGCGGGTGACGGCTCGAGCTGGTCGCGGCGCGCGCGTGGGCTTGCCGGAGTCGCGGTGATCGCCGGGCTCCTCGCCGACGGTATGACTCGTCGCGTCCCAGTTGTTCCACCTCCGGGGAAGGTGATTCTTCCCGGTTCGCAGCAGGCGGCGGTGATTGAGTTACCCCTCGAGAATACAGATGTGAGCATCGAGGCGATGTATCGATCGATCTTCCACCGTCAGCCGCTCGTCAACGGCTACTCTGGACACTTTCCGCTCCACTACCGGGCGCTCTCGCTGTCGCTCTGGCGTGGCGACGTGTCAGGTCTCTTCTACCTGGCCCGACGGCGGCCTCTGGCAATCATCGTGAACCATCGCTTCGATCCGGGCCGTAGCTTCGAGCAAATGATCGAAGAAGTACCCGGCATCCAGTCCCACGGAGTGAGCGGCGCCGGAACGATGTTTCTTCTGCCTGCCCAGCCTGCGCCGCGTGAGCCGCCGCCTGAGCCGCCACTCCAGGCAACCGTGCGCGACGCTGGCCGCTATGTGCTCGAGTTCGACGTTGGTCAGCCATATCGCCTCTCGGCGATCGCCATCCCTGTTCGGCGGCGCTACGAGGACTTCGCTGCGCGAATACGGATCGAGACCTCCGAGGATGGCACCACCTGGCAGGAATCGTGGCTCGGATGGACCGGCGGCATGGTCGTCGAGGCCATGCTCGCCGATCCGTTAGTGGCCCCGGTACGGATTCCTCTTTCCGGCGTCAAGGCGCGTTACGTGCGCGTGTACCCTGCCTCCGAGTGGATGAGGACGGAGATGCAGGTGCTTGGGAGATAAACGCAATTGCTTTCTACGGCTTCATCCCCGGCCGCCACTCAGGCTTGAATCCCGAATTCGCCAACCACAAGATCGGCTTCAGCATCGAACGGATAGAGTCGGTCATGTGCGCAAAGTCGATGGACCGGATCTCGTCAGACGGCTGGTGATAGTCCTTGTGCAGCCCGTAGCTCGACACGGTGTGCGCGATCACGCCGCGGCGCGCGAACTGGATGTTGTCGGACCGCGTGAAGAAGCTCTGCTCCGGGTGCGGATCCTGCACGAGCCGGGCGCCCTCCTTCGCGAGCGCCGGCCCGAGCGTCGATCGCTCGTACCCGGTCAGCCATAGAGTGTGCGGCGGTACTTTGGCATCGGGCCGGCCGATCATCTCGAACTGCAGGTTGGCCACGATCTGCGAGATCGGGACGACCGGACGATCGGCAAAGAACCGCGACCCAAGGCCACCGGATTCCTCGCTGCCGAAAAACGCAAAGACGATGGTGCGGTCCGGACGTGGGCCGAGCGCAATCGCGCGCGCGAGCTCCAGCACTGCGACGCTCCCGGACGCGTCATCGTCTGCGCCGTTGTAAATCGTATCGGCGCCTGCCGCGGCGTTCGCGGCCGCTCGGACGCCCACGTGATCGAGGTGCGCTGAGAGGAGAATGACCTCGGCGGCGGTCTTCGGCACACGCCCGGTCAGGCGGCCGACGGCATTCCACGTCTGCGTTTTCGATCCCGGCTTGACCTCCGCTTCGACGACAACCGTGGCGCCCTCTGCCAATGCCGAGATCGAGGCATACGCCTCCGTGCCGAGCGCAACCGCAGTGGGACGCGTGCCCGCTGGGCTGTCGACGCCAACAAATCTTGGCGGCGGGGCCGGAAGTCGTGCCCCCGACGGTGGCTTCGGGGCGTTCGGGCCCTCGAGCGTCAATACGACCGCTGCCCCCGTCGTAACGGGCCCGGCCGAAGCTCCAGATGTCGGTGCCGTCGACGCTCCGGGCGCAGGCGTCGCAGGCGTCGCAGGCATGAGGAGCACCGCACCCGGCTTCACCGGCGAACCCGGGTGAGTACTTTTGAAGCAATCCGGAGACGCGGGCAGCGCTGAGGACCTGCACGCGGATGTCCCGGCCATGCGTGTACTTCTTTCCATCGACCGACAGCGTTGGCGGCGCTGTGGTCTCGAGCCGTTCGATCTCAATCTGTTGTACGAAGCCACCGGCATCACCGAGTGGTTCGAGTCCCCACTGTTGCATCTGCGAGCCGAGGTAAGCGGCGGCAATCCACTCGTCCCGCGTTCCGCTGCCGCGGCCATTCAGCGCGTCGCTCGCGAGAAACGCCATGTGACTTCGGACCGAGACTTCGGTAATCGGCGAGACCGATGTGGCGGAACGCTGTGGCGAGTGCAGAGCGCAGCCCGCAGTCAGAAGGACGAAAACCCAAACGCAAGCCCCAACGCAAACAGTGACGACTGGTTTCACGGTGGAGAAATGTTAGTCGGGAATACCAGGAGGGTCGAGTCCACGGCGAGTTTCGTCGAACGGCCCCATCGGAGAAGTCGTTGGTCCCGGCCGACGTCCGAGACCTGCCCTGTTTGAAATAAGATTGGGGGAGCCTCGAAACAGAAATCCCTGTCTGAGCGTCTTAAACCCCCAAGATGAAGAATATGAAGAGCCCTCTGATATTTGTGTTTCTTGCCTGTGCCGTTCTGGTGTCGGGACCGTCCGCAGCCGGACAGTCGAGCCAGGCCGCGCAGCCTCCGGCTACTGGACCTGCCCCGGCGCCGCCCGACGACCAGCTCCGGCTGACCCTGCCTCCGGTGACCGTCACGGCGCAGAAAGAGCCAGAGGACGCGCGACGTCTGCCGGTCAGCGTCACGGCGGTTTCCAAGGACACGATCGATCGGGCCGACATCCAGATCGTGAGCGAAGCGGGCATTTTCGCGCCAAACGTCACTTTCACCGAGTTCACGGCGCGCAAGCTGAGCAATCCGCGGTTCAGGGGAATCGGATCGAGCCCGGCCAATCCAGCAGTCACGACCTTTCTCGATGGCGTGCCTCAGCTCAACTCGAACTCGTCGAGCGTCGATCTGCTCGACGTCGAGCAAATCGAGTTCGTCCGGGGGCCGCAGAGCGCGCTGTTCGGCCGCAATACGCTCGGAGGACTGATCAACGTCGCGAGTCGCAAACCGACGCTCGGCAAATGGACCGGGCAGCTGTCGGTGCCGTTCGGCAACTTCTCCAACTGGGAACTCCGCGGCAACGCGGCTGGGGCGCTCATCGCCGACACCCTGAGCGCCAGCGCGGCATTCACCTACGCCGAGCGGGACGGCTTCACGACCAACGACGTCACTAGTCAGAACATCGACTCGCGAAGCGGGTTCAGCGGCAAGGGCCAACTCCTCTGGAAGCCCGCCGAGAAGTGGGAGACGCGCCTCATCGTCACCGGCGAGCGCGCGCGCGACGGCGACTACGCGCTGAACGATCTTGCAGCGCTCCGCGAGAACCCTTTCCACTCCGCGCGCGACTACGAGGGATACACCCACCGCGACATTCTCGGCACGACGATTCAGGCCGAACGGACCGGGAGCTCGATGCGGCTCTCGACCATTACCGGGTTTCTGAAGTGGAAGACCGAGGACTCGACCGATCTCGATTACTCGCCGCTCCCGATCGTCACGCGCAACAACGCTGAAGAGGACTTCCAGTTCACGCAGGAAGTCCGCGTCGCATCGGTTCTGCCTGTGAAGCTGTCCGACGCGGCGACGCTCAGATGGCAGTCCGGAATCTTCCTCTTCACGCAGAACTACCAGCAGGACGCGGTGAACACGTTTTCGCCGTACGTGTTCTCGCAGTTCATCGAGTTCCCGGTGAATCAGTATTCGCCGGTCTCGCAGCTCGACGATTTCGGCCTTGGCGTGTTCGGCCAGGGCACGGTCACCCTGAAAGAAAAGCTGGACCTCGTCGCCGGCATGCGAGTGGACTACGAAGACAAGAACGCGGATCTCAAGACGTTTTTTGATCCCGCAGATCGCGCCGCCAACAGTCGTCGTCACCGAGGACAGCTTCTCGCATGTGTCGCCGCAGTTTGCGGTCGCCTACCGCTTCCGGCCCGAGTACAACGTTTACGCAACGGTCGGGAACGGCTTCAAGGCCGGTGGATTCAACCCGGCCTCCCCGGCCGGCAGTGAAGGCTACGGCGAGGAGACGACCTGGAACCTGGAAGGTGGACTGAAAGCGCTCCTGGCCAACGGTCGCGTCGCGTTCAACAGTGCGGTGTTCTTCATCGACTGGAACGACATGCAGCTCAACGTGCCAAACCTGACGGTCCCCGGCCAGATCTACATCGCCAATGTCGGCGGCGCATCGAGCAAAGGCGTCGAGTTCGATCTCACGGCACGTGCTGCCCCCGGCCTGGATCTCTACGGCACTTTCGGTTACACGAACGCGACCTTCAGCGCCGGCAGCACGTCGGTCGGTCTTGACGTCTCGGGCAACGAAATCCCCAACACGCCGGATTACACGGCGAGCGTCGGCGTCCAGTACGGCCGGTCGCTCAATACGTCGATGAGCGCCTACGGCCGCGTTGATGTCGCGTTCACAGGAGCGTTCAGATACGACGATGCCAACTTGGAGGGTCAGGACGCATATTCGCTGACAAACTTCCGAGGCGGCGTCCGAGCCAAGCTCTTCTTTGCCGAGGGCTGGATTCACAACGCGTTCAACACGACCTACATCCCCGTGGCATTCGCCTACGGACCGCTCGCGCCGTCGGGATTCATCGGCGAGAACGGCGCGCCGCGGACGTTCGGCGTGCGTGCTGGGGTGATGTTCTGAGCCACGGACACTGCAGACGATATTTGTCTGGATAGCATCCCGTTTCATGTCTCCGGCGCCTTCGTCGACGATTTCACCTGCCAGCCTCGGCTGGTCCGCCGATACCGGCGCGATCCGTCTCGGATGGGTCAACGTCGTCATCGGCGCCGTGGTCATGCTGGCGACCCTGCCTGGCCGTACGCAGGGTTTGGGTCTCATCACCGAACCGCTCCTCGCTGATCTCCAACTCGATCGCATCACTTACGCGAACATCAATTTGTGGGCGACCCTTCTCGGTGCCGCGATCTGCTTGCCGATCGGTCGCGTGTTCGATCGAGTCGGGTTACGCTGGGCGACCGCGGCGCTGACGTTCGTTCTGGCGGTCGTCGTGTGGCGCATGAGCGTGCTGACAGGCGGAGTCACGACGCTCTTCGTGCTGATTCTGCTGACTCGGGCGATCGGTCAGAGCGCGCTGTCGGTGGCGAGTATCACGGCGGTAGGGAAATCGTTCGGCGCGCGCGTCGGCATGGCGATGGGCGTTTACTCGGTGCTGCTCAGCGTCTTCTTTGCGATCGCATTCATCGCAATCGGCGCCTCCGTGCAAACTGGCGGTTGGCGGTTGGCGTGGACGCAGGTGGCGCTCGGCCTTGCGTTTGTCGTCACACCGGCGGTTGTCCTGTTCATGCGAGAGCCAGCGGTGACGCCGGCTCCTACCGACCTCACCCAGCAATTGGTGTCGGGCCTGACCCTGTCTGACGCGCTTCGGACTCCCGCGTTCTGGGTTTTTGCCGGCGCGACGTCACTTTTCGGACTGGTGTCCTCCGGGCTGGGGCTCTTCAACGAAGCCATCCTCGCCGAACGCGGGTTCGACCAGCAGACGTATCACACGTTTCTGGCGGGTTCGGCGCTCATCGCGCTCGTCGGGCAGTTCGGCTGTGGATGGTTGACGCTGCGCTGGTCGATGCAGCGTCTGCTCGGTCTGGCGATGTTCCTCTACGGGCTGGCTCTCGTCGCGCTGCCGTTCATCATCACGCTGGCCCAGCTCTGGATCTTTGCCGCGCTCATCGGGTTGTCGGGCGGCATGATCACCGTGATGTTCTTTGCGATCTGGCGGCGGTTCGGGGCGGCCCATCTCGGCCGAATCCAGGGCGCGGCGCAGATGCTCACCGTTCTGGCGTCGGCGATTGGCCCACTCCTTTTCGCGAAGTGCGCCGCGGTGACGGGCTCGTACGCGCCGGTGATCCTGATCCTGGCGCCGTGCGTCTTTCTGGTTGGCCTTGCGGCGCTGCGCGTGGAACTGCCGGGCGACACGATTTAGAACCTGTCTCATGAGTCGCCCGAGCGCCTCCATGGTGCGAGCGAGCGCCGCGAGAGAGCGTGTCGG
The DNA here is from genome assembly GCA_963797625.1 of uncultured Acidobacteriota bacterium. Taxonomy (GTDB): domain Bacteria; phylum Acidobacteriota; class Vicinamibacteria; order Vicinamibacterales; family 2-12-FULL-66-21; genus DATBJJ01. The sequence continues at coordinate 92,170 of CAWCQI010000029.1, forward strand.
GGAGTCCGAGGGGCGAAGCCCCTCGGGAAAGTCGAGGAGGACAGATGGCTATCGTCGGACGGGTTTTTCGGTTCGCCGTGCTGCTGGTGCTCCTGGTGCTGATGTTTGGTGGAGGGTGGGCCGTTGGCCGGCTCGGCCTCGGCGCAACCGTCCCGACCGCGTCGCTGAGCGACCTCGAACGGCAGTTCAGCGAGAGGATGCGCGGCTCATCGCTGGTTGGCTACTTCACCGTTGACGGACGTACCAAGCGCGCGCCCGACGAAGACCGCTATGACATCTCGAGTGTCGAGAAGGTCGCCGACGATCGGTGGCGGTTCAACGTCCGCATGCGTCACGGCAACTTCGACATGACGCTGCCGGTCGTCGTCCCGGTGAAGTGGATCGAGGATACGCCGGTCGTCACGCTGACCGATTGGAACATTCCATCGCTTGGAACATTCACGTGCCGCGTGCTTTTCCACGGCGATCGCTACGCCGGCACCTGGCAGCACGGGCCGGTTGGCGGCCTGATGTACGGCAGGATTGAAAAGCAGCAGACCCCGCCGTAGGATGCGCGGCTCGCTTCTCCGGGGCTCGCGTCTCGCAACGCTACTTGCCGATCGCGAATAGATGTTTGTCGGCGCGGATGTAAATGCGCCCGTTGGCAATCGCCGGAGACGAGTAGACCGCTTCGTCAATCGAGTTCGTGCGGACGATCTCGTGTGTCGGCCCCGCCTTGAGCATGAACGTGTCGCCCGCTTCGCTGGTCATCGCGACGAGCCCTGCAAACGCAACCGGTGAGCCCATGAAGCGCGCCGGCACGGGAATGCGCCCGCCCTCGTACTTGACCGCGCCGGTTTTGGGATCGAGACACGTCACGATGCCGTTGTCGGTGAAAAGGTAAAGGTAGTCGCCGTAGACGATGTTCGAGATCACGTAACCCGTGCCCCTCGAGTACTCCCACGCGACGCGCTGGCCGTCTGGGGCGGGCCCAGGGCGGAGGGCGATGACTTTCTTGGCCGGATAGCCGGCCGTCAGGATGACCAGCCCGTGTCCGACGAGCGGTGTATGGATGGCGTTGCTCTGCACGCCGGTCGTCCGCCACAGCTCCTTGCCGGTCGCGGGATCGTAAGCGATGATGAGCTCGTTCCCGTTCGTCACGAGCTCAGTGCGCCCGCCGCCTTGCACGAGGACGGGCGTGCTCCAGCTGATCTCGACCGTGCGCTTCGTGTTCCAGACTTCCTTGCCCGTTTTCTTGTCGTAGGCCACCAGCGCTGAATGGTCGCCGTTGTCTTCGTCGCGCTGAATGATGACGAGATTCTCGAAGAGGACCGGCGAGGTGCCCGTTCCCAGGCCGAGCGTGGCGAAGGGCGTGACGACCTTCCAGGCAAGTGTGCCGGCCGCGTCGTAGGCGTAGAGGCCCTCGGGACCGAAGTACGCGTAGACCATCGAACCGTCGGTGACAGGTGTTGGTCCGGCGAAGCTGCTCCGGCGGTGGCGCGCGTCGAACACGGTCCCGTCGTATGCGGTGCGATCCCACAGGATCTTGCCGGACTTGGCGTCCAGGGCCACGACTTTGAAGGTGTGCTTCTTGTCGGCGGCCACGCTGTCGGGGTGGATCCAGTCCTGTTCCTGGCCCTGCCGGTGTTTGACGGCCCGCTGCCCAGGCACCACGTCTCCCTCGAGGACGGCCGTCAGATAAATGCGGTCACCCCAGACAATCGGTGACGACATCCCCGTGCCTGGAAGCTCAGCCTTCCACAGGACGTTCTTATCCGGTGCCCACTCAGTGGGCACGTCGGTATCCGCTGATACGCCCTGGCCCCCAGGCCCGCGCCACTGGGGCCAATTCTCGACCGCAGCCGCCGCTGGCAGGCTCGCGCAGAGGGCCAGAATCAGCAAAAGAGCGGTCCACGCACGAACGTCACGCATCGAAACTCCTGAGAATTGCGGTGAAACGGAATGAGGGGCAGGCAACGTAGAGACCTGATTATAGGCCGTGCCTGGCGCGCGGCTGTGTCTCTGGTACGAAACGCTCCGCTCCCGGGGACCGAAGCGGGGACACTCCACGCGTGTGACTGTCCCCGCGGACACTCAAGGTTGAGTGTCCCCAGAACCATCCGCGATATTCTAGGACTGATATGAAAGCGACGCTTCCTCGTCTTCCGCTCGTCCTGGCAATTGGGTTGCTGATCCCCGCGGCCGCGCTCCTGCGCGGCGCCGATTGGCCGGACTGGCGCGGCCCGGCACGGACCGGCACCTCGACCGAAACCGGCCTGCCGTCCTCGTGGTCACCTTCGGGTCAGAACCTCGCGTGGAAGGCCCCGTACGGCGGACGATCCGGACCGGTGATCTTTGGCGATCGTCTCTACCTCCAGAACACGTCTGGCGAAGGCGAGCTCATGCAGGAACGCCTGATGTGCTTCCACGCCGACACCGGCAAGCTGCTCTGGGAGTACAAGTACAACATCTTCACGAGTGACGTGCCGCCCCACCGCATCGCCTGGGCGTCGCCCGTCGTCGATGCCGCGAGCGGCAATGTCTTCGCCTTCAGCGGCAACGGCCTGCTGATGTCGCTGTCCCGCGAAGGCAAGCTGCTCTGGGAACGCTCGCTGGCCGAGGAGTTCGGCATGTGGACGACGCATGGTGGACGCGTCTCCTCGCCGATCATCGACGGCGATCAGCTGATCGTGAGCGGCCTGATGTTCAGTTGGGGACAGCACGCCGGCGGCGCGCATCGCTATCATCTCGTTCGACAAATCAACCGGACGCGCCAACTGGATCAGCTCGCCGGAGGGGCGGCCGACCGACACCATCTACGCCAACCCGTTCGTCTCGGACGTCAACGGGACACGGATGTTCTTCTCCGGCGGCAGCGACGGCGCCATGCACGCGCTCAAGATTGCCACCGGCGAAAAGGTCTGGAGCTGGCTGGTGAGCCAACGTGGGCTGAACACAGCGGCGCTCGTCATTGGGCCTGACGTCATCGTCTCGCACAGCGAGGAAAACATCGGCACGAGCGAGATGGGCATGCTCGCGGCGGTACCCACGAACAAGACCGGCACATTGACGGACAAAGATGCGCGGTGGCTCATCCGGGGCGTCCAGGCCGGTTATGCCTCGCCGGTCAGCGATGGGCAGCGGATCTACGTCGTCGACAACGGTGGCATCCTCTTCGCGCACGACGCCAAGACGGGCGCGCGCGTGTGGGAACAGAACCTCGGCACGATTCAGAAGTCGTCACCCGTGATCGCCGACGGCAAGCTCTACGTCGGAACGGAGAACGGAAGGTTCTACATCATCCGGCCACTTGCCGATCGCGCGGAGATCCTCGATCAGGACTGGCTCGGGAGCGAGCAGAGCCCCGAACCGATCGTCGGAGCGCCGGCCGTCGCGCGAGGCCGTGTCTATGTCGTCTCCATGAATGCGCTCTACGCGATCGGTCCGAAGATGGCGCCCTCGGGTGCGGCGGCCAATCCCACCACCGGCGCGACAAAGCCTGGCGCGGCGTCGTTACCCGCTGGCGTCCCGGCGGCCCTGACGGTGACGCCCACGGAACTCATCCTGAAGCCGGGTGAGTCAGTCGCTCTTTCTGCGAAAGCATTTGACGCGAGCGGCGTGGCCATCGCGCTGCCCGGGCCGGCGAACTGGACCGTCGAGAACCTCAAGGGCTCGATCGCCGAGGGCAAGTTCACGGCCGACAAAGCGGCCGGCGCGCAGGCCGGTATCGTCAAGGCGACGGTCGGGACGATTGTCGGCGCCGCCCGGATTCGCGTCATCCCGGATCTGCCGTGGAGCTTCGACTTCGAGAACGGCAGCGCGGTCCCGCCCACCGAGTGGGCGAACGCCACCAACAAGTTCGCCGTCCGCGATCTCGAGGGAAGCAAAGTCCTCGTCAAGCTCGCGGAAAACGACTTCGCTTTCGCCAAACGCTGCCGGCCGTTCTTCGGATCGCCCGACATGAGCAACTACACGATCGAGGCCGACATCCGCGCCATGGAACGTCGCCGGCTGATGGGAGACATCGGCGTCGTCGCGCAGCGCTACGAACTCGTGGTCTTTGGCAACCACCAGGAACTTCACCTGCAGCCGTGGCAACCAGAGACGCAGCGCACGGTGAAGATGCCCTTCAAGTTCGACAAAGACGCCTGGTACACGATGAAGCTCGAAGTGCAGTCGCTCGACGGCGGCAAAGTGCGCGCTCGCGGCAAGGTCTGGCCCAAGGGCCAGCCTGAACCACAGGCGTGGACCATCGAGCGCGTCGATCCGATTGGCAACCACAAGGGAAGCCCCGGGCTCTACGCAGATGCGCCGTCGCGCGTCGGCGGCGGCTCGGAGCTCTATTACGACAACATCAAGGTTTACAAGAACAAGTAACGTGCAGCTCGCGAGTCGCGCCTCGCAGGTTGGGGGCGCGCCTCGCAGTTCGCGCCGGGATACCACACATCATGTCCAAGATGCTCACGCGCTCCGTGGCGGCCATCGGCCTCCTCTTTGGCCTCCTCTCGATCAGCACACTCGGCCTCATCGCACGCTCGGATCCTGGCAAGGGCGACTGGCCGATGTGGGGCGGCACACCGGACCGCAATCTCGTTTCCAGCATGAAGGATCTGCCGACGAGCTGGGACATCAAGACCAAGAAGAACATCAAGTGGGTGGCCGAGCTCGGCTCGCAGGCCTACGGAAATCCCGTCGTCGCCAATGGCGTCGTCCTCGTCGGGACCAACAACGAATCGATGAAGGACCCGGCGATCAAGGGCGACAAGGGCGTTCTGATGGCCTTCAAGGAATCGGATGGTTCGTTCCTGTGGCAGGCCGTCCACGACAAGCTGACCGCGGGGCGCGCGAACGACTGGCCGTTCCAGGGAATCTGCTCCTCGCCGCTCGTCGAGAACGGAATCGTCTATTACGTTTCGAATCGCGGCGAGGTCATGGCGGTCGACATTCAAGGATTCCGGGACAACGGCGAGAACGACGGGCCGTTCAAGGACGAGAAGCAGACCCGCGAAACCGACGTCGACATCATCTGGCGTTACGACATGATGGACGAGCTCGGCGTGTTCCAGCACAACATGGCGAACTCCTCGCCGGTTGTCGTACGAGAACCTCATCTACGTCAGCACGTCGAACGGCCAGGACGAGAGCCACGTCAACGTGCCGTCGCCGAAATCACCGGCGATCATCGCGCTCGACAAGACGACCGGCAAGCTGGTGTGGGAAGACGCCTCGCCCGGCGACAAGATCCTCCATGGGCAATGGTCCTCGCCTGCCGTCGGCAAGATCGGCGACACCGTTCAGGTCGTCATCGGCCAGGGCGACGGCTGGGTGCGAGGCTACGAGGCCAAGAGCGGCAAGAAGCTCTGGGAGTTCGACCTGAACCCCAAGGACTCGGTCTGGCCGAAAACCCGTAACGAGGTGATCAGCACGCCGATCATCTACGAGAACGTCGTCTATATCGCCAACGGCCAGGACCCTGAGCACGGCGAAGGCGTCGGACATCTCTACGCGATTGATCCGACCAAGACCGGCGACATCACGAAGAGCGGCCTGATCTGGCACTACGACAAGATCCGGCGCTCGATCTCGACCGGAGCGATCTACAACGGCATCCTCTTCTATTCCGACTTCAGCGGCTTCCTCCACGCGCTCGACGTGAAAACGGGCAAGCCGTTCTGGACCCACGACATGTTCGCCGCGATCTGGGGATCGCCAATCGTCATCGGCGACAAGGTCTATCTCGGTGACGAAGACGGCGACGTCACGGTGCTCAACGCCGATCGGACGTTGAAGGTGGTCGCGGAGAGCAACATGGGAAGCTCGGTCTACTCGACCCCTGTGCCTGCCAACGGCGCGCTGTTCATCGTCAACCGCAACGAGCTCTTCGCGATCTCGAGCGCGGGCGCAGCCGGAAGCAAGGCGTCGGACATCTCTACGCAATCGATCCGACCAAGACCGGCGACATCACGAAGAGCGGGCTGGTGTGGCACTACGACAAGATCCGGCACGGTGGCGATCTCGACCGGCGCGGAAATCTACTAACGGCATCCTCTTCTACTGCCGACTTCAGCGGCTTCCTTCACGCGCTCGACGTGAAGACGGGCAAGCCGTTCTGGACCCACGACATGTTCGCCGCGATCTGGGGATCGCCAATCGTCATCGGCGACAAGGTCTATCTCGGGTGACGAAGACGGCGACGTCACGGTGCTCAACGCCGATCGGACGTTGAAGGTGGTCGCGGAGAGCAACATGGGGAACTCTGCTCACTCGACCCCTGTGCCTGCCAACGGCGCGCTGTTCATCGTCAACCGCAACGAGCTCTTCGCGATCTCCAGCGCGGGCGCAGCCGGAAGCAAGTGACGCGCACGCTCCTTGCCGTCGTCGCTTGCGTGGCCGCAGCTACCCCAGCCGCGGCGCAAAATTGGCCGTCGTTCCGTGGCCCCGGTGCCGGCGGTGTCGCGCCGGTATCCGCCA
>CAWCQI010000030.1:0-93475 GCA_963797625.1 uncultured Acidobacteriota bacterium
CTCGGCTGTAACCACGACCACTGATTACACGGATCGCACGCCACGGATTACATGCCGCGGATCACACGCCACGGATCACACCACGGATCACACAGATCACACGGATCGTCAGGCACCCGACTACACGGTTCGACTCCGTACGATGGTTCCCGTTAAGCTGCTAAAGGAGGACCGCTGGAGATGTCGCCCTGGCCCTGGTATGTCGCCGGCCCGCTGATCGGACTGTTTGTGCCCATTCTGCTGCTCGCAGGCAATCGCCTCTTCGGCGTCTCGGCAAACTTGCGACATCTGTGTGCCGCGCTGGCGCCAGGGCCCGTGGACTTCTTCCGCTACGCGTGGAAGGCGCAGGGCGCGTGGAACCTGGCCTTTCTCGCGGGCATCACCGCGGGTGGGTTCATCGCCGGTGTACGGGCTTGGCATGCCCGACGTCGCGATCTCGCCGGAAACCCGCGCCTCGCTTCAGGCACTGGGCGTCCACGATTTTTCGGGACTCGTGCCCGGCGACATAATCAGTTGGACGGCCCTGTTTTCGTTGAAGGGGTTCCTCACAATCGCAGGTGGAGGATTCCTCGTTGGCTTCGGCACGGCTTACGCCGGCGGCTGCACGTCGGGCCACGCCATTGCCGGTCTCGCCGACCTGCAACTTCCTTCGCTCATCGCAGTGATCGGCTTCTTTGCAGGCGGGCTCCTCGCCACGCACTGGATTCTCCCGCTGCTCGTGTGAGGCATGGACTCTCCCGTGACCAACTCACTACTCGACATACGCGAGTCCGAAACGACGCCGCTCACCGTTTACTTCGTGCTCGGCCTCGCGTTCGGGGTCATCCTGATGAAGTCGGAGGTCGTCTCCTGGTTCAGGATCCAGGAGATGTTTCGCTTCCAGTCGTTTCACATGTACGGCGTCATGGGATCGGCGCTCGCCGTGGCGGCCCCGTCGTTGGCGCTCATCAAGTGGCTTGGCCTGACGACCTTCGACGGCGACCCGATACGGGTTCCGCCAAAGAGACTCGGACGCGGGTACGGCTACGCGATCGGCGGCGGGACCTTCGGGATCGGCTGGGCGCTGACCGGTGCCTGTCCAGGCCCATTGTTCGCGCTCGTTGGCGGCGGCGTCAGCATCTTTGTGGTGACGATACTCGCAGCGCTCGCCGGGACGTGGACGTACGGATACCTGCGCGTGCGGCTACCTGACTGACGCAACGGACGACACGGACGACACGGTGTAGATATCCGTGTCATCCGTGTGTTCCGTGGCTCTCCTGTTCCGTGGCTCTACTTCTTCTTAACCCCGAGCTCGTCGAGCTTCTTCACCATCACTTCGCCGGCCGTCGAGGTCGTTGGCGTTTTTTCGATGGCGAGAATCTTCCCGTCGCCGCCGATGTAGAACGTCCAGCGTTGGGCGAACTGCTTCTCCGGAGGCACGTCGGTGCGGATCACGCCGTACGCTTTCGCGACATCCTTGGACGGATCGGCGAGGATCGGAAAGTCCGCGTGATTCTCCTGCGCGAACTTCGTGTTGTCTTCGATGGTGTCGACGCTCACCATGAAATAGGTGATGTCGTAGGTTTTGAGGACTTGGCCGCTCTCACGGAGCGATTTGCACTCGGCGGTTCAACCACCGGTGAAGGCTTTCGGGAACCACGCCAGGACGAGGGTCTTTCCCTTGTAATCGGACAGCGAATGCGTCTTGCCATCGGAGCCCGGGAGCTTGAAGTCCGGGGCCTGATCGCCGACGTTCAGCGTCGCCGAGTACTGCGGCGGCGGGGGCGGCGGGGACGGCGGCTGCTGTGATTGCGGGGGCTGACCCTGTGCGAACGCGGCCACCCCGATTGCCGTGAGCGCGAGGCTCGCGAGCATCTGGACGGTCGGTTGTGGTGACATGCGCCGATGATAGCGCAAAATGGGTCTCCGTCCCCGTCCGCCCGCAATCGCCCGCTCCCAACCACAGCCGGCGTGTCCTACGGCACACTAAGGCTAGAACCTACCTCATAAACCGATCCGTGCTATCCGTGTAATCCGTGGCTCTATAATCAGCCTCGCTCGAGCCAGAACACCACAATGGCCCTCGCCGCCGGCGATCGACTCGGCCCCTACGAGGTTTTGTCCACGCTTGGCGCAGGCGGCATGGGCGAGGTCTATCGCGCCCGCGACGCGACGCTCAAGCGCGACGTCGCGCTCAAGATCCTGCCCGACGGCTTCGCCCTCGATCCCGAGCGGCTCGCGCGCTTCAAGCGCGAAGCGCAAGTCCTGGCCTCGCTCAATCATCCGAACATTGCCGCGATTTACGGCTTCGAAGAGTCACTCGACAGCTCGGCAGCGTGCAGGCGCTCGTCCTCGAGCTCGTCGAGGGACCGACGCTCGCCGATCGCATCGCACTCGGACCGATTCCGATCGAAGAAGCGCTCCCGATTGCGCGGCAGATCGCCGAAGCGCTCGAAGCCGCCCACGAGCTGGGGATCGTCCACCGCGATCTCAAGCCCGCGAATGTCAAGCTGCGACCCGACGGCACGGTGAAGGTGCTGGACTTCGGTCTTGCGAAGACGCTGGAGCCCGCGGCGGCGACAGCGGCGACGCCACGGCATCGCCGACGATCACCAGCCCGGCGATGACGGCGATGGGCATGATCCTTGGCACCGCCGCCTACATGAGCCCCGAGCAGGCGAAGGGACGCCAGGCCGACAAGCGGAGCGACGTCTGGGCGTTCGGCGCGGTGCTCTACGAGATGCTGTCGGGCCAGCGCGCGTTCAAGGGCGACGATGTGTCCGACACGCTCGCGGCGGTGCTGCGCCAGGACGTCGACTGGACGGCGCTCCCCGCGTCGACGCCCGCGCCGGTGCGGCGCCTGATCGCCCGGTGCCTCGATCGGGACGTCAGGCGGCGGCTGCGCGACATCGGCGAAGCGCGCATCGTGCTGGACGATCCCGCGGCGCTCGTGCAGCGGACAGCGCGAAGCGACGGCTCGCCCTCGCGCCGCCGCGGCCCCTGTGGCGACGCGCGATTCCAGTCGTGCTCGCCGCGATCGTGGCCGGCGGCCTGGCCGGAACCGCCGCGTGGTACCTCAAGCCCTCGCCGCCACTCGACGGTCACTCGATTTCAATTCACACTGCCGGAAGGACAACGGTTCGGCGGTATTGACCGCCGCATGATTGACATCTCGCCGGACGGCACGCAGATGGTGTACGTGGCGAACGGCCGGTTGTATCTCCGCGCGATGGCGGAGCATGGACGCGAAGGAGATCCAAGGCACCGATGGCTATCAGGCCGTGAAAAACCCCGTCTTTTCGCCGGATGGTCGCTCGGTCGCTTTTCACGCTTTCTCCGATCAGACACTCAAGAAGATTGCCGTCACGGGCGGTGCGGCCGTCACCATCTGCCCAGCCGACCTCCCGTTCGGCATGAGCTGGGGGCCCGACGGCATCGTCTTCGCGCAGGGCAGCAAAGGCATCAGCCGCGTCTCACCCGATGGCGGCACACCGGACGTGCTCGTCGACCTCGAAGGACGGTGAAGTGTCGGAGAGTCCACAGATGCTGCCGGGCGGACAGGCACGTCCTCTTCACGCTGGCAACCGGCACTGCCGTAAATCGATGGGACTCGGCCCACGTCGTGGTGCAGTCGATCGCGACAGGGGAACGAAAGACCATCGTCGGCAGGCGCCGACGCGCGTTACCTCGCGACAGGTCACCTCGTCTACGCCGTCGGCGGCAGCGTCTTCGCCGTCCCATTCGACGCGCAGCGTCTGGAGGTGACGGGCAGTCCCGTGCTGGTGGTCGCCGGCGTCATGCGAGCGTCGGCGCCCAGCGGCGCAGCAGACTTCAGCATTTCGCGCAACGGCACTCTTATTTATGTCCCTGGCACAAGCTCGTTGTCGTCCGGTCAGTGCCAGCTCGGCCTGACGGATCGCAAGGGAAAGATGGAACTGCTAAAGCTCCCGCCCGGTCCATACGTGGCGCCGCGGGTGGCTCCAGACGGCGCGCACATCGCCTTCGGGATAGATGACGGCAACGAGGCGAACATCTACACCTATCGACTTGTCCGGCGCGAGCGCGATGCGGCGACTCACGTTCGGAGGGAACAACCGTTTCCGATCTGGACCGCGAACAACCGCGTTGCGTTTCAGTCCGATCGCGAGGGCGACCTCGCCATTTCTGGCAGTCCGTCGAGGGTGGCGCCGCCGAACGCCTCACCAAGCCCGAACCGGGCACCTCGCATGTGCCGGAGTCCTGGTCTCCGAAGCACGACACGCTTCTTGTTCAGCGTCACAAAAGGGGCGGACGTATCGTTGTGGACGTACTCGCTGCAGGACCGGACGTCGACGCCGTTCGGCGAGGTCCACTCGTCGAATCCCACCAACGCCGTGTTTTCACCTGACGGACGATGGGTGGCCTACACGAGGACGGAACGGAACAGGGCGATGATCTACGTCCAGCCGTTCCCGGCGTCTGGGGCCCAGCATCAGCTTCCAGTCGGAGCCTACGGGATCGCCTCGCAACCGCTCTGGTCTCCGGACGGGAAGGAACTGTTTTACAACCCGGCGCCCGGCCGAATTCGCGTGGGTCAGCGTTATGACTCAACCGACGATTACGTTCGGGAATCCAGAGACGGTGCCGCGACCGTTCCGAACCGGTTCTCCTGCCGTGCGAAGGGCGTTCGACATCACGCCGGGCGGCAGATTCGTCGGTTTGAGCCAAGAAGGACAAACGGAGTCCGGTACGCTGATCACTCCGCAGATCCAGGTGGTCCTCAACTGGTTCGAAGAACTACGGGCGCGCGTGCCTATGACGAAGTAGCTATCCTCTTCTTCTACACACGGTATAGTGGGCGTTCTGGCTCAGCCAGAATTCCCCATGACTCTTGCCGCCGGGAATCAGTTCGGGCCTTACGAAGTCTTGTCCGCGCTCGGCGCGGGCGGCATGGGCGAGGTCTATCGCGCGCGCGACGCGACGCTCAAGCGCGACGTCGCGCTGAAAATCCTGCCCGACGCTCTTCGCGCGTCGATCCCGACCGGCTCGCCCGCTTCAAGCGCGAAGCGCAGGTGCTGGCCTCGCTCAATCATCCGAACATCGCCGCGATCTACGGCTTCGAAGCATCGACCCTCGACAGGCTCAGGGCAGGCAGTCCAGGCGCTCGTGCTGGAACTCGTCGAGGGACCGACGCTCGCCGATCGCATCGCGCACGGACCGATTCCCGCTCGACGAGGCGCTGCCGATCGCGCGGCAGATCGCCGAGGCGCTCGAAGCGGCGCACGAGCAGGGCATCATCCACCGCGATCTCAAGCCCGCGAACATCAAGGTGCGACCCGACGGCACGGTGAAGGTGCTCGACTTCGGTCTCGCGAAAGCTCTGGAGCCCGACGGGCACGACCGGCGGCGACGCCACCGCATCACCGACGATCACCAGCCCGGCGATGACCGCGATGGGCATGATCCTCGGCACCGCCGCCTACATGAGCCCCGAGCAGGCGAAGGGACGCCAGGCCGACAAGCGGAGCGACGTCTGGGCGTTCGGCGCGGTGCTCTACGAGATGCTGTCGGGCCAGCGCGCGTTCAAGGGCGACGATGTGTCCGACACGCTCGCGGCGGTCCTGCGCCAGGACGTCGACTGGACGGCGCTCCCCGCATCGACGCCCGCGCCGGTGCGGCGCCTGATCGCCCGGTGCCTCGATCGGGACGTCAAACGGCGGCTGCGCGACATCGGCGAAGCGCGCATCGTCGCTGGACGAGCCCGCTGCGCTGACGAGCGCCAACGTAAGAGACGCAGACACCCAGCATCTGCCGCGACCGCTGTGGCGCCGCGCCATTGCCAGCCGTGCTCTCCGCGATCGTGGTCGGTGGACTGGCCGGAACCGCGGCGTGGTACTTCAAGCCCTCCGCCCCGCTTGCGGTCACTCGATTCCAATTACTTGCTGCCAGAGGGCCTGTCCCTCACGGGTCTGGCCAGCCGCATGGTCGACATCTCGCCGGACGGCGCGCAACTGGTGTATGTCGCAGATGGCCGGCTCTATCTGCGAGTCATGTCGGAACAGGACGCGACTGCGATTCAGGGCACCGAAGGCTATCAAGCCGTGACCAGTCCTGTCTTTTCACCGGACGGTCGCTCGATCGCTTTTCACGCAAGCTCCGATCAGACGCTCAAGAGGATCGCCGCGACAGGTGGTGCAGCGGTCACGATCTGCCCCGCCGCCATCCCGTTCGGCATGAGCTGGGGGGCCGACGGCATCGTTTTCTCGGAGGGCAGCAAAGGCATCATGCACGTCTCACCGAATGGCGGCACACCGAACGTGCTCGTCAGCCTCAAAGACGGTGAGGTGTCGGTGAGCCCACAGATGCTGCCTGGCGGACAGTACCTACTCTTCACGGTGGCCACCGGCACGGCCCCGAATCGATGGGACTCCGCGCACATCGTCGCGCAGTCGATCGCGACGGGGGAACGAAAAATCATCATCAAAGGCGGGGCCGACGCGCGTTACCTTCCGACGGGTCACCTCGTGTACGCCGTCGGCGGCAGTGTCGTTGCCGTCGCATTCGACGTGAAGAATCTGGAGGCGACGGGCAGTCCCGTACCGATGGTCGCAGGCGTGGCGCGACCTTCGGCGGGCAATGGCATAGCAAACTTCAGCCTCTCAGGCAACGGCACGCTTGTTTACATCCCTGGCACGACCACGTTATCGGCGGGTCAGATAGCGGTCGCCTTGACGGATCGGCGGCGAGTCCTTCGAATCGCTGAAGCTCCCGGCCGGTGCGTACGTGGCACCACGCGCCGATCCTGACGGCGCGCGCATCGCGTTCGGGACCGATGACGGCACAGAGGCGAACATCCACATCTATGACCTGTCCGGCGCGACCGGGGTGCAGCGACTCACGTACGGAGGGAAGAACCGCTTTCCGATCTGGATCTCGAACAACCGGGTCGCGTTTCAGTCCGATCGCGAGGGCGACCTCGCCATCTTCTGGCAGTCCGCCGTCGGGGGCGCCGCCGAACGCCTGACAAGACCCGAACCGGGCACCTCACATGTTCCGGAGTCCTGGTCTCCGAAGGGGGACAGCGTTCCTGTTCAGCGTGAAGAAGGGGTCAGACTTCTCATTGTGGACGTACTCGTTGAGGGACAAGAAGGCGACGCCGTTCGGCGAGGTCCACTCGCCAGATCCCACCAATGCCGTGTTTTCGCCTGATGGACGATGGGTCGCTTACACGAGTACGGAACGGAATCGGCCGACGATCTACGTCCAGCCCTTCCCGGCCTCCGGAGTCCAGTATCAGCTCCCGATCGAAGCCTCCGGGCTCGCCCTCAGCCGCTCTGGTCTCCGGACGGAAAGGAACTGTTTTACAACCCGGGACCAGGCCGATTCGCGTGGGTCAGTGTCACGACTCAACCGACGCTTACCTTCGGGAATCCCGAGGCGGTGCCGAGACCGTTCCAAACCGGTCCACGCACGGAGCGAAGGGCGTTCGACATCACACCAGGCGGCAAGTTCGTTGGTTTGATCCAAGCGGGTCAAACGGGGTCCGGCGCGCCGATCGCTCCGCAGCTCCGGGTGGTCCTCAACTGGTTCGAAGAGTTGAAAAGACTCGTGCCTGCAACGAAGTAGCTAGCCCCTTCTCCGCGCCGCGATCGCCCCCACGTAGCAGAGCGCGATCAGCAGCAGGAGCGTCCGGAATCCGGTCACGAGCGACGAGGTACTCGCCGACGCCGCCCACCATCGCGCCGAGCAGGTTGGTGCCGTAGTCTCGGGACACTGACGTCGAGCGCTTGATCGCGGACCCGAAGAGCAGCCCGGCACAGAGAATCGGGCTGAACATCAGCACCGCGTAGAAGATCGATTCGACGGCACGGCTCTCGAAGCCGATCGCGCCCACAGGGATGAGGTAGTTGAGCGCCAGCAACCCCACGAGCGCCAGCCCGACGAACCACGGACGGCGCACCTCGACTTTCGTCACGACGTAGTTGGCGACCAGCGCCATCGAGAGGACCGACGCGATCGCCAGCGACGCCACGACCCACGTCGAGCCCCACAGCAGCGCAAACTGGATGATCGACTTCGTCTCGAGCAGCATGAAGCCGGCGCCGAGGAGGAAGAACTGCCACGACCACGTCCCGGCCTGCCCGCGCAGGACGAGCATCACGACCACGACTGAGACGACGAGCACCAGTGCCAGCGCGGCGAGGTAATGCGACGGGACGTGGCGGGTGTGGAGGTAGAGAAACGGCCAATCGTCGGTCGCGGGCTCGACGCCCTTGTCGCGCACGAGCATTCGGGCGGGACTCGGCGCATGTGATTGTCCGAACGCCGTGACGCGGTCGGGAACGACCGGGTCGGCCGTCAGCGTCGACAGCCGCGGGCCGACCATCATCACGCCCAGGTACGCCCGCGCCTCGTGCACGTGCACGCGCGGCTCCTGTCCGAACGCGTTGGCCGCGATGTTCGCCAGCCGATCGACGAGCCACTGCTCGCGGAAATAGTTGTAGACGACCAGCAGCCCGTCGGGCGCGAGACGATCCCGAACCGCCCGGAACGATTCCTCCGTGAACATGTAGCTCTCCAGGCGCACGCCCGAAAAGCTCGACTGCATCGTCAGAGAATCGATGAGCGCGAAGACCACGAGGTCGTACTTCTTCGTCGTCGTTCTCAGAAAGTGACGGGCATCGTCGGTCACCACCGTGACGCGGGGATCGGAATAGGGATGGTCGGGATGAAACTGCCGCCCGAGCCGGACGATGATCGGGTCGATCTCAACCGCGTCGACGTGCTTCGCTCCGTGCCGGAGCGCTGCGGCCACGTCCGTGCCCGATCCGGCGCCGAGCACGAGGACGTTCTCGAACGTGTCGCCGAACACCATGTAGGGCCACTGGTAGAAGTACTCCTTCTGATCGACCGGGGCCATCGACTGGTGAAAGATGTTGTTGACCTCGACGACGGTGTCGGGGCCGTCCTGGCCGACGGTGATCTTGTAGTACGGGGACCAGAGCGAGCCGCGAGCCATGACGTGGACGAGGACGAGCGTCAGCGCGAGGAGCCCGATGTTGACGGCCGCGAACGCGCCGCCGGCGCGAGCCCCGGAGTCGTAGTGTCCGGCTTTAGCCGGACCAACGGGAGGCTGGCGCCAGGCTCCCCCGTCAGCAGGAGCGGCAGCGCCGCGGCGAACCCGACGCCGAACCACCACGTGGGCGAGAGCTGGAGCCACGAGATCACGGCAAACAGGGCCACGCCAGCGAGGCTGCCAACGAGGTTGATCGTGTAGCCGCGCAGCGGCGGCAGCGCGGCCATCTCGCTGCCCATGCGCTGCGCCAGCGTCGCGAAGAGCGCGGCGACGATCACGAACACGAGCGGCAGCAGCATCGTGCTTTCGACGACGACGACCGGCGCGTCCGTGCCGCTCGTAAAATAGATGCTGCCGGTCGACTGCACCGCGACTTCGAGGCGGAAGAAATAGGCCGCGCCAATCACGACGGCCTGCAGCAGCGGAAACCAGACAAACAGCCGCCGGCGCGAGGGCGCCAGAAGGCAGCCGACGCCGATGCCCAGGAAACTCGCGAGCAGGATGAAGTTGGAGAAGTAGGCCAGCAGCCGGATGTAGGCGGGCATCCAGCGAATCAGGGCAACTTCGAGGAAGAGTACGAGAAAGGAGGCGAGGAACACCCTCGCCTCACGGCCGAGCGGCCGTTCAAGGACCGCAACGTCTGATGTCATCAATTAGGCCATCACTACTTGGCAGGCGGTACGTCCCCGTAGAACTTCCATTGGGCTCGATAGTCGCGGCTTAATGGTTGCGGGGTGAGGACGGCTCGCAGCATCTCGATCGGCATGCTGCCGGCTTTGAGAATCGTGTCGTTGAACTGGCGAGCCGTCATCTTCTTCGTATCCGTCGTATCAACGAGGTCTTTGTAGAGCGAGCGAATCTGCAGGCCGCCGAGCATGTACGCCGCCTGGTAGAGCGGCGAGTAGTTGCCGGCAAACGAGCGGCGGACCTCCCCGGTCGCCGTGAAACGTTCGTGCCCGCCCCGCGTCACGACGAAGTCGACGCACTCGTCAGGCGTCCATCGCCCCAGATGGAAATTCAGCGAGAAGATGATGCGCACGGCCCGGTGCATGCGCCACCAGAGCATGCCGATGCGATCCTCAGGCGAGCGGGGGAATCCATTGTCCCACAGAAGCAGCTCCCAGTAGAGCGCCCAGCCCTCGCCCATGAACGGGGTGGTGAAAAGGTTGCGATGCGCGTTGTAGCGCTGGGACATGAACGTCTTGAGATGATGGCCGGGGATGAGCTCGTGCTGCACGGTCGCGCGCGAGACGTGAATCCCGTTGCCGCGCATGCTCATCAGGCTGTCTTCCGGCGACATCGTGTTGGTCGGGTACGAGACGCTGATCGTCTCGCCGCCGGTGAAGAACGGATTCACGCGCTGGCGTTCCGGCGTCATCATGCCCATGCGCCAGATGTCTTCGGCGAGCGGCGGCACCGTCACGAGGTCGTGTTTCTTCAGGTACGCCTCGGCCTCGAGCGCGAGGTTCCGAATCAGCTCGGGCTGTTGCCCTTCCGGCACATAGGCGTTCTTGACCTTTTCGAGCGCCTTCATCCAGTCGTCGCCGAAGCCCATCTCGCGCGAGGCCTTCTTCATCTCGGCTTCGCACCACGCATACTCGCGGTTGCCGATCTCGAGCAGTTCTTCCGGTGTATACGCGATGAGCTCGCCCGCCAGATCCTCGAGCAGGCCGTCCCGGCCGATGGGATCGCCGACGATCTTGTCGTTGTCGCCCGAGCGATCGCTCGATGACGTGCTGGGCGCGGCACCTGCCCCGCCACCACCGCCTCGCCCGCCGCGGCCGCCACGGCCGCCGGCGTCGGTCAGCGTTGCAGGCGGAGGCGCGCCGCTGAGGCCGGCACGATTGCGAAGGATTCGACTGTATTCGGTGAGCTGCTGCGACAGCGCGCGATACGGTTCGGGGACTTTCGCGGTGAAGGCAGGATCGTAGCCATTGTAGAAACCGAACCACTGCTCGAGCGTGCCGCGCAAGACGTCGACGTACTGCGACGCGCGCATCGCATCGAGCGGCGTCGCCGTCGCGACGCGGTTTGCGACCGTCGCCTGACGGACCTTCTCGGCGATCGGCGCGAGCGCGGCCACGGCGGCGTCGGCGCTGATGAACTCGAGCTTCTGGCGCTGCTCCTGGAGCGCAACGATGTCGTTGGCGAATGGCACGAGCGGCGCAGTGGCTTTCCTGACGCGCTCTTCCCGGTTGAGGAGCGCGACTTGGTACTCGATATGGGTGCGAAGCAGGACGTAATCGACCTGGCCCTCGCGGGACAGGCGCGCGAAGTCCATCTTCGGCAACGCCGCCAGCCACGCCGTGTAGTAGCGGCGCAACCTCGCTCGTCGCTCGTCGGAGCCGGGGATGTTGTAGAAGCGCTGAATCGCCTGGCCATCGATCGCAAAACGATCGACCGTGTCCCGAAGCTCGCTGGTCGCGGCCGTCAGAAGCGCCGGGTCCGGAACGTAGGCCGACGGATCCGAGAACGTGCGGTGCGCTTCCGGCGGACGCTGGAGCGAGGGGTCTGCTGCGCGACAAGGCTGCGCGCCGCTAATGATGGAGAATCCTGCCAGACCGGCTGCCAACAGAATGCGTCTCTCAGGGATCACTTCGTACGGCCTCCCTTCACGATCGAACTCGAGATCAGCATATCAGGCGGACTCGTTCAGCGAGTCTCTGCTGATCTCCTGCACTCTGCCTGTAAGAACGAGCTAGAGTCCCAGTTTCTTGAGCTGCTCCGGTGGACAGCCGTCCCACTTGGGCACGACGGTGTTGCCGATGTAGCCGATATCGGCGAACCCCATCTTGGTCGTCCAGAAGCCGGTCGCCGTGAGGTCGCGGAAGCTGCGGAAGAATGCCTGGCCGTGCGTCAGGCCAGGGATCGGCTTTCCGTAGTTCGAAAGGTCGTCGAGCAGGAGACGACGATCGGCGTCTGATGCGCCGACAAACGTCTTATCGAACCGGCGCTGACTTTCGAGGTCGAGCCAGGCCAGTCCACCGCGCATCGCAACCTGGCGCGTCGGCTGATCGACCATGGTGAAGTCCATGAACTCCGGCACGCCGGCGTCGATCGCGCCGCCGGACCGCTCGTCGGCCGGAATGATCAGATCGGATAACACCCGTACGGTCTGATACTCGGTCGCGGTGAAGAATTTCGGCCGGTAGGCGACCCCGGCCTGTTTCGCGGTCTGTCGGGCGGTCTCGGCGAGGTGGTGCGCCTGCTGCGCCTCCGCCTCTGTCAGCGCGAAGCCGGCTGCAACAGGCGCCGCCGAGAGAATCTTGAGCGCGGCTCGACGATTGATGTTGTCCATATGCAACCTTGAACCTTGACCTTGAACCCTGAACCTTGAACCCTGAACCCTGAACCGCCTTTAAAGTCTTCCCGCCTTCCGCTCCTCCACGATGAAGTCGCTCGTCTTCCACGACAGCGCCAGAATCGTCCACGTGCAGTTCTTGTCGGGTTGCGACACGAACGGGCCGGCGTCGGCGACAAAGACGTTGCGGCAATCGTGCGCCTGGCAGTTCTTGTTCAGGACCGACGTATTCGGATCGTTGCCCATGCGCGTCACGCCAAGCTCGTGGATGATGCGGCCGCCTGGCGCGAGCCCGTACAGCTGTTCCCGCGTCGGCATCTCGCTCATCGGCACGCCGCCCATCTCGTCGATCAGGGCGCGAAACGTGTCCTGCATGTGCTTGGCCTGATTGATCTCGTAGTCGTAGAACTTGAAGTGGAACCGGGGCACGGGAATGCCCCACTTGTCGACGACCGACGGATCGATCTCCATGTAGCTGTCTTTGTTCGGAATCATCTCGCCGCGGCCCGAGAACCCGACCGTCGCTCCGTAAAACCGCCGGTAGTCGTCCTTGAGCGTCTTGCCATAGCCCCTGGGCGATACCGGCGACCCCATGGCCGCGGCGGCGTGGACGTATTCACGCACGCCGCCCATGAAGCCGAACGACGGCATCCGCCGTCCGCCGCCGGGCTCGATGTGGTAGCCGCGCGGGAAATCGAGCTTCTTGTTGTCGCCCCACCACGGCATGAAGACATGCATCCCGCCGGTGCCATCCTCGTTGTGAGGCACGCCATTCATCAACTTCGGAATGAAGCCCTGCACGTTGAGGCCGGTCGTATCGGTGAGGTACTTGCCGACGTTGCCGCTGGAATTGCCGAGGCCCTCCGGAAACTTCGAGGACTTCGAGTTGAGGAGAATCCGCGCCGACTCGCACGCGCTCGCGGCGAGCACGACGATGCGCGCCTGGACGTGATTCTCGCGGCCGGTGTTCTTGTCGATGTAGGACACGCCGGTCGCGCGGCCAGTCTCGTCGACCGTCACCTCGCGGGCCATCGCGTTGTTGACGATGGTCAGCTTCTTGGTGGCCATCGCCGGCGGAATCAGCACCGACGGCGACGAGAAATTCGCGTGCACCGCGCAACCGCGGCCGCACTGCCCGCAGTAGTGGCACGCCATGCGACCGTTCAGGGGCTGCGTCAGGATCGACAGGCGGCTGGCAATGCAGGTGACCTTCAGCTTGTCGGCGGCCTGCTTGATCAGCAGCTCGTAGCAGCGCGGCTTGGGCGGCGGCATGAACACCCCGTCGGGGTCGTTCGGCAGCCCCTCTTTGCTCCCGAAGATGCCGACAAACGAGTCGACACGGTCGTAGTACGGCTTCATCTCGTCGTAGGTGATCGGCCAGTCATCACCGAGCCCGTCGAGGCTCTTCCTGCGGAAGTCGTCGGGGCCGAACCTGAGCGAGATCCGTCCCCAGTGATTGGTGCGGCCGCCGAGCATGCGCGATCGGAACCAATCGAACTGGCTGCCGGGCGCGCTCGTGTAGGGCTCGCCCTCGAGGGTCCACCCGCCAAAGGCCGCGTCGAACTCGCCAAACTGCTGTTTCTCGGTCGCCGCGCCGCGCCGCGGCGAGTCGTAGGTCCACTTGAACATGTACGACTCGCTCGACGGATTCCACATCGGCCCGGCCTCGAGCATGACGACGTTGGCGCCCGATTCGGTCAGCACTTTGGCGGCCATCCCGCCACCAGCGCCGGAGCCGACGATGCAGACGTCGTAGAGCGTGCGGCTGCGGATGATTTGCATGGGGAGTCCCTCGGTGGTTCGGATCTAGATTGCCGGTGTTGCCTGTGGACGTTGTTCGCTGCTTACGGAGGGGACGGAGGTCACGGTTTTCACCACGGAGGAACGGAGCTGAGACGAGTGGGAGACGCACGGAGGCTGGTCGCGCCGCGCTACGCGCGGCTGGGAGGGAGGTCGGATCGAAACCACGAGCACTCCTGCAGTTCTGTGAGTGTTCGTGGTTTCGATCCGGCCTCCCTCCCAACGCCGGCCATCGGCCGGCGCGCGACCAGCTTCAGTCCCGCTGCATTAGTGACGGGTTGTCTTCTCCGTGCGTCTCCCACTGGTCTCGGCTCCGTGCCTCCGCGGTGAACTCCGCTGAACTCCGTCGCCTCCGTCGTGCCTCCAACGCCCAGATTGTAGTCGAACTAACTGAGTTGATTCGTACCACACCGACGTATTAGCATCCCGGTTTATGCGCCTATTTGCGATACTCGCCGCCGCAGTTCTCATCAACGTCATGCTGCCCGCCGCCGGGATGCAGCACCAGGGGTTCCTGGGCCGCTGGAACCTGACCGGCACCGGCCAGGACACCAACCGTGTCTACTGGCTCGAGGTCACCGAACAGAACGGTCAACTGTCAGGCATGTTCCTCAATCGGGGCGGCAGTCCGGTCCCGCTGGCGAGCATCAAGGTCCAGGGGAACGAGCTCCTCTTCCAGCTGGCGCCCGGCAACAACAAGCAGCCCGGCGCGGAGTTCCGCGCGACGCTCGAGGGCGGCAAGCTCATCGGGACGACGGCCGCGGCTGACCACACGGTCAACTTCGTCGGCGTCCGTCCGCCAAAGTGGCCGGCCAGTAACGCCAACGCCAAGCACAACTACGGGAAGCCCGTCGAACTCTTCGACGGAAAGTCGGCCGACGCCTTCGACAAAATGCCGAGCAACTACCCGGACACGTGGACGGTCGAGGACGGCATCCTGACCAACGCGCCGCCGACCAGGAATCTCCTCTCAAAGCAGAAGTTCTGGAACTTCAGGCTCCAGGCGGAATACAAGCTCACCGAGAAGAGCAACAGCGGCATCTACCTCCGCGGCCGCTACGAGCTGCAGGTGCTCGACGACTACGGCACAGCGCCCGAAAAACACGGGCACATGTCGATTTACGCGTGGACGCCGCCGCTCGTCAACGCGAGCAAGCCGGCCGGTGAATGGCAGAACGTCGACATCGTGCTCGTCGGCAACCGCGTGACCGTCACGTTGAACGGTCAGAAGGTCCATGACAACGCGGAGATTCAGGCGATTACCGGCGGCGCCGTCGACGCGAACGAAACGGAACCGGGACCGATTCAGATCCAGGGCGATCACACCAAGGTGTGGTTCAAGAAGATCACCGTCACCCCGATCCTCTAGCGACGACGCTCGGACTCAAGGCTCCAGGCGGCTCTAGGCTCCAGGCTCAAGGCTCGATGCAAAACCTTCGAGTAATCTTCGAAGATCTGCCTGAGCCTTGATCCTTGAATCCTGATCCGCCTTGAGTCCTGGCCGCGTCCGTGATTGCGGCTTAGAATGAGGGATGGCTCTGCGGTTTCCCCGCTTCTTCCTCTTCCTCGCCGCCATCCTCGTCTTCACGGGCATTCCATCGTTCGCGGAGTTCTACACGGACTGGCTCTGGTTCGAGGAACTGGGCTACGAGCAGGTCTTCCTCAAGTCGCTGTCCGCGCAGGCGACGACCGGCCTCGCGGTCGGCGCGGTCGTGTTCGTCATCCTCTGGCTCAATCTGCGGCTCTCGCTCCGCCTGCTCCGGCGTCGCGAGTTCGCGATCGCCACGCCTGACGGCCCACGCATCATCACGGTCGACACCGGCCGGCTCCGCTCGCTCATCTACGCCGGCGCTTTCGTCGCCGCGATGCTGATCGGTCTGTACTCGGCCTCGTCCTGGGCGACCTGGTTGTATGCGATCCACGCCACGCCGTTCGGCCGGACCGATCCGGTGCTCGGTCGCGACATCGCGTTTTACCTGTTCCGGTTACCGATGCTGGAGCTCGTGCACGGGATCGCGCTGACGACGATCATCCTGACGATCGGCGGCGTTGGCGGCGCGCATGTCGCCGCCGGCAACCTGGCCCTCGATCCGCTGCGCGGCGTGATTGCCAGCCATACCGCCAAACGCCACCTGTCGCTGCTGGCTGCCGCGCTCCTCATCGTGCTCGCGTTCGGGGCGTGGCTGCGCATTCCTCACCTGCTGACGGAACAGTCCGGCGTGGTCTTCGGCGCCTCGTACGTGGACGTCCACGCGCGGATGCCAGCGTATCGGCTCCTGGCCGTGGCCGCGCTCCTCGGCGCGGCCCTGGCGGTCTACCAGTCGGTCTCGGCGCGTCTCCTGCCGATCGTCTGGGCGATCGCCCTCTACGTCGTGGTCGCGGTCGGCGGCAGCGTCTACGCCGGCATCATCCAGCGGTTCGTCGTCGGTCCGAACGAACAGGTGCGCGAGACGCCGTATATCGTCAACAACATCCGCGCGACGCGCGAGGCGTTCGGGCTCGACCGCGTGGAGGAGCGATCGCTGCCCGGCGACGCGCGGCTCTCGCGGCAGGATCTCGAGCGCAACGCCGCGACGATCGAAAACGTCCCGCTCTGGAACGATCAGCCGCTCCTCGACACGTTCGGCCAGCTCCAGGAGATCCGCACCTACTACGACTTCGTCTCGGTCGACAACGATCGCTACGTCATCAACGGCAAATACCGGCAGATCATGCTCTCGGCGCGCGAGATGAACTCGAGAAGCCTGCCGAGCCGCACCTGGATCAACGAGCAGTTGACGTTCACCCACGGCTACGGCCTGACCCTCGGCCCCGTCAACGAGGTGACGCCGGAGGGGCTGCCCGTGCTCTTCATCCGCGACCTGCCGCTCGCCTCGACCGTCGACTTGAAAGTCACCCAGCCGGCGATCTACTACGGCGAGCTGCCGGAAAGCCATGTCTTCGTTCGCACGAAGACCGAGGAGTTCGACTATCCGCGCGGCGACGACAACGTGTTTGCGACCTATCAGGGCACCGGCGGCGTGCCGCTTGGGGGGCTCTTCCGCCGGCTGATGTTCGCGATCCGGTTCCGCTCGACCGACACGTTCTTCTCGCCGACGCTGACGCCGGACAGCCGCGTCATGATGCACCGGCGAATCAGCGAACGCGTCAACAAGATCGCGCCGTTCCTGACCTTCGATCCGGATCCGTACCTGGCGATTTCAAACGGGCGGCTCGTGTGGATTCATGACGCCTACACGACGAGCAACCGGTATCCGTACGCGAGCGCCGCCGGGCGGATCAACTACATCCGCAACGCCGTGAAAGTCACGATCGACGCGTACCACGGGACAACGGTCTTTCACCTGCTCGATCCGAACGACCCGATCGCCGCGACGATCGGGCGGGTGTTTCCCAGCCTGCTCAAGCCGATCGCCGATATGCCGGAAGACCTGCGCCGGCGCCTCCGCTATCCGCAGGCGATCTTCGCGATGCAGGCGGCGATGTTCGCGACCTTCCACATGACGAACCCCGCGGTCTTCTACAACCGTGAAGACCAGTGGGAAATCCCGGCCTTCGAAATCGGCGGGCAGGCGGAGCGGATGGAGCCCTACTACACGGTGATGAAGCTGCCGGGCGAGTCGGGGCCGGAGTACATCCAGATGCTGCCGTTCACGCCGCGTCAGAAGGACAACCTGTCGGCCTGGATGGCCGCGCGCACCGATGGCGACCACTACGGGCGGCTCGTCGTCTTCCAGTTCCCGAAGCAGACGGTCATCTTCGGCCCGCGCCAGGTCGCGGCACGAATCAGCCAGGATCAGGTGATCGCGCCGCAGATCACGCTGTGGAACCAGCAGGGGTCCGAGGTCATCCAGGGCACGCTGCTCGTCATTCCGATCGAGGAGTCTCTCCTCTACATCAGGCCGCTCTACTTGCGAGCGGCCGGCGGACGCATCCCCGAGCTCAAACGCGTCATCGTCGCCTACCAGAATCAGATTGTGATGGAGGAGACGCTCGACGAGGCGCTCGGCCGGCTGTTCCCACGCGGCGGAAGCGTTGGCACACCGGCCGCGGTACCAGTCGAGGCCCCGGGCGCACGAACGACGGCGCCGCAGCCGGCGCCCTCGGCGGAGGTCGCCGCTCTGACGACTCAGGCTCGCGAGATTTACGATCGCGCGATGAAAGCGCAGCGTGAGGGCAACTGGGCGCTCTACGGCGAAGAGATCAAGCGCCTGGGAGAAGTGCTGGCCGAGCTGTCGAAACGCTAGAGTCTACCGCCCGAACCAGATCCGTGTTGCCTCCGTGGCTCTAGCGCGCCGCGCACTCTTTCACCTGCTCGGGCATGCTGCCGAGCCGCGAGTCGAGGCCGATGCCGGCTCCGGCGGTGCCGTCGCGGACCGACCGAATGAAGAAACTCGACTCGTCGAGCGGTAGCGTCGCGGCATTCCCGCAGAAGGTGTACCACGTGCCTTCGCGGCTCAGATACTGCTCCACGTTCGAGAGATAGAACGCCGACACCGTCGCCTCGCGCTCCTTGAGATAACGCGCGACTGCGCGGAGCGCCTTGGGCCCGGCAAAGTTCCCGACGACCGGCACCAGGAGGTTCTTCTTGTGCAGGTCCCTCACCACCGTGAAGTTGTCGTCGCTCGAAAGATAACTGCGGTACTGCCCCTTGCCGTCGTCTCCCACCATCAGGTCCCAGTAGGTAGGGGCGTCGCGGAACGCCGCCGCGGCCGCCCGATGACCAGTACGACAACCCCGGGCCGTACAACGAGAACGTCCCGTAGACGTAATCAATGTATTTCAAGTCGTCGGGCGTCAGCGGCAGGTGACGCGTGCCCGTCAAATGATCTTGAACGAGCTTGAGGTTCTGCTTGTAGAGACGCCTCCGCCTCCGGCGCGATCGCGCGTCCACGCCTGCCTTCTGGACGGCGGTGAAGATCTCGTCGGCGGTCGCCTTGGAATCCAGTCCTTCCGGACGCTTTCTCGAGAACAGCCTGAAGATGAAATCGACGCGGTCCGACGACAATTCGAAGAGCGCCTTGTACATCAGGTGCAGCTGCAGGTTGCCGCGGCGGATGTCGATGATGAACGCCATCCGTCGGCTTGAGCGCCGAGATGTAGGTGAAGTTCTGCTCGGGACCGACGCCGAGGTAGACGCGCTCGGTCTTCGACGTGCGGAGGAGCTCGGGGATCACCGTCTGGAAGAAGAGCTCGTTCGACAACAGGTTGTCGGATCGGAACTCCCCATCCGGCTCGGAGAGCTCCGTGACCATGTTCCAGAACTCGGCGTCCGAGAGCGAGTCAGGAAGGGCCAGCGCCCCCGCGCGGACAGCGTTGGGCGCCATCCCGGTGAGGGACAACGAGACAATCGCGGCACACAGCAGCAGGAACGAACCGCGTCGCAGCATAAATCACCGAAACATGACAGTCGTCAGTCGGCAGTCGTTCAGTCGCCAGTCACAGTCGTCAGTCTGAGTCGTCAGTCTGAGTCGTCAGTCTGAGTCGTCGAGTCACAGTCGTCAGTAGTATCGCACCACTGACTGACGACTTGAACTCACGACTGCCGACTGTGATTGCCGACTGCGACTGCCGACTAACGACTGCCGACTGCCGACTGCACAGTGCTCTTTCACCTCAATATCCTTATCGGCACGAACGCGCGCGCGTGATCAGTGCCACTCGACGCTGAGATCGCGATCAGGAACTCGCCTCGCGCGACGGTCGCCAGCGGCAGCTCGAGCTCATACGGGCCGTCCGTATTGGCGCGCGGCGCGAGCGGCAGCTCGGCGAGGTCCTTGCCCCACTGGCTGATGATGCGCGCCGATATCTTGGCCGCGGGAGCGGCGGACCCGTGCACCGCGAACTGGATGATGAGGCGATCGGTGCGCACGAACTCCCGGCCGGGGAACGGCATCGCGGTCGGCCCGCGCTCGAGGCCGCGAAACTCACGAACGTTCTGCGCTCTGAAGATCGCCGGCGATGTGATCCACAGCGGAGACGCCTCAGGATCGGGAACGTCGATGAGCTTCGCCTCGCGGTCGATCACCTCGCCGTTGCCGTCGTGGACCGACAGGGTGACTTTGATGGCTCCTGGCGGGACCGCGACGATCGTGCCGGCTGGATCCACTGGCCCCTCGAAGACGCGGGCATCGCCCCGAGTCAGCACTGCCGTCACCTGCGCCGCCTTGGGGTCTCGCGCTGACGCCGCCGCGCGCGGCACCCACGCGAGCCGGACCGCCGGCCGCCCGCCGTCGAGCGCCGTCCCGGCCCAGAAATCCACGGTGTGGCGAGCCGTGGTCGACGGCAGTTCGGCGAGCGCCCGAATCACGTCTGGCGGGAGCTCGGCTTCGACCGCTTTGGTCCGCGCTCGCTCGATTTCCGCGGCGCTCGGTGCCCAATAGCCCGCCCGCGCGCGCACTTCGAGGCCCGACGGTTTCACGCGGACCTTGATCTTGTGAAAGCGGCCGTCGAGCCGACGGTCGTTCGGTGAATAGCCGAGGAGATAGAAGCCGCTCGACTGCACGACCACTTTCCGGAACGACTGCTCCAGGTCGTTCGATCGGAAGTAGTCGCCCCCGGTTTCAGCGGCGATCGATTCCCAAAGCGACGGAAACCGCGACTGCCCGAAGCCTCGCGGGTCGATCGCGTAGATCGCCGTGTTGTTGTCGTTGGCGGCGCGCGTCAGGTCGGTCATCAGGCTGGTCGCGTCACGCTGGATCCCGCGTAGCCCTTCGCTGATGAGAATGATCGACTTCCGGCCGTCGCGCATGCCTCCGAGGTGCACCGCGGCCGACTTCACTGCCGACATCGTGACCTCCGATCGGAGGCGCTCGATATCGCCCTGCTGAAGATGCGCATCCTCGACCGCGCTCCTCGTCGGCAGGTAGACGCCCGAGCGTCCGACCAGCCGCCGCACGTGTTCGGCGAGCTCCAGCCGATCGCGCGTGAAAGAGATCGCGTCGATCGGCGTCAGCGGATCCATGAAGCCGACGATATCGGTCGGGCCAAATGCGGTGCGGACAAATTGCATCAGGTAGGCACGGGCGCGGTTGGCGCTCATCAGCTGTCCGATGTGGTACTCGTCCCAGAAAATCAGGAACAGCCGGACGTTGTCCTTCGCGGCCTCCGCCGCCGCGTGCGACCGCGATCGGATCGTCAGCGAGACGTCGTCGTTCGACGACACCTGGCCATTGTTCTCGACGAACTGGAACGTCTGGATTTCCTGGGGAACGCCGTCTTCCTGCAGCTCGAAGTCGCCGGCAGTGAGTGAGGGGACCGGCACACCTTTGCGATCGAGGACCGCCACGTCGACACGGACGAGCTCCGCGCCAGTGCGAAAGACCGGCTTCGGCGGCTGAGGCTGCTGCCCCGGTGTCTGGGCTGGTGTCTGGGCAGGCGTCTGGGCGGGCGTCTGGGCTGGTTGCTGGCCGGTCGCCGAGAGGCTCCAGGCCAGGCAGCTCCCGAGGACTG
The DNA here is from genome assembly GCA_963797625.1 of uncultured Acidobacteriota bacterium. Classification (GTDB taxonomy): domain Bacteria; phylum Acidobacteriota; class Vicinamibacteria; order Vicinamibacterales; family 2-12-FULL-66-21; genus DATBJJ01. The sequence goes on from CAWCQI010000030.1 coordinate 21,591, forward strand.
CCGCCGCTGCAGACCAACGATGCCCGGGTCTCACAAAATGTGCCCCTTCCTGTCGGTTCCTGGGGGTCAGATCTCGATTTTCTCGGTCCTGGTTCAGAGCTCGAGAAAATCGAGATCTGACCCCAAGGCTACGCCGCCCATCAAAAAACTATTGACGACCGAAATGGTCGGAGATATCGTTACCCCCTGACCGAAATGAGATCGTTCTCATTTTGACCGAGCATCGGGCAAGTGCCCGCCGGGTGCGCGAACACCCGGCGGGCGGACCGAACGCAGGTCTGGACCGACCCTGAAATCACACGCATGGCGCGTGACGCATCCGGCTGAAAGGCATTTTAGCGGACGCTGTCATGAACGCGCCACCGATTCGGAGGCGCACATCATGAAAGCTCGCCAGAGAAAGCCGAACGCGCTCGCGCGCGAAGTCCCCCTAGTCGTCCTCGGCGCCGTCATCGGCACGATTCCAGCTCGTCACGCCTCCGAGCGCCGGATCACGCATCGACAAGTCGCCTGACGGGCGTGCATCACAACCTGCTCAGCAGTGGGCGGAGTTGTGAGGCTCAGGGCTCGTAGGCTCAGGCAAGAGCTTGGACCACTTAGTCGAAGGTTTTGGCTTGAGCCCTGAGTCGCCTTGGAAACAACCATGAAACTACGAACGGTTCTCTTCTGGATGCACCTGACGGCTGGCCTCGTCGCTGGCTCCGTCATCCTCATCATGTCGGTCACCGGCACGCTGCTGACGTTCCAGCAGTCGGTGTTGAAGATCGTCGAGCGATCGCAGCGATACGTCGACCCGCCGTCGCCGGGCGCGCCGCGGTTGGATGTCGACGCGCTCCTGGCGCGAGTCCGTTCGGCCGTACCCGACGCCGAGCCGACGACCGTGACGCTCGATTCCGACCCGCGTGTGACGGCGGCCGTGGCGCTCGGACAGCGCGGGACCGTTTTCGTCAATCCCTACACCGGCGACGTGCTCGGATCGGGCTCGGCACGGGCGCGGGCGTTTTACCGATCGGTCACGAGCTGGCACCGCTATCTGTCCGTCGAGGGAGAAAACCGCGCGACGGCTCGCGCGATCACCGGCGCGTGCAACGCCGCGTTCCTGGTGCTCGCGCTCAGCGGGATTTACTTGTGGTGGCCGAAGCAGTGGACGTGGCGGCACGTCAGCGCGGTCACGCTGTTCCGATCCGGGCTGAGCGGCAAGGCCAGGGACTTCAACTGGCACAACGTGATTGGGTTCTGGTGCGCGCCGATCCTCGTGATTCTTACCGCCTCCGGCATGGTGATTTCGTACACCTGGGCGAGCAACCTGGTCTACACGGTGACCGGCAGCCCGAGACCTGCGCCCGCTGCAGGGCGCGGCGGCGGACCGGGTGGTGAAACCGCCGGCGGGCGCGGGGGCCGGGGCGGCGGACCAGCTCGCGCCGAGCTTCCTCGGGGTGGTGGCGAGCCTGGCGGTGGCCAACCTGCGCGCGCCGAACAGACCGCCACCGATGTCGCGCCGCGGCCGCCGCAAGAGAAGGCGTCGAGGGCGACGCTCGCGTCGCTCGTTGCGCGCGCCGAGCAGCAGGTACCGACGTGGCGCACGATGATCGTTCGGCTTCCCCAACGGCCGGGCGGTCCCGTCGCCTTCTCGATGTCCGACCTCGAGCACTGGAACACGTTCGCGCGCTCGACGCTGACCCTCGACGGCCGCACGGGCGCCGAGATTCGGTGGGAGCCGTACGCCGCAACGAGCCGTGGACAGAAACTCCGCGGATGGATGCGCTTTGCTCATACGGGAGAGCTCGGCGGGTTGACGGGCGAAGCCATTGCCGGGCTCGCCTCGGCCGGCGGCGCTTTCCTCGTCTATACGGGCGTGGCACTGGCGCTGCGGCGCCTGGCTGCCTGGCGGGCGCGGCGCCGGGCCCTGCCCGCCCGGGAAACGCAGAACGCCCGCGTGGCGTAAGAAGCGCTCAGTGGCCACTAGGAGGGCTCTCAATTGCCCAGGTTCCGCTTCGCCACGACGTTTCTGCCCGCCATCACGATTGCGTTCGCCGGGATCGCGCTGTCCGCGGCAGACGCCGACCGGTACTGGCCGCAGTGGCGGGGGCCCGAGGGGACAGGTGTCTCGCGGTCGGCCAAGCCTCCAATCGAATGGAGCGAGACCAAGAACATTCGATGGAAGAAAGCGATCCCCGGACGCGGCGCCGGGACGCCGGTCATCTGGGGCGAGCAGCTCTTCCTGTCGTCGGCCGTCCCGGTTGGCGCGAGCGAGGCGGAGGCGCACGCGGCGCGCGGCAAAGCACCAGGCCCCCACAAATACGTCGTTATGGCGATCGACCGCAAGGACGGCAAGGTCGCGTGGGAGCGCGTCGTCCGGGAAGACACGCCGCACGAAGGCAGCCACCAGGAGTGGGGCACGTGGGCGTCGCCGTCGGTCGTCACCGACGGCACGATCGTGATTGCGTCGTTCGAGTCGCGCGGCATCTACGCCTTCGACATGAAGGGGACGCCGGTCTGGCAGAAGGACCTCGGCGACAAGTCGATGCGCAACCAGTTTGGCGAGGGCAGCTCCCCCGCTCTCCACGGCAACACCGTCGTCATCGTCTGGGATCACCAGGGCGAGTCGTTCATCATCGCGCTCGACAAGCGCACCGGGGAGGAACGCTGGCGCAACGCCCGTGATGAAATCGATTCCTGGGCGACGCCGCTCATCGTGGAGCATGCCGGTCGCGCGCAGGTCGTCACGAGCGCGATGAAACAGATCAGGAGCTACGATCTCGAAACCGGAAAGCTCATCTGGTACGGCGCCGGCACGACGATGAATCCCATTCCGTCGCCCGTCGCCGCTGATGGCATCGTGATCCTGACCGCCGGCTTCCGCGGCAACAACCTCAAAGCCGTCCGGCTCGCCGATGCCAAGGACGACATCACCAACACGCCGGCGCTCGTCTGGACCCTGGATCGCGACACGCCGTACGTGCCCTCACCGCTCCTCTACGACGGCATCCTCTACCTGCTGAAATCGAACAACGGGATTCTGTCCGCGTTCGACGCGAAGACAGGAAAACCGCACTACCAGCTGACGCGTCTCGAAGCCGCTCCCAACATCTTTGCCTCGCCGGTCGGCGCCGCCGGCCGCGTCTACTTCCCGAGCCAGGACGGCACGACGGTCGTACTGAAGCAGGGACCGACCTTCGAGGTACTCGCGCAGAACAAGCTCGACGACGGCTTCAACGCGTCTCCAGCGCTCGTCGACAACGAGCTCTACCTGCGCGGCTTCAAGTCGCTCTACTGCATCGCGGAGAAGTAGGAGACAGTAGTAGTGTCCGCCTTTAGGCGGACTGTCGTGGTCCGGCTAAAGCCGGACACTACGTACGCGTTACCGGACCCGTCGAGCGACGAGCGACGAGAGGAACGCGCCGGCATAGAGCGCGGCGGCGAGCCAGTAAAGAAACTGAAAGCCGAAGTACATCGCGTTGTACTCGAGCATCCCGCCGCACATCGCGCCGAAGAGGTTGGCGGCCATCGCGCCCGACAGGCCCGTCGTGGTCGCGATCAGCGACGAAAAGACGATGCCGGAAAAAAACATCGGCGAGGTCAGCACGACCACCGTCGCGAGCTGGCCGGCCGGCGTTGACGGAAACCCACCGCCTCTCGCGACGACCAGCCCCACGGCGAGACTCAGCAGAAGCAGGACGTAAGGCACCAGCGGACGCCGGATCTGAAGCCGATCCACGACCCAGTTGGCGAGGAAGGCCATCGTCAAAATGCCGGCGATGACAATCCCGATGACCTGCCAGGTATTTCCAAACGCGAGACCCATTTCGGTAATGCCCTTGGTCTCGACGAGCATGAAGCCGGCCCCCAGCAGAAAGTACGGCAGGTTGCCGACGGTCGGCCGCTCGTTGAAGCTCGCGATCAGATACAGCGAGAGCGCCAGGACGAGGCCGATCATCACCAGGTACGAGACCGGATACGTCCTGAGCGGCATGTAGAAGAACGGCCAGTCATCGGTCGAGAGATCGGCTTTGATCGCCGGATCGGCAAAGCGCGCCGTGCACTCGCGGAACCCGAGGCCGGCCAGCGTTTCAGGCGGCAGCTGCACCTGCCCCGTCCTCGACTGGAAGAACGTCACCGAATAGTCGTAGCGTCCCTCCACGCAGACCGGCGCCCGCCCGTCGAATGCGGCCTCGAGCATCTTGTGAATCTTCCGGCCCATGTCTCTGGTGATGAGCGCGAAAGACAGCACCAGGACACCGTTCTCCTTGAGCCGCGACCGCGCGTCACGGAACCCTTCGACGGTGTAGACGAAGGAGTCGAGCCGCACGCTGGACGCGTGGCTGAGGAGCGTATGCGAGTCGAGCAGGCCGTAGACGACCATGTCGTACTGCCAGTCGCGGGTTCGCAGAAAGGTCCGGGCATCGTTGACGATGGCGCGGACCTGCGGCTGATCGGTACGGGTGCTCCGGGTGATTCGCGCGACCCGCCGCGAGAATCGCCGGATCGATCTCGATGGCGTCGATGTGGGACGCGCCGGATCGCACGGCTGCGGCCACATCGTTTCCGCTGCCTGCGCCGACGACCGCCACGTCGGCCGGCTTGCCGTAGATCCTGTACGGAAGGTCGTAGTAGTTCCGGATGCGCATCATCTCGCCGTCGAGCGCTTCGGGATTGGCGAGGTCGAACACCCGTTGGTAGTAGTGCCCGGCAGCGCGGATTTCCATGAAGCCGCGCGGGGTGTGGCCGAGCTCGAGCATCTGGTACGGTGAGTAGATCTTCAACCACAGCGGGCTGACCGGCCAGGCCAGGATCGCGAGGCCCACAACCGCAACGCCCGCGCCAACGACGAACGTCATGTGCCGACGAACGTGGAAAAGCAGGAGCGTCGCAAACGAGATCCCGTACCAGACGATCGGCGGCGTCCACAGGTAGCTGACGACGAAGGTCAGCGCGACGCCGACGAGGCTGCCGAGCAGGTTCAGGCCATAGGCGCGGAGATTGGGCCGCCGCTTCATCGTTCGGCCGCACAGCTGGCCGATCGGGACAAACGCCACCGCGGTCATCACGAACGCCACCGAGAGGAAACAATACGTCGCGACACCCTCGGCGAACGTCGTCAGGACGTTCACGCCCATGTTCAGCTGTTCCTGGAACGGCAGGTTGCGCACGCTTGCGAGCGCCCACTCGGGCATCCCGGAACGGAACGCGATCAGGAACAGGAACTGCCAGGCGAGCAGTGGCACGACGAGCACGAGCGGCGTGCGATCGCGCGACGCCAGCGAATAGCCGATGCCAAGCCCGGCAAAACACGAGAGCAGCGTGAAGTTCTTGTAGAACGCGAAGAACTCGAAGACGGTGCCCTGCCATCTGATGACGGCGAGTTGGAGAAAGAGACTGAGGGCCGCCGACGCGAAGATGGCGACGTCGACCCACTTATCGGGAAACGTATCGAGGAATTCGGTCTGCTCGACGAACGCCGCGTCGAGGCGCGCCTCGGACGCCTTGATGACGCGTGCGAACAGGAGCCCCACGCCGGCCAGAACGAGCGCGAGGGCCGGATATGTCACGTACGCCGCTGCGGTCCAGGGAGCGGGATCGTTGAGGCGGCTGCAAAAAGCGGTAACGAGCGGAACGAACAGCGTTGCGGCGAATACGAGCGCGATCAGGCGCAAAAAGACCTTCGTCAGTCCCACAGTGTCTCCAGCGATCAACGGCGATGCAAACGCGGATTCGGGGCCTTCCGCGCGGCGAGTCTGGCGTAAGAATCATATATCTTCGCTCCAGCCCTGCGGTAACAGGAACAGTCCCCCGAAACCCTTGACAGCACTGAGCAAACTGCGGTGCTATCGAGTATCGATCAGCCAACGGCGCGGCCGTCGGACCGGGCAGGAATGCCCGTGCCAGGCCCGCGTTGGATTTTGTACTTTTCAGGGAGGAGGAACTGATGCGCCTCAGCGCGAGTCCCGCGTCCGGAAGGCACCTACACACCTCGAACACGCCCGTCGCACTCCTTATGTGCGCACTGGTGGCCATGCTCGTCGGCACGTTCGCGGTTCCATCTACGGTCTACGCGCAGGCCGTCACCGGCACGCTTCTCGGCAACGTCACCGACTCGAGCGGCGCCGCCGTCCCGGGCGCGACGGTTACCGCGACCGAAACGCAAACCAACAGCGCCGCACCGCCGTCAGCAACGAGGCGGGCCACTACATTTTTTCGAGCCTCAGGAACGGCACCTACACGGTCGAGGCCGAGCTGCAGGGGTTTCGCAAAGTCATTCGTCAGAATGTCCGAGTCGACGTCAACACGACGATGCGCGTGGACCTGACGCTGGAGCTGGGCCAGGTGACCGAGACGGTGACGGTCGCATCAGAGACGCCGCTCCTGCAGACCGATCGCACCGACACCGGCCGCTGATCGAATCCAAGATGGTGAGTGAGATCCCGCTCGGCTTCAATCGGAACTTCCAGGGCCTTCTCGTCACCGTGCCCGGCTCGACACGGCCGCACCGCGAGCACTCGCAGTTCTTCAACTCGCAGGACGCCTGGCCGTCGAGATCAACGGCCAGCCGCGCATGGCGAACAACACGCTCATCGAAGGGCTGGATAACAACCAGAAGACGGGCCTGCTGAGCGTCATCATTCCGGCCGCCGACGCGCTCGAGACCGTCAGCGTCTCGACCAGCAACTACGACGCCGAATTCGGCCGCTCGGGCGGCGCGATCACCAACGTGACGCTCAAGTCCGGCACGAACATCGTACAAGGGGAGCGCGTTCTTCTTCGGCAACACCGAAGCCACCAACGCCAGCGACTACTTCACCCACATGAAAGCGCCGACGAAGTTCGCGCAGGGCGGGTTCACGCTTGGCGGACCCATCATGCGGAACAAGTTCTTCTTCTTCGGTGACTATCAGCGGACGATCGACAACCTTGGCTACGTCGTGCGCGCGATCATTCCGACGATGGCGATGCGCAACGGCGATTTCAGCGCCGTGCCCAACGCCATCTACGATCCGACGACTGGCGCGGTCAACGGCACCGGCCGCACGGCATTTGCGAACAACCAGATCCCGCAGGAACCGGATCAGCCCGATTGCGCGCCGGCTGATTGCGTTGATTCCTGAGCCGAATATCGCTGGCGCGCCGCTCGGCCAGAACAACTACCAGAAGGCCCAGGTGCGTGAGAAGACGACCGACGCCTTCGATACGAAGATCAACTACGCGATGAGCGAGAAGGACCAGATCTCGGGTCGCCTCAGCTTCCATGCGCCCGGTCGTCTTCGATCCCGGCCTCGTTCGGGGACGTGGGTGGCGCCGCCAATGGACGGCTTCGCTGGCACCGGCACCAACAAGAGCCTTCAGCACCGCCGGGAACTGGACTCGCGTCTTCAGCAACACGATGGTCATGGACGTCCGCGGCGGCGTGAACTACTACCACAACGTCGCCGTGTCCGGAAGGCAACAGGGCTGACCACGAGCACGGACATCGGCATCCCCGGCGCGAACATCGACGAGTTCACGAGCGGTCTCTCACGCGTTCACGATCGGCGGCTACACGAGTCCGATGCTCGGGTTTTCGCCCAGTCTGCCGTGGGATCGTTCGGAGCAGACGTGGAATTTCGCGACGACGGTGACGAAGCTGGTGCGCAGCCACACGGTCAAGATGGGCGGTGAGTGGCGGCACAACCGCGACATGCTGCTGCAGACGCAGGATGCCGGCGGGTCGCGCGGCCAGTTCAACTTCAACGCGTCGGGCACCGGTCTCCCGTCCGACGCCTCGTCACTCACCGGTGTCGCCAATTCTTTGGCGTCGTTCCTGCTCGACTGGCCGAACGGCGTCAGCCGGGATCTGAAGGTCATCGACGAACCAGGCACCAAGCACTCGGCCGTCTCCCTGTTCGTCCAGGACAAGTGGCAGGCGCAGACCCAACATCACGATCGACCTGGGCCTGCGGTGGGAGTACTACACGCCGCTCACCGGCGTCGAGGGTGCGGGTAGCCTCTCTAACTACGACCCAGCCACCAACACGCTGCACGTCTCGGGCTACGGCAACACGAGCGAGTCCGTGAACGTCAAGAGCACCTGGTCGAACATCAACGCGCGCACCGGCATTTCCTGGCGCCTCAACAACGGCACGGTTCTGCGCGCGGGCTATGGTGGCAGCACGATTCCGTTCCCCGATAACCGGTATGCGTTCAACTACCCGGTCAAGCAGAACTACTCGGGAACGGTGCCGAACGGGTTCCAGGCCGCGGGATCGATGGCTGCCGGCTTCCCGTCGCCGACGCTCGTGAACATCCCGCAGGACGGAATCATCCCCGTCTCGGGATCGCTCCTGAACTCGACCTACGACGTCATCCCGCCGGACCTGCGGGAGGGCACGCTGCATTCCTGGAACGTCGCGGTCCAGCGTCAGCTTCCCTACGCGATCACGGCCGACATCGCCTACGTCGGCAACCGCGGCGTGAATCTGGTGATGGACGTCGACGAGAACGCGAGCCTCGTCTACGGATCGGGCAACGTCGGCCGGCCACAGTTCGCCGCCTTACAACCGCACCGGGACGTCGCGCGTTCGCAGCAACGAGAACAAGTCGGAATACAACGCGCTGCAGATGAAGGTCGACCGGCGGTTCCAGAACGGGTTCATGATCATGAACTCGTACACGTTCAGCCAAGTCGAAGGACCTGCGAACGAGAACACCAGCATCGGCACGCCGATCGATTTCGACCTGAGCTGGGCGCGGTCCAATTTCGACCGCACGCACAACTACGTGCTGACGTCGATCTACGAGCTGCCCTGGGGTCCAGGCAAGAAGTGGATGGGCGAGGGCCTGCTCGGCAAGATCATCGGCGGCTGGCAGCTGAGCGGCATCTTCATCGCCCAGTCCGGGACAGCCGCTCGGGATCGGCGGCAACGGCACGCTGCTCAACACGCCGGGCAACAGCGCCTTCGTCAATCTCAACGGCGAGAACACGGTGCTCGGAGGGCTCGGTCCGGGCAAGCTCTATTTCGACCCGTCCGTGTACTCGCTGCCGGCGGCGGGCGTGCAGGGCAACATGAAGCGGAATAGCGGGCCCGAGGGTCCGGGCTTCTGGCAGCTCGACACGTCGCTCTTCAAGCGCTTCGCGATCGGCGCCTCCCGGTTCGTCGAGTTCCGCGTCGACGCGTTCAACACGACGAACTCGGTCCGGTGGGGCAACCCGAGCACTGGATACAGCGTCGCCACCGGCAACACGTTCGGCCAGATCACCGGCACGAACGGCGGGCAGCGAAGCCTCCGCTTCGGCGGACGGTTTGTTTTCTAGGGTTCAAAAGGTTCAGTAGGTTCAAAGGGTTCAGCGAGGTTCGGGGTTCAGGGGGTTCACGCCGAACCCCTTGAACCTCCTGAACCTATTGAACCAATTGAACCTGCTCGAGGCATTTTTTCAGAGTTTTTCACCCCCTCCTCCAGACAGTCCCTGGCCCCGTCCTGTAGCGTGAGCCTATGGGCTCACCTGCACTCTCGATCGTCCCTCGCGGCGTCGCCGCCACGGTCGTCAACGATATCCACTCACAGTTGAACGCAACGCGAGTGGACGCGATCGTCAGGCCTCGTGATGTCGAAGAGGCCGCGACGGTCGTGGCTGACGCGCGACGTCTGGGGAAGTCCGTGTCGATCGCGGGCGGCCGGCATGCGATGGGCGGCCAGCAGTTCGGCGAGGCGAGCGTCCTCGTCGACACACGGGGCCTCGATCGCGTCCTGGCCTTCGACGCCGAGCGCGGGATCATCACCGTCGAGGGCGGCATCATGTGGCCGGCCGTGCTGGAGTACCTGGAACATGCCCAAGCACGAAACGCGGATTACGCGGATCAACCACGGGACGCGGATCACGCGGATCAACCACGGATGGGCAGACCGACTATTGGAATCCGCGTAATCCGCGTCCCGTGATTGATCCGCGTCCCGTGGTTGACCCGCGCGACCCGCCAGTCTGCGATGCGCGCGCTCAGCGTTGGGGCATCGTGCAGAAGCAGACCGGCGCCGATCGGCTCAGCCTCGCGGGCGCGTTGTCCTGCAACGCGCACGGGCGCGGCCTGACGCTCAAGCCGATCGTCGATCAGGTCGAAGCGTTCGACCTGCTGACGGCGTCGGGCGAGGTCGTGACCTGCTCACGCCGGCAGCATCCGGACCTCTTCAGGCTGGCAATTGGCGGATACGGGCTGTTCGGGCTGATCACGAACGTCCAGCTGAGGCTTCGACCCCGTGTCAAAGTGCAGCGGATCGTCACGCTCGCCGACACCGGCTACGATCATCGACCGCTTCGACGAGCGGATCCGCGACGGTTACCTCTACGGCGACTTCCAGTTCGCGACCGACGGCGGAGCCGACAGCTTCCTCCGCCGCGGCGTCTTCTCGTGCTATCGGCCAGTCGACGACGCGACGCCGCTCACCGAGCACCCGACGCGATTTCATCCCGACGACTGGGCGCGCCTGACACGGTACTCGCACACGAACAAGCGGCTCGCCTTCGATTTCTATACGTCGAGGTACCTCGAGACGTCGGGCCAGATCTACTGGTCGGACTCGCAGCTCTCGGCCGCCTACGTCGACGGCTATCACGCCGACCTCGATCGCGTGACCGGCGCGCGCGTCAAGGGCTCGGAAATGATCACCGAGATCTACGTCGAGCGCTCGCAGCTGGCCGCGTTCATGGACGAGGCCCGCACGACATTACGCGCGCATCAGGCCAACGTCATCTACGGCACGGTGCGGCTGATCGAAAAAGACGATGAGACGTTCCTGGCGTGGGCGCGCGACCGCTACGCGTGCATCATCTTCAACCTCCATGTCGACCACACACCGGCGGCGATCGAGCGCGCGGCAGAGGCCTTTCGCGCGTTGATCGATCTCGGCATCGCTCACGGCGGCAGTTACTACCTGACCTATCACCGGTGGGCGCGCCGCGACCAGGTCGAGCGCTGCTATCCGCAGCTGCCCGCGTTCCTGTCGCTCAAGCGCCAGCACGATCCTGGTGAGGTGTTTCAGAGCAACTGGTATCGGCACTACCGGCAGATGTTTGTTGACAGCAGTCACGGCTAGATCACGATGAACACGATGGACTCGATGGACACGATGATGCATCGACATGCGATTTCTTCGCTGATCATCGTGACGATCGTGGCCGAGTCGATTAGAGCATGTCTATCTCTGGTTCGTAGTGTCCGCCTGTTAGGCGGAGCCCGCTGAAGTCCGGCTGTAAAGCCGGACACTACTAGCTACGCTGTGCTGCAGGATCTCGAGGAACTGACGTATGACCACTCCCCAATCGCTCGGCGTCGTGCTCTGGTTGTGCAGCGTGCTGATGCTGCTGCGGGTCGTCGGGCAGCTGGTCGTCTTCCTGCGCGCGCCCCGTTGGCTGCCGCCGATGGCACAGTGGCAGTCGGGGCTCGTGCCGTATGCGTTCCTGCTGTCGACCCAGGCGGTCGTGCTCATCCTGATGTTCTGGATCGCGGCTGACTTTGCGCGAGGCTGGGGCTTCTGGGTGCGTCCGATGCCAGGGCTGGGGCGGGTCGTGCTGGTGTGGAGCTATCTCTACGCTTGAGCGATGGTCGTCCGCTACGCAATCAGGATGGCGCGCCGGCCCGACCAGCGGTGGACCGGCGGCACGATTCCGATCATCTTCCACGTGGTCCTGGCGGCCTTCCAATGGACGTTCGCGCAGTATCACATCGGCGGTTTTCGGACGTAGTGTCCGGATTCAAGCGAACTCCTACAACCGATCTCACAACCAGACCAGGCTGAACGCGCCGAAGGCCCTGGTTCACGATGAACACGATGACCGGATGAACGAAGAGACCCTCCAGGGATCCATCGTGAACATCGTGTCATCGTGCGCATCGTGCTGTAACGTGAGGTCGTGACAGATAAGGACGTCTCACGACTTGGCGTTGGCAGCATCACGCGGCGTTTCGTAATCGCGCGGACCGCTCGCGGCGCGTCCCGCGCGATGTTGAAGAGCCCACCGCGCGCGTCGTAGTTGTGGCCGACGAAGTAGAGGTCGGGGCGATCCGCGCTCGCCACGCGGCCGTGGCGCCGCGCGAACCCGCAGCCGTCGGCGCGAATGGCGCCGCCGAGAAACCCAATCGCCGCGCGGTAGCCGGTCGCCAGGATAATCTCGTCGAAATCGCCCTCCGACCCATCACCGAATCTGGCTCCCGTCACGGTGAGCTCCTCGACATCGTCTCGCACCCGGATCCTCCGGCGCGCACGGCGTCGGCCAGGGCCAGGCCAATGATCGGGACCTTCGGGCACGACGTGCGAGCCGGTGGCGGGAGGACGCTCGGTCCGCGCAGACGCGAGACCATCGCCGTGAGCTGCTGCACCAGCGTGCGCGGCAACGGGCTCAACACGACAGATACGTACTGAATCGGAATACCCAGAAGCTGACGGGGCACGACGGCTGCGCCACTGCGCACGGCGAGCGACACCTCGGCGCCGGCTCGCGCGAGCTCGACCGAAATCTCGCCGGCCGAATTGCCCGCTCCGACGATCAGGATGCGCTTGCCCGTCATTGAGCCGGCGGAGTCGGCCCGCCGGTACTCCACGCTGTGGATCAGGCGTCCGCCGAACCGGTCGCGGCCAGCAATCGCCGGCACGTACGGGTTGGAGACGATGCCGGTAGCGACGACGAGATGATGGGCGTGGATCGCTGGCCCCGAGCGCTGTTCGAGTCGCCACTGCCCGTCTTCCCGCGCCGCGCTCGTCACCTCGACGCCGGTGTCGATCGGCAGCCGGAATCGATCGGCGTAGCGGTGGAGATAGTCGAGGAAGTCGCGGCGCGGCACAAACGTCGGCAGCGTCGATGGCAGCGGCATGCCTGGAAGCGCGGAGAGGTGCCGCCCAGTGTGCAGCACCAGGCTGTCATACAGGCGCGCCCACGTCTCGCCGACCTGGCTGCCTCGTTCGAGCACGCGGTGCTCGACGCCAGCGCGGGTCAGCTCGCGCGACGTCGCGAGGCCTGCCGGCCCGGCGCCGACGACGATGACCTCATACGACAGATCCGCGTCCCGTGATGAACGAGATCCGCGATGGCTCACAGGGTCTTGAGATACTCGATGAGCGCGCGGCGGTTGTCGTCTGTACGGATCCGCGGCCAGACGTCGTGCCCGCCATTCCCGGCTCCCGTGCGCGCGGTATTGAACCAGTCGCGGTCGTCGCCGAAGCGCCGGACGAGCGCGGTCGCGTCGAGCCGGCCATGCGCCGGGTCGACAAAGAGCACCTGCCCGACGCGCGCCCGGTCGAAACGTCCCGCTGCCAGCACGTCAAACATCGCCGGCCGTTCGGAGACCGGACCGAGCAGATGATACAGCGTCGGCACGCTCCCGTTGTGCAGATACGGGTAGTTCGCCCAGACACCGGTCAACGGTGTCGCGGCGTAACCGCGACTCCTGACGAGCGCGCCTTCGGCGGCCAGCGGGCTCCGCGCGAACGCGTCGATGAACTTGTCCGACACGACCTCGAGGCGCGCGCGATCCGTGCCGACATCCTTGTGGACGCCGGGCCACTCGACATTGCCTCGGCCGTCGTAGACGCCATGGCAGCGCGCACACCCAACCGCCTCGGAGTAGAAGAGCTCCTTGCCACGCGCCGCGAGCGTCGCGTCGATCTCGTACGGGTACGGCGGCGGCCGAAGATGCCGAATCACGGACGCAAACTCTTCCTTGATCGTCGGGATCACCGATTCCACCAGCGCGTCGAACGGGCGGTCCTTCTCGAGCTCCATCGAAGAGGCCATCAACGGAAAGCTGCCGTGGAAGCTGCCGTCGACATACCAGCGCCCGGACGGTATCTTCGCCGCAGTGTGCCAGAGCGGCGGCGTCTTCGTGTCGCCGCGGCCGACATCCGCGACTGGCGGCATCGCGCCGTTGGGCCGCATGAACAGCTCGACGTGCGAGGCGGCAAACGCCGTCGACCTGGCACGCGTCAGCGAGTCGATCTTGTCGTGGTGGTGACTGTTGAGGATCCGGTTCGCTTCTGCCGCGACCGCGAGGTCTTCCGCGCTCCCGCCCGAGACCGACCGCCAGCGCTCGCTCGTCAGCGTCTTGAGCGCCTCGCCCAGCCATCGGTCGTCAAAGGTCTTGGTGCCCGCGCCGAGGTACGCGACGCCGTCAATCTCGGCCGTGTGGCAGACGAGGCAATTGACGGTCCAGCGCAGCGGCAGGTCCGCGCGGTCGTCAGGCGCCATGCCGTAGGCTGGCACCACTGACTGTTCGCGCCACAAGACGAGGCCGACCTTCTCGCCGACGATCGTGTCCACATCCCCGATGACGGCCTGAGTCACGAGATTGCTGTCGAACAGCGACTGTGGAATCCAGGCCGAGCTGTCGTAGGTCTGGTAGATGAAGTCGAACAAGGCGGCGCGGCGTTCCGACTCTGAACGAGGATCGGCGTCATCCCACCGGTAGACGAGATTGCGCGTGTCGGACTCGAACGTCGACCGCAGCGCGTCGCGGGTCGCGTGGCGAGCCGATGCTGCTGTCCCCCGCCACACGAGAAGTACCGCCGCGAGGAGCGTCAGGATGATGGCGACGATCGCGCCAGCCGAGCGGGCCCGCGGCGACATCAACGGTACCCGCCTTTCATCAGTGCCCTCGCCGCCTCGACACACTCCTCATCCTCATCCTGCCCACACAGCCGTAGCGCGTGACGGTATTCCTCGAGGGCGCGAGGACGATCGGCGGCAAGATCGGCGAGCTTGCCGAGCTCGGTGTGGATGCGCCCGTGGACCCAGTCCCGCGCCGGATCGCGGAGCGCGGCGTCGAGCGCGCGGCGGGCGGCGTCGGGTTCCCTCAGCGCGACGAGCGCCGCGCCGTGGTAGTAGCCCCATCGGGCGAGCTCGCCGAAGGCGCGGGGTCGCGTATCGCCGGCAAGCATCGTGAGCCCGTGCTCGATAGACTGTCGCGCAATCGCCGGACGTCCGGCCCTGAGCGCCGTCGAACCGCCGTGGAGCCACAACAGACGATTCCGCGGATAGTCGCGCTGCAGCTCTCCAATCACCCGCAGCGCATCGTCGAACCGGGCCTCGCGGTTGTAGATGACGACAAGCGAGAAACGCGCGTTCGTCTGAATCTCGCTCGGATACGCGGCCGCCTCCTCGACCATGCGAAGGCCGCGTTCACGTCCGCTTCCGAAGCCGGCCAGCCGCGCCATCATCCGCGTCGGGAGCGACAGCGAGGAGACCGCATACCGGTAGAGGCCGACCGTGAGCCCGGCGTCGCGGCGAGTGGGATCCAGATCGAGGACGCGCTGGTGCTCGGCGTAAGCGCGGCGCGCGGCGCGCAGGCTGCCGAAGAGACTCCCTTCGATCGTGGCGGCGTAGGTCGCCTGGTAAGCGTAAGCGGCGCCAAGCTGAAAATGCGCGTCGGCGCTGCAGTCGGCCCGGCAGCGCTCGTCGGCGAGCGTGATCGCGCGATCGAGGTTGGTCCGAAAAACGGAAGCGAGCTGCGCTGGCGGCGGGCCACGACGGGAGCCGGACTGCGCTTCGCCGAGATAGTCTTCGGCGGTGACCGCGCCCTGCTGAAAGAGCATGGCGATCCAGACCGTCGCGGCGGTGAGCCGGTAGGCGGCCGGGTGCGTGGGATCGGCGGCCATCGCCTCGCGAAAGGCGTCGATCGCGGCGTCGCGATCGAGGTCGTAGCCGAGCCGCAGGCCACGGGCGCGAAACGCCGCGGCCGCGGCTGGGTCGACGCTCCGCGATCGACCCTCGTCGCTCCCCGAGGGCGCCTGGCCCGAGAGGACCGACGCCGTCAGCACGGCGGCGCCGAATGCCACGACCGTAGACCGAAGCCTGGAAGCTATCGCACAGACCCGATCCGTGTTGTCCGTGTAATCCGTGGCTCTGGTCGTCTTGTCCGTGTAATCCGCGGCTCTAGTCGTCACATCAGACTCTGACGACCAGCGTAGCGAGTGACCCCGGGCGGAGTCCTGAGGCGCCCCTGAATAAACGCTGATTTACTGTGACGGGGTCAGATGTCTGGGGTCAGGCCGTGAATCGTGAATCGGGAAATCAGGCCGTAAATCGACGATTCACGATTCACGGCCTGACCCCGCGATTGCGCGCGATCGCCCGCGATCGCCGCGTTGACGGCGCGGCGAAGGGCGCGATGCACGGCTACGCGCGCGGCGTCTGGCGACGGCTTGTCGAACAGGCGCGCAATCTGTTTGTAGTCGTAGCCGAGATCGATCCGCGCGACGAGCAGGGACCGATCGGCGGGACGCAGGCTCTCGAGCGCGAGGTGCTGACGCCGGGCGAGTTCCTTCTCCTTGGCCTGGTCGAACGGCGACGGCCGCTCGTCGACGACATCGGCCAGGGCCTCCGACGAACCGAAGCGGACCGGCCGGCGGCATTCGTCCCGCACGCGATTCTGAATCGCGACTCGAAGATAGGCCTGAAGGCCGCCCGGCCGCGTCGGGTCGAAGGTCGAGAGTCGCTGGAGCGTGTGCAGCATCGAATCCTGCACGATGTCTTCGGTGTCGTAGCCATGGCGGACCCGTGAGGGCAGCCGTCCGTGGGCAAACCGCTTCAAGCGAGGCAGGCTCCGCCGGACGATCTCGTTCTCGGCCGAGCGATCGCCGACCTTGGCCTTGAGCACGAGTTCCGCCGTCGAGTCACCGGCCTTGGCTGACGTGCGCGTTCGTGACTTCGAGGTCTTGGACGCTTTTGGCATAGCTGGTTGCCGTCAGGTCTGGGCGGGGGCACACCCATCCCTACCTAGAATAACGGACCCTGCCGGGAAAGTGTACCGCCGCGGCATTTTCGGTGGGCCAGGGCTGTACACGCGCCGGCAGGGGCTCGTTATACTCCACGAGGACGTCCCGCCCTACGTGTCGAGGCCCTTGTGACCCACGAAGTCTTTACGATCGTCGCCCCCATCCGCGATCGCGCCGCCTCGACTCACCTGAAGCAGATCCTCGCCGAGATCAATGCCAATCCATCGGGGAACGCGCTGCTGCCGTTCGGAAGGCTCCCGATGGTGCACTTCGCGAGCTTCGTCGTGTTCTCCGACCCAGTTCAGGAGAAGCACGCGCCGCACGCCTGCCTAGACCACTTTGTCTTCGAGAGCTGCATCGATGGGCCCTTCGACGAGTACATCGAAGCGCTCCTCCACCTGGGGCTGAAGACCCTGCACGAGTTGTTCTCGTGCTGCAGGGGCTACAACGCCACCGTGCCTTCGTATGACGACGTAGAGGCGTACATCGTTGACAAGCGGCGGAAGCCGCATCTGCTTCACATCGGCAGTCCTGGACTGCGAGTCGATCACATCAAGGCCGGCGACAGCCTTCGCCGCGTCCTCGATCGGGAGCTCGATGACGTCGTCAAGCGGGGACGGTCGACCGATCGCCCGCTCGATCTGATGCGGGCGCTTCGCGCCAGCCTGAACGTACCGCCTTCAACGAGAGATCACTGGTTTCTCCGAGGAGCCGACTCTCACGGAGACCGAGCAACGGCGCTTCGCATGGTTTGCCGATCAGCAGTCCCACCTCACCTCGCAGCTGTGGCACTGGGGAAAGCTCATCGCGCTTGTCGCTAGCGCTGATTGGCAGTCCTGGCTGGCTGGAGCGTCTATTGGCTCTGGAACCACGGCGGGGCACGCTCGGTGGCGATGCGCGGTGTTTGTGGTGGCCGTCGCGATCTGGGTGCTTTTGGCGCTGGCTGACCCGAGGAAGGCGGTGGAGAGCCGACGCAGAGGCAGAAGGAGGAAGTCAGCAGAATCAGGGAGCTCGAGGACCAAGACCCTCAGGTTCAGAACAAGATGGCCAGCCTCGTCATCCTCAAATCGGGATGGATGACGTGGCTCGTCACCAGACTCGTCCTCGGGCTCTTCAATCTGATCTATCGAACATGTGTTTACCGACATCACACCCGGTCGACTGGCCGGCCTGCACACCATCCATTTCGGACACTGGACGGTTGTCGACCTCGAAACGGAAGGCCACACAAAGACAGAAGGCCTCTGATGTTTCTCAGCAACTACGACGGCAGCTGGGAAACATACCTCGACGACTTCATTGCCACTGTCTACAACGGAGTCGTCGCAATCTGGGCCGGCGGCGTCGGCTTCCCCAGGCCGCTCGACGGGCCGACCTTCAAGTCGTGGGCGCGCACTCGCATGTCGGTCTGGCATGCCTGGTATCGCGCCTATCCGACGCTGACGGTCGCAAACATCAACAACAACAATCAGATTCGGCGCGGTCTCGTCGACCTGCCGGGCACTGACGATGCGGCGCGCCTGTGGTTGAGCCGATTCGGATCGCTCAAGACAGGGAACGAGCACATCGACGCTCCCGGCGACGCGCTCGAAACTCACGACATCCAGGGCATGGTGCTGAGCGGCTACGCGCACCTGCGCTACGCGAAGTACGTGCCGCTCCGCATCGACAAGCCAGATGCGGTGCGCGCGTGGCTGGCGAAGATACTTCCGCACGTCACCGATGCTCGACCCAGCCCGCGTGGCAATACTCCGGCGATCAACGTGGCGTTTACGCATTCCGGGCTACGCGAGCTCGGTCTCCCCCAGTGCGCGCTGGACGGATTCCCGCTGCCGTTTCAGGAAGGCATGGCGCCGGCCGATCTGAAACACCGCTCACGGGCGCTCGGCGACATCGGCCAAGAACGATCCGGCAAGTTGGTGCTGGGGCGGCACGAAGGGCACACGCGTCGATCTCCTCGTCATGGTCTACGCCGACACCGAGTCGGAAGTGAAGCGACGTCGTCGACAAACGGCTGAAACCGCTGATGGACGCCGGGGCCGCGACACCGATGCCTCGACTCCGATCTGATCGGCGAACTCGTGGCCGATCCCAAGCAAAAGACCCCGGCAGGCCGGCCTCTTTACCGCGAGCACTTCGGGTTCGCTGACGGGATCTCGCAGCCGGAAATCGAAGGCACGTACCGCGCGGCCAATCGCGTCACCGAGCGCGGCTCACAACATCTCGTCAAGCCTGGTGAGTTCCTCCTTGGCTACATGGCCGGCGACGGGACGGTCAATCCACGGCATTCCGATCGACGCGCGGCTCGACAGCCACGCCTTGCTGCCCCCGGTAAGTTCCGGCGCCGGACCGGACCTTCGTGAGTTTGGCCGCAACGGCACCTACCTGGTCTTTCGTCAGCTCGAACAGCACGTGGCGGAATTCAGCGATTTCGTCGCGTCCGTCGCCGGCGCCTCGACCTCGCCGCAGGACGCGGAGGAATTCGCCGCGAGGCTGGTCGGACGTCGTCCGCGACGGCATGCCGCTCATCGCGACCGACTCCGAACCAGCGCCCAGCAGCAACGAGTTCACGTTCGCGGGCGATCCGCACGGCTTCGCCTGCCCGATCGGCTCGCACATCCGGCGGGCCAACCCGCGTGACTCGCTGGCCGCCGATCCGGCGGCGGCGTTGAATCGGCCAATCGGCACCGGCTGCTGCGGCGAGGCCGCCCCTACGGCAGGCCGCTTCCGCCAGGGGCGGCGCCGACAAACGGCGACGAGCGGGGAATGCTCTTCATCTGCCTGAACGGCGACATCGAACGGCAGTTCGAGTTCGTTCAGCAGAACTGGGTCAACAACACCGTTTTCAGCGGGGTCGGCTGCGAGCAGGACGGACTCGTCGGCGCACCCGGCGGCGATCCCGGCTGCTTCACGGTTCAATCCCCGTCGGTGAGGCAGCGAACACTCCACATCCCCAGTTTCATCAGCGTCAGAGGCGGCGCGTACTTCTTCCTGCCAGGCCTCGCCACCATCAGGTATCTGGCCACATTGAACGGCGCGGGGCCGAGACACTGCCGCCGAGCGCATTCGTACCAGCCGAACGAGCCAGCGCCCTTTATCGGTCGCCAGGCGTCGCGCCTGCGTCGCGCGCTGGCCGCCCTCGAGGGTCAGCTGCCGCGCGCGCGGCTGGCCTGGGCCGCGCGTTACCCGCTCTTGATGGCGGCCGCGATGATCCTCTGGCCGATAGCGGCCGGCCGCCGAGCCAACTTCTTCGGCAGCCACTTTCTTGTCGGGTGGTGGGGGATCGCGATCGTGAGCCTGCTCGCCTCCCTCGCGGCGTTCGTCGTGATGATCTCGCTGCGCCTCGTGCTGTTGTACGGCTGGCGATCCCGGCCGGGCCTGCCACGCTGGACCGGAAGCGCGACATGGCTTCAAGTGCTCGGCTTTCAGGCGCTCGGCTTCCCGCTCGTGCTCGCCGCGATTCACTCGTCGGCGATCGACGCGGCGAATCTCGACGGCCAATCCTACTGGACTCTGTTTTTTTCCAATCTCGGGGCGGCCGCCCTTGGCGCGGTGGCAGCGCTCATCTTGCTCACGCTCGCGTCGAGCCTGCAGGCGCTGCGGCCGGGCGCCCGGCCGGACCTCTTCTTCCCTCCGAACCCCTTGTCGAAGCGACTGGCCAGTGCGGGGTCCTTCCGTGCGCGGCTCAGCCGCCCGTCAGAGTGGCTGTCGAGATTGTCGCGCTGGATCGTCAGCAGCGTTCCGGAGGAGATCGGAATCGGGTACATCGATTACCGCCGTCAACGCATCCTTCCTGGCCATGCGTTTGCCGCGTCGGTGGGATGCGTCCTGATTCTCATCTACATCGCCGGATACTTGACGCTCAATCCGTCGTGGGGCGATCGATGGACGAGCTGGGGCCACGAAATACCGGCGCTCGCGTATTTGATCTTCACCCTGATCGCCTTCGGAACGCTGCTGTCGATGCTCGCGTTCTTTTTCGATCGCTACGGCATTCCCACCGTCGTTCCCCTGGCGTTGTGGCTCGCGATTGTCGCCTCGGTCGGGCGCACGGATCACTTCTACAAGGTCCTGGGCATCGTGCAGCCGCCGCCGCTCACGCCTGCCGACGTAGTACGGCAAGGCGACTCCCGGTATCCCGGCAGCAAGGTGATCGTCGTGGCGTCGGAAGGCTACGGGCTCACGTCATCGGCGTGGACAGCAGAGGTGCTCGCCACGCTCGCCGAGAAGGCTGGCGGCCGTCGTTTCACCGACTCGCTGAGGCTCGTCAGCGCTTCGTCTGGCGCAGCGCTCGGAACGACGTATTTCGTCGAAGCGTACGAGCGCAGTGGCTTCCCGACGACCAGCAACGGTCTGAACGTGGACGAACGCGCGCTCGCCCGCATCCGGGAGGCGTCCTGGCAACCAAGCGACAGCGAGAACGCGTGGGGACTGGTGTATCCGGATCTGACACGCACGTTCGCGCCGCTCTTTGTCCCACGCCTGCTCGATCGCGGCTGGGCCATGGAACAGGCGTGGAAGCGCCAGATGCGAGAACCCGGCGCCTCGCTGAACGGCTGGCGGCAGGATGTCGCCGCCGGGTGGCGGCCGGCGACCGCCTTCGGCGTCACGGTGGTCGAAACCGGTGGGCGGCACCTGTTTGCCACCTACGACGCAAACCCGTGCGCCACGCCGGCCACCGGATGTCCCGACGACGTGACGCACGACTACGATGTGCCGATCGTCACGGCCGCCAGGCTCGCGGCGACATTTCCGATCGTCGCGCCGGTGGCCCGCGCTCAGGTTGACGCGCCGGCCTACCACTTGAGCGACGGCGGCATCTGGGACAACTTCGGCCTGACGGCCGCGCTCGAATGGCTCAACGGCGCAATGCCCGCATTGGCGAACCCGCCGGATTTGCCTCGCCGCGAAGTCCTGCTGATCGAAATCCGGTCGTCCCCGACGGAGAGGGCACGGCCGCCTGAAGAAGAGCGCGCCTGGGCGTATGAGTTGATTGGTCCCCTTCGCGCCATGAACGGCGTCCGCAGCAACGCGCAGCGCGTGCGCAACGAGTTCGAGGTATTGCAGCTCGCCGACAGGTGGGCGTCTTCGAGCAACGCGCCGTCGCTGACCCGCGCGATCTTCGAGTTGTCGGATCCGCAGGCAAAACTCGCCTGGCACATCGGGCGGCGCGATCTCCAGCGGATCAAGGACGCCTGGTCCCTCGAGAAGAACAGAACGTCTCTGGAAAAGGTCCGGAAGTTCCTTGGTGTGCAGTAGGACCGCGTATTCTGGTGCCCTCATGACTTCGACATCGGCGGAACGACCCCTTGGCGGCCGCGACACTCCGCTTCCCGACGTCTCCGAGCTGGACAAGGCCGAGGACCGGGCCGCAGTCGACGCCATCGTCGCGACCCTCGTGTATCACCTGCGCAAGGAGCACCCTCGGCCGTCACCGGAACAACCCGCGAGGCGCGACGCCCATCCTAAACACCACGGATGTGTGCCGGCGACCTTCGAAGTCACTCAAAACTCGAGGGGCTCCTCGCCCAAGGGACTGTTCGCGCGTCCGGGCAAGTATCAGGCCTGGGTGCGATTCTCGAATGCGTTCAAGGTGCGAAACGATCTCGACCGTGACGCGCGTGGAATGGCGATCAAAGTCATGGGAGTGCCCGGAGGCGCCAGCGAAGGCACCCAGGATTTTCTGCTCGTCACCCACCGCTCGTTTTTCGCGCGAACGCCGGCCGACTTCGTTGATTTCCCCGCAGCGGTCGCCGGGGCCGGCGAGTCGGCTGGCCCTCCTCACGAGGACCTTCGGGTTCTTCTTCGGATGGCGTCCCTTCAGGTTTCGGCTACCAGGCTTCATCGCGTTGATGAGGTCGATAAACTCTTGCACGAACCCGCTCGTGCGGACGTACTTCAGCCAAACGCCGTACGCGTACGGCCAGTCGCAGGTGAAGTTCCGGGCGCGGCCCCGACGGCGTTGGTTTCCGCTTCAGTGGGTGTGGCTCTGGATCAGGGTGTTCGTCCACAACGTGATCATTCCGATCCTGCGGGCGGGCGCATGGCTCATCAGTAAGTTCGTCAAGTCTGTCCGCTTCGAACCACGGTGGCAGGAGAACTACCTGCAGAAGATTCTCCTGTCCTCGCTGCGAGCTCGTCCGGTCGTCTTCGATTTCCAGGTCCAATTCCGCAAGGACGGCATGCCTATCGATGATGCGGTCGTCGCCTGGAAAGAGCGCGAGTCCAGATATAAGACCGTCGCAACAATCACCATCGGGCCGCCGACGGTGTCGCTCGAAACGATGATGGCCTTTGGACAGCACCTCTCGTACACGCCGTGGCACCATGTGCCGGCGCACCGGCCTTTGGGGAGCATCAACATCGCCCGTCGATCGGTGTACGAGGCCATCTCGTCACTTCGTCACGACCTCAATCACGTGAGGCGCCGGGAGCCTCGTCCCGGGGAATCTCCGACCGACTACCTGCGCGACATCGAGTCGCGTCACCGCGGGACGCACGAGTAAGGTATCCTTAGCTCTGGTGCACAACGCGGACCGCGGGCGCGGTTCGCCAGATCCACTGTCGGCCGTGGCCCGAACCAAGCTCGCAGGCAAGTACCAACTCGTTCGAGAACTCGGGCGTGGCGGCATGGGCGTCGTCTACCAAGCCGTCGACGCCGGTGGCCGTGTCGTGGCGCTGAAGGTGCTGTCTTCCGCGCTCGCAGACGACCTCGTTGCCCTGCTGCGCTTCAAGCGCGAGGCCCGAACCGCTTCGTCCCTCAGCCATCCCAACATCTGCTCCGTCCACGATTTCGGCGAGAGCCGCGGCCGTCCCTTCATCGTGATGGAGCTGCTCGAAGGGATGACGCTCAAGGATCGGCTCGCCCAGGGCAGCTGCGATCCGCTGCTCGTCCTCGACATCGTCACGCAGGTCGCCGAAGGGCTCGGCGCCGCCCACACGAAGTTCATCGTTCACCGCGACGTCAAACCGGCGAACATTTTTCTGGTCACCGGCGGCGCGGTGAAGATCCTGGACTTCGGGATCGCCAAGCATTTCGTGCATTTAGAAGCCGACAGCACGCTCTCGGTGACGACCCCAGGCCATACGCCCGGAACCGTCGATTACATGTCGCCCGAGCAGCTGCTCGGGCAGCGCATCGATCAGCGAAGCGATCTGTTCGCGCTCGGAGTCTCGCTCTACGAAGTTCTGACCGGTCGAACGCCGTTCGGGGCCAGGACCAAGCTGGCGACCATGGCTAATATCCTGCAGCGCAGCGCTCCTCCGCTGCCGGCGATGCTGCACCGGGAAGAGTGGACCCAGGTGCTGCAACGGCTTCTGCAAAAGAAGCCAGACGAACGCTACCCGGGCGCCGCCGCGCTGCTGCAGGACCTTGCGCTACTCAAGCAACTCATTATCGGGCGCCGCGTCGCCTGGCCGGCGCCACGGCCAGTCGCTCGGTCCGCACATGGTCCCGTCTGTGGCCCTCGTCCCATTCGAAGTCGTGTCGGACGAGGACGAGAGCGACGAGCGAAAGCGTGAGGTCAAGTACTTCAGTCATGGCCTCATGGACGAGCTGATCGCGGCGCTGACGCGCGTCGACGGACTGCGCGTGCCGCCGCGCACGCTGGCCCTGAAATCACGGCCACAGCCAAGGAACCTGGCGCCGCCTTGGACGGCGCTTTCATGCCGACTTCGTTCTGACCGGCGAGGTGAAGGCGAAAGGCGATCGCCTGTCGGTGACGGTGACGTGGTTCGGCGTCGAGGACAACGCGGTTCTGTGGGCGAAACGGTACGAGATCGCGGTCGAAGACCTGTTCCGCGTGCGCGACAAGATCGTGGCCGCGGTGATGGACGCGCTCAAGCTCACCGTGTCAGACACGACCGCGGCCACTGCCCGGGCCGCGCTGAATCGACGCGCGTTCCATCTGTGCCTGAAGGGCCGGTTTTTCTGGAGCAAGCGATACGAGGGCGGCCTCCTGACCGCCCGGCAGTGTTTCGAAGAGGCGCTGCGCGAGGATCCGTCGTCGGCGCTGGCTCACGCG
This sequence comes from uncultured Acidobacteriota bacterium, assembly GCA_963797625.1. Lineage (GTDB taxonomy): Bacteria > Acidobacteriota > Vicinamibacteria > Vicinamibacterales > 2-12-FULL-66-21 > DATBJJ01. Next base: position 46,346 of record CAWCQI010000030.1, read on the forward strand.
GGCCTCGCCGATACCTACTCCTTCCTCGGCTTCTACTGCCTGGTGCGGCCGCGCGACGCGTTTACCGTCGCGCGAACGTCGGTCGACAAGGCCTTGCAGCTCGATCCACGGCTGGCGGCCGTTCACGCGTCGCAGGGTCTCCTTCGACTGGGCATCGAATGGGACTGGCAGGGCGCGGCTCAGTCGTTTCGGCAGGCCGTCGAGCTCGATTCGGCGCATGCGCTGGCCCGTATTTACCTCTCATGGGTACACGTCCTGCTCGGGGAGATCGCCGAGGCCGAGGAGCAGGCCGAACGGGCCCAGGACATCGACCCGCTCTCGCCGGCGCTGAACGCCGGCGCCGCCTATACGTTCTACATGGCCCGCTCCTACGAGCGCGCCATCCGCGAGTGCGAAAAGGCGCTCGAAGTCGACAAGGAGTTCCTGGTCGCCTTGTACGTCATGGGCATGTGCAAGGCACAGCTGAAGATGTACGACGATGCGATTCGGCATCTCGAGCAGGCGGTCGCGCTGTCGCAGGGCATGCCGTTCTACCTTGGCCTTCTTGGCAAGTGCTACGCCGACACGAAGCAGCACGACAAAGTGCAGGACATTCTGCAGAGGCTCGACAGCCTTGCCACCAAGCTCTACGTGCCGCCCCACTGCTACGTCTACATCTACGCGGGTCTTGGCGATTTCGAGAAGGCGTTCGCGTGGCAGGATCGGGCCTTCGAAGACGGGGCCTCGCCGTTCAACTATTTCTCACCAGTCATCGAGTGCCTGCACGGCGACCCCAGGTTCAAGGAGGATCTGCGCGCCTGGGGGTTGGAGGTGTAGTGTGCTCATGCGTCACTCGGCGCACTCACGCGGTGAAAGGCTCGTTACTGCAACGGCATCGTGTATCGTCACACTAGTCCTCGGACCCTCCACGCTGGGAGATGGTTTGAACAGGCGTTCCGTGTATCCGTGTAATCCGTGTTCTCCGTGGTTCAAAAGCGAATCCGCGCCGCAAGCTGCATCTGACGGCTGTTGCCTGCCTGCGTGAACCGGCCAAACGTCGCGGCGGGGCTGCTCGGGTAGGCGCCGACGCCGAACACATTCTGCACGTCAGTGAAGTTCGTGCGGTTGAAGAGGTTGAACACTTCGAACAGGCCCTCGAGCTCGAGCCGGCCGGTAATCTGCACGGACTTGGATACACGAGCGTCGACGCTGATCTGTGACGGAAGGCGTCCGGCGTTTCGTGACAGGCTGGTGGCGGGATCCGAGGGAACCTGCCGCGCGCGATCGGACGGGAAGCTGCCGCCGTCGCGATCCCCGTTCAGGTCCGTTCCGGCCAGGATGTTATACGGCCAGCCCGAGGCGGCCGTCACGAGCCCGGAGACAATCACGTCCCACGGAATCCTGTACGAGCCCGTCGCCACGAGCCGTTGCCGCTCGTCGTGCAGCGCGGGTCCTCTCTCGTCGTCCGGTCGAAACCCAATCGGCAGCCCCGAGAGCTGCAGAGGATCGCGGCCCCGGCCGTTGTTCTGTGGAAGGAACGCGCTCTGAAAGTCCGTCGACGTATCTTCGGCCTTCGACAGCGTGTACCCCACGCGAAAGAAGAAACGGTTGTCGACGCTGCCGTCGAGCGAGAGCGTCAAGCCGCGAAACCACGTCTCCCCAAACGACGTGTACTGCAGGACCGATGCTGAAGTGCCTGCCTGGCCGTTGATATCGGCCGGGCGGCGGCCCGGGCCGAGATCGGGGAGCACGGGGTTGTAGTCGATGGTGCCGAGCGCGTTGAACCCGCGCGCGTAGACGAATCCCGCCGACAGCCGGACGCGCGGCGTGATCAAGTGATCCGCGCCGAGAAACATGTGATGTGCGTAAGCGTTGCGAAGCCCGGGATCGATCGTGATCGCAACGCTCGGGTACGAGCCGCCGGCCAGCTGGATCGCCGTCGATTCCGGCAGCCGCCGGCCGGGCGCCGCCCAGGCCGCGAACGCGCCTGGCGCTGTCAACGCAAGCGTTCGCACCGTGTCCGGTTGGCCACTTATGTACCGCGTAATGCCAGCCGTGGCAGTAATGATCGGATCGTAGTAGAGACCGTACGCGGCACGAACCACAGTGCGCGCCGATCCGGTCGGATCCCATGTCACGCCAACCCGCGGCGCGACGTTATTGCCATCGCTCGGCCACTCGTACGGAGCCGGCATGCCGGCGACGCGGAACGTCTCGGCCGGAAAGAACTGCCGCTCGTAGCGCACGCCTGCCCGCAAACCGACTCGCGGGTGAATCTGCCACACGTCTTCCGCAAAGAGCGCCAGGTCGCGATAGTCGTAGGCCGAGCCCGAGTCGCCGTAGCCCTGCACGTACGCGAGCGGGAAGCCAAGCGCAACCGACTGGATCGGCGAGACAGGGGCTGGAAACGATGCATTCGGCGCAAATCCCGTGAAGATGTAGCGGCCGCCGAAGTGAAGCGGCAGCGCCTGATCCAACCCCTGGACGATGCTGACGTCGGCGCCGACCTTGAGCAGATGCTGGCCGCGGCTGTAGCTGAGCGTGTCCACGAACTGATAGCGGATGTTGTCCCGCGGCGTCGGCGTGAAGCGCTGTCGGCCGAGGCTCGCGACGCCGGAGACCTCGATCGTCGGACCACCTTCGTCTTCGCGGTCGCAGGAGCCGTCGCAAGCGGGGTCGAGCGCCGATACGGTTTGATCGCGCCAGGCCACCAGGAAGCGCGCTTCGTTGACGAGCTGCGGCGTCGCGATGAAATTGTGCGAGACGGCGCCCATGACGTCGGTGGTATCGAGCACCGCGGCGCGGCTCCGCGCCACCAGCCCGCCGAACGGCTCGATGTTCTCGTTCAATTCGCTGGCGCCGTTGACCCGGACGCTCAGCCGCTGGCGGCTGCCGATGTACTGATCGAGCTTGCCGAACCACTGCGTTGTACGCACCTGATATGGCACGTGGCCGGTGTCGAAGCTGAAGCCGGCCGTCCGCAGGATCTGCGCTGGTGTCCCGAGCGACACCTGCGGCTGAAACGGATGCGTGATGTTCGTCTCATCGTCTATCGTGACGAAATTGTTGGCGTCGATTTGCTGTCGCTCGATCGACGCGAAGTAGAACAACCGGTCCCGCCGCACCGGGCCTCCGAGCGTGGCGCCGTACTGCTGTTGACCGAATGGCGCCTTCTCCACAGAAATCGGATTGCCAAAGAGGTCGAAGCGCTCGAAGTAGTTCTTCGCATTCAGGGCGTCGTCGCGGAAGAAATAGTACGCGCCGCCGCTCGTGGTGTTGGTCCCGCTCCGGGTCACGACGTTGACGACGCCGCCTGCAGCCTTGCCGAATTCAGCGGAGAACCCGTTGGTGAGGACCTGGAATTCCTGTACCGCGTCCTGGCTGAACATCGCCCGAACGCTGCCAACGGTCTCGTCGTTGTTGTCGAGCCCGTCGACGGTGACGTTGTTCGAGCGCGCGCGCTGACCGGCGAGCACGATGCCAGACGTCCTCGATGCGCCTTGCTGTGGCGTCCGGTCCGGAGACGAGCCGTTCGTCAGCAAGGAATACGAGAGGAAGTTCCGCGCGTTGACGGGCAGCTGGTCGAGCGAGCTCCGATCGACGACCGCGCCCAGGCCCGCCTGCTGCGGATCGGCCAGGTTCCGGCTTGCCACGACGTTGACGTCGTATTGCTGCCCGGCGATCCTGAGCGTGAGAGTGACGCGCGTCGCCGTCCCCAGCGACACGACGATGTCGGAAACCTGATGGGGCTCGAACCCGGCAAGCTGTGCCTCGAGGGTATAGGTGCCGACCGGCAGCGCACGAAACGCAAACTGTCCGTCGGGACCTGTCGTCACTGAACGTGCCAGCCCCGTCGCCCGGTGCGTCGCCTTGACGACCACGCCTGGCAGGACGCCCTGCTGCTCGTCGCGGGCGTCACCCATCAGGTCGCCGGCCGTGGCCTGGCTCTGGGCGGCGGCAATGTTGAGGTTGGAGAACGACGTCGCGACAACGAGGAGTAGCGACGCGAAACCACGACCACATCATCGTGCGCGCTGCGTACTGAGTGCGGCTTTGGCATACTTCGGTCGATTGGTCGAACAATAACAGGAACTCGACCGCTCTTCTATTAAGATGTCGCAGCTCAGTGAGCGTTTCTCGCACACGCCGTGAACCCAGCCGTCCTGTCGCTCGCCGCTCTCATCCTTGCGCTCGCTCTATCGATGAGCTCGCGGATCAACGTCGGGTGGCTCGCGCTCGCCTTCGCCTGGCTGATCGGGGTCTACCAGGCCGGGCTGCGGCCCGAAGCCGTGATGGCAGGATTCCCGATCACGCTGTGCGCCTTGTGTCAGCTCTTTGCCGGCGCGCTGGCACGAGCGTAGCCACTGATTAACGGACAACACGGATCGAGTTGTGAGATAGCCTCAAGTCTGAGGCCGGCTCATTAATGGCGCGAACGAGCGTAGCGAGTGAGCCACGCGTCGGAGCGCGCCGTCGCCAGCGGCGCGCGAGCAGAGCGTGTCGGGGAGTCCGAGGGGCAAAGCCCGCTCGGGATAGCTTCTCGTGAAACCCTGGATCCTCATCGGCGAGTCCGCGGCTCCTGACGGCACGCGGCTCACGCTGCAGAGTCGTGACGGCGCGTTCCTCCTCCTCGCCGACGGCAAAGCCGCTCATGGGGAGCGACCAGCACGGTTCTGAGGACGCGCTGGCTACGCTCGCCTGCCGTCGCATCAAAGAAGTGGCCCGGCCACGCGTCCTCGTCGGCGGCCTCGGCATGGGTTTTACGCTGCGCGCGGCGCTCGACGCGCTGCCTCCGACCGCGACCGTCGTCGTCGCGGAGCTCGTGCCGGCCGTCGTCGGCTGGAACCGCGGACCGCTCGGGCCGCTCGCAGGCCAGCCACTCGACGATCCTCGCGTGACTGTTCAGGAAACGGACGTCGCGCTTGCCGTACGTTCGAACCCCGGAGCTTTCGATGCAGTCCTGCTCGACGTCGACAACGGCTCTGATGCGCTGACCACTTCGACCAACGGCTGGCTCTACAGCGATCGCGGGGTGGACGCGTTGCGCGCGGCGCTGACGCCGGCTGGCGTCCTCGCCATGTGGCTGGCGTCAGAGGATCGCAAATTCGCGCGGCGCCTGCGCCAGCGCGGCTTCACCGTCGATGTCGAGCACGTCCGCGGTCGAATGAAGCGGGGCCCGCGCCATTCGGTGCTCCTCGCCTACCAGTCGGTCGGACGATAGTCCTTCAGGAACTTACCCCACACGTGTTCGCCGGTGTTCATGCCGGTGATGATCGGATCGAGGATGCGGGCCGCGCCGTCGACGATGTCGAGCGGCGGATGGAAACGCTGCTCGACGGTCTTGCGGGCGGCGATCTCGGCCGGATCTTCATCGGTTACCCAGCCGGTGTCGACGCTGTTCATGTGGATCCCGTCAGCGTGATAATCCGCCGCCGACGTCCGCGTCATCATGTTCAGCGCCGCCTTGGCCATGTTCGTATGCGGATGCCGCGTCGTCTTGAAGCTCCGGTAGAACTGCCCCTCGACCGCCGACACGTTGACGATGTGCTTGTCTCGTTCGGCCGTGCGGAGCATCAGCGGCTTGAGCCGCGCGTTCAGGATGAACGGCGCTACCGCGTTGACCAGCTGCACCTCGAGGAGCTCGACGGTCGAGACGTCCGCGAGCAGCAGCCGCCACGAGTTGGTCCGGCGCAGATCGATCTGCTGGAGATCCTGATCGAGCCGGCCTTCCGGGAAGAGCTCCGGCCGCGCGAGCATCTCCTCCTGAAGGAGCCGCAGTTGCGACAGCTGGGACGGGTTGACGAGGCCAGCGGTCGTCCCTGCCGTGGTGATGGCGTCAGATTCTTCGTACGCAGCCAGCAGCTTTTGGACTGCGGGCGTAGCGTTCTTGAGCGAGGCCGATTCGGCGGCCATCATGTGCGAGTAGAAGTCGGGCGGACGACGGACCGTCTGACAGGCGTTGTTGACGATCACGTCGAGTCGATCGCGGGTCGACAGCAGGCCCCGGCAGAACGCTTCCACGCTCGGAGCGTGACGGAGATCGAGTCCGAAGATCTCCAGCCGATCGCACCACTCGCCAAAATCCGGTTCCTGCGCGTACCGTGACGCCGAGTCGCGGGGGAACCGCGTGGTGACGATGAGGTGGGCACCTGAGCGCAGCAGTTTGAGACCTGCCTGGTAGCCGATCTTGACGCGGCCGCCGGTCAGGAGCGCGACACGCCCGCGCAGGTCGGCCAGTTCGGCCCGCTTCGCGAAGTTCAAGTCTCCGCAGGGAACGCAGAGCCGGTCGTAGAAGTGGTGAACGGTCGAATAGCCTTTCTTGCAGATGTAACAGTTCCGCGGGTCGGCGGTCTCGGGTGGCTCGGCCTGAAACGCTTTCGGCGCGAAGATTTTTGGCGTCGTGAACACCGGCTGCCGGCGCAGCTCGCGGATGCCCGTGGCGGCAAGCACCCGCTCGTCACGCTGCGACCGTTCCCGTTTCCGCCGCCGCGCGAGCGCCTTCGTCAACGCGCGCCGCGCGCGCATGTCGGGATTCCAGACCTGCGCGACCGCGTCGCGGAGACGGCGTTGCTCGTCTTCCGAGAGAAGCGCCAGCGTGCTGCGGTTGGCGGCGATCAACTCGAGCGTCTCCGTCGCGGCTTTCAGTCGCTCGACGAGCAGAGATTCGGCTGCCGGCGTCCGTTCCGTTGGGGGCATGACTGCTAGAGTAATACGGCCGGTGCGCCCCGCGTTTGGACGGCTGGCACTCGCCCGTAGTGCCGCGCTGCGGTCTTGGCCTACCGCGCAACCGCGACTGGCGCGAGCGACCCTTCGGCCGTCGCCCGCTCGCGGACCACGAATACCGGGCACGGTGCATGCCGAATCACGCGCTCGGCAACGCTGCCGATGAGGAGATGCGTGATCCCGGTTCGACCGTGTGTGCCCATGACGATCAAGTCGGCATTGGTCGCGTCAGCCTGCTCGATGATGACCTGCGACGGGCTCCCGATGAGCACCTGGCCGGTCGACTTGATGCCGTGGTTCGCAAGTGACTCGATCGTCTCGGCCAGACGGCGCTCAGCTTCTTTGACCAGGTTCTCCCGAATCCTCGGCAACTCGCCGAGATAGACCTCGGCCGGCCACGGCCCGGCCATCAGGCGATCCTCGATGACGTGCAGCAACTCGAGCGGGGCCGTGAACTCCGTCGCGAGTGCTTTGGCGTAGAGAAGCGCGCGATCCGACGGAGGGCTGAAATCAATCGGAACAAGGATGCGTCGAAAATGCGGTTTCATGGCAAGCCTCCGAATCTAATTGCGGGCCCTGAGTCCGACGCTACGCCGCCCTTCCCGGGGCGCTCGCGCCGCCGGCGGTCGCGCGACTGGCGATCGTCCGCAGCAGCGATCGGCGGATGAACCGAGAGAACGGACCGATCACGCGGAAGTAGCGGCGGAACCTCCGCCAGGACTGCTCATCGGTCGCTGAAACCCGCAGCTCGATTTCGACGTGGCTCTTCTCAGAGCCGCGTGGCAGCACTCGAATCGACCACGCGACTTTGACGTAGCCGGGCTCTGAGAAAGCGGCATACGCCTGCTCATCGGCGACATGCACGAACGGGATATCGATCTGCCAGACCTTGCCGATCGCGCCAACGGCGACCTCACTGCAGGGGCTCTTCGCTGAGAACCTGGAATCCGGGGCTCTCGGGTGACGAGCGCATGCTGTCGAGGCGGAACGGACCAGCGGTGTCCGACCGCCTTTCCGGCTCGCCAGGGTTCGCAGCTTGAACAGTGCACGAATGGCGACCGGTTCCGACAGCTCACCCAGCCTCACGTCGTCCCAGACGTCGAGCGCCGGCGCCGCAACGTCGATGCGATGCACCTCGAGGAGGTGGGGGGCGGGGATGAGGCGCTGAAGGGCCGTCATCAGAGCACTCCACAGCCCGAGCCTCGCCGCAGATACTGGTCCTTCGACCGGTAGAGGAATCCGGCGCGCGTCAATTGGTCGAGCGTCTGGCTGCAGTCGTCGGGATTCGCATTCCAGAGCCTCGCGGCCTGGGCGACCGTCAGGCAGAGACCTGGCATCTCGAGGTATTCGGCGCGAATCAGAGCGTCGAGGTCGTGGGTGAACGGAGGGAGCGCGGCGGTGTGAGTCATAGGGTGGCCCTCAATGACGTGATCAGCACCAGCAATGTGCGTACCGACCGAGGACGGTCGAAATGTGCGGCTTTTCTGAATCCCTGCGTCCATGAAGGGCCGGCGCGTGGGGGAAAATCCGCGCCGATCACGAAGAACTCCGCAGAAATGTCCGGCTTTAGCCGGACTTCAGCGGGTCCGCCTAAAGGCGGACACTACGGACAAGATAAAACAAGCGGGGTCCTATCGCGCGCCGAGCCGGCATCGCGATGCGAGGATGCGGCGGTGGCTTCATCTTGTCGCCCAGGAAGAAACTCGGGTGCGGCGGCTGGTTGTAGCCGACGTTCTGCCAGGCGATCGCGACCCGATACTGCGGATCGTGCATCAGCGTGTAGAGGCGATCGGCTGCAGGGATTGTCGTCGTGTAGATCCGCAGCGACGCGTTGTCGTCGGCGCGCCAGATGACCTCTTCGCGCCAGTCGCCCAGGATATCGGCCGACAGCGCCGGCGTCGCCTTGGAGCCGTTGTTGGCGCTCGCGCCGGTGGCGGTCAGCAGCCTGACGATTGCCGAGGTCTGCCAATCCCACTTGCCAATCCAGTTGCCGTCGAGAAGCTCGCGCAGCGGATCGGCATCCCACCAGACCGCGAAGTTGACGGCTGACGGCGCGTCGCCGATGCGCGTGCCACGCGCGTCGAGTAGGCCGACCGGCGTGTTCGTCCAGGTACTCGGCGCCGCGATGGCGCGGATCGATGTCGGCGGCCAGGCCGCGGCCGACGTCACCGCCAGGGAGCAGGCTCCAGAGAATCTGGCCGTTGCGCGCGTCGTACAACGCGAGGCCCGGCGTCTTCAGCGCGACGGTGGCTTCCTCGTTTTCGTGAATCCCGAACACCTCTAACCCGGGCCGCTCCGGATCGAGATCGCCAGCATGCAACGCATCGCCGTGGCGCAGGCCTGTCGAGAAGAGTCCCTTGCCGTCGTCGTCGACGACCATCGAGCCGTAGATGATTTCGTCCTTGCCGTCGCCATCGACGTCGGCAACCGACAGGCTGTGGTTGCCCTGACCCGAATAGGGCGACGCCGCGGGATTCGGATAAGGCGGTGGACTGCTGCCTGAGTCGAAGACCCAACGTGACGTCAGCTGGCCCTTTCTCCAGTCCCATGCGGCCAGGACGGTCCGGCCGTAGTAGCCGCGCGCCATGATGACGCTCGGGAGCCGGCCGTCGAGATACGCCACGCCCGCGAGGAATCGATCGACGCGGTTGCCGTTGGCGTCGGTGCCGCCGTTCCCGCCGATGCCGCCCCAGCCATCCTGCGGTTCGCGGCCCGGAATGTAGTCGGTCGTCGCCAGCGCGGCGCCGCTCTGCCCGTCGAAGATCGTGAAGTACTCGGGACCCGCCAGCACCTTGCCGTAGCGGCGGTCGGACGCATCCTTCACCTGCAATCCGTCGGTTGGCACCTCGAGCGAGCGATAGTCCTTCGAGACGTCGCCGATCGCTCGCCCCTGGCCGTCGATTGTTCCGTCCGCCGTCTTGCACGCGACCTCCGCGCGGCCGTCGCCGTCGAGGTCGTAGACGATGAATTGCGTGTAGTGCGCACCGGCGCGGATGTTTTTCCCAAGGTCGATCCGCCAGAGGCGGGTGCCGTCGAGTCGATAGGCGTCGAGAAGCGGCCGGCCCGACAACCCCGGCGAGGCGGTGTCCCTGGCGTTCGACGGATCCCACTTCACGACGATCTCGTATTCGCCGTCGCCGTCGAGATCGCCGACGCTCGTGTCGTTCGGGCTGTAGGTGTAGTTCATCGTCCGCGCGCCGGCCGGCACGTCGACGGATCCGCCTTCTGGCCGCTGCAGCGGCACGGTCAGGAACTGCTGAACGGGAGCGTTGGCGCGCAGTGTCGCCGGAGCGCTCGCGGCAAGCTCGCGGCCGGCGCGAATCGGCCGCACGGTGTAGACGTTCGTCTGCGCAAAGTCCGCGGTCGAATCGACGAAGTTTGTCGTGGCGGTGATGGGTGCCGTATTGAGCTTCGACGGTGTGCCGCCGTTGACCGAGCGATACACGTTGAAGGCGATCTCGGCCGGGTCGGTGCCGAGCAGCCGCCATCCGACATACACAGTGGTCTCGCTCGCGCGGACCGCGACCACTCCCCGCCCGAGGTTCTCCACGACGTATTGGCCCGAGACAAGAGCCGGGACGAGAAGGCTTGACGTGAACGCGGCGAGCGCAGCCAGGCGGTGAGTCATCGGCCTCGTGAGATTCTACGATCCGGGGCCGCTCGCCTGTCGAGCGCCGACCCTCGTTGCCCGAGCGAGCTACTTGGAGTGGCCCTCCAACTCCAGAATCCCCGGCCACTCGCCCGTCGATGTGGCAACATGTAGCGCGTCGTCTCATAACACTGCTGAAATTGGTGACGTGCAGGCTGATGAATCACTACTGATAGCGGGCACCCCGCGGGGCCCGTCGTGGGACAGCCCACGGGTGCTCGCGCGCTGCCATGGGGCTCAACGGGTCCGCGCGCTGCGCGCCCGTGGGCGCCCGTCCCACGCCACCCGCGAGCCCGCTGACAGTAGTGATTCATGGCGCACGTCACTAGCTCGGGAGCCAACGCTTCGATGCCCTACACTCGCTCGCTGAGCGTTCAATCGAAACTGATCGCCGCCTTCGTTCTCCTGACCCTCGTCGCCATCGGCGTCGTGTCCTGGATCGGTTATGCCAGCGCGCGCAACAGCCTGAGAGCGAGCTCCGAGCGCGAGCTGCTCGGTCAGCAGCGCTCGAAGTCGGCGCTCGTCGCGAACATCCTGAAAGCGGCGCGCAACGAAGCTCTGAGCATGTCGGCATCGCCGGTGGTCGTGACCGCAAGCCGGGAACTCCTGCAAGCCTATCGGCAGCTCGCCAAAGAACCCATCACGCCGGAGATGCAGGCAGAGGTCCGCCGCTTCTACCGCGAGGAGTTCGAGCCGGAACTGGCCAAACGCCTGGCGATTGCCGTGCCCGAAGGCAGCTTGCTGCCGACGACACCGGCGGCGTGGTACCTGCACTACCACTACATCGCCAAAGGTGAAAAACCGTACGGCAAGAGACGCACCAATCGCTCGTCCACCGACATGAGCGCCTACGGGCAAATCATGGCTCGGGTGGCACCCGCGTTCCAGGCCCAAATCGATCGACTTGGTCAGGAGAACGTGGTGCTCGTCGATCCCGAGACGCTCGACGTGTTCTTCACCCTCGAGCAGTCGGCCAGCCTCGGCACCAACCTGGTCAATGGCCCGTATGCGTCGAGCCGCCTCGCCGAGCTCGCGCAGGGCCTGCGCCGTTCGCAGAACGTCGACGACTACCGGGTCGCCGACTTCGAGATGCACTACCCGGCGCTTGGCAGCCCGAAGGCGTTTGTCGGCACGCCCATCTTCGATGGGCCGAAGCTGGCGGCGCTCATGATGCTGCGGCTGCCGATCGAGCCGATCAGCGCCGCACTGTCGGGCAACCGGCAATGGCAGGCGGAAGGCCTCGGGCGGACGGGAGAGGTCTACCTGCTCGGACCGGATTCGACGATGCGCACCGACTCGCGGTTCCTGATCGAGGATCGCGCGGCGTTTCTCGAGACGCTGCGCCGCTCGACGCTCACGAGCCGGACCGTCGACACCGTCGAGAAGCTTGGAACGACCATCCTCACCGTCCCGGTGAAGCATGAGGCTGGCCAGGCGGCACTGCGCGGCGAAACCGGGATGAAAGAGCTGCTCGATTACCGCGGAGTGCCGGTGCTGATCGCGTACGGCCCGGTCGATCTCGACTCCTTGCGATGGGCCGTGATGGCCAAGATGGACGTCGCCGAGGCGATGGCGCCGCTTGGTGTTTACGCGAACCGCGTGCTCGCGTGGGGCGTCGGCCTCTCGCTGGCGGCAACGCTCCTCGCGCTGCTGCTCGCCCAGGTGATGACGAGGCCGATCGCAGCGCTCGTGGGCGCCGCCAGGCAAGTCAGCCAGGGCAGGCTCGACACAGTCGTCAAAGTAAACGCGCATGACGAGTACCGCGAGCTTGGCGAGGCGTTCAACGAGATGGTCTCGAGCCTTCGCACCAGCCGCCAGCAGCTGGATAAGCAGGTGCAGGAGAACGAACGTCTCCTCCTGAGCCTCCTGCCGGCCTCGGGCGCCGCGCAGATGCGCGAAGGCAATGCCGAAGCGCGCCAGTCGTTCGCGGATGTCACGGTGGCGTTCGTCAACCTGGCTGGATTCGAGTCGCTCTCTCCGCATCTTGGCGAAGGCGACTCGATGGCGCTCTTGAGCGACATCGTCGCCGCGTGCGACGAAGCCGCCGAGCACCATGGCGTCGAGAAGGTCCGCACGATCGGGTCGTCGTACCTGGCCGTGTCGGGGCTGTCAGTGGAACGTCCCGACCATACGGCGCGGATGGTCGAGTTCGCGCGAGAAGTCGTTCGCATCGTGAAGCGGTTCAATGCCGAGCGCGGCCTGCACCTCGCCGCGGAAATCGGCATCAACACGGGTCCGGTCGTCGGCGGTCTGGTCGGCCGGCGCAAGTTCATCTACGACCTGTGGGGCGACACGGTGAAGCTGGCCAGGCGTATCGAGTCCGACGGGAGGACCTCGATCCGGGTGACGCGCCCAGTCTACGAGCGCGTCCGCGAGCTCGTCGGCTTCGGACCCCCAACGACGGTCGATGTCCGCGGTATCGGCACAGTCGAGTTGTTTTCAATCGTCGACGAGGCCACGTTATGAGCGAAGTGCTGAATCTCGTCCAGGCGCAGTGGCCGTATGCGCTCGCCCTCGTGGTCGGTTTCCCCGCCCTGCTGATGGCGCTCAACGAGTGGGCCTTTGCCCTGGCGCGAGCCGGTCATCCTGTGGCCGCGTCGGTGCGCTTCGTCCGCACCTGGGTCGCGCCGCTCATCGCCCTCTCGCTCTTCCTGCGGTGGGTCCTTCTCCTGCCGGCGACGAGCCTCTGGGTCCGCCTCGCCGAAACCGCTTTCTGGGCCTTCACCATCGTCGCGATCATCGGCGTCGTGAATAACGTCGTGTTCGAGTCGGCGCAGCCCGGAAGCTGGCAGCGCAAGGTTCCGCGACTGCTCCGCGACCTGCTGCGCCTGCTGCTCGTCGCGATCGGCCTGGCCGTGGTCTATTCCTTCGTCTGGGGACGCGAGATCGAAGGCGCGCTCGCCGCCCTGGGCGTGACGTCGATCGTCGTCGGCCTCGCGCTGCAGGAACCACTCGGCAACCTGTTCTCGGGCCTGATGCTGCTGATGGAGCGGCCGTTCGAGGTCGGCGAGACGATCGAGGTCGGGTCGGTCTCTGGCGAGGTGAAAGAGGTCAACTGGCGTTCAGCGCACATCGAGGCGATCGGCGGCTCGATCATGGTCGTGCCGAACTCGACGCTGAACAAAGAGACGATCGTGAACTTCTCGCGGCCCCGCCCGATTCGAACCGAGATGTTCGACGTCAGATTCAGCTACAACGATCCTCCTTACAAAGTCCGGAAGGCACTCGAGGAGCTGTGCCGGGAGACCGAAGGCGTTCTCGAAAAACCTAAGCCGATTGCCGCGACGCTCGGCTACAGCGACTTCAGCATCAACTACCGGCTGATCTACCGCACGCGTGAACAGGATCGCTGGCCGGTGAAGAACGAACTGGTCACGCGCATCTGGTACATGGCGAGGCGACACGGGTTCACGATGCCATACCCCGTGCAGGTCGAACTGCAGCATCAGCAGCCGCATCCGTTCGCGGAGGCCCAGCCCGATGCGGCGGACCTGCTCGAACGGTTTCCGCGGCTGCCGAAAGTCCCGGACGGGGACCGCGCCGGCACGCGGCGCCTCACCTTCGGCGCGGGCGAACGGCTGTTCGACGAGGGCGATTCGCTCGACGGTGTGTATTTCGTGGTCTCAGGCACAGTCTCGCTGCAGGTCGTCGCAGACGGCGACGCCAGCGAGATTGCGACGATCGAGGCCGGTGAGTTTTGCGGGGACGCCGGCATGCACGGCCATCAGTCGGCTGACATGCGGGCCGTCGCCCTGGAGGATACCGAGGTTGTGCTGATCGCGCCAGACGCGGTCCGGCACCTGTTCGAGGCCAGCCCGCGGCTCGCCCGCGACACCGGCCACACGCTCGAAGTGCACCGCAAGGCGTTGCAGTCCGCGCGGACCGCGGCCCGTCAACCTTGATGACGGGATAGACCTCTCCCTGGCTCGAAGGAGCCAGAGAGAGGTGCGTCTCGAGGAGTTCTTCGGTTAGAAGTGGAAGAGGTGGGCGATCTTCTTGCCACCTTCTTCGGTGTAGTAGACGGTGACCTTCGCGCTCTTGTCGGCGCCCTTGGCGACGGCCTTCGCGCTGTCGACGGTCGCCACATCCGTGTAGTGGTAGACCTCCTCGCCGCCCTTCGCGGTCTTGATCGAGACGGTCTTGGCCGCTTCGTCGATCTTCGTCACCGTTCCCTCGCTGGCCTTGACCGTGTCCTTGCCGACATACTTGATGCCGGTGGCGGTTGCGTCAGCGCCTTCACCCGTGTATTTGACGACGACGTGCGCGCCTTTTTCGGACGCCAGCGCCGTGTAGTCCGCGCCGGCCTTCAGCCCGTCAACCGACTGTTTCTCCGAGACCTTGACGACCTTCACGGTGCCGTCGGCCGTCTTGATCGACACCGTCTTGGCGGCGGTGTCGACTTTCTCCACGGTGCCGGTAACCGCATGTACCACCGGGTTCGGCTTCTTGGCCGTTGCCGCGGCCGGAGTCTGCCCGGCCCACGCGGCAGCCGCGCTCCCCAAGGCCATCATCGTTACCACTGCCACACCGCAGATTACCACTTCGAACGTTACGCATGAGCTTCTCCTCGAAACACCTTATTTTCCGCCTCGGCCGGCCGATGATATCCAAGCTGCGGACTGTAGTAAAGGTAGTGCAGATCTGTGAAGGGCCGGTGGGCGTAAGCTTGCATTTTTGATGAGTTCTGACCGATAGAGAACAAGGACACTTCCGGTCATCAGGCCCGATGAAAATCCTTTACGTCGCCAACGAACGCCGCGCGGCACAACTCGCGGCACACGCGCTCCGCAACCTCGCACCGGACGTCAAGGTGACGTGGGCCGGCTCGCTCTCGCCCGCCCTGCGCTGGGTGCAGGAAAACACCGACGTCGCGGCGCTGATCATCGAGGCGGAAGTGCAGGGTCAAGGCTGCACGACGTTCCTCGATCACGTTCGCGGCCTCGGGCTGACGATCCCGATTCTCATCGCCGCGCAGGAACGTATGGGAGCGCCTTCGGCCGAACTGCGGGCAGGCGCCGACGACTACATCATCCAGAATTCCTCATTTCTGGCCGAACTGCCCTCGGCGGTGACCCGAGTATTAGGGCGTATGCCCTTAGCCTCGCGCCCTGCCCAAGCGTCGCTCCGACTGCTGTATGTCGGCGATGCCACGCTTGCCCGGAAGTGCCTCGAGAGCTTTCAACTGTCGATCGACATCACCGAGGCAATGCCCGCATCGAACGGGCCGGTGCCGGCAGTCCCTCCCGGCTTCGATGTCGTCCTCGTCGAGCACGATCATCCTGGCCTGGATGCGTTCAAGATCCTGAAAGACATTGCGGACCGTCAGCCCCACGTCCGCACCGTCCTCGTGGTCGAGTGGGATGAAAAGCTGGCGATCCCGGCATTGAAGCTCGGCGCCACGGACTACGTCGTCAAGGCGGCGGATTCCTTTCGAGCGCTGTTCTTCAAGCTCGATCGCATTCGCGCCGTTCCGGCGCCCGTCGAGAGCGTCAACCGCGCTGAACTCAATCTCCAGGAAGTCGCCAGCCGCGAGCGGCTGGAGCGGCAGCTTCGCGACGCGCTCGCCGCCGCGAGCGACACGCAGCGGAGCTTCGATACAGCTGCCGAACATTTCCGCCAGAGTGAAGCGCGCCTCCAGGCCGCGATCGAGCAGGAACGCGCGGCCAGGGGCATGCTCGAGGCGAAGCTGGCTGGGACACCGCAGACAGGCGGGCCTGAAGCCACGGCGGAACTGGCCGACGCGGTCGCCCGGCAGACGGCGCTCGAAGCAAAGATCGCCGAGCTTGAAAGCGCCGTCGCGCGCGCAGAGGAACGCCGCGAGTCAGAAGCGGCGGTTGCTCACCAAACGGCGCTCGAAGCCAAGATTGCCGATCTCGAACGCGCCATTGCTGCCGCAGAAGAACGGCGCGAGGCGGAAGCGGCGGCTGCCGCCACTGAGCTCTCGGAGCGCAGCGAGGAGTTCAAGATCAGCCTGGCGCACGTGATTCACGCGCGCGACGCGCTGAAGCAGGAACTGAGCGACGTTGCAACCGCGCTCGACGAAGTCCGTCAGATCCGGGAGGCCGAACGCGTTGCCGCCGCCGAGCGGCTCACCGAACGCGAAGCGGAGCTTGCGGCCAGCCTCGAAGAACGCGCGTCGGTGGCCCAGGCGGCTATTGCGCGGCAGGCGAAACTCGAGGAACAGCTTGCGAGGAAGGCGCCCAGCGCGCGACGCTCGCCAAGGAGTTGGCGGAGGCAGAAGCGGCGCGCCGCGCCGCCGAGGAGGCGGTCGCCCGCCAGACGGTGCTCGAAGCCAGGATTGCCGAGCTCGAACGCGCCGTCGCTGCCACAGAGGAACGCCGCGAGGCAGAAGCGGCGGCTGCCGCCACTCAGCTCTCGGAGCGCAGCGAGGAGTTCAAGATCAGCCTGGCGCACGTGATTCACACGCGCGACGCGCTGAAGCAGGAACTGAGCGACGTTGCGACCGCGCTCGACGAAGTCCGTCAGATCCGGGAGGCCGAACGCGTTGCCGCCGCCGAGCGGCTCACCGAACGCGAAGCGGAGCTTGCGGCCAGCCTCGCCGAACGCGCGACGATGGCCCAGGCGGCTATTGAGCGGCAGACGAAACTCGAAGAACAGCTTGCGCAGGAAGGCGCCAGGCGCGCGACGCTCGAGCGGGACCTGACGGAGGCGGAAACGGCTCGCCGCGCCGCGGCGGAGCGCGACGCCGAGGCGCTGGCGGCGGCGAAGGCGCAGCTCGCCGAAGGCGAGACCCAGCATGGCACCGCCATGGGACGCGCCGCGAAGGTCAGGGCCGCGCTCGAACAGAAACTCCTCGAGCTCGAGACCGCGCTCCAGCAGGCAGAAGATCGGCGCGAGTCGGAGGCCGCCACCGCCGCCGACCATCTCGCGCAGCGGCACGAGGAGTTCACGGCGAGCCTGGCGCACGCCGCGCGCTCGCGCGACGCGCTGTCGCAGCAGCTGACCGCAGCGACGAGCGCGCTCGAAGAGGCACGACAGCATCGCGAGACAGACGCCGCCGCCGCCGCCGAGCTCCTGGCCCGCCGCGAAGCCGAGCTCGGCGCGATGCTCGCCCAGAGCGTCGAGGAACGCCTGGCGCTCGAGCAGAAACTCGCGCATGGCGAGAACGAGCTCCATCAGGCGGAACGGCGCGCGGTCAGCGAGCGCGCGGCCGCCGCCCGCGAGGCCGCGCAGCATGAGGAGGCACTGGCGGAACTCGAGGAGCGGCGCGCGCAGGAAGCCTCCCGGCGAGCTGACCTCGAACAGAAGATCTGCGGACGCCGAAGCGGCGCGCGACGACGCGGAGCGCCGACATGCCATGGAGCTGGCCGCGGCAGCGGCGCGTATCGCCGACAACCAGGCGAAGCACGACGCCGCGGTGACGCGCGCAGCCAGGATTCTCAGAACGTTGGAGCTGAACCTGCTCGGCCTCGAGGCCAGGCTCGAACAGGCGGAGGAACGCCGGCTGTCGGAGGCGGCAGCTGCCGCCGCCACCCTCGCCGAGCGAGAGGCAGAGTTCGCGTCCAGCCTGGCGCACGTGACGCACTCGCGCGAGCTGCTGGCGCTGCAGTTGACCGTTTCCACGGCGGCGCTCGAGGACTCGCGGCAGGATCGCGCGGCCGAGGCCGCGACCGCGGCCGAACGCTACCGTGACCTCGAAGGGCGCCTGGCGCAGGAAGTCACCGCGCGCGAGGCCACTGGAGGCGCAGCTGAGCGCGTCGGCAGCGGCGCTCGACGAGTCCCGGCAGATTCTCGCGACCGAGACGACGGCCGCGGCCGCTCGACTTGCCGAGCGTGAAGCGGAGCTCGGCGCGACGCTCGCCGAGTCTGTCGCGGCGCGGAGCGAGCTAGAGCGCCAGCTCTCTGAAAACGAGCGACGGCTCGCTCAGAACGAGCAGCAGCTCGTTGATAATGCCCGGCAGCTCGAAACTAGCGAGCAGCGGCTTGCTGACAAAACGCAGCAGCTCGCTGACACACAGCAGCGGCTCGAAAATAACGCCCGCCAGCTCGCCAGTAACCTCCAGGAGCTGGCCGACACCGGGCGGAAACTAACAGAGATTGAGCTCCTGCTCGCTGTAAGCGAGCAGGAGCTCGAAAGCAATGCGCGGAAGCTCGCTGTCAGCGAACAGCAGCTCGAAGACAATGCACGAAAGCTCGCCGACTCCGAGCGCCAGGTCGCTGCTCACGTCGAGCAGCTCGCGACTGGCGCTCGAGCGCTCGCCGAAAATCAGGCCACGCTTCATCAGACCGAGCAGCGCGCGACGGCCGACCTCGCCGCCGCCGCCCTACGCTACTCCGAACTCGAAGAGCGGCTCGCTCAGGAAGTCAGCCGTCGCACGACAATCGAGCAGAGCCTGGCTGACGCCGAGGCGGCCCTGCGCGCAGGCAGACGCACGCCACGCGACGGAGCTGACGACGGCGGCTGCGCACGTCGCCGAGGTGAGGGCCCAGTCGGACGCCAGGGTGGCGGAAGCAGCCGCCGCGTATGAACAACTCGCCCAGAAGTTGAGCGAGACTACCGCCAGCCTCGAAAACTCGCGTCGAGACCGCGCTGCCGAGGCGAGCGGTTGCGGCCGATCGCCTCGCCAGGCGCGAAGCCGAGCTCGGCACCCAACTGGCGGAGACCATCGCGGCGCGGAGTGCGCTCGAGCACACGCTGGCCGAAGCGATCGCGACTCACGAGCGCGCGCAAGAGCGCGCCGGAGCCGAGCTCGCAGCCGCGGCCGACCGCCAGGCAGGTACCGAAGGGCGCCTCGCTCAGGAACTCGATACAGCGCGTGGCCGTCGAACACGAGCTGGCGAACGCGCGTATCGCGCAGTGGGAAACCGAGGAACGGCACGCCGCGGCAATGGCGGAGGCGGCCGCCACTCGAGACGGCCTCGAGCAGCAGCTGCGCGCGGCGCTGGCGGCGATCGAAGAGTCACGGCAACAGCGGTCGGCCGAGGCCGCCGCAGCGGCGGAACAACTGGCGCGGCGCCAGGCCGAGCACGAGGTCGTGATCGCAGAGGCCGGCGCGGCCCGAACCGCGCTCGAACGCGCTCTGGCCGACGCGGAAACGCTACACCGGCAAACACAGCTGCGCGCCGCGTCCGATCTCTCGGCTGCCACCACGCGGCGCGAAGCGGTCGAGGCCGATCTCAGGCAGGAAATCACCTATCGCCAGGCGGTCGAACGCGATCTGACGGAGGCTCGCCTCGAGTCGTCGCAGGCGCGACGCCGGCTTCTCACCCGGGCGCTCGGCATCCGGCGGCGGGCCAGCGAACACAAGACCGAGGTCGAAGCACAGCGCCAACAGGAGCGCGCCGAGTACCTGCAGACGATCGCCGAGCGATCCGACGTGATCCGTGACATCCAGCTCGATTCGCAGGCGCTGCGGCAGGCGCTCAGCACGGCGCAGGATCAGCTGCACCGCCTGAACGACACGATCGAGCAGGAGCGAGAGGCCCATGAACAGGATCGGCTGACGCGCGACGCGGAACTCCGGCGCGTCTCGGCCGAATCCGAGCAGGTGCGGCACACGCTGGATCAGGTCAGCACGGCGTTCCAGGCGCTCGAGATCGTGTCGAGCCAGCACGCATCCGAACGGGCGCGACTCGACATCGTCGTCGCCGAACGCGAGGCGCAGCTCGCCGCGCAAGCGTCCAGCCATGGCGCCGCGCAGGAAGCCGCAGCCGGCGCCCTGCGCCAGAGCGAAGAGAAGCTCCGCGCGACGCAGGAAGCCAGCCGTCACGACATCGCGCTCCTCCACGGGGAGCTCAACGCCCTGCGTCAGGCGCTCGAAACCACAACCAGCGAGCGCGACCTCCTGCAGATCGACGCCAACCGCGTGCCGCTCCTGCAGACGGAGCTCGATCAGAGCCAGAACGACCATCGCCGCCAGTTCGAGCGCGCGCCGTTCGGCATGTGGCGATGCAGCCGCGACGGCGCGATCACGCACGCGAACCGCTCGCTCGTCGGACTGCTCGGCTATCGCTCAGCCGATGAGCTGCGAAAAGTCGACTTCGCGACCGCGATCTTCGAGTCGGCCGACGACTTGCGCTGGCTGATCGAACGCTCGGTCGACACGGGAACGACCGAGCTCCTCGAAACCACCTGGCGACGGAAAGATCGCGGGCGCCTCGTGGTCCGGCTGCAGGCCGTCACCGTCGGCAGCGACTCGATCGAGATCGTCGCGGAAGACATCACCGAGCTTCGCGCCGTCGAGGACAAGCTGCGGCAGGCGCAGCGGATGGAAGCCGTCGGGCGGCTCGCATCGGAGGTCGCCGTCACCTGCGACAACCTGCTCCGTGACGTCACCCAGGATGGCCAGCAGTGGCTGGCGGCCATCGACAGCGACCCGGTCCTCCGTCATCAAGGCGAGCAGCTGCTCGGTGAAGTGACCCGCGCGGCCAGTTTCCTGCGCCAGTTGGGTGTCTACGGCGAACGGCAGGTGAACGCCCTCGAACCGGTCAGCATGAACCGCGTCCTGCGCGACATGGAAGCGGTGCTCAAGCGTGTCGCCGGCGACGACATCGAGCTGATTCTCCCGAAGGGCGCGCCCGCACTCGACGTCGACGTCGAGACCGAACGGGTCGAACGCGTGCTCGTCAACGTCGCCAGCTACGCGCGCGAGCGCATGCCCGCCGGCGGGCGGCTGAAGATCGACCTCGCGCCCGTCGTCGCCGATCGCCGCTTCATCGCGAAGTATCCAAACGTGCGGCCGGGCGATCACGTCCTCATCACGGTGACTGAAGTGCCTGGCGCCGCCCGATCGGACCGCGCCGCTGGTCTGCAGACAGACCAGGCCGAGGCGCGGACGACACCATCCGACAGGCCGGGCGTCGACCTCGGCGCGCTCCTCGGGCTCATCGGCGACTGCGGCGGTCACTTGTGGATGGCCGCCGAGCCTCCTGGAAACATGGTCTTGAAGATCCACCTGCCCCGGCGCGGATCAGACAAGGCACCAGAAACGCACCAGGCCGGAACCCGACCAGAGCGCGGCGCGATGAGCCGCTGGTTCCGTCACTAGTCTCACCCGAGGGGCTTCGCCCCTCGGACTCCCCGACACGCGTCTGCTCGCGGGCGCCGAGACCTGGCCGAACGGCGCGCGCTCCGATCGCGTGGCTCACTCGCTACGCTCGTTCGCGCCATCTAATGAGATGGCTTCTAGCCTGATACCAATCGCGACCGCAACTGACTCGCCTTCGTCGTCAGGTAATTCCGCTCAGGAATATTCGTCGTGCGCGCGGCCGCGGCCTGGTAGTGCGCGATCGCCGCGTCGTGATCGCCCGCCATCTCGAGGAGATGCGCGCGAACCGCGTCGAGGCGGTAGTGGCCAGCGAGACCGCCGTCGGCATCGAGCGCCTCGAGCAGCGCGAGACCCGCGGGTGCCCCCTGGACCATGGCCGTGGCGATCGCATGGTTGAGCGCCACCATCGGGTTGTCGGACATGCGCTTGAGGAGGCCGTAGAGCGCGAGGATCTGTGGCCAGTCGGTATCCTCGGCTCGGCCTGCTTCGTCGTGCAGGGCAGCAATGGCGGCCTGTAGCTGGTAAGCCCCAATCGCGCCCTTGGAGAGAGTGGCCGTCACGAGCGCAAGGCCCTCTGAAATGGCGCGCTGATCCCACAGGCTTCGATCCTGCTCCATCAGCGGGATGATCTCGCCCTCAGGACCGCTTCGCGCCGCGCGCCGCGCGTCGGTCAGCAGCATCAGCGCGAGCAGGCCCGACGCCTCCTCGGCGCCGTCCGCGCCCGGCGGCAGGAGATTGACCACGGCCCGGGCGAGCCGGATCGCCTCGTTCGAAAGATCGCGGCGCTGTAACGCCGGGCCCGCGCTGCTCGTGTAGCCCTCGTTGAAGATGAGGTAGAGCACGTGCAGCACGGCACTCAGGCGTTCCTCTCGCTCCACATCGGTCGGCATGCGGAACGGCACGCCTGACGTCCGGATGCGTTGCTTGGCGCGGCTGATCCGCTGCGCCATGGTCGCTTCGGGCACCAGAAACGCGCTGGCGATCTCGGCCGTCGTCAGGCCACCGACGGCGCGCAGCGTCAACGCGATCGCCGAGGTACGTGTCAGCGCCGGATGACAGCACATGAAGAGCAGGATGAGCGTGTCGTCCTGCTCCACCGTGGTGCCGCTGTCTGGCGAGGGCAGGACCTGCTCGTGGGCCGGCGCCTGCATGACGACGACGGCCTCACGGCGGCGCCGGGCCAGATCGGCGCGCAGGTGATCCGTCATGCGCCGGGCGGCGACCTGGATCAGCCAGCCGCGCGGATTCTCGGGAACACCCTCTTCGGGCCATTGCAGAGCGGCGGCGAGGAGCGCCTCCTGAACGGCGTCTTCAGAGGCGGCAAAGTCCCGGAACCGCCGGATGACCGCGCCGAGCACCTGCGGCGCGAGCTCACGCAGCAGATGCTCGGCGTCGCGGTCGAGCGACGTCACAGATCCTCAGGCGGCCCGCTCATCACCTGCCGCACTTCGACCGGCATGTTGAGCGGGACCCCGCCCTTGCCAGGAGCGGCCGACACACGGGCGGCGATCTCGTAGGCCCGCTCGGTCGTCTCGCAGTCGATGATCCAGAAGCCGGCGAGGAACTCCTTGGCTTCCGGGAACGGACCGTCGGTGACCTCGGGCCCGCCGCCCTTTTTGGCTCGGACGACCCTGGCCTCCTCAGGCATGGCCAGTCCCTGCGCGTCAACGAGCTCTCCCGCCTCGGTCAGCTCCTTGTTGAAGCGGATCATGAAACCGATATGCGCCTTGATGTCCTCCGGCGGCCACGTGCCAATCCCGGCGTCTTTCCACCCAGCCCTGGGCGCGTGCATCATCAACATGTACTTCATCTTTTCAACTCCTGAGATTCGACCCGCTTCGCCCCGGGGCGCCGGCGGCAGGCACTGTGATTGGCGCCTTTATGAGTAAGTCGAAGCAGACCGCCGCTTCTCGACATCAGCGTTTTTCGTTTGTCCGTAGTGTCCGCCTTTAGGCGGACCCGCGGAAGTCCGGCTAAAGCCGGAACACTACGTGCTACAAGGTAGTGACAGCGGCTCTACCCGCATCAGAGCGGTTTGACGTACTTCATCATCTCCGCAGCCATGCCAGCGCGCTCGTAAAAGCGGCGGGCACGGTCGTTTGCGGCAAAGACATTCAAGGTGAGCAGCGAGTAGCCGCGATGCCGGGACCAGGCCTCGGCATGCTCGAGGAGGGCACGGCCGACGCCCGTGCCTTCCGCGGCCTCGGTCGTGGCAATGACTGAGATGTGCGCGTGACGATTGCCGAAGAAATCCGTGTCCCCGAGCACGTGCAGGCAACCAACGGGTGTGCCGGCCCGCTCGGCGACGAACACTTCGTTGTCGGGCGAGCCGGCGCGAACCGAGGCCATCATCTCGCGGGCGTCTGCCGTGGCAATCGAGTCTGGCGTCCGCCACGGCGGCAACTCGAAGGTCGTCAGCCGTGTCGCACACGCCACGAGCAGAGATTCGTCCTCCAGGCTTGCGGCTCGGATGCGAATGGAATCGTCGGCAGCGTTCGACACTCCATCATTTCATCACGAAGCCGCGGCGCGAGGGATCGACTACTTCCGCGTGTAGGTGATCTTCAGCACCTGCATCTCTTTCCCGTCGGGCCCGGCTGCAAACGCGGTCATCACCTTGCGCTCCCTCCGAGGGATAATCCACGACAGATCTCGCCTTCACGACCTTCCCCGTCATGTCAGGCCCCTCCATGGACCCCGTCAGCCGTTTCGCCTTCGGGTCCCAGGTGGCTTCGCCGATCGAGAGGCCCTGCGACATCGAATCGGTCCAGCTGTAGCTGTACTTCTTCTTCACCACATCCCACGTCGTCGTGCCGTGACCGAGGAATGCCATCCCCATCATCTCGCCCTTGAAGTCGCTAATCAGGCAGAGGCCACCGCAACCGATGGTGTTGACCTCGACACCTTTCGAAGTCTCCGGCTTTGCGCCAGGCGCCATCGTCACTTCGACCGTCGCGTCCCAGGTTCCTGCATCCATCTTGAAAAGCGCGTGCTCCGGACCTGGCTTGGGCATCGGCGGTGGCCCATCCTGCGCGGCGGCGAGGGCAGGTACGGTCAGACCAATCACCAGCGCGGTGGGCCCCACAAATCTCGTTAGGTTCATAGCGTCCTCCGTCTTTTCTGTGCCGTGTTGCCGCTTCAGACCGGCAGCATGCTACACCCGGCCCGCGTTCGCGAAAAGGGTGCGAACGGGTATCATGTCTGTCTCTTCTAGAGGGGCAGTGGGCATGTGAGCACGATGAGAAGGAAGGATGCAGTCATGAGAGTGGTCATTGCCGGCGCAGTCGTGGTCGCAGCGTCTCTGTCGGCCGGAGCGGGCTCGGCGCCACCAGGTGCCCAGGCGGCGCGCCAGCCAAAGCAGTACACAATCGAACAGTTCCTCAACACCACATCCATCAACGGCGCCTCGTTTTCGCCGGACGAGTCGCGGATCCTGTTCTCGTCGAACAAGACCGGCATCTGGAACGCCTACACCGTGCCTGTGTCCGGTGGCGCGTGGACGCCAGTCACGAGCTCGACGACCGACTCCACCTACGCGGTCTCGTTCTTTCGAAACGACGAACGCATCCTCCTGACCCGCGATCAGGGCGGAAACGAGTTGAACCACCTCTACGTGCGAACGCCCGCCGGGGAAGAGAAAGACATCACGCCCGGAGCCAAGCTGAAGGCGCAGTTCGCCGGCTGGGCGCCGGGCGGCACCGCCTTTTACGTCAGCACGAACGAGCGTGACCCGAAGTTCTTCGACATCTATCGCTACGAAGCCACGACCCTCACGCGAACGATGCTGTTTCAGAATACTGATGGCTACTTCCCCGATGAAGTGTCCGACGATGGGAAGTGGGTGTCGCTGGTGAAGCTGAACACGACCAACGACAGCGACGTGTTCGTCTGGAACGTGGAGACGAAAAAGGCCATCAAGATCTCCGACCACAAGGGTCAGGCGAACTTCTCGCCGGCGGCCTTCGATCCAACGTCGAAGTATCTCTACTACGTGACGAACGACGCCGGCGAGTTTTCGGCGCTGCGCCGTTACACGCTTGCGACGGGTCAGCACGAGGACGTCTACAAGACCGATTGGGACGTCGCCTACATGTCGTTCTCGGAGAAGGGCCGGTATCGCGCCGTCGGCGTGAATGCCGACGGCCGTCCGAAGATCACCGTCACTGAGACCGCGACGAACGCGCCGGTCTCGCTGCCGATCGTCCCGAACGCCGGCGTCACCTCGGTCATATTCTCGCCGAGCGAGACGAAGGCCGCGCTCTATCTCAACGGCGACCGCTCCCCGAACAATCTCTACGTGCTCGACCTGGCGACGAAGAAGCAGACCAAGCTGACCGACTCGCTCAACCCCGAGGTCAACCCGGAGGACCTCGTTGACGTGCAGACGCGTGCGCTTCAAGGCGCGCGACGGCATGACGATTCCGAACTTCCTGTGGAAGCCGCATCAGGCTACCGCGGCGCGCAAGGCGCCCGCGGTGATCCTCGTCCACGGCGGCCCCGGCGGCCAGACGGTCCCCGCTTACAGCAGCGTCAACCAGTACTTCGCCAACCACGGCTACGTCGTCCTCGGCATCAACAACCGCGGGAGCTCCGGGTACGGCAAGACCTTCTTCGCGGCCGACGACAAGAAACACGGCCGCGAGCCCCTCTGGGACTGCATCGACGCGAAGAAGTATCTGCAGTCGCTCGACTACGTCGATCCGGATCGGATCGCCATCCTCGGCGGCAGCTACGGCGGCTATATGGTCCTCGCCGCGCTCGCGTTCCAGCCGCAGGAGTTCAAGGTCGGCGTCGATATCTTTGGTGTCGCCAACTGGATCCGCACGCTCGAGAACATCCCGGCGTGGTGGGAAGCGCAGCGCGTTGCGCTCTACGCCGAGATGGGCGACCCGGTGGCCGATCGCAAGATGCTCGAAGAGGTCTCGCCGTTGTTGCACGCAAACCTGATCCGTAAACCGCTGATGGTCCTGCAGGGCGCCAACGACCCGCGCGTCCTCAAAGTGGAGTCCGACGAGATTGTCGCGGCCGTCAAGAAAAACGGCGTGCCGGTCGAGTACATCGTCTTCGCCGACGAAGGACACGGCTTCTCGAAGAAGAAGAATCAGATCGAGGGGTATTCTGCGGTGCTCCGGTTCCTGGACAAGTACCTGAAAGAGGCGCCGGCCACACAGTAGCCCCAGCGCGTCGATATGACGGAGACACGTCTTCGCCAGCTCGAAACCGGCCTGGCCTACACGACGCTCGGTTTGCTCGTCTTCTACGTGCCATCGAGACGTGGGCGTCGTGGCCGACGGGCTGTTGAACCCGTTCTATCTCGTGGACGTCATCGCGATGGCGCTGCTCTTCGTGGGCGCCGTCTCGTCGCTGCGGGCCCGGCCTCGCCCGGCGCCGGGCCTGTTGTGCGCGGGAATCGCCTGGTCTGCCGCCAACGGCTGGCGTGCGACCTTCGGCCGCATTGTCGAGCTTGGACGCGGCGGATCACTCGACCACGGCGCGGCCGAGATGTGGACCGTCAGCCTCGCGACGACGCTCGCGCTCATTTGCCTGGGGGTGGCGCTCTATCTCGTTGCGAGAGCTGACCGCGTCGTAAGGCAGAGCTAGTAAACTGGTCGAAGACTTGCTTCGTGCCTCAAATGCCTCCCCGGCATCACGATCTTCCCGCATGGGCGCGAGCGGCCGATGCGGCGGCGATCGCTCTCCTTTTTTTCGCTGCCTACGTCGCGATTGACGGCGGATTCGTCGTGAGCCCAGGCGGGTTCCGCGTGTCCGTCAAATCGGAATGGCGCGTTCTGCTCTGGGCGAGCATTCTCATCCTGGCGCGTCACATTCTTGTACGCGCACCGTCGCTGCCACGTCGCATCGTCTCGGGAATCGCGCGCGCAAACCAGGCCGCGGGTCCGCTCGGCGACGATGCGGCGGACGCGGCCCCGTTGGAACGCCAGCCACGACAGGGCAATCGGCGGATCGTCGGTGGCCTCCTAATCGTGGGACTGTTTTCCGCGCTCACCTTGGTGATGACCTATCCGCAGATTCGCGGCATGGGCACGCACGTCAGCTTCAACGACGGCGATCCGCTCTTCTCGGCCTGGCGGCTGGCGTGGGTCGCGCACCAGCTGCCCCGCGACCCGCTCAATCTGTTCAACGCCAACATCTTTCATCCCGAGCCCCGCACGCTGGCACTGTCAGACGCGATGCTCGTGCCGGCGCTGATGGCGGCGCCGCTCCTCTGGCTCGGTGTCCCGCAGCTCGTCGCCTACAACCTGGTGTTCCTGGCGTCGTTTGCGCTGTCCGGCGCGGCGATGTTCCTGCTCGTGCGCTCGCTGACCGGCCAGTCGGGCGCGGCGCTCGTCGCCGGCTTCATCTTCGCGTTCCTGCCGTATCGCTACATGCACTACCCTCACCTCGAGCTGCAGGTGGCGCAGTGGATGCCGTTGTGCTTGTGGGCGCTGCACCGCACCGTCCGTACCGGGCGCTTGCGAGACGGGCTGCTGACCGGCCTGTTCCTCGCTCTCCAGGCGCTGTCGTCGCTCTATTACGGGATCTTCCTCGCCACGTTCATGGTGCCCGTCGGCGCGGCGCTGCTGATTGGCCAACGCGCCTCGAGCATCAAGGCGTCGATCAGATCGCTTGCCGCCGGCGGTGTGCTCGCGGCAGTCCTCATCGTCCCGGTCATTCTTCCTTACCTTGCCGTTCGCCATAACGTCGGCGAGCGGACGGTCTCGGAGATCACGTTCTACAGCGCGACGGCAAAGAACTACCTCGCGGCCCATCCGCAGAATGTCGTCTTTGGATCGCTCACTTCACATCTCGGCGCCCAGGAGCGCGAGCTCTTCACAGGCTTCCTGGTTCCACTCGATCGCGCTGATCGGGTTATGGCCGCCACTCTCGGCGACGAGAATCGCCTACGCGCTCGGACTGATTCTGGCGTTCGAGGTGTCGCTCGGGTACAACGGCCTGCTCTATCCGTGGCTGCACGATTACGTCCTGCCCTACCGGGGACTGCGCGTGCCGGCGCGCATGGCGATGGTCGTCGGCCTTGGCCTGGCCGTTCTGGCGGGTTTCGGCGTGGCGCGGCTATCCAGGATGGCTGGCGGCGGACGACGCGCCGCGATCGTCGCGCTGGCGCTGACCGCGCTCGTCGCCGTCGAGTACTACTCGGTCCCGCTCCTCGAACGCGTGCCGTCGCGGCCCTCGCCAATCTACGACGCGCTGCCGCGGAATACGCGCCAATGTCCTGTTCGAGCTGCCGCTCGTCCGGCCCGACATCGCAATCGAACCGCTCTACATGTATTTCTCGACGTTCCACTGGAGCACGCTCGTCAACGGCTACAGCGGATTCTCGCCGCCGTCGTACGAGCGCCTGCACAACAGCCTCGAGCACTTTCCCGACAGCACCGCGCTCGCCGAGCTGCGCCGGCGCGACGTGACGCACATCGTGATTCACGGCGCGCTCTATGGCCGGCCTGAGCGACTACGACGCGATGGTCGCAAGCCTCGACGGCAGCCCGGAGATCGAGCGGGTCGCCGACGTCGAGTGGCAGCGACGTCCAACACTTCTCTATCGTCTATTGCCACCGGGCACGTCACGCGTCGCGCCGGACGGCGTCTCTCAGTGAGCGCTCTTAGAGCCACGGATTACACGGAAAACACGGATTGGGTTTATGAGATAGCTTCTAGTGTTGTCCGTGTTTGTGTGTCCGTGTGATCCGTGTGTCCGTGGCTCAGAAGGAGACCCACACGAAGAACGGATCGTCGACGCGCAGCACCGATTCCTGGTCGTGCAGGTTGAGGTACAGCTGCCGAATGACCTCGATTCTTCCGGCTGCTCTCCTTCTGCGTCTCCGACGAATACAGCAGGATCACGACGAACGACTGCTCCTTGATCACCGTGCCATCGTCCAGGCGGAACTGTCCATCGCCCTTGAGCACGGTCAACCCATCCGGGAAACGCGGCGTGATCACCTGATCGATGAACGCGCGAAACTCTTCTTCCGTCACCACCGTGCCATCGGACTTGGCCGTGCCGAAGTACAGCTCGGTGCGCGCAAAGGCCAGCGAGCCGCGGCGGCCTGCGTCGGGAATCCGCCGCTGCAGGATCGGCCGGAGCTGCCGCGCCGACTCGATCGGCACGCTCTGCTGCGCGTCTGCGGGCGCCGAGAACATCATCCCCATCAACGCCGCGAGTGGCCCCAGGCCCTTGAGTAGTAGTCGTCTTCGCATGGAACTCTTTCACCTTCCGTGTTCGTGAGTGTTCATTCGCCAAACGCAGTTGTCGCGAATTGGCAGGTGAGAGAGTAAGACAGGCGTTCGGCGGAGACATGAGCGTGAGGTTAGCGTTGCGTAATGCTGCGTGGCACGGATCCGCGCAGCTCGTCCATAGCTAGAACCCTGGACAAGCAAGTCGCCAAGGCTATGGACCGGGCGTTCAAGAAGTTCCCGGTGCGTGAGGTGAAGGACAAGTCGGTATAGGTCACCCGGCGGTGGGCGGGGCCGACGCGCCTCGTCGGCTCCTGCCTCCGCGCTTCGCGACGCGGCAAAACACCCCTCCGCGGCAGTGCTGTCGAACACGGCGTCGGCTTGGATGATCCCCGCGACAGCCGGAATCGGTTGGGCGACCGGGTAGCTCGATCGCTGGCGGCGAAAGAAGCGCCGCCGCCGCAAGGTACCGCTGCGGGGCGTTTTGCGTGATCCTGAGCGCGCCGCTCAAGGTCGGCAGGATCCGACGAACCGCATCGGCCCCAGCAAACTACGCCCGTCGTCGGTTGGGGCCAGCCTCGTTGAGGCCTGCGAACTCCGAGCCGCGAGCCCGCTGCCAAAACCGATTCAGCACGTACGCGAGTCAACCTACTGCCGAACACCAACAGCTGATCGCTGCGAGCCCCGAGTCCCGAACGCCGAGCCCCGAGCCCCGAACCCCGAAAGGATAGACTCATGTGAGATGCCTGACGTAGCGATCGGTCTCGACACCTTCGGTGATGTGACGGCGGCCCCTGATGGAACTCTGAATTCTGCCGCGCACGTGTTGCGCGACGTGGTTGACGAAGCGGTGCTCGCCGACGAGGTCGGGCTCCACGCCTTTGGCGTCGGTGAGCATCACCGACGCGACTTTGCGATCTCGGCGCCAGAGGTCGTCCTGGGCGCGATTGCCAGCCGGACCTCGCGCATCCTTCTCGGATCGGCGGTCACCGTCCTCAGCACCGACGATCCCGTACGCGTGTTTCAACGCTTCTCGACGGTCGACGGGCTCTCCAAGGGCCGCGCTGAAGTAATCCTCGGCCGCGGATCGTTCACCGAGTCGTACCCGCTCTTCGGCTACGACATGTCGCGGTACGAAGAGCTGTTCGAGGACAAGCTGCGGCTCTTCGCCGAGCTACTCAAACCTGGGCCGGTCACGTGGCGGGGAACCACCCGCGCGCCAATCGCCGACGCGACGATGTATCCGCCGATCGAGAATGGGGCGCTGAAAGCGTGGGTCGGTGTCGGCGGGAGCCCGGAGTCTGTCGTCCGCGCAGCGCGCTATGGACTGCCGCTCACGCTCGCGATCATCGGCGGCAACCCGCAGCGCTTCCGCCCGTTTGTCGACCTCTACATTCATTCGCTCGAGAAACTCGGCCAGCCGCTGCTGCCGATTGCAGTGCATTCGCCGGGGCACGTCGCCACAACCGACGAGCAAGCGAAAGAAGAGTTGTGGCCACACTACGAAGTGATGATCAACCGCATCGGGGGCGAGCGGGGATGGCCGCCGGCGACCAGGGCGCAATTCGAACGCGAGGCAGGCCCGGACGGTGCGCTCTGCGTTGGCAAGCCCGAGACGGTCGCGGCCAAGATCGCGAGGACGGTCCGGCTCCTGGGCCTGTCGCGATTCAACATCAAGTACAGCTTCGGCACCCTGCCCCACGACAAGCTGATGAACAGCATCGAACTGATTGGAACGAAGGTCGCGCCGAGGGTGCGGGAGTTGATGGCGTAGGCGGTGGTCGCGGCTCGCGAGACGAACGAGCGCGGATGCGAGCGGTTGCTCGCACCCGCGCAATTGGCAGGACTACTTGCCGACCGCGAAGCCGGTGACGACCGCGTCGGAGTTGTGGCTGACGCGGATGCCGGCGATGCCGTCGGTCGACGCCAACTTGCCGTCGCCGGTCACATCAGCCTTGGTTCCGCTCCACACCGCCGTGCCGTTGACGACGCACTCGAGCTTGTCGCCTTTGACGTTCCAGCCCACTTCCTGGACGACTTCAGCCTCGGGACCAGCAGCCGTCTTGACCGCCGCGTTCGCCGTCGGCTTCGCCACCACATCGAACCGCTTGCCGCCGCTGAAGCCGCGGACGATGAAGTTGCCGTTGCGGTAGGCAGCGCAATAGAGCGCGTTCGGCGTCGCCGAATCGAGACCCGCGCCGGCGATGAACACGCCGAACGGGTGCGGATGGTTGTAGGTCTGCTTGGCTTCGGTGAAGGTCGCCTTGACGGAATAGTCGCCCTTACCGGTGTTCGCCGGGTTCCAGTAAATCGCCGCCGGCCCCGTCGTTAGCCGGAAGCCCTTGCCCTCTGGGGCGAACTTGGAGTCCTTGATCGTCAGCCCCTGCTTGTTCCCGGCATCTTCCTTGCCCTGCCAGCCGCTGACGGTGATGCCGCCTCCCTCAACCTTGCGGTCGGCGTCCTGCGCCTGCGCAAAGGTGAGCGCTGACGCCATCGCCGCGGCGATGCACGCCGCCGCCGTAGTTCTAAACATTCGCATTGATGCTCTCCTCATTCCCGTCATTCTGATGACGGCTCGAATTCCAAGCCTAAGGGTTTTACTACAGATCACCCCGTCAACGCGAGAGAGCGATCGACTTGCCAAAGCACAGGCTCGTCTCCGGCGACGCGAGATACTCACCGAAGAGCGGAATCCGCGAATAGCCCAACGACTCGTACAGCCTGATCGCCGGCGCCAGGCGCGTTCCGGTTTCGAGCACGACCTGCGCGACGCCGATCCGATGCGCCTCGCGCTCGAGGGCTTCGACGATCGCGCGCCCGATCCCCTGGCCGCGAGCCGAAGGCTCGACGTACATCCGTTTGAGTTCGGCGGTCGTCTCGTCCAGCCGCCGCACTGCCCCGCAGCCCACCGCCGCGCCATCGAGATAAGCGACAACGAATGCGCCGTCGCCGTCTTCGACCTGCGTGCCGCTCAGCGAGAAGTGCGTGGCCCCTGGCTCTGGAAATGTCGCCGTCAGTTCCGCGTTCAGGGCGGTGATGAGTCGAACGGCGTCCGGCGACGCCAGCGTGCTCCGGCGGATATCGATGGTCGCCACGCGATCAATGTAGCCTCAGGAACTGGCTTTGAATCACTGTTCGGAACTGCTTGTCGAGCTTGACGCTGCCCCGGCACAATTCGTACGATAGGTGCTCGGTGTCAGAAGTCTGCACCTCAGACGGAAACGATCGCAACTCGGCCAGTTCGTCCACCGAGCGTGGGTGGGCTCGATGGGTGGGGCTCCTTCGGCACGGTCAGAAGTCACCGATCGATACGGACGCGATCGTCGCCGCCTGGAAGAACGCGTGGATGGAAGGCGCTGAAGCGCGGTGGCACGCCAAGCCCGTCACCGCGAATCCCCACGCGAACGATCGAGAGCACGCGGCCTGGGAGGCGGGATGGCGTTGGGCCGACCAGAACCCGGATCGCCGTAACCACGACAATTCACGTCTGGCACATCCTCACAGACGCCTCAACGATTCCACCAAACCCTTGACCCGCGCGCTCCAAGTGGGTGCCGCTGGCGTGACCGTGTTCTGGATCTCACGAGCCCTCCATCGCTGGGCGCGAGGCCCACGGAGCGAGTCGTAGCCGTTATTGCTCGAGTTGGAGCTGTTTCCACAACCAGAAGACCTTTCCTGGAGCGATAGGTTCGCCGCAGGATGGCGTACGCGTTGCACGGCACGCAGGTGCCAGAGCGTTGTTCGCTCTCGCGCTCGTGGAGGATCCTATGGCTCAGTTCAACCGCAAATCAGCAGCCGTCGCACTCTACGTCGCCGCCGTCGGCGTGCTGCTCGCACAGACCGCCCCTGGATTGGCGGGTCGACAACAGCCGCCGGCGCGGGGCATCGACTTTCCGCCGGGCAACACACGCGATTTCATCAGCGCCATGACGATTGCCGGGATGACCGAGATCCAGCTTGGCAATCTGGCGATCACACGAGCAAGCCACCCGGATGTGAAAGCGTTTGGCCAGTTGATGGTGAAGGATCATTCCATGGCGAACACCGAGCTCCGGAGCATCGCGTTGCAGCTGAACGTGCCGCAGCCGACCGAGCTGGACCAAAAGCATCGCGATCTCTTCGATCGCTTGACCAACGTCGGTCCCACGGAATTCGATCGCGAATATACGAAGGCGATGATCGAAGGCCACCAGGACGTGGCCAAGCTGCTGCGCAGCCGAACGGGTGATCCGGCCGGCAGCGCCGCAGCCGGGGCCACGGCGGTTGGGACTTCAGGAACGGTTGATGCCGACCCGCTGACGCGCTGGGCGCGGCAGGTGTTGCCCACCGTCGAGCAACACCTCGAGCGCGCTCAGCAGTTGCAGCAGAACATCAAGTAGCGCTATATACCCATCCGATCGTCACAAACGTCTCGCGAGTCCGTGTTGTCCGCGGCTGTGCAGCCTCGCGACTGGACGGCCGGTGATCCCGTGGCGTGTGATCCGTGGCACTAGACGCGCTTCTCCTTCCAGGCGCCGCGCCTGAACAGCACGGCGCTGACCACCGCCAGCGTCGAGTACGCCACCATCAGCGCGATGAACACGCCGCGCGCGCCCAACCCCGCGTGCACGGCCAGCCACCACGCCAGCGGTATCTCCCAGAGCCAGAAGACGCCGAGGTTGATGAGCGTCGGCGTCCACGTGTCTCCCGCGCCGTTGAACGACTGCGTCAGCACCATGCCAACCCCATAGAACAAGAACCCAAGGCTGACGATGCGCAGGCAACCGACCGCGAATGGCAGCACGGCGGGATCGTCGGTGAAGAGTCCCGCGATCGGCCGCGCGCCGAAGAAGAACAGCAGCCCGACGGCGCCGAGGAAGATCATGCTGTAGAACGCGGCCGTCCACACCGCGCGCTCAGCCCGATCGGGACGCCCGGCCCCCAGGTTCTGCCCCACCATCGTCGCAGCGGCATTGCTGATCCCGAACGCCGGCAGCAGCGCGAAGAGGATCACGCGGATGCCGATCGTGTAGCCGGCGAGCGCGTCGCTGCCGAAGACCGACAGGATCCGCACGAGGCCGACGTAACTCGCGGTGCCGATGAGGATCTGAAACGTTCCAGATCCCGACAGGCGCAGCACGCTCCGCATCAGCGAGAAGTCGAGCCGCAGGTGCCGCCTGGCCAGGCGCACGCGGCCGTTGCCGCGCACCAGCGTGACGATCTGATAGACGACCGCGCTCCCCCGCCCGATGTTCGTCGCGACAGCCGCGCCAGCCACCCCCATTTCCGGAAACGGCCCGAGCCCGAAGATGAAGCACGGCCCGAGGACGATGTTGAGGATGTTGCCGAGCCAGAGGACGCGCATGGCGATCGCGGCGTCTCCTGCGCCGCGGAAAACGGCGTTGATCAGGAAGAGCAGCACGACCGTCGCGTTTCCGCCGAGCATGATCCGCGTGAACCCGCTGCCCGACTCGACGACGTCGGGTGTCGCGCCCATCAGCCGCAGCAGGTCCGGCGCGCGCGGCGCCGCCAGGAGCGCAATCAGCGCCGCGACGATGACGCCGAGGAGGATCGACTGCGCTGCGGCGCGCGACGCGCCTTCGGGATCCTGCTGGCCGATGCGTCGAGACACGAGCGCCATCGCGCCGATCGACAGCCCCATCGCGAGCGTGTAGATCATCGTCAACATCGACTCGGTCAGCCCGACGGTCGCGACCGCATTGGCGCCGAGATGCGCGACCCAGAAGACGTCGGCGACGGCGAAGATCGACTCCATCGCCATTTCCATCACCATCGGCACGGCGAGCATGATCACCGCGCGCCCGATCGGCGCGGTCGTGTAGTCGATCGACGACCCGCGGATCGCGTCGCGGAGCGTGGCCCAGACGCCGTCATGTGCGGTCGCTGCCGGTGCGGTGACCGAAGCTGTTTCTGGAACGAAAGACATTGCAACACCACTGAAAAATGCCTGTCAGGCCCGCCGCGTGTCGGCAGAGTCTGATGGCGACAAAACCTACGGGGTTGAATCTGGAAACGATCGCCCGCGAAGCCGGGCGCGTAGAACTAGACTAAAGTCCGGCGCGACGGCCAGCGGGAGACGGGTCGGAATGATGGTGCGAATCTTCATCGACATAACTCGGAGGACCGCCACTGTAGCACAGGACGGTGGGAGGCGGTCAAGGGCGGGCCGGACAACCCCAAGGCCATTCGCGGGCGCAAAGCCTTTCACCGCAGAGCGCGCGGAGAACGCAGAGCCTAATTCTTGTGCTCTGCGTCCTCCGCGGTGAAGAGCTTTGGACAAGCGGCTAGGGCTGGGGTTTACCTCGGGAACGCCGGCATCGCTCAAACGATCTCGCGCCGCTCAGCACGAACATTCTCTACAGCTACCGCTATCGCTTTGCGCCCTTGACGGGACGCATCATCAACACGCCCGTCAATGGTACGAATGGTTCGCGGCCGGATCCGAACTTCGCCAACATCGTCCTTACGCGGCTGCGCGTGCGACGATCTGGCCACAGAAAACACTGGCCGTCCCGGCACACCGAAACGTGTCGTCCGTGTGATCCGTGGCCCGTGTTATCCGTGTAATCCGTGGCCTGTTGTTGTCCTGCAATCCGTGGTCAAGAGTTACAGCGGTTCACGTCGCTGCGCGCTGCTTCGCAACCTGATCGAGATCGAGCCTCTCCAGGCGTGCACTCGGTGAGAAAGCACCTCATCAGATCGACGATTAGGTTGGTTTGATCCCCTGAGTCCAGGGCAACCTGGCCCACGGAGAGCACTCGAACTGTCTCGCGTGCGACGATCTGGCCACGGAAAACACTGGCCGTCCCCGGCACACGGAACCGTGTTGTCCGTGTGATCTGTGGCCCGTGTTGTCCGTGTAATCCGTGGCGCACTTCGGCGAGAAGCCCTTCGGATCGACGAATAAGCTGGTTTGATCTTCGTGGAGGGGAACCTGGCCCACGGAAAACAGGAACTGGCTCGCGTGCGACGATCTGGCAACGGAAGACACTGGCCGTCCCGGCACACCGAACCGTGTTGTCCGTGTGATCTGTTGGCCCGTGTTTCCGCGTAATCGGGCCTTTGTTGTCCGGCTATTCGCGTCCCGT
Organism: uncultured Acidobacteriota bacterium; assembly: GCA_963797625.1. Classification (GTDB taxonomy): domain Bacteria; phylum Acidobacteriota; class Vicinamibacteria; order Vicinamibacterales; family 2-12-FULL-66-21; genus DATBJJ01. The sequence goes on from CAWCQI010000030.1 coordinate 82,990, forward strand.
GTTATCCGTGTAATCCGTGGTGCCCGTCGGTGAGATAGCTTCGGATCGACGTATAGGTTGGTTGATCCTCTGAGTGCAGCGGAACCTGGCCCACGGAAAAGCACCGGGACTGACTCGCGTGCGACGATCTGGCCACGGAAAACACTGGCCGTCCCGGCACACGGAACCGTGTTGTCCGTGTGATCTGTGGCCCGTGTTTGTATCGGTGTATACGCGCCCGTGTTATCCGTGTAATCCGTGGCGCACTTCGGCGAGAAGCCCTTCGGATCGACGATATAGGTTGGTTTGATCCTCTGAGTGCAGGGGAACTAGGCCCACGGAAAAACACCGGAACTGACTCGCGTGCGACGATCTGGCCACGGAAAACACTGGCCGTCCCGGCACACGGAACCGTGTTGTCCGTGTGATCTGTGGCCCGTGTTTGTTCGTGTAATCGCGCGCCTCTTGTTGTCCGTCTAATCCGCGTCCCGTGTTATCCGTGTAATCCGCGGCGCACTTCGGCGAGAAAGCCCTTCGGATCGACGTATAGGTTGGTTTGATCCTCTGAGTGCAGCGGAACCTGGCCCACGGAAAACACCGGGACTGACTCGCGTGCAACGATCTAGCCACGGAAAACACTGGCCGTCCCGGCACACGGAACCGTGTTGTCCGTGTGATCTGTGGCGCGTGTTGTCCGTGTAATCGGGCGCCTCTTGTTGTCCGTCTAATCCGCGTCCCGTGTTATCCGTGTAATCCGTGGCGCACCTCAGGCGAGAAAGCCCTTCGGATCGACGTATAGGTTGGTTTGATCCTCTGAGTGCAGTGGAACCTGGCCCACGGAAAAACACCGGGACTGACTCGCGTGCGACGATCTGGCCACAGAAAACACTGGCCGTCCCGGCACACCGAACCGTGTTGTCCGTGTGATCTGTGGCCCGTGTTATCCGTGTAATCCGCGTCCCGTGTTATCCGTGTGATCCGTGGCCTGTATCGTCCGTGGTCAAGAGCTACAGCGGTTCACTTCGCGGCCCGCTCCTTCGCCACCTGATCGAGATAGACCTTCTCCAGGCTCTGAACGGCCGCGAGGAAGCCCTTCGGATCGACGAAGCGGTCCGGGTTGTAGGCGTCGCCCGGCTTGTACTTGTCGTGCATCCCGAACTGGCTCGCGTGCGACGAAAGGAAGACGTCGATCTTCATCGCCTTCTGCGACGCGAACGTGTTCGCGTAGTCCTGCTGGATGCCGGGGTACTTGGGCATGCCCGTGACCGTGACGCCCGGATTGATCGACCCCAGGTTGGCGATGACGACGCGGTAGGTCTTGCCGTTCTCGCTGATGTCGGTCGTGAAGCTCGTCGCGCCCTTGGTGTGGCCGGCGTGGCGGTGCGCCGTCAGCGTGGTCCCGCCGAGCGAGACCGTCTCGCCGTCCTTGAACGTGCGGTCCACCTTCACCGTCGGAAAGCGCGCGGAAGGCGTGTCGCCCCACCGAAAGTCGGCCTGGCCTCCCGTTTCGTAGAGGTCTTTGTCCTGCTCCATGACGACGAGCGAGGCTCCCGTCATTTTCTTCAGTTCGGCCATCGCCGCGATGTGGTCGAAGTGCCCATGCGTGGCCGTCAGGATCTTGACGTCGGCCATCTTGAACCCGAGCGTCTCGACGCTGGCCTTGATCATCGGAGCGGAGTCGCCCAGTCCGGTATTGATGATGATGTGGCCCTGCGGCGTGGTGATCAGGTACGACGACAGGTCGTAGGTCCCCACCCAGTGGATGTTGCCGATCATCTTGAACGGCGGGAATGGCCGGGTCCACTCGGGGTTGTTCTGGGCACTGACGCGCTGACCGACGACGAGGGCGGCCGCGACGATAGTGAAGGTGGCGAGAACGGACACGAACCTGGACGTCATATCCCACAGATTCTGTCACGAACTGCCGACGACCGCGCCACGCGGTGAAGTGCTCGCCTCGGCCTCGGCGCGGCGCCGCAGGAGGAACTGTCGCGTCGCGGCGTCCTCCGTCAGCCCGATGGCGCGATCGAAGGCGTGGAGCGCCTCGACGCTGCGCCCGGCGCGGTGCAGCAGGTGCGCGCGCACCGCCCAGTACGGCTGATAGGTCTTCGACGACGAGGGGTCGATCCGGTCGAGGGCGTCGAGCCCAGCTGGCGGGTTCTCCGCCTCGGCGATCGCCGCCGCGCGGCCGACGAACGCGCCAACCGTCGGCGTCACCTGCACGAGTCCTTCATAGAGCACTGCGATCGCGCTCCACTCGACGCGGCCTCGTCGAGCGCCTTCGACATGCGCCGACTGAAGCGCGGCTTCGAGCTGGAAGCGGCCGGCTCGCCGCTGCGCCGCCGCAGCCGCCAGCACGCGCTCTGCTTCGTCGAGCATCGAGGCGGACCACAGGCGTGAATCCTGCTCCGACATCGGCACATAGTCGCCGTTGGCGGCCCGCCGGGCAGGCCGCCGTGCCTCGCAGTAGAGCATCAGCGCCAGCAGGCCTCGCGCTTCAGGCTCGTCGGGCAGCAGCTGCAGAAGCGTGCGAACCAGCCACACAGCTTCCTGTGCGAGGCCACCTCGACGCGGATCGGATCCGGCCACATCGTCCCAGCCGGTTCCGTAGGCCGCGTAGATGGCCTCGAGTACCGCGTCGAGCCGCTCCGGCAACGCTCCGCGATCAGGAATCTCAAACGCGATGCCGGCGTCACGAATCCTGGCTTTCGCACGGCTCAAGCGTTGCCCCATGGCCGCGGGCGAAGTCAGGAACGCGCTCCCGATCGTCGCGGCGTCGAGCCCGAGGACGACCTGCAGCATCAGCGGCGTGTGCATGCCGCGGTCGACGTCCGGGTGCGCGCAGACGAAGAGCAGTTTCAGCCGCTCGTCTGGAAACCCGCGGTCGTCGATCGCCGCGGCGTCGTTCATCAGCGCTTCCGCTTCGTCGACGAGCAGCCGCACCGTCGGCGCCGCATTGACGCGCACGCGCTCATGGCGCGCCCGATCGATCAGCCGCCGCCGCGCCGTCGTCAGTAGCCACGCCTCGGGCTTCGCCGGCACGCCGTCGCGCGGCCAGGTCCGGAGGGCCGTCACAAACGCGTCGCTGAGCGCATCTTCCGCCGCGGCCACGTCGCGCGTCCGCGCCGAGAGATACGCGACGAGCCGCCCGTACGATTCGCGCGCGACGAGCTCGACCACCCCGCGCGGGTCGTCAGCCATTCCCGCTCACGACGAGATCGTGGACTCTCGGCGAGACCGGGCGGACCTCGACTGCACCCGTGGCCGCCGTCGGACAGCGCGCCGCCCAATCGAGCGCGTCATCGAGCGACGGCAGCTCGAGGATCAGCTGGCCGCCGAGCTGCTCCTTCGTGTCGGCGTACGGTCCGTCCTGCACGCGCCGCTGCCCCCCGTGCACCCGGACCGTAGCGCCCGTGGCCGGCGCTTCGAGCGGCGCGCCGCCAACGTACACCCCCGCGTCGACGAGCGCCCGATAGTAGGCGCGCCATGCGCCAATCAACTCCGTCGGCTGCTCGTCCGAGCGCATGCCGAAGTCATCGGGTGTTTCGTAAATCAGCAACATGAACTGCACATTGGCTCCGTTCTTTTGAGGCTTCTCGGCTCTCGGCTTCGGGTTTTGGCTCTTGGCTCTTGCGAAAATGCAGAGTGCCCGCTCGCGGGTGGCCGCGAACGGGGCCCGCCTTCGCTCTTCGAGCTTCGGCGAGGTCTCGCCGTAGCCTTTGGCGGAGGCGGACGCCCCGCTTCGGGCCGCAGGCCCTTTCTCCACGTTGCGGCGGAGTGTGTGGTCAACATTCAGCTTTAGTAGCGTCCACCCGATGAATCAGTCCCAGGGGCCGCGGGTGGCGCGGGACGGGCGCCCGCGGGCGCGCAGCGCGCGGACCCGTTGAGCCCCATGGCAGCGCGCGAGCACCCGTGGGCTGTCCCGCGACGGGACCCGCGGGGTGCCCGCCAGCGGTACTGATTCATCGTTCACACGCTACCGGTTTCGTGTCAGCCGCTGACCGCCTCCGCGCTGCGCGTGCGACGCGCAGCAGGCATCCTTCTTAGCCGGCGGCTCATACGACCGCTTGGGGTCGACTGCATAGTCCGCACCGTAACGATCGTGATGCCGCACCCATGACATCGTAAACGCAAGACCATCCTCGTCGCGACCCTTCGGCACGAAATCGAGATAGTGATACGCGCCGATGACCGCTTCCCCACCACGTGCATACGTCGAATAGGTGTGGAACACGTCGGCAGAGTCGGTCTTGAGGAACACGCTCAGGCCCGGCCCCTCCTCCAGCGGGAACGGGCTCCGCTCGAAGTTGTAGACGACCCGGCCGCTCGCAGTCTCTTCGTTTGTGAACGACACGCCGAAGTCGTAGTTGAAGTCGGAGCCGAAAGACGAGGCCCACGGGAACTGCCAGCCCATGCGCCGCTTGAATGCTTCGATGTCCGCCAGCGGCGCGCGCGAGATTGCCATCAGCGTGACGTCGCGGTGCGCGAGATGGATGATGCTGCCGTCGATGTGGTCGGCGAGGAGCGAGCAGCTCGGGCAGCCTTCGGTCCAGTCCGGTCCCATCATGAAGTGGTAGACGATCAGCTGGCTTTTCCCGTCGAAGAGCTCGGCCAGCGTGCGCTTGCCACTCGGCGTCTCGAAGACGTAGTTCTTGTCGATCTTGACCATCGGCAGCCGGCGCCGCTCGGCGCTGAGCGCATCGTGCGCGCGCGTCAACGCTTTTTCCTTGACCAGAAGGTCCTTGCGCGCGGCCACCCACTCATCGCGCGTTACGATTCTCGGTTCCATGATCGTCTCCCTGTGACTGATTGGTTGAACCGGTCGAGCTCGGGCCGGATTTACGGCCGAGCGTAATCACCGCGAGGGCCGCAAGCCCCCCGCTCGATATGGCGCCTGCGGCGATGGCCGCCGCCGTTGAGATGCATGCTGGACACATATCGCCCTCCCGCTGAGATGCCTCGGGCCGATTACCGCCGTGCGTCTCTACTTGAATGACGGGCGAGATGGCGGGGTTTCGACACAGTGTCGGATATACGTCTGGTGTCTCCGATGAATCAGTGCTTCCAGCGGGCTCGCGGGTGGCGTGGGACGGGCGCCCGCGGGCGCGCAGCGCGCGGACCCGTTGAGCCCCATGGCAGCGCGAAAGCACCCGTGGGGCTGTCCCACGACGGGCCCCGCGGGGTGCCCGCCATAAGCACTGATTCATCGCAGACACCGCCCAATCCACGGACGGGTGGGGTTGCCGGGCGACAGGACCCGCGATCAGGTCAACCGAACTGCGAACGGACAAGCACGCAGCGCCGAAGTCGAACGTAGATGCTGGGATTGGGGAGAGTCGAGGGAGAGAAGGGTCCCGACGACCCGGAGGGGTGGGTCATCGGGACCGGACAACGGTCGGCTAGTCGCGGTGTGGCGCGCAGAGCATGCCGTTGTTGTAGTTGTCCATCTGCCGATGGAGCGGCTCGCCGATTTTCCAGGCGTAGCTCGAGGCCGCGACACCCGTGCCGACGGGCCCGTACGTTCGCCATCCAGGCGTCTGGCGGCGGCAATGGCCTCACTCACGCACGTGCTGTCGTTGCCGATTTTGACGTTCAGCATCGCCGGCACGAGCGAGCTGAACATCGTGTAGGTCTTGTCCTTCGCTGACGGGGCTGCTGAGGATGGCGATCGCCTGCTTCCTTGGTGTAGTCCACCCCCAACCGTCACCGTAGCCATGTCGACCGGCCAGGCCTCGGGGTGATTCTTCCAGTAGCCTGGCGTCCGGTGCCGGGATTGCTGAATCCGGACGCGGTAAAGCCGAAGTCGGTGCTGGAATCTCCATTCGGATCGGTCAGCGGCCAGCGTCAAGTGCGCCACGCTGTTGCCGTTGCTGTCGGGTACGCCGTCGCTGTCGTGCTCGTCGTCGGTCGCAGGGTTGTTGGCGGGCGAGGCATCGTGTCTGGCGGTATCTGTACGGAGACCGTGTAGGCTGATGCCGGAGGGCGTGATCCGCTCTGGATAGACCCATCGCTGCCGGTTGGTACGACCGCCGACCGGTCCGCACCCCGGCGTGGCTGAAGCTGATCGTCACGCTCACACCGGGGATTCCCGGTTCACCCGCATCCTGAACACCGTCGCCGTTCGTGTCGTAGAACACCGTTCCGCAGATGCCGGCGGATGATGCACAGCCGTCGTCTGTACCGCGGTCGTGACGCACTGCGGCAAGCGGCACCAGTGCCAGCGCGAGCGCGGCGCTGCGGGCGTGCTTCAGCGGTCCCTGCAACAGTTCTGCGACTGCGTCTTCAATTCTGCCGACGTGCTAACCTGCGACATGCGGATCTCCTTCAATGGAATGGGTGACTACATGTGGTTGACGAACGAGCGGAGGGTTTGTACCCTTGAGGCGGTGCGCTTCCTGCTGGTGAACAACCACTGCATCAGCGATCCGATCGCGGGTGTCACGCAGAGCCTGCGCACGATCGTCGAGTGGCTGGCTGAGGCCGGCCATGAATGCCACGTGCTGACGACGGCGCGGTTCGAGAGCCCCGTGACCTTCACGATCGAAGAGCACTTGGCGCAGCAGGGCGTAGCGTGCCGCCGGATAGGCTGGCGCGGAGAACGGCGACGTGGCGCCAAGCCGCGCGCGGCAGGCGACCCGGCCGGCCGTGCACTACGCCGTCGGGACCGTGCCGGTCACGTTGCTGCTGACACAGCACAACGACGAAACGCCGGCCCGACCGCGGCGAGGCGACGCAGTATCTGAGCATCGTCGACAAGCTGTTGACATCGTTCGCGCCCGACGTGCTCATCGCCGCCAACGGGCACCCGATGATCTTCGAGGCGATGCGCGACGCACGGCGGCGCGGGGTCACGACGGCGTTTGCGGTGCGTGGCTACGGCTACGATCGGCGGTCGGTACTTTGCCGACGTCGACCACGTCTTCACGTGCAGCGCGTTTCTCTCCGGCGTCTATCGCGACAGGATCGGGCTGGTCAGCACGCCGCTCGAGCCGCCGCTCGACTGGTCGACCGTCGTCGCGCCGGTCGAGTCCCGCGCCTTCGTGACCTTCGTCAACCCGTCGCCACACAAAGGGCTGTTCCTGTTCGCGCGGCTTGCCGACATGCTCGGCTCGCGGCGTCCCGACATCCCGGTGCTGGTCGTGCAGTCCGGCCGGAGCGGCGGCGGCCTCAACAAGATTCCTGGGATCGATTTCAGCCCGCTATCCGCAAATCATGGCGGCGCCGCCAGTGCAAACGCCGCGCGAGTATTTCGCGTTGACGCGGATGCTGCTGGTGCCGTCGGTCTGGGAGGAGCCGTTCGGCCGCGTCGCGGCCGAGGCGATGGTGAACGGCATCCCGGCGATCGTGTCGAATCGCGGCGCCCTGCCCGAGGTCGTGGGCGGCGAGGCACGGCGGCGGTCTCGTCCGTGCCATCCGAGTGGATGACACCACAGGGCACTCGCCTGCCGAGCGAGACGAAATCGAGCCGTGGTTTCGTGCGGTCTGTGAGCTGTGGGATACCCCGGCGTGTATGCGGGTCTGGGCGTGCGGAAGGGCGATCGCCGACACCGCTACAGCGAGCAGCTGGCGCGTGCGCGACACGTCGAGTACTTCACCTCTCTCGACCAGGCGGCACGCCATTCGATGCGCCGGGACACCCCCACCCTGAGTTCGGCATTGACCAGGACGTGCTAGTGCTACATCAGTGCCAAACCGGGCAGCGATGAGATCAGGCGCGTTCCACGATTGAATTGCAGATTTGTCGGCTGTTGCGCGTGCAAAATCGTGCGCGCGTTTCCGCTTCTGAAACCGTGCGCGGGGAACGCGCGATGTGGCCGGGATGCACGGCGCCCTCACGCTGGTGGCCGCGAACGGGGCCGCCTCCGCTTCGCGCCGCAGGGCCGGTGGCCCCCATCGCGCGTTTTCTGCGCGATGGGGTGGAGCGCCCTCTCACGTGGCAAGGGTTTTTGGGCCCGAGCACGAAGTGGGGCTGTTCGCGGACAGTACCCGCATGGGCGCTCGGGCGCCACTGCGTTCGCTGGATTGAGCGCGAACCCGCCGTCCGCGGATACGATGCACGCATGAACACCCGCAGACAGTTCCTGATCACCGCCGCGATGGGCACGGTGGGCGTGGCCGCCTGCCAGCGGCGCAGCAAGCGACCGCAGCGCCGCGCCGCCGACGCCCGGCGCGCCGCCCGCGTTCGGCACCGCGCCCGCCGTCGGTCCCGAGGTCTCGCCGGCGACGTTCGCCGAAGCGGAGAAGCTCGCGCAGGTGACGATGACGCCGGCGAGCGCGAGATGGCGGCCGGCAAGCTGGCGCCGGTCGATGGCGCCGCTGTTCGAGCGGCGCACCGGGCCGCGGAAGGTGGCGCTCGACGCGGACGCTCGCGCCGGCGACGCGCTGGAATCCGGTGCATCACGGGCGCGACGAACGGGCCCGGCGCGCGACCGGTTCGTGCGAAGTCACGGCGCCGACGATGCCGCTGCCCGTCGAACGACGCCGACATCGCCTTCGCGCCGGTGACGCACGCTCTCGCGCTGGATCGAGACGCAAGGCGCTGACGTCCGAGCGGCTGACGAACATCTATCTCGAGCGGATCGAGCGGTTCGATCCGAAGCTGCGCTCCGTCATCACGCTCACCAGGACGTCGCGCTCGCGCAGGCGCGAAGCAGGCCGACGCCGAGATCGCCGCCGGCAAGTATCGCGGTCCGCTGCACGGCATTCCGTACGGCGTGAAGGATCTGCTCGACACCGCCGGCATCGCGACGACGTAGGGCGCCGAGCCGTTCCGCAACCGCGTGCCGGCGACCGACTCCGCGGTCGTCGCGCGGCTGAACGACGCCGGCGCCGTGCTCATCGCGAAGCTGAGCCTCGGCGCGCTCGCGCTCAACGACATCTGGTTCGGCGGCCAGACGATGAATCCGTGGCTGCTCGAGGAAGGCGCGTCGGGCTCGAGCGCCGGGCCCGGGCGCGGCGACCGCGGCGGGGCTCGTCGGCTTCTCGATCGGCAGCGAGACCGGCGGCAGCATCATCGCCCCGGCGATGCGCTGCGGCGTCACCGGGCTGCGTCCGACGTTCGGGCGCGTGCCGCGCACCGGCGCGATGACGCTCTGCTGGTCGCTCGACAAGCTCGGCCCGATGACGCGCAGCGTCGAGGACGCGATGCTCGTGCTGCAGGCGATCTCCGGCCCCGACGCGGGCGACGTCGCGAGCGTGCCGAGCCAGCTCGACTTCGACGCGACCGCGCCGGTGAAGGGGCTGCGCGTCGGCTACTTCCCGGCGTGGATGAAGGAGAGCCCGGCGACCGACGTCGACCGCGCCGCGCTCGAGACCGTCAAGAAGCTCGGCATGGTGCCGACCGAGGTCAGCCTTCCCGACTGGCCGTACAGCTCGCTGATGCTCGTGCTGTTCGCCGAGGCGGCGGCGGCGTTCGAGGAGCTGACGCTGAGCGGCGCCGACGACAGCTGAAGGTGCAGGTGCCCGACGCGTGGCCGAACCTGTTCCGCGAGGCGCGATTCCTGTCGGCGGTGGATTTCGTGCAGGCCGATCGCTTGCGGCGGAAGGTGGCGGGGGAGATGGCGCGCGTCTTCTCCGAGGTCGATCTGCTGCTCGTGCCGTCGCTGCGCGACGAGATGCTGACGATCTCGAACTTCACCGGCCATCCGTCGCTGACGCTGCGCGCGGGATTCGTGAACGTGACCGAGGCGCGCAGCGACTGGGCGCCGGACCCGAAGAACCCGCTGCCGAAGTTCTCGCCGCCGCGGCGCGTGCCGCACGGCGTGACGCTGATCGGCCGGCTGTTCGACGAGGGGACGATCGCGCGCGCGGGGCTGGCGCTGGAGCGCGCGCTTGGAGTGGCTGATGAGCGGCCGGCCGGTTTCTAGCGGTCGCCTCGGTGGAGCTCCACCTGATTGCGGCGTCCCGTCGCCCGGTCAGCCCCACCCGTCCTCGGCGCCAAAAACGGAATCGACGAGAGAGGCGCCTGCGCGGCGGGCGGGGCGGCCCCGCCGGGCGCCACCCGCTCAGCGCGTCAACTCGCGTGAGTCACGGCATGCCTGAAACCATCGGCGTCATCTCGGACACTCACCGGCTGCTGCGTCCGGAAGCGGTCGCTGCGCTCGAGGGATGCGACCGCAGTCACCCACGCCGGTGACGTCGGCTCAGCGGACGTCCTCAATCAACTTCGACGCCTCGCGCCTGTCGTCGCCGTGCGCGGCAACGTCGACAAAGGCCGCCGGGCGATGACGTTGCCACACTCTGCGGTCCTGGAGCTCGATGGTCACGCCATCCACGAACTGATCCACATCCTCGCCGATCTGGATCGTGAGAGCGTTACCTGCCGGCACTAGCGCCGTGGTGTTCGGGCACTCTCATCAGCCGGTGATTGAAGAACGGGATGGGGTGCTCTTCCTCTAATCCCGGCAGCGCCGGCCCGCGGCGATTCAAACTGCCGATTAGCGTCGGCGGTGGCATGTCGGTCGTTGATGGACGGTTGACCGCGCAGCTGATCACTCTAGAAGCTATC
>CAWCQI010000031.1:0-285001 GCA_963797625.1 uncultured Acidobacteriota bacterium
CGATCCAAATCTGCCTGACCCGACAGCGTGATCGGAATTCCCCACCGATCGGGAAGGATTCGTACCTCGATCGACGACGACGGAGTGCCGGCCAACACGCCGGCGCCATGCCGCATCGCGGAGCGATCGGCGGCGCCAATCTCGCGCGCGTCGATCGACGCGATGGGTTCCGCCTCCGTCGATCCATAGACGGACACGATCGAGGCACCGGGCGCAACGGCCGCGAGACGATCGAGCAGGGCCGGGAACACCGGCGCCCCACCGGTGAAGATTCGCTGGAGGCTGTCGAAACGCTCACCTCTTCGCGCGGCGCAGGCGGCGAGTCGCTCCAGGAGCGCCGGCGATGCGATAGTCCGGCTCGGTCGCAGGCGGCGAATCTGATCCAGTACAGGCTCGGGGCGGATCGCACCAGGCGCCCGCAGGTCGGCGTCGGGGATGATGCTCGTGACGCCCGAGGCCAGGTTGGCGAGCAGAACGATTGGAAGCGCGGTCAGGTCGGTGTCACCTGGTTCGAACGCGAGGCTGGTCGCAAGCGCGTGGTGCTGCGCAATCAGGAAGCCGTGCGAGCGCACCACAGCCTTCGGGTCGCCGGTGCTGCCACTCGTGAACGTCAGGATCGCCGGCGTGTCAGGTGCGCACGGTTCGCCTCGTCCGATCTCGCTGGATCTGCGGGCACGAGCCACCTGCGCCACCGTCAATTTGATCGGAATCGCCCGCACGGCCGGCGTCGTCAGACGCAACAGGTGAGCGCGCGGCACGGCGACGAACGCATCGGGCTGAAGACGAGCGATGCACGCCGCCAGATGAGCCGGATCGACGAATACGGGCGCGACCTGCAGTCGAAACATGCCAATCAGCGCGATGTACAAGTCGATCGACATCGGGCTGAGCACGATCGCGCGCATGCCTGGCGCAAGCCCCGCGCTCGCAAGCTCCGCGGCCGCGCTCGCTGCGGCTGCGTCGAGCTCGGCGAACGTGATCGTCCGTCCACGCTCGATGATCGCCAGCCGATCGCCATGCGTCCGCGCGCGTTCGCACAGAATATCGACGATGTTCATGGCGCTACACCCTTGCGGTCGTAGTGTCCGCCTTTAGGCGGACCTCGCTCGGAAGTCCGGCTAAAGCCGGACACTACGCCTGGGCGAAGGACTTTCGACAGGAGCGCGTAGCGCCGGAATGTGCGCGCGTAGCGATCGCTGATCCGGCGCGACACGTTGGTCTCGTGCATGAGCGCGTGAATCGCCCTGCGATAACCGAGCTGACGAGCCCGCCGGTGGACGAGAGCGACCAGCGCGCCGGCCACGCCCTGTCCAGACGCGCGCGGGTCGACCGCGGTCGTCTTGATGATCACCGTGTCTCGGGAACCGAGGATGTCCGGCACAGCAAACAGGAACCCCACCGGCACGCCGTCACGCTCCGCGAGCAGGACCAGCTCCGGGCGCAGGATCGGCAGCAAGGCGCGACTGTCTTCGAGGAACTCGTCTTCGGAAATAGGACTGTAGAGGAGGTTCCGGCTGAAGCTCATGGTCGCCAGCCGATAGATCCGGCGTAGCTCGGCGTCGGGCTGCGCTGAATCGAATTCACGGATGGAGATGCCTGCCGACGAGAGCCGCGCGAGGGCGCCCGAGGTGTAGGCGTGATCCACGTCCAACTGGTGGGTCACAGCCGACGTGTAGGTCGCCAACGGCGAGAATCCAGCGCTCGACCAGTGCTCGGGCCAGTCGCTGGGATGGTCGGGTTCGAGAAAGAACGTCGGCTCGTTGCCGCGCTCGATGATGAAACGGTAACGGCGCCAGGTCGTCCCGTCCATCGGGCCCGCCGCGATCGCGCAGCCGGCCGCCTCGAGCACTTCGCAGGCGCGGCTCAACACCGCCTCACCCGCCTGGCGATCGACGGCCGCGTAGTGCCCGATGATTCCTGTTCGTGCCTGCCCGCCGTCGTGTGCGGCGCGCGCGCGCCACCAGCAGTCGCAGCGCGCAACCAGCGATCCCTGGCGAACGGCCAGTACCGATCTGTCTGGCGCGTGACGAACACGGTCCGTTCGCGGCAGCAGCGATACACCGCGGTCACAGCGGACAGCGGGATCGTCAACATCCGGCGCGAGATCGATCACATCGTCCATAGCACTCCACGGAGCAGTCCGTAGCCGGCGATTGGGATGAGCAGGTTGTCGAGCCCACGCTGCGCGGCGGCTTCGAGAAGCGCCAACAGGAGTGCCAGCGTTGCCGCAGTCATCAGCGCTTCGGGGGCGCCGACCCTGCTCCAGGCCATCAGCGGCGCGCACACCGACACAAAGGCGACAACCGCGAACGCCAGCGAGCCTTCGACGCTCTTACCGGCGCCGCAGTACCGCGTCATCCCAAAACGGGTGCCGACGACCGCGCCGGCAGTGTCCGCCAGCGTCAGCACCAGAACCGGAATCACGAACAGCAACGCGTGCTCGCCGAGGCTCAGCCAGAAGAGGATCACGACCGACAATGGAAAGTAGAACTCGCCCCAGCTGGCGCGCTCGACGCGGCCGACGACGCCACTACGCGCGAACCGCACGAACCTGGCCGCGGCAAGGACGAGCCGCGGCTCCTCCGCTCAGGAGCGCTACCGGCCAGAGATCGACGAACACGAACGGGAACGCGAGCGTGAGGATGCCGGAGCCGACGTGCAGGAGTTTGCGTGTCGTCTCGGGACGCACGGACGTCTTCCGTGACCACACCTCCAGCGCGGCAAACAGCAGCAGGAAGGCCGTCAGCTCGAAGACGATCGCCAGCCACTGGTGATCGATCAACAGACCTCCTCGACGCGGAATGCGCTATAGAAGAACGCGCGATCCGTCGCGTGCAGCCGGTTGGCGAGCACGTCCAGTGAACGCAGGCGCGAAGCCAGATGCTCCGGCCGGCGCCGGGGCACGAAGACGTTCCAATAGGCCAGCCGCGCCCCTGGGCGGCTGCACCTGAGGATCGCCTGCAGCAGTTCGTCGTAACGTTCGGGCGACAGGTACTCGAAGACGTCGCTCAGGTTGAATCGATCGAACGCGGCGGGCCCGGAACGACTGGTGAACTCCTCGAGCGAGACGTGCCGACATTCGAGCCGGTCGAGATTGGCGCGAATCGTGTCGAAGTGTTCCGGGCGGAGGGCGCACGGCAGTGCGTCGCCGTGGGAACCGGTGAGGATCCAGTGCACGTACGGGTTCGTGGCCGGATCGAGTTCGGTCAGGGCGTGCCGGGTACGTTCGAGGACGGCCGACGCGACGGGTGTCTCGACATAGCGGAAGAACTCCGGCGCACGGCCAAGCCGCGCCATCACGGCTCGAGAAAAGAAGAGCCTGAACATCAGGCGCCATCGCCACGTGTCCCAACGCGCGTCATAGAACTCGTGGCGCGCGTCCGCGGTTTTGAGCCGCAAGAGATCGAGAACCGTTCGGCGCCGATGCACGAGCGGCAGCACGGCGCGGCGAAAGAGGGCGAAGTACTTCTCGAATCTCCCCACTCCACCGATGCCGGCGTCGATCGCCCCCGGTCGGCTGTCCCAGAACGTGCGGGCGCTGGCGCCCAGGGCCGGCCTGCAGCGCGCATATAGCGCCGTCCGCCGAGTCGAGGGCCGCGAGCCAACCAGCTCCAGCAGTCCGGCGTGCGTCAGCGTTCGATAGGCTGCGATACGGAGCTCGAGGCAGGCCAGCTGCGCGCCGCTCAAGTCGAGCGCGATCACGCGGGACGGCTGCCTCGTCAAGAGCGCCAGCGTGTTGTCTCCGGCCGACGCGATCGACACGCAGACGTCGCCGGGGCGGACATCGAGGCCGGCGAGCAGGACGTCGGCGTCTTCCCAGGCCTGGGCGTAGCGGATATCGCTGAAGTCGGCGCGCGTCATTGCTTCACGATGGGCTTCACGACGGGCTTCACGACGCATGGGCTACCGCGCCTTCGACGCCGAGGACGGTCCGCTCGTGTTCCTGAGGTCTGGCAACACGACGGACCACACCCGTGCTGCCGTCCATCTCGATCCAGTCGCCATCGCGGAGCCAGCCAGTCACCCCGGGCAACGAGACAACGGCCGGAATGCCGAGCTCGCGTGCCACGATCGCCGCGTGCGAGAGCACGCTCCCGCGCTCGACGATCACACCGAGGGCCGCCGGGAACACCATGATCCATCCGGGGTCCGTGTGCTCGGCGACCAGAATCGATCGGCTGCTGAGATCGGCCCTGCGCGGATCGGTCACGACACGCACCGGACCTCGAACCACGCCCGGGCTGCAGCCGAGACCACGGCGCTGGTCATCCCGTTTGGCGCCGGCCGAATGAGCCCGGGACGGGTCTCTCGTACGTAGTGTCCGCCTTTAGGCGGACCTTCAGTTGTCCGGCTAAAGCCGGACACTACGTGTTTGAGGACACATTCATGAGAAAGGCTCTCGTGCCGTGATACGGCGAGCCACGCGTCTCGAAGCGGTTCGGAAGTACCGGGCCTTCCTCGTAAGCGCGAAACTCCCGGCGTCGAAGCGCGGCGAGGGATCGCAGGTCGGTGCAGGTCGAGCGGCCGTCGACGAAAGCAAGGACTTCGTCGACTTCGAGGTACAGCACGTCGCGCGGCGCATCGAGCACGCCACGAGCGTGCAGGCGGCGGCCGAGCTCGAGAAAGATCTGTCGAACGCGCGCGAACAAGCGCGTCCGCTCGAGCCGCAGGTTCTCGCGGTCGCGGACCCGGCGGCGCGCATGCTTCAACACCCAGCTCAAAGCGAGACGGCGGATCGGGTGCCAGGCGAGCGCGCGCGAGACACGCGCCCACGCAGCCGCGCGGCGCCGGGCGGGCGAAGGCACCTGCCGACCGGGTCGAGCCGCGGCAATCTGACGCCCGAACGCCCCAATCGCTCGAAAGAGCGGCAGCGGGTCCTCGTGCAACGAGACGCTCTCGAGCTTCAGCTCGTTGATCGTGCGATCGCCAAACTTCGCGAGGTAGGCACGACATCCGTCGCGAAGCTCCGGTCGGCGTTCGAGCTCGGCGCGGATCTCGGGCAGGCGTCCGCTGCTCAGGCGCTCGAGGAGCGCCGTGTCCTCGGCAGCGAGGCGCGCGAAACGCTGAATCAGAATCGCCGGCTCGGCGCTCACCATTCCGCCTTCCCCACCGATCAGCTCGTTCTGAAGAGTTGCATCGTCATGCCCACACCAGCGCGCTACCAGGCGTCGGAGCAGACCGTAGAACACCATTGCGAAGAAGTCGTTGACGAGTGGGGCATCCCAGTTGAGCAGCAGGCGGCTGCGCAGCGCGCGATAGTGCGCGACCAGCTCGTCGGGCCTGCAGTCTGCGAGCGGTGGCGATGTCGGAGCGAGAGCGATCGCCAGTCGGCGGTTGAACGCGGCGATGCGCCGGTTCAATGTGACGTGATTCGCGACCAGACCAACCACCGTCCGCGCAAGCCGTAGTCCATCCGCGAACCGTCCGCTGCTCACTTGCGTCGCGATCGCGTCGGCCTGCTCGTCAGGGAGCGCCTGCTCGACACCCATCATCTGCTCGAGAAACCGGCGGTTCATCCGGTAGGCCTGGCAGCAGCGCCAGGATGCGATACCAGTTCAACAGGTTGTAATACAGCCGGCCGCGTACCAACCCCAGCACGTTCAGAAACGTGTCGTCGTGCCGGGCAATCACGCGCCGCGGCACGCCCATCATCCGGCAGAACTCGCGATAGACCGGCGGATAGATCTCACGCGCAAACGAAAACGTGAGCGGCGTGGTGACACCGCTGTAACTTTCGACGATGTTGCTGTTGTCCCAAATGATGGGAGGCGCGTCCTCGATCCTGGTCCGAGCGCAGCGAGGTAATCGGCCGCGACTGAAGGAGCATGAGCCGGTCGCCGATCGCCCACTCGATGTCCTGAGGACAGCCGAACAGTCGTTCCGCGGTGGCCGCCAACGCCGCCACCTCTTGAACCTGCTCGTCGGTGAGCACCGGGCCGTCGATCTTTCGGGAAGTATTTGAAATATGTCGCTCGAGAATCGTGCCGTCCCGGCAGACATGCCAGGTATGCGCATCGACTTCACCCGACACGAGCGCCGCGCCCAGACCTCGGACCGCGCTCACTACAGCGACGCCTCGCCGGCCCGAGACCGGATCCGCGCTGAACGCCACGCCTGCCACGCGCGCCTCGACCATCCGCTGCAGGATCACGGCCGGAGGCCGCGGCGATGCGGGCAAGCCTCGCTCCCGTCGATAGCGCAGCGCCCCTTCGTCGAACGCCGAGCGCCAGACGTCGCGGACTCGAGCCGCGGCGTCCTCGGGAGCAACGTTCAAGAAACTCGCCAGCTGTCCCGCAAACGAGTGCTGCACTCCGTCCTCGTCGCATGCCGAGGAACGCACCGCGAGTCGTTCACCCATGGGGCAAAGCGTCCGGACCGCGGCGTCGATCGCCGACCGGACCTCGCCTTCGGGCATACCCGACAGCGTCGAGGGATTGGATTGCAGAAATGCGGCGTCGGACAGCACGACCCATGCGGGAACCGAGAGGCCGCCACGCGCCGCGCGCGCGAGCGCGCGCGCCTTGCCGCCGGCATGGGGCGAATCGAGCGCGTCGAGGGGATCGAGGATCCACGTGGTCATCGGAGCCTCCATCGCGGCATTCATCGCGCGCCCTGCCACAAAGTCAGCGCCATGGGGGCGGCACCGAGTCCGAGATACATCAGTAGCGTCCAGACTCCGGCCATGACTTCGATCGCCTTGCCGCCGCCGCGGCTCGCGTTTCGCAGGAAACGACGCGCGACCGCGACGCACGCCACGATGAGCCCGCCCAGCATGAAAACCGTCGGCACCGCCAATCCGATTTGCGATGCGGCTTCCCAGGCGGCCGCAGCCGTCAGCAGGACAGCCAGGAGCCAGGCGCGGGCAGCGCCGTGTTTGCCCCACAGGGCGCTGTAAGTTTCGACGCCATGCTCTTCGTCAGCGGCGACTCGCGTCTTGCGGCCGATTTCGATGACGATCCCATTGAGGTAGCTGACCACGAGGAACCACAACAACCCGACGTGAGCGGTGCGCTCGCCGGCGACGAGCCAGTCGCACGCCGTCGCGTAGAGATCGATGAGCGGCAGAATCAGCATGTGTGACGCCAGGTAAACGATCGGATGCGCCTTCAGCCAGCGTCGAGCAAAGAACTCTCGCGTCATCAAGCCGAGATAGAGCCACGACGGCACCAGCAGCCACACGAGGGGCGGGTGCAGCCACAACGCGAGTCCCAACTGAACGACAGCGGCTGCCAGGCCAATCACGGCCAGCTCCGGCAGCGTCACCAGGCCGCGCGGCACCGGCCGGTACGGCCGGAATCGGGCGTCGTCTTCGCAGTCCTTGAACTCGTCGGCAATGCGCAGCTGCAGGAAAAACAGGAGCGAGGTCGTGAATGCCACGACGAGCGCCGCCGGCGACGGCGCAACCGCGTGTCCGCGAAGGAGCGACGAAAAGCAGACCGCCGACGCGCTGAAGGCCGCGACGAGCGGCGCGTGCGCTGCCAGGGGAAACCGTTCGCGTTGGTAGATGACCCAGCGGTTCATCGTCGTGCCTCCGCCCCGACTTCGCCCATTGGGCTTCGTCGAGGTCTCGCCGTAGCGCTTCGCGCGAAGGCGGACGGCGCCGCGCGCCAGACGCTGATGCGCGCTGGTGAAGTCGCCCGCTGCCAGCGCGCCGGTGATCGACAGCTCACCGGCAAGCGCCACCGCCGCGACGATCTCCGCGAACGCGCGCGCGTGCCCGGAACCGGCCACTCGCATGATGTCGAGGCACGCGTGCTGTGAAGGCAGGCCGGTCCCGCCGCCAACCGTGCCGACGATCACGCTCGGCAGCGTCACCGCCGCATACAGGCCGCCGTCGCCGCTCGGCTCGAACCGCGTGATGCCGGTGGCTGCCTCGGCCACGCAGGCCGCATCCTGACCGCAGGCGATGAACATCGCGGCCAGGCCGTTCGCGTAGTGGCCCTGGACGCCGACGCTGCCGCTCATCACGCCTCCGACTACCGACATGCGCCAGTAGTCGAGCATCGCGTCAACCGTCGTGTGCAACCGCTCGGCGACGAGGCTCGGCGGCAGCACGACCTCCGCGCTCACCTTCCTTCCTCTCACACCCACCAGCGACTGGTGCGTCGCCTTCTTGTCGCCCGAGAGGTTGCTCTCCACGAACCAGTGCCGGCAGGCGATCGGCGCGTGACATCTCGATGTAGCGGCAGATCGCGTCCGCGGCAATCGTGGCCATGTTCTGTCCGGCCGCGTCGCCGGTCAGGAACTCGAGAATGAGGTAGGCATGGTTGCCCTCGATGGCGACACGCATGGTACTCAGCCGGCCGTGTCGGGTCGTCTCGCGCGCGGCCGCGGCGAAGGCATCGAACGACTGGGAAGCCCAGGCCCCGAAACGCTGGGCCTCTGCGATCGTCTCGAAGGCGAACGCGGGCACGCGGCTGACACCTTCATTCAGCACGGCCGCCGAGCAGCCTCCGGCCTCACTCAACAGTTGCGCGCCGCGCGAGTACGACGCCACCAGCGCGGCTTCGGTCGTCGCCAGCGGGATATAGAAGTCGCCGCGCGCATGTTCACCGTTGACGCGCAACGGGCCGGCGAGCCCGACCGGGACTTTGACCGTGCCGATGAAGTTCTCGACTGCCCGCGCGTAGGCGTCGCGTTGCTCGAGGGTGCGCGGATCCGCCAGTTCCTCTCGCGATGCCGCGGGGACACCTGGCAGCGCCCAGCGTTCGTCCAACGCGTCGTCGGTCAGCGCGCAGCCACCCGGAACGTGCGGTGGCACGGGGTCGTGCTCGAGATGTGCGCGGCACCCGTCGGCCTTCAAAAGAAGCCTCCTACTCGGTATGAAGCAAACCGAGATTTCACGTTACAAGGGAGGCAGGGCGGCTGTCCTGAGGGAAGGCTGAGAAGTGGTGAAGTATTGCGTGAGAGTGCGAGTTACACCGCTTTCCAGGTTCAGAAAGCCTGCAAAAAGTAGGGCCATGCGACAAGGTAGCGCATACACTCACTGGGGTTTGCGACACACAAGGAGATCAGTGAGGGAGACAAACATGGCGAAAGTGCTAGTGACCGGAACGAGCGCGGGTATCGGCCTCCAGACGGCGATCGTAATGGGCAGGGCCGGTCATACGGTCTATGCGCACCATGCGGAATCTCGAACGCGGCGTTGCGCTTCGTGCGGTTGTCGAAAAGGAACGCTTGCCCATCTCGATCCTGACGATGGACGTCGATTCGGATGAATCCGTGGACGCGGCAACATCCGCCATCCGTGCCCAGACGGGCACGATCGACGCGCTGGTGAACAATGCCGGCATCGAGCGCACTGGGTCGATCGAAGGGATTGGCGTTCGACGACTTCAAGGCCGCGATGGAAACCAACTACTTTGGCGCCATTCGCACGATTCGAGCGTGGCTGCCAGACATGCGAGCAAGGCGGAATGGCTGCATCATCAACGTGACTCGTCCGTGGCCGGGCGGATTTCGTGCTCGCCGCTGACGGCGTACGCCGCCTCGAAATTCGCGCTCGAGGCGTTCAGCGAAGGGCTCGCCCAGGAGGTCAAACCCTTCAACGTCCGCGTCGCGATCGTCCAGCCCGGGATCATCGACACAGCTATGGCCCGACGCATCGAGCACCCAGCCGCGGACGCCGCGTATCCACAGGTCAGCCGGTTCGGTCACATGTTCGAGGCGTCACTCGAGACGCCGACGCAGCCGACAGTGGTTGCCGAGAAGATTCGGGACATCATCGAAAGTGGCACACAGAAGCTCCGCCATCCCGTCGGGCCCGACGCAGAGGCGTTTCTTGGCTGGCGCGCGTCGTTGACCGATGAACAGTGGGTCGAATGGGGAGCGCTTCCCGACGACGAGTGGTACGAGCGTGTCCGACAGGATTTCGGCCTGGATGCGCAATCCAAGCGACGGTCGGCGCGCAGCGGCGAATCGACCCTGACATGTGCAATCGATGATCGGCAAGCAGGTAGGCAGCTACCAGATCGTCTCGCTCCTTGGTTCGGGCGGAATGGGAGAGGTCTATCTCGCGCGCGATACAAAGCTCGGGCGAAACGTCGCGGTCAAGGTGTTGCCGTCATCCGTCGCGAACGATCCCGATCGGCTTGGCGCGATTCGGACGGGAGGCGCGGCTGCTGGCAGCCTTGAATCATCCGAACATCGCGACGATCCACGGAATCGAAGAGACCGACGGCGTGCACGGCCTCGTCATGGAACTCGTCGAAGGACCGACGCTCTCGGACAAGCTGACGAGACCACGCACAACGCAGCACAACTGCAGGGTTGCCGCTCGCCGAGGCTCTGCGTATCGGTGGACAGATCGCAGAGGCACTCGAGGCCGCCCACGAAAAGGGCGTGATTCACCGGGACCTGAAGCCCGCCAACATCAAACTGACTCGCGACGGTCACGTGAAAATCCTCGACTTCGGCCTCGCGAAGTCGTCCTCGAGCGATGGCTCGGGGGGCGAAGCGTCAGACCTGCCGACCGTGATGACCAGTCACGCGGATGGCGAGATCATGGGAACACCGGCGTACATGAGCCCGGAACAGGTGCGCGGCCTGGCCGTAGACAAACGCACTGACATCTGGGGCTTCGGGTGCGTGCTCTACGAAATGCTGACCGGGAGGCGCGCGTTCGCGGGCAAGACGAGCTCTGATGCGATCGCGGCGATACTCGAGCGCGAACCGGACTGGAGCGCTCTGCCCGGTCAGACGCCGACACGCATCCGGCGCTTGCTGCGGCGATGCCTCGAGAAGGACTCGAAACGGCGGCTGCGAGATATCGGCGACGCCCGGCTCGAAATGCTCGACGGCGCGGGTGATGAGCGGGTAGCTCCGACACCGGCGGCCGCGCGACGGACGCGGCGGCTGATCCCGGCCGCGACATTTGGACTGCTGACAGCGGTGGCGGCCGCGCTCGGCGTATCGATGCTCCGCCCGGCACCAGTTGCGCCTGAGGCGCGGCTCGACATCAATACGCCTTCAACCCGGGACCCGTCCCTGGCGATTTCGCCCGACGGCCTGAAGATCGTCTTCGCGGCAAGGGACGTCGGCCAGGCACAGCTGTGGTTGCGGTCGCTCGACTCGTCGTCGCCGCGCCGGCTGCCCGGAACCGAGCGCGGCACAGCCCCGTTCTGGTCGCCCGACGGGCGATCGATCGGTTTTTTTGCCGACAATCAGCTCAAGCGCCTGGACATCGACGGTGGGTCAATCAAGACCGTGATGTCCACCATTCCAGCGCCGGGCGGGGGTACGTGGGCCGCCGACGGCACCATCCTCGTTTCCGTGAGCCCCGGCCAGCCCTTGTTCCGCATTGCCGCCGAGAGCGGTGAACCGTCTGCCGCGACACGATTCGGGATGCTTCGAGAGAGGACTCACTCGCAACCGCGCTTCCTCCCGGATGGCCGTCATTTCCTCTTCTACGTGAGCGGCAGCGCTGAAACCACGGGCGTCTATATCGGTCAGCTCGACAATCTGGACTCGAGACGTCTTCTTGGCGCGGACTCAGCGGCCGTCTATACCGCGACCGGACACCTGCTGTTCGTTCGTGACGAAAGGTTGTTGGCGCAACGATTCGACAAGGAGCGGCTGGAGCTAGTGGGAGAGCCATTTCCGATTGTCGAACACGTCGGCGGGGGCATCGCGATGTCCGCAGCGGCCGCCGGGCCTGTCGTTTACCGCACGGTATCGAGAGACAGCGGCCAGCGGCAACTCCTGTGGGTCAATCGGTCCGGCAACGAAACACAGAGAGTGGTGTATCCCGACACGCAGTCATTGGCTCCGTCGCTGTCGCGGGACGGCCGGAAAGTGGCCGTGTTCCGGCTCGCGATGGGGAATAGCGACATCTGGTCGTATGACATCGGCCGCCGCGCGTGGGACCGGCTTACCGTTCACCCTGGCGATGAGATCCATCCGCTCTGGTCGCCAGATGGTTCGCGCATCATCTTCGGCGCCAGGCGCGGCCAAATGGATCTGTACTCGAAGGACCTCAACACTCCAGCAGGCAGCGGAGAGGAGCTGCTGCTCGCCACGAACGAACCAAAGTTTCCGATGGACTGGTCGCGCGACGGCCGCGTCCTGCTGTACAACAGCATGGATCCGAAGCTGGGTCTCGATATCTGGGCGCTGCCGCTCGACGGCGAGCGGAAGCCACGTGCGGTCGTGCAGACGGAGTTCAACGAACAGCTCCCGCAGCTCTCTCCGGATGGCAAGTGGATGGTGTACCAATCCAACAGGACGGGTCGATTCGAGGTTTACATCCGGCCGTTTCCCGGTCCCGGAAGCGACGCGCCCGTGTCGACCGAGGGCGGCGCACAGGCCCGTTGGAATCCCGATGGCAAGGAGCTTTTCTATATCGCGGCCGACGATCGGCTGATGTCCGTTCCGATGCGCTTTTCCGCAAACGGCGACGCTGTCGAAGCCGGGACGCCGCAGGCACTGTTCGCGACGAACGTGGGCAGCACGGCCCCCAACACGAACCGTCAGCAGTATGCCGTTTCTCCCGACGGGCAGTCTTTCATCCTGAACTCCCAGCCTGACGCGGCACAGACCTCGCCCATCACGGTCATCCTCAACTGGAAGCCCGCACGATAACCGGCGGCACCAAGGCGGAGACGATGTCTCGTGTCGCGCAGTCCGTGACCGTCCGATAACGGATCGATGGCTGAATTCAGCTGGGTGTGTCCGTCCTGCGGCCGGCAGGTGCCAAAGTCGGTCGAGGCCTGTCGGTGCGGATATCGCCCGGAGGCGGCAGCCTCCCCCACTGCCCCCGCCGAACCTGCTGTGGCGCCGGTCGCTCCAATTCCGACGCGCGGCGGCGCGATCACCATCACCTGGGACGATCTGCAGACAGCGGTCGCCGACAACGTCGTGACCGCTGAACAGGCAGACCGACTCTGGGACGTCTTCGGCCATCGCACGAGCGCGCGACCGCGGTTTGACGCCGCGCACGTCGCCTACTACGCCGGCGCCGTCATCGTGCTCAGCGCGATGGGCTGGTTCATCACCGAAGCGTGGGACAGCCTCAACGGTTTCGGTGTCGCGCTCATCGCCACGCTTTACGCGGCAGCGTTCTGGCGCGCCGGCGAGTCGCTTTGGAAGACCGGCATGACGACCCCGGGCGGGCTCCTCTTCACGATGGCCGTGTGGATGGTGCCACTCGCGATTCACGGCCTCGAGCGGGCGCTGAACCTCTGGCCGCAGGGCGATCCGGGAAACTATCGCGGTTACTACAGCTGGGTGAAGGGCAGCTGGGTTCTCATGGAGCTCGGCACGATCGCCGCCGGCGCTCTGGCGATCGCGTACCGGCCATTCCCCTTTCTGACCTTCCCGATTGCCTTTGCTCTCTGGTTCATGTCGATGGACCTCACACCGCTCCTGTTCGGCAAGACCGAGTACTCCTGGGACGAGCGGAAGTGGGTTTCGATGATGTTCGGCCTGGCAGTCCTTCTCGCCGCCTATCTCGCCGACTTGCGAAACCGGGTGCGCCAGGACTTTGCGTTCTGGGGTTACCTTTTCGGAGTCCTGGCGTTCTGGGGCGGGCTCTCGATGATGGAGGGGGGTGGCGAGGCATCGAAGTTCGTGTACTGCCTGATCAATGTCGCGATGATCGTCGTGTCGGTCCTCCTCCGTCAGCGGGTGTTCCTGGTCTTTGGCGCGCTCGGCGTGCTCGGCTATCTGGGACACTTGTCCTATCGCGTCTTCGAGGACTCGCTGCTCTTCCCGGTTGTCCTGACAGTCGCCGGTATTCTTTTGATCTACCTCGGAGTGCTCTTTCAGCGTCACAGCAAGACGATCGCCGCGTCCCTTCGCGATCAGCTGCCGGAGGCGCTTCACGACCTGATTCCGCCGCGCGCCCGTACGTAGAGCCGTTTCCATGTGTCTGAAGCTGTCCGACCTTCAGGCGGACCTACGTGAGTCCGGCTAAAGCCGGACACTACGTGCTACAAGTAGTGAACCATGGCCGTCGCGCGTTCAGCGTCACTTCAGCATTCACTTCAGCATTCAGCACTCAGCATTCAGCATTACTTGAACGGCTCCGATCGCCTCCGGCTCCGTCGGAAGAAGCTGTCGACGAGTCCCCAGGCGACCAGGAGCGGCATCATGACGGCCGCCGAGTACATCGCAACCGTCACGCCACCGGGGCCGGTGAGCAACGCGCCGATGCGGCTCTTGAACGGGTCGTCGTTCACCAGGTAGGTCCACGTCGCCGACGGGCCCTTGAGGCCGGTGGCCGTGAGATCGAGAGCGCTGCCGTCGATTCGCACCAACGCCAACGCGGCAAGCACCGCTTCGTCGATCGCGTCGTCGATCTGCGAAAAGGCGGTAATGGCCTGGCTGGTGAACTGGGTCAGGGGATCGCGACCGCCAAGCCGAACGAGATGGATGCCCTCGCGCACGTCGGCACAGAACGCGAGATGATCGCGCCATGCGCGATCGATGCAGAACAGGGTGACCGTGCGTTCTGCCGCGACGACCGCGGTTTCTCCCACGGCCGCGACCAGCGGTCCCCGGCGCTCGGGTGCGGTCTGCCAGATATCGGGCTGGGCATCGCCAACCAGCAGCGCGCGCCGCCGCTCCATGAGCTGCCGGTGCTGCTCCTCGACGACCGCGGCGTACCGCGCCAGCGTCCGGCGAATCTCGAAGTTCTGACCTTCGACGATCCGCTGCGCGCGCGCGACTTCACGCCGCACGACCGGGCTCTCGATTGGCGCATCCGACGTCTCCGGAAAGAGTCTCGCCGGAATCAAGTCGCGGATCCCGTATCGCACCAGGAGTTCATCGTCGAGGCTCACGAAGAAGCGAGACTCGCCCGGATCGCCCTGCCGGCCGGCGCGTCCCCGAAGCTGCAAGTCCACTCGCCGGCTCTCGTGCCGATTCGTGCCGATCACGTACAGGCCGCCAAGCGCCACGACGCGATCGCCGCCCAGGCGAATGTCGGTGCCTCGACCGGCCATGTTCGTCGAGATCGTGACCGCCCCGAACTGGCCGGCACGCGCGACAATGGCGGCCTCCTCGGCGTCGTTTTTCGCGTTCAGCACCTCGCACGAGACACCTGCGCTGCGAAGTCGCGCCGCGAGGCTCTCCGATTCGGTCACCGTCGACGTGCCGACGAGCACGGGACGGCCGACGACGTGCGCGCGCTGAATCTCGTCGACGATCGCGCGTTCCTTCGCCTCGCGCCCGGTGAAGACGAGGTCGTCGCGATCGATCCGGACCATCGGGACGTGCGGAGGAATGACGACGACGTCGAGCCCATAGAACTGGGCGAGCTCGGCGGCACAGCTCGTGGCGGTGCCGGTCATGCCGCAGAGGCGTGGGTAGCCACGGAGAAAACGCTGCAGCGTCATCGATCCGAGAATGCGGCCGTCCGGCCGTCGCGCGAGTCCCTCCTTGGCCTCGAGGGCGGCCTGCAATCCGTCCGGCCAGTGGCGATCCGCCACGACCCGGCCGGTGAACTCATCGACGATCTCGATGCGGCCGCTCCTGACGATGTAGTCGACGTCGCGACGCAGGAGCACGCGGGCGTGGAGCGCACAGTTGAGCGCCGTGAGCAGCTCGAGGTTCTCGGCGCTGTGAAGACCGCCGCAACCGAGCGAGCCCTCGACGTGCTCGATGCCTTTCTCGGTAAGCTCGATGTCGCGCCCGTACTCATCCGCGTCGAAGTGGACGCCGGATACGAGCGACGCGACGAGCGCGGCGAGCCGCGGCGCCAATGACGTGTCGCGGTCGACGCTCCCGGCAATCACCAGCGGGACGCGCGCCTCATCGATCATCAGCGAATCGGCTTCATCGACGAGCGCGAAGTGAAACGGACGGTGCACCAGATCGGCAGCCTCCATCGCCAGGAGGTCGCGCAGGTGATCGAAGCCGGCCTCTTTCGCGGTGACGTAGGTGACGTCCGCGTGATAGGCCGCGCGCCGGTCGGCCGGCGCCATTCCCTGCTGAACGCAGCCGACCGACAGTCCGAGCAGACGATAGATCGGACCCATCCACTCGGCATCGCGGCCGGCCAGATAGTCGTTGAAGGTCAGGACGTGCGCACCGCGATCGGCGAAGGCATTGAACGCCGCCGGCATCACCGCCGTCAGCGTCTTCCCTTCTCCCGTCAGCATCTCCACGACATCCCCGTCGTCGAGCGCGAGCGCCGCGACAATCTGCTCGTCGAAGGGACGCTGGCCGAGCGCGCGGCGCGACGCCTCGCGGACCAGCGCGAAGAACGGCGCCCGAAGCGCCTGGCGAGGCTCGCCCGCGCGGGCCCGGGCGTGGAGCGCCCGGCTGCGGCCGAGAAGCTCCTCGTCAGAGAGCCGGCGACACTCACTCTCGAGGGCGGCGATGGCGGCGAGCGGCGGCTGATAGCGCTCGAGATCCAGGCGAACCGTCGAGCCCTGGAGCCGCTGCATGTAGTACTTCCAGCCTGGCGCCCGATTTGAAACGATGGCTGTCTTCACAAGTCCCCCTGTCCGCAAGACGCCGACGAGGGCACTGCCTCCGGGGTCAGATCTCGATTTTCTACGCCGGCGCGTGACTGGATGAGCCCAGCGTAGAAAATCGAGATCTGACCCCGCGTGGTGGTCGGCGAAATTGAGAAAACTGATGACTGCGTCGTTACGCGAGGGGACGAGACGGGGGACCGCGCGAGGAAACGAGCGAGAGCAGGGAGACGGGCTGTTCGTCGACGGGAACGAGCGGGCTGTCAACCGCGACGACAACTTCGTCGGGAAGCAGGACCCACTGCGGCTCGAAGAGCGCGTAGTCGAGCGCGCAGAACCCAGGCAGGAACGCCGCCAGCACGATGACGACGACGCAGAAACCGGCGACCGACCGATGCGGCCTGGGCATGTGCTGCAGAGTATTGTAGCTCGTTGTTCGGGATCGGGCCAATCAGGGCTTCTTCATGCCCGCTTCGATGATCAGGCCCGTCCCAAGCTCCCTCGCCGTCAGCTCGAGGCGGTCGTAGCCGAATAGCTCGGTCAGGAAGGCAGCGACGACGAGCCGCGGCAGGGCACGGTCGATGTCTTTCCGTTGTTTCAGCGCCTCGAAATCGCTCGCGCTGGACCTTGTAATCTGGTCGAGTCGTTGCTTCAGCTGCTGGAGCGTGAAGACGCGTCCGTCGACGTCACCCGGGTCGAACAGGACGTCGGCCATCTCCCCAAACTCCACTCCGATGAGCACCTTCTTTCCGCGCATGAAGGGAGCCTTGGCCGCCTCCTGTTTCAAGCGGTCGCGAAACGCCTGCACTGCAGCGTCCGGATTCTCAGCCGCTGCGAAGAATGTCTCGTACGCGATCCGGTAGCCCAGGTCGAAGACCACGTGTTGCCTCGCGCGTCCCTCGCTGGAAACGAGCTCGATGCTCCGGCTGCCATTGTCGATGACGGCGTATCCCTCGCGACCGAGCGAGCCAACCAGGTACGCAAGCTCCGATTCTCGACGCTCAGTCGCAATCTCCATCGAGATGCGGTGCTTGGCGGCGAGCGCGATGACCGTCGCGCCATTTGGCGCGTCACGGAAAGCGGCGGTGCCAATCGCGACGACGCGCGTCACTCCTTCGTTTTGACAGGAGCGAGCGAAGCCGATCAGCGTCTCTTCGATCTCCGCCAGCTTGGCGTCGCTGATTCTGCCATGCCTGCCGACGTCGTCGCCGACCCCGAGGTCTTTCGTTCGATGCTCTTCTGTTCGTAGCGACCGCTCTCGAACGAACCGACGATCCGCCTGAACGTGTTACTGCCCATGTCGATCGCGCAGATCTGTCTCGGCGCCTGGGCCATCGTTGCAGCGGCGATGGACGCGATGAGGAAAAGTGATGGGATAGCCACGTGAGAAACTCCCAAAAAGTTTACCGTTGCACGGCCTCTGAGGTCGTTCGCGGCGCAGCGCCAGATGGAGCGCCGAGGAGCGCGTTGAACACCAGCTTGAAGGTGCCGTGCGTCTGATCGCGATGCTGGGGACGGAAGCCGATCAGAACGACTCTGCCGCTGCCGTACTTGACGGTAACCGCAGCGGCCTTCTTCGCAATCACTTCTTCGCCGAGCAGCCACCCGCTCTGAAGGATGTCCCGCTCGATGTAAGTCGAGTAGATCTCGACGTCCTGGCTCGTTTCGGTTGACGTCACTTCATACGCCTGACAGCCGGGCATGAACAGCGCCAGGCCTTCTTCGGGCATGCCGTACGCCAGCGGATGCCGCGTGTCGAAGCGCACGCGAAGCGTCGAGCCCGGAGCCCAGAATTCCTTCGACGGCAGGCCCGCGACGACGTTGCGCAGGGGCAGGCCGAAACGCTGGATCGGCAGATCGCCCGCCTGACCGAACGTGACCAACGTGCCACCTTTCTGCACAAACCCCTGCAGGGCCTTGACACCCTCGGCGCCAAAGCCGCTGCGATACTCGGGCGGCGTGAGGTCCTGGGCCGGCGCCGGCGCCGGCGCCGCCGCCGCGTCCACCGCCGCCGCCTTCCTGGGGCCGCTCGCCGGTCATCGCCGCAATCGAATCAGAGGGCAAGACGATGACGTCGAAGCTCGCGTTGAGGTCGCCCTTCTTCAATTCGGCGTCCATCAGGGACTTGAACGGCACATTGAATTGCTCGAACATCAGGCGCGTCCAGCCTTCGTCCATGTTGCCGCCGCCGTAACGCTGATACATCGCGATCCTCGGCTTGCGAATCTCGTATGCCGAAGCCGGCGGCAGCAGCCGGGAGCGCCGTGAAATCCACGCCGGTTTGCTTTGCCACCGCGGCAACATCCGCGTTCGCTCCGCCAGCCACGATGAAGTCGCCCGCGACAAGCCCGTCGGCGCGCGGCACGCGCCGCACGGCAACGCCCTTCTCGAGCAGCAGGTTGACGGCGCGGAAGCTGTCGTTCAGCTTCGTACTGAGGACGTATCCGTTCGGCGCGCTCGCCGCGACGGTGCCGGCAGGAGCCAGAGGCGCCGCGAGCTTGGTCATGTCCGCCGCGATCGACTCGCCGATGGCGTCCGCACGCACGCCCATGAACTCGCCGAACGTGTCGGTCGCCATGTCATAAGGGCGAATGGGATTGCCCTCCCGATCGCGCGTGTAGGTGTTGTCCGGGTAAAAGGTTCGACCCAGCATCCACCGGACGAGGCCGACCTTTGGCTGCGCCATCGGCACGACGAAGGATCCCGGACCGTAGGCGCGGCCGTCGGCGACGAGTTGAGCTTTGACCTGCTGGACCTCGACGCCCGAATTGAGGAGCGCGTTGACGAGTTTCCGGGCCGTGAGTGGATCGTGCTGCGTCGCTGGGATGACGTACGCCTTGACCGCTCCCTTGGCGCCGCGCTCGGTCTGGCGAGTGCCTTTGAGGTACATGTTCCACAACACGGTCTCGCGGTTTCGCGCGGCCAGGTCGACCGTGGCCCAGGCGGCAATCTTCTGTTGTTCGACGATGTCGCGCACGCGCCACCAGCCACCCGGCCACAGGCTCGGCATGTTGGTCTGCGACTCGTAGGCCGGCAAATTGCGCGGTCCGCCGCGGAGCTGATCGGGGTGCAGGAACATCGGCGTCGCCAGCCGCGCGCTCGCCGACTCGGTGAGCATCCCGGCGATATTGTGAAACGGCGTGATCCAGTGGAAGCCCATGTGGCCCCAGCCCGAATAGATCGCCGAGCCGATGACGCCGGTCTTACCCTCCGCCTCGAGGCGATTGCCCATGTGCGCGCCCCACCAGGCCATCTCGCGCCAGACGAGCGGATCGGCATCGGGGCGAATCGGCTCGGCGTACGGCGGGATGTAGAGTCGCGCGTTGCCGCTGCCCATCTGGTGGTGGTCGACGTACGCCTGCGGCATCCAGTCCCGATACATGAGCCTGGCGAGATGCTGCGACTCGGGCAGGTTGAGCGCGAAGCCGTCGCGGTTGTTGTCGTGCCCGGAATATTTCTGGTACAGCCACGGCAACCCGGCCGCTTCGTGCGGCGTCCCGACATACTTCATGTACCAGTCGGCGATCATCTGCGTGCCGTCAGGGTTGATCGACGGCGCGACGATGCTGATGACGCTGTCCAGCATCCGCTGCGCTTCCTCGTCGGTCCGGGTGACGCTGTCGTAGACGAACTCGGCGGCGGTCTGCGACGCCGCAACCTCGCTCGAATGCAGCGCAAAGGACTGGATGACGACGGCACGGCCTTCGGCCACGAGCTTCCGCGCTTCGCCCTCGGCAAGCCCGCGCGGATCGGCCAGCCGGGCGTTGATCTGCTTGTATCGATCCAGCTTCTCGAGGTTGGCCGGCGACGAAATGAAGATCGCCACATACGGCCGGCCCTCGCTCGACTTGCCCAACTCGACGAGCTTCATCCGGTTCGATCCCTTGGCCAGCTGCTGGTAGTACGCGAGCAGCCTGTCCCAGTTGGCGAGCTTTCGATCCGCCCCCATCTGGAACCCGAAGAATTGTTCGGGCGACGACAGCGCCGGTTGCGCCGCGGTCTGAGCTGTCCCGCTTCTCGAGTAAGCGCCGGACCCGAGGAGGAACAGCGCGAGCATCGTGGCAAGTCGAGCAGGGCGGCGTGGTCTCATCAGATGCTCCTTCGGCAATAGCGTCGCTGCTCCCCTGTCAATTGCTTGACCCTAAAAAGACGATGGTTCGAAGCGCCTGCCAGGGCTGGGAACGTGCACAAACCGGGAGTGGCAGGCGTCGGCGGGGCCAAGTATACCAAGGGGATCGGCCCCATTCAGTAGCCTTGCCTCATGCGTCCAAAGGCGATAGGCTTCGACGTTTCAGGAGTCTGAAGTCGGAGTCAGGAGGCTAGCCGGGCGTCTGGACCGGTTCGCGCGTAAGCCACGAGCCCTCCCGATTCAGCCACGGCCTGTCGTGATCGTGTAACGGCATCTTGTCATCGCACGCGTGCCTGTGGCCTCTTGATTGACTGACTTTGAAGGCGTTCCGGCAGAGTCGGCCGTGTTCTCGAACCCGGGCGGTTCCTATGCTGCGGGCAGGCTTCTTGCCAACTACTCACACATCTCGGAGTTCGTCGTCAGGACGATCAACCTCATCTCAACGCGGGCTGGTCGTTGTGCTCGGATTGCGCCAGGAGACTCGTTTCTGCGTTCGAGGAGGCAAGCAATGAATCGACAGTTCACCCGCTCCGCGCTTTCGGTGGCCCTTGCACTGGGCATCGTCCTTCTGTTCTGCGGGTCGGCGCTCGCGCAGGACGTCAAGTACAACTACGCGATGGGCACGAACTTCGCCAAGTACAAGACCTACAAGTGGGTGGATATCCCAAACCAGAACCATCCTGACCAGCTGACCGATCAGCAGATCAAGACCGCGATCGAGACGACGCTCGGAACCAAGGGATTCACGAAGGCGACGGGCGACACGGCCGATCTTCTGATCGCTTACCAGATCGCCGTGGACCGTGAACGCCAGTGGAACGCCTACGGCGGCATGGGTGGCCTGCGATTCGGCGGCATGGGAACGGCGACCAGCTCGACGATCGACATCGGCACGCTCGTCTTCGACGTCTTCGACGCCACGGCCAAACAGCAGATCTGGACAGGGGACGCGACCAAGACGATGAACCCGAGCAGCAATCCTCAGAAAGAATCAGGAGAATATGCAGAAGAGCATCAACAAGCTGCTCAAGAACTTCCCGCCGCCGGCCAAGTAGCCGGCGACTGAGTCCTGGGACACCAAAACGCTGGATGCCGGAATCGCATATCGGACAGTCGAACGCATGAATCATCATTGACGCTCGAAAACATGAGTCATCAGTTCGTAAGGGCCGTGGCAACCGTCTGCCTCCTCACCGTGACGTCTTCAATCGGGTACGCCCAGCAGGCCGCCGCGCCAGCGGCTGGCGGAGGAGAGCGCGGAGCTCGCCAAGAAGCTGTCGAATCCGATTTCGGACCTGGTGAGCGTGCCGTTCCAGTTCAATTGGGAGCAGAACGTCGGCCCCTCCGAGCTGACCCGGTTCATCCTCAACGTCCAGCCGGTCATGCCGTTCGAGCAAGACGCGGAAATAGCCAGCAGGAGCTTGCGATCGAACACCGATGTCGTGCGGAGTAGGAAAACAACAGTCTGAAGCGGTGCGACTTTCCGCCCCGCAATTGGAGGCAAGAATGTGTAAACAGCTTCGTGCACTCGGGAACGCCGCGATCCTCGGCGCGGCACTAGCGATGGTCATGCCGCTTGCGGCGCAACAACCGCCAGCATCGCCGGCGGCGGGAACGCCGACGGAGAACGCCGACGAAGAAGGATCCCCTGCGCTTCACCGCGTTCAACGTCAGCATGCCGACGGGCAGGCCGGCGTGACCGAGATCGCCATCGAACGGTGGTCGACGAAGTCGCGGAGCGCACGAAGCTCCTCGAGTTCGTCGAAACAGCGAAGTACGGCGAAGGCGGCCAGCGCAAGCTGCTCAACGCGCTGCAGAAAATCAAGCCGCGCACCGGGTTCATCCGCACGCCCAACAGCATCGGGTGGGATCTCCGCTACGCCGTCGAGAACACGTTGCACGGATGGCGTGCGCCAGCTGGTCATCGTCACCGACAAGCCGGTCAGCTTCGCGGCGGCAGCGAGCGACTCGCGCGCCATGGACTACCCCTTCACGCTCATCGAGATGCGGTTTACTAAGCCGGGCGAAAAGGGTGAGGGCAAGATGCTGGCGGCGACCTCGATCTTGGCCAAGAACGGGCGGCTCGAACTGGAGAACTACGGCCAGGAGCCGGTGCGGCTGACGGAGATCACAGAAGAAGAGAAAAAGAAGAAGTCGTAGTTGCCTTCGCGCTGGGCCTGGTCCTGTTCGCGATCGGTCGATTGATTGAGCCGATCGCGCAGGGCCAGCGTCTCGGCTCGAATCGGTCGACCGAGGAGGTGTACTCATGAAGCTCAGACGCGATCGCCTTGGCCGGCTGATGGCCTGCTCTTTGACCGTCGTCGCAATCGCCTACGGACAGGTGGCGTCGGCTCAGGAGACAAAAATCGAGGGCTTGATCACTTCCCGCAATGGCGCGCAGATGACGGTCAAAGCCGCGACCGGCGATTTCGTGATCACGCTCACCGACGCCACGGAGGTCAAAGAGAAAGAAGGCAGGCTGGGCCTTCGCAAGAAGCAGGCCGCCGTCATGGGCCTCATTCCGGGGCTGAAGGTTGACGTCCACGGGATGGCCGCACCGAAGGGTGGGCTGACCGCCACGTCGGTGTCGCTTCAGCGAGAAGGATCTCCAGGCCGCACAGGCCATACAGGCGGGGCTGAATCCCACCCAGCAGCAGCTGGCCGCGACGACCGGTCAGGCGGCCGCGAACAAAGCGGCCATTCAGGGCAACCAGCAACAAATCGCGAAGGTCGCCGGCGACGAGGCGGATCTGGCCAAGCGGTTCGGCGAGCTCGGCGACTACGACGTCAAGCACGAAGCGATTGTGCTCTTCGACGCTGGGAACGCGACCGTGTCCGCGACAGGCAAGAAGGACCTCGACACGCTGGCCAAACAGGCAAAGGCGCTCACGGGCTACCTCCTCGAGGTTGAAGGATTCGCTGACTCGTCGGGAAATGCCGTCCTCAACGAGAAGCTGAGCCTCGAGCGCAGCCAGGCCGTCGTCGACTATCTCACTGAATACGGCGGCATCTCGCCATTGCACTTGCTTGCCCCCGGGGCGATGGGTACGTCACAGCCCGTGGCGTCCAACGAAACGGCGGCGGGACGCGCAGAGAACCGGCGCGTCGTGGTGAAGGTTTTGGTCAATCGCGGGCTGGCCAGGTAGTCAGGGCCGGCGCGCGTCTCGCAAGTCGAACCGTGGGGCGCCGCCTGGGACCCTGCCCCGCAATAGCACAAAGGAAGAAGCAATGAAGAATGTAACGAAGCTAGGAACCGTAGTGATCGCCGGGCTTTTTGCGGGTGCGTCCAGCCTCATCCTGGCGCAGAGCACCGCCACGGGCCCCGCGGTGAAGCCGGCCGCGGTCGCGAAGAAAGCCGGAGCCGCGCCGCCCGCTGGCGCGAAGACCGCGAAATCCGCCGGCGGCGGCAAGGCAAAAGTCTCGACCGCCAACAGCGCGACCGACGACGACAGCTTCTGGGTCGAGAAGCTCGACGTCGACGGCGACGGCGATGTCGAGGACGCCAACCTGGTGTGGGACGACGAGGACGGGATCCTGTTCTGGTACACCGTCGGCGCCTTCGGGTGCAAGAACGGCGGCACGGCCACAGCCGAGTTGCTCATCGGGATCAACGCCGCTGGTAATCCGCGGAAGCGGCCGGCAGGCTCCGGGTTCTGGGTCGCCAGCCTGGACAAGGGCGAGTGCGGCGCTCAGGCCGCGGGGATGTGGGGCTGCAAGTTCGATGCGACCGGCGCCGAGACGGCCTGCGGCGTCGCCGCGATCGACGAGAAGACCGACGACCTCATCATCGCGACAGCCGCGAAGTAGGAACGAGGTTCAAGAGGTTCAAGGGGTTCAAGAGGTTCAGGGTTCTCGAACCTCTGAACCTCCTGAACCTCGATGAACCTCATGGAAGGAGTAACATGGGTACGCGCTACAAGAGACTCCAGAAGCGAACGGCAATCGCCGCCATCGCGAGCCTGTTCGTATCTCCAGGGTTCCCCGGGGGGCTGCTGCTCGCGACCGCACCGGCCGCATGCACTCAAGGCATGAACCAACCGTCGCTGGCGTCGGTCGCGGCCAAGACACCAGTGCCAAGCGATGGGGGCTGGCCCCGGACCAACGTCACGGCAAGTGGCGCCACGCTCATCGTCTACCAGCCGCAAGTGGCGAGCTGGGCGAACCGAGAAACACGCGGTCTTCTATTCGGCCATTTCGTACATGCCGCAAAGCGCGCCGAAAGCCGCGCTCGGGACGATCAAGGTGGAGTCCGACACCAGCGTCTCGGTCGGCGACCGGCTGGTCAACTTCTCTGAGTTCAAGATCACCGAGTCGAATTTTCCCACGCTTCAACGGGACGAGCTTCGGACCCTCATCGAGGAAATCCCAGCTGCGATTCCGCCCAACCTGCGCGTGATCTCGCTCGACCGTGTGCTGGCCAATATCAACAAGAGCGAGATCATCCCGAAGAACGTCGAAGGCGTGAAGGCGGATCCGCCGACGATCTTCTTCAGCACGACGCCTGCAGTGCTCGTCAACCTCGATGGCGACCCGATTTGGAACTCAATCCCAGGCAACGATCTCAAGTCGGCCGTCAACACGAACTGGGATCTCTTCGAATACAGCCAGGCCCAGACCTTTTACCTGCGCGACAACGACATCTGGCTGAAGGCCACGGACGTCAAAGGGCCCTGGGGACCCGCCGGCGACTTGCCGCCAAGCTTCACGAAGCTGCCCGATGATGAGAACTGGAGAGAGGTGAAGGCGAACGTCCCTGGCAAGAAGGTCAGCGCGAGCAAGGCGCCCAAGGCGTTTGTCAGCACGACGCCTGCCGAGTTGATCCTGTTGCAGGGTGCACCGAACTACCAGGTCGGTGCAGGGTGCGCAGCAACTCCTGTGGGTGAGCAACACCGAAAGCGACGTCTTCCGGATGGGGAAAACCGGGCTCGTCTACTACCTGGTGGCCGGACGCTGGTTCTCGGCGCCAGATTTCACTGGACCGTGGACGTTTGCCACGCCAAACCTTCCCGCCGACTTCAAGGCGATTCCGCTCGAGCATCCGCGGTCCCGCGTTCGAGCGTCGGTGCCAGGCACCGATGAAGCAATCGAGGGCGTGCTGCTCGCCGAGATCCCGCAGACGGCGCGCGTCAACAAGTCGCTGAAGGCACCCGACGTGGTCTACCAGGGCGCGCCGGAGTTCAAGCCGATCGAGAAGACGACCGTCGAGCGCGCGGTCAACACCGACAAGGACATCATCAAGGTCGGCGACCTCTACTACATGTGCTTCCAGGGTGTCTGGTTCATGGCGTCGGCAGCGAACGGGCCCGTGGGAAGTGACGGGAACGGTTCCGAAGCAAATCTACGAAATCCCGGTCAGCTCACCGGCCTACCCGGTGACCTACGTCACCGTCGAGCAGTCGACGTCGGACGCCGTCGTCTTTGCAACGGCGATGGCCTACACCGGGCTGATGGTCGCGTGGGGATGCGCGGTCTGGGGCACTGGCTACTACTACCCACCCTACATCCATTACGGCGCCTATCCGATCTATTACCCGCACTATCCGACCTACGGTTATGCGGCGGTCTATAACCCGTGGACTGGTTCGTACGCGCGCGGCGCCGTGGCCTACGGTCCGTACGGGGGCGCGGGTGTCGGCGCGCGATACAACCCCACGACCGGCACCTATGCGCGCGGCGCCGCGGCGTAGGGACCCTACGGCGGCGCGGCTGCCGGACAGGCATATAACCCACGGACCGGCACGTACGCGCAGGGCGGGATGGCCTACGGACCGTACGGCGCGCAAGGCGCGGCGCAGGCCTACAACCCACGCACCGGCACCTACGGTGCGACCCGGCAGGGCTCGAACGTGTATGGCAACTGGGGCGCAAGCGAAGTGCAACGAGGCGATCAGTGGGCCGCGACCTCGCACGCGACGAATTACGCGACCGGGACCACGACACGGACGGCGGCGACGAGTGGCGGCGGCGCCGCAGCGAGCCGATCCGGACCCGCGGGCAACTCGGTCGCCGGCCGAACAGCAAGCGGTGACCTGTACGCAGGCCACGACGGCAACGTCTACAAGAACGACGGCGGCAGCTGGCAGAAGTACGACAACGGCGGCTGGAACAACGTGCAGGCGTCAGGTCAGCTTCATAACGATTGGGCCGCACGCGGGGAAGGCGCCACGCGCTCGAGCGAGTTCAGCGGCTTGAGAAGCAGTGGCGCCTGGGGATCGGGCAGTTTCCGGCCGAGCGGCGGCGGATTCCGCGGCTTCGGTGGCCGGCGGTGATTGATCGCGACGCTCGTAGTGTCCGCCTTTCCGCCTTCGCGCGAAGGCGGAAGCCGGACACTACGTACACAAGACGAGTGACCCGAATCAGCTAACCAGGAGGCATCATATGGAAAGCAGTTTGCTCGGCGGATTGCGACACGCCATTGCGCAACACTGGTGGGTCCTGCTGTTGCGCGGCCTCGTCTACATCGCATTGGGCCTCATGGCGTTCTTTACGCCAGGCATCACGCTCGCGTCGCTCATCCTGCTGATCGGTGTGTGCTGTATGGTCGACGGGATCGCGTCAATCGCTGGCGGGCTGCGCAGCAGCTTCTGGCAATCGACACTGGTGGGCGTGGTGAGCATCCTCGCGGGCCTCGCCACCTTCTTCTACCCTGGCGTCACCGCCATGGTGCTCCTCTACCTGATTGCCTTCTGGGCGATCGCGCGCGGCGTGCTGGAAATCATCGCCGCGATCGAGTTCAGGAAGGTCATCGAGGGCGAGCTGTTGCTCGGTCTGGCAGGGCTGCTGTCGATTGCGTTCGGTGTCTTCATCGTCATGAGCCCAGGCGCCGGGGCGCTGTCGATCGTGTGGGTGCTCGGCGCTTATGCGCTCGTCTTCGGCATCACGCTCGTGATCCTCAGCTTCAGGGTGAAGTCGCTCGCCTGACAGGTTCAGGGGGTTCAACAGGTTCATAAGGTTCAGGAAGGTTCAGGGTTCAGTAGGTTCACGGGTCACGAACCTCTGAACCTGTTGAACCTCTTGAACCCTTGAACCTCCTGAACCCTCTATTTCGCAGCCTTTAGAAACGCCATCAAATCCGCCAGCTCCTGGCGCGTGAGCATGTCGGCATAGCCTGGCGGCATCAACGACACCGTTCCGGGCTCGATGTCGGCGACGTCACTGCGGGGGATGCGGGTATCCGGGCCGGTGGCGTTGGCCAGCACGACTTCATCGCGGGCGCATCGCTGCGGAGCACGCCGCTCCGCAACGCGCCTGATCGCGTGCGGACCGTAACGGGTTCGTAGCCGCGCGCAAAGCTGGCACTTGGGTACACGACCGCCTCGAGAAGATCGCGCTCGCCGCGGACCTGGCCGATTTTCGTGAGGTCCGGCCCGATTCGGCCACCGATATAGCCAATCGCGTGGCAGGAGAGACACGCGGCCTTCGAACCATTGAAGACCGTCTGACCTCGACCGACGTCGCCGCCTTGCACGGTCGTCAGCAGTGTTTCGAGCCGCGCGGCCTCCTTCGCGGCGTCCACGTTGACCGACGTCAGCAGGGTCTCCCCCGCTTTCTTCACCGAGTCTGGGTACTTCTCGAGCCGAGGACGCAGGGCCTCGGCACGGAGGCTCGACCGCGCCTTCGATCGGCCGAGCGCCGCTATCATCGCCAAGCCCACCTCTTCGTCACCCGAGTTGCCAAACGCCTGCAGCAGGGATGGCAGGTCCAGCGGCCCGGCGACTTCGAGCGCGCGCGCGAGCGCGAGCAACTGACTCCGATCGAGGCTGGCTCTGGCGACGACGGCCGCCGCGGCGGCGCGGAGCGACGCGGGTTGAGCGGGCTCGAGGCTTGTCCGCACCAATTCGAAGAGGTCCGGATCGAGGGTGGCGCCAGGCGCGCGCGCCGTCAAGGCATCGAGCCGAACAGCCGGCGCTCGCGCTGGATCGCGCGCGACGCGCAGGAGCGCGGACTGAAGCTCGACGGACGAATCCTTCGGCGCCGGCACGGCGCGGGCGACAGCGACGGCCTCGCGCGTCAACTCGTCGTTGCTTCCGGGGCTCCCGGCGACCACGCGCGACAGCGCGCCGACCCACACCGCGGGCAGTTCCTTCAGACGCGACGCGGCGGGCGCCGACGTGGACGCGGCGACCGCCATCGCGCGGAGCGCGATCAGTTGTGAACTGGTCGATGTGCCGCTGACGGCCAGGCGGGCGACGAGCGACTGGACTGCGGGGTCACCCGCAAACCTCGCAAGCTTCTGCGACAGGTCGTCGCGTTCGGCGCCGCTGACATCGGGAGCCGACACGCGCGTCTCGAAAAACCCGGCAAGAGCTGCGCCCCAATCCGGGTGGCGAAGCGCGATCCACCAGGCTGTGTCTTTGAGGACCGGGTCAGACGAGTCGAGTAGCGGGATGATCCCCTCGGGCGTCAACTGGCCGCCGTCGATCTGATCGAGCGCGATCAGGGTGGCGCGCCGCGAGCGTGGAGCGCTGGCCTTCAGACCCGCGCTGGCAGTCGTCGCGGCATTGCCGATCTCGATGAGCGCGTAGGTCAGGGAATGTTCGAGCACCCGATCCGACGCGGATGCCGAGGCCTCGACGAGCGCCGGCACGGCACGCGCATCGCCGATGCGTCCGAGCGCCTCGGCGGCAGCGCGCTGAACTGCGGGCTGGGTGGACTGCACGGCCGTCAGAAGCGGCGGCACCGCTGCGCCGTCACGCCACAAGCCGGCCGCGTAAATCGCCGAGCGGCGGACGATCTCGTCACGATCGCTCAGCACGGATCGGATCGCCTCACGCGCCGGCGCCCCGTCGATCCGCGCGAGCGCCCAGACGGCATTGCGGCGCGCCTCCACGACATCAAGACCGGCCAGGCGGTCCGGGCGCGCGCCGGTCAGCACCCCGATGAGTGCCGGCACTGCCGCGTTTCCCGCCTTGGCCAGCTGCTGAATCGCCTTCTCCCGCACCGCCGGCCGCGGATCGTCGACGAGCTTCGTCAAATCGGCCGGCGTCATCGCCGCCCACGGAAGCTGCCTGCCGCGCGGATCGTGTACTGGCGCGGCGCCGGCGCGTCGGATCCGGTAGATCGCGCCGAAGACTTCCGGCTTGGCCAGCTGAGAGGTCGGGCAGCAGAGCTTGTACCAGGGCCCGGTATCGACAACCAGCAAGCTCCCATCGGCATCCTCGACGACGTCGGTTGGGTGAAAATCGCGATCTTCGGAGACGAGAAAATCCGCGTCGCGGCTCCGGAACGTGGCGCCGTCCGGCTGCAGCGCGTGGCGCGTCACCTTGCGCAGGTTGAACATCGCCGCAAAGAAGTTGTCCTGGTAGTCGGCGCCAAACGCGCGCGAGGTGTAACGGGTCAACCCAGCCGGCACGGCCGGGCCAAGCTCGCACATCACCGGCATCAGATCGCCGGTCCGCTTGTGGCCATCGATCACGGCGTGCGGCTTGCCGTAGACGCCGCCGTAGATGGCGTGAATCAGGCCGTCGCGCCGGCCGGCCTGCGGGTGTTCGACGAACGTGGAAGTCAGAATCCGCTCGCCCGTCGGTGTGAACGCGACGTCGACGGGATTGTCCATGCCCCCGGTCATCACGACTTCGATCGCCGGATGGCCCGGACGCCGTCTCAGGACATGGGCGGCGCGCGTGACGAGCGCGGGCCCGGGCGTCCGCTCGTAGGTCTGCTGGGCGAAGGCACCCTTGGTCCAGTAGATCCACCCGTCGGGGCCAAGGTATGGACCATGCAAGTCGTTTGCGCAGCCGGTCAGCGTCAGGCCCTGGAACCACTCTTCGCGCTGGTCGGCGACGCCGTCACCATTGGTATCGGTCAGCTTCCAGATGCTCGGCGGCGCCGCCACGTAAAGCGATCCATCGAGCCACATCGTCCCTTCCGGCAGCATCATCTTGTCGGCAAAGACGACGCTCTTGTCGAAACGCCCGTCGGCGTTGGTGTCTTCGAGCCGCACGATTCGGTGGGGCCTGTCCGCGAGCTGCTTCTCTACGCGGTCGTTCGAGCCTGAGGAGTCCGCGACGTAGAGCCTTCCCTCGTCGTCGAAGTCGGCGACGATCGGGCGGTCGACGAGCGGTGGCCCCGCCACGCGCTCTACCACGAAGCCTGGCGGTACGGTGAATACCGGCCCGGGTGATGACGGTGTCTCTTGCGCGCGCGGCAAGACGACGAGAATCAGGATGGCCGCTGCGCACCAACCGGCGAGGGCTGCGGCCTCGAGCCCCGACGTACTCGGCTTGGGAGTCTTCATGTCTCATCGTCTCCACGGGTGCGGTCACAGCTTACGCGGCCTCGTGGAAATCGTCTACGCGTCACGACTCCGGTCTCGGCCTGTTCAGCCGCCCGGCGCACCCGCCAGGCCTGCCACAGGTGGCGGCGCCCGTGAGCAGGGATGACGTGCAGTCCGAACCGCACGCCCCGGATGAATGGATTCGGGAACCGCACGCTGGCCAAATCAAGATCCGCGTGCGCGCGCAGGAATGCTCTGCACTTCGTCCTTTCCTGTAAAGTGAAGGCGATGGAGCCGTTGAGCGACCCCGTCATACGCCGGCTGGGGATCGACGACCTCGAAGCCGCCGTCGGGTTGAGTGTAGGCGCCGGTTGGAATCAGACGGCCGACGACTGGCGGATGCTGTTTCGGTTGGCTCCCGACGGGTGCTTCGCCGCCGAAGCTGACGAGCGCATCGTCGGCAGCGCGATTGGCATCGATTACGGCAGCTACGGGTGGATCGCCATGATGCTCGTGGAGCCGGCCTATCGCGGTCGTGGGGTCGGAGGCGCGCTGCTCGAGGCCGCAATGGGCGCCATCCGTGCCGAACTCCCGATTCGCCTCGACGCGACTCCCCTGGGCCGTCCGCTCTATCAGCGCCATGGCTTTGAAGACGAGGCGACGCTTACGCGTTACGCTCTCACCGCCCCACCCGGTCCCAGGCACGAACGCGGCAATCCCGATCAAGCGGCGCGCGCGCAGCGACTGACCGCAAGCGACCTGAAGATCGTGATCGAACAAGACAAGGAGACCGGTCGAACGCGGGGCCAGCTGCTCGAGTGGGCGTTCGACCGGGCGCCAGACTATTGCCACGTCGTCCACGTCCCTGATCGCATCGCCCAGTACTGTCTTGGCCGGCGGGGCCGGCTCTTCGACCAGATAGGACCGGTGGTCGCCAAAGACGACGAGGTCGCCGACGCGCTCGTGTGTGCCGCGCTCTCTGCTGCCGTCGCCAGGCAGGTCATCGTCGATGCATTCGACGCGCACCACGCATTCGCGGCATCCCTCCGTCAGCGGGGCTTCGAGCATCAACGACCGCTCTACAGAATGTGCCGGCCTGCGCGCCAGCCATCGGCCGCAAGCGGGACACGCCGGCACGCGCCCATCGAATTCGCGATCCTCGGACCGGAGTTCTCGTGACTTTGGAATCCTGTCTCGGAGGATCCGGAGTTCACGGAACAAGATTCACCGCGGAGGCACGGAGCCGAATTCAGTGGGAGACGCGCGGAGAGAACTGCTCACGCTGGGCGCACGCCGGCCCTTGGCCGGCGTGAGATAGCGAGAGGTCGGCGGATCACAAGCACCAGCGGTCCAGACGGGTGCTTGTGATCCGCCGACCTCTCGCTATCCCACCGCGCGACGCGCGGTGCGCCCAGCTGCGCCAGTCGAGAGCTCCTCTCCGTGCGTCTCCCACTGAGCTCGGCTCCGTTCCTCCGCGGTGAACTCCGTGAGCTCCGTCTTCTCCGGCAAAGTTGGCCCCTCGCGAGAAACGCGTCCGGTTTGCTACGATGCGCGTTGGATGAAACTCCCGGAACGCATCGACACGCCGTCACAGCTCGAAGAGATCCTGGCGGAACCGACGGACAGCGACCTCGAGTGTGTGGCCCGACTGGACGGCGATGTGCTGATTCTTGGCGCCGGCGGCAAGATGGGCCCGTCCCTCACCCGCCGCGTCCACCGCGCTTTGACACGAATTGGCCATGGCGGCCGTGTGGTGGCGGCGTCCCGTTTTTCATCGGCCGGGATCCGCGCGAGTCTCGACGCCGAGGGAATCCAGACTGTTCCCTGCGATCTGCTCGACCCGGCGCAGATCGCCGCCTTGCCGCGCTGCCCGAATGTCCTGTTCCTGGCGGGCCGAAAGTTTGGAACCCTCGATCGAACCGACATCACTTGGGCGACCAACACCGTCATTCCGGCACGCGTCGCCGAGCACTTCTCCCAGTCACGAATGGTGGTGTTCTCGACTGGGAACGTCTACCCAATGGTGCCCACGGTTGGGCCCGCGTCGACAGAACAGGACCAGCCGGCGCCGACCGGCGAATACGCGCAATCCTGCCTCGGGCGGGAACGCGTCGTAGAGTTCGTCTCGCGGGAGCGAGGGATGGCGACGGTCATCTTTCGCCTGAACTACGCCGTCGATCTTCGCTACGGCACACTCGTGGACATCGCGCAGCGGGTGCTCGCCGACGAAGAGATCGACCTGACGGTCGGCTTCTTCAACGCGATTTGGCAGGGCGACGCGAACAGTTATGCGCTGCGCAGCCTCGAGCTTGCCTCGTCGCCGCCGGCGATCCTCAATGTCACCGGCGCGGAACGGATCAGCGTTCGCGAGATGGCAGAGTGGTTCGGCGCGGCCTTCAGCCACCCGCCGCGATTCGTGAACAGCGAAGGCCCAATCGCGCTCCTGAGCGATTCGAGCCGGTGCCGCGCCCTGCTGGGCGAGCCAACGGTGCCGCTCGCCGTTCTTCGGCAATGGGTCGCGCACTGGGTGCAGATCGGTGGCCACTCCCTGAAAAAGCCGACGCGCTTCGAGGTCACCGATGGCCGCTTTTGAGGCGAAGCCGCTGCCGGAGCTTCGACGCGCGCTTCTCCGCGGGCTCGTGATCCCGGCTCATCCGCTCGCTCTCACTGAAACGCGCCAGCTCGACGAGCGGCGGCAGGTGGCGCTGACCCGCTACTATTGCGACGCCGGCGCCGGAGGCATCGCCGTTGGCGTGCATACGACGCAGTTCGCGATCCGCGATCCAGCCGTCGGGTTGCTCGAGCCGGTGCTCGATCTGGCGATCCGCGCGGCCCGGGCGTGGTGCACGGATCGCCGGCAACTGCCCGTGACAATCGCCGGCGTATGCGGACCGACGGCACAGGCCGTGCGCGAAGCAGAGCTCGCGCGGTCTCTTGGCTACGACGCCGCGCTCGTCAGCCTCGGCGCGCTACGTGACACCACCAACGAAGCCCTGCTCGAGCACTGCCGTCTGATTGCCGAGATCATTCCGGTCGTCGGCTTCTACCTTCAACCCTCCGTAGGCGGGCGGGTCCTCGACCGAGCTTTCTGGCGCGCGCTTCTCGGCATCGAGCGCGTCGTCGCGATCAAAGTCGCGCCCTTCGATCGCTACCGCACTCTGGATGTCGTGGGCGCCCTGGCCGACAGCGGTCGAACCGATGTCGCGCTCTACACGGGCAACGACGACGCGATCGTGAGCGACCTGCTGACGCCGTATCCAGCCGGAGCTGACGGGGCTCGCGTGCGTTTCTCGGGCGGCCTGCTCGGCCAATGGGCCGTGTGGACGCGAAATGCGGTTGACCTGCTCGATCGGTGTCTGGCGATCAGGCCCTCTTCGCAGGGCTCCGGCGACCCGCCTTCGCGGGGCTTCGGCGCGGCAGACCCGCCTTCGCGGCGCTTCGGCGAGGCAAGCGCGCTCGAACTACTCGCGCTAGGCGCCGAGCTCACCGACGCCAACGCGGCGCTGTTCGATCCTGCGCACCAGTTCGC
This sequence comes from uncultured Acidobacteriota bacterium, assembly GCA_963797625.1. Lineage (GTDB taxonomy): Bacteria > Acidobacteriota > Vicinamibacteria > Vicinamibacterales > 2-12-FULL-66-21 > DATBJJ01. The sequence goes on from CAWCQI010000031.1 coordinate 34,293, forward strand.
CGGTTGTATACCGGGCATTCACGAAGTGCTGCGCCGCCAGGGATTGCTCGCCGGCCGCTGGTGCCTCGACCCGAGCGAGGAGCTGAGCCCAGGGCAAATGGCCGCCATCGACCGCGCGCTGGCCCGCTATCCGCATCTCTCCGACGACTGGTTCGTGAGGGAAAACCTGGATCGGTGGATGAGGTGAGAGCTCAGCTCTCAGCTGTCAGCTCTCAGCTATCAGCTCGTCAGCTCTCAGTTAGTGCGTTCCGAGACACAAAGTCTGGCTAAGCTCTAGAATGCTCTAGCTGATTGCTGACAGCTGAGAGCTGAGAGCTGACAAGATGCACCGTCTCACCTTCATCATCCTGATCGCCGCGTTCGTTCCGATTCTGTCGACGCAGGACGCGGCGCGCCCGGCCGATCTCGTGCTGCTCGACGGTCGGGTGCTGACAGTCGACGACCAGTTCCGCACGGTCACGGCGCTGGCGATCCGCGACGGCAGATTCGTGGCGGTCGGATCGAATGAGGACGTGCGCGCCCACATCGGCAACGCGACCCGCGTCGTCGAGGGTCGCGGACGCACCGTGATTCCCGGCTTGATCGATACGCATGTCCACGCGCTCGACGTGGCCGCGGCGGAGTCGTCGCAGCCATTCAGGAATCTCAGATCCATCGCGGAGCTGCAGGACTGGATCCGCCGCGAGGTGGAACGCCGAGGCCGAGGCGCCTGGATCTGGACGCCGCGGGTCTTTCCGACGCGGCTGCGCGAACGGCGCTTTCCGACTCGCGCGGAACTCGACGCGGTTGCGCCGCATCACCCAGTGGTCGTCGACGCCGCGTACGCCTTCTCGGCCAACACCGCGGCGCTCCAGGCCGCCGGCATCGACCGCAACTCCGCCGATCCGCCTGGAGGAGCCATCGTCAAGGATAGCGCCGGCGAGCCGACGGGCCTCCTGAGAAATGTCGGCGACCTGCTCGCCCGGTTCCGCCCGGCGGCTGGCCGCGTTCCCCTCGATACGCTCGAGCAAGTGCACCGACAGTACCTGACCGTGGGAATCACGAGCGTGATCGAGCGTGGCGCCACGCTCGAGGGCTACCAGACCTACGACGAGATGAAACGCGCCGGCCGTCTTCGAGTGAGGGCGACGGTGACGGTGAGAATCCCGCGGGCGGACGATCCGGCTGCCGTCGAGCAATTCATCCAGGGCCTGCCGTTCCGATTCGGAGACGGTGACGACTGGTTGAAGGTCGGTCCCCTCAAGATCGTCGCCGACGGCGGAATCCTGATCGGCACCTCATTCATGCGCGACCCGTACGGGCAAGGCGCGCGTCAGCTCTATGCCGTTGATGACCCGAGCTACAGAGGGTTCCTGACACTCACGCCCGAGCAGATTGCGTCCGCCGTGGCCACAGGCCACCGTCTTGGATGGCAGGTTGTGGCGCACGTGACGGGTGATGCGGGCGTCGACGTCGTGCTCGATGCGATCGAGGCCGCGCAACGCCAAACACCCGGAACTGGGGATTCGCGACCCGGAGACCGGCGGCACACGCTGATTCACGCCTATTTCGTCGACCCGAAGACGGCGGCGCGCGCCGCGCGCCTGGGCGTGCTCGTCGATACGCAGCCCGCCTGGTATTTCAAGGACGCCGACGCGCTTTCGCCGGCGCTTGGCGGCGAGCGCGTTGCCCGCTTCATCGGCCTGCGGACCTGGCGGCAGGCCGGCGTCGAGGTCGCGATCAACACCGATCACATGTTCGGGCTCGATCCCGACGACTCGATGAATCCGTTCAACCCATTTCTCACGATGTACACGGCGACTACCCGGCGCACCGAATCGGGACGCGTCGTCAGCGGGACGGAAGCTGTCTCACGGCAGGAAGCCCTGAGCATGATGACCCGCGCCGCCGCCCGCTTCAGCTTCGACGAAGCGAATCGGGGATCGATCGAAGTCGGCAAGGTTGGCGACTTCGTCGTGCTCGACGATCACTTGCTCACGTGTCCTGATCAGCGCCTCCGGTCGATCCGCGCCGACATGACGGTCATCGGCGGACGCATCGCCCACGAGCGCCGCTGACGCTTCCCGCAGGGCCGAGACGGGCTGGTGGCCTAGTAGCTATTTCACAAACCCGATCCGTGTTGTCCGTGTGGTCCGTGGCTCTACCGATCCGTGTTGTCCGTGTAATCCGTGGCTCTACCCGATCCGTGTATTCCGGGTATCCGCGGCTCCGTCGAAATGGCGTGATCGACACGACCACACAGTCAGGGCAGGTTCCGGAATCACGCATCACCTGGCCATGACACCGGCGGCAGAACCCCTGCATCCCCGGCTCGCGAACCGGCGTCGCGACGAACATGTCCGCGAGACGGTCAGACTCGAGAATCTCGTCAATGTCGCGCTTCGCCGCGCTGTGCCACGGCGTCTCCTCGTCAAAGTAGACCAGCCTCGCGATCCGGCAGAACTCTTCAGCGGTCGTCGCGACGCTGACGACCCGCATCGGGCTCAGGCCGTGCAACGCCTTGCGGGTCAAGCGGTCGGCGGCGCGGCTCGCGCCGAGCGGCGACAGAATCATGAGAGCGGCGTCCCCCCGCCACCCGGACGGTTTTCCTTGGTTGACCTTCTGCCAGCTTTGCCGATACGTGAACACGATCGCGATCAGCCACACGACGAGAATCGCAAGGAGCGGTGCCCACGTTCTGATGAGGCCGAGGCTGCCGATGGCCAGCGGCACGACGACAAAGAGGTAGAGGAAGAGCCCCTGGCCGAGGGAGCGGAGGCGCGTCGCGGCTGCCAACGCCTGCGCCACGCGGCGCTCGACGTTGGCGCGACTGGCCCGCGAGCGGCCCTGGTCCGCCACGCGTTCGAGCTCACATTCGAACGAATACCGGAACGGAGGGAGAAGCGGCGACGCGAAGAATCCCCGGCCTTCTCTGACCGGCAGCGATGGACCAAGCCGAGCGCGAAAATCACCGAGCCGGGTTCCGGTGAGAATCAGGCTGCTCGACGTGGTCCACCACAGTGCTTCCGACACATACACGCACCAGATCACCAGCAGTAGCGACAGCAGCTCCACGTCAGGAGGCGGTACTCGCGGGCTCTTCCGCCGACTTCTTCCCGAAGACTGACGCAAGCATCTTCTTGAGACCCGCGAAGGCCGCTATCGCCCCGAGCACGATCGCCTTCCACATCTTGGCGAGCAGACCACTCTTGGCCAGCGCCGCGCCGGCGCCGCCGGCGACGAGCGCGGTCAGGCCGTATTCGGCGACCTTGTCGCCGTTCATGAACTCCGCGTATCGATTGCCGGAGGTGAATTCAAAGCCGTTCATGAGCTGATCGAACTCGGGAACCGTGGCGGCGACCTGCGTCGGATCGAGGACGAGATCGACATCCATCACGCCGCGTCGACCCAGGAGTCGCACGGAATAGTTCACGACCTCGTCACCTTCGCTGGCTCCGCGAATCGCCCACGTCAGGTTGTTGGTGGCGGTGTCGTAACGGGGCTGCGTGTGCCAGCCCAGGATCTCCATGGTCGGCCAGCCGCGTTTGCGACGCTCCTCGTTGGAGTGTTCCGTGCCCGACTTGATCGATTCAAGGATCCCCTTCGAATCGAGCTTGTTCTTCTCGTCGTCTTTGACGTAGCCAATCGAGTTGAAATCGAAGATGACGAACCACATGTCGCCGCCCTGGGACGGCGGAACCATCACGGCCAGTTCCCTGCCCGAGACCGGATTCTGGGTCATCTCGAGAAAGCGCCGGACGCCGTCGCGGCCAGCGAACCGGTAGCCTTCCGGGATCTGGATTTGCGCGACGTTGCCGATCTGACCGGTGCCCGGCCCCTCCTGCCACTCGATTCCACTTCCCTGGTCCTGCCCCTCGACCTCGCTGGGCACGCCACACAAGGTGCCGAGGACGACGCCGGCGATGGCCAACGCGGATGTTTGTGGTCTCATGTCGCGGTTCCTCTCCAGCCCGTAAACGCACCGACGCGGCGAAGCGTACAGGTTCGCCGGCGCGATGGCTCGGGCCGATCGGGAAACCGCAGTTGCTGGTTGGGGGACGCGTTATTGTGAGGTTTTCGCGGGCGTCAGTCAAGATCGAGTGAATTGATGTGCAGCTGCGCGACCGATGTGGGCGCAAAACCGCACATCGGATCTGGACCTACTCGCGGCGGAGCGCCGCGATCGGATCGATTCCGCTGGCGCGGTGAGCGGGAATGGTGCTCGCGAGGAGCCCCACCGCCAGCAGGACGACTGCGACGGCTCCAAGCGCTACCGGATCTGCCGTGCTGACGCCGGCGAGGAACCCGCGCAACGGGAGCGTCACCACAACGGCTGCCGCGAGCCCGACGGCAATCCCGGTGGCGACCAGACCTAGCGCATCGCGCATGACGCCGTTCCGCACGGCGCGCCGCGACGCGCCGAGCGCCATGCGGATGCCAATTTCCGGCGTCCGGCGCGTCACGTCCCACGCCAGCACACCGAAGAGCCCGATCATCGCCAGGAGAACGCCCAATCCGCCCATCGCCCCGAGGAGGCTGGTCGCCACGCGCCGCAACGTGAGCTCGACGCTAGTCGCGTCCGCTGTGGTTTGCACATCGACCAGCAGCGACGTGTCGAACTCCGCTATTGCCCTCTTCACAGCGGCCACACCAAGATGCGGCGGAGTCGTGGTGCGGACCTGAACAAAGAGCCTGCCGCCGGTCTGGAGGTAGGGCATGAACACCTGTGGGTACGGAGCCTCACTCAGTGACGCGTACTTGTTGTTCGCCACCACCGCGACGATCTCCCTCCACTCGTCGTCGCGTTCAGACAAGACGCGGATTGAACGGCCGACAACCGCGCCGTCGGGGAACGCCTGGCTGGCGAAGGCCTCGTTGACAATGACCACGGGGAGCGCGCCGACGCGGTCCGAGGACGAGAATTCGCGACCATCGCGCACGCCGATTCCCATGGTCTCGAAATACCGCGGTCCGACGTTGGCCGCCGCGACCGAGATGCCCTTGCCGTCGGGGCAATCGCGGAGCTCGGCGCGGAGGCCGACCACGTCGCCGGCGAGCGGAATCAGGCTCGCAAAGCTTACCGATGTCACGCCCGGCACTGCTTGCAGCCGTTCCGAGATTTGTTCGGCAGCCAGATGCCTGGCCTGTGGTGAGAAGCGATTCTCTTCGAGTCTGACGAGAGCGGTGATGCCATGCGACACATCGAATCCCGGATCCAGGGTCGCCACGTGCGACAGGCTCCGCAGGAACAACAGGCACACCGCGAGCAACACGGCGGACGCCGCGACCTGGCCACCGACGAGCATCCGACGCAGCCCTCGACGGCGGCGCCCACTGACGGCCACTTCGCGCAGACTCGACGTCAAGTCGATGCGGGTTGCCTGCATCGCGGGGACGAGCCCGCAGACCAGGCACGTCAGCACCGCGACTGCGCCGGCATACGCGATCAGGTTGATATCGACTTCCACTCGCGGAACGTTGATGGAGACGGCGTTCGGGAGCCGCACGAAATGGAGCAAGGGCATGACCACTACTGTCAGCAGCACACCGCCTGCCGTCGCGATGACGGACAACACGACGCACTCCGCAAGCAGCATGCGGACGAGGGCGGCCCGGCTGGCACCGATTGCGAGTCGAATCCCGATTTCCGGACGCCGGCTCGCCCCTCGTGCGAGAAGAACCCCCGACACGTTCGCGCATGCGATACAGAGCAGGATGCCGAACACGACGAACGGTGCCGCGAGCACGAGCGGCAGTTCACGAGGCGCTCCTCGGCCCTGCAGGCTGGCCACACCCGAGAGCGGCAGAATCAGCGGCGGACGGCCAAAACCCTCGTTTTCCTTTGGGTGGGCGGATTCGAGCCGCTGCGCTGCCGCGTGAAACGCGTCCCGCGCCTGCTCGCGGGTCGTGCCCGACGACAGGCGGCCATACAGATCGAACGACGAAGGACGACGGTCCAGGAGCGCGCCGGGCAGGAGCGAACCAATCGGCAGGTAGACATCCGGCACGAACAGGCCGAGACCGGGCCGGTAGTCGTTCGGTAGAATCCCGACGACCGTGAATGGTTCGCCGTTCAGGATGAGCACCCGCCCGACGATCTCTTCACTCCCGGGGAATTGGCGACTCGCGAATCCGTGGTCGAGGACCGCGAGCCGCTGTCGCGCGTCGGGTGAGGTGAACGTCCGGCCAGTCGCCGCGGGTACGCCGAGCAGCTCGAAGTAATTCGGCGACACCTGTAACGCGCGCAGACTCTGAACGGTGTCGGCGCTGCTCAGATTCAGCGCAGTTCGGTCGCTGATCGCAAGGTCGGTAAAACCCGCGGGGAGCCCGAGATCCTTGTAGTTCGGATACGAAATCTGGTCGCCGTTCCCCGGCTCTATGTGGACCAGCCGTTCCGGGTCCCGCGCGGTCGGGCCCTTCAACAGCACGGCGTTGAACAGGCTGAAGAGCGTCGTGTTCACGCCGATGCCCAGGCCGAGGCAGAGCACCACCAGCGCTACGAGCCCAGGTGTTTTTCGAAGCGTTCGCAGCGCATGCCGAAAGTCGCGAACGACACCGTCCCAGGCGAGCCAGGCCACGGAGAGTGTCTACGACGGTTGCCTGGATTTGTTCCCGCGGCCGGATTATTCGGCGACGTTATCGCGCGCTCACTTGCCGGTCATTGGCTCGACGATCCAGGACCCGGAATCGAGCGTAATCCCGGCAATCAGCTCGGAGCCGAGCCGGACCTCGCCAGGTGTGCCGGCACGCCCGATGCGGTAGAGCGAGTTCTCGTCCACGGTGAACCACTCGGGGAACTCGTTCAGGCGCACGAGGTTCTGCTGGAGATTCAGCGCTCGCCGATGGCGGGCGAAGTCGAACTGGATGCGGCGCGGCGCGGGCACCGTCACCGAGACGACGAGACGACTGCCGTCGCGGACCGAGCCAATTCGCACGCCCGGCTCCCAGCGAACCGGACGCACGCCGAGGCTCTTCATGTAGGCATAGAGCAGCGCCGTCCGATTGAAGTTGCCTTCGCCGTACCAATCTTCAATGTGTCCATCAGCGCGCTGCATGCCGAGCATGACCCGCATCTCCGACTCGATCCAGTCGAGCGCTTCGGGCACCGGCTCGCGGTTCACGAGATAGATCGCGCTCTCGATCGAGTCCGCGTAGCCGTCGAAGGATCCGAGCGGCGGGTTGCGGCCAGGCTCCCACGCGTAGTTGCGGTAGGCCGGCAGGCTTGCGAGGACGCGACGCACGGCGTCGCGATACTTCGTGTCGCCGGTCACCTGATAGTAGGTGTAGATCGCGCCGTAGACGTAGCCCCAGTTGTCCGACAGTCGCGTGTCGATCGGCGCCAGCGTCTCGGCGTTCACCTCGTTGTAGAGCATGCCGTCTGGGGCCGCCGACTGCAGGATGCGGTCGAGCATGCGCTGCACCGCGGCGCGGTATCGGGGCGCGCGGTCCGTTCCGAGCTGCTGCTCGAGCGCGAAGAGCAGCGTCAGGCCGACCACCGTCTCGTTGCCGTGATCGCGCAGGCGCAGGCGACGGTCGCCGCTGTGGGCGACGAAGTCCCACTGCATGCCGGGCACGCCGAAGTTGCCGGGCAGCACCTCGTCGACGTAGGCATCGCCGATGCGACGGGCCCATTCGAGAAAACGCGCGTCGTCGGTCATCGTGATGAGACGGGTGAGCGTCTGCAGGTAGTCGCCGTTGAGCTCGGTATCCGAGGCGGGAAGCATCCCGAAGCGCGTCGAGACGGCAGCCTGCGCCATCGCGTCCACGGTGAGGTCGACCATGCGATAGAACCACGGCGTGCGGCCCAGGTACTCGGTGACGCTGACGAGGCCGTCCTTCGCGTACTCGCCGGCGCCAAAAAGGCTGGGGGGACCGAGCTGACCGGTCGCGAACGTCAGGTTGCCGGGGACCGAGGCCTGCGCCGAGGTGTAGCGGACTTCGTTGCGCAGCATCTCCAGCATCCGGCCCTCGTACAGGTCGGGGTCAGTGAGCTGCGCGGTCAGGACGAGATACGGATAGAGATCGGCGCCGGAGTTATGAGGCGTGTACACCCACTTGCTCCGATCCGCCTCAAGACGATCCGGGAGGAGCGTGGTTCGTGGATCGGCATGAGCGAGCCACGCGCGCAGCAGCCGCCGTGTGGCGGCGACGGTCTGCTCGAACTGCACGCCATTGGCGCTGGCACGTTCGAGGGCGGCCGCCGGGGCCGGCGTGATGGTCGTCGCCTGTCTGGCGCGCCCGTCGGCGCGCGCGAGAACCATCGCCGACAAAACTAGAACGCAGAACACGCGTGAACGCATGAACGGATTCTAGCCTCTCAGACGTAGTGTCCGGCTTCCGCCTTCGCGCGAAGCGCTTCGGCGAGACTCGCCGTAGCCTTTGGCGGAGGCGGTCAGCCGGACTCGTAATGGTCCGCCTAAAGGCGGACACTACGAGTTCATGAGTTCTAGATTCTTGCCGCGCGCAAGACGGCCTCGATGATGCGCGTGTGCGTGCCGCAGCGGCACAAATTCGCCGCCAGCCCTGCGGTCACCTGCTCGCGGGTCGGGCGCGGCGTCTGCCGCAGCAAGGCTGTCGCGGCCATGATCATCCCGCTCGTGCAGTAGCCGCACTGCGCCGCCTGACTCGCGACGAATGCCGCCTGCACGCGATCGGGCTTCTCCGGCGTGCCGAGTCCTTCGATTGTCGTGACGCCGCGACCGGCCACCTGCTGCACTGGCGTCAGGCACGAAAACGCCGGCTGGCCGTCGACGAGCACCGTGCACGCGCCGCACTGGCCGAGGCCGCACCCGTACTTCGCGCCGTGCAGGCCAAGCTGGTTGCGAAGGACGTAGAGGAGCGGCTGATCAGGATCCCAGGATTCGACGCTGACCCTGCGGCCGTTCACTCGAAAGGAATACGTCGGCACCTCGTCTCGCCTCAGGAGAGATCGCCCATGCCGCCGTTCCATCTCTCGAGCGGCACGGGCGATCGGCAGTCGCGTCTATTTGGCTGGAAAGATCCGGTCAGCGATCGTATCGCGATGGAATGCGGAGTGCTGACGGATATCGCTCCATCCACCCGGCGACGAAGCGGCGGCCGCCGCAGCTTCAACCCGATCAGCAGCGAGGTCCTGCCAGGAGTTGTGACGGGTGATGGTCATGAACGTCCACTCGCTGCCCTCGATGTGCTGCAGGAATACGTTGCCTGTCTGGATCTTCGAGCTGGCCGAGGCCGGCTGGTTCAGCGCCTTCTCGAGTTGCTCGCGGTGGCCCGGCAACGCGCGATGGACACCAACCGTATAAACGGCACCCGTGCTGCCAGACCCGCCGATCCCCATCTGGCGTGTGAACTCACCCCACGACGGGCCGCTGACGAGCGTATCGGCGTGCCAGGCGCGCAAGTCGCGCGACGGATTCGGCGCCGCCGGCCCTCCCGTGATGGTGGTCTTCTGCCCCAGGTGCTGTATCACTGCATAGTCCCAGTCGTCGCCCTCCTGATGGCGGAGGACGATGAAGTGGTCCGGCATTGGTGCCGTGCTATCAGGCTGCATGAGCGCTTTCCCGAGCGCCGCGGCCTGACCTGGCGCCGCCTTGGTGAAATGCACGTGATACACGTCCGATCCAGCTGCCGGCGCGGGCTGCGTCTGGGCCGACACCGCTATCCCAGCGGCGAGGACCAACGTGATGGCGAGCGCCGGCATTGCTGACACTTTCATTCGCACACTCCTCTGTTCGGGTGATCCCGAACCGACGCCTGAAACGCGGGGTCGCGTTGAAGGCTCCGCTTCTCAGGCACCGAACTTGTATGCGCTGACGGTATCACGAATGGTCGAGGTTGCCTCGCAGGCGCTCACGTCGTGAGCGCGGTTCTGCAGTACTCCACGCACTTCCCGACTTCCTTCACGGCGTCCGATCCCTCGGGAATCGTGTACTCGAGTTCGACCGACGCGGGCATCTTCCACTTGTTCTTCTTCACGAGCTGGAGGATCGCCTTGATCGGCGTCTCGCCCGTGCCCCACGGCAGGTTGAGCGCGCAGTTGGCGGGCGTCGTCCGATCCTTGAGGTGGAAGCTCGAGATGCGGTCGTGGTGCTTCTCGAGGAACTGCATCGGTGTGCCGCCGACGTTGCCAGCGGCCACCCAGTGGCCGAAGTCGACGTTGGCCATGTTGCCCTTCGAGAGCGCGAAGGCCTGATCGAATGCAGTCATGCTGCCCTGGGCATGGGTGTGGTACGCCGCGTAGACCTTCTTCTTCATCGCGAAGTCACCGAGCCGCTTGAGTTGGGCCGGATCGGTCAAGAGCTCGAGCGTGGTGTGCGTGCACCCGAGGGCTTCGGCGACATTGAAGATGTATTCGTACTCCTCATCCGACATGTTCGCGTTGAGCTGCTTCCAGGCGTAGATCGTCACGCCGGCGTCGTTGTACATCTTGCGCAGCTTCTTGAACGCGTCCATCGAGACGCTCGTGCGCCACGCCTTGAGCTTGGCGGCCTGTTCCTCCTGCGCCGCTTGCTGCTCGGGCGTCATCTCTCCACGTCCGCGTCCGCCGCCGCGACCCGCGCCGCCTCCGCCCGGTCCACCGGCTGCCGGCACCGCACAGGGCTGGCCGTTCCACGAGCCCGTCATAGGTACAGGCGCGGCCTCAGCCCCACCACCGCCTGGTCCGCGACCGCCGCCAGGCCCACCGCCACCTGGCCCGCGACCACCCCCGCCGCGGCCCCCTGCTGTCGGGGCGCCCGCAAAGCTCTCGACCGGCCCGCCCATCAGCTCGATCCCGCTGATGCCGGAGTCGACGATGTACTTCAGGGTCGCTTCAGCGCTCTGATCCGCCATGCTTCGGTAGCTGTAGGTAATCGTGCCGATCTGCACGCCGTCGATGAGCGAGTTCGGTTTCGCCTGCACAAACCCGCCAAAGATCGATTCGCTCCGCCCGAGCATCGTCGCCGCAGGCACCGCCAGCGCGAGCTTCCCCAACTCTCGTCTCGTCAACATGTCTCGTTCTCCCTCGCAAGTGGGGTCAATCTCGATTTTCTCCGCGAACCGTGGGAGAATCGAGATCTGACCCCCGGCGTCTAAGTGACAGGTTTCAGCTCCCAGCCTTTACGGAACACCGGCTTCACGAACTTGTTGGCCTCTTTGTTGTTCGTGAACTCCATCTTCTTCGGATCCCACAGCAGCTTGCCTTCAACGCGCGCGGCGACCGCGCCGAGGACCATCCACTCGGTGTAGGGCCCCGCGATGCTGAAGTTCGAACACGCGGGCTCGCCACCCTTGCAGGCTCGAACCCAGTCGCGCTGATGTCCGGGTGACCGTGTGAGCGTTCGCGGCGGCAAGGTGTACTCGGCCCAGCGCGATCCAGGAATCAGGCCAACGCCCTCACCGCGTCCACTCGTGCCGAGATAGCCTTTCGAGCCCACGAACACCGTGTTGTAGCCGCTGCCCTGTTGCTGGCCGCCCGCACCGCCTCGGCCGCGACCAGGAGTCTGAGCCGCCGGATCTCCGGGTGCCGCGCCGCGCGCGCCTTCACCAGGTCCACGGCCGCCTCCCTCTCGACCGCGACCGCCACCGCCGGCCCCCTCGATCTGCGGACCCTTGCCAGGAATCGCTCGCATCTCGTCCACCGTCATGCCAGCCGGCGTATAGAGGTCGCCGGTATCCGACCAGTAAACGGTGACCGGCGGCATGTTCTCGCGCGCGGCAAACTCCCACTTGATGACGACGCCGCCGCGCGGGAACGTGTAGGGGCTTCGCCCCTCTCCCTGCTTGACGCACTCGACGCTCGTCGGGCTGCCGAGCCGTAGCGCAAGGTTCGCGGGGCCGAGTTGATGGATTCCCCAGTCGCCAATCAAGCTGCTGCCAAAGTCGAAGAACCCTCGCCAGTTGAACGGCAGGTAGAAACCGAATTGCTGGTTGTACTCCTTGCGGTAGGCGTCGTCGCCCGACGTGTACGGTCGTAACGCCGCGCCACCAAGCCAGAGATCCCAATCGAGCGTATCGGGAACGGGTTCAGCAGCTGGCAATGTCTGCATGCCCTGCGGCCAGCTCGCGCGTCCACGGAAGGAGTGCACTTCGGTCACGTCGCCGATCTCTCCGGACCAGATAATCTCGGCCGCGACCCGCGTCGCCTCGTGCGAGTAGCCCTGATTGCCCATCTGCGTGGCGACCTTGTATTTCGCGGCCGCCTCGGTCAGCAGCCGCGCTTCCCACGGCGTGCGTGTGAGCGGCTTCTCGACATACACGTGCTTGCCACGCTGCATGGCGGCGAGCGCGACGGCGGCGTGCATGTGATCGGGGATCACGACCGTCACCGCGTCGATGCCCTTCTCCTTGTCGAGCAGCTGACGATAGTCCTTGTATTTCGTCGCCTTCTCCCAGCGTTTGAAGCCCTCGGCGCCGCGGGCCCAGTCCACGTCGGCCAGCGCGACGATGTTCTCCGAGTCGAGCGCCCCGAGCACGCTGATGGCACGGCCGCCGGCGCCGATCCCGGCGATATTCATCTTCTCGTTGGGGGACTGATAGCCAAGCGCCTTCAGTGACGCGACGCTGCCAAACCCGCCGCGCGGAATGACGCCTGCGAGCAGGGTTCCGAAGAAGAAGTGTCGTCGGGAGATGCCTTTGGACATCGTGACTCCTTTCCTGCAGGTGAAACCATACCTCCGTCAGCGTTGGAAGTCGATGGGCGGCCGAGAGTCCGGCTGAGGCGAGAACGCGGCCGGGAAGAAGACTAGAGGTAGCGAAGCCAGCCTGCGTCACCGCGGGCCTTGATCCGCGCAAACCATCGGCAGGGACCGTACAAGACCGCGATGGAAATCGCAAATACGAGGTAAAGGAGCGCGAGTCCCCATCGCTGCCCTTCCGGGATCGATACGTACGGGGCGGTGGCAAAACGCGCGGCGCCGGCGCTCCCGTCGCGCACCAGCCAGACGAGAAGCGCCAGCGCATGAATGACAGGGATATGCAGCAGGTAATAGAACATCGGCACCCGGCCGAACGTCCTCAGCATCTCGGCCAACCATCCGCGCGCGCGTTCGGCTAGCGGAAGCAGCGCGATCGTCGGCCCGAGCGTCATCAACAGGAAGAGTTGCGATGCCGGATACTTTCGCTGGTTCAGGAACCGGACGAGCGCGGACGGCGGCGCGGCGCTCATCCAGACGTGGAGGCCGGCGGCCAAGGACAAACAGCAGCGTCGCCGACAGGCCGATTCGAAGGCAAAGGCGGCGGCGATCGGCGGCGTCACGCAACATGATCGCGCCAAACGCATATCCGGCGGCCATTACTCCTATCCACGGCACGATGGTGTAGAGCACCGTCACAGACGGGCCGTGTTCGCCAAGCTTGACCTCGGCGCCGACCGGATAGATGAACTCCCAGATCGGATGCCACGACGCAGGCATCGCGTTCCCCAGCGCGCCGAACGCATCCTGAAACACGATGACGATCAGGCCTAGTGCCCCGATCGCCCAAGTCGGAAGCCAGACCATCGCCGCCAGCAGGACCATGCACCAACCCAGCATCCAGATGACGCCGGCCAGGATGAACTGCGAGTAGTCGACGTTGAACGTCCACGACGCGCGGATGACCGTCAGCTCGAGCAGCACGAGCAGCAGTCCACGCGTGGCCAGATAACGCGACAACGCGGAAGTGGATCCTGGCGCGCCCGATGATCGGCCAGCCAGTGACACACCGTACAGGAACGCAGAGGTTCCGGCCAGAAACACGAAAGCCGGCGCGCAGAAATGCGTGACCCATCGGGTGAAGAACACTCCGAGCGTCGGACCCCCGGCAGGCACACCCGAGTAGACGCGCACGTGGTCGATCGCCATGAGCACCATGACGGCGCCGCGGACGATGTCGATCGAGGCAAGGCGGGGGCGAGGCGTCATCAGCTGTCCGACCGCAAAGCATCCATGGGACTGACGGCGATCGCCCGACACGCCGGGACCAGACATGCGAGCGTGGCGCCGGTCAAGACGATCGCGAGCGCCACGGCGTAGGTGACTGGATCGCGCGGCTCGATCGCGTACAACTGCGCCTGAATCAACCGCGCGGTCAGAAGCGCGCAGATGAGCCCGGCGGCGCATCCGATGACCGCGAACCCCAGCCCCTCGCCAAGAATCTGGCGGATGACTCGCCCTCGGCTCGCGCCAAGGGCGCGTCTGACGCCGAACTCATGGCGACGGCTGGCGACGGCATATGCCAGCACGCCGTAAACGCCGATGCACGTCAGCACGACCGCCGACAGGGCAAACACCGCCGTCAAGACCATCGTGAAGCGGCGCACCGCTCGTGCATCGTCGAGATAGGCGGACATCTCTCGAACGTCGTAGATCGGTAGTTGGGGATCGAACCGGGCGACGGCCGCGCTGATGGCGGTGGCGACCGCGGCCGGATCGCCTCCCGTCCGAACGACGAATGCCATCGGATTCCGCTGCCAGACTCGGAACGGAATGAAAATCTGCGGCGTCAGATCTTCGACGAGGCTGCGCAGGCGAAGGTGCGCGACGACGCCAACCACCGTCACGCGGCGTTCGGGAAACGCCTGTCCGACGAGGAATTGCTGGCCGAGCGCGCTCTGACCTGGCCACATTTGGCTGGCCAGCTTTTCGTCGACGATCACCACCGGGTTCGCGGGATTCTCGTCCGGCGTTGAAGAATCGACCTTCAATGAGCCGCACGCCAATCGTCTCGAAGAGGCCGGCCGAGATCGCACGAGCGTCGGCTTTCGCCGCGCCGCCGGCGTCCGATAGCGGATCGCGGCCGTAGGTCAGGCCCCAGTTTGGCAGATCGTCGAACGGAAGATGACTGATGGCGCCGACCCCGGTCACCCCTGGAACAACAGACAGGTGCCGCTGCAGTTCGTCGGCGGCCGACTGCAGCCGATCCTCTCGATACCGGGTGTCGGGGAACGCGACGCGAAACGTCAGGTGGGACTCGGCGCGGAACCCGGGATCGACGCGCTGCACTTCGATGAACGCGCGCACCAGGAGGCCGGCGCCTATCAGCAGCACGACGCTCAGCGCGATCTGCATGGCGACGAGTGTCGCGCGCACCCGGTACCGCACCGGCGCTGCGGTCGAGCGGCCGCCGAAGACGGACAGCGCACCAACGGCCAGCCGGCGCCGGGACGCGTCACCTCCCCTGAACAACTCGAGTGCCGGCGCGAGCGAAAGGAGCGCGCCCCAGATCGCGGAGATCGCGAACGTAAAAGCCACGACCGTCGCGTCGAGCTCGAATGTTCCGGCGCGGCTGAGCGACGGCGGGGCAAGCACGAGTAGCAGCTGCAGGCCCACATAGCCCGAGACGAGACCGCCCGCGGCGCCGACGATCGTCAGCAGCAATCCTTCGAGCAGAGACTGCCGCAGAAGCCGCCAGCGGCTGGCGCCGAGCGCGATGCGCACGGCGGTTTCCCTGGCCCGGGATGCGGCGCGCGCGATGAGCAGGCTCGCCACGTTGACGCAGCCGATCGTCAGCAGGATCGCCACGCCGGTGAACAACACAAGCAACGGCGCCCGCACCTCGCGAACGTCGTCGGCCTGCAACGCGATCGTCCGGAACGCGCGGGCGGCGCCGAGGACCGGCGGAATCGATCGCGCGATGCCATCGATTTCGGCGCTGGCTTCTGCAACCGTCACGCCCGGACGCATCCGACCGACGACACGCAGGAAGAGATTGCCGCGCGGTCCGTGCTCGAGGTCCGGCCAGAAGGGCGCCCAGACCTGCAGGTGGTCCGGCACACTGGCATCGAGCGGCAGCAACAATCGAAATGCCTGCGGCATGACGCCGATGACTGTCGTCGGCCGATCGTCGACGAGAATCTGTCGGCCGACGACCGACGGATTCCCGCCGAAGCGGCGCTGGAAGAGTTCCCAGCCAATGAGCACCGTCGGCGGCGCGCCGGGCGCGCTGTCGTCGGTCCGGAACGTGCGCCCAAACGCACTCGGGGTCCCCAGCACGTCGAAGAAATTTGTCGTGACGAGCGCCGCGCGCAACTGCTCGGGATCGCCGTCGCCGGTCAGCGCGACGGTGCCGCTCGCCCAGATCGCGCCGAGCTGTTCGAAGGTCGTCGTGGCGTGGCGAAGGTCGCCGAGGTCAGGTCCTGACAGCGGGGCGCGAGGATATCCGGCGGGTCCGTGATCGAGCCAGATCACGGCGAGCCGGTCGGCGTCGCGATATGGCAGCGGCTGTAGCAGAATCCCGTGCACGACACCGAAGATCGCGGTATTCGCGCCGACGCCGAGCGCCAGCGTGGCGCCGACAACGGCCATGAAACCGGATGCGCTTCTGAATCCGCGCCAGGCCTGGCGCAGATCGACGAGCAGCGTATCGAGCCCGGCCCCGACACGGGCGTCCCGGACGTTTTCGCGGACCGCGACGAACCCGCCCGGTCCGCCGAGGGCCGCGATCGCGGCGCGGCGCGCCGCCGGAGCGGTCATGCCCGCGCTTTCATAGCGGTCGGCAAGGACGTCAATCGACGCGCGAAGCTCCTCGTCGAGCTCGCGGTCGAGCGTCTCGCGCCGGGCCGCCGTGTGCCAGACGCTCAGCAGCCGCCGCGGGATGCCGAACGCCATCACTCAGCTTCCAGAATCTGGCCGATCGCCAGCGCGACCCGCGCCCATTGCTTCTTTTCCGACGCCAGTTTGCGCGAGCCGGCGGGCGTGATCCGGTAGTACCTGGCGCGCCGGCCTTCGGGGGTGACGCTCCATTCGCCGGCAATGAAATCTTCCTGTTCGAGCCGGTGGAGGACGGGAAAGAGTGAGCCGGGGCTGACCTGAAAGGTGCCGCGCGTAATCTGCTGGATCCGGTCGGCGACGCCGACCCCGTGGCGCGGCTCGAGCGCCAGCGTTTTGAGGACCAGCAACGGCAGCGTCCCCTTCATTACTTCAGTTTGACGCCTGGCCATGTCGACCTCGTGTCACGATATCGTTGTCCGATATCGATTGGCGAGTCAAGCCTGGTTCGGGGTTCGGGGTTCGGGGTTCGGGGTTCGGGTTCGGGGTTCGGGGTTCGGGGCTCGGGGTTCGGGGTTCGGGGCTCGGGGTCGGGGCTCGGGGCTCGGCTCGGGGTTCATCGGTTCGTAGGGCTCGGAGCTACAAGCCTCTCATCTCAATCCGCTTGAGAATCCGAATGCTCCGTTCCCAGAACGACCCGAACCCCAGAACACGAACCCGAACACGAATTAAACCCCGCCCATCGTAAACACCACCTTCGTCTCAGCGCTTTCCTTGTACCCATAGCGAATCGCCTTGGCGCGAAGGGTCATCGGCGCGTCGACGCGAATCGGACCGGTGTAGAGCCGCCAGCGTGGACTCGGGCCGTCCTCGGTCGTGTAGCCGATCGACGCGCCCTGCGTCGGCACGTAGATCACGACCTCCATCGGCGGCTGGATCGCCATCGTCTCACGGCGTGACTGGACGTCGGTCTCGCGGCGGGACAGGATGTAGGGCCGCGCGGTCTCCGGCTGCACGCCACCGGGCCACATCCGTTGAATCATCTCAGGCTCGTTCACCAACCCCTGGTCGCCCGACCGCAACATCCAGTCGTTGACGGCCTTCCGCATCCGCTCGAGCGTGACGCGATGGGCGACATCCGCGGACAGATCCTTGATCTGGTACGGATCAGTTCGTGTGTCGTACAACTCCTCGGCTGGCCGCGCGGTGCGCATCCACAGCGCCGGTGGGCCCGTCAGGGCGCGCTCGGCTTGCAGCCGGAACCACTCCTGCATGATCGCGCTCTGGTTGCGATACGTGATGTGACCCGCGTACGGGAGCTCGGGCGAGAAGTTGCGGATGTAGAGAAAGCGCGCATCGCGCGCCGACCGCATCATGTCGTATTCGGTGTCCATGCGATCGCGCGCCGCGAAGACGAACTCCGGTGGCGTGCCGGCCTTCGGCCCGACGAGGACTCGTCCAGGAAGGTGCGCCGGAATCGTCACGCCGGCCAGCGCAAGCACCGTCGGCGCCAGATCCACGAAGCTGACCAGCTCGTTGCTGGTCGAGCCTGGCGTGACGGTGGAACCGAGGCCTTTCGGCCAGCGAATCATCAGCGGCACGCGCAGGCCGGAATCGTAGAGCGACCGCTTCGCGCGCGGCACGCCGTCGCCATGATCGCTCCAATACAGCACGATCGTCGACTCGCTCAGCCCATCGTCTTCTAGCTGCTTCAGGATCTGGCCGACCTGCGTGTCCATGTCGGCGATGTTGTCGTACATCCGCGCGAGCTCTTCGCGCACGGCGGGCGTGTCCGGATAGTACGGCGGCACCTGGATCGCCGCCGGGTTGGTCACGAGCGGCTTGCCTTTCCGGGCCGGGCTCGACGGAAAAATCTGACTCTCGTGCGTGACCTCCAGGTTGAACACCGAGAAGAACGGCTGGGTCTTGTCGGTCCGGTTGCGCCAGTGCGCACCCTGCCCCACTTCGTCCCAGATGGTGAACGGCACGCCGAACTGGTAGTCCGTCTTGGCGCGGTTGGTCGTGTAGTAGCCGGCGGCCCGCAAGTACTCGGGAAACGCCTTGACGTAGAACGGCGGGACCGCGAGGTATGGTCCAGGCAATTCAGGCACGCGATCTTCGGTCGTCCGCATGTGCTGCGCACCGATCGCCGTTTGATACATACCGGTGATGATCGCCGCGCGGCTCGGCGCGCACACCGGCGCCGTGGTGAAGGCGTTCGTGTAGCGAATCGACTGGCTGGCGAAGCGATCCAGGACTGGCGTCCGCGCCAGGGCGTCGCCGTACACCCCGAGCCGCGGGCTCATGTCCTCGTTGCTGATCCAGACGATGTTGGGACGAGAAGGCGGACGGGCGGCGAGCTGCTCGGCGGGTTTTCCAGGGAAGCCCTGCATCGCCGCCGAGGCCATCGACACGACGATAAGGAGAGCGGCGACCGTTGTCGATTTCGATGTCCGCATAGCGGAGCGATTCTACAGCGTCGACGACGGCTCGGCGCCGTCTCAGCCCTATCGACCCGTGCTATCGAGCTCGAGAAGTCGTTCGCGTTTCTCAAGAAAGCGATTACCGAGACGCCAGACGCCAAGCTCGACGCGCCGCTCGATGTGTTCGGGCAGAAGATGAATTACAGGCGTCTGTGGATTTCGACTGCGACGCACCTGCACGAGCACCTGGGGCAGCGCGTACGCGCGCAGTAACGATGTGACCCCGCCATGGAGCAAAGGCGCAGCCTGAGAGGAATCTGGGCTCGTTCAGCGCGCGCGAAGCACCGGCGACCCTGGCTCCGGCGGCAGATCGACCTCGACGCCAGCGGCCCGCAGCTTGCGGGCAACCTCGGCAGCGTCTGCACGTGGCAGGTGCATGCCGACGATCCGCCGCGGCGCGATCGACGTCGCGACAAAGCGACGGTTTGCCTCGTCGAGGACGTACCAGAACGGCAGCAGGGCCGTGTCGACCTGTGGGAGCGTGCGGAGAAGCGTGAAATTGTCGGGCGCGGGATCCCCGTCGCCGACGTGAAGCACGGTGGTCCTCGTACCGATCAGAAATCCGACGTGTTGCTCCGGCAGACGTCGTGTCGGATTGTGACGGATCCGCAGCACCCGGACGGTGACGCCGCCAACAGTTACCTCCTCGGACTGACCCGGCGGTGGCAGCACTGCCCGAATCCGGTCGGCCGTGAGATCGGGTCGAGCTGCGCGGAGGCGCGTCACGACCTCCGGTGAGGAAATGAACACCGCGCGCGGATTTCGACCGAGATGCGCGGCCGCGGCCTCTGGACTGAAGTGGTCCTCGTGCCAGTGGGTGACCAGGATGGCGTCGACAACATCGTAGGGTGGCTTCGCTTCTTCAAGACGCGTCCGTTCGTCGGCCGGGCTCGTCTCGTACGGTGTGATCCCATCTCTCGTCGGGGCGTCGATGAGAAAGCTCGCCCCCTCGATGCTGACGAGCATCCCGGCGTTGGCCACATAGCGCAGCTGCACTCCATCCTGAGTGGCCTCGATCCCAGGCTGAGACCCCAGCAGCGCGAAAAGTGCCGCCGTGACGCACAACGGCTGCCGAGCACTCACAACGTCACCGTCCGCGCAAGAATCTTCCCCTGGTTCTTCAGGATCCTTGCCTGATTCGCCTTGATCGTCTTCTGACCGGTCAGGAGTGCGTCGAGCTTTCGCTGGTTCGCGAGCAACCCTCGCTGGTTGGCAAGAATGCGACGCTGATTCGCGAGGATCGCCCGTTGATTCGCCAGCACGCGTTTGTCGGCCATGTAACGCTCCTAGACTGCTGCCAGTTGAAGTACCGATGCCGTTGAGGGCCTATTGTGCCTCAGGTACTGACTTGCCTTCTCGCCTTCCCTGCTGAACCTGCCATCTCGACCGTCCGGGAGGGACTTCAATCCGTTCCGCTCGTCGAGCCGTAGAAAGCAGTGCCGCGACGGATTTCGAATCTGTGAGGAGGCCCTTCATGAAGGTCCAGATGTTCGTGTGCGCGGGCCTGATGCTGGCGTTGACCCAGGCGCTTGGCTGCCAACGAACCGCTACACGCTCGGCAACGGCGTCTCAACCTGCCGCAACGATTTCGCCCTCGGTAGCTCCCGACCCTTGCGTCGCCGCCCTCGCCCCAGCGGCCGGAGACAAGGCCAGAGATGCCGCCATCTCGCGGGCACAACTCGATGCCCGGTCACCGGCGCACGATCGCGCGGCGCTCGAGCGGCTCGGATACCTCTACGTCGCACGCGCCAGGGTGAGCAACGACCCCGGCGACTACACGCTCGCCGAGAAGGCGGCCGCGTGCCTCGAAGCTCGGTATCCGGACGAGGCCGCAGCCCTGCTGCTGCGCGGTCACGTACTTCATCAGCTCCATCGATTCCGCGAAGCGGAACAGCTCGCCCGCGCGCTCGTCGCGCGACGAACCGTCGTGCTGGACTACGGGCTACTGGGCGACGCGCTCATGGAGCAGGGCCGGCTGACGGAAGCCGCCGCGGCTTACCAAAAGATGCTCGACCTGAAGCCCTTCTATCAGTCCTACACCCGCGCCGCGCACATTCGCTGGCTCAAGGGCGACCTCCCTGGCGCGATTGCCGCGATGCGGCTGGCGATCGACTCGGCCAGCTCACGCGATCCGGAGTCGTCAGCCTGGGCGTGGACGCGTCTCTCTGCCTACGAGCTCCAGGCAGGGCGCCTCGACGAGGCGCTGAAGGCCGCGGAAACGGCGCTGCGACACCAGCCCGACTACGCGGCGGCTCTCCTCGCACGGGGACGCATCTTGCTCGCGTTGAAGCGGCCGACGGAGGCAATCGCACCACTCAGTCGCGCGGCCACACTCAATCCGCTTCCCGAATACCAATGGGCGCTCGCCGATGCGCTGCGCGTCCAGGGACGTCTTGATGCAGCGGCGGCGGTCGAGCTCGAGATCGCCACGAGCGGCGCGGCCGCCGATCCCCGAACGGTTGCGCTCTACCTTGCGACGCGCCGGACGGGCGCTGACAAGGCGCTCGCGCTCGCCGAAGAGGAGCTGCGCACGCGCGCGGACGTCTTCACGCTCGATGCGCACGCCTGGGCGCTCGCCGCGGCCGGCCGCGCCGCGGAAGCACGCGACGTCATCGGGCGCGCGCTCGCCGAAGGCACCGAGGATGCCCGGCTCTTCCTCCATGCCGGCGTCATTCACGGCGCGCTCGGGCAGCGCCGCGAAGCGAGACGCTGGCTGAACAAGGCTGAGCGCCTGAGCGCGACGCTCCTGCCGTCAGAGGCGGACGAACTCTCCACCCAACTACGCGGCACTCACTGATCAACAACGTCAAGGAGGAATGTATGACACGGCAGTTGCACCGGACGCTTCCGCTCATCGCGGCAGCGGGAATCCTGCTGGCTGGATCGGCCACAGCCAGCGCGTCCAGTCACATGGACGCACCACTCATCACGCTCGACGACGCGGCCAACACTACTGATGTCTATGCGTTCGTTCGAGAGTCAGACGGGTCGAAGTCGCTCGTCACCGCCCTCGGCGTCTACCCATTCGAGGAACCGGGGATCGGACCGAACAAGTTCAACTTCGACGACAACGTCCTCTACGAGATTCACGTCGCGACCGGCGACGACGTCGCTGCCGGCAAACCGACCGTCTCGTACCAGTTCCGCTTCGACACGAGATTCAAGAACACCAAGACCATCCTGCAGTCGTATCTCGGCGTCATCCAGGACGTCGACGATGCCGCGCAGAACCTGACGCAGTTCTACACCGTCACCAAGGTCGAGCATCGAACCGGGCGGCGGACGCCGCTCGGCCGAGGCGTCGTGCCCCCGAACAATCAGGGGAATGCCACGCCGTTCTACAACCGGAACGACAACGGCGAGAATCCGGCCAAAGACGGCGTCGCAACGTTTGAAGAGCTCGATCGCTACACGCAGCAGTCGATCGCCAACCTCGATCGCGGCTACGTCGCCTTCGCCGGCCAGCGCGACGACGGGTTCTACGGAGACATCCAGGCGGTCTTCGACCTGCTCAAACTGCGGAGCCCTGGCAAGGATGCGCAGGGCGGGTTCAACCTGCACCTGATGGCGCTGCGGATTCCGATCGAGGAGCTCGGCGGCGACCGACAGATGGCGGGGGTCTACGCGACGACCAGCCGCCGCCGCTTCACGATTCTGTCGGACGGGCTGCCCAGCTCACAGAATTTCGGCGATTGGGTGCAGGTCGCGCGTCAGGGCAATCCGCTCTTCAACGAAGGGCTCGTCGCCCTCGAAGCCAAGGATCTCTACAGCCGGACGACGCCGGCGAGCGACAAGGTCCTCTTCCGGAAGTACGCCGAAAAACCCGAGCTCGCGAAGCTCCTCAACCTGCTGGTGCTCGAACCGGACGTGCCCGGCATCCAGACCGGCCGCACTGACATCGCCGGCATCTTCATCCCCGACGTCATCAAGGTCGATCTCTCGACGAAATCGGTGCGGCTCGCCGGAGGCGGCCCCATGCATCCGACCAATCCGGACGATCCCGGCTTCTCACGCCTCAGCATCTTCGGCAACGACGTGCTGGTGAGCCAGATCCAGCCGGGCTTTGGCAACGGCGTGATCCCGGGCGGCTGGCCCAATGGCCGGCGCTTCGGCGACGACGTCGTCGACATCGCGGTGACGGCGCTCATCAGCGACCTGCGCACCAGCCCGCCGATCATCCGTGGCCCCGCGGGCGACAACGTCAACGCGAACGACATGGCGTTCAACAAGGTGTTCCCGTACGAGTCGACGCCGCAGAACGGGCGCCGCCACGGGCATCACTAAAGCCACGGATTACACGGACAACACGGATCGAGTTGGTGAAATGGCTTCTAGTGATCATCGGTCCACGATCCGTGCTTATCCCACGAGGAGAGCCGTCGTCCTGCTGACGGCGGCTCTCGCGTTCGGTTTCCAGGCATCGACGGCCGCGCACGACCCCGGCCTGAGCGCGCTCGACGTGCGCGTGCTGCCGGACCGCATCGTCGCGACGCTGTCGCTCTCGGCGGGCGACGCGCGATTGCTCGTCTCCGAGCGAGGTGACGCCACTCGAAGCGCTCGCGCTCGACAGCATCGAGATCGTGCTCGACGGCGCTCGGTTGCCGGGCCGTGTCGAGGGGCGCAGCACGGAAAGCGACGCTGGCGCGAGCGTCGTGCTCGCGTTCGACGGCGGGATTGGCGCCAGGCTGACCGTGCGATCGAGTGTTCCAGCGAGGCTCGCACGCGGCCATCGTGAGCTGCTGACGGTGCGCGGGCCGGACGGCGCTTTGCTGGCCGAACGCATGCTTGACGATCGCGACGGCACCGTGAATTTGACGATGGCCCCGCGCGGCTCTGCGCTGGCGAGCCAGTTCTTCGCGTTAGGGCTCCGCCACATCCTGGCCGGTTACGACCATCTCGTATTCTTGGCGGCGGTGCTGCTTGGCGTTCGACGGCTGACGAGCGTGGTCAAGACCGTGACGTCGTTCACGGTGGCACACTCACTGACCCTCGCCCTCGCGGTTCTCGGCTTCGTCCGCCTGCCAGCGGCAATCGTCGAGCCACTCATCGCCACGTCAATTGTCGTCGTCGGTCTCGAAAACCTGTTGCGGAGCGAGAACGACTCGCGCTGGAAGCTGACGTTCGCGTTCGGCCTGGTGCACGGCTTCGGCTTTGCGGGCGCGCTGCAGGAGCTCGGCATCGGCGCCGGCGGCATTGGCATCGCGGTGCCGCTGGGCGCTTTCAACGCCGGCGTCGAAGTGGGGCAGATTGCGGTGGCGACGGCGATCTGGCCGTTCGTCGCGCGCCTGGGCCAGGCGCCACTGGCGCGGTTGCAGCTGGCGCGCGTGTGCTCGCTGCTCGTGGTGACCGCCGGGGCGTATTGGCTGGTCGCGCGGATCGTCACGATCTAGACGGGACGCGGATAACGCGGATCTTCAGCTCAGTGTTCGGAGCCGACGGAGTTAACGGGTTTACCGGAGGAACGCAGACGACGGAGATCAAGTTTGCTCGACGGACTTCAGCTGGGCGCACCGCGCTTGCGCGGTGGGATAGCGAGAGGTCGGCGGATCACAAGCACGATGTGGGCTGTGCGCGTGCTTGTGATCCGCCGACCTCTCGCTATCTCCGCCGCCCAAAGCCGGTGCGCCCAGCTGAGAGTCCGTAAGCAAGCTCGATCTCCGTGCGTCGCCGTCCTTCGTGGTAGATCCGTCGACTCCATCGACTCCGAAACGCTGAGCTGATCCGAGATCCGCGTGATCCGCGTCCCGTCTAGATCCTGAAGATCCGCGCAATCCGCGTCCCGTCTGGATTCTGGATCCGCGCGATCCGAGTTACCGGGGCGGCGGGAGCGTCGATGACGGCGCCGGCTTCCCGTCGACCGTGTTCGGCTCCATTACCTCGACGCGCGTGCCATCGGGATCGAAGAGGTTCACCTGACGCTTCCGGTTGATCCCGGTCCTGATCTCGATCGGACGCGTGTAGGCGGTCCGTGTTGGTCGCGCGTTCAGTGCCGCGACGGCTTTGTCAGCGTCGGGAACGACGAGGCAAAGATGGTGCGCCGAGCCGCGCCGGTCGGGCGCGGGGATCTCGTCGTAGAGCATGAACTCCACGTAGTCGGTCCCATCGGGCACGCGCATGTTGACCCAGCTGAGTGTTTTCGAGGTTGCGCTGCTGCCCCGCCAGAACTCCTGGAAGCCGAGGATGCCGTTGTAGAACTTCATCGCGGCGTCGAGATTGCCGACGAGCACGCCGACGTGGATCGCCTGCTCCGACACGCGCGTCGGCGGCAGGTTTTGACCGGCGTTCTTCGCCGTCCAGCTATCCGGCATGTACTCCACGATCTCGACGTTGTGCCCGTCGGGATCTTTCACCATGAAGTTCTTGTTGCCGGTGCGACCCTTGCCAACCCGTTCCGGGACCGCGACGCCCTGCGAGGCCAGGTAGTCGCGCATCCGATCGGCGTCGTCGGTGTAGATGGCAATGTGATTGAGTTGGCCCTCACCTTCCGACGGCCTGTTGAAGAGCTCGATCCACTGACGATCGTTGATTTTCACGAATGCGATCTCGACCGATCCGTCGGGCTTCGGCAGCGTGAACGGCTCTTCGAAACCGAGGAAGTCCTCGTAAAAGGCCCTGGCCTTTGCGAGGTCGCTCACGAACACGGCCAGGTGCGCCACGCCGAGGATCTTCGGGCGCGTCACGGGTTTCTGGGCAACAGTCGGTGTGCCGAGTACGAGCGGTCCGGCGAGAAGCAACACAGACACGATCTTCATGGGCCTCAGGATACTACCGACGCAGACCAACTCGCTCCATCGCCGCCGGGATCTCCGGGTTGCGCATGAACCACTGCCAGACGCGGCCCGAGCGCAGGTTTTCGGCGCTGAGGAGCGTGATGCCGACGTCGATGCCGATGACGTCGGGGTTGACCCATCCCTCGGTCGGATGAAAGGCATCGGCGAACCCATAGCGCCCGTAGATGCGATCGCCGAACCGGCGGCGCATCTCTCGCACCGCCGGCAGCGTGATGTCGGGTGCCAGCATCAGCGATCCCGCGACCGCGCAGGGGACGACGCGTGCCGTCGAGATCGGGAGTGCGCGGCGGTCCTCCCCAAGCCACATAGCCCTTGCGGCTGTCCGACGCCGTCACGCCCCAGATATTCTCGGTGTATCCAGGGAACTCCTGCCCAAGCCCCAGCAGAAACGCCTTCTGCGCGTGCGTCGCCACGACCGAATTCTGAAACCAGTCCGTGTGCGGCGGCTCGCGCTCACGACGTCCACGAAAATCGATCCACGCATGCGCGTACTGGTGGACGAACAGCGGTGGCGGACCTCCGATATAGGAGAACTTGTCGAAAGTGATCACCGGTCGCCGCCAGGCGCGCCAGGACTCGGCGGGGATGGCGTGGGTCGGGGACGCAATCGCCATGAGGTAGAGGATCATCAGCTCGCAGTAGTGATCCCACCTCGCCTTAAGGAATCCTGACTCGGGCTTCCAGCCGTGCGACAGGAGCAGCGGATCACCCGCGAGCATCCAGGCAAAATCGACGCGTCGATAGATCGCGTCGGCGAGCGCGGGGACTTCCGGGTCAGCGGCGAAGCACTGGCGCACGGTCAATACGCCCGCGAGCAGGAGCGCCGTGTCGATCGAGGACAGCTCGCTCGCCCACTCACGCGCGCCGGTTTGCAGGTTGATGAAGTGGTAGTACCAGCCACGCTGCTGTTCGATTCGCGTCGCGAAAAATCGAAGGGTGGTTCGCGTCCGGTCGATCGCCGCAGTCCTCGACACCCAGCCGCGTTCCGCGGCGATACATAGACCGCTCAGCCCGAAGCCCACTGCAGCGATACTGCCGACGTCGCGCGCGTTACTGTCAACAGGAGAGCCAGTCGTCCGAGCGCGATCGCGCACGATACCGGTCGTCGGGTCAGCCTGTTCCCAGAAGAAGAGAAACGATCGTTTGGACAGATCTTCCAGCAGCGCATCGTCTTCTGCCGAGACGCTCGAGCGCTGATGCTCGGCCGGCGCCGGCGCACTGCTGCGCGACGCATGCGGCGCGCAGCCTGCTGCCAGCGTGAGGCAGAGGAGGGCGATGGGAGGAGGCGGGACAGATTCCGGAGAGGACGGAGATAACGGATTCACCGCGGAGGAACGGAGCTGAAGAGAGCGGGAGACGCGCGGAGGCTGTCGAGCTGCTCGCGTAGCCGGTCGCGTCGCGCGTGCGCCGTGCACGTCTCGCCGGCCGTCGACGCGACCGGTCTGCTGGTCGACACAGCTCGACAGCCTCCGCGCGTCTCCCGCTGTCTTCAGCTCCGTTCCTCCGCGGTGAATCGCCTTTCTCCGTGCGCTCCGGCCCCTCAACAACGCCTCCCACTCAGAATCCATACCTCACCCCGAACTGCAGCCGTCGCCCCGGATCGAGGAGGCTGCTCGGCCGGCCTAGTTCGATGTTCACTGCTGGGCAGCGTCGGGATGAATTCCGTGTTCTTCCGTGTTATCCGTGGCGTGTTATCCGTGGCTCGTGTTATCCGTGGCTCCCTATCCGCCAGCCATCGCCCCGACGACCAGGAAAGGCTCGCGTCCCGTCGCCACGGCGTCGGGAAGCGGCGTGTCCGGAGGATCGTGGGACAGATCCTGCTCGCAGGCGAAATACCTGACGAACGACCGGCGCTTGTGCGTGACGTGGTCCCGAATCGTTCCACGCAGCACTGGATAGGTGGCCTCGAGCGCGTCGAGCACCGCGCGTTGCGTTACCTCCCGTTCGACATGGACCGTGACCTCGCCGTCCACTCGCGCGAGCGTCCGCAGGTGCGCCGGAAGGACCACTCGGATCATGAGAGTGTTTGTGCCTCGACCGACACGACCGGCGGGAGATCGCGAACGATCGGCGTCCAGCTGTCGCCGGCATCCGCCGAGCCGTAAACCTGCCCGCCGGTGGTGCCGAAGTAGACCCCGCATTTATCGAGCGAGTCGACCGCCATGGCGTCCCGCAGCACATTGACGTAGCAATCGCGCTGCGGCAGGCCCTTCGTGAGCGCCTCCCATTCGTCGCCGCCCGAGCGGCTGCGATAGACCCGCAACTTGCCATCGGGCGGATAGTGCTCGGAGTCGCTCTTGATTGGGACGACGTAAATCGTCTTCGGCTCGTGCGCGTGCACGTCGATCGTGAAGCCGAAGTCGCTCGGCAGGTTGCCGCTCACCTCGCGCCACGACTCGCCGCTGTCGTCGCTGCGCATGACGTCCCAGTGCTTCTGCATGAAGAGGACGTCGGGGTGCGACCGGTGCATGGCGACGTGATGCACGCAGTGGCCAACTTCAGCGTTCGGATCGGGAATGCCTTCCGAGCGCAGGCCGCGGTTGATCGGCTTCCACGTCTTGCCTGCGTCGTCAGTTCTGAAGGCGCCAGCCGCGGAGATGGCGATGTACATCCTGGCGGGGTTGCGTCGGATCGATGATGATCGTGTGCAGGCAGAGCCCGCCCGCTCCCGGCGCCCAGTGCGCGCCCGATCCGTGGCCGCGAAGGCCCGGCAACTCCTCCCAGCTCTGCGCGCCGTCGGTCGTGCGGAAGAGCGCCGCATCCTCGACGCCGGCGTAGACCATGTCCGGATCGGTCAGCGACGGTTCGAGGTGCCAGACCCGCTTGAACTCCCAGGGATGCGGCGTGCCGTCATACCACTGGTGCGTGCCAGGCACGCCGTCGTAGACGAACTTGTTCCCCGCCGCCTCCCACGTCTTGCCGCCGTCGTTCGAGCGCTGAATGACCTGGCCGAACCAGCCGGAGGACTGCGACGCGTAGAGCCGGTTCGGATCAGCTGGCGATCCCTTGAGGTGGTAAATCTCCCAGCCGCCAAAATGGGGACCGCTGACGTCCCAGTTCTGCCGCTTGCCGTCTGACGTCAGGATGAACGCGCCCTTGCGCGTGCCGACAAGTACCCGTACTCCGCTCATCGTCGTGTTCCCTTCTCGAAGTCCATGTCGCTACTGCTCTCCGTCGTCTTCAATTCGATCGGATTCCACAATCATTCAGATCGCGAGCGAAACAGGGTCCCTTGGGGCATTCTACGATCACACGCTCGTCGAGGTGAATCGCGGAACCACAACCGTAGCCTTCCCCGAATTATCCACAGTATCGGAAGCTCGACGGTTATAATCCCGAAACCTTCCTCGTGACTCTGACAACCGGCGCGCGGCTCGGTCCCTACGAAATCCTCTCCCCTCTTGGAGCCGGCGGGATGGGCGAAGTGTACAAAGCTCGGGACACTCGCCTCGAGCGCACCGTCGCGATAAAAATCCTGCCTGAACTGCTGGCCATCGACGGGCAGTTTCGAGAACGTTTCGATCGGGAAGCTCGCGCAATCTCCCAGCTGACGCATCCGCACATCTGCACGCTCTATGACGTTGGCGACCATCACGGCACGGCCTTCCTCGTCTTGGAGCACCTGGAGGGTGTGACGCTGGCAACCCGGCTAGCGAACGGCGCGCTGCCGACTGGATCAGGCGCTCAAAATCGCCGTCGAGGTGGCTTCAGCGCTCGACAGGGCGCATGGCGCCGGCATCATCCACCGTGATCTCAAGCCCGGCAACATCATGCTGACCAGGCAGCGGCGCCAAGCTGCTCGACTTCGGGCTCGCCAAGACCGAGGCGCCGGTGCGTCGACGGCGCACGCCAGTCGATGTTGCCGACGACGCCAGCGACTCTGACGGGGGCAGGGAGCGATCCTCGGAACGCTGCAGTACATGGCGCCGGAGCAACTCGAAGGCCAGGAAGCGGATGCGCGAACAGACCTCTTCGCGTTCGGCACCGTGCTCTACGAAATGCTCACGGGCCGCAAAGCCTTCGAAGGGCAAGACGAGCACGAGCCTGATAGGCGCGATTCTCAAGGACGAATCACCACCGGTCTCGCGCGTGCGCCCGCTCGCCCCCACATCCCTCGACCGCGTCGTCAAGAAGTGTCTCGCAAAGGATCCGGATGCGCGCTGGCGCTCCGCGTTCGACCTGCATGACGAGCTGGCGTGGATCGCCGCGGACAGCTCGTCAGCCGCTGCGGTCGTCGCCGCAGTGGCAAGGCCATGGCGCGAGCGGGCGGGATGGATCGCTGCGCTGTCCGTCGCCGTTCTGAGCGCAGCGCTCTGGATGCTCGGTTCGGGAGCGCGCGGCGCGTCCGCCTCCGACCAGCGGGAGATGCGTTTACAGATCGCCACGCCGCCTGGCGCCAGCCTCTCGGGCTTTGCGATCTCACCGGACCGCAGATCGCTCGTCTATCAGGCAACGATCGATGGCCGCAGCCAGTTGTGGATTCGTGAGCTCGACTCTGAGACGGCGCGGCCGCTGGATGGCACGGAGGGCGCGTGGTTTCTCGCGACGCCGTTCTGGGCCCCTGACGGCCGGTCAATCGGCTTCTTCACGATCGATCAGTTGAAGCGGATTGATTTGGATGGCGGGCTCGTCCAGACGCTCGCCAGAGCGCAAGAGTCCAGAGGCGGCACGTGGGGCACGAAGGGGACAATCCTGTTCGCGGCCGGGAGCGCAGGGTCGTTGAACGCTGTGCCCGCTGTCAAGGGCAACAGCATGGTCGTCTCGCGGGTCGAGCGCCCGCAGCAGACCGGTCATCGATTCCCACACTTCCTGCCCGACGGGGAGCATTACTTGTTTTACGCGCTTGGGGTCCCGGAAGGGCGCGGAGTGTACTTAGGAAGACTCGGTTCGACCGATGCGCAGCGCCTCTCCGATTCGGACTCGGCCGCGGTGTTCTACGCTCCCGATCGGGTGCTGTTCGCGCGGGAAGGGGCGCTCTGGGCCCAGCGTCTTGATCTCACTACGTGGCGACCAGTCGGCGAGCCTGAGCCGGTGGCGACCCAGTTGGCGGTATCGGCCGACCTCTTTGGCGACGTGGCTCTCGCGGAGACTGCGCCGGGGCTGATCGCATACCGAGCCGCTGCCGGAACGCGGCAGTTCAGATGGCTCGATCGGACTGGCCGGCAGGTCGGGGCCGTCGGTAGTTCGGACGAGAGCCAGCCCGCCGGTGCTGAACTGTCCCGCGACGGACGAGCTGTGATCTTTCGGCGGATTCAGGCCGGCAACACAGACCTCTGGTCGATCGAGACGGGTCGAAACGTCCTCCGCAAGCTCACATTCGACGCGGCGAGGGAATATCAGGCCGTCTGGTCGCCAGGCGGCGATCGGATTGTTTTCACCTCGGATCGAAAGGGTGTGCTCAACCTGTACGAGGCATCTCTTGGTGGTGGCAGCGCATCGGGCGCAACGCTGTTGCTCGAAAGCGCCGAGCATAAGAACACATCCGACTGGTCGGCTGACGGCCGGTACATTCTTTATTCGGTTCAAAGTGGAGACACTGGAAACGACCTCTGGGCTCTGCCGCTCTTCGGTGACCGAAAGCCCTTCCCGATCGCCCAGACGGCCGCGACCGAGGTTCGAGGCCGTTTCTCGCCCAACGGGCGATGGGTAACGTACGAATCCACCGAAAGCGGCAGGAGTGAGATCTACGTGCAATCGTTTCCCGATCTCGCTCGGAAAACAGTGATTTCGGCAAGCGGCGGCACGACGCCGATCTGGCGGGCCGACGGACGCGAGATATTTTTTCGCTCGCCCGATGACCACCTGATGGCTGCTCGGATCGCAACGAACGGAACGGAGATCGACTCGGACACTCCAGCCCCTTTGTTCGCACTGCCCGGCGGACCGTATCGGACAAGTGGCAATGTCCCATGGTACGCAGCTTCTCGCGATGGCCAGCGATTCCTCGTGAACACGTTTGCCGAGGACGCTCCCCCCATTACGGTCCTGTTGAATTGGAGACCCAAGAACTGACGCGTGCGCCGGGCTGCGCGCGCCCGGTGAGGGTCAGTTGCTTTACGGGGGCACGACGTTCTCACGAACGCCGTGCCTCGTGTCGAAGGGCCGCTGCGTCGAGCTCGAACTGTCGCCCTACAGCTTTCTCAGATACGCGAGCAGCGCCGCGCGTTCCTCCGGCTTTGGCTGCCGATCGAAGTTAACCCCATCGGTCGAGGCGACGGGCGGCGCTGGCACCGGAGGAGGCGGCGCGACCGCTTTGATGAACTTGAACAGCTCGATGTAGTGGTCGACGACCTCTTCGAGCGTGTCGGCGCTGTTGTTGTGGAAATACGGCGCGGTGTTTCTGATGCCGCGGAGTCCGGGCACGTCGAACTTGTTCCAGTCATCGAACGGCGGCGCGGCCGCCAACAAACCCAGTCTGAAAGGCGCGGCCCGGATCGGAGCTCGTCCGGCGGATTTTCGCCCCTGTCGGCACAACCTCTCCATTGGGAAGTGTCGTCGGGGCGGACACCTCAATCTCGTACGTCCTGGCATTCCGGGCCAGGCGCGTCGGGCATGGCTTGAAAGCGAAGAGTGGATTCTGGGGCGGCCGCGGACACTGGGTCAGGATGTCGTGGTATCGAACGATCGGAAACGGCGTGGTCGATTGCCGCGGACCGCCGTGGCAG
The DNA here is from genome assembly GCA_963797625.1 of uncultured Acidobacteriota bacterium. GTDB lineage: Bacteria > Acidobacteriota > Vicinamibacteria > Vicinamibacterales > 2-12-FULL-66-21 > DATBJJ01. The sequence continues at coordinate 66,638 of CAWCQI010000031.1, forward strand.
ACAGCTGCAGGCGCGCTCGAAGACGGCCTTGCCCTGCTGTCTCCAGCTCGTTGAGGGGCGGGTCCGGATCCGGCAGGGGGAGGTGCCTGCGCTGATCGCGTCGGAAAGCGCGCGCACGCGCTCGTTCGTGAACAGACACCCGCTGAAATGCAGCCAGATCGTCGAGGAGCCGCTGCGGCGGCAGCGTTCTGAATCTGGGCGTGCGTCTCGAGGGCGGCCAGTCGCCTGCTCCTGAAGGTCGCGCAAACCGCGCGTCCAGCTGGTAGCCGCCGGTTGTGTTCGGGCCGCGCGGCCATGGATTCTCGCCGTCATCGCCCGTGAGCTTGACGTCGTTGACGGTGGGAACCATCCGCCAGACGTCGACCGAGGTCTCGCTCGACAGCTGGTTCGTCACCGGATCGATGAGCCTGATCTGCGGCGGCAGCGTCGAAAGTTGATCCGGATGAGCCCGTTCTGCCGCAGATTGCTGAAATCGCTGGCGTTCTCGCCGTTGGTGCGGAAGTCGTCGGCGTCGATCGGCCGGAAGAGCGGATCGTCCGCATCCGGATTGAATCGGCGGAAGCAGACTGAGAAGCCGGAATCGCTGCTTCGACGCTCGCCGGCGACAGCTGGAAATGGTCGGTCGGCATGTGGCAATCGGCGCAGGAACGGCCGTTTCCGTCCAGCCCGCGCAAGCGGCGATCCAGGAACGCCAACCCGCCGCGGACGACGGCGGCGCAGGGCTCGCCCCGCAGTCGGCGGTCCTCTCCCCGGATCCGGCTCGGGATGCCGGTTCCTGCGTGCCGCGGGCGGCGACATGGGTGCCGGATCTGATGACAAACGCGGAAACGAGGGCTATGCAGCAGAAGATCAGGAATAATCTTCGCCGCCCGGCAACGGCTGTCGTCATGTCGTCTCTCCTTCGCAGGGGTTGCCGACTCGTTGCCGCCGAATGAGAAAGGCCGCGGGCCGAGCATGGTGTGGGAACCCACGCACTGGCTATAACGTGGACCTCATCAATTTCGTACAGCACAGTCGTCCAGCACGCCCAAACCCGGTCCTCCGGTCTGACCGAACCGCCCGCGTGCGACAATCCCTCATGATTCGGCACCAAACTCGAGCCCTTCTGGCCGCCGCCGTCGTCGTTGCCACCATGGCCGCCTTGGTGTCCGGCGGATGTCGACGCGCGCCGGCAGAACCGCCCAGCCGTCGGCCGAACATCCTCGTCATCCTGCTCGACGACCTGCGCTGGGACACGCTCGGCTACGCCGGACATCCGCACGTCAAGACGCCGCAGATCGACCGCATCGCCAACGAAGGCGTGAATTTCAGGAACGCCTTCTGCACGACGTCGCTGTGCTCGCCCAGCCGCGCGTCGCTAATGAGCGGCGTCTACGCGCACAAGCACGGCGTCACGAACAACTTCACCGAGTTCCCGGCGGGGATGAACAGCTTTCCGAAGGTGCTCCAGCAGGCGGGCTACGCCACGGCGTACGTCGGCAAGTACCACATGGGCGAGGGGAACGACGAGCCGCGCCCGGGGTTCGAATATTTCGTGACCCACAAGGGCCAGGGCAAGTACTTCGGTACCGAATTCAACCTCAACGGCGAGCGGCGCGAGGTGAAGAACGGCTACTACACCACCGCCGTCACCGACATCGCGCTCGACTGGTTGCAGCGCGATCACAAGGGCCGGCCATGGATGATGATCCTCGGCCACAAGGCGCCGCACAGCTTCTATACGCCGGAGGACAAGTACAAACACGCCTTTGACGACGTCGAAGTCAAGTATCCGGAGAGCGCGTTTTCACTCGACGACAAACCAGCGTGGATCAAGGAACGGCTCGCGACCTGGCACGGGATTTACGGACCGCTCTTCGAATGGCGGAAGAAGTTTCCAGACGAACGCCCGGAAGCGGTCGCCGACTTCGCCAACATGGTGCACGCCTATTGGAGCACCATCCTCAGCGTCGACGACAGCGTCGGCCGGCTCCGCGCGTGGCTCGACGAGAGCGGCCAACTCGACAACACGATCATCGTGTTCGTCGGGGACAACGGTTTGCTCGAGGGCGAGCATGGCATGGTCGACAAGCGGACGATGCACGAGCCCAGCATCCGGATTCCGATGGCGGTGAGGTACGGCGGCCTGACGAGGGATCCGCGAGCGGTCGACGAACAAGTGCTGACGGTCGACCTCGCGCCGAGCCTGCTCGAGCTCGCCGGGGCGCCATCGATCCCCGGCATTGACGGCCGATCATGGGTCAAGCTGATACGCGAAGGCGATCCGAACTGGCGCAAGAGCTGGTTCTACTACTACAACTACGAGAAGGAGTTCCCCTACACGCCGAACGTTCGCGGCATCCGCACCGCGGAGTGGAAGTACGTCCACTACCCGCGCGGCGATGGCTCTCCAGACACGTACCTTCCCGAGCTGTACGATCTGAAGAGCGATCCAGGCGAGCTCGCCAACCTCGCGCGATCGACCGAACATGCCTCGACGATGGAACGCCTGCGGACCGAGCTCGGTGCGCTGATGGCAGCGACCGGGCTGACGCCCCAGACCGACAAGATGCCGCTCGACGAGGGCATCAAGAAAGAGTTGCCGGCGCAGAATATTCGGTAGAGGACTCAAGGCTCAGGGCTCAAGGCTCAGGCAAGACCTTCGACCACATGCTCGAAGATCTGAGCTTGAGCCCTGAGCCTTGAGCCCTGAGCCCTCGCTAGCGCGCCGACAGTTCCAGAAAACGCGAGGACGGCCGGACCGTGGTGCCAGCGCTGGTGCGCTGGATGATGAGTGCGGCGGTGCCGGGACGGGACTCGATCAACGCAAGGCCGCGGTCGGCGCCGAGGACGCTGACGGCGGTGTCGAGTCCGTCGGCGTCGAGGCCGTGCCGGGCGATGACGGTGACCGTGATGTCGTCGACGAGACCCATCCGGGAAGCAGGGTCGATGATGTGGGAGTAGCGGCGGCCGCCGATGTCCACGTGCTGCTCGCTGCTGCCCGAGGTGGAAACGGCCGCGTTGGTCAGCTCCAGCATTGCGGGCACCCCGGGCAATGGCTCGCCCGAGTTGACGGCGATTCGCCAGCCGCGCTGACCCGGGGGCGCCTCGCTGAACGCGAGATCGCCGCTCACAGCCACCAGCGCGCTCCGCACGCCCAGTCCGCCGAGCACCCCTGATCGCCTCGCTGGCGGCGTAGCCCTTGCCGATGGCGCCGACGTCCAATGCCATGCCGGTCATGTCGAACGTCACGGTCCGATGCTCGGCGTCGAGGTGGAGCTTGCGGAAGCCGCTGCGGCGGGCCGCGTCCTCGAGCGCGGCTGGATCGGGCACGCGCGCGGTCTTCCGAGCCTCGCGCCAGAGCCGGACGACGGGCCCCTGCGTGACATCGAACGCGCCGCCGGTCGCCTCCGCCAGTCCTGCGACGCCGCGAGGACCGCGAACAGATCCTCGCTGACGCGCACCGCGCGACCGACGGCCGCCTTGGTGATCTGATTCAGCTCGCTGTCGGGCCGGTAGTCTGAAAGGATGCGGTCAAGGTTTCGGATGCGATCGAACGCGGCGCGGAACGCGTCCCTGGCCGCCTGCTCGTCCGGCGCGTAGAGCGTGATCCGGACGAGCGTGCCCATGTGAGGCTCGACCGCCTCATAGCGGTACGCGAGCTCCGACGATCGCGCGCCGAGCACGCCTGCTCAAGCGCGACTGACGCGAGAGGCTCAGGCCGAGCAGCCGAAGTCGCACACCGTGCTCAGTATGGATCCAGCGCGACGCCGTTGTTCCAGGCGCGATACATCTCTTCAACGCTCGGCAGCGTGGCGGGACGCACGAGGCGGAAGCCGAGCCACTGCGCGTCGGTCATGTACCAGACGCTCTTCGGCAGTTGCGGATCCTGTCTCTTCCACGAAGCGTCGGACGGCACGCGTACGGTGCACCCCACACCAGGTGCGTCATCGTGCCACGAGCCGCCGCGGACGGCATGGGGATACGGAGCGGTGGACGCGACCCACGGATTTTTCGCCGGCGCTGCCGTGTACGGCGCGTACTGATCCAGGGTCCACTCCATGACGTTGCCGAGCATGTCGTAGAGCCCCCAGGCGTTCGCCTTCTTCGTTCCGATCGTGTGATAGGTGCCACCGGCAAAACCTGGCAGGGCCGAGTTCTTCGCGAACCACGCATAGTCTCCCAGTTGCAGCGGGGCCGATCGCGGTTGTGGCGCCCGCCCGGCACGCGTACTCCCACTCGGCCTCGGTCGGCAGGCGGTAGTACTCGCCGGTCTTCGCGCTCAGCCACTCGGCGAACTTGTTCGCGGCGTGCTGGGTCATGCTGATCGCCGGAAAGCCGTTGTTGCCCCGGCCGAAACTCATCTCGAGGTGCGGAGCCGTCGGCCGGCTCAGCCCGTCCACCAGCGCATCGGGGTGCTCGCGCTCCTTCGCCTGGTCGGCGAACATGAACATCAGGTACGCGTCCCACGTCACTTCGTGGGTCTGCATCCAGAACGCATCCAGCTGCACCTGGTGCTGCGGGCGCTCGTCAGGCCTGCCGCCGGAGCCGGCGGATCCCATCAGGAACTCGCCGGCGGCCACGCGAGCCATGCCGTAGGTGACGGTCGTGTTGGGGATCGTGACGGTGTAGGCGGCGGACGGGGCGCTGGCGGTTTTCTTGCGCGCGCTCTTCGATGAGCGCACGGATCCGCCCGACTGCGGCCATCTCCTTCGCATCGACTGCGCTGGCGGCCTGACGGGTGACGCGAGGGGCAGTCTCCGCCATGGCCACGAAGCGCCATGCCGAGCGATTGCCGCGAAACGCAGCTTCATTGCTGACGGCTCGTCCAGATGACGGTATCCACTGAACAGTCGTACTACCCGAATCAGATGATGGAGCGAGATCTGCCGGCCGTGACAACGGAACGGCCGTCCCGAATCCAGTAGAAACAGTCATCTAAATGACCTTCGACTGGCCGGGAACCGCCAGCCCGGGCACTTCGTGCTTCGCGTTCCAGTCGACCGGCTTCGGCACCAGGCTCACCTGCGAGTTCAGCGCCTGCTCCCAGGTGACCTGCTGGCCGGTGTAGGCCGCCTGGCGGCCCATGATCGCCAGCAGCGTGCTGGTGGCCAGGTTCAGATCGTCGTTCTTGGGTTTGCCGGAACGAATGGAGGCGAACAGCACATCATGTTCGCGCTGGTACATGTCGTATTCCTCGCCCTCGAACTGCCACTTGATCTGGCCGTCCGGACTTTCGATGCGCGGCTTGCCAGCGCCAAGCATCATCGTCCCATCAGTCCCCATGACGTAGTCGAGGGTGCCGTTGAAGCAGCCGGTGGACTGGCGGTTGGCGAGGAAGACCCGGTAGCCGTTCGGAAAGGCGTAGCTGACCGCGAAGTGGTCGTAGATGTTGCCGCCGTTGGCGGGAACTGCACGGCCGCCGACTCCGACAGCGCTGAGCGGCGGCTGATCGTTCATGATCCACATGATCTTGTCCGCGTTGTGCACGGCCTGCTCCACCAGGCTGTCGCCGCACAGCCACGTGAAGTTGTACCAGTTGCGAATCTGCCACTCGATGTCGCTCATGCCGGCGGGCCGCGTGCTCTCGGGCGGCATCGGCTTGACGGGGTTGGTGTAGTAGGTCGAATAGTGCGCGACCAGCCGGCCGATGGCGCCGTCGTGGACCTTCTGTATGGCGTCCTGAATCATGTTGTTGTAGCGCCAGCAGAACCCCGAGACGAGCGCCAGGTTCTTCGTCTGCGACAGCTTTTGCGCCGCCAGGACCTCGCGCACTCCCGGCGAATCCGTCGCGCAGGGCTTTTCGCAGAAGACGTGCTTGTTGGCGTTGACCGCCGCCGTCAGGTGTTGCGGCCGGAAGCCCGGCGGCGTCGCCAGCAGCACCACGTCGACGCCGCTGTTGATGACCTTCTCGTACCCGTCCAGCCCGAAGACGGGGTGGTCAATCTTCACCTGCGCCCCGAACCGCGTGCTGCCCTTCAGCCGGGTCGCCGCCTGCTGGACGATGGCCTCGTCGATATCGGCGACGGCCGTCAGTTCGTTGTTGGGGTCCGCGGTCAGCGCCTGTGCTGCCGCGCCGAGGCCCCGGCCGCCGCAGCCCACGAGGCCGACTTTGAGGGCATTGGTGACCGTCCGGCCAGAAATGATGCCGGGAAAGCCGGTCGCGATCGCGCCGGCGACCGTCCCGGTTTTCTTGAGGAAGTCGCGGCGCTCAATCTTGTCCAGTTGTTTCCTGGGTGTAGTCGCCATAATGTTCCCTCGAATGGTCTCTCAGAAGCCCGAATCATACTCCTTCTGGGCGCGCCCGACGGGTCGTGGTCCTTGGTGGGGGCCGGTCGCCGTGAGTGCCGGGCTCGTACTGCTGCAGCCTCGGCGCCGCCGATCCGGCCCAGACCGGCAAGGACAGCGAACAGGCCTGGCAGCCCGCTCTTTGACGGGAAGACCCTCACCAACTGGCAGTCGACGAAGTTCGTCGGCGAAGGCGCCGTGAAGGTGGAGAACGGGCAGATCATCCTGGAGGCCGGCCGCAGCCTGACCGGCATCACTTGGATCGGTCCGGAACTGCCGACCACCAACTACGAGATCGCGCTGCAGGCGATGCGCGTCGAGGGGAGCGATTTCTTCGCCGGCGTGACGTTCCCCGTCGCCGACTCGTTCTGTTCACTGATTCTCGGCGGGTGGGGTGGCACGGTTGTCGGGCTGTCCAGCATCAACGGCATGGATGCCTCGGAGAACGAGACCTCACAGTCGGTCCAGTTCGAGTCGGGGCGCTGGTACAGCATCCGCATCCGCGTGACGCCCGCGAAGATCGAGGCGTGGCTCGATGAGCGCCAAATCATCAATCAGGGCCTCAAGGGCAACAAGATCGGCACGCGCTTCGAGGTCGAACCGTCGCAACCGCTCGGTGTCGCGTCGTGGCAGACGAAAGCTGCCCTGCGCGACCTGCGCCTGCGGCGCCTGTAGGGCGCACCACGGACGTCGGTTCGGTCTCCGGATTGAAGCACCACAGAACAATGGCGAGCCAACGGGGCGATGAGCTCCGCGGGGCGGCGTTGAAGACGACGAGAGTGGCGAGGAGACCGTGACGGTCGAGTGACCCGCCGTCACGTCCGCATCACCGGCCTTGAACCGGCGTGACCGTGTTCGCGCGCATGACGCGTTCGTGAATCGATCTGACGGTTGATCGCGCCGACTCGATTGCCCCGGCCATCCACCCGCTCATGTTAGTCGTGTAGTCTCCAGCCAGATAAAAGGCGCCATCGGCGCGTTGCAGCGTCAGGTACTCGTTCCGGCGTTGCGCCTCGGTGAACTGCGCCCAACCGCCCTTCGAGAACTCGACGTTCTGCCACGCGATCGAAAAGGCGTTCTCGAACGTCGACTTATACTGCGGGTGAATCAGCGCCCCCTGGTCGAGCGCGCGTTGCAACCGCTCCGCCGGTGCCAGCTTCCCCATCGGTCCGGCCGTCGCGCCGGTCTGGTAGTAGCCGACGAGAACTCCCTTGCGAGACAGATAGCCCGTCGACGGATAGAGAATCTGTGTGATCTCCTGATCGGTCCGTGTGATGCCGCCAAAGATTCCGTCGTCCTCCTCCCAGAAACGCCGCGAGAATTGCAGCCCGATCTTGCCCGCGTTCGAGTAGTTGATGGCGGCAATCGCCGCGACGAGCTCGGCTGACGCGTCGAGCCGAATGCCGCGCAACACGGTTAGGGGAAGCGTCGAGATGCAGAATGCGCCCTCGATCTGGCGCTCGTCACCGTCGGGGGTCGCATAGCGCACCCGCACTCGCCCGGCCGGCTGTTCGATCGCCTGCACGATCGCCCCAAGCGTGATGTGCCCCACCCGTTGCGCCAGCGCCCGGACGATCCCATCGGTGCCGCCGACCACCTGGAACATCGGCGTCTGCATGTTGATTTCGGTGGCCAAATACTTGCCGAATCCCGTGCGCAGCAGTTCCTCGAGCCGCAGGGGATCACCGACGACGCCCGTCGCTGTGCCCACGCCGGGAGGTGAGACATATCCCCGGCGCGGCGACCCGTCGTAGCGGAGTGACAGGTTGAGACCACCCTCGAGCCGCAGCCACTCGAGGATCCGCTCGCGATCGTCGGCGCTCAGCGGCCGGTCGAGCGAGTCGCTCGAGACAGCTTTAGCCAGAAGCTCCGCCGTCTGGCCGCGCCAGTCGGCGCGCACCTCGCGCAGGCGAAGACGCTGGCGAGCGGGATCGGCGTTCGACTGGTGGACGTAGGCTGCCTCGTTGACGCTGCAGAAAGGCTCGATCGCGACCCCGAGCTCGCGACAATAGTCGAGGGTCGGCGTGTGGTGGTGCGGAATGCGAGCGGCGCCGGCGTTGAGATAGAGGTCCGGGTCGAACGCCGCTTTCTGCGGCGCCGTGCCGACCTCTTCGCTGGCCTGACCGCGCCTGACAGTGAAGCAGCGGCCCCCGACACGCGCGCGCGCTTCGAGAATCTCGTACTCGTAGCCAAGCTTGCGCAGCTCGTGAGCCGCGGCCAGACCTGCCACGCCTGCGCCGAGAATAATGACGCGCGTCCCTGCCGGCGCGCGCTCGAGCGGCAGCCGTCCCGCTGGCGCCGGCGTGCCGGCCACTCCGAGCGCTCGCATCGCTCCATGCACGGCAATGCTGCCGCCCGCTTGTCCAACTCGTTCGAGAAACGTGCGACGCGTGCAGCTCACGGCGCGGCTCCGTTCAACAGCTGTACTCGTCGAGGATCGGCGGGACCAGCGCCGAGTCGCCGACGCCGGATGAGACGGGCTGCGTCGTCCGCGCCGGCGCGGTCAGCAGTGGAATCATGATCGGCAGCGCCTTCCGCATTTCGTCCATCGTGCCGATGGTGATGCGCGCATAGGTCGTCAGCGGCGGGAACGGACGCGCGATAGCGACGCCAGCGTCCCGGCACAGCTGTTGGTATGCGGAGGATTCGCGCCGGACATCAACCATCACAAAGTTGCCTTCGGACGGAAGCACTTTGTAACCGGCGGCTTCAAACGTCTTGCGTGTCAATGCCCGCGCCTCGCGATTGAGCGCGCGCTGGCGAGCAAGATGTTCCTGGTCTTCGAACGACGCGAGCGCCGCGGCCGCGCTGACGCTCGACAGCGTTCCCGCGCTCGATCGGGCGCGAATGGCGCTCAGCGCGTCGGGATGGCCGATCACGTAGCCGACGCGAACACCGGCCATGCCGTGAATCTTCGAGAAGGTCCTCGAAACCAGCACTCGCGGATCGGTCATCGTGATCGGAATCGCCGAGGCGTACGACGGGTCGGTGACGTAGTCGCAGTACGCCTCGTCGACGAGCACATACCCTTCTGGAGCCGCCGCACGGAACTCCTTGACGAAGTCGGCGACCGCCGCTTCGGGGTTGATGCCGCCGGTCGGGTTGTTTGGGTTGCAGACGAAGGCGAGTCCGGCGCCGGTCGACGCTCGGGCCATCGCCTTCAGGTCGAGTGTCCCATCGGGAGCGACTGGAATGGCGCGGACCTCAGCCTTGGCCCCCTGGGCAGTGCGGGCCGGCGCCTCGAACGTCGGTGCCGCCGAGACGAGCGCCTTGCCCGGCCCCGTGAAGGCCAGTGTGACCGCACGCAGAATCTCGCCCGAGCCTGCCGCCAGCATGATGTGCTGCGCCGGCACGCCGTGCGCCTTGGACAGCGCCGTCGTCAGGTCTGCCATCGACTCGCCGCCGTACCTGCAGGCATAGCCGATCACTGGCTTGAGCTTGAGCGCGGCTATGGCCGCAGGCGCGAGGCCGTAGTTGTTCTCGTTGCTGCTCAGACGAAACGCGACCGGAGCAGCGGGTGGCGCCACGGCCTGACCTCGGCCGCCCTCGAGCACCATTCCGCCGGCTCGCCTGGGGAGCATGAGCGCCGCGACACCGCCGGACATCAGCCGAGCGAGGTCTCGACGCGAGAAGCTGTTGCTCTTGAGTGGATCGACGCGGGCCAATCTCTGGGGCATATCTGTCCTCGCTACAAATTCGTATGAAACGTTGGTCAAGGCGGTCAGGAATGTACGACTGCCCTCAGAACGAATACCGGAACGAGAACTGCGTCAGCCGCATGAATCCGGACTGGCTTGAAATCTGTCCGAACGAGGCGTTGCCGGCGGTCGTCGCGATGCCGCTCGTCGTCACGCGGTTCAACAGGTTCACGACCTCCACTCTGATCTGCGCGAACCGAGTCCCGCCAAGCCGGATGTTCTTCGACACCGAGAGATCCACGTTCTGCTGCGACGGCGTGCGCACGTCGGTGATGGTCCGCGGCGCGTTGCCGAAGGTGTTGGCGGGCGCGGTCGTGAACGCCGCCGGGTTGAGCCAGGTCGCGGCGGCATGGTTCGCGGAGGCGAGCCGGTCCGTCCACTCCCCGGCCGTCGCCCGATCGACACCGTCCACGATGTTCGGCCGCTGCGCGCCGCCGAAGGTGCCGGTGTTGTCGCTTTGCTGAACGCCGATCGGGAAGCCGCTCTGAACGGTGACGATCGCCGCCGCCGTCCATCCGCCGGCGAGCAGGTCGATCAGCCCGTTCGTCGCCCAGCGCCGACCCTCGCCGAACGGGAGGTCGACGATCGGTGCGAACACGAGGCGATGCGGGACATCGAGGATGCCGTAGGCGTAGTCCGCCCGCGGGTTGTAGTAGGGCGAGCCCTCGATGTAACTGTAGCTGTTCAGCGGCAGGCCCGACCCGGCGTTCGAGAAGAAATTGCCCTCGCCGAACTGGTTGTCCTTGAGGACGCTATAGGTGTAGCTGACCCGCCCGCCATACCAGTTGCTGCCGCCCGTCCGCCGGATCAGTTCGACGACGCCCGCGTTGTAGCGGGTGATGCCTTCCGACACCTGTCGAGCGCTGACGTTGAGGAACTGCGGATACGGCCGCAGCAACTGCGCGCGGGTCAAGGTTGCCTGAGTAGACAAGGGGCCGGCCGAGGCGTTGCCGAAGAACGGATTCGGTAACGCGGCGTTGAGCTGCGAGCCGAGCGCCATGTACTTCGGATCGAGCTGATTGACGTTGAGCGCGACGTCAGCCGTGCCGCCGAGCGGCATATGGTCGCCTCGCGATCCCATGTAGCTCACCGTCAGGGCCATGTGGCCCGGCAGCTCCTGCTGGATGCCGGCGGAGTACTGCTGAACCCTCGGCGCGGTGCGGTTCTGGTCGACATAGCTGATCGATGTCCCGACGCCGGTGAGCGCGCGCAAGCTGTTACCAAGAGGACTGACGAGTCCATTGGGAAACGGATTGGTCAGCGAGACGCTCGGCGTTCCCGCCGTCTGTGGCGACACGGTGTTCTGCGTGAACCCGAGCTGGCCGTAGTTGCTGCTCGCGCTGCTCGGCACCGGGTAGTTCCACGGTGCCCAATAGAGGCCGTAGCCGGCGCGCAGAACCGTCGACGGTTTGAGCGAGTAGACGACGCCCGCACGTGGCGACCACTTGAGCGCGGGTTGATTACCCTGCGCGACGCCGTTGCCATCGACGCCAGCAAACATCAGCCCGCCGCTGACCGCTCGTGCCGGCGTGCCAGCGACCGGATCGGCAGGGATCGTGACGCTGGACAGCATGCTCGTGGCTGCTGAGTCGAATCCGACGGTGAAGTTGTTATCGACCTCGCGCATGCCGTCTTCGTGTTCGAGGCGCAGGCCGTAGTTCAGCGTCAGGCGCGAGCTCACCCGCCAATCGTCCTGGACGTAGCCGCCGAAATAGTTCGTGTAGATGTCGAGCGGCGTCGTCAATGTCATCGTGCTTTGCCGGGCGCCGTTGGCCGAGGGAAAGCCGAGGAGGAAGCTGGCGAACCCGTTACCGTCTGTGGTGCTGCTGTTGTTCAGACCGGTCGCGGACGTGAACTCCTTGTCGAAATTGAAACGGCCGGAGGAATCGCCCGGGTTGAGCAGGTAGACGCCGATCTTGCGGTAGTCGGCGCCCAACTTGAGGGTATGGCGACCGACCAGCTTCGAGTAGCTCGCGTTGGCATTCCAGGACTTGTAGGTGCGGAATGACGGAGTGATCGCGCCGAAGCCGCTGTAACCAGTGATGGCGCCGTTCGGGAACTTTGGGCCGCCAGTCTGGTCGACTTGATCGAGAAACGTCTGTGAGAACCCGAGCTCGGCCGGATCGAAGCCGATCGTCATCGTGTTGTTGTCGACAAAGCTTGTCCAGCCGTAGCGCAGCGCGAGCACCGAATCGTTGCTGAGCACCCAGGTGTTGTTGAGCGCCAGGATCTGCGGTCTCCTCTTGAGCAGATAGTCGTTGGGATCGGCGAATCTCGTCGCGCCGTTCAGCCCGACCTCGAAGTAGTCGGCGTCGGGCTCGTCGGTGCGGTTGTAGAGGTAGAACCCAGTCAACGACACGTTGTCGCTGAACTTGTGCTCGGCCTTGAAGGTGTACTCCTGCTGGAACTTGTTGTTGATCTCAGCCGTGCGTGTGTAGTTGTTGGTGCCGTTGTCGATGTCGACGTCCGGGAGCGGGAGATAGCCAGTAATGGCCGCGGCAACCGGATTGATGCGATCGATCGGGATGATGTTGCCGGGAAACGGCTGACGGGTCAGCGGGTCGTAGATGGTGACAGGCTGACCCGTGGCATTCGTCAGGCGCGAGAAGTCGCCCCCGCGCTCGGCCGCCGTCGGAAAGGCCGTCGAGACGCTGCGAGACTGAACGTCGTGGTAGTTCTCTACCGCGACAAAGAAAAACGTCTTGTTCCGGACAATCGGACCGCCGATTCCGCCGCCGCCGAGGTAATAGACGCTGTCGGGCTTCGGCCGGCCCGCGAGCTCGCTGAAGTAGTTGTTCACCTGGCCCCAGAGCGGGCGCGTCTGGAAGAAGCCAGTGCCGCGCAGCGTGTTCGTTCCGGAGCGCATCGTCGTATTGAACACACCGCCGCCGGTGCGCCCCATCTCGGCATCGTAGGTATGCACCTGCACCTTCACGTCGTCGAGAGCTTCCATGGTCGGATTGGCGACGGCGCGGTTGAGGATGTCGGTGATCGCGACGCCATCAATCGTGTAGTTGTTGCCGCGCCGTGGCCCGCCGCCGAGCGAGAGGAATGATGCGTTCGATTGATCCTGTTGCCGGTTGAACTGGCCGTCGCCAGAGGCAATCACGGTCGGAATCGAGACCGCCATCAAGAAGGCTGCGCGGCCGGGTGCCGGCAGCGTCTCGAGCATCGCGCGGTCGAGGACGGTGCCGTGCGACGCATTGGCAGTTTCGATGAGCGGGGTCTGCCCCGAGACGGTAATCGATTCCTCGAGGGAACCGACTTCGAGACCAAGATCGAGGACGAGGAAACTCTGTGTGCCGATGCGAACGGCGGACCGTTCGATCGTCTTGAAGCCGGCCATCGTAACCTTGACGCGATACGAACCAGGCTCGACGGCGGCGAATGCGTATTCGCCCTGAGCGTTGCTGAACGTCGCGCGGGCAAGGTTCGTGTCTTCATTGGTCAGCGTGACCGCAGCTCCCGGCACGCCGCCGCCCGTATCGCGAATCGAACCGCGCAGCCCACCCTGGAATCCCTGACCTGCCCCAGCTTCGGCACAAGCGAGCACGAATATCGACACCTCGACAGCAAGCGCGATACGACGCAGCATCTTCGCCTCCTCACCTGCGGTACCGGCCGAACCGCCATGAGCGGCTCAATCCGATCACCGATGCGCGCGCCCGTGCAAGTCAGCCTCCGACGACACCGGCACCTGCAGCCGTGGCCACTGACGCAGGTTTTTCAAGGGTTTCTGCGAGTTCGAAGCTCTGAGGACGACGTACACTCGTCCCTACAAATTTGTAGAATCTTGCCTTGGTGGGTCACGCGCGTGTACCAACGCGCGCACGAACGATCAGCTCTACTCGATCGTTCTGAGGGGGGAAGCGGTAGAAAGCCGTTGGACGCGCTCGAGGGACCGGCGGTGGACGCAGCAACGTCCACCGCCAGAGCCCGTCTTTGTGTTCCCTGTTGTCGTTGTTCCCGTCTTGCTGTTCTGCTATCGGCGTCTCAGAATCGCAGCCGAGCGCCGAGCTGGATCGCCCGCGTATTCAGTTGCGACGTCACCTTTCCAAAATTCGAGTTGCTCAGATCCGTGACCGGATCCGACAGGTTCACTCGGTTGAGCGCGTTGAACGCGTCCACTCGGAACTCCGCGGTCACCCGTGCCGTCATCTGGAACTTCTTGGAGACCGACAGGCTGACATCCGCGTAGCCGGGTCCACGGTAGGCGTTGCGAACCAGATTGCCGTTCTGACCGGGCGGGGGTGCCGGGAAGTCGGACGCTTTGAAGATGCCGGCCAGGTACTCCTCCTGACTCCAGCCACTGGTCTTCACGCTGCTCGCGGGAGCGTTGGGCCGATCGCCGCCGTTGCCGTCGGCGTTGTAGTCGCCGCTCGGAAACGAGCCGCCCCTGCGTGATGTTGATCGGGTTGCCGGTCTGGAAGATGGCCGAGCCGGCGAGCTGCCAGCCGCCGAGGAACGTCCGCGTCAGGCCGGTGCTGTTGTTGAAGAACGGCAATCTCCCAGACGCCAAGAAGCGCCAGCTTGTGCCGAACGTCATAGCCCGCGATCGCCCACTCGGCGCCGAGATCCGCGGCGTCCTGGAAGTTCGTCGTGCCGACGGCAATGTCGGCATCGTTCATCGCCTTGCCGAATGTGTACGCGCCCTGAACCGTGAAGCCCTGCTGGTATCGTCGGCGGAGCTGAATGGTGGCGCCCTGGTAGTCCGACTTCGACGTCGACGTCACCATGTTGATCTGCTGGAAGCTCGGGTTGAAGCCGTTGAAGGTCCCGTCCAGCAAGTCGCCGACATAGCGGTTGATGTTGTAGGCGTTGTAGAGGTTGCGGCCGGCGCTTCCGAGATAGTTGAATTCGGCAACGACGCCGAGGCCAAGGTCGCGCTGGACACCAAAGAACCAGTTGTGGGTATACGGGTTGATCAGGTTCTCGATCGACGGTCGTGAGCGCGACACGCGCGCCGATGACGCCATTGCGCGAGTCGAGACCGACTTGCAGCGCCGGATCGACCGGGTAGCCGAGGTACGGCTTCGATGGATCGCCGAGGCTGTAGGTGAACTGCGGCGTGCCAAAGAACTGCCCGAGGACCACCGTTGCGCGCAGCGGCGGGCTGTTGCGGTAGTTCTCGGCCGGCAGGTTCATCAGACGGTCGAACGACAAGCCGTAGCCGCCGCGAATCGACGTCTTGCCGTCGTTGAAGGGGTCCCACGCGAAGCCGACCCGCGGGCCGAGGTTGTTGTTGTCGGTCGGGTAGAACTTGTCGACGAAGTCGACTCGGGCGTTCGCCAGCCGCTCGTTGTAGGTCGAACCCGAGCCGAGAATCAGGTTGCGCAGCGTGTCGTCGGTGTCCTTGAACGTGCCGTAGTTTTCGTAGCGCAGGCCAACGTTGATCGTGACGTTGGACCGCACCTTCCAATCGTCGTCTATGAACACCGCCCACTCGGTTTGCGTCAGCTCCGAGTAGGCCGTCTGCGGCTCGCCCGTCCGCGGATCGACATAGCGGCTCATCTGCAGCGCTTCGTCGTCGGCGAAGTTCATGAGATTCGAGAACGAGTAGGCGGGAATGTAGTTGTTCGTGTTCCGCGCCGAGCCGTACATCTGTCGCAATTCGCCGCCCATCTTCACGAGATGGTTCGACTTGACGAGCGTAAAGATGTTCTTGAAGTCCCAGTTCGTCTGCCACCAGCCGTTGGGATATCCGGACTGACCGAAGCCCGTGACGCCGGTAATGGTAATGCCGGGAATCTCGAGATGCTCGGGGGTGTCGGGCAAGCCGACCAGCCGCATCACGCCAGCGCGGAACTCATTCAACATCGACGTGCTGAACGTCTTCGTGTAGTTGATGTTGCCGAAGTGCGTGGTGTTCGGCGTCGGCCGATTGAACGCCGGCCTGATGCTGCCGGTCATCGCATACGAGTTGGTGCGGTAGAAGTTGCCGTAGAGGCGGTCCTTGCCGGGTCGAAGCTCGTAGTCGGAGCGAATGTTGAACTGGTTGCCACGGCGCCACCCGTCCGGGACGTAGAACGCGCTGCCGACGTCCATGATGCCGTCGGCCGGGCCGATGACGTTGGCGCCAGGGGCCGGACTGCCGAGGTCACGAAAGTCTGCTGTCGGATCGACGGCCGGCGCAAAGTTCCGCAGCAACTGCGCCGCAATGGTGTTCGGGCGCGTCGATTGAACGAAGTTGCGGAACGCCGGCGTCTCGACAGTGAAGGTCGAGCCGCGCACGCCGGACTGGCGCAGGCCTTCGTAGGAAGTGAAGAAGAACAGTTCGTTCTTCATGATTGGGCCGCCGAGGCTGTAGCCGAACTGGTTCTTGTCGAACTTTGGCACCGAACTCTCGAAAACGTTCTTGGCCGACAGCTGGTCGCCCTGGTAATAGTACGAGCCGCTGCCGCGGAACTCATTGGTGCCGGATTTGGTGATGACCTGAATTTGCGCCCCCGGACTGCGGCCGTCAACGGCCGAGAAGTTGTTGGAGACGACCCGGACCTCTTCGACCGATTCCGTGTTCGGCGTCAGGTTGGTGATGCCGCCGCGCGCGACGCCGTTGGTGCTGGTCTGGTCAACGGTGTAGTTGTTGGCTTCGTCGCGCTGCCCGCTCGCATTGATGCGTGGCGCGGACTCTCCGGCGAAGGAGTCGTCGGCGCCGCCACCGCCGCTGATCGACGCCGAGACGCCCTTGCCGGTGACACCGGGCTGGAGCGCAATCAAGTTATACAAGTTCCTGCCGCTCAGGGGCATTTCCTGTAGCTGCATACGGTCGACCTGCCCCGACACGCGGCCCTGCTCGGTCTCGACGAGCGGCGCGTTGGTCGTGACCGTGACGCTCTCCTGGACGCCGGATACCTCGAGGGTGAAATCGAGACGCACCGTTTCACTGATGCCGACGCTCACCGACTCGCGCAGCGCGTTGAGGAATCCCAGCTTGACGACCTCGACCCGATAGACGCCGGGGCCGAGGCTGAGAACTCGAAACACGCCGTCGCTCGTCGTGACCGACTGGCGGGTCACTCCGCTCCGGACGTTGGTCACCATGACGACGGCGTCGGCGACAACCGCCTTCTGACTGTCGGTGATCGTACCCTGGATGACACCGCTGAACTGGGCGCTCGCGGCACGCGGAACGAGGAGCAGCAGGGTAAGAGCGAACAGAGGGAGACAGCGACGTGAGGATTGGGTCATTTCTCCTCCACGGTGTTAAGGACCAGGTAAGAAACCGGTTCCACGCTTGCCGACAAGAATGTATACCTGCCCGACCGACCGAGCAAGGCAGTTCGGCCGCATGGCGCTATACGGCAGAGGCCGGTCGTTCGCCAGCTTCTCGGGCGAGGAAGCTTTATGTGCGAGGCGCGGCGTTACTTTCGCTGACGATCACTTCGCCTTGATCGTCAGTGATCACGCGACGATATGAGGTCAACGGCGGCGTGCCGCTGTCTTCGACCGCCAGGATGATGTGCGCCGTGCCGGCGACGCGCGGCGTCACCATCACTCGGGGGCTGGTCGCGTCCTGAATCGTCACGCGCGGCGAGGGTTCGCGCGGTCCCCCTTCCGGCGCCGACGGGATCCCGCCCTCACCCGGCGCGCCTCCTCCACCGACCGGCGCAAGGCCGCCAGCGGAGACCGGCTGACCTGGAATGCCGGTGCCGGCCTCGGGATAGAAGAACCACGAATACTTCAGCGTGTGATTGTCGGGATCGCGGCTCCCGCCAGCGTCGAGCGTCACGACTGCGCCGACCGTCGCCTCGACACGCACCGGCGCGCGGCCACGCTGGCCGTTCACGACGACCTCCGGGTTGTGATTGGCCTGGGCGGGATCCTTGATCGTCCAGTCCATTCGCGCCGCGAAGTCATTCTGGAAGGCGGTCCGCCATCGCCAGATCGTCGCCTGATCCGACGTATAGGTCTTGCCGTCGACGCCGGTGACCGTGTCCTTCGAGTTGTCGCGGCCAGGATACGAATCGCCGCCCTGTGTCCAGGAGGGTCGCGTTTCCCCGTAGAACGTGCGCCAGACATACCGTCCACCCCACCCGCCGTAGGTCGGGCTCATGAAGCCGGCCAGGCCGTTGTCGATGAGGTTGAGGAACGACGGCGTGTCGCCCTCGTGGATGCAACACGGCGACGGATACAGTTTGCCGAGCGGTCCTTTGCTGCGAATGTTGGCATTGACCCACGCGTCGGTGAAGGTGGTGAAATCGGCGCCGGGCGCGTTCTTGTAAAAACGGTCGCCGCTGATCCCGGTCCACGTCGCGTAGGCATACTGGTCTCCGTCGGGCGTCGAAGGCATCGCGATGTAATGCAGCCCGGGGAATTCCCGCCGGAGCCACGGGCCCGCATCGTCTTGATCAGAGATTGTGTAGACGCGAAGCTTGGAGACAATCGCGCCGAGTTCGGACTCCGTCTTCGTCGCGCGGGCCTGCAGCAGCGCCTGCGCGAGCGTATTCGCCCCGCCCCATCCCAGCACCCAGACTGGGCGCGGATCGGGGTTCTCGGCGGCGCGGACGATCAGCTCTGCGCCCGGGCTCATCTTGTCTGGCCCCACCGCCGCCATCCCGTAGCCCGGTTGGCCAGAGACGACGACTGCCCTCAACGACGCCGCCGTGCGGAAACTCTGGCTGGTGGCGAAGGAGATTCGGCAGCACCTGTTCGTAGGCAGCAATGAGCGTCTGGATCACGTCCGGCCGGACCTTGTTCTTCATCCACGTCGACGTCGTCGCGATCAGCCCCTCGACGTCCATCTGGTTCGAGTAGACGAGGAAGCGCACCATGGACATCTGATCGTCCGGCTCGTTGGCGATGTCGGTCATCACGATCACGCGCGGTTTGTCGACGTGGGGATCGACCCGTGCGGCGAGCGGATCGGGCGCCGACGGTTGCTGCGCGCCGGGATGCGATAGCAGGATGCCGCCCATGCCTAAGACGAGCGCGGCACACATCCAGCCAATTCTGATCACTGGCATTCCGATCAACCTTTCGTCAGGAACGTTGACGTCAATTCTGCCGCAAAGGATATGCCGACAGGCAGGAATAGTGATGCGGCGATCCTTGGGAGACTTGGTGAAGAGGCCTTACTGAGATCGCAGCGCGATTATCGGATTAACACGTGACGCGCGGCGCGCGGGAATGGCCGCAGCGGCGAGCGCGGCTGTCGTCAGCACGGCGGCGGCGATCGCGACACTGACGGGATCTGACGGTTGGATCGCGAAGAGCAGGCTGCTGACGATACGTCCGAGCGCCCACGACGCACAAAGGCCCAGGGCAAGTCCCGTGGCCAGCAGCCAGACTGCCTCGCCCAGGACGAGCCGCACGATGCTTCCCGCCCTGGCGCCAATCGCCATGCGAATGCCGAATTCCCTGGTCCGCCGCGCCACGGCGTACGACAACGTGCCGTACAGCCCGATGCCCGCGAGCACGAGCGCCAGCGCGCCAAACAGGCTCGTGACGGTCCCGACGAGACGCTCTCGGAGGAGCGACCGATCGATGTCGTCGCGCACTGTGTGAACGTCGAACACCGGCGCCGTCTCGTCGAGCGTTCGCACCGTCTGTCGGAGCGCGGCGGCGAGCGCTGTGGGATCGGACGCGGTACGCAGGTGAACGACCATGTGCGACGATGCCCACGGACCCGGCCGATAGGGGACATACACCATCCGCAGCGGGCTTTCTCGCAGTCCCGTGTACTTGCTGTCCTTGACGACCGCGATGATTTCGTAGTCGTAGACGCCCTCGGCAAGTCCCACTCTGCGGCCCACCGGGTTCTCATCCGCGAAATAGTGCCTGGCAAGCGTCTCGTTCACGACCATAACGTTCCGCTTTGCGGAGACGTCGCCGTCCTCGAAGTCGCGTCCCGCGAGAAGTGGAATCCCCATCGTGGCGAAATAGCCCGGTGAGATGAACCCGACCGACGGTGATTGCCGCGGCTCGTTCACCTTCCGCAGGTAGCCGGGCACGAAAAGGTTCCAGTCTGTGTGTGTTCCGAGCGGCGGAGCGTCAGCGAGGCCGGCGGCCACCACCCCCGGGAGTTGCCTCACCTCGTCGAGGAGTCGGGGATAGAACTGCATCTGGCGGTCTGCGCCGGCATCGACCGAGGCGACCAGGACATTGTCACGCGCGAAACCGGTATCCACGGACAGCAGATTGCCAAGCGAGCGAAGGAATAACCCTGCGGCAATGAGCAGGAGCAAGGACAGGCTCATCTGAAACACGACCAGGCCCTTGCGGGCGAAGCTCCGGACCGAACCTGCCGGGATTTCCTCGCCCTTCAGCGCCGGAACCACGTCGATTTTGGTCGACTGCAACGCGGGAGCAAGCCCGAACAACAGCGCCGCCCCACCCGCGACCACGAGAGTGAAGACGAGCACCTCGAGATTCAGCGACGCGGTCACGCTTTGCGCGGGAGGCAAGTAGGTCAGGAGCGCGTCACGCAACACCCGAGCCAGCATCAGTCCGGCCAGCGCGCCGGCCACTGCCAGCAGCAGACTCTCCATAAGCAGTTGAGAGACGAGTCGGCCGCGAGCGGCACCGAGGCCCAGCCTGATCGCGATCTCCCGGCGCCGCGCGGCGGCCCTGCTCAGCAGAAGATTGGCGACGTTGGCGCACGCAATCAGGAGCACGAGCGCCATGACCGTCATGAGCACCCAGAGCGGCCCGGAGTATTCCTGACGAAGCGGCGAGATTCCAGCATGGCCCGGCAGGAGCGTAATGCGCTGGTCGAGAAGATTCTGACGAAAAGCCGGACCGAACTTCGCCACGTCCGGGTCCTGCAGGATGTTCTGGTTGTAGGCCTGAAGGAGCGTCGTGAGCTCGGCCTCGGCCTGACGCACATCGGCGCCTGGCCTGAGACGCCCCATGATCCTGATCCAGTTGCTGCGAGCCTGAGTCAGTGCACGACTCAGGCTTGGCAAGATCACGCCCTGCATCATCATCGGCACGTAGACGTCCGGCGATTCACCCACTTCGGTGCCGCTGAATCCACGACCGGCGACGCCAATCACCGTGAATGGCTGCCCGTTCAGCAGAATGCGCGAGCCCACGACCGACGACTGGCCGCCAAAGCGACGCATCCAGGCGCCGTGGCTGAGGACCGCTACCGGACCACGGGATCCGCCGGAGCCCGCCGTCGCATCGTCGGCCTCCGTGATCGTCTCGCCGAGCGCTGGCCGCACTCCGAGCACGTCGAAGTACGTGCCTGAGACGAGCGCGCCGGTGATGCGCTCGGTCACGCTGTCGACGCTCAACCGCATTGGGGCCGTGCGAAATGACAACACACCGCTCAACATCTGGCTCCGCTCGCGGAAATGCTGGAACAACGGATACGGCAGGCTGACCTGGTTCTTGGTGACGACCACCAGACGGTGCGGATCGGAGACAGGCAGGCTTTGCAGCACGAGCGCGTGCAGAATGCTGAAGATCGCGGTGTTCGCGCCAATCCCCAAGGCGAGCGAGAGCACGACCGTGATGGTGAAGCCGGGAGCGTGCAGCAGCGACCGGACGCCATAGCGAACGTCGCGGGCCCGTTCGTTCAGCCATCGCGTCACGCTCGAGTCCTGCATCTCAACACTCCTCGGTCACCGGCTCTGCTACGGGCCTGAGATTGGACGGGACAGCGCGACGGCAGGTTGCCGCGTCCGCCAAGCGTCAGGCCACTTGACTCCTCCATGACGGCCCGTCAGTATTGCCGCCGCAATCCTTATCGCCAACCGGAGGACTCCAATGAGAAAAGCGTCGTGGATCACCGCAATCGTGCTCGTGGCACTGTCGATGGCCGTTGATGTCAGCGCCCAGAAGCCCGACGCCGATGCCCAGAAGCTTGCCGATGCCTATCAGGCCGCATTCAATAAAGGTGATGCAAAGGCGCTTGCCGCCCTCTATGCGGCCGAAGCCACCCGGGTCGGCCCCGACGCACAGCTGATTGTCGGACGCGCGGCAATCGAGAAACTCTACGCGGACGGTTTCGCGGGCCTGCTCAAGGGCTCGACGCTGGCGTTGCAGCCGGGCACCACGCATGCCGTTACGCCGACGGTCAAAGTCATGGAGGGCCGCTACACTACCGGCGGCGCGGCCGCAGGCAAGGGCCGGTACATCAATACGATCATTCGTCAGGGTTCCTCCTGGCTGATCGCGAGCCTCGTCACGATCCCGGATCCCGCCAGCGCCGCCGAAGTAGCAGACATGCTTGGCTGGTTCCGAAAACCCGTGACGACCGCCCCGCCCGGGGCGGTCACGCGCGATGTAATCGAAGGGCGCTGTCACGTCCAACTGGACCTGACGCCGCAGGTCCTGTGCGCTGCAAATCCCGCATGAGACAACCTGGTCGAGGGAGAGGAACCCCTTGCGCCGACCAGCAAACAGCTGTCGCAAGGTTTCATCTCGGCGTCGATGCTCGCCGTCAAGGCCAAGGTTTTCGACGACGGTCTCTACGCGGCCGTGGAGCTGGCGGCTCAGCGAGCCAAGCAACCGCTGCTCGCGTCGCTCGTCGGCGTGGCCCCCACGCTCGCCGCCGCGGCACGCCTGGGCGGACTGGACACGCCGCTCTCTTCTCGCGCCCAGGCCATCACCGACGAGTTTCTCGCCGACGCACTCGCCTCGAAACCGATCGGGTTCTACACGTGGAGCGACGCGCTCCGACGCATCTTTCAGCAGGATCGGATCCTTCAACGCGAACTGCGCGAGTCCGAAGCGATCGCACTGAAGGCGGCGCTCGAAAGCCTGCCGGCAGGCAAGGCCGCGTACGAACAGTACCTCGACCTCGTCGCGAAGCTGACCAATCCATTGGTCGACGAGAAGCCCGACTTACGTCAGGCGGACGGGGCCTGGTTCTTCCCTCCGTCGCGATCGCACGAGACCGAACTCGTCAAGCGTCTCTACGGCGATCGGCCGATTCCGGATGGCTTCTCCCTCGCCGACGAGATGATCAAACGGCTCCGCGACGGGTCCTTGAACCTCGATCCGACGGAAGCGTCCGGCTGGTACGACTTCCAGACATGGGCGCTCGAGCCGCTGGTCCTGCCAGACAAGACGCCAGAGGCCTCGCGGCTCAGAATGAACGATCGTTATCGGGATCAGCTCGACGATCTCTTCAAATCCATCCTCGCGCTGACCCGCGAAACGCACGTGAAGCAACTCGAGATACCCACTTGCGGTTGTGCCGGCGGTGGCGGCGATCCGAAGACCTTCATCGCTGTCAGGCCAGAGTTGTCGGTTGAGCCGCTCCTGACCTACTACGAGCGCCGCGCCGACTGCTACGACTTCGTTCGACGGCTCCTCGAATCCCACGAAGCATCGCTGGGGCCGCTGCGAACGATGCACCGCGTGACGGCCGCAGGCCCGGTGTCGCGTTCCCTGGACGAGGAGCTCAGCGAGATGACTGCGCTCTTTCGCGGCGCCGCCGCCGTTGTCGGTCACGAGCTGGGGATGGCAGTCGCCGCGGGGCCGGCGGCCACAAAGTTCCGCGAGTGGGCGACTACCCCGGACGCCGCCGAGGACGTCCGGATGATGGTGCCGGTGTTTTTCGACATCGCGCGAGGTCGAACAAAGGTCTGGGCGATCCTCGGTTGGGCGACGCGCGACCTGCACGTCTCGTTCGCCACCACGCCGGAGGCGCACGTCCTCCGCGGGCGGGCGGAAGTCCTGTTCTTGTCCTCCGACAGGCGCATTGCGTACCCGGTCTTCGTCGAAACCTACGTCAAGCGCCTGCTCGATCGCGACGAGTTCCGTGCCCACTGCGATCGCTACCAAACCCGTTCGCGGATCGTCGAGAACCTCTAGTCTTGGCCGACGGTCTAGCGCTGCTTGGGGTCAACATCTCGATTTTCTACCTGGGCTGGGGTGGAGAAAATCGAGATCTGACCCCAAGAGCGGGCGGAAGCCAAACACCACCACCAGACGTCTGAACCGGTGCGGAGGTGGGCGATGCAACGGGCGATACTGTCGGTCACCCTGGCACTGGCGTTCGGTCAGGCCACGAGTCAATCCTATGCGGGCACATGGACAGCCGAACTGGCGGGACAGACCTACGTCCGCCTCGAACTCCAGGTCATCAATGGCGCGCTCGGCGGGCGGATCAGCCTTGGCAACATCGAGGTGGACTCCGGGGGTGAGGTCAAGACTGCCCTCGCCGCACCGAACGAGTTCTCGCCTCTCTTCGACGTCGTGCTCAGGGATTCGGTGCTCTCGTTCTCGCGGAAGGACGGCAACGACACCGATCATTTCGAGCTGCGGCTCGTCGACAATCGCGCCGAGCTTCAGTTCATACCCTCGGCCGCCGACCGCGCGGAACTCGCCGCGATGGGAGTACCAGTGCCGAAGCCGATTCGGTTGACGCGAGTGGCACACTAAGCGCCGTCGCGCCTCGGCGAGTTCAAATTCGGAGGTTCGTGGACGCGCGACGCTACACTACTCCCGTCCGGCGATAAGCCCCGTACGCGCACGGCCGATGTGACCTGTTAGTCATACAGGACTCGATTCTCACAAAAAGATCTTGAACTCGGTCCGGACCGGGCTTGCGTTCACGACCCGATGCGGAACGGCTTCATTCGTCGCATGTCGCTCACGTTCCACGCCGAACATCGCGACCCGACCTGACAGGGGTAGTCACGCAGCTCAGCGCTGCCGACCAACATCAGCCTGGCAGTGAGTATTCCGGACTAGTCGTTGCGTAGAAGAGCGATCGGATCGATACGCGCCGCCGTCTGAGCCGGCCTGAGCGTCGCCAGCAGCGCGACCACAGACAGCAACAGCGCGACCGACGCCAGCGTCCAGGGATCGTTAGTCTCTACGCCGTAGAGCTGTGAGGACAGCGGGCGGCTGGCGGCTATTCCAAGAGGCACGCCAATCGCGAGACCTGGCACGACCAGCGCGGCACTGTCTCGAAGCACCATCGCCATGACGCTCGTGCTCGTTGCGCCGAGCGCGAGCCTGATGCCCAGCTCGCGGGTCCGCTGAGCGACGTCGTACGACATCAACGCGTAGAGGCCGACGCAGCCGATGGCGATCACCAGCGCGGCGAGAATGAGCGATATCCACTCATCAGGCGCTCCTGCGCGATGGCGCCTTCCAGCACCTCCGCAATCGTCCGGACATTCTCGATGGGAAGATCGCCGGCGATCGCACCGAGCTGATGCCTGCACCATCGGAACCGCAGCGGCTGGAGCGTCGGCTGTGCGGATGGCGAGCACCACGTGAGTGAGTCGACGCAACGGCAGATAGACAACGCCCATGGCACGATCGCGCGGCGACACCTGCTTGGCGTCGTTGACAACGCCGATGACCGCCTGCAGCGGCGCCACGCGGGTTCATCCTGATCCGTCGACCAATCGGACTCTCCGTAGCGAAGAGAAACGTCGCCAGCGATCGATTGATCACGACGACGTCGGCAGGCGGATGCGCATCGCGGTCGCTCGAACGCGCGACCCGCCGCTGAGCGACATCCCGACCGCCTCGAAGAAGCCGGGACCCACGGCGGCGAAGGTCCAGCGCGCGCCGGGCACGACTGCGCCCCTGTCGGTCGTCAGCTGCTGCGTGCCGTCAACCCAGTAGTTGGTGTAGTCCAGGAGGGCCGGTCCCGACACGCCGGTGGCTTGGATGCCTGGGACGGCCGAGAGGCGCTCTCTGACACGCTCGATCAACATCGCGGACGCTTGCTCAGAGTAGCCGGCCTGACCCGGTGAGATCGGGACGAGGAGCACGTTGCGGTCGAACCCGAGCTCCTGCGATCGGAGATTGGTGACGGTACGCAGGAGCAGTCCGGCGCCAATCAGGAGAACCGTGCACATCGCCAATTGGGTGATGAGCATCATGCGCCCGGCGATCGCCCGCCTGCGCGCCCGACCGGCTGGTGCTCGTCGACTGACACACGGATGCCGTCGCCGCAGATCGCGCCGGGCGAGTGCACGGCCAGAGGCCAAACGCGATCACGACCGCCACGCATGCGCTGGCGAAGGCCAGGACTCTGGCATCGAGCTCGAGGGCAAACTCGACGGGCATGATCATGACTGCGAACTGTTTCAGGGACACCGTGGTCGCCCAGCTTGCGAAGAGCAGTCCGACGAAACCCGGCCACGACCGCCAGCAGAATGCATTCAGTCGCTGATTGCCGGATGAGACGCCACGTCCCGCCGCCGAGCGCCAAGCGGATCACGAACTCTCTCCGCCTGCCCTCCGATCGGGCGAGCATCAAATTCGTGAAGTTTGCGCAGGCCACGAGGAGCACGAGCGCCGTGATCCCCGACAGAATCATGAGCGGGCGCGCGTAGCGCGCCCGCTCGGGCGCATAGCCCGTCGTGGCGGTCAGCAGGGAGACCGCCTGCTTGCGGTCGCGGGCTACCTCAGGGCTGCTCTCTCCAAGCTCTGCGGCTTTCTCGGCGACAAACCTCTGTCGAATGAGATTTGCCGAGACGGCGGCCTGTTCGACGCTGACGCCCGAGTCCCAGGCGGCCGATGATCCTCAGCCAGCTGGCCCCCGTCCCCCAGCGATCCTCCAGCAAACGCTGGTGCATCGGGCATCAGCGCTGGTTGCATCGTGAGCGGAATCCAGACGTCGGACGGATGCCCGACGAGTGTCCGGTGAACCCCTTTCGCGCGACACCGACGACTTCGTAGCTGACTCCCTTCACGTCGATCGTCGCCGTCAGAACATCCTGGCGAGCGGCCGAACCACCGCTCCCAGAAGGCATCGCTGATCACCGCAACGGCCGCCGCACCTGGCCGCGGTCGTCGGCGTCGGCAAGGGCCCTCCCGCGCGCGATGTCGACACCCATCACCTGAAAGTAGTTGGCGGAAACAAGGCTGACGCGGACCTCGCCAGGCTTCTCCGTGCCCCGCAGTGGCACCTCATGCGAGCTCACATCCGAGGCGGCCGCGACCTCGAAGAGCGCGTCTGGCGAATCCCGCCACCGCGTGAAAGCCGCAGTACGGCCAGCTTCCCCAGTTGGAGCTGTCGCTGGTCGAAAAGGCGACCAGCCGCTCAGGCTCGCGAACCGGCAGGCCTCGAAGCATGAAGGCGTCGACCACGGCGAATGTGGCCGTGACGGCGCCGATGCCAACGGCGAGCGATGACACCGCGATGCAGGTGAACCCGGGGCTGCGCCGTATCTCGCGCACCGCATACCGCAGATCCTGGACGAACTCCTCGAGGAGCCGAAACGAGAACAGGTCGTGACTCGCTTCCTGAAAGCGCGTCGCGTTACCGAACTCGCGGTGTGCGCGCTGCCGCGCCAGGTCCGGAGGAATCCCCTGCGCGATGTATTCCTCCGCCAGAAGGTTCAGATGCAGCTGAAGCTCGTCTCGAAGCTCCTGATCGTGCCGGGCGGAGAGGGTCGCCCGCACGCGCAGAAACCAGCGGGTCAACCAGCCAGGCACATCACCCTTCCTGCAGGATGGCGGCGATCGCGCCGGCGATGGCGTGCCAACGTTCTGTTTCGCTGGCCAGTTGTCGGGTTCCGCGACGCGTGAGCCGGTAGTACTTGGCCTTGCGATTGTTCTCGGTCGTACCCCAATAGGACTCGATCAGGCCGTCGAGCTCCATCCGGTGGAGCGCCGGGATAGAGAGACCCTTGCTCAACTCGGAGGACCGATCTGGAAATCTGCTGGATGCGTCGGGCGACAGCGAAGCCATGATTCGGCCCCGTCGCGAGTGTGCGAAGGATCAAGAGCGGTAGCGTGCCCTGCAGCAGTTCGCCCTGTGGAGCTCTTCCCATAGATGCTTGACATGAGTATCGGCCCGCACGTCAACTCATGTCAAGCATCTAGATGAGAGGCGCCCGAGATTTCCTTCGTCTTCTCTTGACGCCAGCTGGCGATCGCTCGAACATTGGACGCTCGCCGCAAGCGCGGGCCTCGTGGGCACCAGCTCAACAGGAGGACGCGCGATGCCGGGACCAGCTTCTCACCTCACGCTCATCGAGCTGCAGACGGCGAAGGCCGAAAGCAATCCCGGGCGTTCAGCGGGCCGGTCCTCGATGCGCTCATCAACCACAGACGGCACGCGGCGCTCGGGGCGATCGGCCCCGACATGATTCTTCTGGGCGGATTGGGGCGAGTACACGCCAATCGTCAATGTCATCTTCGACATCTACAAGACGCTCGACGAGATCTACGAGAAGCTCGCCGCCATCTGGGAGCCCATCAGCGATGCCATCGACAAGGTCGTCAACACCCTCAGCGGCGGGCTCGCGGCGGAGTTGAGCGAGACGATCAACCTGCTCAACGGGATCATCCAGAACGCACTCATCACACTCATCACCGAGCAGCTGGACGTCTACGCTTTCCTCCACCCCGACTTTCAGAAGCTCGGCTCGATTTCGAAGAGTGGACGACTGGAACTGGCTCGACTACACCCATCACCGATGGACCGGTGATTTCGGCAACGGCGCTCGTCGCGTCGCGCCCATCTGGCCAACGACCCCGCGCTTCGTGCCTACGCGCTCGGCTGGCTGTCCCACGTCACCGCTGACGTCGTCGGACATCCGTACGTGAACACCGCCGTCGGCGGCCCGTCCCGCAGCCATTGGCAGCGGCACTTCATCCAGGAGAAGTTCATGGACACCTGGGTGTGGGGCTTCTACCACACCCCCGGCGTGACGCATGCCGGCGTCGGTCGTGCCGGGCGACGATTCCCTTCGCCTACGCAGACGTGGACCAACGTCAACGGCGCGAGCCTCCACAACCTCATCGACCTCGGCGACGACATGCCGACGTCGCTCCAGAAACCTGATCGCGCAGGCCCTGAACGACGTCTACTTCCCGAAGCGTCACCCCAACGTCGGAGGCACGATTCCGTTCCTCAAAGAGGAACATGTCAACCGGGCCTACCAGATGCTGGTCGAAGGGCTCGAGATCATGACGAGCAAGGAGCGCTTCCTCGCGCGCCCGCAGCCGCCGTCAGTCTTCAACGACGATGCGCCGCCGACGTTTCCCGTGCCCGGCGGCGGCAGCGGCAGCGGATCCGGCGGGAGCAGCGGCGGCTCCTTCTCGCTCGCCGTCGCTGCTCGTGGGCGATCCTCGACTACATCAAGGATCTGTTCGAGTACCTCAACGATCTCGTGCTCTGGCTCGGTGTCGCAGGTGACGTTCCCGCTCACCTACCCGATTCGCTACGCGCTCTACCTGATGCAACTCGGCGCTGTATGAGATCTACCGGCAGTATCGCTGGGCGCTCGCCTGAGCGGTTTCGCCTTCCCGGACCCCGATCAGCTCTTCAATCCGCTCGCGCAGCAGTTCATCAACCCGGCTGATCGACGTGCAGTCGATGCCGCGCCGCGAGTTCCCGATCGAGCAGGACCACTGCCTGCTTCTTCCCGCGGGCTGCCCGATTCCGCAGTCGCCGGGCTGTGTCGAGCCCGCTGCCGCGACCTCCGGACCGTACACGCAGATCGCCTCTCAACTATCCGTTCTGGTTCATCGAGGGGGAGCCGTTCGATCCCGGATGTCGCGCAGGCACTCGCCGACGCCGAGTCTCCGGAGAAGACCATCGAGCTCACGCGAAGTCTGTTTCCCGCCAAAGACGCGGCGCGCCGTACTACCGGAAGCCTCGGCAACGCCGTCGACTTCCTGCTTCGTCACGCCGCGAGATCGCGTCGGGAGGGGGCGGCGCCGACAACCTGAAGCTGCCGAACTGGAACCTCGACGGCGATCGCGGCTATGGCTTCAAGTGCTGGGAAGTCATCGCCGACTCCACGACGACGCCGCCGACCGAGACCAAGCTCGAGCCGCCGCCGTCAGCCGGCGTCGTGACCACCTACGACGTGCAGGACGCATAGCGGCCGGGACAAGCACATGGCTACTCCATTCATCATCGTCACGCAGATCCCCGAAGCGCAGCAGCGCCTGATCGCCAAGGGTGGGGCAATTCCGATCGCCGGGCGCCAGCCGCACGGCGGCTTCGTCGATCACGTCGCGGGCAGGCCGGGCCTCGACCGGCGGCCACGCGAGGACAAGGACGAGGAGAACTTCAATCCGGACGGATCGAGAAAGAACCGGCGACGAGCGGAAGCCGCGATTCAAAGTGGAACTGCTGTGCCGGACATTCGTCGGCGACAACGGCGTGCGGCCGTTGTCGAACATCGTGTTCTGGGAAAGCCCCGACATCGTGATCGAAGGGCCTCCGGCGATCCTGACATCGCCACGCCCGGCCAGGTCAACAAGGTCAAGGTGCATGTGTGGAACCTCGGCCTCGCGGATTGCTGGGCCGCGCACGTCGATCTCTATTGGTGCGATCCGTCGGTCGGCATCAACCCGGCGGTGGCCAATCCGATCGGCTCGAAGGTCGTCCCGCTTGCGGCGGGCCAACACACTGCCGTCTCCTTCGACTGGACCCCGGTCGTCGTCAATCAGGGCCACGAATGTCTGGTCGCACAGGTCTACGATCCGATCAGCGATCCGGTCGTCGCGCCATTCAATCCCGTTCAGGACCGACACATCGGCCAGCGCAACATTAGCGTCGTCGAATTGCCAGCCGGACAGACGATGAGCTTCGACTTCTTCTCTCAGAACCTGGCGTTGACGAACGCCGCGACCGAGCTCGAGCTTCAGAAACTCGAGGGCGCCGCACTCGCAACGCTCGCCTCGGCACTCGGACGCGACGTATGGGCCGCTGCCGGTGGCGGCGAAGTCGATTTGTCCCGGCCCGAGACGATTCCCGAGCGACCGCATCCCCTGTCTCATGCACTAACCACTGGTACGTTTCGTGAGACGCTTCAGGACTTACCCCCGAGGAGTGAAGCCCGACGGGTGATGGGGGCGCTACAGTCGAGCGTCGCGCCACGGAAACCGAGTAGCGATGGCGGCGCGGTGTCGACGAGTGCAGCCGTCGATTCGGCGGATCGTTCACGAGAAAAGAGCGGCGAACGCGAGCTCGCCGGGGCCGTGGCGCCACCGGGCCGAACGAGGATCCCGTTGAACCTCGCACCGGGCCAGCACGTGCGGGCGGCGTTTCGCGCAACGCTGCCTCATCTCGCGCCGTCAGGAGCGGCCGACGTGTGGCGGATCGTCGAACACACGGCCGGACAGATTACCGGCGGCGTGACAATCGTCGTGCGAGCCAAATAGCGGCCTGCTGATTGGCGCACAGAAACAGCTCGCAGATCTGGTAGCCTACGGCCGGAGCAACCGCACCATGAAGCATCCGGCCACCGTCGCGGCGCACGCCGCGACGTCCCTCGTCCTCTTCATTCTCCTGGTCATCTTCAGCGCCAGCTCGGGCGGCACCGTCTCGACCCAGACGCCCGCCGCCAAGCCCGCGATCGACCGCGAATACACGCTCGAGTCGTCGATGCTCGGCTACCGCGGGATCGGCGGCGACATCGACGGGGTTCGCAACCCGACGCTCTGGGCCCGCACGGGCGAAACCGTCCGCATCACCATCGTCAACGCCGAGCTGATGGTGCACGACATCGCGCTCGAAGGCCTCAACATCAAGAGCCCGCAGATTCTCGACAAGTCCGCCCGGACCAACATCACGTTCACCGCCACCAAGAGCGACATCTATTACTGCTCTGTGCCTGGACATCGGCTGGCGGGCATGGAGGGCCGCATCGAAGTCTCCGACGAGCCGCGCGCGCCCTCTGACGGCGTGCCGGCGCAGGCGAACGGGCGACCGCTCAACCTCGATTTCGAGGGCGGCACGCTGGACGATTGGACGGCGGAGGGCGACGCGTTCGCCATCGTCAAGGGCGATGTGCTGCCGGGTCAGCCCCCCGACAAGCGCGGTGGCAAGGCGAGCGCCTACTGGGTCAGCAGCAACACGGGCGGAGGCGCGCGAAAGGGCACGCTCACGTCAGTCCCGTTTCGCGTCAGCCAGCCGTACGCGAGCTTTCTCGTGTCTGGCGGCGCATTCACGAGCACGCGCGTCGACCTGGTCCTGGCATCGGATAACGGTCAGGCCGACAAGACTGGAAAAGTCATCTTCACGATCTCTGGCGCCAACAACGCGGCGATGCGTCCCGTCGTCGTCGACCTCAAGGCGTACGTGGGCAAGGACATCTTCATCCGTCTGGTGGACGATGAGACAGGGTCGACGGTGGCGGCGTACCTGAAAGAGAGTCCCTGGGCGCACATCACGTTCGATCACTTCCGCTTCCACGAGACGCGGCCGTTCTTCCCGACCGAGATTACCTCGTCGGAGATCAGCACGCTGCCGCCGTTCGACCCGATCAAGCACGCGGGCCTTTCGGCGGCGGACGCTGCGAAGGCGATGACGGTGCCGAAGGGCTTCACCGTCAGGCTCGCCGCAGCCGAGCCAGACGTCGTGCGCCCGATCGGATTCGCCCTCGATGACCGCGGCCGCCTCTGGGTAGCCGAGGCCCATACCTATCCGGTCCGGGCGCCCGAAGGCCAGGGCAAGGACCGCATCCTCATCTTCGAGGACACCAACGGCGACGGCCGGCTCGACAGCCGCAAGATCTTCGTCGAGAACCTGAACCTCGTCAGCGGCATCGAGGTCGGCTTTGGCGGCGTCTGGATCGGAGCGGCGCCGCAACTCCTGTTCATTCCGGTCAAGGAGGGCACCGATCGACCTGCCGGGCCACCACAGGTGATGCTCGACGGCTGGGGCTATCAAGACACGCACGAGATGCTCAACACCTTCACGTGGGGACCCGACGGGTGGCTGTACGGGACCCACGGCGTCTTCACCCACTCGAACGTCGGCAAGCCGGGCGCGCCGGACTCCGAGCGGCAGCGTCTCAACGGAGCGATCTGGCGATTTCATCCGACGAAGCACACGTTCGAGATCTTCTCGGAAGGCACGAGCAATCCCTGGGGGATCGATTTCAACGACTACGGCCACGCGTTCACGACCGCGTGCGTCATCGAGCACCTCTACCAGCTCGTGCCAGGCGCACGCTACAAGCGTCAGGCCGGCAAGCATTTCAATCCCTACGCCTACGACGACATCAAGACCGTCGCCGATCACGTGCACTGGGTCGGCCGCCAGGGTCCGCACGCCGGTAACCAGCGATCGGGTTCGGCTGGCGGCGGCCACGCGCACGCCGGGGCGATGATCTACCTCGGTGGCGACAACTGGCCCGCCGAGTATCGCGAATCGATTTTCATGAACAACATTCACGGCAGCCGCACGAACGTCGATCACCTGGTGCGAAAAGGCTCGGGCTACACGGCGACCCACAGCCCCGACTTCCTGCTGGCCAACGACTCGTGGAGCCAGATGCTGAACTACCGCTATGGCCCGGACGGCAGCGTGTTCGCGATCGACTGGTACGACAAGAATCAGTGCCACAGCAGCAATCCGGATCTTCATCAGAAGTCGCTCGGACGAATCTTCAAGATCAGCCACGTCAACGACAAGTGGACCCGGGTCGATCTGCAGAAGCTGTCGTCAGCGCAGCTCGTCGACCTTCAACTCAACCGCAACGATTGGTACGTGCGTCACGCGCGGCGAATTCTGCAGGAGCGCGGACCCGATCCGGCGGTGCATGCGGCCCTCAAGCGGATGCTGCGCGAGAACCCGGACGTGACGCGCAAGCTGCGGGCGCTCTGGGCGCTGCACGTCACCGACGGAATGAGCGAAGCGGAGCTCCTCGACCTGACGGGGCATGAAAGCGAATACGTTCGCAGCTGGGCGGTCAACCTGACCGTCGCGAGCCGGAAGCCGTCGCCTGAAGCGGTTCGCCGGTTCGCTCAGCTCGCCAAAACCGACGCCTCGCCGCTGGTGCGGCTGTACCTGGCCAGCGCGCTTCAGCGCGTGCCGCCCGAGCAGCGCTGGGACGTCCTCACCGCCCTCCTCGGGCACGACGAGGACGGAGGCGATCACAACATCCCGTTGATGGTGTGGTACGCGGCCGAGCCTGTGGTCCCACTCGACATGCCGCGCGCGCTCGGACTCGCGTCGCAGTCGAAGCTGCCGAAAATCTTCACGTTTACGGTGCAGCGAATCTCGGCGATCGGCACTGATGACGCGCTTCGGGTGCTGACCGATCGGCTGGGCCGGACGACCGACCGGACGCAGCGTCTCGACCTCGTCGAGGGGATTTCGCAGATCGTCGGACCACGCTGATGAGCCACCGCGGCTCTTCGCGGAAGCGCTACGCGGAGTTCGTCCAGAAGTACAAGCGCCATCAACTGGACGACCCGGCGGAGTCGAAGGACGCCGGCGCCGAGTCCGGGCGGCCCGAGCCCGTCAAGCGCCGCGAGTATCTTCGCGACTACCTGCGCTGGCTCTGGCCGCATCGCTACGCGATCGGCGACGGTCTTCGCGCTCGCGCTCCTCAGCGCCGGGCTCGAGATGATCGAACCGCTGTTCATGCGGTTCATCGTCGACCGGGTCCTCCTCAACACCTCGCTGGACCAGGCGTCGCGGCTCTCGTATCTCCATCTGACCGGCGCCGCCTTCGTCGGCGTGGTCATCCTCTCCAACCTGGCGCGGGTCCTCAAGGACTACCGTCAGCGACTGCTGAACGTCCGGGTCATGCTCTCGCTCCGCCGGTCGCTCTTCGATCGGCTGCTCCACCTGCCGCTGCCGAAACTCTGGGACATGAAAACGGGCGGCATCCTGTCGCGCCTCACCGGCGACGTCGAGACGACGACGGGACTCCTGCAGATGGCGGTCATCTCGCCGTCGGTCTCGTTCGTCCGGCTGATCATCGCGGTGACCGTCCTGCTCGTGCTCAACTGGCGGCTGGCGCTGACCGCCCTCGCCATCATCCCCGGCGTGATGGCGATCAGCTTCACCTTCTCGCGGCGCATCCGGCCGATCTACCGATCGGTGCGCAAGGACATCGAACACGTCGACGGCCGCGTCGGCGAAACGTTTTCCGGGATTCGCGTCGTCCGCGCCTTCGCTCGTGAGGCGCGCGAGCTGCGCGACTACATGCTCGGCCGGCAGACGGTCCTGCGCAAAGAGCTCTTCGCGCACCGCCGCGAGCTGCTGGTGTGGACCTCCTGGGGACTGCTGTCGGCGGCCGTCAACGTCGTGATCATCTGGTACGGCGGCTACCTGAACGTCGCCGGGCGCGCCTCGATCGGCGACATCATGGCGTTCCAGTGGTACACGTTCCTGCTGATGAATCCGGTCTGGAACATCGTCAACTCGTTCTCGGAGTTGCAGCGATCGCTGGCGGCAATGGAGCGGATCTTCGAAGTCCTGGCGATGGCCGACGACAAACCGGACCAGCCGGGAGCGCGGAACGCCCCGCGCGTCGTCGATGAGATTCGGTTCGAGGACGTCGAGTTCGAGTATCGCGAAGGCAAGCCCGTCGTCTCGGACTTCAACGTCACGGTGCCCGGTGGAACGGCCGTCGCGCTGGTCGGCCGGAGCGGCGCGGGCAAAACGACCGTCACCGACCTCGTTGCGCGCTTCCACGACCCGACGAGGGGTCGGATTCTCGTCAACGGCTCGGACATCCGCGAGTTCCGGCTGAAGACCTACCGGGATCTGCTCGCCACCGTCCAGCAGGACGTGTTCCTGTTCGACGGCTCGGTGCGGGACAACATCGCCTACGGCCGTCACGACGCGACCGCCGAGGAGATCGAGGACGCGGCCCGGCGCGCGAACGCTCACGAGTTCATCGTCAGGCTGCCCGAGCAGTACGAGACGTTCATTGGCGAGCGCGGCGTCAAGCTCTCGGGCGGACAGTGCCAGCGGCTGGCGATCGCCCGCGCGATCGTCGCGTCGCCGCAGATCCTGATTCTCGACGAGGCGACCAGCAACCTCGACACCGAGAGCGAGCAGCTCATCCAGGCATCGATGGCGACGCTCCTCGCCGGGCGGACGACGTTCGTCATCGCGCACCGGCTGTCGACGATCCGGCGGGCGAACCTCATTCTGCTGATGGAAGACGGGCGGATCATCGAGCGCGGGACGCACGAGGAGCTGATGAACGCGCGCGGCGCGTATCACGGCATGGTCCTGCGGCAGATGGAGTCTCCCGTCGAAACCGGCGAAGCGATGTGGCGGTGACCCACCCTGTTAACCGCTGCGCCCTGAGCTGCGTAGTACACCGTGGTCGGACTCCGCCAAACCATAACGGCGTGCAGACCGTCTAGCACCACGGATAGCACGGATAACACGGAAGACGCGGACGGCACGGACGGCCAGAGCCACGGATCACACGGAAGACACGGAGCTTGGCGGTAGAATGGCCCGCCAGGCGTTCACCTCGGAGGAAGGATGCTCAAGGATTTACGTCACGCCGTTCGACTGCTGTGGCAAGCCAGAGGCTGGACGACCATCGTCGTCCTGTCGCTGGCGCTCGGGATCGGCGCCAACACCGCCATCTTCAGCGCGGTGAACGCGAGGTTGTTGATTTCCCTGCCCGTGCAGAAGCCTGAGGAGCTCGTGCGGTTCCGCTACGCCGGGCGGAACGACATGGTGACGAGCTCGAGCGGCTACGGGTTCTTGAGCAAGACACCGGATGGCAAGGACGTTCGCGCGACGTTCTCCTATCCGATGTATCAGCAGTTCGTCGCCGACAACAAGACGATGACAGACCTGCTTGCCTGCGCGCCGTTCGGCCGGGTGAGCGTCTTCGTCGATGGCCAGTCGGAGATCGCGAATGCGTTCATCTCGTCGGGCAACTACTACCAGCTACTGGGCGTGACCGCGCGCATCGGCCGGACCATCCTCCCGGAGGACGACCGCCCCACCGCGACGCCGGTCGCCGTCATCAGCTCCAAGTACTGGCACTCTCGGTTCGGCACCGATCCCGCGGTCGTCGGCAAGGCCATCAAGGTCAACAACGTGCCGATCACGATTGTCGGCGTGATCGCGCCGCACTTTTTCGGCATACAGCAGCCTGTCGCCAACCCGCCGGACATTTCCCTGCCGCTCTCTCTCGATGCACAGCTCAGCACCGGCCCTCCCTCGACCGATCCGCCTCGGCTGAGCCAGCCGACGTACTGGTGGCTGCAGGTCATGGGCCGGCTGAAACCGGGTGCCAGCCCGGCGCAGGTTCAGGGCAACCTCGAGGGCGTGTTTCAGCACACGGCACGTAGCGGCCTCGAGGCGTATCTCAAATCGCTCCCCGACGAGGAACGCTCGCGCTCGTACAACAGATCGCGCACGGAAGTCCCGCGGCTGCTCGTCGAGCCGGGCGGACGCGGCATGTACGACGTGTCGACGAATGAGTACCGCTCGGTGATGATCCTCGCGGTCGTTGTCGGACTCGTCCTCCTGATCGTCTGCGCCAACGTCGCGAACCTGCTGCTGTCACGCGCGACGACGAGGCGGAAAGAGCTGTCGGTGCGTCTGTCGCTCGGCGCCACACGCGGGCGGTTGGTACGGCAGCTCCTGACCGAGAGCCTGTTGCTGGCGACGCTCGGCGGTGCCCTCGGCATCGTCGTCGGCTATTGGGGCAAGCAGCTGCTGCCTGGAGCCGCAGACGTGCCCCGCCCATTCGACTGGCGCGTGCTCACTTTCGTGCTGGCGGTCAGCGGCGTGACCGGCCTGCTCTTCGGGATCCTGCCGGCGCTGCGCGGCACCGGGATGAACGTCAATTCGGCGCTCAAGGAAACCGGCCGCGGCGTCGTCGGCTCGCGCAGCTGGGCGAGCAAGATCCTCCTCGCCGTGCAGGTCGCGATCTCGCTCGTGCTGCTCGTCGGCGCGGGCCTGTTCCTGCGGACGCTCACCAACCTCCGCCACGTGGACATCGGATTCAACCCGCAGAACCTCCTGCTCTTCCGCATCAACCCGTCGCTGAACCGCTACGACGAGAAGCGCACCCTCGCCCTCTACCGCGAGATGCTCGACCGGCTCGGTAGCCGTGCCCGGCGTCTCGGCCGTGGCCATGTCGGCGCCAGCACTCCTCTCGGGCAACGTCAACGGCACCAGCATCTTCGTGCACGGCCGGACCTACGCGCCGGATGTCCGCGATCGCGACAACAACATCAACCGCCTTGTCGTGTCGCCGAACTTCTTCGATGTCATGGGTATTCCGGTCCTGTCGGGGCGCGGCGTGACCGAGCGCGACAGCGAGACGGCGCCGAAAGTCGTGGTGATCAACCAGGCCGCGGCGAAAAAATACTTCGCGAACGAGAATCCGGTCGGCCAGCGCATGGGCTCCAACCTCGAAACCGCGTCCCAGCTCGAGATCGTCGGCGTCGTCCGCGACGTCAAGTACGACAGCGTCCGCGATGCCGCCCCGCCGACGATGTTCGTGCCGTACATGCAGACGCGCGTGGGAAGCCCGGTGTTCGAAGTGCGGACCGCGCAGAGCGCCGCCGGCGCCGTAACCGGCGCCGTGCGCGAGGCTGTGCGGCAGATCGACCAGAACCTGCCGATGATGGACGTTTCGACGCAGCTCGAACAGGTCGAGATGCGGTTTCAGCAGGAAAAGTTCTTCGCTCAGGCCTACACGCTCTTCGGCGTGGTGGCGCTGCTGCTGGCCTCGCTCGGCCTCTTCGGACTCATGTCCTACAACGTCGCCCGCCGCACCAACGAGATCGGGATTCGGATGGCGCTCGGCGCACAACGTCACGACGTCCTGCGCCTGGTGATGCGCGAATCGATGCTCCTCGTGATCATCGGCGTCGCCGCCGGCCTGGCGATCGCGCTCTTCGCTGGCCGGTTCGTCGCCACCCTGCTCTATGGCGTACCGCCGACGGACGCGCTCGCGCTCGCGCTCGCGATCTTCGTCATGATTGTCGTCTCCGCTGTCGCCGGTTACATCCCCGCGCGGCGAGCGTCACGCGTCGATCCGATGGTGGCGCTGCACTACGAGTAGAACCACGGCGGGCGGTGGCGCACGGATCACGCGCCACAGATCACACGCCACGGATCACACGCCACGGATCACACGGATTACACGGATCACGACGGATTCATCAGCCACGGATGACACGGATCACACGCCACAGATCACACGGATTACACGGATGCACGCCACGGATCACACGCCACGGATCACACGGATTACACGGATTCAAACGCCCACGGATCAACACGCCACGGATCACACGGACTACACGGATTGGCACACGGGTCAC
The DNA here is from genome assembly GCA_963797625.1 of uncultured Acidobacteriota bacterium. GTDB lineage: Bacteria > Acidobacteriota > Vicinamibacteria > Vicinamibacterales > 2-12-FULL-66-21 > DATBJJ01. The sequence goes on from CAWCQI010000031.1 coordinate 105,538, forward strand.
TCTGGTTTTGGGCTCGGCCGGACGATTGCTTCCTCTGTGGCGGGTCGGTCAGCTGTCGAAGACTGTGACTCTGCTCGCAGGGCAGGAAGACTGTTGAACGGGTCGCCGATCACCAGCCGTTTGAACTCGGGCTTGCGGCCAAAATTCAGCAGAAGGCCGACCCCGCCGCCGGCAACCTTGAGGTAGTTGAGCGTTTGAGCGATTGCATAGTTCTCCATCGTGGCCGTTGCCTTTACTTCGATCAGGACGGTTCGGTCGACGATGAGGTCAGCGAAAAACGAGCCGATCATGTGGCCCCGGAAATGAACCTGCAAAGGAACGCTCCGCGCGACCCGCATCCCCGCCTCTTCTAGAGTGATAGTCAAGGCACGTCTGAGAACCGCCTCTGAAAACCCGTGCCCGAGATCCGCGTAGGTGGCATAGAAGCAACCGAGGATCCGTCCCGTGAGCTCGCCGTGCGCGAGCTGCGGGGTTGCTGTTTCAGTCATCCCGCCGTGAGCTGCAACGACGGCGCCACGACAAAGAACCAATGAATTCGCATTCATGTCGTAGTTGTCTGCAGATTCTGCTATACGACAGCCACGGCGACCGTACCGCTTTTGCGATCCTCCAATCGATGCGAACCTGATGCGTCGTGTGATTGGTGTTAATCGTGCCTGCCTCGGATCCGTGTGATCCGTGTGACCTGTGGCGTTTGGAACCGTGTGATCCGTGTGATCCGTGTGATCTGTGGCGTGTGGATCCGTGTGATCCGTGTGATCCGTGTGATCTGTGGCGTGGATCCGTGTGATCCGTGTGACCGTGTGATCTGTGGTGCTTGTGATCCGTGTGATCCGTGTGATCTGTGGCGTGTGTGATCTGTGGCGTGTGATCTGTGGCCGTGTGATCCGTGTCGTCCGTGGCCTTTCGCGCCCGTCTCTCCGGGTGCCGTTGTTCCTGCGATTGGGCAAAATTCCCCACTAGTGGTTAAAATCACCCTAGCGATTCACTGGAGTAGCGCAAATCTCCTGCATTTGCAGCAGCTTGCGCTGGTACCTTTGGTGCACGCGCCCCGGCCATATGCCAGCGCCAACCATTCTCGTTGTCGATGACGAAGCCCTGATCCGCTGGTCGCTGACCGAGCGGCTCAAGAGTGAGGGCTATCAGGTCCTCGAGGCGGAGACGGGCGCGCGCGCGCTCGAGCAGGTGCGCGAGGGCGTCGACCTCGTCCTGCTCGACTACAAGCTCCCCGACACCGACGGCGTCTCGGTGCTGCGCAAGATCAAGGAGTACGACCAGGACATCCTGGTGGTGCTCTTGACGGCGTTTGCAACGATCGAAACCGCCGTCGAAGCGATGCGGATTGGCGCCTACCACTTCGCCAACAAGCCCTTCAATCTCGACGATGTGGTGGGAACGGTGAGCCGCGCGCTCGAGACGACGCGGCTGCGCCGCGAGGTCCGCCAGCTTCGCGCTCGCGAAGCCCGCCCTTTCAGCCTGAACAATATCGTCGGCGTCTCGGACTCGATCGCTGCGCTTCGCAACCTGGTCGCCAAGATCGCGAGCAGCCCCGCGTCGACGGTACTTCTCACCGGCGAGAGCGGCACCGGCAAGGATCTCGTCGCCAAGGTCCTGCACTATTCGAGCGACCGCGCGCATCGCCCGTTCATGAACATCACGTGCTCCGCGCTCCCGGAGGCGCTGCTCGAGAGTGAGCTCTTCGGGCACGAACGCGGCGCCTTCACGGATGCGCGGACGCAGAAACGCGGCATGCTCGAAACCGCCGATGGCGGCACGGTGTTCCTCGACGAAATCGGCGAGATGGTGCCGGCGCTCCAGGCCAAGCTCTTGCGATTTTTGGAGGAGAAGTCCTTCAAGCGTGTCGGCGCGGCGGTCGACGTCCACGTCGACGTCCGGGTGATCGCGGCGACCAATCGCAACCTCGAGGACGAGGTCGCTAAGGGTCGGTTTCGCCACGATCTTTTCTATCGCCTGAATGTCCTGCCGATCGCCTTACCGCCGCTGCGAGCGCACGTCGAGGACATCCCGGTGCTGGCCGGGTTCTTCGTCGACGGTTTCAACCGCGAGTTCCGCAAGAGCGTGCTCGGCGCGACGCCCGCGAGCATCCGCCTGCTCCAGTCCTACGGATGGCCCGGTAACGTGCGCGAGCTGCGGAACGTGATCGAGCGCGCGATGCTGCTGTGTGAGACTGACCGGCTCGAGCCGGCCGACTTCTCGGCGCTGCGGCTCTCGGCCGCAATCGCTGACGGATTCGAACTGCCAGCGCACGGACTCGATCTCGAGCAGGTGGAACGCCAGTTCGTCGTGCAGGCATTGAAGCGGAGCGGCGGGAACCAGACCAAGGCAGCCACGCTGCTGGGCCTCAACCGCGACCAGATTCGCTACCGGATCGAGAAATTCGGGCTTTCGAAAGAAAGTGTGAAGTCTGAAGGGTGAAGTGACGTCATGATCTCGCCTCGTTCGGTCGTCTGCCCGGTCGACTTCTCCGACGCGTCGCGCGGCGCGCTTCGCTACGCGGCGGTCGTCGCCAACTACTTCCACGCCGAGCTGACCGTCCTCACCGTCACCGATCCGCTCCTCACCGAGGCCGCCGAGCTCAGCGGCGCGGCCGAGCACCTGCCCGAGGCGGTCAACAAGGAACTGCTGCGTTTCGTCCAAAAGAGTTTTGACGGCGTGGTCACGCCCGAGAATATGAAGTTGACGGTGGCAACGGGCAAGCCGGCGGTCGAGATTCTGCGCTTTGCCAAGGCCTATCCGGCCCACCTGGTGGTGATGAGCACCCACGGGTTGACCGGCGTCCGCAAGCTGTTCTTCGGATCGACGACCGAACGCGTCCTTCGAGAAACGACGGTTCCGGTCCTGCTGGTGCCTGCGCACGATCACGGTCCTGCTCGGCCCGACGACGTCAAGAGTGCGGTCAAGCGGGTGCTCGTCCCCGTGGACCTCAGCGCGGCGACGGTCGATCAGGTTCGGGCGGCGCGGAAGGTCGCTGCGGTGCTCGAGGTGCCGGTGCTGCTCGCGCACGTGGTCGAGCCCGTGCACTTCGCGGTGTCTGGTCTGCCGCACCTCCCGAACCTCGAAGTCGAGCGCCGGGCCCGGGCCGAGAAAGCCCTCGCCGAGCTCGCCTCGAGCGTGCCGCCAGAACTGCGGCCGGAGGCGCTCGTCGCGTACGGTGATCCCGCCGAGGAAATCGCCAAGGTTGCGCGCGACCGCGACGCCGGGCTGATTGTCATCGGCCTCCATGCCTCGACGCTGCTTGGCCCGCGGATGGGTTCGGTCACTTACCGCGTGCTGTGCCTTACGTCGACGCTCGTCCTGGCGCTGCCACCCAGCTCCAGCTCCTAGCTCCTTGATGTCCGAGCGCCATCGCACCGAGGATCTCCAGGCCGAGGTTGCGGCTCGTACCGCCGATCTGCAGGATCTGAACGCGCGCCTTCGTTCGATCATCAATTCCGCAGTCGACGGCATCATCGTCATCGATGGCCGTGGCCGGATCGAGTCGTTCAATCCTGGCGCGGAGCGGTTGTTCGGCTATACGCAGGCCGAAGTCGTCGGCCAGAACGTCAGCATGCTCATGCCGGCGCCCTATCGGGAGGAGCACGACGGTTACATCGGGCGCTACCAGACGACCGGAAAGGCCAAGATCATTGGCATCGGGCGTGAGGTCAGAGGCCAGCGGAAGGATGGGACGACCTTTCCGCTGCACCTCTCCGTCGGCGAGATGACGATCGGCGGCGAGCGGATGTTCACCGGGATCCTGCACGACCTGAGCGATCGGGTGCGCGTCGAAGAGCAGCTTCGGGAGCAGGCGGCGCTCGCCTGGCTCGGCGAGATGGCCGCGGTGATCGCCCACGAGGTGAAGAACCCGCTGGCCGGCGTGCGCGGCGCGATCCAGGTCATCGGCGCGCGGCTGCCGTCCGGCAGCCAGGACGGGACGATCGTCACCGACATCCTGGCCCGCATCGACGCGCTCGATCAGCTGATGAAGGACCTGCTGCTGTTTGCGCGGCCACCGCAACCGCGGCGCGTACCGGTCGATATCGTGCGGCTGCTCTCGGGCACCGCCGACCTCCTGACACGCGATCCCTCGCTCGGCCGCGTGCGAGTCGAGATCACCGGAGAGCCCGCGACGATCGGCGCGGACGCGGAAATGCTGCGAATCATCTTCCACAACCTCCTCGTCAACGCCGCCCAGGCGATGCACGGCGACGGCATCGTCCGCGTCGTCGTCCAGTCGATTGACGGGGATTGCCGCGTCAGCGTCACTGACGACGGTCCGGGCATCCCGGCCGAGCTGCACGAGCAGATCTTCGTTCCGTTCTTCACGACCAAGTCTCGGGGAACCGGGCTCGGGCTGCCGACCGCGCGTCGTCTCGTCGAAGCACACGGCGGATCGATTGACATCGAGTCGGCGGCGAACGGTACGACGGTCACGGTCAGTCTGCCTGCGTCGAGCGAGCGTGGCTAGGCCCTGACCGGCGTCTCACTTGAAGACCGGCGGTAACGGGGCCCTGCAGCGGGCGCAGTACGTGGCTCCACCAGTGTGGCGCTTGCGTTGCGGCTGGCGCTGCCTTCGCCCGGACGACCTTCGCCGCATCTCGCGCCGCTCTGCGGCCGCTCACCGACTCGATCAGGATGCGATAGATGACCGGTGTCCGCAGCCCTGACGAACGCGTCTTGCCAGCAGCGGGGTACCACCAGTCGGGACGATTCTCGAAGAGCGCGTAGGCGCGCTTGCGCGCCGCGTCGTGCGCGGTTGACTTGGTCAACTCCTCATAAGTCCCCTGGACGACGACGGTCGTCCAGTTGAACTGATCGAGGATCTCGTCGAATTCCACGCAGACGCGCGGATTGGTCCGCATCCACTGAATCTTTTTGCCGGCGGTCGCGAAACTGTACAGCGCTTCCCGGTAGTAGTCGAAGTAGACCGGGACGATGTAGGGCTGGCTGTAGCGGACGCAGGCCAGGCGGCCGAGGTTGGTGCTCTGGAGGATCGCCTCACATTCGGCCGCCGTCAGTTCTCGTATCTGCATGAGAGATTCACCGCAATCATCTCCACACGTGATGTGAAGAGAGCCTCTAGACTAGCAATTTATCTCATTAACCCGATCCGTGCTGTCCGTGTTATCCGTGGCTCTAGAGTCGCGTCAGCGGCAGCGTCACTTCGGCAACCGTTCCGCCGCCATCGCGCGCATGCAACCGCACCGATCCGCCCTGGACTTCCATCAGGCGCTTGACGATCGGCAGCCCGAGCCCCGTACCGCTGCTCTTCGTCGTGAAAAACGGATCGAAGATCTTCTCGAGGAGGTCCGGAGCAATGCCCGGTCCCCGGTCGCGCACCTCGATCTTGCAGACGCCCGGCGCGAGCGAGGTTTCGATATCGACTCGCTGACCGTTCGATGCCTGACAGGCATTGAGGAGCAGATTGAGGACGACGGCGCGCAGCATATCGGGATCGGCCTGCACGACGGCATCGTCGCCAGCAACGACGATTTGGATCAGATCCGGTGTGGCCGCGCGCGCGCTCGCCGCCGCTTCCGAAATCACCGTCCGCAGCGCGACCGCGCGGCGCCGCGGCGGCTGCGGCCGCGCGAACAGCAGGATGTCTTCGACGGTCTTACTCAGCCCGTCGATCCGCTGGATCATCGGGCCGATGATTTCGCGCTCGCGCATCCCGGCCGGCAGGCGCGACTCGAGGATCTGCAGGGACCCGCGAAGGCCGGCGAGCGGATTGCGCACCTCGTGCGCCACGACCGCGGCCAGCTGGCCGAGCTCGGTCAGGGCCTGTTGCTCGCGCAGGCGCGCTTCGGCGTCCTTGCGCTGAGTAATGTCGCTACGGATGGCGAGATACTGACGCGGCCGGCCGTCGGCGTCGAGGAACGGAACGATGGTCGTATCGACCCAGTAGAAGGTCCCGTCCTTGGCCCGATTGCGCAGCTCACCCCGCCAGACCCGGCCCTGCGCGATCGTCCGCCAGAGCTCGGCAAAGAAATCCTTCGAGTGGTAGCCAGAGTTGATGATTCGATGGTCACGACCGATGAGCTCGTCGCGCGAGTATTGCGAGAGCTCGCAGAACTTGTCGTTGACGTAGGTGATCGTCCCGTGCTCGTCGGTCGTCGCGACGATCGCGGCCTGATCGAGCGCCTGGCGCATCTCTTCGAGCCGGCGCGCCGGATCGTCGACGAGCGATGAAAGTGAGGCGGCCTGCACTTACGCCGCCTCGAGGGTCGAGCCATGACACGCGACCTGGGTGAGCGCGCCGTGCACCCGATCGTCGAGCCGCGGCACGAGCGCGGCGAGCAGCGGGTAGCGACCCAGGTGACTGGACGCCGTAATCATCGTGCAGCTGCCGGCCAGCTCGAAGATCGAGATCTGGCAGCCGAGAAGCGCCGGCACGCCTTCGCTCGGTCGACGCGGCACGAACCTGAGCTCGGGCAGCGTGGCCTCGAGACGCGCGTAGCGCAGCCGGCCACTGACGCGCTCGTGCAGGTCGCCGCCCTCGATGAGCTTGATTGCGAAGCCCTCACCAAGGAACGCGCTCAACACGGTGTCGATCGCTTGATCGAAGGTCCGGTCCAGGACGAGCCGACGACGGCCGGTGGTCATCTTCAATACCCCTGGCAGTTTGGAAGGCAGGTTCCGTGCCGCTCGATTCGCGCCTGAAATCTCGGGTAAGGGGTCGGAAGCAGGAGTAATGTGGGGAAAATCACGCGATCGGGCGGGGAAACTTCCCCGCCCGACGTTGACGGGCCACTCGCGACTCAAACGGCGGGTCGGTTCTCCAGGTGCTCGATGCTCCGCACATCCGCGGCAAAATCGAGCGCGAACTGTCGAACGGCGGCCCAGTCGGTGAACTCATAATCGCGTCGCGTGTCGGTCGGCGCCCCCTCGCGCCAGGCGATGAAGCGCATCGCCTGACGGGTCAGAAACCCGTACTGGCTGTAAGCGAGCTTGCCGGCAAAACACCTGACGCGCTGCGGCGACCAGCCAGCGGCCGTGACGAAGGTCTGCGCAAGTCCCCTCGCCGCCTCGACTTCCGCCGGGTTCCGCGATCCGGCGCTCAAACTGACCGAAAAAAACGCCGAGGGCCGGGTATTCAAATGCGGTGCTTCGTGCCGTGCGAAGTCGACGGCAGCTTTCTGATGACGGCCGACGATGAATCGAGGCACCGATGACCACCGCGCGAACGCGCAACCAGTCGACCTGCGTCTGGGGCGACAGCTCAAGCGCTTCACTGTCGAACCCCTGCTCACGCAGCGTCGCCGCGATCTGTTCGGCTATCTTGCGCGTCTGCCCTTCGGTCGTGACGTAGAAGACCGGGACCGTTCCTGTGGAGGAAGTGAGAGAGATGGTAGACATGATGGCCTGCCTTTCGATGGATCCAGATGCAAGTGGCAGACCGCACGAGCCACGGATCACACGCCACGGATCACACGGACAACACAGATCACGGGCCACGGATCACACGGATCGATAGCTTCTACAGTGGCAGATCCGGAATCTCGTTGATTCGCCGCACCGCGATGTTGCGGTAGAACACCTCCGCGGCTTCCGACTGAAACTGGATCCGGCCCTTCGTGAGCGGAACCTCGCGGCCGTCGACGCGGTGGCGGAGGCCCGTCAGCACCATATTCACCCTGCCGTTGACGACGTGAACGCTCGTCTGGCCGAGGCAGTAGAGCTCCATGGAGTTCCACGCGCCGGTCGGGCGCTCGTTGCCGGGCTCCCTGATGATGCGCTTCGTCGTTCCGACGATCTTCGGCGATCCTTTCTTGTAGACGAGATCGCTCTTCGGATTATCGGGGTTTTGAGGCACGGCCTCGGCATCCACGATCACGCCCGCGAGGCTGTAGAAATCGCCGCAGTCTCCCTCCTGAATCTGGAACTCGAACGACTTCATCCAGAACCCGTAGCTGGCATCATGCGGCCCGACCGAGTGGTAGCAGCAGCCGCTGTCGCGAACGGCCTGCTCGCGCGGCGGCCACTTTTTCTCTCCCCACTTGAACTCGAAACGCAGGTGATAGTTCTCGTACTCGTCGCGGGTGATCAGCCCGCCGTAGGTTTCGCCGGAAATGCGCACCGCCGGCGCGCCATCGACGTCAACGACCGAAAACACGCCTCGTGGGTCTTTGTTCAGGCCAACCGGTTCCGCAAACTCGGCCGGTGAGTTTCCTCGCTGGCCGGGCAGTAGTTTGCCGAGCCAGGTGTCCCAGCCCCGTGAGATCCCGGCCGTTGAAGAGCGGCGTCCAGGCGTTCCTGAAGGCCCGGCGCTCGAGCCGAAGCGAGCCGCTCCGAAGGCCGAGCGGCAAGGCCAGCATGGCGAATACGGCTGCTCGTCGATTCATCGTTTCGCTCCACGGATTTGAGCTTGCTCGCACTGAGAGTCTAACGTCGCTTGGGACATCCCGCTCGAGGAGAAGTTCCCCAACGTTTCCCCGTCGCCGCACGTCAAAGTCCTGATAGGAGCGACACCCGCCAATGACCAGCCTGATCCAGGACCTTCAGTATGGCCTGCGTTCCCTTATCAAGAGCCCGGGCTTCACCGCCGTCGCAGTATTGACGCTGGCCCTTGGCGTGGGGGCCAATGCCGCGATCTTCAGCGTGCTCCGCGCCGTCGTCCTTCGCGATCTGCCGTACCACGACGCGGACCGCATCGCGGTGATGTGGACGAAGAACATCCGCCAGAACCTGCCCGATGGCTCGTCCTACCTGAACTTTCGCGACTGGAAGGAACAGAGCAAGCAGTTCGAGCAGATGGCGGCCTACTATCGGCCGGAATTCACGCGCGGTACGCTGTCGGGTGGTCCGGGCTCCGAGCGGATCCATGTCGGGCAGGTCGGGCCGGGCTTCTTCGAGCTCCTGGGCACGGCTCCGTTGCTCGGCCGCACGTTCGAGGCGAGCGACTTCACAGCGGTCGCTCGCACGGTAATCATCGGCCACAGCCTCTGGCAGCAGCGCTTCGGCGCGGATCGCAGCGTGATCGGCCGGTCGATCCAGTTCAACGACAGGGCCGTCGAGGTCGTCGGCGTGATGCCGCCGGGGTTCGAGTTGCCTACGGCGGAAGTTCAGCTTTGGCAACCGCTCTCCTTCTCCGACCCTCAGTGGCTGGACGAACGGACCCGCGGCCGTGATTCGCTCGTCGTACTCGGCCGCATGCGCCCGTCTGCCACCATCACTTCGGCGCGCGCGGAAATGGATGCGATCGCTGCCCGGCTGCGCGACCAGTATCCGGCGTCGAACGCCGCCTTCGGCGTGATGACGGACCCGCTCACCGATCGGGTCATCGGACAGACCACCACCCGCTCGCTCTGGCTGTTGTTTGGCTCCGTCGGATTCGTGCTGCTCATCGCGTGCGCGAACGTCGCCAATCTCGTGCTGGCGCGCTCGGCCCGCCGGCGGAACGAGTTCTCGCTGCGGACTGCGCTCGGGGCGAGCCGAATCCGGCTGGTCCGTCAGGCGCTGACGGAGAATCTCGTCTTGTCGCTGCTCGCGGGAACGGTCGGTCTACTCTTCGCATGGGGCGGCACCGTGGCCCTCAGACGACTGGCGCCCGGTGCGTTGCCGCGAGCGGATACGATCTCCGCCGACGCGACCGTGCTGCTGTTTCTGCTCGCGGTATCTCTGGCGAGTGGACTGATTGCGGGGTTGTTGCCGGCGCTGCAGCTCTCGAGCACCAGGCCGGCTGACGTGCTCAGGGAAGATGGTCCGCGCGCGCTCGGCGGACGCGGCGGGCGTCGGCTGCATCAGGGATTGGTCGTCGCAGAGATCGCGCTTGCCGTCATGCTGCTCTCGGGCGCGGGCCTCCTCCTCCGCAGCTTCCAGCGCGTCCAGGCGACGAACCGGGGATTCGATTCCGGCAACGTGCTGCTCTTGCAGGTCGACCTTCCAGGAACCTACGACAACGTCGCGAAGATGCACGCGTTCTACACCGAGGTCACGAGGCGAATTCGCACCCTGCCCGGGGTTCTTGCCGTTGGCGCCGTCAGCGACTTCTTCATTCACCGACAGCCTGACTATCACGTGGCGCTCGAAGGACAACCGGCGAAGCGCGAGGAGGATCCTGCGCATCCGCTGACCGAGGATCAGGTGGTACCGGGGTTCTTCGAAGCGATGCGCATCCCGCTGCTCCGCGGCAGGCTGCTCCAGGAAAGCGACCTGGCACAAGGCGCGCCCCAGGTCATCGTGATCAACGAAGAGATGGCGCGGCGTTTCTGGCCGGATCAGGATCCCATCGGTAAGCGGCTGAAGTACGGACTCGACCCCGGCAGCAAGAATCCCTGGAAAACCGTCGTCGGCATGGTCGCCGATATGAGGCGGCAACGGCTCGACGAGCCGGCGATCCCTTACATGTTCCAGCCCGGAATCAATCGACAAATGGACATCGTCGTCAGGACCCAGAACGATCCGGACGCATCGCGCGACGCCATCCGTGCCGAGATGCGGGCCATCGATCCCGCCGTGCCGCCGTACGGCATCGTCACCGTGGAGCAGCGATTGGGGCGAACCGTGGCGCTGCGAAGGCTGCAGACGCTTCTCCTGACCGCGCTGGCCGCGGTTGCGCTCGCACTCGCGGTAATCGGCGCCTACGGCGTCATCCATCAGTCCGTCGCGGCGAGAACGCAGGAGATCGGCGTGCGGATGGCGCTCGGCGCCAATTCGGGCGCAGTGCTGCGAATGGTGTTGACCGCTGGACTGGCCCCGGCGGCGGCGGGGCTCGGCCTGGGCCTGCTCGGTTCGCTTTTGCTGAGCCGCACGCTGTCGTCGTTTCTCTACGAGACGAATGCGCTCGATCCGCTCATCTACGCAGCCGTGACGGTCACGCTGCTGGCCGTGACGACGCTCGCCTGTCTGGCGCCGGCCCTGCGAGCCGCCAGGCTCGATCCGATGGCCGCGCTCCGGCGCGCGTGACTCGAACCTGTCTCATAAACCCAAACCCAGGCTGAACGCGCCGACGGTCATGGGTCACGATGAACACGATGACCCGATGAACACGACGAACCTCTAGGATCCATCGTGAACATCGTGTCATCGCGCGCATCGTGTGGTTACGTGATGCCGTAACAGATTCTTGAGACAGCGTCCAGTGTCACGCCCCCGGTGAAGAAGGACGGGACAACTACTGACGCTCGTTGGCGCGTTGAGCCTTGTCTTCGAGGACGGGCGCGAGCGCCGTGTCGGACGCGCTCGCTCGCTGCCAACGCGGCGACACGAATTCGGCCACGATCGTGGCGACGACATACCCGCCGAGAACCCACAGCAGGCGCCAACCCACGTTCGCGCTGGCCGCGTCGTGCCGCGCGAACCATTCCGCAACCTGTGCCGAGGCAGTCGCGTCTGGCGCCGTCGTGAATAGGCCCTGAATGCTTCCGCCAACCGACCTGACTGCATACAACAGCAACTGCAGGCCGATCACGAGCCCGGCCTGGAGTGCCGCGCACGCGGCCAGCGCCGAGAACACGAGATCCGCACGCACGAGCATTCCCAGAATCGACGTCAGCACGAACACCGCCAGCGCGATCCCGGCCAGCGCGGGCAGCGAAAACAGGATGACCTGCGGAATCAGGTTGAGGCCCATGGGATCGCGAGAACTGCCGACCACTTGTGTCAGGAGCACTCGATCCTCCGCCCACCAGGCGGCGATCGACGGGGCCTGGAACGCGGCCACGACGGCAAGGCCCGCGAGCAGGAGCAGCAGCGCTACGTTGCTGGATGACTCGTGCGGCCGGGTCTCGCGCGTTATGTCCGCCGTTCGCGGTATCAGCGCTGACGCGCCAACCGCGGCCGGTAGAAAAACCAGGGCGATTTCAAGGCCGAAGGTCTGGAGTGACGCAGCCCAGGCGGGCCGTTCGCCACCGACAACCAGGACGATGATCCAACTCATGACCGCCGCGACGAGCGCCGCCAACCCGGCTGAGAGCATCGCCGCGCGGATGGCGCCGAGCACTTTCAGCGTGGCGACGAGGATCGCGTGGCGGTAGATAGTGTGGCTCCCTTGTTGTCCGTCAAGTTCGCGGCTCGCAGTTCGCGGCTCGCGGCTCGCAGGGCTCAGGCTCAGGGCTCAGGGCTCAGGCTCAGGCAAGATCTTCGAGTAAGACTCGAAGGTTTCTTGAGCCTTGAGCCTTGAGCCTTGAGCCCTGCGCCTCCTAGAACGACACGCATGGCCCGGGGGCCTGCGGCTGCGCGGGCCGCGGTCGAATCGCCAGGAACTGCACGCCCGGAGGAATCGTCGGCGCGAGCGTGATGGCCACCTGCAGCGCACCGCGTTCGCAGGTCATCGTCCACTGACCACGCAGCGCGTTTTCGACGATGTCGAACGAGGTGGGTGCCGAGCAGGCGCCGACTTTGGCAACGAGGTCATCGATTTCCTTCCGGCGTCGATCCTTCGAGCGGTCGAGGAACAGGTTCTCGGCGGCGATCTTGTCCGCCAGCGCGTCGTCCCAGCGAACCACGAGCTTCGAGACATCGTCGCGCGCCGCAACGAGCGCCGGCGATGGACGGACCTCGCGTCGGAGCAGCCCGCCCGTCCGGTCCAACCGATCGATTGCCGACCCGACGGCGTTGTTCCAGCCGGTGTAAGTGACGTTGCCGAAGGCAATGATGCCGACTCCGTAGTCGGGCAGCCACCGCATGAGTGAGCCGTATCCGGGAAGTCCGCCGCTATGCGCGACGATCGCGCGGTACTGGCAGGTCTGCGTGACCGTGAGGCCGTAGCCGTAGCTGGTCGAGGTGAGGTGCGTCGCGCTCGTCGATTTGTCGAGGACGACGCGCATGCCGGATGGCCGCCACGGCTGCTGCATTTCGCGGAGCGACGCGCGGCTGAGCGGACCCGTCTCAGGTCCATCGCGCGGCGGCCACGCGTCGAGAAATGCGCCGACGTAGCGGCTCAGGTCGCGGATCGTGGTCAGCATGCCGCCCATCGCGCCGAACGAACCGTGCGGGAGCGCGGGCTCTTCCTTCCACTGGTCGTCTTCCCATCGGTAGCCGATCGCGATCCGATTTGCCGGGACCCTGGACGGATGCAGCGTCGTCGAGGACATGCCCAGCGGACGCAGGATGTTCTGCGTGACGTACTCGTCGTAGGGCTGTCCGGACACGCGCGAGACGATGCGGCCGAGTATGGCAAACCCGTAGTTCGAGTACTCGTAGGCGACGCCGGGAGTGTTCGAGAACGGAATGCCGCTGCGAAGCATGCGCGACAGCTCGGCCTCGGGTTCGGAGAGCTGCTGATCGCCCCAGGGGTTGTCTTCGGGGAAACCCTCGGAGTGCGTCAGCAAGTGCCGGATCGTGATCCGCGGAGAGTCCGTCGTCGGGTAGCGGAGGGTCTTCAGCTCCGGAACGTATCGCTCGGCAGGATCGTCGAGCGACAGCTTGCCCGAATCACGGAGCTTGAGAATCGACATCGCCGTGAAGCTCTTGGTCATCGATGCGATGCGAAAGACCGTGTCGGCGTCGACCGGCGCTTTGGACTTGACGTCGCGCACGCCCATCGCGCCCTGGTGCGCGAGCTCGCCATCGATCACGATGCCCCACGCCGCGCCGGGAGCATGGACCGAGGTCGCGTAGTCCGCGAGGATTTTGTCGATGTCCGCAAACGCCGTCGCGAGCTTCGCCCGACGGTCGGCCGGAAACAGTTGGCTGGCCCTTGCCCGGAAAGGTGCCAGCCACCTGTGGCAAAGTGTGCCGGAGTGGGACGGTGGGTGGCAAAACCGCAGCTGGTCGGCTTCGGCACCACCGCGGCTGTGACGGCGACGAGGACCAGGATTGCGAACCACTTGCGCATGGCCGGATCCTACAGCAGGTTGTCGCGACCCACGATGCCCGCTAGATCCCAATGTCGAGGCCTTTGGGAGGCTGCATGTTCGTCATCGAGCTCGTGTACAAGGTGCCACTCGCGAAGATCGACGCGCACATGAAGCCGCATGTGGCGTTTCTCAACAAGTACTACGAGGCTGGCAATTTCCTGGTGTCAGGCCGGAAGATCCCGCGCGATGGCGGGATCATCCTGGCCGTGGGACGGAACCGGCAGGAGATCGAGACGATCGTCCAGGAAGATCCCTTCGTCGCGCGAGGACTGGCCGACGCGCGGATCATCGAGTTTCGCGCCAGCCAGCGGGCGCCCGACATCCAGCAGCGGATCGAAACCTGACGGCGATCAGGGCGCGTCGGGCACGAACAGGCGGATGACGCCGTCCCGCTTGTTGAGAACGAAGATCTGTCCCTGCGGGCCCTGTCCGAACCGCAGGTCGGCGCGCGCCGCCGGCTCTTTGCCCTGCTTCGTGTTCCGCTCCTGAATGAGCTGGAGGAGCGTCTTTCGCGTGCCCTTGTCGTTGAACAGCACCTGGCGGATGGCTGCCTGACCACCGTTCGGCAACTTGTCGGCGTCGACGTAGAAGATCTGACCGCTCGGGTTGTCGCCGAAGATCATCAGATGCTGGAGTTGACGAATCGCGGTGCCGCGGTAGAAGCACACGCCGGTGATCGCGGCGCGCTGAAAGAGCGGATCCCGGTGATCAAATTCGACGACCGGCCACGTCAGGCCAGGCTCGTCGCGCTGCCTTGACGCGTCCACCTGACCGTTGACGTACGGGAAGCTGGCTTCCCACTTGTTCCAACCGAGATTGGCGCCTGACGTCACGGGGCTAATCTCCTCGACGGCGTTCTGGCCGATGTCGGCGACGTACAGCCGCCCGTCCTTCGTATCCCAGGAGAATCGCTGCGGGTTACGAACGCCAATCGCGTAGATCTCCCCCACCGTGTCGGGCTTCGCGTCCTTGACGAACGGATTGCTGGCAGGAATGCCGTATCGCCCATTCGCGCTGTTGGTGCCCAACGGATCGATTCGCAGGATCTTTCCGAAGGCCGAGCTCATGTTCTGCGCGACGTTCAACGGGTCGCCGCCGCTCCCGCCGTCGGCCAGGCCCACGTAGAGCAGGCCGAACTCAGGCGTCCCGGGCTTGGCCAGCGGATCGAACCCGATCTGGCCGCCATTGTGGTTGCCAAACGGCTGCGCGGCACGGAACAGCTCGCGCGGCGCGCCTCCATCATACGAAGCGGCCGTCGGAGTCTTGGCCGTCCACTCCAGCAAGACCGTGTCGTGCGTCCGCTTGGGTCCAGGCGTGACGAAATCGGCTTTCGGTGTGACGTTGGACGTGTCGGTGTAGGTATAGAACTTGCCGTAACCGGGCGTTCCCTGCTGGGCAAACTGCGGATGGAACGCGAAGCTCTGCACACCGCGCTCGAAGCCGTCGGACTGCACGCTCACGTTCCAGTTGGGCGCGTTGACGTCGAGGTACGGTGTGACGACCTTGCCGTCGTAACTGATGCTGTAGAGCTGCCCGGTCATCACGCTCACGAAAATGCGCCGCGTGCCTGGCTCGTCGACGAGGTGCATCAGGCGCGGCGCCTCGCCCTTGACATCCGGAATGGTGGCGAACTCGACGAAGTTGACGGCCACCACGCCCTGGGTCGTTTCGATCGGCGTCGGAAACGGATCGAGGGTCGGTTGCTGGGCCGCGCCGACCGCAGAAACGACGGTGAGACCGATGAGGGCAGAGAGCGATCGATAGCGTGGCATAGACGTCGACGTCTCCTTTTAACAAGGATGATCATACGCGAGAGCGGGTCAGGACCCGGTCAGGTCGAGGCGAATTCGGAGTTTCAGTCTCAGAGCCGCCATCAGGCGCCGGTGTATATTTGACCGCACTTATGCGCATGCTCCTGACGCTCATCGCGATCGGCGCGGTCTTTTATCAACCGCCGCGGCTCTCACCGATCCAGGACGGCGAGGCCCATGGAGACCCGCCCTACGTCCTCGAAGAGGGATGGGAACCGCTCCTGAACGGGAAGGATCTCGCGGGCTGGAAGGCGTGCGAGGCCAACGCCAAGAACGAGTGGTACACGACCCGCTTCGTGATGTTCGAGCGGCTGCTCGGCCCAACGCGGCTCTCCGGTCGCGCGGCGCCGAGCGGCGTCATGCTCAACGGTCCGACGGGCCGAACCGCGAACCTCTGTTCGGAACGGACGTTCGGCGACGTCGAGCTCTACCTCGAGTTCATGCTCGCGAAGGGCTCGAACTCTGGCGTGTATCTGCAGGGGCTCTACGAAATCCAGATCTTCGACAGCTGGGGATCGACCGAGGGCGTCAAGACGTCGGACGCCGGCGCTATCTATCACCGTTGGATCGACGAGCAGGGTGTCGGCGGGTCTCCCCCGCTCGTCAATGCCGCGCGGCGGCCGGGCGAGTGGCAGTCCTATCAGGCCTGGTTCCGCGCGCCGCGCTTCGATGCTGCGGGCAAGAAGACCCAGCCAGCGCGGTTCGTGCGCGTGCTCTTCAACGGCCAGCTGGTCCAGAAGGACGTGGACATCGATGGCCCGACGCGCGCGCACCTGGAGATTCCCGAAGCCGCAGTGAACCCGCTCATGATCCAGGGCGACCATGGCCCGGTGGCTTTCCGGAACGTCTACGTTCGGCCGTTGAGGCCGTTGATCCTGCGGTAGTTGAAGGCGCCTACGCGGTCCGGCTAGAAGCCGGACACTACGACCGACAAGATCGTGAAACACTCGTAGTGTCCGGCTTTAGCCGGACCAACTGGCGACCAACCCCATCCAGTGTGCCTACGTCTAAGCTCGATACATCGAGGTTCGACGTATGTACAACGCCCCATCGCGCGAGTGGTTCCAGGCCACAGCCTGGCGGCAGGCGTGGCGGTCGCTTCGCCGGCGACCCGCCTACCTTGCCGCCTCGGTCCTGACACTGGCATTCGGCGCCGGGGTCACGACCGCCGTCTTCTCGCTCGTGGATACGGTGCTCCTCAAACCGCTGCCCTATCCTGACGGCGATCGCCTCGTCACCGTGTACGAGTCCAGCCCGTCCGCGCGCGAGAAGACGAGCCTCATCGCGCCGGGCCGGGTCGAAGAGTGGCACCGCCTGAATCACAGCTTCGTCGCGCTGTCCGGCAGCTACTCCGAAAACGTGACGGACACGAGCGGTGCGGAGCCGGAACGGCTCGAAGGACGCCGCGTCGCGCCGCGCTTCTTCGCTGTTTACGCGATGCCACCGCTCGCCGGCCGCTGGTTCACCGACGAGGAAGAGCTGGCAAACGGACCCGGCGCGGCGATGATCAGCGAACGGTTCTGGACGCGGCGCTTCGAGCGCGCTCCGGCGGCGGTCGGCCGCGCGCTCGTCATCGGCGGCCGATCGTACCAGATCGTCGGCGTCATGCCGGGCACCTTCACGAGCGCGGCGACTGACGTGTGGCTGCCTGCACAGACTAGCCCTTGGCTCATGGGCGTCCGCGACGCTCGATTCATGGGCGGCATCGGACGGCTGCGCCCAGGCGTCAGCGTCGAGGCCGCCGGACGCGAGCTCGCCACGATCCAGCTGGCACTCGCGAAGGAGTTCCCCAAGACAGATGCCGGGTGGTCTGCGGAGGTGCGATCGTTCAAGGAGTCGCGCATCGCCAACTCGCGACGCGGGCTGATGCTGGTCTTCGGCGCGGTCGCGTCGCTGTGGATCATCGCGGTCGCCAACATCGCCGGCCTGACCCTCGTCCAGGTCCATCGGCGCGCGCGCGAGCTGGCGATCCGCGCCGCCCTCGGCGCGTCGCGCGCCCGCGCCATCGGCACGGTCATTCGCGAGGGGTTCCTCGTCGCCGCGATCGGCGGCGCGCTCGGCGCAGGCCTGGCCGCCTGGCTGGTGTCGCTCATGCCCACGGTTCTCTCGGCGACGCCGCGCATCAACGAGCTGAAGCTCGATTGGCGGGCCCTGGCCTTTGTGGCGGTCACGAGCCTGCTCGCGGCCTGCGCCTTCGCCTTGGTACCGGCGCTCGCCGGCTGGCGGCCCCAACTCAATCGAGTGATTGCCTCAGGGAGCCGCGGCGTCGCGGGCGGGCACCATCGCGTGCAGCGTCTCCTCGTGGTCGGACAGGTCGCATTGAGCGTGGTGCTCGTCGGATCGGCGACGCTGCTCCTGCGCAGCTACTACAACCTCACGCACGTCGAGACCGGCTTCGACGCGTCGAGCACGCTGACGTTCCACGTCGGCGCCCGGTGGGACGAGGATCGCGTGCGTGTCGGCCAGCTCCAGGAACAGCTCATCACGAGCCTCGAGCAGCTGCCGCACGTCCAGGCAGCCGGCCTGACCAACTTCCTGCCCGCAACCGGCGCCACACTGCGCTACCAGGCCTACGTCGACGGATTGACCGGGCCGAATGCGGACGGATCGATGACGGTCGGCACGCGCATGATCAGCGGCGGTTATCTCCGCGCCATCCGGGCCTCGCTCGTCGCCGGCGAGTGGTGTCCCGGCCCGAAGATGGACTTCAAGTCACCGGCGACGGCAATCGTCAATCAGCGCTTTGTCGAGGTCCACGCTCCGAACCAGAATCTCGTCGGACGATCGCTCTGGATAGCCCGCCGGACGGGAACACCCTTCAGAATCGTCGCCGTCGTCGGGAACATCGCCGAAGACGGCCACGCGACGAGCCCCGTGCCCTACGTCTACACCTGCAACTCCGCCGGCGCGTGGCCGGATCCCGAGTACGTCGCGAGGACGACGGACGCGCGGGCGTTCGCGGGCGATTTGCGGCGGCTGGTCCGCGAACTGGATCCGAACCGCGCCGTCTTCGGCTTGCGGCCGGTCCAGGCGGTCCTCGATGCCGCGCTCGATCAGCCGCGGCTGGACGCCGCGATGCTCAGTCTCTTCGCCGGCGCCGCCGTCACGCTCGCCGCCATCGGTCTCTACAGCCTGTTCATGCTGATGGTCTCGGAGCGGGCGCGCGAGATGGCCGTGCGGCTGGCGATCGGCGCCGAGCCGCGCCAGCTCGTCCAGCTCGTCATGGCCGGCGCCGGCCGGCTGCTGGCCGGCGGCATCGTGCTCGGCACCGTCCTGACGGCCGCCGCCGATCGACTGCTGCGCGGCACGCTCTTCGGCGTCAGCCCGCTCGACGCAGGCGCGCTCGCCGCCGCAGCGCTGACGCTGGCGATCGTCTCGGCCCTCGCCGTCGCGGGCCCCGCCATCAAAGCAGCGCGGATCGCGCCAATCGACGCGCTCAAGGGGGAATAGGCGCCGCGACCGAAACGGCGATATGCTCGAGGCGTGAAGCGCACATCCTCGTCGCGGATGGTGATGGCGCCGCTCGTCGTCGCTGCCGCCATGACTGCTCTCGTTCCAGTCGTTCCTCGAGCTCAAGCCTCTCCGCCGATCCGCATCGTTCTCGTTGGCGATTCAACCGTCACGGACGACTCAGGCTGGGGCTCCGGTTTCAAGCGGCTTGTCACCGCCGAGGTCGAAGTCATCAACACGGCAGCCAACGGCCGCAGCTCGAAGAGTTTCATCGACGAAGGACGGTGGACCGAAGCGCTGGCAAAGCGCGGCCAGTACTACCTGATTCAGTTCGGACACAACGACGAACCTGGGAAGGGCCCGGAACGCGAAACCGATCCGAAGACCACATACCGCGCCAACATGACTCGCTACGTCGATGACGTCCGGGCGATCGGCGCAAAGCCGATCCTCGTGACCTCGCTGGTGCGGCGTCTCTACAAGGAAGACGGCACGATCCGGACGACGCAGACGCCGTACGTGGAAGTCGTCCGCGCGCTCGCGGCGGAAAAGCAGGTGCCGCTCGTCGACCTGCACGCAATCAGCCTCGCGGACGCCGAGAACGCCGGGGATGACGTGTGGGCAGATCTCAGTCCCCGCGACGACAAGGGCCAGGTCGATCGCACACACCTGAATGCCAAAGGCAGCGAGGTCGTCGGGCGCATGGTCGTCGACGCGCTCCGCCGCGTCGTCCCGGAACTGGCGCCGTACCTGCGGGCACAACCCGACGGACGGTAGCAAAGCGTTTCCCAAGGTGGTGGACGACGATACTGTGCAATGTGTATAATGCACAGCGTGAGCACCAAGACAATCTCTCTAAAAAAAGAGGCGTACGACCGGCTGCGCGCCGCCCGGCGCTATCCCGGTGAGTCGTTCAGCGAGATTGTGCTCAGAGCGACCTGGCCGGAAGACACCATGACGGCCAGTGCGCTGCTTGAGCTGTACAAGGGAGCCTCGCCGCGATTCTCCGAAGCAGAGCTCGACCGAATGGAAGTGCTCGATGCGAACCGACCAACCTCCAGAGGACAAGTGGGTCGGTCGCTGATCGTCGAGACGTCGTTCCTGATCGATCTCGAACGGGAACACAATCGAGGCACTCCGGGTCGCGCCGTGGCCTTTCTCGAGCAGAACGGTGACGCGAGACTCTATCTGCCCTTCATCGTCGCGGGCGAACTGGCCGCGGATTGTCATTGGCCGATCGCAGCCGCTGGGAAACATTCCTGGCGCCATTCTATGTTCTGGCGTCCAATGCGGACGTGAGCTGGGAATACGGCCGCGCCTTTCGCTACCTGCAGGAGAACGGGCGGCTCATCGGCGGAAACGACCTGTGGATTGCCGCTACCGGTCTCGCCTACCGCATGCCCGTGCTGACGCGGAATGTCGAACACTATCGACGCGTGCCTGGACTCGACGTCGAATCGTATTGAAAGCCACTCGCAGCAAGCTTCTGCAGATCGTCAGCTTTGCAGAGTTCTGAGCCTTGAGCCCTGAGCCGCAGGACCGCTACGGGGCCTTCATCGCCTGCAGCTTCTGTATCGCGCGCCGCAGCGACCGTCCGCGCTTCCGCATGTCGGCCCACAGGTCGCCGACCTCGGCGATTCGCGCGGCCATCGTGGTCAGCGTGAACGCGCGCGGTCCGACTTCTCCCTTCTCGACTTCTTCCCACGTGCACGGCGCAGACACCGGCGCGCCAGGCTTCGCGCGCACCGCATAGGGCGCGGCCCAGGTCGCGCTGTAGTTGTTCCGGCCGGTGTCGACGAGAATCCGCCTGCCACGATCGCTCTTGCTGAACTCCTGGGTCAGATGATCCGGCGCGAGCTTGACCAGCATCGCGCCAACATGATGCGCAAACCCCGCGACCTCGCCCGTGTCGGCTTTCCCGTCGAGCGGCACGACGATGTGGAAGCCCTTCGAGCCGGAGGTCTTCACCCAGCTGGGCAGGCCGAGCGTATCGAGAAAGTCACGGAGTCCGATCGCCGCCTCTCGAAGCATGCCGGGATCGTCGACTGACGGGTCGAGGTCGAAGACGCAGATGTCCGGATAGTAGAGATTCGGCGCGCGCGCGGACCAGACGTGCGGCGTGATCGTGTTCTGATTGACGATCCAGAGGAGCGAACGCGTGTCGGTGACGATCGGGTGATGCACCGTGCCGTCCTTCTTCGGCACCTCGACTCGCTCGAGCCACGCGGGAAAACCCTTCGAGACGTCCTTCTGGATAAATCCCTTCTTGTCGATGCCGGCGGGATAGCGCTCCATCGTGACCGGTCGCGCGCGGATGTGCGGCACCATGATTGGCGCGATTGTCTCGTAGTAGGCGGCCAGGTCTCCCTTTGTGATCGCGGCGGAACCACCCTCAGGCGGAAACAGCACCTTCTCGGGGTGCGTGATCATCGCGCCTCTTCCCTGGTCGCGGGCGTTGCTCGCACGATCTCGCGAGCCACCTTGTCGGCTCGGACGCCCAGCAGCCGCGGATGGCGAAGCTTGCCATGCCCGGTCCACTCGATGAAGCCTGCTTCGACGACGACCTCCGGGCGGACCCAGTGCGCGCGCAGGCGCGGCAGTCCCTTGGCCCTGGTGAACGGTGTCTTCGGGATCTCGAGAGCGTCCAGCCTCGCGCGCAGATCGAGCAGGAGCTTGGTGTCGAAGCCGGTGCCGATCTTTCCGGCGAAGCAGAAATCCTCTCCCTCGAAGTATCCGACCAGCAGCGCTCCCAAACCCACGCGCTTGCCCTGTGGATCGGTGAAGCCGCCGACGACGAAGGCGTGCGTCTCCTCGCATTTCATCTTCAGCCAGTGCTTCGAGCGGCGATGTTCGTACTTCGAGTCGCGGCGCTTCGCGATGACGCCCTCCCATCCTTCGGCGCACGCGCGCTCCCAGGGCTTTGGATCGTCCAGCACAGTCACTTGCGCGAGTGGCAATCGGAGCGGCACGCTGCTCAGCAGCGCGCGACGCTCGTCGAGCGGCAGGCCCGTCACGTCTCGGCCATCGAGCCACAGAATGTCGAACACGTAGTAGTCCGCCTGGCCGAGGGCGCCCCACCCCCAGGCGGCTTCGCCGTCGAGGACGACGTCGTGGACCGGCAGGTTGGCGATGGCCTCGACCACCGATGGATGCGAGCTGTTGAGCGGCAACCGGTTCCGCGACAACAAGCGAACGTCGGAGCCGTTCTTGAACGCCAGCAACCGAATGCCGTCGAACTTGCGCTCGAAGATCCACTCGGGCCCGGTGAACCGGTCCTGTGTGAGCGTCGCCGCCATCGGTTCGAGCCAGTCGGGAAACCCGGTCATCACAATCTCCACGCGACCAGAGCCACAGATGACACGGACAACACAGAGCCACAGATGACACGGACACGGATCGGGTCTGTGAAATAGGTTCTAGTGCCACGGATCACACGGATGACACGGATCGGGTCTATGAAAATGGCTTCCAGTACTAGCAGCCTATCCGTGGCCCCGTGTTATCCGTGGCACTAACCTATCTCATAAATCGCCAGGGCGGTTTGAGCAGTGCGAGCGAGCGCCGCGAGCGAGCCACGCGACCGGAGCGCGCCGGCGAAGCGGCGCGCGAGAGAGCGTGTCGGGGAGTCCGAGGGGCAAAGCCCCTCGGGAAAGCACTAGACCGTGTACCTCGCGCGGACGTGCGCGGGAAACATCGGTCACCGCGTCTGGCGTCACCTGCCGGCACCCGTCGACGCTGATTTCGCGCAAGCGAGGAAGAGCCGCGAGCAGGGCCACGCCCGCATTCGTAATGCCTCCGCAGTTCCAGAACTCGAGCGATTCGAGCGACGGCATCCGGCTCAGGATCTCGAGGCTTCGGTCGGTGATCTTCGTCTGGCCCGCGTAGTAGGTCTTCAGCTTCGTGAGGCCAGCGATGTGTTCGGTCGCGGCGTCCGTCGTGTCGCGGCAATACATGCACCACAGCCCTTCGAGATTCTCGCATCGGCCGACATGCCGGAACCCGTCGTCGAGGACGTCCATAGGCATCAGATCCGTGAGCGCCGGAAATCGAGGCAGCGTAGCCAGGGCCTGCGTCATCCACATTCTTGCAGCTCACGGCCAACCCGCGCAGCGCCGGCATCGTCGAGAGCGCCGCGAAACCGCGGCCAGTCAGGTTGGGGCATTCACGGCCCCAGATGTACTCGATTGTCTGCGAACGGCTCAACGCCGCAAAGCCGGCGTCAGTGGCGACGGTGCCCTGGCCCATCAGCATGCGCAGGCGAGGGATTGCGCCGATGTGACGCATGGCCTCGTCGTCGCACAGTTGGTCCTGACATCCGAGAAACCCGAGGTTCGGAAGGTCGACGAGTCGCGCGAGACCGGCAGGCGTCAGCGCCGAGATGTGCCAGAAGAAGCTGAGGCCAAAGAGCCCATCGAGCCCGCTCAGCGTCGCGAGGCCAGCGTTCGTGAACGGACCATCGAGCAGCAGATGGTTCGGCTCGGCGTCCGGGCTCATCAGCGAGTATTTGACGGTACCGCCGTGCCAGGTTTTGAAGATCGGGAGCTGATGCAGCAGCGGCAGCGCCGCATCGGTCACGCCGCGTCCGGTCTTGAGACGCCGGAGCGCGCCCTTGCCGGCGAGGGCGGCGATGACGCCGTCGCCCGTGTGCGTGCCCAGCAGATCCACGCTCTCCAGCTTCTCGCAGAACTTCAGGTTGGCCACGCCAGCGTCGGTGATCGCGCTCTGCCAGCACATCTGTAGTCGCCTGAGCTCCGGCAGGTGGCGCAGCACGGCCAGCCCGCGGTCGGTGATCTGGCCACCCGGGTAGTCGCTGAGATCGAGCTCTTGCAATCGCTGCAGGCGAGCGAGGTGCGCGAGGCCGTCATCGGTGACGTGCTTCGTTCCGCCGAAGTTGAGGTGCGAGATGTGTGGCAACTGGCCGAGTCGCGCGAGAACGCTGTCGGTCAACTGGCCACCAGCGTCGAGGCTGGCGATCTTCTGGTCGGCCATCACGGACAGAATCTCATCCCACTCCCGGTCCTCGAGCGAATGACGGACATGCAGCGTGCGATGAGGTCCCTCGATGCGATAGAGCGGCAGATTCCAGTTCCTGGCCCGACCGCCTCGGCCCGTCACGCTCCTGGCAAACTCCACCCAGCTCGCGAATCCGCGCTGGTGCGCGATGAGACCGCGAGTGTCGTCGAGCGACACTGCGTCGCCCTGCAGCCTTGCCCAGACGTTGTGCCAGACCGGCGCGCATTTCGCTCCAGCTGAACGCGCGCTTGAAGAAGTCACGGACACGCTGCAAGGCGTTGGGCTCGCCCGACTCGTAGGCCACGACAACGTCGCTCGCGAGCTGCTCGAATGCTTCGAGTGTGTTCTCGGGTTCGTTCCGTGTCGCCCCTGCGGCAGTGCGCGTGCCGCCGCGCTTGTCGAGCAGCGCGACGACGGCGGACGAGCCGTTCGCGTCAGCCACATCGAGCGGCGTCATGCCGTTGCCGGCGAGGATATTCACGTCGGCGCCGTTGTCGAGAAGGAGCGCCGCGGCGCCCGCATGTCCCATGCTCGCCGCCCAGTGCAGCGCCGTGGCCTGGGGAATGTCCCAGTGGTCGATGCGCCGGTTGACGGATGCCGGATCCTCCTCGAGCCGTGCCGCGATGTGCTCGTGAAAATCGAACGTGGCGGCGTCGTGCAGATCGATCGCGCAATGGGTCCGCAACCACTGCACGACCTCAGACTGATGGTTGTGGTCGGCCCATCCGAGCGGCGTCGAGTTGAACGGGTTGTCTCGGTTGCTCGTGTCGGCGCCGCGTTCGACGAGGCGCCTGACCATGTCGAGATCGCCGGCAAACGCCGCGCGGTGCAGCGCCGCGCCATTGTTGACGCCGACCATGTTCCAGTTGCCATCCTTCTCGAGGAGAAAGTCGACCGCGTCGCGCTGCTCGCGGACGTAGGCGTAGAGCAGCGCCAGCCCGACCGCGTCGCGAGCGGACATCTCTTTTCCGTGCCGACGTGGGCGGGACAACAGACGACCATCGTCGTCGAAGAATGAGCGCAACAGGTCCATCTGACCGAGCGCCGCGGCGGCGAGCACATCCGGCTTCGCGCCAAGCGCGATCATCTTCTCGGCGGCGCGCGGGGCGTGGTTGGCCAGAGACGCGTCCAGGCAATCGTCGCTCGTCAGGTCGAGCCTGCGCGCCATACTCCAGGAGAACATCGATGAGCGGGCCGACGACATCCGCGTCGCTGGCCTGCTTGCTGGTCACGAGCAACCCCATCGTGTCGCCGCCATTCGGGCCGAGCGTGCTCGCGTTCACGTCAGCGCCGCCGTCGAGGAGGAATCGCGCCAGGTCGGCGCTATTGGCCGGCAGCGGCGGACGCTTCCCATCGAGGCGGCCTCGATCCGGATTCCCCGCCACGTGATGCAGCAGCGTCGCGCCCGTGAAGTAGTGGTACGGCGGTTCGAGGTTCGTGCGCGCGTGGACCAGCGTGCGATCCGCCGCGATGAGAGCGCGCAATCGCTCGACGTCACCCGCATCCATGGCGTCGACGGCCTCGTCGAAGCGGGGGTGAGGACGGAACGCCGCGACGGCGTCCGCCAGCTCGACGTGGTGCTTCAGCCTGGGCCAGGTGTCGAAACCATATTCGCGCGCGATGACCAGTTGGGCATCGGTGAGCGTCAGCGTCGAGGCAAGAACGGCCTCGGGCAGCTGGCCCGTTTGAAGCGCGGATGATGCGCCGCAATACGCGCGGCGGCCGAAGGCCGGCCGTCGCGATGCTCCTGACGGAGCTCGTTCGCCTGGATCTTGAGTTGGGCGAGGCTTGGACGCGGAGGTAGAGAACGGGTAGGCACACGCGCTCCTTTCGCAAGCGCCCGATGTCCGCACACGGGCCGAAAGAAGCGTTATTCGATCTCAGGTCGAACAGTAAGGTGGGACTCGGTCCCTTTCCGCGGACAGGAGGCGCCCTACGCGCTCGAACGATGAAAGTAATTCGAGACCGTGGACGGAGTCAAGGCCGCGGGCCGCTCGACGGACGCACTCGATTCGCCCGACGGGACGTGGCGGCTCCCAGGCCGAGGCCGTGGCGGCATGGGCGAGTCGGGCCGACCTTGAGCGCCGTGACTCACATTGCCGAAAAATGCTGCCGGAGCGCTGCGAGCGACGGCGCCGCTGATTCGCCGCGAGACGTACGGACGCATCCCGACGCCGAACCGATGCCGGCTGTCGTCCGGACGTACGGCAGGCGCCGTCGGGATCGTAAGGCCTCCGCGAAGGCAGCGTTTTTCCACGGCGCGAATGGGGTCCCCGCCGCGCGTGTTTGGCGCGGTGGGGTGAGAAGCGGGAGGCCCGAGTCGCTCAGGCCGTCACGGCCGCGGCCACGAGACGCAGCCAGGCACGTGCCCTGTGGCGCTCGTAGGGCTATAATCCGGCCACTATCAGCTCGGGCAGATCAACTTCGCACATGTCGGATATGGGGGACGCATGTTGAGAAAGCTTGCCGTGGCAGTCGTGGTCGTGACCACTCTCTCCGCCGGCGCCATCGCACAGGACGCCAAGGCCGTCATCGCCAGCGCGTCCAAAGCGATGGGCGCGGATGGCCTGAACTCGATTACCTACTCCGGATCCGCGGCGAACGGCAACTTCGGGCAGAGCAAGACCATCGCCGGTCCGCTGGCGGTGACGACGATCTCGAACTACACGCGAGCGATCGATCTGACGCAGCCGGCGTCGCGCGCCACCGGCGCCACGATGCCGCCGACCATCCCGGGCGCGCCGGCCGCCGGTCGCGGGAACCTTCAATCAGAACATCACGCCGGCCAACGCGGCATGGACGCAACAGCTCGAAATCTGGGTGACGCCGTGGGGTTTCCTGAAGGGCGCGGCGGAGAACGCGGCCACGGTTCGAGCGCAGAAGATTCGCGGCAAGGCCTATAACGTCGTGTCCTGGTCGCCCTCCGCAAAGGCGCCCTCCGGGCAGGCCTATCGGCTGAACGGCTACATCGACGATCAAAACATGGTCGAGCGCGTCGAGACCTGGGTGGAGCACCCCGTGCTCGGCGACCTGCTGGTGGACACGACCTACAGCGACTACAAGGATTTTGGCGGCCTGAAGGTGCCGTCGAAGATTGTCCAGAAACGCGCCGAGCTGACGACGTTCGAGGCGACGATTACCGCTGCGACTGCCAATCCGCCCAACATCAAGGAGCTGTTGACTCCGCCTGCGCCAGCTGCCGGCGCGGCAGGCGCCGGTGGCCGTGGCGGCGCGCCCGGCGGGCCGCCCGCTGCGCCAGCCGTTGCGTCAGAGAAGATGGCCGAAGGCGTTTACCGGATCACCGGCGGCTACGTGGCGCTGGCGGTCGAGTTCAAGGATCACGTCGTCGTGCTCGAAGGTGGTCAGAGCGAAGCGCGCGGCATCGCGGTGATTGCCGAAACCAAGAAAGTGATTCCGAACAAGCCGATCAAGTACGTCGTCAACAGCCACGCGCACTTCGATCACGCCAGCGGCCTCGCGCCGTTTGCCGCTGAAGGGATCACGATCATCACCCACGCGAACAACAAGAGCCTTCTGGAAAAGGGGCTGAGCGGGCCTCGCACGCTCGTCGGCGACAACCTCGCCAAGGCCAATCGAAAGCCGAAGGTCGAGTCGGCAGGTGACAAGAAGGTCCTCAAGGACGACACGCACACCATCGAGCTGTACCACGTCCAGAATCTCCAGCACAGCGACGGGATGCTGATCGCGTTTCTGCCGAAGGAAAAGATCCTCTTCACCGCGGACTTCAACATCCCGGCACAGGGCCAGCCGGTTGCGCCGGCAATCGGCACGCTCGTCCAGAACGTCGAGCGCCTCAAGCTCGACTTCGAGAGCCACGTCCTCGTTCATGCGCCGAACCCGGACCGGCCGGTGACCAGGGCCGATCTGATGTCGCTCGCCAAGGGGACGCAGTAAAAGACACCGGCCGACGCCCTTTCGAGGCGAGGATTCCACGATGAGCTACCGGGCGATCTATGCCTACCCGTGGAACCTCGCCGACGAAGGGGTTTCGGCAGTTGTCGATGCCGTTCGCGCGCTCGGCATCGATACGATCACGGTCGCCGGCAGCTACCACGCCGGCAAGTTTCTCCAGCCACACGGACGACAAGGAAAGGTCTATTTTCCCGACGACGGCACCGTCTATTTCAAGGCCGATCCGTCGCGGTACGGCGCGATCAAACCCATCCTCAACGGCCTGGTGCACGAGCGCGACGTGCTGTCGGAGGTCGCAGGGAGCCATCAGGTCGCCGCCAACGCGTGGATGGTCTTGCTGCACAATTCCCGGCTCGGCGCGCTCCATCCGCTCTCGACGGTCAGAAACGCGTTCGGGGACCGCTACGTCTACAGCCTGTGTCCTTCTGCGCCAGACGCGCGCGAGTACGCGATCGCGCTGTGCAAGGACGTCACGGACAACTACGCTGTGAGCGGCATCTCGATCGAGACACCGGGCTTTCTGCCGTATACCCACGGCTACCACCACGAGTTCGCGATGGTGCCAGCCGAACACCTGGCTCCACTGCCGGCTCGGGCTGTGTTTCTGCGACCACTGTCTCCGAAAGGCCGACGCCGCTGGAATCGACGCGCGCGGCCTTCAGGCACGCGTGCGGGCGGAGATCGACAACTATCTCTCCGGCGACATCGACTTCCCCGACGACATGGCCGAGGCGTTCTGGCTGAGTGACGTCGCGACCGACGGAGCGCTGACGCGCTTTCTCAACTGGCGCTCGACGGTTGTAACGTCGCTCGTCAAAGAGATTCGCGCGAACGTGCGCGCAGACGTCAGCGTCGCCGTCATCCCTTCCGTCGCTCGTCCGACCGGCGGCGCCTGGTACGAAGGAAGCGACCTCCACGCGCTCGCGACAGCCGCTGGAATCATCGAGGCATGCTTTTACGAGCCCAGCGCCGCGCGGATGCGCGCCGACATCTACGACACGAAGCGGCGGATGAACGGCGCCGGGACGCTTCGCGGCATCATCAGGCCGGGTTTTCCCGATCTCGTGAGCCGCACCGAGGTGGTCGAAGCCGCGCAGGCACTGCGCGACGCCGGAATTTCTGAGGTCGCCTTCTACAATTACGGCCACTTGCGTCGGAGTAACATCAACTGGATTGCCGACGCGCTGGCGGTCTTCGGAGACGGGTAAAGTGCAGTTCCAGAACAAAGTGGTCGCCATCACCGGGGCGGCCGGCGGCATCGGCCGGGAGCTGTGCAGGCATTTCGGCGATCAGGGCGCGGCGATCTTCGCGCTCGACCGCAGCGAAACCGTCGCCGCCTTCGCCGGCGAACTTCGCGGCACGGGCATTCGCGTTGAATCGGCCGTCGTCGACATCGTCGACGCCGCGGCCGTCACGGCTGCCTTCGCTGGAGTGTCGGCGGCGCTCGGCCCAATCGACATCCTCGTCAACAACGCCGGCGTGTCCCACAATCCGACCCTCGAGCGCACGACACCCGAGGGATTCAGAGACGACATCGACGCCAATCTGAACGGCGCCTACAACTGCGCCTACGCTGTCCTGCCAGGCATGAAGGCACGCCGCGCTGGCGCCAT
Source organism: uncultured Acidobacteriota bacterium (assembly GCA_963797625.1). Lineage (GTDB taxonomy): Bacteria > Acidobacteriota > Vicinamibacteria > Vicinamibacterales > 2-12-FULL-66-21 > DATBJJ01. Next base: position 135,160 of record CAWCQI010000031.1, read on the forward strand.
CGTCAACATCGGCTCGGTCAACGGCCTCTCGGCCCTCGGGGATGCGGCCTACAGCGCTGCGAAAGCCGGCATGATCAGCCTGACCCGGGCGCTGGCGCTGGAGTTCGGCCGGTACAACATCCGCGCAAACATCGTCTGCCCCGGAACCGTGCGCACGCCGCTCTGGAACGACCGCGCCCGACGCAACCCGGAAGTGCTCAGACAGCTCGAGCGCTGGTATCCGCTCGGACGCATCGTCGAACCGGTGGAGGTCGCGCGCGCCGTCGCCTTCCTCGCCTCCGACGCGGCCTCGGCCATCACGGGCGCCGTCCTGCCCGTCGATTGCGGGCTATCGGCGGGAAACATCGTCATGGCGAGGGAGTTGACGGTCGAAGACTTGCTAGTTCAGAAGGTTCAGAGGTTCAGGGTTCAGGGTTCAGGGTTCAAGGTTCACGGTTCACGGTTCAAGGTTCAAGGTTCACAGCACATGAAATCCAAACGCGTCCTGGTGGTCGGGCTTGGCAATATGGGGATGTCACACGCGCTCGCTTACGCGCGGATTCCGGAGTTTCAGGTCGTCGGCGTTTGCACGCGCCGCATCGCCGACAAGACACTGCCGGACGCACTCGCCGGAGCGAAGCGTTATTCCAACTACGAGCAGGCGCTCGCCGAGCTCACGCCTGACGTCGTGTCGATCAACACGCTTCCCGACACCCACGCGGATTACGCGATCAAGGCGATGGAGGCCGGCGCGCACGTGTTCGTCGAGAAGCCGCTCGCCGAGACGGTCGACGATGCGGAGCGCGTGGTGGCAACGGCGAACCGCACGGGGCGGAAACTGGTCATCGGCTACATCCTCCGCCAGCACCCATCCTGGATAAAGTTCATCGAGATCGCGAGGCAGCTCGGCACGCCGCTCGTCTTCCGCATGAACCTCAATCAGCAGTCGAATGGCGAGACCTGGGAGTGGCACAAGCGGCTGATGGACTCATTCCCGCCCATCGTCGACTGCGGCGTCCACTACGTCGACATCATGTGCCAGATGACCTCGGCGCGGCCGGTTCGCGTCCATGCGCTCGGCGCCCGCCTGACCGACGAGGTCGCCACCTACAACTACGGCATGCTGCAGGTCGCGTTCGACGACGGCTCGGTTGGGTGGTACGAAGCGGGATGGGGCCCGATGATGAGCGAAACGGCGTTCTTCGTGAAGGACGTGATTGGCCCGAAGGGTTCGGTGTCGATCGTCATGGCAGAGACGGCCGGCAACGTGAAGTCGGACGACATCAACGCGCATACCAAGACGAACCAGATTCTCTGGCACCACGCCGACATGACGAGGCCCGACGAGCGAATCGACATGATGGACGAGCCGGATCACGATGCGCTCTGCGAACGCGAGCAGCGCTATCTGTTGAAGGCGATCGACGAGGACGTGGACCTCTCCGACCACATGAACGACGCGGTCAAGAGCCTGAGGATTGTGCTGGCGGCCGATCAGTCGGTGCGCACCGGAGCCGTGGTGGGTCTGTGACGACTCTGTGTTTCATGCGTAGTGTCCGGCTTTAGCCGGACGCTCGACTGGTCCGCCTGAAGCCGGACACTACGTATGAGAAATCTACAGCTTGTAGTCCTTGCGGAACTTACGCCGCAGATACCGGCTCGCTTCGCTGTCGCCGACGATGCGCTCCTGCTCGTCGTTCCAATGAATCCGCCGTCCGGTGCGAAACGCGATGTTCGACAGCAGTCCTGGCTTCGTGACGCGATGCCCGTAGCGAACGTTGCACGTGGTTTCCAGGTTTCTGGATTTGATCGCGTCGAGGAACTCGCGAATGTGTCCAGGCGAGTCCGGGAATCGTCGGAGCCGGAATCGGGAAATCGACGGCCTTCTTGCCCGCAACCCACACTTCGTGAGCCGTGTAGTTGGTGACGAGCGACGCCTGGGTTCCTTCGAACACGCAGCCGATGTGTCCCATGTGCTCGAATCCCGGCAGCGGTGTCGGGCGAAAACTAAAAGTCAGGAGCATGTCGGGATATTGGAGAACGGCCTCGACGTTGTCCGGCGTCTCGGTCGCGTCATGGACAAAAACCGGCCGCCGAGCGAATCCACGCTGCTCGGCCCCTTCAGATCGAGCGCCCAGACCGCCACGTCGACGATGTGGCACCAGAAATCGATGAACGTCCCGCCTGAGTAGTCCCAGAACCACCGGAAGCTGAAGTGCGATCGCAGAGGTTCGTACGGATGTTTCGGGGCCGGCCCAAGCCAGAAGTCGTAGTCGAGCGTGGCTGGCAGCGTCGGCGGATTGGTCGTCGGAGGCGCCGGCTCCGTTGGCGAGGTCTTCCAGATGTGCACGCGCGTGATCTTGCCGAGCGCGCCTGACTTCACGATCTCGACGACGCGCCGGTAGTTGGGATAGTCGTTGTGGATGTGATTGCCCATCTGGCTGACGCGCTTGTACTGAAGCGACGCGTCTGCCATCATGCGTCCCTCGGCCACGCTGTAGCTCAAGGGCTTCTCCACGAACACGTCCTTGCCCGCTTCGAACGCTCGTACCGTCGGAATCGCATGCCAGTGATCGGGCGTGACGACGACTACCGCATTGATCTCGCGATCGTCGAGCACGCGTCGAAAGTCGCCAAAGGCCTTCGGCTTCTGTCCGCGAATCTTCTCGACCTCGGCGACCGCTCGATCGAGATGGTCGCGATCGACGTCGCTGATTGCTGCGATCCGGGTGTCGGGTTGCTTGAGGAACTCGCGCAGCCGCGACGTGCCCTGGAGTCCGACCCCGATCATGCCGAGCACGATCTGGTCGTTTGGCCCGGATTGTTGCGCGGCCTGCCAGGCCGACAACGGTCGGCCGAGCGAGCGCGGAGAGCGTCACGCCTCCGGCGACCGATCCGAGGAACGCGCGTCGAGAGACTGTGTGTGAGGCCATTTATCATCCCAAACGCGTAGATGTCCGCGCTTGTAGCCGTGACCCTGAAGGTCCGCCTGAAGGCGGACACTACGTGACCGAAGAGCTTGCTACTGCGACTTGCCGCGGCCGGTGATCTCCCAGACCACTTCGACACGATCCTTGCGAATGCCGAACATCTGATCGTATTCGTTCACCACCGGATCGCAGTGCGGCACGATGACCTCGAGCTTGTCGCCGATCTTGTAGTCCTTCGTCGGCGGTGCCGTGAAGCGAATCGAGCCAAACTCGTCTGAGCCCGCGCTGTAGTCCATGCCGGGCTCGCCGATGACGCCCGCATTCGGGGTGTTGAGCGTCAGCGCCTTCGCGCCGGCGTCGGTGGTCAGCCGGCCGGGGAATCTGTTGTTCATCACGGTGGTCAGAACCGTGAGCGACGGCGCGAAGTCGGTGTAGACAGCATCCCCGCTCTCGCTCCCAATCGCCAGGTATTGCATGTCCATGAACAGATAGCTGCCGACCTGCACGTCCGTAAACCCTGGCACGAGGTGCATGATGTTGTAGGTGCCGGTGCCGCCACCGCTGAAGATCTCCATGTTCAGCCCGGCCTTCTTCATCATGTCGAACGTTTCCACATTCGGGCCGATCGTCTTGAGCGCCCGTTCCTTGCGGTTCTCAAATCCCTTCGCGTGCTGCACGCCGCCGTCGTACGAGAGGATGCCGCGCAACTTGAGGTTGGGCAGCTTGTCGATCACCTGGCCCAACGCCACCGCGGCAGGCCCGGCAGGGATACCACTTCGCGTCCCGACCGCTACGTCGATGACGACATCCGCGACCACACCAGCCTCCTTCGCGGCGGCGGAAAGGTCCCGCGCGTTCTGCTCCTCGTCGACGGCCTGAATGAAGTCGCGGTGGGATTTTCGCAGGTTCATCGCGCGTCGGATCTTGCTCGGCGACGGGTTGGACGTCGTCATCAGGATCTTGTCGACGCCGTGCGCCACCATCGCCTCAGCCTCGCTGAGCTTGGCGCAGCAGATGCCGATCGATCCCGTGGCCAGCTGATACTTCGCAATCGCCGCGCACTTGTGCGTCTTGGTATGCGGTCGGCTGGGAAGCCCGTACTTCTTGAGCGCGGACTGCATGGACGCGATGTTTTTCTCCATCGCGTCCAGATCCACGCAGAGGGCGGGCGTGTCGAGGTCCCATTTGGACACACCGGGCTTGACCTTTTCGTTGACGGTCATCGCGCCCAGCTCGGCCGGCGAGTAGCCTTTCACCGGCTTCGGGATCCAGAAGTACACGGAAGCGGCGGTTGCGCCGGAGAGGAAGACGCGGCGAGACGGTCGAGAGTTCTTTTTCACGCATCGGTCTCTCCCTTGGACGTGTGACGACCCGCTAGCGCGCATGTCGGCTGCCTGACACGTACGTCACGGCATTCAAGCCCTCAGCGCAAGGCTTCGAGCGGATCAACGGCAGTGCGAACACCATGATTGTCGAACCGGCAGCAACCCCGATGTGCTGTGTCCCGGCGATAGTGTAGGTCATCGGACCGGCTTTCCAGCTCTGACCGGTGTTGAAGTGCCACAGCAACTTGCCTGTTCGGGCATCCGCCGCGACAAATGCGCCACCGGGGGAATCGCCGTAGAAGATGAGACCCCCTGCCGTGCTCATCAGGCCGCTGGCCAGGATGCCGCCGCCGAGGCCAGGGATTTCCCAGACGATCTTGCCTGTCTGCACGTCCAGCGCGCGGAGGAATTTCGCGCTGACGTCGCCCGGCGAGCGGCGCGTCGCCCCGCCGTAAAAGGACTGGCCCCGGACCCACCAGTCGGCGCTCTTCGAGTAGATGGAGCACGATTCCTCGGCCATCAAGTAGAAGAGACCCGTGACTGGGCTGAACGCCGTCGACGGCCAGTTGGTGGCGCCGGCGACCGAAGGACAAGTTCGCGTGCCCTCGGCCGCGGGCTCGTTGCCAGGCAGGAGAATCGGCCGGCCGTCCTTTCCGATGCCGCTCGCCCACGTGATTCCTTTCACGAAGGGCTCGGCCAGCAGCAACTCGCCGGTCAGCCGGTCGAGGACGTAGAAAAAAGCCGTTCCTGTCGGCATGGAGCAGAAGCTTTCGCTCGCGGCCGCGAAACGTCGTGTCGACGAGCATCGGCGTTTCGGTCGCATCCCAGTCGTGAAGATCGTGGGGCGTGAACTGAAAGTGCCACTTCAGTTTTCCGGTGTCAGGGTCGAGCGCAAGAACGGAGTTCGAGTAGAGGTTGTCGCCCTTCCGCTCGTCGCCGTTGTAGTCGGGACACGGGTTCCCCGTCGGCCAATACAACAGTCGCGCGTCCGGATCGTAGGTGCCGGTCAGCCACGTCGCCGCACACCCGTGTTCGAGCGCCTTTCCGACCCAGGTCTCCGATCCGGGCTCACCGCGCGCGGGAACCGTCCAGAACCGCCAGGCACGCTCGCCGGTGGACGCTTTGTAGGCGTCCAGGAATCCACGGTTGCCCTCATCCCCACCGGACACGCCGGCGATCACGAGATCGTTGACGACGAGCGGCGCGCTCGTGCCACCGTAATGATCCCGATAGTCTGCCATCTCGGCATCCCACAGGAGCTGTCCCGTCATCCTGTGGAGCGCGATCAGGTGTGCGTGATCGGTCTGAAGGAACACACGATCCCCGAGCACCGCGACACCGCGATTGATCCCACTTGCCGGATCGCCGACCAGCCCTGACGTGCGCGGGCGGCTGTAGTGCCAGACTTGACGGCCCGTGCGCGCATCGAGCGCCCAGACCGCATTCGCGGCCGTCACGTACATCAGGCCGTCGACGACGACGGGCGTCATCTGAAGGGCGCCGGACGCGCCGGGGACCTGAAAGGTCCATTTCGGCGCGAGCCGCCCCACGTTCGTGGTGTTGATCTGATCGAGCGTGCTATGGCGGTTGCCGCTCAGCCGTCCGTGATAGGTCGGCCATTCGCCGACCTTCGGTCGAGCAACGTCGTCAAACCGCAGGACCTCGCCGGCGATAGCCGTGCCAGGCAGTGTCGCGCGCGGCGAACGATCGACCGTGAGCCGGGTCAGGTACGCGAGGAGATCCCGATGCTCCTCGGCTGTCGCCTCCAGTCGCGGCATGAGAGACGGTTCTGAACTGATCTCGGCGACCTCGCTCCTCGGTATGGAGTGAAACGCTCCATCGAGACTCAGCACGCCAAGATCGAAGGGGCTTTCGTACTTGGCGAGGCCCCGAATCGCGCGCCCGTCGCGCATGCGCAAGGAGATGGCCTTGTACGACTGCGCCGCGTCGTCTCGTTCACGGCCGCCGGCGTTGGCGCGCGTGCCCGGTTCGCGAAGGGCCTGCTCGATCTGCGGAATCCGACGCTCGCGCGCGAGGTCCGAGAGGTCCGGGCCCAGAATGCCGCCTTTGCCTCGCACCATGTGACAGCTCGAACAGTTGCCGCGGCCCGTGAAGAACCGTTCGCCGGCCGTCGCGTCGCCGGCAGCCGGATGATCGGCGGCCGGCGCCCTCAACACCTCGACGTAGTCGACGAGCGCGTCGAGCTCGGCATCCGTCATCGTGAAAGCGGGCATTGTCGTGCCTGGGATTCCGCCGCTGATCAGTTTCTGCAACGCCGGCTTCGAACTGGCACGTGGCCGGCGAATCTCGACAAACCCTGGCCCGTGGCCGCCGCCGCTTCCGTCGGAGCCATGGCAGCCAACGCAGCGTGCTTCATAGGCTTTCCGGCCGGTCTCGAGCGATTGCGCGAGCACGCGCGGGCTCGCGGCTGCCAGCGCCACGGTCGCCACCAGCAAGGTTCGCCTCAGATGACACGTCATGGGGGAAGTGTAAACCGCATGAACCACTGTGTCGAAGCGGCCTTCAGTCGCAACGTCGACCGATGGAATTGCATCAGAACTTCGACTGGACCCGCTTTCCTGAATAGATCACCTGCCTGGTCGCACCGTCGGGGAGCACCTGCACCTTGAACGCGCGCTCGACAACGACGTTGGATGCGCCGCGTGGCGCGCCCGGCTCGATCGTGAGCTGGCCTTCGCGATCGTTCCACGCGATTCGCGTCCAGCTTCCCTTGCCTTGCAGATACTCCTGACTGATCCCATCGTCTTCATACAGCGTGAACTGGCCGTCCGCGCCGCGGTAAACCCTGAGCGTCGTCGGCTCGGTCACGGGTTCGCTGGTGTACTGGCGCACCGGATCGACCGGAATGATCGCCCCGGCGCGAACGTAGATCGGCATCGTCGCGAGGTCCACGGCTCGAGCGACGGTCTGCCCGCCGGTTGCGCGCGCGTTGGTCCACCAGTCGTACCACTCGCCCTTCGGCAGGTAGACGTCCCGAGACGACGCCCCCTTCGTGAAGACTGGCGCGACGAGCAGATCCGGTCCCCACATGAACTGGTTGCCGAGTCCACGCGCGCGAACGTCGTCTGGATAGTGCAGCCACATCGCGCGCATCAACGGCAGGCCTCGATCCCGCGCCTCTCGCGCCAAGGTGTAGGTGTAGGGCATGAGCTGGTAGCGCAGCTCCGAGTACTTCCTGGCGATCGGCTCAATCGCGGGATTGTTCATCTCCGACTGCAGGATGTTGCGGCGGTCGTCGGGCGGAATCGGCGCGTTGGTGTTGCTGTACTCGCGCGGCCCCATGTCGCTCAATCCCCAACCCCACGGCAGACGCGTGAACCAGGTGCGCCCGTGCGAGCGGAAGGATCCGCAAAAGGCCGCGAACTGGTGCCAGCGGGCGTACAGTTCGCCCGTCAGCTCGTTGTTGGGATAGAACCCGCCGATGTCCGAACCCCAGTACGGGCCGATGCTCAGCGAGTAATTGATGCCGACGGCGATCTGCGCTTCGAGCGTCTTCCACGACGACTCGGTGTCGCCCGACCACACCCATCCGCCCCACTGGGCAATGCCGGGGTAGCCATTCCGCTGAAGGCTCCACGGGCGGACGTTCGGGTTCGTCGAGAGATGGCCCTGGTAGTACAACTGATGCCGCTTGATCCGCTCGACGAGATTGAACCAGTCGCCCTCGTCAGGCCAGAACGCGTCAATGCCGGCCGTGACGAGCGGCACGTGCTGCTGCCAGTAGCTCTGGACGTGTGACGCGTCGACGACTTCCCCGGGCCTGGGCGGAATCGTTCCCTGGAGGGTCGGCAGCCGGTCGCGATCCCACGGCACCATGTGCACGACGACCTTCACGTGGCGCGCATGCATGTCGGCCACGACCGCCTTGGGGTCGCGCGTGAAGACGTCAGGGTTGAAGTCGAACGATGGCTGCCTGGTGTTCCAGCCGCGCGGCGCGAAGCCGGTGCCGAGATAGATGACCGCGTCGAGCGGGATGCGCTTGGACCGGAACGTGTCGACGACCCCGATCATCTGCTGGTCGTCTTGGAGCGTGCGATGCGATTGCATGTAGCCGAGCGCCCACTTCGGCGGCATGACGGCCGGTCCGGTGATGATTGAGAAGTCCTTGATCGCTCTCGCGGGATCGTGCGCGTCGAAGATGAAGAAGTCGTAGAGTCCCGCGATCATCTGATCGATCGGTGGAATCCCCTTTCCCAGCGCCTGTTGCTGGTTCCGCTCGGTCTGAGGGGCATTCTCCTTTCCGGTCGGCTTGAACGGGATGAAGACGCCGCGGTCGCGCTGTCGAAGATCGACCTGTACCCACGGAGCGGCGACAAACAGGCCCCAGCCCCCAGTGCCGAGCAGCATCGCCACGGGGTTGCGCGATCCGTACATGTCGCTCTGCCAGCGCGGCTCCATCGTGTCGAGCGCGCCGCGCCGATCGAACTGAACCGGCTGCTCGCGCCACGGCCGGTCCTTCTCCGGCCTCGGACCGCCCTCGCCCATTCCCAACACAGGGTGCTCATCGAGCGCAAAGGACAGCGTGCCGTCGGTCTCGAAGATCACTTCCTGCACGAGCCGACCGGCGGCGTTCCTGACAACGACAGTGAGCGGGTTCGGCCGCACCTCGACGCGGAAGCGTCCCGACTTTCTTTTGCGTCGACCGTGTGAGCACTCGCAGGCTCAGGTCGGGTGCTGGATAGGACCGTTCGGCCAGCGCGGGGTTGATGAGCGGAAGTCGCTCGTCGCGCTCAAGGGCTTGAGCGTGACGCGAAGGCTGGATTCCCCGGCCGCCCGGATATCGAGCTGCGCGGGTTTTCCTGCCGCCGTGATTGCTTGCGCCTCCGCTGCCCCGGCGGACGCGAGGAACAGCGAGAGCACAAGCGTGAACACCGGGACGTGGCTGGCCAGGCGCATACGCGCCGAAGTGTAGCGCACGGTTGCCGTGAATCCCACCGCGCGGAAGTGATCGTCTACCGTGCCTTGACGAGTTCCTGTTGCCAGTTCACCAGCATCGTAAACGGTACCGATCGAGGATCGACCCGCGGAACCATGACGAGGAAGCGCTGACCGTCAGGCGAGACCTCGTAGTGATTCCGGGTGTCCTGCCAGAGGTCGAGGAGACCAGTTTCGAAGAGCGGCTTGGCCGCGCCATGTTGGAAAGTGGCGCGTGTTCGTACGTCCACTGCTATCAGCCTGCGATCGGCGCCAACATAGAACAGTTCCCGGCCATCCAATCGCCATCGGGGATCGAAGCCGCCGCCCGACGAGATCTGCCATTTGTCATGCGCAAGGGGAAACGACTGCACATAAACCTCGAAGCGCCCGGACTCGTCGGACGTGTACGCGATGAACCGGCCGTCAGGGGAGACCTGGCTCTGCCCTTCGTTGGCCGGGCTCTCGAGCACGGGAACGGGCGGAGCATCGTTGTCGAGCCGCCACGCCCAGACATCCGACTTCGTGCCGGGCCGCATGGTCGAAAACGTCAGATACCGGCCGTCGGCCGTCCATGATTCCGGCACCTGCATCATCGGCGCGGCCAGTACCTTGGTCTCGGCGTCGCCGCCCCTGAGGTTACGCTGGTAGAGTTCCAGCTTTCGGCTACGCGACGAGGCAAAAGTGATGCTGTCTGCCGACGGCGACCAGACCGGGGCGAAGTTGATACCCTCCGCGAAAGTGATCCGAGAGCTGGCTCCGCTGGCGAGATCGAACAGCCACAGATTGGCCGGTCCGCTTTCGCCTTCCCCCACAGTCACGACCAGCGTAGTGCCGTCAGGTGAGAGCGCCGGATTCGAATAGAGCGCCGCCTCCCCCACTTCGCCGACCACGCGGCCCATCCGATCGAACCAGACCAGGCGTTTCTGCTCATCGGTCGCCGTCCGGACAGCGAGGAGTCCGGACCGTGACACCGAGAAATCCACCTTGTGGCCGAGCCCGTAATGCTGCATGGTCCGGTCGGCGACGGGTACTGCGTCGCCAATCGGTTCGAGCCGAACCAGGTCGAACCTTTGCGCAACGAGCGTGTCCCGTGCGTAAAGGATGAACCCGTCGGTTGAGTACGCTGCGCTCGAATACACGGGCAGCAGGCGTTTCGCCTGTCCGGTCTCGAGGTCGCCAACGTAGATGCCGTAGCATTCCGGATCGCCAGAGTAGTCGGTGTACAGAAAATGATTCCCATCGGGCAGGAATTCCGGCCAGCCATGTCCTTGAACAAACGAGGCGCGTACGGACGTCACGGCTACCGCCTGCCCGCCCGACGCCGGAACGCGGAAAAGCGGACCGCCGCTCTTCGGCGCAAACAGGATTGTGCCCCGGTCGTTCCAGGTTCCTCCACGGCCGTCAGGCGCGTCGGCCACATCGCGCACCTCACGCGTGGAGAGCGCGATTGTTTTCAACCTGCCGCCGGCGAAGAACCCGATCGCTCCGCCGTCTGGCGAAGGAAAGGGGAATTTGGCACCGTCCGTGCCAGGCAGCTTCAGTGAGGCACCGGAATCGATTCGTCGGACCCAGAGATGGTCGATGCCGGACGCGTCCGGGGCGGCAAAAGCCACGTGCTCGCCGTCAGCAGACACGGCCAGCGAGTTCACCCTCGGCACTTCAGGAGTGACAATGGCGACTCGCACCAGCCCGTCCGGGCGCGGGCGCGCTTGTGGTCTCCACACCGTGCTGCTGGCTACCGCAATGATCGCGGTCAACGTCACCGCGGCGAGACCGAGCTTCCCGAATCTGGAGAAAGCAGGTTCTACCGCGGCATCGGGCTTCGGTCGATCCTCAGCGTCGCCGGCTGCGGTCGAGGATTCCGGCCGGTCAGACGGCGCAAGCAGCGAGCGCTGCCGTGACCACTGGTCAATCTCGTCCGCGTACGCGAAGACCGAGCCGAGCTTGCCGTGCAAGTGGCGATGCACGGGCAGGCCCTCGAGCTTTTCCCACCGCCGCACGGTCGTGACATCCCGATTCAGATAGGCGGCGATTTCCTTCCAGGCGTCGAGACGGCGCCGGGGCGTCGGGCCTTTCGCGTGACGGTCGTTCGCCGTTGGCGGCTGCGCCATGAGACACCCCTGCCACTCGGGTTTTCGGGCCTACCACTCTACGCCAAGCCCGAGAACCCTTCAATGCACCTCTTTACCCAGCCTTGCCCGTTGCTGTTCCGAGAACCGTCACATCATCATCCCCGCTCATCTTCCAGGCCGCGGTCACACGAGGAGGCAGTGATGTTGAGCATGACGAGCCACGGTGGACGACAGTTCCTTTTCTTCCTTGCGGTCAGTGTCATCGCTGTTCCCCTCTTGTTGCCGACGGCCAGGGCCGCGCAGGTTGCCTGCGCCGTCACTATGGGCACGGGCAACGTCGAGGGCCTTGATCGCGGCGCCTCGTGCGAGTTCCTGGGCATTCCTTACGCGGCGCCGCCTCTCGGCGCCCTGCGCTGGAAGCCGCCGCAGCCTGCAGTTCCGTGGGCCATGAGCCTCATGGCGACAGCGCCGGCGCTCGGCTGTCCGACCGCTGAATGCTGCCGGGACACCTGGCGGCGATGAGGATTGCCTGAAGCTGAATGTCTGGGTTCGAGATCCATTCCCGACCCAGCCAGCACCGGTGATTGTGTGGCTCCACACGGGTTCGTTTGTCAGCTGCATCCGCGAACTTTGCTTCGCACAACGGACGGCGGCTGGCGGAAGAAACCGGCGCGATCGTCGTCGCGCCAAACTACCGGCTGGGACCGCTGGGATTTCTCGTCCATAACGCGCTCGCGGCGGAAGATCCGGCGCATCCGGTGTCGGGCAACTACGGGCTGCTGGATCAACGCGCGGCCCTGGAGTGGGTACGCGAGAACATCGCCGCCTTCGGCGGCGATCCCGAACAATGTCACGCTTGCGGGAACATCGGCCGGCGCCGACAGCGTCGGCCTTCACATGGTCTCGCCAGGGAGCGCTGGGCTCTTCCACCGCGCCATCATCGAGAGCGGGACGCCGACGATACGGTGGCCGAGCCACGCGGAGAGCGCATCGCAGGGCGACGACTTGGCCAACGCTCTCGGATGCACGGACCGGGCGACGGTTGCCTCGTGCATGCGAGCAAGAACCTTCCAACAGATTGTTGCTCGCGCTGCCTCTGGCCACACAGCAAGTGATCACGGCGGCCAGGTCGTGTTCACTGGAATCCGGTTGTCGACGGCGTCGAGCTTCCCGATCAGCCGCGCCTGCTCCTCGCGGCGGGCCAGTTTCATCAGGTGCCGACCATCGTCGGGTTCACGCGCGACGAAGGTGCCGGCTTCATTCCACGGACGTTTCCGGCCGGCGTGACGCTGGACGCAATACGAAGCGTGGGTGGCTGACGAATTCGGCGCCGACGGCGCCGCGGTGCTCGGCATGTATCCGGCGGCAGACTACCCGCTCCCGGGCGATGCCATGGCACGCCTCCTCGGTGACGGACAGTTCGTGTGCGAGGGCCGCCGCTTCGCGCGCTATCTGCGGGACGCGCGGACGCCCGTGTTCTTCTATTCGTATGAGTACGAGCTCGACGACCTCTTCCTGAATCGCGTGATTCACGGCGTCGAATCGAACATCATCTTCGGGAACAACTATGTGCCGGGCCAGTTCCCGAACCACCCTCTGACCCCTTCCGATCTGGCGCTGCACGAAGCGATGGCGGGGTACTGGACGCGCTTTGCGCACACCGGCAATCCGAATATCGACGACGATACCGTCGTGCATTGGCCGGCGTTCACCGATCCGGTCGGCGACGGGCGCGGCGCGAACAAGCACATCGTGTTCGACTCCATCGTCGGTGAGGACAAGCGTCTCCGAGAGGCGGCGTGCGACTTCTGGGAGCCGTTCTTTTTCAGATCGATGCTGGGAAAGCTGCCGGCCAGTCAGTAAGTCGGTAGGTTTCCAGGCCACGCTCCGCTCAGCGCGAGGAGGCGAGGTAGGACACGTCTAGGGCACAGGAGCTCAGAAGGTCAGAGGGTTCTATCCTGACCTCCTGAGCTCCTGTGAAATGACAGTGGTCGTTCGCCCGGCGAACTAAAACAGCAGCTTCCCTCCCAGTTGGAACTGACGCATCGAACCGGCGGACGTAATGGTGCCAAAGGCCGCCGCGCCGAACGACGCGTTGGGATTGCCGTAGTTGACCTGGTTGAAGATGTTGTAGATCTCGACGCGCACCTGGAGGCGTGCGGTCCCGCCGACTGGCACGTTCTTCATGAACGACAGGTCGGTGCTCGAGAACTTCGGTCCGCGCAGGACGTTCCGAGACGTGTTGCCGAAGGTGAACTGCGCCGGCAACGCGAACGCGGTCGCGTCGTAGCAGTTGATCAGCTGACGCCTCGCCACTTCAGTCGCGCCGTTCGAGTTCGGCTGGCAATTGAGATCGGGAACCGCGCCGACGAGGTCCGGCCGCTGAAGGCCAGTGATGCCGATGTTCGCGCGGTCCGTGCGATAAAGGTGATGTTGACGGGCGAACCACTCTGGATCGTCGTGACGCCGGACACCTGCCAGCCCGCCACGACGTACTTCAGGAACACGTTGGACGAGTCCTTGAGATACGGCACGTCGTAGAGGTAGCTCGCGACGAACCGGTGCGGGATATCCCAGGCCGCCGGCCCGTAGTCGCGCCAGATGTCGTAGTTGTCCATCGTCTGGCCGCCGCCGTTCGAATGCGTGGCCATGTCTTTCGTGCGCGAATACGTGTAGTGGGCGTCGAACTGGATCCCCTGATTCATCCGCTTGCGCAGGATGATGCTGAGCGCGTCGTAGTCGGCGACCAGGTCGTTCTGGATGATGCGCCGGCTGCGGAAGGTCTGGCTCGGCCGCCGCGGATCGACCGCACCAGGACCGGGCGTCGGCGTGTTGTTGAAGAAGCTGCGATCGAGGTGGCTGGTGTTCGAGCCGACGTACTGAAGGTCCAGCGCCGTGCCACGCCCGAGCTCGCGCTGCACGTCGAAGCTCCACTGATCCTTGCGGGCGTTGGGCAGCTCCCGCGTCGGCGAGATCATGTCGGGCCGGCCCGCCGGGCCCACTGGACCGGTGGGGTTCGAGAACGACAGCGTCGGGTTTGCCGGATCCGACGTGTAGGTGGTCACGGCCGCCAACGGCGGGTTGTTGGTCAGGAACGTGAACGAGTTCATCTGATTCGGGTTGTAGTAAATCCCGAAGCCGGCGCGGACGACCGTCTTCTCGCCAATCCGATACGTGGCGCCAAGACGGGGGCCGAAGTCGTAATTCGCCTCGGTGAACTTGAAGCCAGGGCTTGGAAACGTGCTCGGGATGATCGTTTCGAAGTTCTCCGCCAGCATCGACGCCAGGCCCTCGTATGTCTGGACGGGCGTGGTCGCCTCGTAGCGCAGGCCGATGTTCAAGGTCAGGTTTCGTGTCGCCTGCCAGGTATCGTTGACGAAGAACCCGTTGCGCCACCCGCCGACGTGACCCTGGATCTGATCCGTCGGCGGGATCACCGTGCGCGGCAGCCCGAGCATGAAGTCGGCGACCGAGTAGCCGCTGATGTCGCCGGTGAAGTTGAAGAGCCCGCGCGGGTCGTTCGCCGCGCGCCGCCCGGTCGCCATCCGCCGCAGGTCGAAGCCGGAGCGGATGTTGTGCGACTCCGCGGTTGTAGGCGAGCACGTTCGACACCTGGAACGTCGTGTCGAACTGGAACCAGTTCGCCCCGCCCGTCCCGAGCCCGTTGAAGTTGCTGACGTTGATGCTGGGAAGGCCGGGATTGTTGAACGCCGTGTCGCCGTTGAACCCGGGGATTCCCAGGGCGGTTCCGGCGTCCGCTGGTCCGCTGACATAGAAGGGATTCACGGTATCGAAGTCGATGCGGTGATAGCCGATCCGGAAGTCGTTGAGCAGGTTCGGCCGCAGCGTGTGCGTGTACGAAAACAGCCAGTTCTTGTTGACGCGCGGCTGCGTGATCGCCGTCACGGGGATGACCGCGTTGCCGATGTTCGCGTTGAAGCTGTCGTGCCAGTTGTAGCGGACGTTCAGCCGAATCTTGTTGCCGAGATTCTGATCGACCCTGGCGAGGACCTGGTCCACGTTGTCGGTGTTGGCGCTGGGCAACTGCAGGTTGTTGGCGGTGCCAGCCCGGTTCGCCTCGGGGTAGTACTTCAGGAGCTCGCGCGAGGTCGGCGAGATCATCGAGCTGGGGATGATGTTGCCCGCAAAATTCTGTCCGTGTGAACGGGTTCCTGATCGGCGTGGTGATTGCCGAGAAGTCTCCCCGCCGCATCGCCTCCGTCGGCACCGAGCCAAACGGGCTCGTCGTCGCTTCGCCGCGCACGCCTTCGTAGGCGCCCATGAAGAACGTCTTGTTGCGCCCGTTATAGAGCCCCGGGATGATCGACCGGGCCATCCATCTGCGCGCCGAACTGGTTGCGTTCGCGAGGATTCTTGGGCAGCAGCGTGTTCTCGTAGTATCCGCGCGCGTCGAGCGCCGAGTCCTGGTAGAACTCGAAGATCGCGCCATGGGGGGAGTTGGTGCCGCTCTTGGTCACGACGTTGATGTGAACGCCGAGGTAGGCGCCGTACTCGGCGGACGTGCTGCCGGTCTGCACCTGGACCTCCGTCACGGCGTCCGCGATCGGCCGCATGCTGGTCGCGGCGAGGAGATTCGAGGAGGCATTGATGCCGTCGAGCGACAGGCTGTTCTGAATCTCACGCTGGCCGGCGCCGCGGAAGCTCAAGCCGATATCGCTGTTGAGGCCGCCGAGGACACCCGGCGTCGTGCTCGCCAGGCTCCAGACGTTGCGGCCGCTCAGCGGCAACTCCACGATCGCGCGTTCGCCGATCGTTTCTGAAACGGTGGCGCGGTCGGTGTCGAGCACCTGCGCCTCGGCCGACACGTTCACCGACTCGGTGACGCCACCGACCTGGAGCGTCGCGTTCGTGCGCACGACCTGGTTGGTGGCGACCTCGACGCCGGTCGTCTTGAACGTCTGAAAGCTTGGGATCGTGATCGTGATCTCATACCGGCCGGGACGCACGAACGGGATGTGGTAGGAACCCTCGGCGTTCGTCGTCGCCTCGTAGGTATCTTTGGTGCCGGTGTTGACGGCGACGACCTGCGCGCCGGGCACGACGAGACCGCCGCTATCGGTAACCGTCCCGACCAGCGCGGTTTGGGACGCGAGCTGTGCCGAAGCATTCGCTGCCAGACACAGGCTGAGAACCAGCGACAACGCTATTCGCCAAGTCATGCCAAATTCCTCCCTTTTGACGATCGAAGACAAACTGATGTACGGACTTTACGTGTTTGTCGGCCGGACGACAACCTGTCCCGTTACCTTTTGGCGCCCGGCGCCGGCACCTCGGTCCAGATCGGCCGCGAAATGCCGTTGAGATCCCAGACCACCTGCCCGCCCTTGACCGTCAGCTCGCACTCCAGCTTCTGATCGCCGACCAGCTTGCCGCCAGCGGTGTCGATGAAGCCGAACGTGCCCCGGCGCAGGTTCAACACCGCGATATCCGCCTCGTCGCCGACGCTCAGTCGCCCGAGATCGGGCCGCTTGATGACCCGCGCGGCCGTCGCCGTGTTGGCCTTGACGACGTCCTGGAGCGTCATCCCCATGTTCAGGAACTTCGACATGGTGTTCAGGATGTCCTTCATGCCGCTGTTCTGGCTGCCGGTGTGCAGGTCCGTGCTGATGACGTCGGGCGGGAATCCCTGCTTCAACGCCGGCACAGCCTGCCGGAAGAGAAAACTGCCTCCGCCATGGCCGGCATCGAAGATGACGCCGCGCTTGCGGGCCTCCCAGACATACGGGCGGACTTTTCCGCTCTCGTCCACGATCGGTATTCTGCCAGCAACATGAGCGTAGGTGTGGGTCAGGATGTCGCCCGGCCTCAGGTGCTTCATCAGAAGGTCTTCGAGCGACAGCGGCGGCGTGTGCCCGCCGAAGTCGACCATCACCGGCACATCCGTCTCCTGGCCGGCGGCGACCGCCCGCGTCACCGGATCCCATTCCGGGCCGGTGTAGTGCGCCACCTTGATCCCGACGATCACGCCGGGATGCTGTCGGATACGCATCGCCGTCAGCTTCGGGTCCATGTCGGCGAGGTTCTGCTCGACCGGCCCACCCTTCATCCCTGAACCGACGATGTTGATGAACGAGAGGACGCGCGTTCTGGCGCGGTCGATGACCTGTTCCTTGAATTGGCCGAAGTTTCGCCATCCGGCGCCGCCGACATCGACGAGCGTCGTTTGCCCGCTGCGGAACGAATGGCTGTCTGGTTGGACGGCGGTATCGGCGTTGCTCAGGTAGGCATCCTTCTCCGTGCCAAAGAACACGTGGGAGTGGATGTCGATGAGTCCCGGCACGACGTGGAGGCCGGTCGCATCCACGACCCTGCGAGCCTGGGCCGGATCGATGTTGGCGGCAACTCGCGCAATCTTCGCGCCGGCCACCGCCACATCCGTGACCACGTCGATGCCATTTGCCGGATCGATGACGCGTCCGTTCTTGATCAGAAGGTCGAACTGCGGGTTCTGCTGCCCGTTGTTCGACGCGGGACCCAGGTTCGATGGCGAACGCATCGCCGTCGAGGCTGCCAGCACGATGAGCGCACACGCGATCGTCTTCATTGAACGTTCAGCGTCTTGAGAAACGCGACGCTCTCCTTTGTCAGTTCCATGTTCTGCTCGACGAAATAATTCTTGACGCCACCGACCTTCGCCGCCTGAAACGTCTTGACCCAGTCGATGCTGCCCTTGCCGACCGCCGTGGCGACGCCTCGCCCTCGTCCGGCGCCACCTCCGCGAGCCGGCGCGCCCTCGGGCGGTGGCGGCGGTGTGGCGTTCAAATCGACGTCCTGCAAGTGCATGGAAAAGAACCGGCCTGGGTACTTCGTGAAGTAGTCAGCGGCGACAAAGCCACGGCTGATGGTCGACATCTGGAACTGGAACTTGACCAGCTTCGGATCGAGCAACTCGAGCAGGATGTCGTAGGTCCTCCGGCCGTCTACCTCCGACATCTCGAAGCCCTCGTTGTGCAGGCCCTGCTGGATGCCGGCCGCGGCTGCGGTGGCCGCGATCTTGTTGTACTCGTCGGCCGCCTTCTTCACGTCGTCCATGGTCGGCGTGTTTCCTCCGCCGAGCGTCGCGGTGATCATCTGCGTCATGCCGACATCCTTGGCCCACGCGATGCTGGCCTCCTGCTTCTCCCGGAGCTCTCGCATGCTGAAGTGCGCGCTGACGCACTTCATGCCGTGGTCCGCGAGGATTTTCCTGACCTGCTTGCCATCCGACAGGCTGGCGAACTCCGCGTAGCCAAGCGCGGAGCACAGCTCGATCTCTGCCACGCCGATATCGGACAGCGTCTTCAGCAGGCCGGGGAAATTGCCGTCGCGAATCATCATCCGATGCGGATAGGTCTGGCTGCCGATCGGCAGTCCGAGAGGAGCGGCAGCCAGCCGGGTCACGCCAGCCGCCACCAGACCGGCGACAGCCAGGTCGCTGCCCGCAGTCCTGAAGAACTCACGCCGTGATATCGCTGCCATGCGGAACCCTCCCCTGGTGACCCGTCGTCTGAATGCGGCCATTGTTACAGACTTGCGGCTGTCGTGCTCAGGGCCGGAGGCGACGGAGTTAACGGTTTTCACCGCGGAGGCACGGAGCTGACATGTTCGGGAGACGCACGGAGGCTGCACACGCGTGCGGACCGCTGTCGCGACGCCGGCCGGAGGCCGGCGTGGGTGATGCGAGGGACTGGCATCGCAAGCACCCACGAGACGCACGGGTGTTTGCGATGCCAGTCCCTCGCATCACCCACTCGCTGGCCGTCCGGCCGGCGATGCGACAGCAGTCCGCATCGACGTGTGCAGCCTCCGCGCGTCTCCCGCTGTCAGCTCCGTGCCTCCGCGGTGAAAACCGTGAACTCCGTCATCTCCGTCGACCGCCAACTCACTTCTTCCCCGGCCCATAGACCACCCGCCCCGCAAGCGCGCCTGTGTGACGCCCATTGTCAATCGTGACGACGCCATTCACAATCACATATGTGATGCCGACCGGATACTGGCGCGGGTTCTCGAACGTGGCACGGTCGATGACCGTGTTCTGATCGAAGATCGTCACGTCGGCCCACAGGCCCTCCCGGAGCCGGCCGCGATCCTTGATCCCGATCTTGTCCGCGTTCATGCTCGTCATCTTCTTGACCGCTTCAGGCAACGTCAGAACCTTCAGCTCCCTGACGTAGCGTCCGAGCACGCGCGGAAACGTCCCGTAGTAGCGCGGATGGGGGTGCGATCGCCCGGTCGGGCCGTCGGGATTGACGGCGGTGCCGTCGGAACCGATCGACGTCCACGGCTGCTTCAAGACCAGCTGCATATCCGGTTCGGAATGGTGGAAGAACACGGTCGGCACGCTGCCGTCCTCTTCGACGAGCACATCGAACAGAACGTTGACAGGATCGCCGCCGCGGGCCTCGATGAGCTCGCTCATCCGCTTGCCCTGGAACGGCGCGTTTCGCTCGTGCCTCAACGAGACGAGCTGCATGCCGGACCAGCCGCCGCCCGTGGCGAGGTAGTGGTTGTACCAGCCGGGAAGTCCCTGCAGCACCTCTGCACGCATCCGCCGCCGCGCCGCCGGATCGCGCAGACGCTGCACCATCTTCTCGCGTCCACCGTCGTGCGCCCACTGCGGAATGATCGACGACAGGTTGTTCTGCCCCGCGGTGTACGGATAGACATTCGCCTGAATGTCGAATCCGGCGTCGCGCGCCTTCTGGACCATCGCGATGACTTCGCTCACTCGCCCCCACAGCTTCTGGTGGGCGATCTTCATGTGGATGATGTCGACGCGAATACCGGCGCCCTTCCCGACCTGAATCGCTTCCTCGACGGCGCGAAACACGCCCTCACCCTCGTCGCGAATGTGGGAGGAATAGATCCCGCCGTGCTGTTTCGCTATCGTCGCGAGCTCGATCAGGTTGTCGGTCGTCGCCAGACTCGATGGCGGCTGCAGCAACGAGGTCGACAGGCCCATGGCGCCGTCCTCCATCGCCTGCGCCACCAGCGTCTTCATCGCCGCCAGTTCGTCTGGCGTCGCCGGAGACTGGTCGTATCCCTTGACGTAGGTCCAGACCTGCTCTTCCCCGACGTACGACGCGATATTCGTCGCCATGTGCTGGCGCTCGAGCCGGTCGAAATAGCCACCGAGCGTCGTCCAGTCAACCGTCACGCCGTCCTGCCGCCGGCCATCGTCGACTCCAGGCTTCACAGGACCCGCGGACCTCGACTCGCCGAGCACCATCGTCGTCACACCCTGCCGGATCATGCTCTCGGATGCGGGCTCCACGAGGATCGTGAAGTCCGAGTGGTTGTGCATGTCGATGAAGCCCGGGGCGACAGTGAGGCCGGTCGCATCGATGCGTTGACGGGCGCTGGACGTGCTCAGCTTTCCGAGGCTGACGATTCTGCCGTCACGAATGCCAATGTCCAGTGAAGTTGCAGGCCCGCCGTCTCCGTCGATCACGGACCCGCCGGTAATCACGAGGTCATATGGCGCCTGCGGCGTCGAGCGCGAACACGCCGACAGCGACAGGATCAGGATCAGCGCGCAGCAGCGTCGCAGTGCCATCACGTCCTGCCAGCCCTCCGGCGCAGGTAGAACGGTACGCCGAGCAGCAGCAACCCCAACCCCATCAACGAGCTTCGCGCCGACCCCACGAGCGTGTTGACGACAAACGCCGACGAGACCAGCACGAACACGATCACCGTGAACGGATAGCCCGTCACGCGATACGGGCGGTCCCACTCCGGATGCTTGCCTCGCAGCACGATCACCGACAACACGACCATCGTGAAGAAAATCCAGGTGACGAAACCCGACATCGTGATCAGATGTTCGTAGCCGCCCGTCAGCGTCAGGACGCCGGACCAGATCGCGAGCGCCCAGATGGCGGTGGCGGGCGTGCCGTAGCGCTCGTGGACATCGGCCAACTGCGGGAACAGCACCCCGTCCCGGCCCATCGCGAACATGACCCTCGGCGCCGACAGCACGTTCGCCGAGATCGCGCCAAACGTGGAACACAGGATCGTCAGCGAGATCAGCGTTGCGCCGAGCGGCCCAATCATCGCCGCCATCGCGTCGGCGGCGACGCGCTCCGAGGCAGCGATGCGCGGCTGCCCGAGGACGTAGATGTAAGCCATGCTGGCGCTCACGTAGATGACGATGACGATCAGGACGCCAAGGATGATGCTGCGCGGCAAGTTTCGTTGAGGGTCGCGGATCTCCCCCGCCACGAAGCTGACGTTCTGCCAGCCGTCATACGCGAAGAGGGTCGAGATCATCGCCAGGCCGACCGCGGTCAGGAGGCCTCCTGAAATGTGGTCGGGGCCGAGCGGAAGGAAATTCGCCGCGTTCCCCTGGCGGGTGACAAGTGCGAGCCCGACGAGCGCGACGAGCCCCGCGACCTTGAGCGCCGTGAACAGGTTCTGCACGCCGGCGCCCTGCCTGGCCCCGCGGGTATTGACGTGCGCGAGTCCCAGCAGGATGCCGATGCCAACAGTCTTCTCGACCCACAGCGTCATCGGCAGAAACAACTTCAGATACAACAGGAACGCGCTCGTCAGGGCGGCGATTGAGCCTGGAATGGCCACGAGCGTAGATCGTCCACCCGTAGAGGAACGCCCAGAACGGCCCGTACGCCTCGCGCATGTAGACGTAGAGGCCTCCCGATTGCGGGAGCATCGCGCCGAGCTCCGCCAGCGTCAGCGCGCCGCACAGCACGAGCAGGCCCGAGACGATCCAGATGCCAATCACGAGGCCCGGCTCTGGCACTCGCTGGGCAATCAAACTCGGGACGACGAAGATGCCTGAACCGATGACCGATCCGACGAGCAAGGCAGCGCCGTCGACGAACGTCAGCGTCCGCGGAAGGTCAGCCACGGTGACGCGCGACGGCAGTCACCGTTCAGTGCCGGCCGTGGAATCACCGGCAGAAGCACATGCGACGCTCGCGCCGCGTCGTGATAGATGGTCTGCTCCGCTACCTTGACCGCCGCCGACGTGCCAAAGGCGGCTCCCGTGTTCGGATTACGGTCGAACTGCGGAAAGTGGCTGCTCGTCACGTGCACGCGGATCCGGTGCCCCTGGAGAAACGCGACCGACGTCCCCACGAGATCGATCTCGAAGCGATTCACCTCGCCCGGCGTGAGGAGTTTCGGGCTCGTCAGGCTCTCGCGGTAGCGCGCACGTACGATTCCCTCCGCCATGTTGTAGCTCGAGCCGTCGGGATACACGTCGACCAGCTTCGCGACGAAATCCGTGTCCGTCGCATCGGAGGCCGCGTAGAGCACGACCTTGACCGGCCCGGTGACCTCGATCTCTTCCTGGAGGACGTCGGTCGTGTAGACCAAGACATCGCGACGGCCCTCGATCTTTCGCTGGTCCTGCGGGCCGGCGTCCGTGGGCGTGCCGCAGCAATTGTTGCCGCCCACCGACGGCACCGGGTCGTTGGGATCGTAGCGGAACCGATCCGAGGGTGATGTGCCCGCCGGCTTCGTCCAGGTCAGACGGCCGTCGCCTCCGGCCGCGTTCGCACTGCCTCCGCTGCTGAAGTACAGCGGCCGGTAATCGGTGCGGGCGAGCGGATACTCGCGTTCGTAGACCCAGGCGTTGCGGCCCATCACGAAGAGCTTCACCGGCGCTTCGCTGGCCAGCCCGTTGTCCATCCCTTTCAGCCAGTGGTCGTACCAACGCAGCTGGAGCGTCAGGGCATCGACATTGGCTGTCGGGCCGAAATCGAGCGCGCCAAACTTTTGTGTCGGGCCGTGTCCCCACGGGCCGATGACGAGGTTGCTCCCACGGCGGGCTCGATCGGTCGCGCCCTTGTGGCTCATCCCCACGTAGCCACGCAGCGTCCCCTGGCTGAAAATGTCGAACCAGCCGCCGAAGGTGTGCACCGGGATCGCGATCTTGTCGAACTGCTCCTCGACGTTGAACGGCTTCCAATACGCGTTGTAGTCGGGGTTGGCCAGCCAGTCGTCGTAGAAACGGGCGTGCCGCCCCACCAGCTGTTGCATCGTGTTCAGCGGCAGGTGGCGCTGGACCTGGTCGTAGTGGATCGCGCGAAGCCCATCGATCGTATGGGGCCCGGGGTTCTGCATGATCCGCGATTCCTGCCGGACCGGTCCCCAGCCGAAGTTGAACGACAGACGCCAGCCGCCGTTGAGCGTGATCCAGTCGTGGTAGATGCTGGTTGAAGCGACCATCGGGAAGATGGTGACCAGGCTGGCCGGCTTCGCCTGCGCGGCGCGCCACTGGTTCTGCCCCAGATACGACCCGCCCTGCATCGCCACCTTGCCGTCGGACCACGGCTGCTTCGCGGCCCACTCGATGGTGTCGTACGCGTCCTTCTCGTCGTTGACGAACGGGACCCAGACACCCTCCGATTCGTGCCGGCCTCTCACGTCCTGGAAGACGTAGACGTAGCCGCGCTGAGCGAAATAGACCGCGGCATCGTAGGCAGTGGGAAACCGCTCGGTGCTGTAAGGCGTGACCGAGAGGAGAACCGGGTGACGCCCGCTGCCGGTTGGCCGATAGACATCGGCGTACAGGGTGACGCCGTCGCGCATGCGCACCGGAACGTGATTGTCGACGAGGATGTCGTTCCTCGGCGCCACGTCCGCCGGGAAGCGCACCGGCTGCGCATCCTGGACGGTCGACTGGAGCCGCGGCTGAATCAGCAGCAGCCCCACTGCCAGCGGCAGCGCGCCAACCCGCAGCCAACGTGTCACGCGCATTCGAGAGCGGTTCAAGCCTTCGCCTCGAGCACTTGACGGAGACGCTTGGCGACGACCTTGTCTTCGCCGGGTCGCATCATCCACACGCCGATGACGAGCGCCGGTCCCTCGGAGCGTATGGCGATCGACGGCTCACCGTCTCGCATCGCCGTGACCACCGCGGCGGGCGTCACGTTCTTGCTGCTGTCCCAGGTCACGCGGACGTGGGGCACGTGGTTGGCGACCTCGGGCGTGAAGACCTCGGCCTTCACGCCGGGCACCGCTGCCGCGCTGCTGCGGATCGTCTCGGCACGCTTCTCGAAGTCCGCCAGCTCGCGCGCGTGATCCTTCTTGAGGTAGAGCTCGAGCGCCGCCAGCATGCCGACGATCTCTTCCTTGTTCACTTTCATGCCGCGGCCGACGGTGTTGCCGTTCGGAGGCGCGTTCAAACGAGCGGCGGCGATGAGATCCTTTCGCCCGAGCAGCAACCCGGCGCTCTGCGGGCCGCGAATGCCCTTCCCGCCGGAAAACGCCACCAGGTCGAAGCCCATCTTCGTGTACTTCCACAGGTTCTCGACCGGCGGCACGTCGGCCGCCGCGTCGTTGAAGGTCGGCACCGAGTGTTTCTTGCCAAGCTGAACGAACTCCTCGTCCTGGATCCGTCCCTCTTTATTGTTGTTGTTGTAAAAGAGCATCATCGCGGTCTTCGGATTGACTGCCCGTTCCAGATCCTCGCGCGTTTCGACCTCGACCAGGCGGACGCCGCAATTGCGGACGGCATGGTCGTAGCCAAAGCGGTGAGCCTTCTGGATGATGACCTCGCTCTTCATGGTGGTGAGGTCGGGAAGCTCGACCATCTTCTTCTGGTCGGTCCCGGTCAGCACGGCGGCCGTTCCGAGCGTCAGGGCCGAGGCGGCGCCGGACGTCACCATCGCGGCTTCGGCCTGCACCAGCGTCGCGATCCGCTCTCCCACCTTGACCTGTAACTCTTCCAGCATCACGTAGTGCTTGGAGGCGTAGTTGATCGCCTCCATGACTTCAGGCGGCATCAGCGACGCCGTCATCGCCGTGTAGGTTCCCGACGCGTTGATGAACGGCCGCACGCCCAGCTCCCGGAAATAGTCGGGCGCGCCGCCCATGACCGTCGACGCTTCGGCGCGCACCGCGCCTGCCCCGACGAGCGCCGCGACATTGCCGATCACCGGCACTGTCGAAACGGCCTCGAGAAAACGTCTGCGGCTCCACATCTGACACCTCCCCCGCCCCGAAAGGGCGAGAAGTGAGAATGACTCGTTATCTCTCAGCGACCCGCGAACACCAGATCGCCGAACTTTTGGTACTCGTGAAAGCTCTTGCCGACGCGCGCCCATTCCCACTGCGTGCGCGTCCCATCGTCATGGTCCATGCGATAGAAGTTGCCGCGCCAACGAGTGCCCGGCTTCGGCGGCACGTTCTGCAGCGGCCTCAGGAGCGCGTACGGGATGAAGAACTCCGCGCGCCAGGCCTGGATGGCGGCGTTCGACGTCTTTGGCCCGCCGGTGACGCTCGTCGCCTTTCGAGTCAGCCGATCCTTCTCGTAGTGCCAGGGACGCCAGCCGAGGAACTGGCCGCCGAAATTCGGCACGAGGATCGAGAGCTCGCGATTGAGCGGAGAGATCTCGTATTCGAAGTAGACCGGATAGCGCTCGTCGGTCCAGAGGAACACCTCGAACACATCCTCGTTCCACAGGTCCATGAAGTCTTCGGTCATGGTCGCGGTGAGCTTCCGGTCGGTTCCCTCCATCAGGAAGTACAAACCGGTGTTCGAGTAGAGCATCTTGAAGCGGGTGTCGTAGGGATGCGCTTCCGGCTGCCGGCGGCGGAGCGGCACCCATTCGGTCTGCCGCCAGGCGGCGTGTTCGCCGGTCCCCGTGACCTCGAAGTCGTCGACCGGCTTGACCGACAGCTGCGGCCGTTCGTCGGTTTGCGCGTGCACCGGGTCATGATAACGGCTGGGCGTCGACGCCAGGAACACACCCGTTACCCCGACGCAGATCGCCGTCCGCCAGAACATCTCCATGGTCCCTTTCGTCTGTTTAGTATTCCGGCCGCGTGACACTAAACGCTATCTCATAACAGCGCGAACGAGCGCGAGTGGCCTGGCGAGCGGCGCGGGGCGTGGGGCCCCGCGAGCGAGCCGTAGGGCTCCGGGGGCGAAGCCCCCCGGATGAGGATAGCGTTGCGAACCTCGCGAGGCAAGCGGAAGCGCGAAGCGAAGGTAAGATGGAGACATCAGCCCGAGAACGAGCCGCGGGCCACACGAAAGGACTGACGGATGCCGGGGATGCACGAGATTGAGTACAAGATTTTTGGCGACGACATGCAGTTCGTCGAGATCGAGCTGGATCCAAACGAAGCGACGGTCGCCGAAGCCGGCGGCATGATGTACATGGAAGACGGCGTCGAGATGGAAACCATCTTCGGCGACGGTTCGCAACAGCAGAGCGGCGGTTTCCTGGGCGCCCTGATGGGCGCGGGCAAGCGCCTGCTGACCGGCGAGTCGCTGTTCATGACCGTGTTTCTCAATCGTTCGGGCCAGAAGAAGAAGGTCGCCTTCGGCGCGCCGTATCCAGGCAAGATCGTCGCCGTCCACCTCGCCGAGATCGGCGGCGAGCTGATCGCGCAGAAAGACTCGTTCCTGGCTGCGGCGAAAGGCGTGGCGCTTGGAATCGCCTTTCAGAAAAAGTTCGGCGTCGGCCTCTTCGGCGGCGAGGGATTCATCATGCAGCGCCTCCAGGGCGACGGCTGGGCGTTCGTGCACGCCGGCGGCACGCTGCACGAGCGCACGCTCGGGCCGAACGAAGTGATTCGCGTCGACACGGGATGCATCGTCGCATTCCAGCCGTCGGTCAGCTACGACATTCAGTACGTCGGCAAGGTCAAGTCGGCGCTCTTCGGCGGCGAGGGGTTGTTCTTCGCGACGCTTCGCGGCCCTGGCCGCGTCTGGCTGCAGTCGCTGCCGCTCAGCCGCCTGGCCGGCCGGGTCATCGCGGCTGCGCCTGGACTCGCGAAGGGTGGACGCGAGGAAGGCTCGATCCTCGGCGGCCTCGGGAGCCTGCTGGACGGCGACAACAGCTGAGCTCGCGACATCAAGTCGACGTCGGCGCCCTGAAGCGGTGGACAGCCGTATCGGCTCGCGGCTCCCGCCGACGGTCGCGTGGAAAACGGCGGCTCCGGCCTGATGTTTGCGACCGCGCAGCTCCGTGAGCTGCGCGCTGGCCCGCCTGCGCTCGCCGTTTTACTGTCTGACGCGTGTCACGCGAGTCGGAGGTCGCCGCGACCGACACGCTGCCACCGCGGAGGGCGCCGCGTCATAGTCCGAACATCCGCTGAGCCGGCTGTCATGAAACGTCGCGCGAGGCCGCTCGCGGATGGCCGCGAACGGGGCGCCCGTTCGCGGACAGGACCCGCCACGGGCACTTCACATGTCGGCCCCGTGGACGTCACTCGATTCGTCGACAGCCCGATCACTTGCCGGTCGTCGACCCCAGGTAGGCCAGCAGCGACGCGAATTCCTGAAGGGTCAGACTGTCGGCGAGGCCCGGCGGCATGATCGATCCTTCACGAACTCCCCGCGCCTTGATTTGATCTTTTCGCACCGTCGTTTCGACACCCGCCAGGTCGCGTAGCACGACCTCGGTTCCCCCTTCACGAACGACGAATCCTTCGAGATGTCGCCCATCGGCCATGTCGAAGATAGTTGGTCGCAAAGCCCTGGGCGACCTTTGCCGCGGGACGGACGATCGACTCGATGAGCTCGGCCCTGCTGTAGCGCGTGGCGATGCCGCCGAGATAGGGTCCCTTCTCGGTCTCTTCCGGTGACGCCGTGTGGCACGCCGCGCAGCCCTGGCGCGTGAACAGCGTCTTGCCGAGGGGCACGTCCCCCGTCACCGCGCCGACACGCGCATCGAGATCCGCATACGGAATGGTCGAGACGAGCGCACCGCTCGCCGTCGTCGTCGCTGCTCGCGAGTGCGTCGCCGCGAAGGCGGCGGCCGCGCGAATGTCCGGTGATGCTCCCGTGAGGAAGGGCTGAACGCGGTCGGCGTAGCCAGTCGCCTCGGTGGCGCCGATCGCGCGCAGGAGGCTGGCGACCGATGGTCCCTGCCACGCGGCATCGATGTCCTTCCGCGCCGTGGCTCGGGCCGACTCGATGGCTGCTGCTGACGGCCCACCGCGACCGCCGCGGCCACCACCGCCACCGCCCCTGGCACCGCGCCCAGTGGCAACGGGCTCCGCGGCGAGCTGAAGCAGCACCGAGTAACCCAGAATCTGCCTTGCCGGATCCTTCGAGGTCGTGAGGTCGCGGAAGGTCTGCACGTTTGGCGCGTGCGCGCCCGAGCTCACGAACTGACGCCAGACGCTGTCGAGCGGCGCCGGAAGATCAGGAGCGGCGACTGGAAGGCTCGAGAAACCGTCGATCGCTCGCTCGAGCGCTCCGGTGCCCGTCGCCGTCGACAGGGCCGTGAGCGCACTCGCGCGGGTCAGCGGATCGACTGACGGCGTCGATCGCAGCCTGGCGGAGGATTTCACCGGATCGCGGTGTTACCGTCGCGGCCGCCAGCATCTTGACGATCGGTGCCCGGTATGCCGGCCGGGCACGCACGAGCAGCTCGAAGAGGGCGCCCCGTTTCGCGTCGACGTCGAGGCGCATCGTGCCGAGCAGCGCATCGGCGACTTCCGGCAACGCAGCATCGCGCGACTGTTTGAGCCCGCCAATCACGTCGCCGGCGCCTGGAGGGAGGACGCGATTCCGTTCCAGGTCCCGCATCAATCGAGCCGGCTCGGCGTCGGTTGTCGTCGCAACGACTGCAGCCCGAAGCACCGACAGAATGCGCGGGCTTTCCTCCCACGCGACCGGATCGTAGTACGGCCCGGTCGTGTCGGGACGGGTGCCCCACCACTCCGCGAGCGTCCCGCGCCAGACGCCCTCACGGTAGTAGAGCCGAGCCAACGCCTGCAGCATGCCCGCCCGGCGTTCGGCGCTCTTGGTCTTCGACACGGCGTCGATCAGCCCGTTCACCGTCGGCGTGTTGTGAATTTCTTGCAGAACTCGCAGGGCGCCCTTCTCCACGGCGGGCGTCGTCTTGTCACTGGTGAGGGCGCTCAACGCGGCGTCAGACGCGCCGAGCGCGACCAGTGCTTCGACCGCCACGTGTGGAATGAGCAGATCAGTGCTCGCGGTCAGCGGAAGGATCGCCGCCGCAGCGTCGACGGCGCCCAGCCGCTTCAAGCCGGTGATCGCCTGCAGCTGCACGCGTGGGTCACGATCGCCGAGCGACTGGACAAACAATGCCTTGGGTACGTTCGTCAACTCGTCGCGACGATCGGCCAGCGCGCGCAACGCGAACTCGCGGACCGCTGGATCGGCAGCGGCCCGAACCAGGACGCCGTGAGACTCGGCGCCGGCGAGCTGCTTCAACGTAAAGATGGCTGATACTCGCGCAGGGAGAGAGCCCGCGTCGAGTACGCGTTTCTCGAGCAGCGCGATTCGGTCCGGCGCCGGGCCGCGACGGACGAGCTCGTGCTGGGCAAACCGCCGGTGCACCTGGTTGCCCGACGTGACGAGCTCGACGAGGCGCGCGTCGGTCGCGCGAGCGAGATCGGGAATCTGAGCGGGCTTGGCGCCCGGGTAGGTCAAGCGGGCGATGTAGCCGATCTGCTCACCCGCATAGCGATACTGCCCACCCTTCCAGCTCGCCGCAAAGAGCCTCGAGGCGCCATCGACGACGATGTCGGTCGGACGTGGCAAGCCGAGGAAGACTTCCTGGCCAGCCGTGAACGACGCGCCGCGCGGCTGCAACGGGTGGCGGTAGATGAAGTTCGTCCCCCAGTCGACCGAGTACAGCGCGTCGCCGAACGGCGCCGGCAGGCCTGGATCCTGAACGAAGAGCATCCCCGTTCCGGACCCGCCACCATAGTCGGCCAGCGGCGCCACGACTTCGTCGCTGAAGTTTCGGAAGAGCGATGGATACCCGTAACGGGCGCCGGCGACGAAGTGATTCAGCCGGATATCCCACCCGCCGCCGTCGTTGGTGTTGCCCCGGGCGAACAGGTTCAGGTACGGATCGATCGCGACGTCGTAATCGTTGCGCGTGCCGCGCGAGTAAATCTCGAGGCCAGTCCCGTCGCGACGCACGCGCACGTTGCCGCCGCCGCGCATCTGAATCTCGCGGCCGTCGGACCCTACTGCCTTGACGAGGCCGTAGTCCCCAACCGCGATGTAGAGCCAGCCGTCGATGCCAAGCTCGACACCGTTGACGGTGTGGTCAGCGCCGCGGAAATCGAGACCAAAGCCGAGGCCGCGGACGAGCGTGCGCGATTCCTCGGCGATGCCGTCCCCGTCCCCGTCACGATAGGCGGTGAGGCTGGGAGGATGCGTCACAAACAGCGTGTCGCCGTCGAACACCGCGCCGCGCGGGCTGTCCATCGTCGCGAACACCGTGTAGTCGTCTGCCTGCCCGTCGTTGTTGCGGTCGACGAGCCGCAGGATGCTGCCCATGCCCGGATCGGCTTGCAGCGAGCTGTTCCGGTCTACGCAGACGAACAACTCACCCGTGAGGGTGGCGGTAACGCAGGTCGGGTAGTTGACGATCGGCGGCGTGGCAAACACCTTGACCTCGAAGCCCTGGGGCGCCTTGATGCCGGCCAGGATCTCCGTGATCGCCTCAGCACTGACAGTCAACGGGCCGCGCGCAGGCAGGGTTGGCACGTCCGCCGGGCGCGCCGCCTGCTGGGCGAGCGCTGCCGTCGCCGCGACGGCGAAGAGCAGGGCGGCAATCGGGAAGCGATTCGTTCTCGGGTGCATACGCTGTGTCATCATGTCCGCAATCCGATATGACTTCCAAATCGAACCGAGTCGTGGTCCTGACGATGCTGGCCGTCTCCATGGTCCTGCTCATCCCGGGACTCTTTCTCCCGGTGCTGACCATCCGAGGCGTGCTGACGCGGGACGGCATCGCGCAAGTCGCGCCGGTGATGCTCGAAAAGGGCCTCAGCGACGAGACCATCGCGGTCCTCAAGTCGATGATGAACCCGAGCATCCTGGGGTTCCTGAACGCCACCGGCGGCGACCTCCGGAAGATCATCCTCGAAAAGCTCACGCCACAGGTGACCGCCGCGCTCCAGAAAGGCGTCGACGAAGTGGAAGTCTACACGCAGACGCGGAGCATCGTCTCGGCCGTGCGTCGACTCTATGAAGTCGGCAGCCCCGTGCCGGCGACGCTCATCCTCCTCTTCAGCGTCATCGTTCCGTTCGGGAAAGCGGCACTGGTGGCCTGGGCGACGTTTGTCGCCGACGGCTGACCGTCGACGACGCAACGCTGAAGTTCGTGGAGGCCATTGCCAAGTGGTCGATGGCCGACGTTTTCGTCGTCGCGATTTTCATCGCCTATCTCGCGGCGAAGGCGAGCACCGCCGCTCCAGGCGCCGCCCCACCGCTCGTGGCTTTCAGCGCGCACTTCGGCGCCGGCTTCTACTGGTTCGCCGCCTACTGCCTCTTCTCGCTGGCATCGCAGCAGATCAGCGTGCGATTGGCGAGCCGCGAGAGCAGCGCATAAGGGAGACGCGATGGTGCCTAAAGAGACCGGATCGACGTCAGGCGCGCAACCAGACAGGCCCAACATCGTCGTCATGCTGACCGACAACCTCGGCTACGGCGAGCTGGGCGTCTACGGCGGCGGTATCCTGCGTGGTGCGCCCACGCCGCGCATTGACGGGCTCGCCAGCGAAGGCATGCGGCTGCTCAACTTCAACGTCGAGGCGCAGTGCACGCCTTCGCGTTCGGCGCTGATGACGGGACGGTTCTCCATTCGATCGGGAACATACGAAGTTCCGATCGGGGGCGTCCCGGACGGGTTGACGCAATGGGAAATCACCATCGCGGAGCTGCTGTCGGCGCAGGGCTACGCAACGGGCATGTGGGGCAAGTGGCATCTCGGCAGCGCCGAAGATCGGTTTCCCACGCATCAGGGATTCGATGAGTGGTACGGCATCGCGCGCACCTACGACGAGGCGATGTGGCCGTCGCTGAACGAATCCACGGGCATGTGGCCGTCGGTCGGCAGCAAGCAGGGTTGGAACGCGAAAGTCGTCCACCCCGAACACATCTACGAGGCGCGCAAGGGCGAGAAGGCCCGGCAAATCGCCGAGCTGAACGTCGACCGTCGGCGAACCATGGAGGCGGAGATCACGACGCGCGCCGTGGAGTTCATCAAGCGCAACGCGACAGCGGCCAAGCCCTTCTATGCCTACGTTTCCTTCTCGTTGGTCCACATGCCAACGCTGCCCCATCCGGAGTTCGCCGGCAAGACCGGTAACGGCGATTGGGCCGATGCCCTCGCGGAGATGGACTACCGCACCGGCCAGATTCTCGACGCTATCAAAGAGGCCGGCATCGAAAACAACACGCTGGTGATCTTCACGAGCGACAACGGCCCCGAAGCCACCCACCCCTGGGAGGGCGCAAACGGGCCGTGGCGGGGCACGTATTTCACGGCAATGGAAGGCGGGATACGCACGCCGTTCATCATTCGCTGGCCAGGCAAGGTGCCCGCGGGCCGCGTCAACAACGAGATCGTGCACATCGTGGACCTCTTCACGACCCTCGCGCGCGTCGGCGGAGCGGAAGCCCCGACGGATCGCCCGATTGACGGTGTCGACCAGTTGGATTTCTTCCTCGGCAAACAGGAGTCCTCGAACCGCGAAGGCTTCCCGGCCTATGTCGCCGACCGGCTGACCGCCGTCAAATGGAGAAACTGGAAGGTGCACTTCATCTGGCAGGAGAACATGTACGACCCGCCGGTGAAACTCCCGTTGCCGAAGATCATCAACCTCCTCACCGACATGAAGGAAGAGCGTGACGTGGCCGCCAAGAGCTCCTGGGTCGCCGATCCGGTGGTGAAGATCATCGGTGAGCTCGAGGCCAGCCTGAAGAAGTATCCGCCGATCAAGGTCGGCACGCCTGACCCGTATGTTCCGCCGAGATAGCTGCGTCCTTCGACGAGCTCAGGTCCGGCACCACTTTGTCAGATTCTCAATAGCTGGCGGAAAGTGGCATGCTGCGGCAACCTAACGCTGGCGTGGAAAAACGCGCCTTCCGCATCGCCTTCTGCGACCCGCGCAGGTCCGTGACCTGCGCGGCAGTCCGGCTTCAGGCGCGTTTTACTGCCTCGGTGTCACGCCCGCTCACGGTTGCCTCCGCATACCACTTTCCGCTGGCCGCCCTGCAATCTGACAAAGTAGCGCCGGACCGCGGTGCAGTGCCAAGATGCGCCGAGTCCACGACGGCGCGGCTGAAATGGGAGCGGCAATGACATCCGACGAGGAGCAAACAGAGGCACTTGAACGCTTCGTGACGGAATCGGTTCGAGATCTGTCGGGCGACCGTGCAGACTAGGCCTTCGATCGGTTGATCGAAGCCGGACCGATGGTGCTGCCGCACGCTGCGCGGCATGACCTTCACCCGGCTGGATCTACAAGCGATCTCAGCCACTCACCGCCCCTCACCAAATCCTCTCCCCGGGGAAGCGAGGAGAGGGCGCAGGCTGGACGCTGCGCGCGGTCACGCACTACGCTATCCGCCATGCGCGCGAGCACACGACGGGACTTCCTCGTTCGCAGCGGACATGCCGCACTCGGCGCCGCGCTGTTCTCTCACGCCAGAAGCCACGCGGCGCAACTCACTGGTGACGCAGCGTGGCGCGCGCTCATCGCTCACCTCGAGGCGCAGATTCCGCCGCTGATGACCGAACTGCTCGTGCCCGGCGTCTCGCTGGTGCTGATTCGCGACGGCGCCATCGCGTGGCAACGGGCCTTTGGTGTGAAGGACGCGTCGACGAAACGTCCGGTCGACACCGAGACGCTCTTCGAAGCGGCTTCGATGAGCAAGCCGGTCTTCGCTTACCTGGTGCTGAAACTGTGCGAGAAGAAGGTGCTCGATCTCGACACTCCGCTCGTCACCTACGCCGCGCCGCCGTTGCTCGACGGCGATCCGCGCGTGAAGCTGATCACCGCGCGCCACGTGCTCTCGCACTCGACCGGTTTCCAGAACTGGCGCTCGGATTCGGAGCCGCTCCGCATCCATTTCACGCCGGGCACGCAGTACCAATACTCGGGCGAGGGCTTCGCGTGGCTGCAGGCGGTCGTCAGCCACGTCACCGGACAGCCGATCGAGCCGTTCATGAAAGCGAACCTGCTCGAGCCGTTCGGTATGACGACGAGCGGCTATATCTGGAACGAGACGTTCGCGGCGCGCGCCGCGCGGCCGCACGACGCCAACGGACAGCCGGAGGACAACCGGAAGCGGACCGCCGCCGACGTTGCGCGCTATGCCGCGGCCGGCGATCTCGAGTCCACCCCAACCGAATACGCCAAGTTCCTGCTTGAGATGATCGCGCCCAGGCCGCCCGACGCGTTCCGCCTGACCGCGGCGAGCCTGAAGGAGATGTATCGCCCGCACGTGAAGGAGCCAAACGCGTGGGGTGCCCGCGGCCTTGGATGGCAGCTCGTTCACACGGACCAGGGCGAGATCATTCAACACGGCGGCGACAATCGTGGCTTCCACGCGTTCGCCGTCGCCTCCATCGAACGCCGCTTCGGCGCCGTGGTCATGACCAACGGCGAGAACGGCGCGACGCTGATCGGCCGATTCCTGAGCAACGCCGTCGATCGACTGCGCGCGGCTTCGCAACACTAGCCGCGGGGCCAAGGACAGAAGGACAGGATAGAGACATAATCCGCCAGATTACGCCTCAGTTCTTCACCACGAAACTGCCTATGACCCTCGCCTACTACAGGGACAAGCTCGGCTTCGAATGTCTCGGCACCTGGCAGGACCCGCCGGTCTACGCTATCGTCGCGCGCGACGAGCACAGAATCCATTTCCGACTCGCCGACCCGCACAAGCCCAATCCCGACAAATACGCCGACGAGCTCCTTGACGCCTACCTGTTCATCGAGGACGCGGACGCGCTATACGCCGAATATGTCGCGCTGGGAGTCGAGTTCACGCGAGCCCTTGGCGACACCGCCTGGCACTCGCGCGAATTTGTCGTGAAGGACTGTGATGGCCGCCTCCTCGCCTTCGGCGCGGACCAGGATTAGCTGCGTCTTCCGAGGTCCTACAGCGCACCACGAGTCAACTAACTTCCGGGCGGGCGAGACGCAGAGTGCTACTCGCGGGTGGCCGCGAACGGGGCGCCCCGCTTCGCGGCGCAGGGCCCTCTCTCGTGACAGGCTTTTGGGCCCGAGCACGAAGTGGGGCTGTTCGCGGACAGGACCCGCCAGTGCACCCACGTCTCGCTTAGACGCTCCACTTTGTTTTGTTGTTGAGGGTGACGACCGAGCCGCACCCCCAACGTCCAGGTGCCCGGTCCGGACCGAGTTACTGCCGTGCTAGCATGCGGCTCCTCCCATGAACCTCGCCCTCTTCGACTTCGACGGCACCATCACCTCGAGCGACAGCTGGACGCCGTTCATGCGGATGGCCGTTCGTCCAGCCCGGATACGAATGGCGATGGTGGCTCTGAGTCCGATCGTCGTCGGCTATCGACTGGGGATGATTTCGGCGAGCCGCTGCCGGCAGGTAGCGGCCCGCCTCGGATTCAGCGGCGAGCCCGCCGGGGCGATCCGGCAGCTTGGCGCTCAGTACGCCGCGACCGTCCTACCGGGCACGCTTCAGACGCGTGCCCTCGAGCGGATTGACTGGCACAAGTCGCAGGGGGACGACATCGTCGTTGTCTCTGCGTCACTCGATCTGTATCTCGCGCCATGGTGTGCGGAGCGAGGCCTGAAAGTCATCTGCACGACAATTGAAGAACAGCGCGGGACGCTGACCGGCAGGTACGTCGACGGGGACTGCTCCGGCGCCGAGAAGGTCCGGAGAATTCGCGCGCAGTACGACTTGTCCAGGTATCCGATCGTGTACGCCTACGGCGATAGCGGCGAGGACCGGGAAATGATGGCCCTCGCCGACAAGAAGTACTACCGCTGGAAAGAGATCGCGAGCTGGGACGAGGTCAGCTCGTACGACCATCCGGCTGAAGCTCGAGCTGATAGCTGATAGCTGACAGCTGATAGCTACTCAGATATACGCAATGCAATCAATCTCGACGAGCGAGTTGCCAGGAATCCCGCCGGCAGCCGCGATCGTCGTGCGCACGCCGGGTTCGGGGCCGAACCGGCCGCGGAACTCATCGTTCATGCCCGCGTAGTCCTTGAGGTCGTTGAGGTAGACGTTGACCTTCAGCACCTTTTCCATCGACGAGCCGACGCGTTCCAGGTTCTTCTGAATCTCGTCGAGCACGTGCTTGGTGTGCGCCTTGATGTCGCCCTCGAAGTGGGCGCCGATGCCGGAGATGAACACGAGATTGCCGTACGAGACGACGCTGTTGAAGAGCGGCGTATTCTCGGGCTTCTTGCCGCTGGCGTAGTGCACCTTCTTCACCGGCTTCTCCGCCGGCGTCCCCTGCGCGAGCACGCTCGCGGGCGCTCCGACTGCTGCCGCCGCCACCGCTACTGCCGGGCCCTTCTTCAGGAACGCTCTCCGATTCGACTTCGCCATCGTTACCTCCGAACAGGAACCGGGTTGATCCCGTCCCAACGCGCGTCACCCGTCTGACGATAGTCGGCGGGCAACGACCGCCAGTCAGGCCGGGACAAACCGTTCTGGTCGTACAGCACCTTGCCGTCGCGGAGCGTCAACTCGCAGGTCAGCCGCTCGGTGGCGTCGAGCCGGGCGCCATACATGTCGGCGAACCCGAACTTGCCCTTCTCCACGCGCAACACCGCGACGTCGGCAACCGCACCCACCGAGAGATGGCCGAGCCCGTCCTGCTTGATTTCACGCGCCGGGTTCCAAGTGGAGCGGGCGATCACCTGATCGAGCGTCAACCCCATGGCAAGGAACTTACTCATCACGTTGAGCATGTCCTTCATGCCCGCGTTCATGCTCCCGATGTGGAGGTCGGTCGAGATCGAATCGGGCAGAAACCCTTCCTTGATGGCCGGAAACGCGATGCGCCACAAAAAGCTGCCGCCGCCATGACCGACATCGAAGATCACGCCCCGCTTCCGGCCCTCGATCATGCCCGGGTTGACGTGACCCGACGGGTCCTGCTCGCCGCGCAGCCCGGAGTACACGTGTGTGTAGATGTCGCCGGGCCGAAGCTTCTTGGTGACGAGCTCCGCGAGCGGCCGCTCCGGCAGGTTCGAGCCGAAATCGACCATGACCGGGACGTTGGCCACCGTGCCTGCCTCGACGGCGCGCTCGACCGGCGCCCACTCGGGTCCGGTGTAGTGCGCGGTCTTGATCCCGACAATCAGCCCGGGATGCCGGAGCGCCATGTCGGCGGTGGGCTTCACCTCCATGTCCGCGAGATCGTTCTCGAACTTCCCGCCTCGCATGCCGTTGCCGACGATGTTGAGGAAGGCGAGCACACGCGTTTTCGATCGATCGATGACGCGCGTCTTGAAGTCGTCGAAATTCCGCCAGCCGGAACTGCCGGCGTCGGCGACGGTCGTCACGCCGACCCTGAGGGCGAAGCCATCGGGATAGACGCTGCTGTCGCCGGCGTAGGAACCACGCTCGCCAGTGCCGGTGTAGACGTGCGTATGGATATCGATCAGGCCGGGCGTCACGTACAGCCCTGAGGCATCGACGGTCTTCAGCGCGTCCGCAGGATTCAGAGCTGTTCCGACCTCCGCGATCTTCCCGCCGGCAATCGCGACGTCGCGCACGGCGCTAATCGAGTTTCTCGGATCGATGACGTGACCGCCGCGTAACAGCAGGTCGTACTTTGGCTGGGCTGCGGCTGGTTGATTCGTCACCTGCCCCGACGGGACGCCCACCGCGGCGGCCACGACGATGACAAAGATCAGCATGGTCGCGCCGAAGCCTTGGCGAAGGCTGGACACTACGACTGCGCATGAATCAGCTTCTCCTCCCCGCGCGGCGCGCGGCTGTCCACGTGGCACCGAGATACTCACCCATGTCGAGGTTGCCCGACATCTCGCCGCCGGCAATCTTGCCCGAGAAGGTCATGTTGACCGAGTCCCCGTGCTGCTCGCCGTAGGCGCTTCGGATGCGCACGTTCTCGCCATCGATGGTCCCGGTCACCTCGCGGGTCATGAACTCGCCCTGATGGAACCCGCCGAGCTCGTTCCCGCGCTGCGTCAGGAGGAACGAATGCGTCGACTTGATCGCGGCGAACTGGATGTTCACGTTCCATTGACCCGAGAGATCGGCGGCTGCCGGCGACGGTGGCGGCGCAGCAGACGTCACCGGCGGCTTCGAGAGCAGCGCGTGCAGGCGGTCGGCGACGATCCGCTCCTCCCCCGCCTCCATCATGTACGGCGTCACCGACACACCGGTCATCGGGGGCGCGCCACCGGCCCCAGACAGCGCGATCCGCGGCTCGCCGTCGAGCATGGCGCGCGCAACCGCATCGCCGGCCAGGCCGAGCTTGTCGCGGTCCCACTGAATTCTCAGCGACGGCGTGCGGTTCGACAAGCCGTTCGGCTGCGTGATCGTGGTCGTCACACCAGGGATTGAAGAGAGGCGCTGCGCGATGTGATCGAGCCACGCGGTCCAGCGCTTCCACTCGGCGTCGTGGTCGCGCTTCACCCACATCTCGACTGCCATCAGCATCCCGATGGCGTCTTCCTTCCCGACCTTGAGCGATCGGGTGACGCCGTGGTGCGGCGCGCTGTGCACCCACGCGGCCTTGACCAGATCCTTGCGCCCGAGCAGCAGGCCGCCGGTCTGCGGCCCACGAAGGCACTTGCCGCCGCTGTAAGCGACGAGCGTCGCGCCGTTCTGCAGGTGCACGTTCGGCACGGTCAAGATCTCGGCCGCCGCATCCACGAGAATGGGCACGCCTTTGGCGCTCGCAATCGGGGCCATCGCCTTGACGCTCAGCGGGCTCTCGTCGACGCGCGGGCTCGCCATCACATAGATGAGCGCGGTGCGGGGCCCGAGCGCCGCCTCGAGCTCGGCCGGTGTCGAGACTTCGACCACGCGCAGGCCGACCGACCGGATAGCCGCGTCGTACACGTTGCGCGAATGGGTGGGAATGATGGCTTCGTCTTTGGCAAACCCGCTCAAGTTCGGCAGACGAACGTGGAGGTCCGGGTTGCCGCCCGCGACGCACGCCGCGCTCGCGAGCGTCAGCCCGGCGGAACACCCGTTGGTGACGAGCCCCCATTCGGCGCCCGTGAGGACCGCCAGGCGGGCGCCGACCGCATCGGCCAGCTCGTCGAGATGCACATACTTCTTCGCCGCCGCGTCCATCGCGGCGCGCACCTCCGGCAGCATGGTCGAACCGCTGATGATCGTGAACGTCCCGCGCGCGTTGATGAGCGGGCGCACGCCGATCGACTTGTAGACGTCGGACGGATGAAGTCCTGTTGAGTCGTCGCCGCCGCAGATGTGCCAGGAGCCTGAGCCTCGCCGAGCACGGAGCCCGGCAGCGCTAGCAAGCTCCCGAGGACGCCGCCTCGGCGGATCAACTCTCGGCGGGTGATGGGGTTAGTCATAGGTTCAAAAGGTTCAAGAGGTTCAAGTAGGGTTCATTAGGTTCAAGGTTCAGAAGGTTCAAAGGGTTCAGGTTGAACCCTGAACCTCCTGAACCTCCTGAACCCCTTGAACCTCTTGAACCGCAGCTCAGAAGAAGAACTTGAACACCAACTCCATCGTCCGAGCGGTGCTGACCGTGCTCGTGATCTGGCCGAAGTCGTTGGGCGAGTTGATGTTACGCGCGGGTGGACCGAAGCTCGGCGTGTTCGTCAGGTTGAACGCCTCGGCCCGGAACTCGAACGCACGCGTGCCGCCAAGGCTGAACTTCTTGGCCAGCACGAAATCGAGGTTCTTGTAGCCGGGAGCGCGCGCAACGCCGATGCCACAGTTACCCCACGTGCCCAACGGGACGCGCTGGAACGCGTTGATGTCCAGCCAGTGGGCAATGTTCTGGTCGGAAGGCACCGGGTCGCCGATGCAGTTCGGCCGCTCGTTGCCTCGCTGTCCCTGGAGCGAGCGGTTCGCGCCGTCAGTGACCGTGATAGGAAATCCTGTGCGCGCCTGGAAGATGCCGCTCACCCGCCAGCCACCGAGGATCGCGTCGACGAGGGGAGAGACGTTCGACCCATACGTTTGTCCGCGGCCGTACGGCAACTCGTAGTTCGCTGAGAACACCAGGTTATGGCGCGCGTCGAAGAACGCCGGACCGTAGTTCCACTCCGGCTCGTAGGTGTTCATCCAGTAGGCGCCCTCGGCGGCGACGCCACCCGACCCGTAGTAGCCAAGGTTGTTGGTCTTGACCGAGCCCAGCGTGTACGACGCCAGGTACTCGAGCCCGTGCATGAAGCGCTGACGGAGGCTCACCTGCAGCGCGTTGTAGTCGCTGCGGCCACGTGCGGCAGTGGTCGAGATGTTGGTGATGAGCGGGGCGGTCGCGTACAGCGGACGGCGCTGTTGTGCCGGCAGCCAAGTCGTCGTGTCGCTTCCTGGCCCGGCCAGCGGCTGGTTGCCTTCAACCGGCGTCACCAAGTGATCGGCATTGTGACCGACGTAGCCGATGTTGGCCGACATCGTCGGCGTGAGCAGGTATTCAGCGAACACGTTCCACTGCTGGGTAAACTGCGGGCGCAGGTTCGGGTCCCATGCGCGCACCTGGCCCGAAGGCTGGTCGAGCGGCCGCAACTCCGCAAAACCCGTCGCCAAAGTGCCCGGACCGGTCGTCGCGTCGTAATTGACCTGCGATTCGAAGAAGTACGGTGGGTTGAGCGGCAGCCGAAGGTTGGCTCCCGTCCCCTCCATGTACTGCGTGATCCCGTAGCCGCCACGGAAGACCCAGCGATCGCCGCCACGGTAGGCGAACCCGAGCCGCGGCTCGAAGCCCTTCATGTAGGACTTGTAAAGCGCCCGGCTCTCGCGGTCGCCGTCCTGCGCAAGAACCTGCTGGCCGGTGCCAGGCTGAAATTGGACTGACGGTTGTCCTTCTCGACGATGGGCTGCGTGTACGCCCACCGCATGCCGAGGTTGAGCGTGAGCGCCGAGGTGACCTTCAAGTCGTCCTGGACGAAGAGCGCGAGACGGTTGTGCAGGTGCGTCCAGGCTTCCGACTGGCTGCCGCGGCCCTTGCTCGCGACCTGGTCGAGCAGGAAGTCGGCGAACGGCGAGCCGCTGAACGCGCCGCTGTAGCTGAATAAGCCAAGCAACCCGTTGTTGCCGGCGTAGAACCGCTGCTGCACGTAGTGCAGGAACTGCCCGCCGCCCTTGATGGTGTGGCGGCCCTTGAGCCAGGTCAGCTTCTCGTTGATCTGATACGTCTTGTCGAGCGTGTTGGTATCGGTCGCAGCGGCGCCCGGCGAGGTGAGCCCATTGCCCCACCCGATCGAGCTCAGGCCGGCAATCGGCTGACCGCCGGCGATCCCGAAGGTCGCATTGGCATTGCCGATCCCGCTCCAGTCGAGTGTGTCCCCCACGACGGTGATCTGGTTGTAGCCGAACAGCACCTCGTTGACGAGCGTCGGCGAGATGATGCGATTCCAGTTGAGGGCCAGGTTGCGGAACGGCGCCTCCTGCAAGCTGCCAAGGAGCAGCGGAATCGCGCGCTTGTCAGTGCGCTGCTCGTACTCCGCGAACGAGTAACGCCCGAAGATCTTGTCGTCGGCTGAGAGGCTCCAATCGATGCGCACGTCGGCCTGGTTGGCGCTGATCGTCTGCAGCGTCTCGCCGACGTAGTTGCCGGTGACGCCGGTCACCACGCGATTGGGCAGCGGGTAGAGCGACAGTGTTCGGTCAGGATCGAGCGGGCGATCGGGCTGATCCGGCCGATCGGAATCTGGTTGCCGGCAAACGCGCACCGGTCACCGGATCTCGGATGACGCTGGTGATGCTCGACAAATCGCCCGCGCGCCAGGTCGCCGGCGCTACTGAAATCGTCTCGAAGCCCGGCGCGTCAAACTGCGTGCCCTGGTAGTTGCCAAAGAAAAACAGCTTGTTCTTCACGATCGGGCCACCGAACGTGCCGCCAAAGATGTCCTGCCGGCGTTCCGGCTTGGCTGCGCTCGACCGGTTGTTCGACCACGAGTTCGCATCCATGTCGCTGTTGCGGTAGAACTCGAAGGCGTTGCCGTGAAAGCTGTTCGAGCCGGACTTGATGACGTTGCTGATCACCGCGCCTGCGACGTTGCCGGTATCGGCGGCGTAGTTGTTCGTCTCGACGCTGATTTCAGCCAGCGCATCGGGGCTGGGCTGATACGCCACAGTGTTGTCGATCGACTCGTTCATGTCGACGCCGTCGATGGTGTAGTTGTTGGTCTGCTCGCGGTTCCCGTTCACGAACGGCCGGCCGCCCGAGAAGTTGCGGATCGCCGTGAACGAGCCCGGATTCGGCGTCACGACGCCCGGCAGGAGCAGCGAGAGCTGACCCGTGTTGCGGCCGTTGAGCGGCAGCGCGGAAAGCGTGCTCCCCGAGATGACCTCGCCGACGACGGCCGATTCGGTCTGGAGCACCTGCGCGTCGCTGCTGACCTCCACGGTCTCCTGCAGCGCGCCGAGCTCCAGCTTGAAGTCAATCCGGGCGATCTGCATCGCTTCGAGCTGGATCGGCTTGGTCGCGGCAGTCTTGAAGCTGGACAACTCGGCCTTGACGACGTAGGTCCCGACCGGCAAAGAGGTGACGGTATAGTTTCCGGCCTGATTCGACACGGCCGTGTAGGTGACATTGGTAGCTTGATTTGTTGCGGTGACGGTTGCACCAGGCACCGTCGCCCCGCTTTGATCGCTGACGATCCCCGTCAGCGACGCGGCACCGGTTTGTGCCATGGCCGAGCTTGGGTGAAGAAGGGCGACGACGGCCAGCAGGCAAAGTGCCGCCGTCACGAAACGCGACTGAATTCTCATAAGTCCTCCCTGGACATCACGCGGATTCCACCCGTCGGGCGCTTTGTAACGGGCGGCGCGGTCCGCAACGAAATAACGGTCGATGGGGTGTTCCACAGTGTAATGCTGATTCGGGAGTCTGTACGCAAGATAGGGATGAGTTAAGTGATTACTTCAGCATTCACATTCACTCGAGTCTGCCTTCAGCATTCACTTCAGCACTCAGCATTCAGCATTCAGCATTGCTTGAGGTAGGATCCTCGGCTCGGAGGTCGAGCACGATGCACCGTAGAACGTTCGTCCGGCTCCTGGCCGCGTCGCCTCTCGTCGGGGCAATTCAGATGCGCCAGGACATCCCGGCATTCAAAGTCGTCTCGAGCTTC
The DNA here is from genome assembly GCA_963797625.1 of uncultured Acidobacteriota bacterium. Lineage (GTDB taxonomy): Bacteria > Acidobacteriota > Vicinamibacteria > Vicinamibacterales > 2-12-FULL-66-21 > DATBJJ01. The sequence goes on from CAWCQI010000031.1 coordinate 178,411, forward strand.
GCTCCCGCCAAGGTTCCCGGGATGCCGGGTCCTTTTCCAGGCCGCGTCGTCTCCGTCAAATCCGACAAGTCCGTCGACATCGCAACGGGCAAGGCGAACGACGAAGTCGTACGGGAGATGATGGCGCGCGGCATGCGCGCGCTGACGGGCGCCGCTACGACACCTGACGCCTGGCGTCGCTTCTTCGAGCCCCAGGACGTCGTCGGCATCAAGGTCAATTGCGGCGGCTATCCGCACTGCATCTCGGCCTACGAGATCGTGGCGGAGACGGTTCGGCAATTGATGGGAATCGGCCTGCCGGTGTCGCAGATCTTCGTCTACGAACGCTTCCAGAACCAGCTCACCGAATGCAACTACGCGCCGCACCTGCCCGACGGCCTCCAAATCGTCGCGGCCGAGCGGGCCAATCGCAACGTCGACAACAGCGGCTACGACCCGGACACTTACCTCGAGGCAGACTTCTTCGGCGAGGAGGATACGCGGTCGAACATGATGCGGCTGGTGTCGCGGCGCCTGACGAAGATCATCAACATCCCGAACATGAAGGATCACGGGGCCACCGGCGTCACCGGCTGCCTCAAGAACATCGCCTACGGCAGTTTCTCGAACGTCGCGCGCACCCACCAGGGAGGCAAGTCCTACACCTACTCCGTCGTCCCCAAGCTGGCGAGCATCGAACCCCTGCGCTCCAGAACCGTGCTGCAGATCATGGACGGCCTGCGCGCCGTCTGGCACGGCGGCCCGTTCGCGCGGACGACGCGCTACGTCTTCTACCCGCGGGAGATTCAATTCGGCACCGATCCGGTGGCGATCGATCGCCTGCTCCTCGACATCATCGACAACAAGCGCAAGGCCGAAGGCGTGATCTCGATCTGGGACCGATCGCCGAGCTCGCTGAAGATGGACGACGGCCGGGCGCGTGACGCCGATCCCAACGTCAACATCATCATCAGGGAGCCAGGCCACGTCGAGTACGCGTCGACGCTCGGCCTCGGCGTCTCCGACCGCGCGAAGATCAACGTGCAGGACATCACGGTATGACCCTGCTTCTGCTGGCGGCTGTTACCGCTCTTCTGGGACAGGCGCCATGCCTCTATTGGACGCAGGGCGCTGAGAGCCGAGCCGCGCTCGAAAAGGCGGGCATCAAGCGCTTGTGCGTGGCGCCCGAGCAGGTCGATGCATGGCGGGCCGCAGGGTTCTCGGTCAACCCGATCACGCCGGCCGAACTGGCCGCGCGCGAAATGCTCCCCCCGCCAGGCGTGACGCCCCGGGCGGGGCTCGCCTCCCCTACCCGCAGCCCGTGGATCGTTGCCAACGGCTGGCGCTTCACCAGACACCCGCAGTCGAAATACGTCTACGACGTGCCGATCGGGAAAGGCAGCGCTGGCCGCAGCGGAAACCTACGCGTACGGCGCGGATGTCGTGTTGAAAATTGACCCGGCGGACGTGGGAGCGCTTGGCGGGATGTTGACGTTCCTCGAAGGCCTGCCCGCCGCTGATTTGCCGGCAATCGCCGATCTGGCGGTCGTCGAGGATGGCACGGCCGTGACCGGCGAGGTCATGAATCTGCTCACGCGCCGCAACCTGCTCTTTCAGGTCGTCCCAGCGGCGTCGACGCGCTACCCGATCAACATCGCCATGGGGAGCCCCGGCTACCCGGCCGCGGAGGCCGCCGATCCGAGCGCCTTTGCGCTCAAGATCCGCCGTCAGCTCACCGATGAGAAGCGCACGCTGCGCGTCTATGGCAGCGAGGTCGTGATCGCCCGGCTGACCGGGGACGGCGCTCAGATCCGACTGCATCTGCTGAATTACGGCGGCCGCGAAATCGAGGGGCTGCGGATCAGGGTGCGCGGCGCCTACGCCAACGGCGACGCTCAGATCGCCGGCGCCGGGCGGGTCCCGCTCGCCGACTTCGCCGTCGCCGACGGATTCACGGAGTTCTCGGTGCCGCGGCTCGCGACCTATGCGGTCGTCGACCTCAAAGCGGTGAAGTAGTCGTCCAGAGAGGGTCAGGTCTTGTAATTCAACATTATTGACATGTTGAAATACAAGATCTGACCCCTTGTGCCAGCTCTCCTAGAGCTTCGCCAGCACGGCCTCGAGGAACTCGCGGTTGGCGCGCGCGTTGGCCATCGTCTCCTCCGCGGTCGCGCCGACCTTGCAGCACTCGACCATCAGCGGTCCATCGAAGCCGGCGGCTTTCAGCGTCGCGAAGACGCCCGCGAAGTCGACCTTTCCCGTGCCGAACTGAATCATCACGTCGCCTTTGACCGCGCCACAGTCCTTGGCGCAAAACCCGGTGACGTGTTTTGCGATCGGCTTCAGCTCCTCGATCGGGTCCTTGCCCGTGTAGTAGATGATGTTCCCCGCGTCGTACCAGATCTTGAAGTTGGGGTGCTGGACGGCTTTGAGGACGGCGGTGATCTCGTCGGCAGCGCCGCTGCTGCCGCCGTGCGGCTTCATCACCAGCTTGACCTTCCGCTCCTGCGCGTAGGCGGCGGTGTCGCTCATCACCTTGTAGTAATGGTCGTACTCTTCCGGACGATCGACGCCGAAGGTCAGCAGGTAGGTCAGCCCGAGGCGTCGCGGCATTCTCCACCTGCTGGCGGGTTTCCTTGATGGATTCCTCGAGTGGGATCGCGTGCCGCGAGCGCAGCGCGGCCATGTTTGCTTTCAAGCCGCTGGCGGCGATTCTCTGCTTCAGGGCGGCGAGGTACTCGGGCGTGGCGTCGGCGCCGATGAAGGGTTCCTGCTTCGTTCGCGTCAGGAGACCCGTCGTCTCATAGCCCGCCGCCTTCATCTGCTTCAGCGCGTCGTCATAGCTCCACGTGGTCCAGGGGCGGTTGAAGCAGCCGATTGGCCACTTGACCGCTCGGGCGGCGAGTGGAGTGGCGGTGGACGCCCCGAGCGCCATCATGGCTCCCCCTGCGACAGTGTGCTCGAGGAATTCGCGACGGTTCATTGTGCTCTCCTTGTTGGCTCAGGGCTCAGGGCTCAAGGCTCAGGCAAGAGCCTACAGATCCTAGTCCGACGACTCTGCGCTCAGGGCTCTTGCCTGAGCCCTGAGCCTTGAGCCCTGAGCCTGTCATTTCGTCACCCACACCCGGCCATCCTGGTCGATGTGGACGGTGGCGCCGCCGAAACCAGGCGCCACGATCTCGTAGAGCGATTGCGTCGACTTCAACTCCGGCAGAAACGACAGGCCATCGACCTTGATGCTGTCTGCGTCGAGCGCAGGCAACGCCGACGCGTAGCTGCCGGTCTTCTGACGAAACGTCCGCTGACGATAATACAGCCGGCGGAGCGCCCACTTGACGCGTTCGTTCGGGTCGTCGACGAACGGCTCGCGTACCACGACCAACCTCAACGCCAGAAAACTGGACGAAACCCCAGCGTTCGGGCATGTGCATGTTGATGGCGCCTTGCGGGCTCCAGACCCAGTTGCTCTCTGGCAACGGATCCTTCGAGCCGGGCTTCAGCCGTTTCGCGTAGCGGCCGTCCGTGACATCTGTCTGCCACTCGACGCGCGAGAAGTTGACGCGCCAGCGGTCGCCCGGCTGCGGCGGCTTGCTGTTCGGCGCGGCCTCGCGCAGCATCCGCCATGGCATCGCGATTTCCACGCTCCAGCCGTCGTCGCGATCGCCCGGACGGTTGATCGTGCCGCGCAGATCGATGCCGGCCTTCAGGCCGGCGATGTCCCACGCATCGATCGCCCGGCCACCATCGCGATAGGGCTTGAGCAGCATCAGGTCCCACGGTGTGCCGAGCGCGTTGACCTCGAGCTCGTAGTAGGCGTGGGTGTCGCCGTCGGGATCGACGAAGACCTCGAAATCGTTGTCGTGAAAGATGACGGAGTCGCGCGCGGTCAACGTTCCCCAGAGGTCGGGCTCTTCCATGTCGGCAGCGACATAGAAGAACTCGTCGTCCCACAACATCTTCATCCGCGTGCGGAAGCCTGGTTGCGGCCGGCTGTCGCCCTCGATGTCGACGAACAGCTCGGACCAGGCGGCTGCCGTCCAGGCCGGTTCGTTGAGCTTGCCATCGAGAGTGAGTGCCGAAGGCGCGCGATACGCAACATATCGCCGCGGCGCGAACGGCAGCGCTTCGAAGTCGGCGGCGGGACGCTGCGCGCTCGGAGCTGGCGAGCATGCACAGCAACGCCCCGAACAGGGCGAGCTGCCCGGGTCCTGTGCGGATCGTCCGCCGCATCACTTCGTTCCTCCAATCTTCCCCTTCGTCACTTCGTTCGTCCGATCCTCCGCTTCGTCACTTCGTTCCTCATGGCTGACGCACGAGCGTCCACGTTCGCGGCGTCGACGGCAGAAAGAACATCACCTCAGTCTCAGGCAGACGACGCAGATAGGCGCGGCTGCCGTTCGGGCCGAGCACGAAGAACGCGTTATCGAGCGCATCACCGGCCGTTCCGGTTGGCGCGAGGACGGCGACGCTCAGCATACCTTGCACGGGCCGGCCCGTTCGCGGATCCATGATGTGCGAATATGTCACGCCCCCGGCCTCGAACGACTTCTCCGAACTTCCCGACACCGACAACGCGCGGTTCTTCAACTGCACAGTGAGCGCCGTCTTCCCCGACTCGATGGGATCCTGGATCTGGACGTCCCAGCCGGCTCGCCCCGGCGGCGCGCCAAGCCCGTAAATGGTGCTGCCCCCGGCACTGATGAGCGCAGCAGCCACGCCGCGTCGCCTGAACAGCCCCACGACGCGATCGACGGCGTACCCCTTGGCGATCCCTCCAAGATCGATCTCGACGCCCGGGGCGTCGAACGCGATCGTCCTCGCAGCAGGATCCAACGTCACGTGCGCACCGCCGACGTGACCACGCGCGGACGCGATTTCTTCCTCCGACGGGACCCGGCCGTCGCCGCGAAAGAATCCCCAGGCCTTCATCAACGGTCCGACGGTGATGTCGAACGCGCCCGCGGAGTCGCGGTTGTAGCGCATCGCCTCGGCGATGAAATCGAACAACTCGGCGTCGACGGTCACCGGATGTCGCGCAGCCTCGCGATTGACACGCGAGACGTCGCTCGCGGCCTTGTAGTGGCTCATCAACACGATCGACCCGGTCCACTTCGTCGAGCGCCTCCTCGACGATGCGCGCGAGGTCCTCGGCGTTGGGCCCGTACGCCTCGATGGCGTACAGGCACGCCATGGACATGCGGCTGCCCTCGTGACGATGCAGGGGAGCGCGATGCTGGAACGGAATGGCCGTCCAGAGGGCGACGAGGACGGCGAGGCACAGCGGTGCGACGGCACTCACTTGACGTCTGTGGGCCGCGACGGCCCTTTCAGCCTCCAGGCCTCGTCGAAAAACCCCTGGGATTCGACGAAGAGCGGCAGATACCTGAAGTTGTTGCCGGGCTTTGTCGTGTCGACGACGGCCCAGTCCGGCAGCTTCGGGGACTGCATGGCGTTATTCGCCTGATCGTGGAACGTGAACCCACTGTTGACGACGACGTACTTCTGCGGGTTGAGCGGATTCGGGAACACGAACACCGGCGCGTGGCTGGCAGAGAACTTGTCTTTTCCAACGACCACGCCGTCCGCGCGCCACTCGATTGGCAAACGGTCCGCAATCCGACGATAGATGGCGTTGCTCGACGGATCGCCGAACAGCACCAGGTTGCTGCCCGCGATATCAGCCGCCGTGACGTCCGTGTCGTCCTTTACCCTCGGCTCGGCGCGGAAGAAGTGGATCCATTCATTGATGGCGAAATCGGCCTGTTCGCGTTCCCATACGCCGAGCCGCTCGCTGAATGCCTTCCCCGTCGGCCGCACGAAGACGAAGCCGTCCATGAACGCATCGTCGATCGGGCCCTGAAGGCCGTGTGTCTTTCGCAGCCCGGACGCCGGCAACTTGCCAACGCGCCACTCAGTCCCGCTTCGGACGAGACCAGCTTCGAGTGACTTGTCGTTGGCGACCGCGGGCAGCGCCAGCGTAGCGCCGTCGATTGTCAGCGTCGGCCTTGGTGCCGGCCGCAAACGGCGCCAGCCCAGGGTCGAAACTGAGGTGCAGGGCAGTGACGCCGGAGGTCGTCGCGCGGATCGTATTGCCGTCGATCGCCGCGCTGACCCTGGCGCGCTCCCAATGGGCGGCGATCGCGTCGATGGTCAGCCAGAACATCCGGTTGTACTTGAGGGTCCAGGTCGTGAAGCGGATCTCTTTCGGCACGGGATTGCGACCCTGGGCCGCCAGTTGATCGAGCCGATCCTGAACCTGCTGCCGCGCGCCAGGCTCGTACGAGTGACCGGTGTTCGGACCGATGACGTGCTCGAGCGTCAGGCCCTCGTCGAGCATTGCTGCTGCCATGGCGTCCGCCGCCTGCTTCTGTCCGTCGTTCGCGCCGGAGTACGCCACGACGGGCAGGTTGAACGTGTTCAGCGCGTAGTCGGTCGCGTCGTAGAGATGCCAGAGTGTTTGCTGGACGGCATTCTGCGGCTGCCGCTCGAGGTCCCGCCGGAGGAAGACACGTGTCTCGGAGAAACCGGCGCCCGGCGCCGCTGCCACCCATCGATCCGGGTAGTGCACGGCGAACGACCATGCCGATGCGCCGCCCATCGAGAAACCAGCCATGACGAGGCGGTTGCGGATCGATTGGATAGGATTTCGCGACCGATTCGATCGCTTCGAGCGCGTCAACTTCGCCCGCGAACCGGCTGGCATTGGTGTAGCGGCCGTACGGCTGAAGCATGAACCGATCGGGCCCGGCCGCAAAGGGCTTCGAAGCGTAGCCGGTCGTCGACTTCGCCATGAACTGCTGCTCGAGAACGGTATCGTCGCGACCGTGCATGAAGATGTCGAGCCGATACTGGCGCTTCGCCGCGCCGTCGTAATCAGCCGGCATCGTCAGGATGTATGGCTGTGCCGAGCCGTCGATTCTTGAATAGAAGCCGCGGACCCCGCTTTCGTTCATCCAAGGCGTCTGCCCGCTCATCAACTGGTCCGCGCGCTCGCTCCCTGTGGCCAGGGTTCGGGCGGCGACAGCCATGGGGGTGCTATCGCGGCCGGCGTAGAGACGCTCGTCGTACTTCAAGGGCCGTCGCACCGCCTCGAGATAGACCTCGACGTCGGCGATGCGGTCCGACATCGGCGCCGATGCGTACTTGCGCTTGAGGCCAGCAACCCTTGACGCCAACGAGTCGACCTGAACCTGCAGCGTGGCTTTATCTTCGGCAGAGAGTCCTGTTCCTAGAGGAGGAAACTGCCCGCCCTGAAAAGCGAAGAGCGCTCCGCCGACGATCGCCGCGTGCGACAGCGGCGATCACGGCGCCGAAGACAACAGTCCGACCCCGCATCTACCTATCCTTCTGATCCGTGTGATCCGTGTGATCCGTGGCCTATTTCGTCAGGGTTGTTTTTCCGTGTGATCCGTGGCCCTATTTACGCAGGTTGACGATGGTGATGTCCTTGTACCACGCCTGGCTCGGTGGGCCACTGTGAATCTGGACGGCGATCACGCCGGTCGGCTCGATCGCGGGATCTTCCTCGGTGTAGTCCACGGTTTGAAAGCCGTTGATCCAGAGCTGGATGCGTTTTCCTTCGGCGCGAATCACATAGTCGTTCCAGTCGCCGGCCTTGACGATCTCTTTCATCTTGGCCTGGTCTGGTCCTTTGAGCACCTTGTTCCGCCGCGATTCGTCGTAGAGCGCACCCCACCAGCCGACGCCCATGTCGGCCTGATAGCCCGTCACCTCGTGATGGTTGGGAATCCGCTTGGTCCTGAACTGAATGCCGGCGTTCGCGTTGTCGCCGCCGAGGAGCTTGACCTTCAGCCTCAGCTCGAAGTCGCCATAGGTCTGGGTCGTGCAGAGAAACTCGTTGCGGGCGATCTTGTTGTCGAGCGTCCCGGCGACAATCGCGCCATCCTCGATTCGGAAGATCTTCAGATCGCCTTCCCACCCGTTGAAAGTCTTGCCGTCGAAGAGCGCGACGCCTTTCGCCGGCTTCGCGCCTTGTTCTCCCGCGACTCCAGTCGACGCCAGCACAACCACGGTCACGACCGACACAAACGAGCACAACGTTCGCATGGCGATGGTTACCTCTCGAGAAAGGATAGCGCTTTCAGAGACTCGGCTGAGAGGGGTCGCGCTTGACCCATTTGTACGCGGCGATGGAGTTTCTCCAGAAGTACTTCTCGGCCGTCAGCCTTGGTTTGGTCGCGAAGTACTCCTTCGCGACCTCGAACACCTTGTCGATCGGGGCGACGCCGTCGCTGTTCGGCCAATCGCTGCCGAATATCACGCGATCGTCGCCGAAGACTTCCATCAGCCGGTCGAGGCCGCTGCGGTACGGCTGCAGCTCGAACGAGATCTTTCCCTGCACGCTGTGGATGATCGACGACAGCTTCACGTACACCTGCGGGCGCGAACCGAGCTCGCGCAGCACGGCATCGAGCGCGACGCGGTCGGGCGCCGTCTCGAAGGGCGCGAGCGCGGGGACGTGATCGAGGACGACGCGAAGCGTCGGGACCTTATCGGTGACGCGAACGACCGACTGGAGCAGCGATAGGCGGGGGTTGGCCGTGTCCATCACGAGGTCGGCGTCGGCCAGGCGCTTCAGCCCGTCGATGAACGCCGGCATTTCGACCTGAGCCGTGAAGTCGCGGCCCCAGAGATTCCCGCAACGGATGCCGCGGAAGAGCGGATTCTTTGTGTAGCGCCCGAGATATTCGGCAAACTCAGGCTTCTCCGGCTCGAGATTGCCGATGACTCCGACGATGATCGGATCCTGCTGGGCCACTTGCAGGACCCACAAGTTGTCCTCGATCCAGGGGCTCGCCTCGACTTTGATCGCGCCGACTGCGCCGAGCGGACCCGCGAGCGCCCGATAGCGCGCCGGAAGCGCCGGCACCGGCGGCCCTGCGTTCTTGGGACCACTGTAGGGTGCCCCTTGCGGGCGGGTCGGATCGAACAAGTGAATGTGGGTATCGATGATCGGGACCGCTGGCATCTGCGCCGCTTCAATACTTGGTGCGACGGCGGCGGCAGCAACAGCGGTGAAGAACGTTCGGCGTTTCATCAGTTATCCATTGAGAATCTTCGAGCATTGCCCGAGAGAGCCGCACGACGGCAATTCTAAGCCACGAACAACACTGTTTCTGTCAAGCCGCGGACCACACAGAAAACACGGTTTCAAAGCCGCGGATAAGCCTGAGACCCATGGCCGTGTTCTCCGTGGTATCTGTGGCCTGTGTTGTCTATTTCCGAATCGTGTCTGTCGCTGCCGCGGTCCCCTGTTGGCTTTCAACATGAATCGTGGCATGCTCATGTTGTCTCTCAACAGGAGCAACAATGAGCCCTCCCGACGCTCAGGTTCCCTACGGCACGCTCGACCTGATGGTCCTCAACACGCTCGCGAGCATGGGCCCGCTGCACGGCTTCGGCATTGCCCGACGCATCGAGCAAGCCGCCGCCGGAGCCCTGGCGCTCAACCAAGGCACCATCTATCCGGCGCTCCTCCGACTGGAACAGAAAGGCTGGATCAAAAGCGCCTGGGGCACGAGCGAGAACAACCGGCGTGCCCGTTTCTACTCGATCACCGTGTCGGGACGGCGCCAGCTGGCGTCTGAAACCGAGCTCTGGGCGCGCACGGTTTCGATCGTCAATCGTCTCCTGGAGGGTGAACCATGACCCGCATCCGGGTATTTCTCTCGCGAGCCCTCGATCTCGTCTTGCGCCGTCGTCGGGACCAGCGGCTGTCTGAAGAGATCGAGACACATCTGAACCTGCTGGCCGCAGAGCAGATGAGGCTCGGGTTGAACGAAGACGAGGCGCGGCGCGCAGCGCGGCGGGCTTTCGGCGGCGTCGCGCGCATCAAGGAACAGTACCAGGACCAGCGTGGACTGCCGCTCCTCGACACCACGCTGCAGGATCTGCGGCTGGCGATCCGGATGTTGTGGCGCGCGCCCGGTTTCGCGTTCTCGGCCGTTGCCGTCCTCGCACTCGGAATTGGCGTCAACAACATGCTCTTCACGATCGTGAACGCGCACACCATCCGCGGCCTCCCGATGCCCGATGCCGATCGGGTCCTCTACCTGACGACGCGCGACGACCGCTCGCCAGATCTCGGCGTGTCGTTTCTCGACTTCAGCGACTGGCAGGCGGGTGCGCGTACCTTCGAACGACTGGTCGCGTTCGCGAGCGCTCCGATCGTGGTGTCTGGCGATGGGCTCGCGCCGTCCACGCTGTCCGGGACGTTCATCTCTCACACGGCGTTCGGCCTCGTCGGCAGTCAACCGATGCTCGGGCGCGATTTCACAGCAAAAGACGACGACCCTGGTGCGCCCGCGGTCCTCATCCTTGGCGCGAACACCTGGGAATCGCGTTATGCACGCGACCCCGGAGTGCTTGGCCGATCGATCACCGTCAACGGCACGCCGGCCGTCGTGGTCGGAGTCATGCCCGATCGTTCCGGTTTCCCCTCGAGCGGTCAGATCTGGCTCCCGCTGTCACAGGTCCCCGGCCTCCGACAGCAGGCGCGCGACGAGCGAACGCTGCGCGTCATCGGCCGCGTCCAGGACGGCGTCCAGCTCCCGCAAGCCCGGGCCGAACTCGAAACGATCACCCTACAGATCGCATCTGAACACGCCGCCACCAACAAGCAAGTACGGGCGCGAGTCGTACCGATCAACGAGCAGTACCTCGGAAGCCTCACGCACCCGGCCTGGCGCGCGTTCATCGCCGTCGGTATCCTCGTCGTCTTGATCTCGTGCGCCAACGCCGCCAACCTGATGCTCGCCCACTCGCTGAACCGGTCGCGCGAAATTGCCGTGCGCACGGCGCTTGGCGCAAGCCGGATGCGCGTCATTCGCCAACTCTGCATCGAGGGCGCGACGCTCGCCGCGCTCGGCGGCGCTTTCGGCCTGGCGATCGGCGTCGCCGGTGTGCGACTGTTCAGCGCCGGCATTCCTACCGGTGAACTTCCCTACTGGATCGAGTATTCGTCAGACGCGCGGGTGTTCGCGGCGCTCGTCGCGGTCTCCGCCGCGACGGTCCTGCTGTTTGCACTACTCCCGGCGATCAAAGGGTCCAAGCCCGATCTGAACATCGTCCTCAAGGAAGGAGGACGGACGGCTACCGGGACTCATGGACGACGCTGGGCAACGGCGTTTCTGGCGGCTGAGTTCGGACTCGCAGTGATTCTCCTCGCGAACTTCGTGGGCACTCTAAGAGGGACGGCGCCAGACCTCCCTTCCGATGCTGCCCTGCAGACAACGGACATCCTGACGGCAGAGATTGCGCTGCCCGCCGCCGTCTACGATACCGCCGAGCGGCGCTTCGCCTTCTACCAGGCAGTCGGCGATCGGCTCGGTGCGCTGACTGCGATCACCTCGATGTCGGTGGCCAGCGCCCTGCCGCTTCTCGGCGGCGAATCGCGGCGGCTCGAGATCATGGATCGGCCACTCACCGACAAAGATAAGAAGGATCAGCAGACCGTCTTGACGGTGGCCGTGGCGCCAGGATACTTCGCCACGCTCGGTCTCAGCATCGCGCGTGGACGCGACTTCACTCCGGACGACGGTTCGCCAGGACGACCATTCGTCATCGTCAACGAACGGTTCGTCGAGAAATTCTCACCCGATCGCGATCCGATCGGCCAGCGTATCGCGGTCGGCTCGAATGACTCGCCAGCTCCCCCGGCGTGGCTGACCATCGCTGGCGTGTCGCCGTCCATACGTCAACGTCCAGCGCCCTCGCCTGACGCGGTGGTCTATCTCCCGCTTCGATCGCTGCCCCCGCCTGACGCGGCCCTGATCGTGCGGAGCGACATGCGGACAGACGCGCTCTCGGAGCTGTTGAGAGACGAGATGCAGAGCATCGACCAGAATCTGCCTTTGAATCGCATGCGGACGATGTCGCAAGTGGTCCGCGATGCGGAGTGGGTCGGCCGCATATCGCGAAATCTTTCACGGGTGTTGACGTTCATCGCGGTCATGCTGGCGGCGCTGGGCCTGTACGCCGTCACGTCATATGCAGTGAGCCAGCAGACCCACGAGATTGGCCTTCGCATGGCGCTCGGCGCCGGACGATGGCAGGTGGTGTGGTTCATCGCGCGACGCGTGGCCCTGCAGCTCGCGATTGGGCTGGGGGCCGGCGTGGTGTGCACCAGAATCTGGGGCTCGATCTTCTCGACCGGGCGCGCTGGCGTGACATTCGCCGACATCGAGGCGCTCCTCGGCGTCGCCCTGATTCTCATCGCCATCGCCATCGTCGCCTGCTTTGTCCCGGTGCGCCGGGCGACGCGGCTGGATCCGGTGGCGGCAATCCGAAACGATTAGGACCACCGACAACACGGTCAGACAGCCACGGAGTAAGCACGGCCAGACATGTTCTCTGCGCACTCGCGATCTCAGCGGTGAAAAGCTCTTGCACGGTAACCAGTTGGCCTGGTGGTACACTCATCCGATGCCTGACATGAGCCAGCCACGACCGGGGCGCAACGAGCCTTGCCACTGCGGATCGGGTCGCAAGTACAAGCACTGCTGTCTGGAGAAGGACGAGAAGAAGGCGAGCGCGGCGCGGGCCAAGGCCGCGGCCGCGGCCGAAGCACCTGAGCCTCCAGCTGACGCTGACGCGGCCGCCGCGAAACCCAAGCGAGCGCCGAAACCGGAGTCGAACCAGCCGTGGAGGGCGACCACCAACCGGGGCTACATCCCGCGCGCGCGCACGCCGCGCAAAGTTGGCGGAAGCTAAACCACGGAGCACACGGACACCACGGCGGAAGCGAGCCACGAGCACACGGACAACGCGGCGGAAGCTAACCACGGAGCACACGGATCACACGGAAAAAACGGGAGCACCCGAGCTCGCGCGCTCGGATGCGCTACGGCTCTGACGGCAGCTCCGTTCTGAAGAGCGTGTCGCCGGCGACATTCCGGAGCGTCGCGGTCAGCGCTTTCGTCTTTGCATCGACTTTCAGCGTCCCGAAAAACTGCAGGCCTTCGCACGGCGGCCGGTTCGGCTTCATGCCGGCCGGAATGCCCAGAAACTTCACTTCGGGCCCGAACGTCTTGTCCAGGCGCGCGGGCCCGAACGTGCCCGCATGCGCCGGGCCGGCGACGAACTCCCAGAACGGATGAAAGTTGGTGAACGACGCGCGCGCGGGATCGTAGTGGTGCGCGGCGCAGTAGTGCACATCACCGGTGACGAAGACGACGTTGCTGATGCGCTCGTCGCGGATGAACGTCAGCAGCGCCGCAATTTCGAGCTCGCGGCCGAGCGGCGGTCCCGCATCGCCGTTGGCGACGGCCTCGAACGCCGGACCATCGGGGACGACGAGCCCGAGCGGCATGTCGCTCGCGATGATCTTCCAGGTCGCGGTCGACGCCTTCAACCGTCGTTTCAACCACTCGACCTGGGGCCCGCCGAGGAGCGCTGATTCGTCGTTCAGCGTCGCCTGCTGGTTCAAGGAATTCGGCCCGCGGTAAGTGCGCATGTCGAAGCCAAAGATCTCGACGAGCGGCCCGAACCGTACGGCCCGGTAGACACGCTCGGGATCAACTGGATCGGGCCTCGTCGGCGTGTATTCCATGAACGCGCGCTTGGCCCGCGCCGCGAGCAGCGCGACGCTGCGCTCGGTGTAGGGAGTCTCCCCGGTCAGGATCTCCGTTGGATACCAGTTGTTGAGCACTTCGTGATCGTCCCAGATCACAAACTGCGAGATCGACGCATTGAAGCGCCGCACGTGCTCGTCGAGCAGGTTGTAACGATGGTTGCCGCGGAACTCGTCGAGCGTTTCGGCGACCTTGCTCTTCTCGGGCGTGACCAGATTCCGCCAGACGCGGCCGTCGTCGAGCTTGACCTCCGGCACGAGCGGTCCGTCGGCGTAGATTGTGTCGCCGGTATGGATGAACACATCGGCGCCGGCAGCGCGCATGGTCTCGTAGAGACGCATCCCGCCCATCGCGGCATCGATCCCCCATCCCTGACCGACCGTGTCCGCCGTCCATGCGATGGTCACGTCCCGCAGCGGGCCGTTCGACTGCGGGGTGATGAACGTGCCGATTATCGGCTCGCTCGACACCTTCAAGTCATGCAGGCTCTGAAACGTGGCGCGATAGAAGATGCGCTGGCCGGCGGGCAGGTCACGCAGATCGACGCGCGCGGTAAAGTCACTCGCCTCGAGCGCCGCCGGCCCGACGACCCGGCGCGTGTCCTTGAATGATTCCGTCGTCGCGTACTCCACGATGAGGCGCGACGCGCGATCGGTGCGGCTCCACACGATGGCACGGTCACCGTCGACATCGCCGGCGGCCACACCGAAGGCGGAGGATGGTCTGGCGCTCGCGGAAGTCACGATCGCGGGCGCCTGGCCGAACAGCCGGAGCGGCCTGCCGACGAGCGTCCCCGCGCCCGAGATCGCCAGACCAGCCGCGCGCTTCAGAAACAACCGGCGAGCCTGTCCGTCCAGTCCGTATGTCGTCATCGTTGGCGTCCGTCCAGTCGATTCCCGCCGAACGCGATCGCGCTGATCCATGTGATCTGTGCGATCCGTGTGATCTGTGGCGTAGAGTCCTGCTCATCCGGCGCTGATTCTGTCCGTGGTTCACTTCATGAAGCCGCTGCGAACGGTCACCTTCGAGCTGATCTCGTCATTCAGCGCGTCGTCGAGCGCCAGGATCTCGCGCAGCTCTCGCGGCAGCGCGGCCTGCGTCTCTGGACGGAGCAGCGCTTTCTGATATTGCTGCTGCGGCTTGTCCCTTCGGCAATAGAACGCGTGCATCGCGAGCCTCGGCGCCGCCGTGCGATTGGCCGTGCCGCCGTGCCACAGGTGAGCATTCATGACCGCGACGTCGCCGGCGCGGCCGAGCAGCAGCACTTCGTCGGGATGTGGCGCCATCGGATCGTCGAGGACGTCCTGCGGACGCGTGCCCCATTTGTGCGAGCCCGGAACCATGCGCGTCGCACCGTTCTCGGCGGTGAAGTCGTCGAGCAACCAGACGGTGTTGCACACCCAGTAGCCCTGGTCATCGGGAACCGCGCCCATGTCCACGTGGAGCGGTTGGCCCTCGTTGGAGTGAGGATCGGCGGATCGCGCGTTCAGGCTGCTCAGTTTGATGCGCGGCCCAAGAACGTGGCGCACGCAATCGAGGAGTTCAGGGAGGACAATCGCCCGCCGGAAGACCTCGCCCTTGTCGACGAGGTTCGCGAGACGGCGAGCGGTTGCTTCGGTCTTGAACTCGTGACCGGCGCGATCGCCTTCCTCCTCGAGGATGTCGAGAATCCGCCGCCGCAACTCGCCGAGCAGACGCCCGCCCGTGGAGAGCATGAAGCCCTCGAGGAGCACATACCCTTGCTCATCGAGTTGGCGCCGCGCGGCGTCTGTCGTCATGCGTCGCGATCCTCCCCTAAAGTGGGGCGCTGAGTGCTAGGAACGCTGCGCCGCCTGCACGAGGCGCCGTGCAACGCCGTCAGGTCGTTCCGCACGACTGCCTGCTCGTGCTCGAAGATCATGGTCGTGCGCTGCTTCATCCAGTTGCGCCGGCCGTGGTTGGTGGTCGATTTGGTCATGCGCGTGTCTGTGTCGTCCGTCCGTGTTGTCCGTGTGATCCGTGGCCAGTGCTATCCGTGTGCTCCGTGTTTTCCGTGGCCGGTGTTTTCCGTGGATCGGAAGGATTCTCGGATAGTATCGCCCCGTGATTACTCAGCCAACAAGTGCGCGCGCAGCAGATTCAACCGACTTTTTCGACGCGACCCGGAACGGCAACCTGCCGCCGATGCCATACCGTGACATGCCCGAACCGCTACCGCTCGGCAAAGTGCTCGGGCCGAGCGTCATCCTCGCCGGGCTCGGCGTCGGATCGGGAGAGTACATCATCTGGCCGTTCATGACGGCCACGGTCGGGACCGTTTTCCTGTGGGCGGCCGTGCTGAGCGTCACCGTTCAGTATTTCCTCAACATGGAGATCGAGCGCTACACCCTCGCCACCGGCGAGACCGCCGTCTCGGGTTTCGTGCGCTTCTGGAAGCCGTGGGGCATCATCTTCTGTGTGTTTACGATCGTCCCGAACATGTGGCCCGGCTGGGGCACGAGCGGCGTGACGATCCTGACGTTTCTGATGGGCGGCGGGAACGTCCCGCTCATCACGATTGGCATTCTCGTGGCGTCGGGGATCGCGCTGACGACCTCGCCTGTCGTTTATCAGACGCTCGAGCGCGCGCAGTTCTTCAAGGTCGGGCTGACGCTCGTCTTCCTGGCCGTGGCGATCGTTGCCGCGATCGGCCCGTCGGCGTGGGCCGACCTGCCACAGGCCATCACCCACTTCGGCCAGCTGCCCGATTCGAAGGTCATCCCGATTTCTCTCATCCTGAGCGGACTGGTGTTTGCCGGAGCCGGCGGCGTGAACAATCTCGCGCAGAGCAACTGGATTCGCGACAAAGGCTTCGGCATGGGCATCTACGTGCCGCGGATCGTGTCCCCGATCACGGGTGAAGAGACCGCGGCGCCCGCCACCGGGTCGATGATCCGCCAGACTCCCGAGAACATCAGGCGCTTCAAGGGCTGGTGGATCGTCGCCAACAAAGAGCAACTCGTCTCGTTCTGGTTCATCTGCGTCTTCTCGATCACGGTCTTCTCAACGCTCGCCTACTCGACGGTGTTCGGCCAGAACATCTCCTCCGGGCAGGCCAACCTCGCGTTCATCAAGGCGGAAGGCGAAGCGCTCAAGACAATCGTCGCGCCGTGGTTCGGCACGTTCTTCTGGGTCTTCGGCTCGCTCTCGATGATCCTCGTGGCCCTCGGCACCATCGACTACATCTCGCGCATCGTCGCCGACGTGCTCAAGACCGTTTACCTGCAGCAGAGCCAGCGCTGGACGGAAAGCCGCATGTATTTTCTCGTCGCGTGGGGCACGATTGCCGCCGGGTCGGTGATCCTGCTCTCGGGCTTCAACCAGCCGCTGCTCCTGCTGACGATCGCCGCCTGCCTCAACGGGATGGTGATGTTCGTCTATTCCATCCTGCTGATTCAGCTGAATCGGCGCGGGCTGCCGCCGGCGCTGCGCGTGAGCGGGTTCAGGCTGGGAATGCTGCTGTTCTCGACGGTCTTCTACGGGTTCTTCGCTGGCTGGCTCGTGCTGGTGCAGGTGCAGGCGATACCTGGCGGGATGAGAGCTGGTCAGCCGTCAGCTATCAGCCATCAGCTGTCAGCCATCGAGCGATCGCGTGTGCTGAGAGCTGATAGCTGAGTAGCCGTTAGCTCCTCAGTTCTTCGTCATGCTGAAGCCGGAGACGGTGGCTTCGGTGTTGTGGGCGAAGCGAATCCCATACACGCCGTCGGTCGACTTGAGCTTGCCGGCGGCGACGAGATCGGCCTTCGTGTAGCCGGCGACGACGGTCCCGTTGATGGCGCACTCGACGCGGTCGCCCTTCACCGATACCGCGATTTCCTGGGTCACGGGCTGATCCTTGCCGGCGGCCTTGTTCACCGACGCAGCCGCTTCGCCGCGCCGCCCGTTCATCTGGAACGGCGCCGGCCCGAATCCGCGCACGATGAAGTTACCGTTGCCATACGCCGCGCAATAGAGATAGCTCTGATCGGCCGTACCCATGTCGTTGCCGGCGATGAAGATGCCATAGGGATGCGGGTGGTCGTTGACGTTCATGTATTTGGCTTCATTGAACGTCGCCTTGACGGTGTAGTCGCCGGTGGCTTTATTCGCCGGATTCCAGTAGGCCACGGCGGGACCGGTCGTGACGCTCATCGTCTTGGCGTCTCCGGCGAGCTTCGCGTTGGCAAGCACCTGACCCTGTTTTTCTTCATTCGCGTCGATCTTCCCCGTCCAGCCGGGAATCGAGACTCCGCCCCCGGCCACGGCGCGAGCGGCGTCCTGGCCCTGAGCGCCAGTCACGGGAGGAAGAAGCATCGCAAGAGCAACGGCGATCGCAGAACTGCTGACGAGGCGCATACTTGTGTCCTTTCGTGGAAAGCCAGATCCGACCACACCACTATACTGCGGACGTCGCGGCGGTTGGACAGGAGCCGCGACGTTCGCATATTGTTCCTACGCACAAACCGTCAACTCTCACTTCAATCCGGAGGTCTCATGCGGGCAACATGGACAAGATTGGCACTCGGAATCGCATTCACCGCGGTCTGCGCTCTCGCGTTGAACGTCTCGACTGCGGCGCAGGCACCCGACCCGTTCGTGGGTACGTGGAAGGTGGATTTGGCCAAGTCGACCTACAAGCCTGGGCCGGCGCCGAAGAGCCTGACCGTCACCATCGAAGCGGCAGGCAAGGGGATCAAGGTGGCCGCCGAGGGCGTAGCGGGTGACGGCACCCCGATAAAGCTGGGGTACACAACGATGCGGGACGGCAAGGACGTTCCAGTCACGGGAAGTCCGATGTACGACACGGCCGCCCTTACGCAAACGAGCCCGACTGAAGCGAACATTGACTATAAGAAGGGCGGCAAGCTCGCAATGAACGCAAAGGCGGTGGCGGCGAAGGACGGCAAGACGATGAACGTCACCTACACCGGCACGGACGCGAAGGGACAGGCGTTCACCAACGTCGTTGTCTACACGAAGTAGTAAGCGCTGCGGCCGGGGACACTCAACCGGGACAGTCACGGTTGAGTGTCCCCGCCGCTCCTCAGCCGTGACGCCGCCGTGTCGGCGTCGATTCCCACGACCCTGACACGCTTCTGCCGCGAGCGATCGCCGGTCACGATTGACACGGCGCGCTTCGGAACCTGCAGCGCTCTCGCCAGCACCTCGATGAGCTCGTCGTTGGCGGCGCCATCGACCGGTGGCGACTGCAGCCGGACGAGCAGCGCGTCACCCCGCGTGCCGGCGAGCCCCGAACGGCGCGCGCGCGGAATCACGCGCACGTTGAACGCCGCGCCGTCAGCGGTCCGTTCTATCACCATCCATCAGCCAACCCGCGGTTGCGGCTCCTGCTGCGTGAGGCAATGCAGCGTCCCGAGCCCCCACACGAGATCGACCGCGTGGATGCCGACGACCTTGTGCGCCGGCATGGCGCGAGCGATGGTCTCGAGCGCGATCCGGTCGTTGACGTCGTTGAAGGTCGGCACGAGGACGACGCCGTTCGCGATGTAGAAGTTCGCGTAGCTCGCCGGCAGTCGCTCGCCGTTCATGGTCACGGGCCGCGGAAACGGAATCGTGACGATTCGGAGCGGGCCGACGCCGGGCGTGCCAGCGGCGAGCTCCAGCCGACGCAGGTTGTCGACCGATCGTTCGTGGTTCTCGTCGCGAGGATCGTTCTCGACCGCCAGCACGATCGTGTCAGCGCTGACGAACCGCGCGATGTCGTCGACGTGGCCATGCGTGTCGTCGCCGACGCAGCCGTCGCCGAGCCAGATGGTATGGCGCACCCCGAGCCAGTTTCTGAAAATGGCCTCGTAGTCCTCCCGCGTCAAGCCAGGATTACGCACCTGCGTGTCGCTCAGCAGCCACTCCTCGGTCACGAGCAGCAGCCCGTGACCGTTGACGTCGAGGCCGCCGCCTTCGAGCACGATCCGCTGGCCGGTGTCCTCCCGCCGCGGTTCCTCGAGACGCCTCCCGGCAGCCGCGGCAATTGGTCGGGCGATCTCCGCGTCGAGGCGCCAGTTGTCGTACTTCGCCCAGCCGTTGAAGGCCCACGACAACAAGACGACGTCGCCGGCGCTGTCGTGGACGCCGATCGGCGCCGAATCGCGAAGCCACACCCGATCGGTCGGGACGATGTGGAGGCGCACGCGGTCGGCGGGAACACCGTGGGACTCGAGCGCGACACGCGCATCGGCGAGGACCGTTTCGCTGTGGCAAAGGATCTCGACCGGTTCGTGCGCGGCGATGGCCCGGGCGATCTCGGCGTAGACCCAGGGGATTGGTCCGAGCTTGCCGGGCCAATCGGGCTCGTGATGCGGCCAGCTGATCCAGGTCGCGCGATGCGGCTCCCATTCGGCCGGCATCCGCAGGCTTCGCGGACTTGAAGCGACGGGCGCGCCGGAGCGTCACGAGCCGAGATACCTGCTGAGGATCGGCGCGTAGGCATCGACGCGGCGATCGCGCAGGAATGGCCAATTCCTGCGGACGTCCTCGATGAACGCCGGGTCGCAGCGGGCGATCAGGATCTCTTCTCGGTCACCGGCGTCGGCAAGATACCGTCCAAACGGATCGGCGATGAAGGAGCGGCCGAAGAACGTGATCCCCTTGGTGCCTGGCTCTTCCTCGTGCCCGATGCGATTCGGCGCGGCGACGTAGACGCCGTTGGCGATCGCGTGGGCGCGCTGCGCCGTGCGCCAGGCGTCGACCTGCGCGGCACCCCATTCGTCCTGCTCGTCAGGGTGCCATCCGATGGCGGTCGGATAGAAGAGCACCTGCGCGCCGAGGAGGCTCGTGATGCGGGCGGCTTCCGGATACCACTGGTCCCAGCAAATCAGCACGCCGATCGTCGCGTAGCGGGTCTTCCACACGCGGAAGCCGGGGCCTTCGCCTGGCGCGAAGTAGTACTTTTCGAAGAACAGCGGGTCGTCCGGAATGTGCATCTTCCGGTAGACGCCGAGCAGGCTGCCGTCGGCGTCGATCACGGCCGCCGAGTTGCGATAGACGCCCGCGGCCTGCCGTTCGAAGAGCGGAACGATGATCACGACCTGGAGTTCCCTGGCCAGCGCCTGCATCGCATCGGTGGTCGGGCCGGGAATGGGTTCGGCGAGGTCGAACCGATCGCTATGCTGCGCTTTGCAGAAGTACGGCGCGTTGAAGAGCTCTTTCAGGCAGATGATCTGGGCGCCGCGTGACGCCGCGTCACGAATCAGGCGCTCGGCACGGGCCACGTTGCTTCCGGCGTCGGGGTCAGCGTGATCCTGAATGATGCCGATCGTAAACGGCGTCGAGGTGAGGTCGGCCACACTTGATTATACGGCGGGGTCTGACCCCGGTCTGACCCCGGACTCTCGATCCTCGAGCGCGAACTGAATCGCCTGTTTGAGCGACATCGCCTGCCCCCGCGATGACGCGGCCTGAAACGCTCTCTCGCCCATCGACGCCCTGGCGAGATCGAGAAAGCGATCCTGCACGCGTTTGACCGTGATCTGAGGCGGCGCGCCCATACTCTCGAGCACACCGGCAGAGGCACCCCACAATCGCGCCGCCTGATCATTGTGACCCTCGGCCGCGTGCGCAGCCGCGAGAGTCCCCAGGCTCCAGCCGACGCCTCGCCGGTCTCCCAGCTCCTGACAGAGGAGGATTGCTTCGTGGCCGAGGCGGCGGGCGTCCGTGTAGCGCCCTTGCAACAGCCGCAGCCCCGCCAGGTCGCCAAGCAGTATGCCCATCCCCCATTTCTCGCCAAGCGAGCGGAGCACGGCGAGTGACTCCTCAAAACGCCGACTGGCTTGGTCGTAGTCGCCCACATGCTCGGCGACATACGCCAACATCCTCAAGGGCAACGCTTTGAACCAGGGAACGCCGCTCGCGACGGCGGCGTCCAGGCCTTCGTCCGCGAGTTGCCGGCACCTTTCGAAATCGCCGTTGTCCGCTGCCGCCAGCGCCTGAAAGCCGAGGATCAGCGCGACGGCACTCTCATCGCCAGCCGCACGAGCCAGCGGCAGACTTTCGTCGAGGACCACGAGCGTCGTGGCAACGTCGCCCTCGAATGAAGCCATGTGAGCGAGGCCGAGCAGTGCCTTGGCACGAAGCCCCGGAGACGATCGCGGATCGGCAGCCAGCGCGCGCTCGAGACGCTGCCGCCCCTCGCTGAAGTAGCCGCGCTTGGTCCAGAACCACCACAGCCGTGCCGCGAGCTCCAGGCCCTCGTCGCCGCGCTCCGGTGTGGCCACACACCAGTCCAGGGCCGACCGCAGGTCGTCGTGCACGAGCTGCAGGCGGTCGAGCCACCGCACCTGGTCTGCCTGCGCCAGCTCCGGTTCGACCCGTCGAGCCATTTCGAGGAAGAAAGCGAGGTGACGATCTCTGACGAGTTCGGCTTCACCAGAACGCAGCAGGCGATCCCGTCCGTATTGGCGCACCGTTTCGAGAAAACGATAGCGTCGTCCTCCCGCCGCATCGTCTTGTACAGGCTCGACGCTGACGAGCGACTTGTCAACCAGCCGCGACAGGTGATCGAGCATGTCCTCGCGCTCGATAGGTTCGCCAGCGCACACGTCCTCGGCGGCGTCGAGCGTCCAGCCGGCCGGAAAGACCGAGAGGCGGCAGAGCAGACGGCGCTCTGATTCGTCGAGCAGATCGTAGCTCCAGTCGATGGTCGCTTCGAGCGTGCGCTGCCGTGGAACCGCCGTGCGACTGCCCCCAGTGAGCAGCCGGAAGCGATCCTTCAGCCGCGCGTTGATCTGGTCAAGCGACAGCACATTCAGCCGCGCCGCCGCCAGCTCGATTGCCAAGGGGATTCCGTCCAGACGACGGCAGACCTCTGCGAGCGTGGCGGCGGTATTGGGGGTGACGGCGAATACGGGGTCGACCGCCAGCGCCCTATCGACGAACAGGCACGCTGCTTCGAACTCGAGCAGCGTCTCGGGCAGAAGGGTGGCCGACGCGTCAGGCAGCGACAGCGATGGGAGCCGCCATACCACCTCCCCAGGGACACCGAGGCCCTCACGACTCGTCGCGAGCACGCGGACCCTCGGCGCCGAGCGCAGCAACGTCTCGACCAGTTGCGCGGTGACGTCGATCAGATGTTCGCAATTGTCCATCACCAGCAAAAGCTGTTGTCCGCTAAGCTCGGCAGCCAACGCGTCGGTGAACGACTGCTGCGGCAGTTTGCGAACGTTGAGCACAGTGGCCACCGTCTGCGGAAGGAGATCGGCCTCGGTCAACGGGGCCAGATCGACGAGCCACACGCCGTCCTTGAACTGGTCGAGAACGTCGGCAGCCACCTGAAGCGCAAGTCGCGTCTTGCCGCATCCCCCAGCGCCGGTCATCGTGAGAAGGCGTGTCGACACGAGGAGCCGCTGAACGGCGGCGCGCTCCTGCACACGACCGACGAAGGTCGTGAGCTGACCAGGCAGGTTGTGGCGACGAGTGCCCTCTTGCACCACCGACCGGAAATCCTGCTCATCAGAGTCGCGCTTCAGGTTGCGCAGGTCGACCAGAAGATCGCGGGCGGATTGATAACGGCGCTCGACATCCTTCTCGAGACACTTGCGAACGATACGATTCAGCTCGGGGGGCAATGCATCGTTGACCTGCGTAATCGCTTCGGGTTGCGAGTGCAGAAGCAGACCGACCGTCTCGAGCGCGGACGCACCGGCAAACGGCAGACGGTTCGTGGCCATCTGATAGAGGACCACGCCGACTGAAAACAGATCCGAGCGATGATCCACACGTTGACCCCGCGCCTGCTCCGGGCTCATGTAGTCGACGGTTCCCATGACCATCCCGACGGCGGTCCGCGACGCCGCGGTGCGATCGGTACTCACCACATCTGGCCCGGGATCCCGGCTCTTCGCGAGGCCGAAGTCGAGCACCTTGATCTGCCCCCGCGGCGTCAGCATCAAGTTTGCGGGCTTGATGTCGCGATGCGTGATGCCCTGTTCGTGCGCCGCCTCGAGGGCCTCGATTACTTGTGTACCGACTTCGAGGATCTCGGCGCGGGTCATCGGACGCTCGGCGATTCTCTCCGCCAGCGTCCGCCCTTCGACGTACTCCATTGCAATGAAGCTGACACCATCACTTTGGCCGACGTCGTAGATGATGGCGACGTTTGGATGGTTGAGTGCCGAGGCCGCGCGGGCCTCGCCGATGAAGCGGCGCGCCCGGTCGTCGTCTAGCGCCATCTGCGACGGGAGAACCTTCAACGCAACCGACCGGCCGAGACGGCGGTCGACTGCCCGGTAGACCTCGCCCATGCCTCCGGCACCCAGGGGTGTGATGACTTCGTACGGGCCCAGCTGCTGGCCGGCGGTCAGACGCATGCTCACGTGTGGATGCTACCGAAAAGCGCCGGCGGTCTGACCCCGGTCTGACCCTGGTCTGACCCCGTCAGCGAATGATGCGGACGTTGGTTGGCGCGGCGGGCACGGTCGCGCTCCGACGATCTTCAGGATGGTGCCGGCGGAGTAGTTGACGATATACAGCTCGCCGGCCGCATCCACGCCGAAGGCGCTGATCCCGCCAAGCACCGTCGTCCCGCCAAGGTCGGCCGTATGTTCGACGAGGTCCGCTGCAACCGACCGCGACGCTTCGCCCGTGCTCGTATTGACCCGCAGGTTCAACGACCAGACGCGGCGCGTGGCGTAATCTCCGAAGAAGTAGCGGCCGCGCAGCGCGGGAAAAGCAGCGCCGCGGTAGATGTAGCCTCCGGTGATCGAGCGGCCTTCGACGTGGTCATAGTCGAAGACCGGATCCACCAGCGGCTCGCGTGGTACTGCCGGTGTAGTCGTGGGCGCCCTCGCGGACACGCCAGCCGTAGTTGCGCCCGCCGCGACCTGCAGGTTCGTAGTCGATTTCTTCCCACGCGCCCTGGCCGACGTCCGCCACGACCATGGCCCCGTTCCGCCCCGAGCCGGGTCGTCGAAGCTGAACTTCCACGGATTCCGCCAACCCAGGCTCCAGATCTCCGGCCGTGGCAGGCCGGCGTTGCCGGCCGGCACGACGAAGCCCTGCGGGTGATTGTCGGAAACGTTCACGTCGATGCGAAGAATCTTACCGAGGAGCTCGTTCGGGTTTTGCGCGTTGTTCTCGGGGTCTCCGCCACCACCGCCGTCTCCCTGTGCGACGTACAGATATCCGTCGGCGCCGAACGCCAGGCACCCGGCGTTGTGGTTCGATTGCGGATGCCGGATCGAGTCTTCACCGGTTGACCAGACGAGCGCGACACCCTGCGATTCGGCGACCAGCGGATTGATCGACCGCCGGTAGCGCGCCACGACCATCCGGCCGTCGCCGGCTCTCGTGTACTGGACGTAGAAGCGGCCGCTCGCGCCGTAGTTCGGAGGAAACGCAAGCCCGAGCAGCCCACGCTCTCCGCAGCAGAGCACGAGGGTCGACATATCCAGGAACGGCGTCGGCTGCACGGCGCCATTGCGAATCAGCCGAATCACGCCTCGCTGTTCGACGACGTACTGATTGGCCGGGTCGGAAGGATCCTGCTCGAAGCCGACTGGTGAACTGAACCCGGTCGCGTATGTGACGCTCCGCAGTTGGGCCTCGACCGCCAGAGGTGTACAAGGACCGAGGCCGGCCACAAGGGCAGTCGCGCGCATGAACGCGACTTGCACGCAAGCCGCGTTCCCGGACAAAACGCCAATATTTCGGCGAGAATCGTCGCCGCGCACTGTCAATTGCGTAATCCGGACCAAGGATCCGTGGACGCCCGATCAGGGCCGGAACACCTGTCGCGAGAGGGTGTAACATGCCGCAAAAGAGAATTATGACCGGCCGGACACGATGGAGCGTCATGGGCGCGGGGAGCGCGGTCGTCGCGAGCGCGGTGTGGCTCACCGCGCAGCAAGCCGTACCTACCGCCACAGCGACGTCGCCGCAAATCGACTTCACGCGCGAGATCCAGCCGATCTTCAAACAGGACCTGCGCCGAGTGCCACGGTCCATCCAAGGCGCGGGGACGCCTGCGGCTGCACACGCCCGAGGCCATTCAGAGAGGCGGCCTCTCCGGAACGCCGCTCACGCCCGGCAAGAGCGAAGTGAGCTTGCTCATCCGCCGCGTGTTGGGCCTCGACGGCGAGGATCAGATGCCGCTCGACAACGATCCGTTGCCGGAGGCGATGATTGCCCGCCTGCGGGCGTGGATCGATCAAGGCGCGCCGATGCCCGGTACCGGCGACGGGCTTAGCGCCGCTCGCGGCTGAATCCGGGAGCGGTGGGACGGCGGATCCGGAGCACTGGTCGTACGTGAAGCCTTCACGTCCGGCCCTCCCCGCGGTCGCGCTCGACTCATCCTCCCCATGGCCTCGCAACGGGATCGACCGCTTCGTGCTGGCTCGTCTGGAACGCGAGCACCTCCGACCCTCCCCGGAAGCGGCGAAGGCAACGCTCTTGCGACGCG
The DNA here is from genome assembly GCA_963797625.1 of uncultured Acidobacteriota bacterium. Taxonomy (GTDB): domain Bacteria; phylum Acidobacteriota; class Vicinamibacteria; order Vicinamibacterales; family 2-12-FULL-66-21; genus DATBJJ01. Next base: position 204,391 of record CAWCQI010000031.1, read on the forward strand.
TGACGCTCGATCTCACGGGCCTGCCGCCCTCCCCTGCCGATCTCGACGCGTTTCTGGCCGACCCTGCGCCGGACGCGTACGACAGGGTCGTCGAGCGTCTGCTCGCCTCACCGCACTACGGCGAACGCTGGGCGCGGCCGTGGCTCGATCTCGCGCGCTACGCCGACACGAACGGCTACGAAAAGGACAATCGTCGCAGCATCTGGAAATACCGCGACTGGGTGATTGACGCGCTCAACCGCGACATGCCGTTCGATCAGTTCACGATCGAGCAGATCGCTGGCGACATGCTGCCCAATGCGACCGTCGACCAGAAAATCGCGACCGGTTTTCACCGCAATGCGATGACCAACGAGGAAGGCGGCGTCGATCCGGAGGAAGCGTTGTACGAAGTCCTCGTCGATCGCGTGAACACGACCGCTACCGTCTGGCTCGGCACGACGCTGGCCTGCGCGCAGTGCCACAACCACAAGTACGATCCGTTCAGCCAGAAAGACTATTTCCGGATGCTGGCGTTCTTCGCCAACACCGACTACGAGAGCCGTTCGTTCGGCGACGGGACGCGCTTTTCCGAGGCCCGGCTCGACCTGGCCACGCCGGAGCAGGAGAAGGCACGCGCACAAATACAGGCGGAAATCGACCGGCTTGAAAAGGAGATGAAAGCGCCCTCGCCGGCCCTGCGCGACGCTCAGGAACGGTGGGAGCAGGCGATGCGGGAGGCCGAACGACCGTGGACGCCGCTGAAGCCGGTCCAGGCAGCAGCCACGAACGGCGTCCGGCTGAAAACACTCGAGGACGGGTCGCTCCTGGCCTCCGGTCCCAACCCGGCGCTCACGTCGTACACCCTCTCGGTCGAGACACCGCTGCAAGAGATCACCGGCCTGCGGCTCGAGGCACTCCCCGATCCGTCGCTGCCGCGCGGAGGTCCCGGCCGTGACGGGTACGGACATTTTCGCGTCACTGGCATTCGCGTCGAGATCCAACCCGCGTCGGAATCCCCCGGGACAGGCGGCCAGACTGTCCCGTTCAAGACAATCAAGGTGGATGACTCCGCGTACTCGTTCGAGCCTTCCGACCTTCTTACTGCGGAACGCGTGTCGGCAAGCCGCAAGGGCGGGTCGTGGGCCATCAACGCGATGCGGGACAGCGAGCGCGCGGCGCGACGCGCGGTGCTCGTTCCGGAGACGCCCATCGGTTTTCCTGGCGGCACGCGAATCAGGCTTCGGATCGATCACCTCGACGGCACCATCGGTCAGGGCATCGGCCGTTTTCGCCTGTCGGCCACGACGGCCATCGATCCGCTCGAAGGGAGTGAGCTTCCCGCTCGTCTGAGGCCGGTGCTGGGCAAAAGCGTCGACCAGCGGACCGAGAAGCAGGCCGAAGATCTGGACACGTTCTTCCGCTCGACCACGCCGTCGCTCAAGCCAACGCGCGACGGGCTCGCGGCCGCGCGCAAGGCGTTAGTCGACCTGCAGATTCCCTCGACGCTCGTCATGAAGGAGCGGCCATCATACGAGAAGCCGTCGTACGAGCTTCGCGAACGAGGCAGCTTCACGGCCCGGGCCGGACGAGTCTACGCGCGCACTCCGACAGCCCTCCATCCGATGCGCGATGAGCTGCCGGTGAATCGGCTGGGCCTTGCCCGCTGGCTCGTCGACGAGAACAATCCGCTCGTCGCGCGCGTCGCCGTCAACCGATTCTGGGAGCAGATCTTCGGCCGGGGTCTGGTCGAGACGAGCGAGGATTTCGGCGCCCAGGGCGCGATACCGACGCATCCGGAACTGCTCGACTGGCTCGCCACGGAGTTCATCGCCGGGAAGTGGAGCCAGAAGTCCATCCTGCGCACGATTGTGCTCTCGGCCACCTACCGCCAATCCTCGGCGGCCAGCGCGACTCTCGAGGAACGCGACCCCTACAATCGGCTGCTCGCCCGCGGTCCGCGAGTGCGAATGGAGGCCGAGATGGTGCGCGACGTGGCGCTCTCGGCAAGCGGTCTGCTCAGCGCGAAGATGTACGGACCGAGCGTGTACCCGCAGCAGCCGCCGGGCATCTGGAACATGCCCTACAACAGCGACAAGTGGACGACGAGCGAGGGCGAGGATCGCTATCGGCGGAGCCTCTACACGTTCTGGAGGCGGACATCGCCGTATCCGAGCTTCATGACGTTCGACGCGACGAGCCGCGAGTTCTGCCAGGTGCGCCGCGTCCGCACCAACACGCCGCTTCAGGCATTGACGCTCCTGAACGATCCGGCGTCCTTCGAGGCGGCACGGGCGCTCGCCGCGCGCATGATAGGCGAGGCCGAAGGCGGCGACGCCCGGGCGCGCGCCGCGTTGGGGGTCAAGCTGGTGCTCTCGCGCGAAGCCACTCCGGACGAGCTCGCGCGCCTGCTGTCCGTGCACGACGTCGAGCGCCGGCATTATCAGGAGCGCTCGGGCGCGGCCAATCGCGTGATCGGTGACCGCGAACTGGGCTCTGGAGACGACGCAGACCTCGCGGCGTGGACGATCGTCGCCAACGTGCTGTTGAATCTCGACGAGACGGTAACCAAGCAATGAAGGACAGGGCCACATCATCGCTGCGGGGCCTGACGCGGCGGCATTTCTTCGAGCAGGCATCGTTTGGCATCGGCGGCCTCGCCCTGGCGTCGCTGCTCGACGACGTCGTGCTCGCGGAGCGCGGCGCGGTCGGCCAGGAGCAACCGGGTAGCGAGACCAAGACCGCAGCGCGCAGATTTCCCGCGCGCGCCAAGCGCGTCATTTTTCTCTTCATGGCGGGCGCGCCCTCGCAAATCGATCTGTTCGACCCGAAGCCGGCGTTGACCAAACACGACGGTCAGGACATCCCGGAAGAGTTCGTCAAGGGCGAGCGCTTCGCGTTCATCAAGGGTCAGCCAAAGCTGCTCGCGTCGCCATTTCAGTTCAAATCGTACGGGCAATCAGGGGCGCAAATCTCGGAGCTCCTCCCAAATCTCGCCAAGGTCGCCGACGACATCACCATCATCCGCTCGATGCGGACGACGCAGTTCAACCACGCGCCGGCGCAGATCTTCATGAACACCGGCCACCAGGTCATCGGGCGGCCGAGCCTGGGGTCGTGGCTGAGTTACGGACTCGGCAGCGAGAACAGCGACCTCCCGGGCTTCGTCGTGCTGCTCTCCGGCGAAAACAATCCCGACGGCGGCAAGTCGTGCTGGGGCAGCGGGTTTCTCCCGACGGTGCATCAAGGCGTCGAATTTCGATCGAGCGGCGAACCGGTGCTCTTCGTGTCGAATCCTGACGGCGTCGACTCCGACGTGCGGAACCGTTCGATTAGCGCGATCAACGACCTCAATCGCCTCAACCGTCTGACCGTCGGCGATCCCGAGATCCAGACGCGAATTGCTGCGTACGAGCTGGCCTATCGCATGCAGACCAGCGTGCCGGAGCTGACCGACCTGTCGAAAGAGCCGGCGTCGATCCACGAGTTGTACGGCACCGAACCCGGAAAGGCGTCCTTCGCCAACAACTGCCTGCTCGCGCGACGGCTCGTCGAGCGCGGCGTCCGCTTCGTCCAGCTCTATCATCGTGGCTGGGACACGCACGGTGCCTCCTTCGGCGAGGACATCGTCGAGAAGCTGCCGCACTTGTGTCGGCAGACCGACAAGCCGGTCTATGCCCTGCTCACGGACCTCAAGCAGCGCGGGCTGCTCGACGACACGCTGGTCGTCTGGGGTGGCGAGTTCGGCCGCACGCCGATGAACGAAGCGCGGAACGGCTCGAAATTCCTCGGCCGCGATCACCACCCGCGCGCGTTCACGATGTGGCTCGCCGGCGGCGGGACGCGACCCGGCGTCACCATCGGCCGCACCGACGAGCTCGGCTACAACGTCGTCGAAGACCCGATCGACGTGCACGACCTGCACGCGACGATGCTGCAGCTCCTGGGGATCGATCACGAGAAGCTGACGTACCGGTTCCAGGGCCGCGATTTCCGGCTGACCGACGTGCATGGGAATGCGGTGGCGAAGGTGATGGCGTAGCTGACGGCCAAAGCCTCCCTGAGAGCTATCCCGATCTGACGGATCGGGTCGCCAGCTCGTCACGGCGTGCGTCGTCTGACATAGGCGCCAGAGCGACGGCCGACGACGTTGGAACGGACCTCGGCGCCCGCGTTGGCGATCTACGGCTAACCACCGTGACGGCCAGGGCGCCGAAGACACAGCGACTCGGACTATCGCGTGGCCCCCAGGGACAGCAATTGCGGTGGGAGCTGATGTGCGACGAGCGAGAGACATCCAGACGCTCGTCGATCGCGCCGCCACGCGAGCTCGGGCCGATCGACATCCTCGTCAACAACGCCGGATCGCTCGTCGCGCGCTACGGCATCCTCGAAGTCACCGAAGAGCGCATCAACGAGATCGTGTCGCTCAACTTCACCAGCGCCGTGCTGACCTCACAGGCCGTCGCGGCCTCGATGATCGAGCGCCGCCGCGGCGCCATCGTCAACGTCGTGTCGATTGCCGGGCACAACGGCGGTGGTCCTGGCGCCGGCGTATATGCGGCGTCCAAGGCGGCGCTGACCGCCTTCACTAAGTCACTCGCCAAGGAACTGGCGCCGAGTGGCATTCGGGTCAACGCCGTTTCCCCCGGCGTCATCGACACCCCTTCCACGAAGTCTTCTCGACGCCCGAGATGATTCAGAACTTCGTGAAGATGATCCCGCTCGGCCGCGTCGGCACCGCCGCGGAGTGCGCGACGGTGATCGCGTTTCTCGCCGCGTCGGAACGCCGCCAGTTACATCGTCGGCGAAACGATCGAGATCAACGGCGGGCAATTGATGCGGTAGTGCGGGGGTAGGCGAGCGGCGACTGCGAGGCCCCGAGGGCCGCCCAGCGTCTCACGGCGCGAAGCGGGAGCCGCGAGTCGAGTCGGCCGCTCCGGCGCCACAGGCCGCCACCAGACGTCCGGCTAAAGCCGGACATTACGACAGACTACAGACCGAGGTCCGGCTGAAGCCGGAACGCTACGACAGACTGCAGACTACGACAGACTGCAGACCGCGATCCCCGATACAATTCACGTCATGCAACCCTCGGTGAGCCGGCGCGCATTCCTGGCCGGCCTCGGCGCCGCGACGCTCTCGGCCGGATGCCGGTCGCGCACCGAACGCGGGTCGATGGTGCTGCGGCTGTCGCACTCGATGGCGACCGGCACGACGGCGCTTCACGTCTTCGCCAACACGTTCCGGGAACTGGCCGAGGAGGCCACCGGCGGCGCCGTGACCATCCGGGTCTTTCCGAGCGGCACGCTCGGCCAGGAACGCGAGGTCGTGCAGCAACTCCAGGAAGGGCTGGTCGATTTCATGGTCTCGGGCACCGCCATCTGGGGCAGCGTCGCACCCAAGCTGCAGGTCCTGGACTTCCCGTTCATGTGGCGCGACTGGGATCACGTGCACAGCGTCGTCGACGGGCCGGTCGGACGCGAGGCCGCCGATTATCTCGAACGGGCCGTCCGCATGCGGCCGATCGCCTGGGGCGATTCGTTCGGCTTCCGGCAGGTGATCACGCGGTCGCGCGACGTCACCGAGACCAGCCAACTCGCCGGCCTCAAGATCCGGACGATACAGTCGCCGATCTACGTCAAGGCCGTCGAGCTGATGGGGGCGAGCCCGACGCCAATGGCCTTTGGCGAAGTCTACACGTCGCTGCAGACGGGCGTCATCGACGGCTACGAGCACGACGCGAGCACGACGCTCCAGCAGCGTTTCTATGAGATCGCCGGCTTCATGGCACGCACGCGGCACATCGCCGGCGTGCTCGGACTCTGGGCATCCACTGTGACGCTGGCGCAGCTGCCGCCCAGCCTCAGAACAACGCTCGAAGCCGCCGCGATCGAGGCCGCGAAGCGGCAGCGCGCGATGGGCCCCCGCGAGGACTCGGCGGCAGTCGAGCAACTCACCAGGAACGGCATGACCATCCGCGAGATCGACGGACGCGCGCTGCAGCCGGCCGCCGAACGGCTCTGGTCGACCGAGGCACGCGCCCTTGGCGTCACCTCGTGGCTCGAGGCGATCCGCGGGTGACGTCGGCGCCGGGCGCCACTGCCCTTCCTTATCGCCGGGCGCCGGCCGACCTCGTGCTCCGGTGGTCGATCGCGATTCTCGTCGTCGCGCAGGCGGCCGTGGTCGGCCTGCAGGTGATTGGCCGCCACGTCCTCCACCAGCCAATCCCCTGGACCGAGGAAATCGCTCGCCTGCTGCTCGGCTGGCTGATGTGTGTCGGCGGCATCGCCGCGCTCGGCCACGCGCAGCATCCGCGCGTGACCGCCCTCGTGCGCCTGCTCTCGGAGCCGCGCCGTCAGGCCGTCGATCGCGGCCTCCGGCTCGTGCTCCTCGCCTTCTTTGTTTGCTTGATCGTGCCGGCCTACGACCTGACCGTGGCCAGCGCGGCCGAAAGCCTGCCCGCCAGCGGCATTTCAGGCGTCTGGACTTCCGCGATCCTGCCGGCCGCACTGATTCTGATGTCCTTGGTGGTCGTGCAGCAGCTGTACAGCGAAGGGATCGCTCCCTGGCGCGACCGATCCTCGCTCGCGTGGTCGCTCGGCACCGCTGGAGCCGCGATCGCATCCGTGCTCATCCCACTCCTCGCGGGCGCGCCGCCGCTCGTGGTTCTGGTGATCGGCTTCCTCGTCACGGGCGCGCTGGGCCTGCCGCTGGCGTTTACGCTCGCGCTGACGTCGCTTACTTATCTACTTGGAATTGGCGGCGTCGGGCTCATCATCCTCCCGATCAAGATCCTGGGCGGAGTCGATTCCTTCGTGCTGCTGGCGATCCCGCTCTTCATCCTTGCCGGAGCGCTCATGGAGTCCGGCGGAATCTCCGAGCGCATCGTCGATCTGGCGATGGCAATCGTCGGCAAAGTACGTGGTGGGCTGGCGATGGTCGTCGTCGTGGCCGAAATCCTCTTCTCGGGGATCTCCGGATCGACCGCCGCCGACGTGTCGGCAATCAGCTCGCTCCTCGTCCCATCAATGAGGCGGGCCGGATACTCGGGACCGGAGTCGGTCAGCGTCGTGGCGGCTGCGTCGGCGATGGGCATCCTCGTACCGCCGTGCCTGACGATGGTGGTCCTTGGCTCGCTCGTCAACCTGTCCATCGTGACGCTCTTCCTGGCTGGATTCGTGCCCGCGTTCATCCTCGCCGGTGCCCTGCTCATCCTGATCGCGCTGCGCGCGCGGCGTCAGAACTGGCCGGTGACCACCGGGGCGTCGCGAGCCGACCTCGGGCGCGCGTTCCGCCGCGCGATCGTTCCAACCGGACTGCCGGTTGTGTTGTTCGGAGGGATTTTCTCGGGCGCGACGACCGTCACCGAGGCGGCGCTGATCGCGGTCGTCTACGCCCTGGTCGCGGGCATCTTCATGGGCGGCGTTCGTCGCAACGAGATCGTCGACCAACTCGCCCAAAGCGGGATCGTGACGGCGACGACGCTCTGGGTACTCAGCCGCCGCATCGGCGTTCGCCTGGATTCTGGTGCGCGAATGGGTGCCGCAGACGCTGGGCGAATGGATCGGCGGCGTTGGCGCAGGACGTGTCGGTTTCCTGGCCTCGACGATCGTCCTCTTCGTCGTGATCGGCGCGCTGCTCGAGGGGCTGCCGGCGCTCCTCATCTTCGGCCCGATCCTCTTCCCCATCGCCCGCATCCTCGGCATCGACCCGGTGCACTATGGCATCGTCATCGTCGCCGCCATGGGAATCGCCTTCTTCCTGCCACCGGTCGGCGTCGGCCTGACCATCGCCGCCGGCGTCGCCCGTGTCGATATCGACGATGTCAGCCGCGCCTACGTGCCGTATCTCGTCGCACTCCTGATCGGGCTCGCGCTCATCGGAGCGTTCCCCTTCCTGACGCTCGTCCTGCCGCGCTTGCTGTTGGGGTATAAGGGGTGAACTGGTTCAGGGTTCAGGGTTCAGAGTTCAAGGTTCAGAGGTCCAAGATTCACCGCTTTGAACCCTGAACCTTGAACCCTGAACCCTGAACCCTGAACCAATGACTCTGGTCAGTCTTCACCACCGGCCAGCGGCAGGATGAACTCGAAGAGCGCCCCGCCGCGCTCGTGGTTCGTCGCCCTGATCGACCCGCCGTGAGATTCAACAATCGATCGGACAATCGAGAGCCCCATCCCCATGCCGTCCTTCTTCGTGGTGTAGAACGGCTCGAAGACGGTTTCTTCGGCGCCGGGCACGAGCCCCGGGCCGGTGTCGCTGACCGTGACGCGGGCCAGACCCGGGCCCTGCCCCGAGCCTGTCGAGGGGTGCCCGGAGTTTGTCGAAGAATCCGTCCGCCGGCAGCGCACCGACACTGTCGTCGGGTGCGCGCGTCCGTCGGCCATCGCCTCCATCGCGTTGTGGAGGAGATTGAGCATCACCTGCTGCAGCTGAACCCGATCGCCGAGGACGATGACCGGATACCCATCGAGGTCGAGCGCCACCGACACCTGCCTGACGAGGGCCTCGCTGCGAAGGATCGCGGCGACGTCGCGAATCGTCGACGCAAGATCGACCTGTGCCAGCTCGAGCTCGCCCTTCCGGAGCAGGTCTCGCAGCCGCTCGATCACGTCGCGCGCGCGCCGGTCGTCGTTGACGATGTCGGAAAGGATTGCGTCGACCTGCGAGATGTCCGGAGGCGCTGCCGAGAGCATCCGCCGCGCCGCCTGGGCGTTGGTCATGATCGCCGTCAGCGGCTGGTAGAGCTCGTGCGCGAGCGAGGCCGTGAGTTCACCGACGGTCGACACGCGGCCGACGTGCGCCAGCTCCTGACGGCTTCGCTGCACATCGAGCTCCGCCCTGCGCAGATCGGTGACGTCAGCGCGGGTTACGACGGCGCCGCCTTCCGGACGGTCGAGCGGAACGACGACGACCGACCACCAGCGCGCCTCCTTGCCGGACTGTGTCGTGTACTCGCTGCTGAAGCTGTCTCGCAGTCCGCGAAGCACCGCCAAGCACACCCGCGTCGAGCTCGACCGCGCGCTGGTGCGGGTGAGGCGCCGCGACCCGGCTGGGTTCGAGAAGGTTCTCACCGACGGCGGCGGCGAGATCGCCGCTTTCCTGCGCCAGCTTCGTCCACGTGTCGTTGACGGCCTGCACCATGCCGTCACGGTCGACGACCGCAACACCGCTTCTCAAGGAGTGCAGGATGGAAGACTTCATCGCCTCGCTGGCGCGGATCGCGTCCTCGGTCTGCTTTCTCGCGAGCGCATTGGCCAGGACTTCGGCGACCAGGCGCAGCCTCCTGACAAGCTCGTCGGGCCACTCCCGCCGGTGAGCCGAGGCGAAGGCCATGGCGCCAAGTGCCCGATCGCCGGACGCGATCGGCAGGACGAGCGTCGCCCCGTAGCCAAACCGGCGCATCGACTCGAGGTCGACCGCCGCCTCAGGCGGCAGCTCGTCGGCTGACGACACCGAAACCAGCAGACCCTGCTGCAATCGAGCGTGCGCCCAGGGAAAATCCCGCTTCGCATCAGGCGGAGGCAGCTTTTCGAAGGCGGGATCGGTCCATTCATATCGAGCACTGAGCCCTGTATCGCGCTCCGACAGCGTGTAGAGGCGCACGCATTTGATCTGCAGGAACGTGCCGATCCGGCCGAGCCACTGGTCAAAGCCGGCGTCCATGCGGTCGCTCGGTACCTGAACGAAGGCGCCGGAGAGACGCGCCAGCAGTTCCTCGAAATCGAGCCGCTCGGCGAGCGCGCTCTGGGTCTTGCGTCGATCGTCGACGAGCGCCGCGAGCGTCAGTACCGTCCCGGCCACGAGAATCAACGACAGCGTCAGGGCCGGCACCGTCGTCGTCGGCGAGCTGGCTGCGAACGGGCCTTGGCCGTGGACGACCGACCACACGGCAAGAATCGTCGCAGTGAACAGCGTGACGCCGGCTCCAGGCGTGCCAAACCGGACCGCAGCCCATAGGAGAAATGGAAGCTGCAAGGCCAGCGGCGCCTGGCTGGACACGGCGCGAAGCGGCGGGAGCTGGTACAGCACGCCGCCGAAGTCCGCAGAGCCCATCACAATCAGGCCGACGCCAACCGCTGCGGCCTCGCCAATCCGCCTCCACGACCGGATCCGGATCCAGCGCGGCAGGCCGAGGGCCACCCCCACGACTGCGGGAACGATCGTCAGTTGCGCAAGGATGTTGCTGAAGAACCGCTGGCGCCAGACCGTCCAGTACGGCTCGCTCGTGAACAACGAGACCGCGGCCGCATCGAGAAAGCCGGAAATGGCCGTGGCCGCCACGACCGCTCCGAAGAACGTCGACAGGCGCCGCGGCGTATCGAACTGCGGCGGTGCATCACTCAGTGCCCACACGGTTCCCGCCGAAACGATCGCCTCGGTGCAGTTGGTCAGGAACAGGGAAAGCACCAGCGTCAGCGGCCACCCGGTCGGCAGTTGGACGGCGATATGCACCGGCAGCACCGGCAGCAACACCAGCCACCAGCGGCGAGGAGGAACGAGCAGCAGAGCCGCCGTCAGGATGGCGTTGGGTGGCCAGATGATGGACGGGGTGGCCGGCGGCAGCCGCAGCAGCAGGCCGAGAATGCTGCCGAAGTAATAGCCGGCGCAGACGGTCAGGGCGACGGCGACGGCTTCAAGGCGTGGTCTCATCGCCGGTGCTTTCCGCTCGATCGCTGCTGCCAGCCAGAGCCTACCAGTTCTTCAGCCTCAGGTTGCGATACTCGACCTTCATCGGCGGACCGACGTGAACCTGGACGCCGATCAATCCGTCCACCGGACGGTTCGGCACATCGTCGTCGACGACGACCGTCATGAGACGGCCGTTGATGATGTGGGTCAGCGTGTTGCCGCGAACGATCAAGTGCACGGCATTCCAGTCGTCGGTCACCGCCTTCGCGAGCTCGTCCGGGTCGCCAATCGTCGCGACCATCACCGGTGGTCGTCCGCCAACGACGCGCGTCAGCTGGCCGCGAACGGCGAGAAACAGCCGGCCCTTCTCCTCGTAGTTGTTGCCGGGGTACCGCTTGCGGCCGTCGAGATCGCACTGATAGCCCTTCATCGCGAACTTGTTGGCTGGCGTCACCGGATCGGGCACCACCGCGCTCCGGTAGTTGATGCCGCTGTTCCCCTCGGGCGTGATCCGGTAGTCCAGCTTCAGTTCGAAGTCCTTGGGCCGTCCGCCGCGCCAGATGATGAACGTGTTGCTCTTGATCACCGTCGCCGGTGTGATTTCTCCCACGAGCGATCCCGCCTCGGCCCGCCAGTACGTCGGGTCGCCTTCCCAGCCGGAGAGCGTCTGGCCGTCGAAGATCGACTGGAAGCCGGGTTCGTCGCCGGAGACGGCCTCCGGGCGATCGCTCTGCTTGGGCGCGTACGGCTGCTGTTGCTCGACGCCGAGCGACGCGATGGAGAGCACAAACACGAGCAGGAATCGCATCATTGATGCTCCGGATGAGTGCAGCCAACAAACTGCGGCATGAACAGGACCCCGTCGTCGCCAAGCTCCTGGTGGAGGCCGATCTCCGACGTGTAGTAGCCGTTGATGGTCATGACTTTGATCGCCCGGAAGAAGTCCGTGCCGATCCGCTCCTCACCGTCGGGGTTACCGGCGGTCGAGATCCGCGTGAGGAGCGCCGTCTGCTCGGCCGCGGTTGCGGCCAGGAACTCCTTGCCATAGAGCTTCGTGCTACGGGCGTCGATCCATGCGAGCCCCTTGATGAAGTTGTCGCGATCCGCCGGCGATGCGCTGTGCAGGACGTTATCGATGAAGCGATTGACGAGCGCGGCCTTCGCGCCGGGCGTGCCGGGCGCCGGCCCCGTGTCGGGAATAATCAGCTCGGTCAGCGCGATGACCGCCTCGTTCTGTCGGGCGTTGAGGACCCGCGGCGTCCAATCCTGCGCGGCGATGGCAGCGCCGGCGGCCATGCGCATGCGCCTGCTGACGGGCCAACGCGCTCAGCGAGTCAACCCATGTCGCCGCCGTCGCCGCGCCGACCGCGCCGGCGGCCAGCGTCCGCATCGCCTGTCGACGGTCCAGTCGCGTCGCCACTAGAGTTCCCCTTTCTTGATCTGGTCCGCCAGCCGGTCGGTGGCGCGCCAGGACAGCGCCAGGATCGTCAGCGTCGGGTTTTTCTCCGACGCGTTGGGAAACGCCGATCCGTCGACGACGAACACGTTCTTGGCTTCGTGCATCTGGTTGAATCCATTCAACGCCGATCGCTTCGGGTCGGCGCCCATGCGGCAGGTGCCATGCTCGTGGATGGCCGAGCCCATGGCGTCGAGCTCGCCGCGGCGGTAGTTGACGAGCACGCCGCCGCAGGCCTTGACGATCTCCTCGACCGTGTCGGCCATGTGCTCGGTCATCTTGCGTTCGTTTTCACCGATGCGATAGTCGATGCGCGGGAGCGGGACGCCGTAACGATCGACACGAGACGGATCGACGGTAATGCGGTTGTGCGCGTACGGCAGGACTTCGCCGAACGGATGAATCTCGAACCAGGCCGGATGGCGCCGCTTGATCTCGCTCTTGAGGGCGGCGCCGAAGCCCGGTACCTGCTCCGAGCCCGCGTGCGCGCCGTAGATGCTCGCGCCCGTGTTCCAGAACTGCGCCCCGAATCCACGCAGGTAGTCCCTGCCGCGGCCGGGCAGATTGATTGAAGCGCGGCATGTAGATGTGCTCGCCGCCAATCCCACGGTCGTTCTGCGTTGGGGTTCCCACGAGCGCCGGCAGGTAGCCGGTCACGTTCAGACGGATCTGCTCGCAGAGATAGCGGCCGATCACATCCGATCCATTGCCGAGGCCGTTGGCGTGACGCTCGGATTTCGAGTTGAGCAGGATGCGGGTCGAGTCCACGCAACTCGCGCCGAGGACGACGACTTTGCCGCGCACCTGCTGCTCGGCGCCGGTCCGCCGATCGAAGTACTGGACGCCGGTGGCAAGGCCGGTGTCGCCGGTGAGAATCCTCGCCACGACCGCGTTCGATCGGATCTCGAGCTTCCCGGTCTTCATCGCGAACGGTAGCAAGTGATCGGCCGAGCAGAAGAAGGATGCCGTGTCGCAGCCGGCGCCGCAGTTGCCGCAGTAGTGACACGGTGGAAACCCGCGCGTCGGCCGGGTCATGTTCGCGCGTCGGCCGGCGACCACCGGAATCCCGAGCTTGGTGATGCCGCGCGACAGCAGGCGCTCGCCACACCGGGGTCCCGGCGGTGGCTGCAGAAACTTGCTGCCCGGCAACACCTCGGAGTCGTCCGTGCCGCCACACACGCCGATGAGCTGCTCGACCTGATCGTAGTACGGCGAAATGTCGGCGTACGAGATCGGCCACGGGATCTCCCAGCCGTCGCGCTCCGATGCCTTGAGATCCATCTGCGAGTAGCGCAGGCTGACGCGCCCCCAGACGTTGGTCTTGCCGCCGTGCCCCCAGACGCGCGTGAGCGCGAACGGCCGTCCTTCCGGAGTGAGGTACGGCTGCTCCTTGGTGTCGAGGAAGAACGTTTCAGGACGCTCGCCGCGCGCCTCTCGTTCCTGCGCTTGCCAGGGCCTGACGTGGGTCCAGTACTTGGCGCGGTCGAACTTGTCGCCGGCATCCAGCAGCAGGACGTCGATTCCCTGGCGCGTGAGGTTCCAGGCGGCCATGCCGCCCGACGCGCCGCTGCCGATCACGATGACGGGATAGACCCGGGCCGGAGCGATGATCTGCATGGCTCGCTCAGTTTAACCCTTGGCGAGCGAGTGGGGGACGAGAGCCCCGGTCAAGGTCACCTCATCCAGGACCAGATAGATCAGCCCGTCAGAGACGGAGAGGTCGAACTTCATCCGGCGGTCAAGCCGTTCGACCCACGCGGCGAGGAAGTCCCGATCGACCGCATAGATCTCCAGCGCCTCGCGGCGGTGCACTCGCTCACCTTCGAGGAGGCGGATGATGCGCGCGGGATCCTTGTGCGTGTAGACGACGACGCGGTCCGCCGCTTTGCTGGCTTTGTGCAGGCGAGCCGCGTCGGGAACACCAATGTCGATCCACACGCGGAGCGCCCCGGTCGCATCTCGAATGGATACCGGCGGTTCATCCGGTTCGGACAGTCCCTGCGACGAAAACTGGATACCGTCGGTGTATTCGAGGCAGTAGGCCAGGACGCGCGTCAGGAGCGCCTCCTCGGTCTCCGACGGGTGCTGCGCGACGCGGAACGCGAGCGAGTCGTAGACGCCCCTATCGACGTGCGCGAGCTCCACTTCGAAGGAGAAGACGGTTGCTGTCTGTGCCATCGTTTTTTTCTGCTCGCGGGGCCCCACCCCCGCTCGCTCTCGCTCGGCGACTTCGCAGGCGCTTCTCACTGCCGGCGCTCGACACGTTAGCACGGTTCGGTGAGACGCTATCTTGGGACGGCGCACTGCAACGTTGTGAATGCGTGCGAGGTGTGCCACGCTAGTGGCCCGTCCGCGGTGAGGAGCAGTCCTTCTTCACCGTGGACGGCACTAGGGGCGCTCGAGGCTCGCGGCGCAATAGAGGAAGGCTTGATGACGACTCCGTCCCCTGAGAAGTTCTTCGACGTCCGGATCACGACCCGCGTCGACTTCGCCGACGATCTCTGGATGATCCGCGTCGATCCCGGCCACGAGTTTCACTTCGCGCCGGGCCAGTACGCCACGCTCGGCGTCGACAACGGCAACGGACTCATCGAGCGCGCGTACTCGATCGTCTCGTCACCACACGAGCGCGAGATCGAGTTTTTCTTCGAGCTCGTGCCGCAGGGCGAGCTCACGCCGCTCCTCTATAAGCTCGGGCCTGGCGACACGATCACGGCACGCAAGGTCGCGAAAGGCCGCTTCTCGCTCGACACGGCCAGCGGCCGCACCAATCATCTCCTGCTCGCGACGGTCACTGGCGTTGCCCCCTACGTCAGCTACGTGCGGTGGTTGCAGAAAGAGTCGGCCGAAGGCAAGTTCGCCGGCGAGCACAAGCTGTTCATCGTCCAGGGCGCGAGCCGCTCCTGCGAGCTCGGCTACCTCGCGGAGCTCCAGCGCCTCGCCATGGAGCTGCCGTGGCTGACGTATGTCCCCACCGTCAGCCGGCCGTGGGACGATCCCGAGTGGTCGGGTGAGACCGGCCGCGTCGACGACATCATCCGGAAGTACACGGATCTCTGGTCGCTCGACACCAGCACGACGTGCGCCTACCTGTGCGGCCACCCGGAAATGATCGAGCACGGCAAGTCGATCCTGAAGCGGCGCGGCTGGAAGAAGGAAGCGTTGAAGGAAGAGGTCTACTTCATCCTCAAGCACGCCGCGGGGGAGTGAGCACGAGGCATCGTCTTGTATGATCCACTCCACTCCCAGGAACACTCGCCTGGTTGGCCGCGGCGAGCCTGGCTGGCCATGACCCGCTCCGCTCGCCGGGAACGCGCTCTCCGCTCATACTCTTCCGCTGCCGCGTCGCCTAGCAGCTTCCAGTACCGACAGTGATCAGGCGCTCTCGGCCCGCCTGTGCTTCTACTCGCTTGGAGGATCACGGGGACGGAAGGCGACGCGCAGAATCGCTCCGATCGCGTTCCTGCTGCGCACCGCGTCGGCTCGCTCCAGGGTCATGGCCAGCCAGGCTCGCCGCGGCTGTGTTGTGCGAGTGAGGTCGGAGGAGTCTGACGCACATCCTTGATCGCAAGTACTCGCCGACACGGCGCCGCGCCTCCCGCGGCGGATAGCCGTGTCGGGTCGCGGCGACCTCCGACTCGCGTGACACGCGTCAGACAGTAAAACGGCGAGCGCAGGCGGGCCAGCGCGCAGACTCACGGAGTTGCGCGGTCGCAAAACATCAGGCCGGAGCCGCCGTTTTTCCACGCGACCGTCGGCGGGAGCCGCGAGCCGATACGGCTGTCCGCCGCGTTCGAGGCGCGGTCGATGAGCGACTGGCTTCTACCACCGCTTCCTTCGCCCTGATTCGCGCGTTCGTGCGGAAGAAGAAGAGCACGAGCAGCATGATCGCAAACGACATCGACGCGGACGTCAGCCAGAAAGCCGTCCAGTCGCGCGTGATCGTACCGTCTGCGGCCGTCTTCGAGAAGTAATCCAGCACACCACCCGAGAGGAGCGAGCCGACGAGCATCCCGACGCCGTAGGTCATCGCGGTAATGAAGCCCTGCGCGGTGCTGCGGAGGTGCGGCGGCGCCTGCTGATCGGTGTAGAGCTGCCCGGTGACGAAGAAGAAATCGAAGCACACGCCGTGCATGATGATCGCCAGATAGAACATCCAGACGCCGGGGCCCGGGTCGCCGTAGGCCAGCAGCACGTAGCGCGCGGCCCAGGACAGTAAGCCGACGAGCAGGATCCATCGCACGGTGGCGACGCGAAACACGAGCGGCATCAGCAGCATCATGCCGATCTCGGACACCTGGCCGAGGGTCATCTTTCCGGCCGCGTTGCTGAAGCCAACTTCGTTGAGATAGGCGTTGGTGAACGAGTAATAGAACGTCAACGGAATGCACGCCAGCACCGACGCGATCACGAAGACGAGATACGTCGGATCTTTCAGCATCGCCAGCGCGTCGAGGCCGAGCACGCTGCGCAGAGTCGCCTTCTGCCCGGACGCCCGCGGCGGCGTGTGCGGGAGCGCGACCAGGCTGTAGACGCACATCACGACGCTTGCGCCCGCTCCCAGAAGGAACGGCATCGTGCCGGCTTCCACGCGGAGATAACCAACGACAAAGCCGATGACAATCCAGCCGATGGTCCCGAGCATGCGGATTTTCGGAAACTCACGACCCGGATCCGCGACTTGCTGCATCGTGATCGAGTTGGTCAGCGCAATCGTCGGGAAGTAGCACAGGCAGAACGCCAGCAGCACGAGATAGACGGCGCCGAAGCTGGTGACCTGCGTCGCCAGGAGGAGAAACAGCGCGCCGAGCGCATAGAGCGCCGCGAGCACGCGTTCGGTGGCGAAGAGCCGATCGGCAATCAACCCGACCAGGAACGGCGCGACCAGGGAGGCGAGCGCCGTGGTGCCAAAGACCGCTCCGGCCTCCGTCCCCGAGAACTTCAGCGTGCTGGTGAGATACGTGTTGAGGGTGACGTACCACGCGCCCCAGATCACGTACTGCAGGAACATCATCGCGCCGAGGCGCGTTTTCAGGAACGAAACCATAGTCGGCTCTATCCTAGGTGTTTGAGGGGTGGACCGCCCGGCCTGCGTCGATGCTCGACGCGTCATCGGTCCGGCACGAGTGACGGCGCGCGCACGGAGACGCCGCGCCGCTTCAGGCTGACGTTCAGCCGGCGATCCGGCTTGACGCCGTCAGGCAACGCGTACTGAAGAACGTATTGCGCGCTGAGGTCGCCGGCAATCTGCTGCAGGGCCTTCGGAACGTTGACGCCGGCGGAGATTTCCACGCGACGACCGCCCGACTGCTTGGCGCCATCGCCGAGCACCTGCTCGCGATTGCTCTCGTCGGCCAGCGAGCCGACAGCGCCAGTGGCCTGATTGGTCGAGATCGACACGACGTTCATCGTCGCGCCGCTCTGCCGCAGCTGGTTCAGCACCTCGTTTGACGACGCCCCGCCCGCCTGCCCGCCGGACACCGCTACGACGACGATCACCGGACGCTCGGACGATCGCGCTCGATGGCCTTGCCGATATCGAGGATGCCTTCGGTCAGGTTGGAACTCGGCGGCGGGTTGAGGCTGAGGCCATTGATGCCGGCGACCATCGCGCTGAGGTCCGTCGTGTAGTTGACGACCGTCGTGTTCCGCAGCCCGATCGTGATGAAGGCCGTCTCGGCAGTCGGCTGCAACCGTTTCATGAACTCGAAAAGGCCGAGGCGGACCGAGCCGTCGCCGAGGAGGCGCTCTTCGGCCATCACCGCCAGTCGCATCCGCGCGGTGGCGGGCTGCGCTTTGATGACCTCGCGTTGCTTGCCACCCTCCTTGAGGGTGAAATCGTCCGGTCCAAGATCGGGCACGGCGGATCCCTGTCCATCGGTGACCGTCACATAGACCGTCCGGACGATCGGTTCGAGCCGGGAACCTGTGCCGTAGGCTGCTCCTGGCGCTCCCGCCAGGCCAGGCCCGGCGGCGATGCCGCAAAAGGCGAGGATGGAAAAGAAGCGCATGACGCGGGCGGACTATACCACCGTGATCCGGCTCAGCTCCGGCGTTTTGCGACCCCGCGACGCCGATCCGGAATCGGCTTGATCTTGATCAGGCCGATTCCCGATAATTCATAATAGGGTAACGGTTTAGATCCCGCGGGGCGGCCGAAGAGGCGTCACCGTGCGTGGGAGGTGCGTGCGATCGCTTCTCGTTCTCCCTCTGCTCTCGTCGATGGTGATCGTGGGCTCCGCCCAGAAGGCGTCCGGGCCTGCCCCGAAGGCCGCGCCGCCATCCGCGCGATCGAGCGCGGGGTTCGACACCGTCGTCAAGCCTTTCCTCGCGCAGAACTGCTTTTCCTGCCACGGCAACAAGAAGCAAGAGAACGATCTCAACCTGCAATCGTTTGACACCCGCGCGTCCCTCATCGAGCATCGCGAGCGGTGGGACGAGGTCATCGGCAAGCTTCGCCGCGGCGAAATGCCGCCGCTCGAGGAAGAGCAGCCGCCGGAAGAGCAGCGTCAGGCGGTGGCGGCGTGGCTGGCACGGGAGCTCGAACGCATTGACGCGGCGACTCCGCTCGATCCCGGCCGGGTCACCGCGCGACGCCTGAACCGCACCGAATACAACAACACCATCAAAGAACTCCTTGGGGTTGACCTGCGCCCGGCCGACGACTTCCCGCAGGACGATGCCGGCTACGGATTCGACAACATTGCCGACGTGTTGTCGCTCTCGCCGGTGCTCATGGAAAAGTACGTGTCGGCCGCGGATCGGGTGGCGAGGGTCGCAGTGTTCGGACCGCCGCCGATGGAACCGACGCTGGCGCGGCTGCGCTCGGAGGGCCGCAAAGTCGTGGATCAGGTGACGGTTCCGGCCACTTACGACGTCACCGGGCTGAGCCTTCCCAACGCATTCCACGCGATCCACCGCATTCCCGTCGACGGCGAATACGTCGTCCGCGTCGTGCTCGGGGGGCTGCGCCCGAAAGCGTCCGAACCGATCACGATCGCGCTCTGGGTTGACGAGAAGCTGGTGCAGACCGCCACCCACGATCAGGAGCGCGCGGCGTCGTTTGCCGACGATCGGCAGGATTTCGGCGGCCAGGCCGTCCAGATGAAAGTCCGGCTTGACGGCCGGCGACCACTGGATCTCGGTCGCCATCCCGCGAATCTACGAAGGGCTGCCGGTTCGATACGCGGGGCCGAACCCGTCGACGCGGCCGGATCCTCCGCGTGAGTTCAAGCCGCCGGCCAATGTGCCGCCAGAGCGGCTCGAGCAGCTCCGCAAGCGCTTCGACGATGCGACCGCGGAGCTCGCGAAGATCGCGTTGAACGGCGTCCGCGTGAACGTCGTCGAGATTGGCGGACCGTATTCGTATGCGAAGGGACCGTCGCGGGCGAGTCTCGAAAAGATCTACACATGCGGCCATTTGAACGGCCAGCATCAGCCGACGTGCATGCCCCGGGTCGTGACGGGCCTCGCGCGCCGCGCCTTCCGCCGTCCCGTCACGACGCGCGAAGTCGAAAAATACGTCGTCCTGGCCGAGTCGGCGCAAAAGCAGGAAGGGTCGTTCGAGGAGGGCCTGGCGGTCGGAATTCAGGCGATCCTGGTGTCGCCAGACTTCCTGTTCAGGATCGAACGCGATCGGCCGGGCGGGACGTCGGTCAGCGGGGCCAGCGGGGTCACCGGCGTCTATCGCCTCACGCCTCACGAGCTGGCAACGCGGCTGTCGTACTTCCTCTGGGCGAGCATGCCCGACGCCGAGCTCCGCAAGGCGGCCGACACGGGCACGCTGCGCGACCCGCAGGTCCTTGCGTTCCAGGTCCGGCGGATGCTGCGGGATCCGAAATCTCACGCGCTGGCGGAGAACTTCGGCGGCCAATGGCTGCAGTTCCGCGCCCTCGAATCGTTGACCCGCGACCGCGACAAGTTCCCGGAGTTCGAGGACTACCTGCGACTGTCGATGCGCCGGGAAACGGAGCTTTTCATCGAGGCGATCGTCAGGAACGACCGCAGCGTGCTCGACTTCATCAACGGGCGCTACTCGTTCCTGAACGAGCGCCTGGCGCGCCACTACGGTATCCCCAACGTGTCGGGACCGGAGTTCCGCCAGGTCGACCTGTCGGCGACGCCGCGCGGCGGCGTGCTGACCCAGGGCAGCATCCTCGCCGTTTCCTCGTACGCCACGAGGACCTCGCCGGTGCTTCGCGGTAAGTGGGTGCTCGACAACCTGCTCAATGCGCCACCGCCCGAGCCGCCCGCCGACGTCCCGAACCTCGACGAAGCCACCATCGGTACGTCGGCGTCGATGCGCGCGCAGCTCGAGGAACATCGCAAGAACGCGATCTGCGCCTCGTGTCACCGTCGCATGGATCCGCTCGGTTTCGGTCTCGAGAACTTCGACGCCGTCGGCGCGTGGCGAGACGTGGAGGGCAAGTTCCCGATCGACGCATCAGGCCAGCTGCCGGACGGCCGCCGTTTCACCGGCCCCGAGGAGCTGCGGAAGATTCTCTCTGAAGACCGGGACGCGTTTGCCCGCGCGATCACGTCGAAGCTCCTCACCTACGGGCTCGGACGCGGTCTGGAGCGGTACGATTACCGGACCGTCAAGCTCATCGCCAGCCGGCTGCCGAAGTACGACTACAGGTTCTCGGGGCTCGTACTCGAGATCGTCAAGAGCGTGCCGTTCCAGTCGCGGCGATCCGCGTCGGAGACAGGGACGCCACCCTCCCCGAACGTTGATGCACCGGCCATCGGCCCTCGTCAGAGGGCCGATGGCCGAATCAAATAAGGAGTCGCAGCGCCATGATCGTCACGCGCAAGCATCTGCACCGTCGCACGTTTCTGAAGGGGATGGGCGCCGCCATTGCGCTTCCCGTGCTGGATTCGATGACGCCGGCGTTTGCCGCGCCTCGACTCGCGAAGGCACCGGTGCGTCTCGCCTTCACCTACGTGCCGAATGGCATCGTCATGGCCGACTGGACACCGACGGCTGCCGGACGCGCCTTCGAGTACACGCGCGTCCTGAAGCCGCTCGAGAAGTTCAGGGAAGACACGCTGGTGCTGTCCGGGCTGGCGCAACGCAATGGCTATGCGCTCGGCGACGGCCCTGGCGATCACGCGCGGGCCGGCGCGTCGTACCTGACCGGCGTCCACCCGCGCAAGACGGCCGGCGCCGACATTCAGAACGGCATCTCCGTCGACCAGGTTGCGGCGCAGCAGATCGGATCGCAGACGCGCTTCGGGTCGCTCGAACTCGGCTGCGACGACTCGCGCACGGTCGGCAACTGCGACTCGGGCTATTCGTGCGCCTACACCAACAGCCTCGCGTGGCGCGGCCCGGCGACGCCGATGCCGCCGGAAACAAATCCGCGGCTGGTGTTCGAACGCCTGTTTGGCGATATCGATACCAGCCTTACGCCCGAGGTGCGGGCGCGGCGGCTGATGTATCGGCGCAGCATCCTCGACCTCGTCGGCGAACGGACCGCCGAGCTCTCCGCCACGCTCGGGCCGGCCGACAAGCGGAAGCTCGACGAATACCTGTCATCGATCCGGGAGATCGAGCAGCGCATCGAGCGCGCCGAAAAGGACATGACCGGCCTCGTCCCGACGATCGACAAGCCGACCGGCATCCCGGTGCTCTACGCCGACTACGTCAACCTGATGTTCGACCTGCAGGTCCTGGCGTTCCAGACCGACTCGACACGCATCGTCACGATGATGATGGGCCGCGAGGGCAGCATGCGGACGTATCCAGAGATCAACGTCCCCGACCCGCACCACCCACTCACCCACCACCGCAACAACAAGGAGTGGATCGAAAAGGTCGCGCAGATCAACGTGATGCACACCGAGCTCTTCTCGGGATTCATCCAGAAGATGAAGGACACCCCCGACGGCGACGGGTCGCTGCTCGACCACTCGATGATCATCTACGGCAGCGGCCTGAGCGACGGCAACCGGCACACTCACGAGGATCTGCCAGTGCTGATGATCGGCAAGGGCGGCGGGTTCAGACTCGGCAGCCACATCGTCTATCCGAAGGACACGCCGATGACGAACCTCTTCCTGACCGTCCTCGATCGCATGGGGGTTCAGGCCGAAAAGATCGGGGACAGCACGGGACGAATCGATCAGTTGACTGAATTGTGACAGTCGGCAGTCGGGAGTCGTCAGTCGGCAGTCACAGTCCTCAGTCACGCAGTCGGCAGTCGGAGTCGGCAGTCCGCAGTCCGGTCGACAGTCACAGTCGGCAGTCAGAGTCGGCGGTCACAGTCGGCGGTCGACATGAGCTACGATTGCGACTGCGACTCTGACTGACGACTCGGACTGACGACTCGGCACTGACGACTGCGACTCCCGACTAACGACTGACGACTGCAGACTGTCAATATGTCCCTACAAAACGCGCTCGTAAGCTGCCTGGCAATTGCCGTCATCTCCGTAATGCAGCCTTCGAAAACCACCCTCGTCTATATCGGCACCTATACCAACACGACGAGCAAGGGCATCTACGTCTCGCGACTCGATCTGGCGCAGGGGACACTGACGGCGCCGGTGCTGGCGGCCGAGAGCGACAACCCGAGCTTTCTGGCGGTACACCCGACGCGCGACTGGCTCTACGCGGTCAATGAGATCGGCACCTACGAAGGAAAGCCGAGCGGATCGGTCAGCGCGTTCGCAATCAATCGCGACAGCGGCGCGCTCACGCCAATCAACAGGCAGGCGTCTGTCGGTGGCGGGCCGGCGCACCTCACCGTCGACCACGGCGGCAGAAACGTGCTCGTCGCCAACTACGGCGGCGGGAGCGTCGCGGTGCTGCCGGTCGGCGCCGATGGCGCCCTGAAGCCTGCGTCGGCCTTTGTTCAGCACACCGGTTCGAGCGTGAATCCGACGCGCCAGAAGGGACCGCACGCGCATTCGGTCATCGTCGACAAAACCGATCGGTTCGCGTATGTCGCCGACCTGGGGCTCGACAAGATCATGATCTATCAGCTGGACGCCGCGAAGGGCGCGCTCGTGGCGGCCGACCCGGCGTTTGCCGCCGCGACGCCCGGCGCCGGCCCACGCCACTTCGCGATCCATCCTCAACAGCGATTTGCGTACGTCATCAACGAGCTCGAGAACACCGTCACCGCCTATACACGCGACTCCGGCCGTGGATCGTTGACGGCGCTACAAACCATCTCGACCCTGCCCGCCGACGTCAAGGCGCTGCCCAACTACAGCACGGCAGAAGTCCTGGTTCATCCGACCGGCCGGTTTCTCTACGGTTCGAACCGCGGCCACGACAGCATCGCCGTTTTCAGCATCGACCAGGCCACCGGCCGGCTGACGTTCGTCGAGACCGTCGCGACCGAAGGCTCGACGCCGCGAGGCTTCGGCATCGACCCGAGCGGTGCCTACCTGATCGCCGGCAACCAGCGGTCGGACTCCGTCGTCGTCTTCCGCATCAATCCCGAAACCGGACGGCTGACGCCGACGGGATCGAAGATCGCCGTCGGCGCTCCCGTCAGCGTGAAGTTCGTCGCCCCTCGCTGACGCTCACCCGTCACTTTTCGCAAACGATCGCCTCGCAGAGATCCGTCAAACTCCGCCAGGGGCGTGTCCGGCGCCCCGCATTCCCGGCGTATTTCAACGCCGAGCGCCGTGATCCCGGCCCATCAGGAGGCGAGCGTGCTGACCACCCTCATGCGGGACATCCCGTTCAGCTTTCGACTGCTCAGGAAGAGTCCCGGCTTTGCCGCCATTGCCCTGCTGGCGCTGGCGATCGGTGTCGGCGCGAACACAGCGATCTTCAGCGTCGTCTACGGCACGCTCCTGGCGCCGCTGCCCTATCCGGATCCCGACCGGCTGGTGATGGTCTGGTCGCGGGTCCAGGAGGGGCGCAACTCCACCGCCGCCGGCACGTTTCTCGAGTGGAAACGCCAGGCCACAGTCTTCGAGGATCTGAACGCCTGGACCGGCGGCGCGGTCAATCTCGCGACCGCCGACCGTCCAGAACAGGTCGATGCGGTTCGCGCGACGCCGGGGTTCTACTCGATGATGGGCGTGCCCTTCGTGCTTGGCCGCGACTTCCGCCCGGAAGAGGGCCAGCCGGGCGCCGATCAGGTCGTGGTGCTTCGCTACCGGCTCTGGGACGAACGCTTCGGCAAGGATCCAAACATCGTCGGTCGCGAAATACGGATCGATGGCAAGCCCCGCATCGTCGTCGGCGTTCTGGCAGCGCTGCCCTCAGAGTATCGTGAGCCCCCGCAACTTCTGATCCCGCTCGCCTTCACGCCCGATCAGATCAACCACGACTTTCATTGGCTGCTCGTCATGGGCCGACTGAAGCCGGGCGTCAGCCTGGCTCAGGCCAACGGCAACATGACCTCGGTAGCGCAGCGGATCGCAGAGCTCTATCCGACCTCGAACAAGGGGTGGGGGGCGAGCGTCGAGCTGCTGAAGAACAATTTCCTGCCGCGCCAGACGCAGACCGCGCTGTGGCTGCTCCTCGGCATGGTCGGCTTCGTGCTGCTGATTGCCTGCGTCAACGTCGCCAACCTGCTGCTCGCGCGCGGTACCGCGCGGCAACGCGAGCTGGCGGTTCGCGCGTCAATCGGTGCCAGCCGTGGGCGGCTGTTCACGCAACTCTTGTCCGAGAGCCTGGTCCTGGCGCTTCTCGGCGGGGCGATCGGCGTGGCGCTGTCGTCGGTCCTCCTGCGCGCGATCGTCGCGATCATGCCGGCCGACACGCTGCCGTACGAGGCCGACCTGACGCTGAACATGACCGTCCTCGCGTTCACCCTGCTCGTGTCGACACTCTCTGGCGTGCTCTTCGGCTGCATGCCGGCGTGGCAGGCCGCGCGCGCCAACGTCAACGAGATTCTGAAGGACGGCGGACGCTCGTCTGGCGGCTCCAGCCGTTATCGGCTCCGCCACGCGCTCGTTGCCGGCGAGTTCGCGCTCGCGCTGTCGCTGCTCGCCGGCGGCGGGCTCGCGGTCCACAGCCTGATCAAGCTGACGAATGTCGACCTGGGCTTTCGCACCGATCACCTGCTGACGTTCCACCTGCCGGTTCAGGAGGGCAAACTCTCGGGTCCTGAGCAGATCAATGCCTTCCATCGCGGGCTGATCGAACGAATCGAAGGCCTGCCCGGCATCAGATCGGTCTCGGCATCGACTGGAATTCCGGTCCGCGGCACGGCCTTCGGCATGCCCTTCACGATCGTCGGGAAGCCGGTCGAGGATCCGTCGCGGCGGCCCGGCGCCGGTTTCAACATGGTGTCGCCGAGCTATTTCGACACGTTCGGCATCCAGATTCTCCGCGGTCGCGCCATCACCGACCAGGACCGCCTTGGAACGCAGCCGGTCGCGCTCGTCAACGAGACCTTCGCGCGACGCTACATGGCAGATGTCGACCCGCTCACGCAGCGGATCCTCGTCGAGCAGCTCATTCCCGGCGTCGCCAGGCTGGGCCCGCCGATGGAGTGGCAGATCGTCGGCGTGTATCGCAACATCAGGAACGGTGGCCCGCGCGACACCGGATTCCCTGAGATCGACGTGCCGCTGGCGCAAAGCCCGTGGCCGAACGTCGACGTGGCTGTCCGAACCGCCGGCGATCCCGCAGCCGTCACGCGCAGCATCGCCGACGCGTTAAAGTTGGTCGACCCCGACCTGCCGATGGTCGGCGTGCGGACGATGGAGCAGATTGTCGATCTGAGCATTGCCGCGGACCGGTTCAGGACGGTGTTGTTCGCCAGCTTCGGCGCGGTAGCGCTGCTGCTGGCGGCGCTCGGCATCTATGGCGTGATGTCGTTCCTGGTGGCGCAGCGAACGCCTGAAATCGGGTTGCGCATGGCGCTCGGCGCCGAGCGCCGCGGTGTCGTCGCGCAGGTGCTGAAGGAAGGAATGCTGGCCGCCGGGACCGGTGTCGCGCTCGGGCTGGTCGGCGCCTACCTGGTCGGCCGCGCGATGCAGGGCATGTGGTTCGACGTCGGCGCGATCGACCCGCTCGCCTTTGGCGCGGTCGCGCTCGCGCTCATCGTCTCCGCGCTCCTGGCCTGCGTGATCCCGGCCAGGCGCGCCGCGTCCGTCGATCCGCTGACGGCGCTGCGGAAAGACTAGTGCCACGGATCACACGGACAACACGGATCGGCGGTTACTTCCTGACCTTCGCCGCACGACTGGTCAACCATCGCTTCATCGTTGTACGCGAGTCACCCAGATCGACGGTGAGAGCATAAGACGTTTCTGTGAAGTCGGAAATCGTCTCGTGCCATTGGAACTTCTTTCCACCAACGACGACCTCCGTATCGAGCACGAGCGCCGTGCCGTCCCATTTCGGACCAGGCAGGGGCGGACCGGGAAACATTTCACAACCAGTCGGATTGACGTTGATGCACCAGAGGTGCTGCAGGTCTTTGACCGAGTCCCACCAGATGACGCCGAAGCCGAATAGTTCGCCGAGAGGGGTTTTCGATTGGTACTCTTCCAGCAACGTAAACCCTCCCGGCCCCTGGCGCCACACCGCTTCACCCTCGCCCGTCCCTCCGTTCGGCGTTGGTTCCGTGCGCTCGTAGGTCTCGCTGGTGCGCCACGATCCGGCGAGCGCACTGGTGAGCGTCTGGATCGCCTGAGCAGGTTGAGGTGGTTTCATCCCGGTCGTTTGAGTAGCCGGAGGGCTGCACGCTCGTTCCGGCCGGCATGGCAGAGGCACTTGGTTTTTCGGACAGGTGAGCGTGCACGACGAACACGCAGATCCCGAGTAGCACCACGAAGCGGGAACAGAGCGATTTCATACGACCTCCCGAATCAGCTCATTCGTCTCACTTTCGATTCATTAAGTGGGCTCCGCGATCAGTGAGGCAACCCGTTCGGTGATCGCCGCGGTGCCGGCGCTGCCGCCGTGCTCGGTCGGCACGAGCGTGCCGTCGGCAAACGCCCGCTCGACGGCGCCCGTCAGCATCCCCGCCGCGGCCTGACACGACGAAACGTCGTGCCGCTCGCCCAGCCAGTCGAGCATCATCGCGGCCGACAGGAACATCGCCGTCGGATTGGCCAGCCCACGGCCGGCAATGTCCGGCGCAGTGCCATGGCAGGGCTGGAACACCGCCTGCCGTTCGCCGATGTCCGCCGATGGCGCCATCCCCATGCCGCCAATCAGGCCGGCACCGAGATCCGACAGGATGTCCCCGAACATGTTCTCGGTGACGACGACGTCGAGATCCCATGGCGCTTTGACGAACCGCAGCGCCGCGGCGTCGACGTAGACGCAGTCGGTGGCGACGTCGGGATATCGAGAGGCGCACTCCAGAAAAATTTCGCGGAAGAAGGCCATCGAAGGCAGCACATTGGCCTTGTCGACGCATGTGACTTTCGCACTCCCAAGCCTGCGCCGGCGGCGACCACGGGCGAGCGCGAACGCCGACTCGAACAGGCGGACGCAGCCGCGGCGGGTGATGCGCATGGTGTCGAAGACGGCTGCATCGCCGTCGCGCCGGCTTTCATTCCGCGCGGCGAAGAGCCCCTCCGTGGATTCTCGAACGACCACGAAATCGATGTCGCGCGCGCGGGGGTCCGCAAGCGTCGTTCGCACGCCAGGGAGCGCGCGGATCGGCCGGAGGCCGGCGTAGAGCTCGAAGTGGTCGCGCAGATCGATCTGAGGAACGACCTCGGTGCCGTTCGGGTAGCGGATGTCGGGATGTCCCATGGCGCCGAGGAGGACGGCGTCGGCCGAGGCCGCGGCGTGCAACACTTCGGCAGGCAGCGCAACGCCGGTTCTGCGGTAAAGCTCAGCACCTGCCTCGTACGAATCCAGGCGCAGACGGACGCCGGTCGCCGAGGTCACGGCCTCGAGCAGGGTCAGACAGGGAGCCATCACTTCCCGGCCGATGCCGTCGCCTGGCAAGACCGCAATCCGAAAGTCACGCATCACGGATACCCGATCCTGACCACCTGGCCGGTGGCCGCCGACTGGTACAGAGCCTCCTGCACGGCCAGCGTTCGAAGGTAGTCGCGCCCTGGCGTCTCGAAAGCCGCGCCATCATGCAGGCGGTCGACGAAATGCTGGATGGCCCGATAGCAACAATCGCCAGCAAACCCCTGCCGCTGGTGCACGTAGGCGTGTTCGCGAGGCGTGTCGCCCAACGTCTGGACCAGGAGCCGTCCCTGCTCGTCCACTCTCAGCGAGCCGGCCGGCCCCTCGACGAGAAACTCTCCGAACGTGTAGCGCGGATCGGCCACCAGCGACTCATTGTAGCGGCTCGCGTCCCACACGCCGGTGGCTCCGTTCTGGAACTCGAACACCATCACCCCCGCATCCTCGCCGACGATCGCGGGATTGTGCCGGCGAAGCGCCGCGTACACCTGGCGTATTTCGCCGACGAGATACCGGAACACATCGACGAAGTGCACACCGGTCTCGAAGACGAGCAGCTTCGGCATGGTGCGAAAGTATGGTTGACGGTCGAGGTAGGCGCCAGCTCCCCATCCGTCGCCCATGCGCGTGCGGCACGCGATTGCGTGCACCGGCCCAATCGTGTCCAGATCGAGCAGCCGCCGCAGCTCGCGATGCCAGGGTTGGAAACGGAAATTGTCGTGCACCATCAGCCGGATTCCTGCGCCTTCCGCTGCATCCACGAGCGCCTCGGCGTCCTCGAACGTCGGGGCCAGGGCCTTCTGGCAAAGAACATGGACGCCGTGCTCTCCCGCCAGGCGACAGATCTGGCGGTGCGTCGCCGGGGGCGTGATGATGTCGATGAAGTCCGGTCGCTCGGTCTCCAGCATCGCTGCGACGTCCGTGTAGACCCGACCGACGCCAAATCGGCGCGCCGCATCCTCCGCCCGTTCGCGCGATGTGTCGCAGAGCGCCACGAGCGCCGCGCCAGAGACGCGGCCCCACGCGTCATAGTGGAAACGGCTGAAATATCCGGCGCCGACCGCAACGCCTCGGAGCGGTGTCATGAACCACAACCACGGACTACACAGATGACACGGAGAACACGGTAAGCGCCACGGAGAACACAGATACCACGGACAACACGGACGGTATCTGTGAGATGGCTTCTGGTGCTAGCGTGTGTGCTGGTGAACCACTCCTTCCGGCACGGTCCCGTATCCATCTCGCAGCTCGAACCGGTCGGCAACGACCTGCACAGGCCCGAATGCGTCCTCGCGCAGCCGAACGGAGACCTCTTCGTGCCGGATTGGCGGGGCGGCGTCACGCGCGTCACGGCAGACGGCTCACAGGAAACATGGCTGGCACGGACCACACATGATGTGCGCCCCAATGGTATCGCGCTCCTGCCGGATGGGTCGTTCCTGCTGGCGAGTCTCGGTGGCGCCGGCGGCGTGTGGCGGCTCGAGCGGAATGGGCGGCTCGCGCCGTTCGTCACCGAGGTTGACGGCGTCACGCTTCCACCCGCGAACTTCGTCACGTCGGACCACCTCGGTCGCGTCTGGATCTCGGTCAGCACTCGACGGGCCCCGCGGCAGGACGGCGTGGCGCCCCGATGTCGCGGATGGCTTCATCGTGCTCGTCGACGACACGGGGGCACGTGTCGTCGCCGACGGGTTGCACTATGCCAACGAGGTCCGACCCGACCCCTCTGGAACGTGGCTGTACGTTGTCGAAACCTTTGGCCGGCGCCTGATTCGCTTCCCGCTCGCGCGCGACGGCACGCTCGGGCGGCGCGAAACGATCGTGACGCTCGGCCACGGATGCTTCCCGGATGGATTCGCGTTCGACGACGAGGGAGGAATCTGGATCGCGAGCCTCGTCAGCAATCGGCTGCTGCGTCTCCATAACGGCACGATCGAGACCGTGCTCGAAGACGTCAATCTCGAGTACATGGACGCCGTCGAACGCGCCTTCTCCGCCGGCGAGATGGGCCGGGACCACCTCGGCCCGATTCCCGGAACGACGTTGCAACAGCTGACGAGCGTGGCCTTCGGGGGGCCCGACGGCCGACATGGTGTTCCTCGGATCGCTTCACGGCCGATGTGTGTACCGGTTTCGGGCGGGCGTTGGCGCACGTCACTCGAGCGTCGCCGAACGTGGTCGGATCACTTGATGCGGCTGACGATCGCGAGCCAGTCCTCCTCAGGGGCGCTCGGAGGGAGCCCGACCGATCTCGAGGCACCGCCTGCAACCGACGGCACCGACCCTCGCGTGAGCGGACCCCCGTTCCGGGGATCGAACCAGCTCACGCGGAACTGGCCGACGGCCTGGCTGAGATCGAGATCGACGGTGCCGCCAGACGGCAGATAGACCAGGTACAACTCGCCCTGGCGCGCGAGACAGTAGCGGCTGTTGTCGTTGCTGGTGTTGCCCACGAGGGCGTTCGCATTCGTCATCTCCCAGAACGGGATCTTGTGCGTTCGAAAGAACTCGAGCGCGATCCGGCCGTAGTCCCAGCTTTTCTCGCGGCTGCGAAAGTCCTCGGCCACGAGATCGTTTTCGGGTAGTTGATATCCGAAGTAGTACTCGACCCCGGCGCCGCCCGCCATCAGGTTGCCCCACAGCGTCCACTTGCGGATATCGTGGATCGTCTGAATGGCGTTCCCCTGCGGGCCCTTGCCGCTGAAGCCCTTGTAGCCAGGATCGGGAGGCACGCCGAGACTGGACGACCCCTGCTCGTCGCCGGCCACTACCCAGGGCCTGCCGGCCTTGCGAGACGCATTGACCCACCGCAAGGTCCGCTCGTGGCGCGTCAGCATAGGAGTTCTGCAGCGACAGTCCCGTGAGCGGAGACTGCTCGCCGAGCAGCCGGCCATAGACCTCGTCCTGCGCGTTGGGGTACGTGTGCAGCACGATGTGATGGCTGTACGGATCGAGACTTCGGATGTAGCCGGCCATTGCCCGCTGCTGCTCCACGGTCTGGGTGTTTTCTTCGCCGAGGTTCCAGTTGATGGCGAGCAGATGGCCAAAGCGCGCGATCATCTCGCGCAGATACAGCCGCCGTTCCGCTCCGAGGTCGCCGCCGTCGAGCGACTCGCGGACGGGGTTCGCGAGCGCCGGTCCGCCTCGACCAGCGCCGGCCGTGCCACCGGCACCTCTACCTCCTGATGGGTTTCCACTCACGTTGTCGTCGTTTTCGGTCTCCTGCAGCTTGAAATGGAGGTAGATGCCCTTGCGCTGAGCGTGCTCGAAGACGATTTGCCACTGGTCCAGCTTGGAGACGTCGTAGTGAAACTTGTCGTCTCTCGACACAAACGGCCACACGTTGTCGCCGTCGCCGCCGGCGTTGTAGGACAGAAAGGACATCGCGTTCACGTGCCTGGACGCGAGGTAATTGACCGCGCCAAGCAGCCCCTTCCCTTTTCCGTCCTTCCACGCGGGATCACCCGGCGCCCAGTCCTGCACATGCGCCGCGTAGGTCTTGAGCGGCACGGCAGGCTTCATCGCGCTGGTGCCGTCGAAGTCCTCGTACGCGAGTAGGGTTTCTGGAGAGTCGGCGCCAACTTTCAGAAAATAGTCGCCCGTGCCCGCAAACCGCAGATGGTGACGACCGACGTACTGCAGCCGGCCGAGCGCGCGGAAATCCGGGACGGTCTTATCCGAGGGTGCGATGCGAAACGAGCCGCCCAGGCCGTCGAATGGTGCCAGAGGCATCGCGTTCCCCGCAGCAGACGCGTCCACCGCGACGTCCCGCCCGGACACGAAGCTGATGCGCCAGTCCCATCGTCCGGTCTTGTCGGGCGAGAGATGTGCACGCCATTTGTCGCCGGCCGAGGCCGACGAATTGGCCGCGTTGCCGTCGGCCGCGAAGTAGCCGGGCACGTTGTAGGCCGGCGCACCCGACTCGTGGACGAACGTGACCGTCATTCGATGATCGCGAAACGGGTTTGGATCGTTCCCCGACTCGGCGCTTTGCGGACCGTTCAGTGTCAGCGTCACTTTGTGCCACTGGCGCAACTCGCCTGTGATCGTGACGAGAGCGGTGGGTGGGATCTGGCCGAGCGGGAGACCGACGGACAGCAGGCACGCGAGCGTGAGCGACGCGCTTCATGAGCGCTCCTGATGAATCGGGAGGCCCAGTCTGGCGCGCCATCTCACGCCCGCAAGATGCCGGCGCGTTGCAGGACTCACTCGATTTGCGTCTGCCAGCCCTCGCGGTACTGCTCGCGCCGGACGAAGGCGTTGGCCTCGGGAGCGTTGGTGAACTCCATCCGCTCGGAATTCCACATGAGACGCTTATACGGGACGCGCAGCGCGATGCCAGCCAGCGCGACCGCTTCGGCGAGCGCGGCGACCTCCTCGAAGCTGCCGCGTGACTTCTTGCCGTTCTTGATCGCGTTCACCCACTCGTCTTCCGGGCTCGTCGTGTCGAATTCCGGCACGGTAACCGATCCCGCAAACGCCTGCTGACGGCTGCGCGGGATGAGGCGTGGCGCGGTGCCGCGAAAGTCGCAGAGGATTTTGCCCTTGTCGCCGATGATCAGCATCCCCTCGGCCTTGAGATCCTCTCCATCGGTGTAGAGCTCTTCCGGCGTTTGCGGCTTCATCCCACCGTCGTACCAGAACGTGTCGACCGCCGGACGGGTAGCGGTCGCCGGATGGCGCCACCGGACGGTGCTGGCGCGCGGGAACGCGGCCAGCGAGACGCGGCCGCCGGTGCTGACATTCCGGTCGTTGACGAAGGCGTCGTTGTTGGGCCGCCCCTCGACCCATTCCGGCACGCCGAGGTTCAGGATGCGATACGGCTGCCACAGGCTGTAATGGCCCATGTCGCCGAGGCAGCCGGTGCCGTACGCATACCAGCCTCGATACACCGCGAAGGTATAGCTCGGATGATAGGGGCGATCCGGCTCGGGGCCCTGCCACAGCGCCCAGTTGAACCCATCGGGCACGGGCGGTCCGGACGTGTGATACGCCTGCATGCCCTGCGGCCAGAATGGCCGATCGGTCCAGTTGTGGACTTCGCGGATGGGGCCGATTGCGCCCGACTGAATCCATGCCGCGAGCGTATGCCGGTCGGGGCTGTTGCTGTAGGCGAGCAGGTGCGACACCGCGGCGCTGTCTTTTGCCGTCTGTATCGTGCGCCTGACTTCGTACATGACGCTCGCGACTGGCTTGTGCGAGATCGCCGCCCGGCCCTTCTTGAGCGCAGCGATGTTGATGTTGCCGTGCTGATGGTCGGGCGTGATGTTGATGACGCCCTGGATGTCGGTCTCCTTCTCGAGCATCTCGCGGTAGTCTTCGTAGGCGCGAATCCCTCCCGGTCGCTGCTGCTTCTTGTAGTAGGTCTCCATGATCTCGCGGGCGACCTCACGTCCGCCGCGAATCCCTTTGTCGCCCGCGCCCCAATTGGGTTCCTCCAGAAACTTTCGAATCTGGTTGCGGTTGCCAAACTCGCTCCAGTCGACATAGTTCTGGCTGTCGCGGTTGGGATCGACGACCGCGACGAACTGGATGTCGGGGCGGCGCACGAACCCGGTGTTCACCTGGCGCTGCGACTGCAATCCGCAGCCGACCTGTGCCAGGCGAATCATGTCGCTCGGCGCGACGAACCCCTGGCCGCCGAGCACACGCCGTGGAACGATGGTGAAAGCCGTCGCAGCGGAGAGCCCGGTCAGGAATGTTCGGCGATCGATGTCAGTCATGGCGGAGTCTCTGGTTGACTGAGGTTAACGAGGGTCCGTCGGCACGAGCACGAAATCCGCCCACTGGCGGCTTTCGAAGACGGCCGCGGCAAACTTCGGATCCGCGAGATACGAGCCATCGACAAGATATGTGCTGAGCTCTTTGGTCAGGCCCTGGACCGGTTTGAACGCGGCTCTCAGCTCGTCGGAGTCCGAGCCGCCGGGCCAATACTTGTCGCGCGACGCCCTGGTCAGCGCGAACAGAGGCCACGTAGGTGCCGAGCCTGCGTGCCCTGGACGGCCTTGTAATACAGGATTCTGAGATCGGGCCTGAGGTTACCCACGGCAGGGTGCAGTGTCTGTCTGACGAACTGCTCGAACGCTTCAGCGCGATCGGGTCGCACGCTCGCGTAGTGAAGGCCCAGGACATCGACCTCAGGAAGCGCTCCGACCGTGTCGGGAGCGAGCAGGTGGTATTCGATGTGGCTCGCGATGCCGCTTCCGAGATCTGGGACCCCGCGGCGTCTCTGCAGCGTGTCGACCGTCCAGACGAGCGCATGCTGGCCTTTGTGGCTCCCCCGATCTCCCTGAAACATGTGCACGGCGACGCCAGGTTCGGGCCGCTTCGGGGAGAGCTTTCGTGAGCAGTTGCGCGATCGCGTTGGCGTCGGCGTCAGCGGGAAGATCCGTGGCGCTGAAGAGCAGGACTTCGCCGAGCCTGACGAGGCCCGGAGGCGCGGGAGCGGAAGAAACCAGCGCAACCGACAACCCCGCCACCCCGGCTACTGCACGGATCATGCGGAGAAACTACTCCATCCGCTGGACCGCGACAAGCCTTCTCGTAGGGACGTTACCGCCAGCCGGTTCAACCGAAAAACGAAGCCACGGATTACACGGACTACACGGAATCCCAAGCCGCGGACAACACGGGCCGCGTGAGTAAGAGTCCGTGACGTGTGATCCGTGGCTGCAATCCGTGGCGTGTGATCCGTGGCCTGAGAATCCCGTGTAATCAGTGGGGTGTGGCGGATAAACGAGATTGACGGGCGCGGCGCGGACCGGATGGCCCGCGCCGTCAGAGGGTTTACGACGGGCCACGCGTTTCAGCACGTGGCCCGTCGCAGTGTTTTCCGTGTGGTCCGTGGCCTAGAAGCGGACTTTGATCGCCAGCTGCACCTGCCGCTCGACCGTGCCGCAGAGCGAGCACGACGGGCTCGACAGCATCGTCGAGATCGTGCCGTAGGCGGCATTGCCAACCGTCGTGTTCGGGTTGCCGAACTGCGGGTGATTGAGGATGTTGAACGCCTCGACGCGAATCTCGGTCGTAGTGCGGCCGATCCTCGTGTTCTTGATGAGCGAGGCGTCGATGTTGAACGCCCCCGGACCACGGATCACGCCGCGGCCGGAATCGCCGTAGGTCCCCGTGATATCGGTCGTCTGCGACGAAGCAGGTCGTGTCGAACCACCGATCGATCGTCGGGTCGGAGAGTCTGCCGTCGCAGATCCGGTTCGGGCGGTTGCCGGTGCCCGTCGACTGGACGCCCTGCGTCGACGTGACCGTCAGCGGCAGGCCGCCCGCGCCGTCAGGATGTCCAGCGACTTGCCAGCCACCGTAGAGCTTCTGTGGTCGCCCACGGGATCTCGTAGATCCAGCTCGACGCGAAGCGTGTGCGTGATGTCGTAGTCGGCCGGCCCGCGGTTGTACTGCGGATCGTAGACGTTGGTCAGCGTCACGCGCCATCGTTGTCGGAGTTGAGGTCGATGGCCTTGCCGTAGGTGTACGAATTGAGCATCGAGAAGTTGTTCGCGAATCGGCGCTGGAACTTGACCAGCAGCGCGTTGTAGTCGAGCGTGCCCTTGCTCTGCACTTGGCCGAGCGTGCGGAGCGCCGGCGAGAGCGTCGATGATACGGCCGATTGACGTTCGCGTCGGTCACGCCGACGACCGGGCGGCGCCTGGTTCGGGTCGCCCTTGACGAGCATGTTGCGGCCCTGCGAGCCGACGTAGGCGACTTCCAGCATGTAGTTCGTGAAGAACGAGCGCTGCACGTTGAGGTTCCACTGCCGCGCGTAGGCGTCGCGGAAGTTGATGTCGAAGATCGAGCGCGTGGTTCCCGCCGCCGGCCGGTTCGGATCGACGCCGGGAGGCGGCGGCAGGCCATCCTTGAGCAGCAGGTTGCTGCCGTAAGCGGTCGGTGTTGGCGTTGAGCGACGTCGACTGCAGGAACGGGGGGTTCTGCGCCTTCGACGACGAGGTGCCGCCGGGCGTGAAGTTCCAGAACACGCCAAAGCCGCCACGAATCATCGTCTTGCCATCGCCGGTCAGATCGTAGGCGAAGCCGAATCGCGGCCCGAGGTCGCCTTTCGAGTAGGTCTGCAGGTAGCGGCCAACCTCCACGCCGTTGACCACCGCGTTGTCGGAGGCAACGACGAACCTGCCGGTCGACTCGTCGAAGTTCGACTGCCGATTGTCTTTCTCGATCCACGGCAGGTACACGTCCCACCGCAGCCCGAGGTTCATCGGTCAGGCGGTTGGTGACGCGGTAGTCGTCCTGCACGTAGAGCGCTGTACTCCGGCCGCTTCTCGGTATAGGTGTTGGCGTCGAACAGGTTGCGGTTCTTGGTATTCACAAGACCGAGCATGAAGCTCGCGACGTCGAAACCGGTGGCGCTGTTGACCGCGCAGCCGGCGGCCGTCTGGCCGGCGCAGTTCGAGGTCATGTTGTTGTTGAAGTTGAAGACGCCGGTGATCGAGTCGGCGTTGAGGATCTCGCGCGATCGGAGGGTGAGGCTGCCGCCGCTCTTCACGGTGTGCTTGCCCTTGACCCAGGTCACGTTGTCGAAGATCTGGAAATCGTTCTGGTTGGTGATGAGCGGCTGGTTGCCGTTCGGCGCCGAGGTTGCGGATGTTCTGGAACGTGCAACTGCGTCATCGCCGACGTCGCGTCGTTCGAGGTTGATCCCTGGCAGGCCGACCGCGTTGGCCGGATTGGTCAGGTAGTCGATCGGCGTCATGAAGAACTTGATCGACGACCAGCCGAAGCGGAACTCGTTCAGCCAGTTCATGCCGAGCGTCTGCGTGTCGTTGAACGCGAGGCTCTGGCCCTTGATGTCGCCTTCGCCGGCGCCGAACGTTGCGCCCGCGTCACCGTGAGGCAGGGTGGCTGGCTGCACGCGATGCGTCTTCTGGAAGCTGTAGCGCGTGAAGAACCGGTTGTTCGTCGTCAGGTTGTGGTCGACCTTGACGTCGAACTGGTTGTCCTGCCGCTGCCTTGATCGGATTGATCAGGTAGTTGTTGATCGTCTGCCCATTGCGCCTGGCTGCGTTCCCGCCGTATTCGGCTCGGGGTAAAGCTGCGTCAGGATGTTGCGCGCGACCGTGTCGATGCGTTCGGTCGGAATGGTATTGCCCGGGAACGGCTGGCCCGCGTGGTCGGATCGTAGATGACGCGCGACAGCTCCGAGAAATTGCCGGCGCGCATGGCCATCGACGGCACCGTCGAGAGGAACGTCTGGCCGAGCGCTTTCGCGGTGGCCCTGGTAGTCGGAGAAGAAGAAGGTCTTGTCCTTGAACACCGGGCCGCCGATGGTGCCGCCGAACTGGTTCTGCTTGAACTCCGGCTTGCCGCGTCCGGCGCGGTTGTTGAAGAAATTGTTGGCGTCGAACGCGTCGTTGCGGTGGAACTCGAACCCGCTGCCGTGCAGGCTGTTGGTCCCTGACTTGATCTGCAGGTTCACGACGCCTCCGAGCGACCGGCCGTACTCGGCGGAGTACGTCGAGGTCTGCATCTTGAACTCGTCGAGCGCATCGACGCTCGGGAAGATGACGACCGTCTGCAGCCAGGTCTCGTTGTTGTCGACGCCGTCGAGCATGTAGTTGTTGTCGCGCGGCCGCTGGCCGTTGGCCGAAAAGGACGCCGACGCGCGCCAGGCGAGGCTGCCCGCGCCATCGATGTTCGCGCCAGGAATGCCGCGAAGAACGCCAGGAATCGATCGGGTCAGGCTCACGAAGTTGCGGCCGTTCAGCGGGAGCGCTTCGATCTGCGTGCTGCCAACCGTCGTGCCCAGTTCAGAAGATGAGGTCTGGATGAGGGGCGTTTCGGCGGTGACGCTGACCGATTCGGTCATCGCGCCGACTTCATGCTTGATATTGATACGGACGCGCTGGTCGACGCCGACTTCGACGTTCGACAGCGCGACGGTCTTGAATCCCGTCATTTCGGAAGTGATGGTGTAGTGCCCGGTCGGAAGGGCCGGCGCGGTGTACTCGCCGTTGCTGTCCGCGGTGAGGACGCGGGTGAGACCTGTGCCCTCGTTGACGATGGTGACCTTCGCGCCCGCGACGGTCGCGCCGGTGGAATCGGTGACCGTGCCGAGAATGGTGCCGCTGACCGACTGTGCCGCCGCCGATGCTGCCAGACCGAGACTCAGTGCGATGACGCACAGAGCTCGTCCCAGCGCCGAACCTGCGTACCTGATCATTTCTCCTCCTCTTTACCTGACCGAGCGACGCGCGTTAAGACACTTTGCCTGAGGGGATTGCGAGGACGTCATATATCATATGCGACGGTCGCCCCGCAATAGTTTGCGATACAAACTATATACCCGTTCTGCATCGCCTATATATCGGTCGCGCACCGCGCAACAATCAGCGCACCCCCACCGAAACAGGCTCGCTACAGCCGCGGCGGCGCCGGCTTGATCGCCGGGCGCCACGAGAGGACGCCCTTGACCTTGGTCTTGCGCTTGAAGACCTTGTCGCCGTTGGTGACATACATCTCGTCGAAGTTCGGGCCGCCGAACTCGACATTCGACAGCGACATCCGCTGGGGCGCGGGAATAATCGCGTGGCATTTGCCGATCTGATCGAAGACCTGCACGCCAAGCGCGGTGGCGATATAGACACGCCCCTCCGCATCGACCGCCATGCCATCCGAGGAGCTGCGCGTCGCCGCATCCGGCATGTGCACGTAGAAGTAGCGCTGCTTGTAGGCCAGCGAGCCATCGGGTTGAATCTGGAAGACCCATGAGAGCTGCCCGACGTAATCCGACACGTAGAGCAGCGTCTGATCGGGCGAGAACAACACGCCGTTTGGTGACTCAATCCCCTCGTCGACCACCCGGGGTGTACCGCCTTTCGGCAGCAACCACACCTTCTTGTTGGCCGTATCCGTGAAATAGAGATCGCCTTTGACGTTGACCGCAAGATCGTTCACCGGCATGTCCTCGGCGAGCACTTGTGCCTTGCCGGTGGGATCGTAGGCCACAATCTGCCGCGTCCGCGTCGCGCCGGTATAGAGCCGTCCGTCGGGACCGAACATCATGCCGTTCGCACCGTTGGTATTCTCGGCAAAGACGGTGACCTTGCCATCGAGCCCGACTTTGTGAATCCGATTGTTTGGCGGATCCGTGAAGTACAGCTCACCAGTGGCGCTCACCGCCGGCCCATCGGTCGCGCGATAGCCAACGCCAACCACCTGCCAGTCTTCACCTGGCACGAGCACCTGAAAGACGTCCTGACGCGACTTCCCTTCGGGGTTCGCCTTCAGCGGCGCGGGCCAGTCGCGCCACAGCCAGGTCAGCGCCTGCGGAAAGATCTCGGTGGCATGCCTCGAGTTGTGCTCGCCGTCGCCCCACTCGTAGCGAAGGTCGTAACCCGCGTACTCGAGCGCCGACTGCATGTCCTGGTTGGCGACAAACCAGCTGCCGGTGTAGTTGTTCAGATCGTTCCGGCCGTCCTGCAGGAAGACGCGGATCGGTTTGGGCTCGGTCTTTCGGATGAGGACCGGAAACTCGTTTCCGCCGCGCAGGCCGACATAGGTGCCGATCGCGCTGAAGACGCGACGAAACGCGTCCGGGCGCTGCCATGCCGCGGCAAATGCCGCGATCGCGCCGCTGCTGTTCCCGGCAATGGCCCGATCGTTCGGGTCGCTCGACAAGTTCAACCCTTCGGTCTTCGCCACGTGGGGCAGCAGTTCATCGAGGAGAAAGCGCGCGTAGTCGCCGCTGACCGAGTCGGTACTCGTAGCTCCGATTCATGCGGTCGAGCGCGTCCGCCGACGGCGCCCTGACGCGGCCGTGCATCACGAAGACGCCGACAAGCGGCGGAATCGACTTCGCGTGGATCAGATTGTCGAAGACGATCGGGGCGCTGTACTGGAGTCCGTCCTGGAAGACCATCACGGGCGCGGGCTTCGCCCGATCGAGC
The DNA here is from genome assembly GCA_963797625.1 of uncultured Acidobacteriota bacterium. Classification (GTDB taxonomy): domain Bacteria; phylum Acidobacteriota; class Vicinamibacteria; order Vicinamibacterales; family 2-12-FULL-66-21; genus DATBJJ01. The sequence continues at coordinate 244,223 of CAWCQI010000031.1, forward strand.
TGCTTCGGCACATACACCCAGTACTCGCGCCACGTCCCGGGGTAGACCTTGCTCTGGTCGAATTCCGCTTTGATGACGTCGCCAGCCGGCGCGCCGGGATTCCGCTGCACCGGTGGAGGTGGAGATGGGGGCGGCTGCGGCGCTCCCTGTCCCGCCGTCACTGTTCCACCAGATGAGGCCAGGACCGCGGCGCCAAGAGCCAGAGCGCCAACGACGATGAACGATCGCAGTGAACGAGTTCTCCGATCCTGCAAGCCCATCACGGTCACCTTTCGGACAAGACTGCCACGGATGAATACAGGCAACACGGCGCGAGTTCTAACGATAGGTTCTTTTCACGAACCCTATCCGTGTTGTCGGTGTGATCCGTGGCACTGGTTGCGGGCGGGAGGATAACACGGAGCTCGGCGGTCGCTTCCGCGATCAGACGGAAAACTCCCGTGGCGGGAAAACCCTTGAGGAGGAAGTGCCCCTGATCGGGGCAGTTCAGACGTGGAAACGCGGACCGCTCGGGCCGGTCCGCGCTCCTCTGAATCAGTCGTCGAGCGGACGCGCTAGTCGAGCGTGACGCGCTCGGCGCGCGGACCCTTCGGGCCCTGCCCCTTCTCGAACGAGACCGACTGCCCTTCCCTCAACTCGTCGAAACGCACTCCCGTGCAGGCCGACTGATGAAAGAAGTACTCCGTGCCATCCTGCGCCGCGACGAAGCCGAAGCCTTTGTCGCTCACCAGCCGCTTGATCGTGCCCTTCACTGATGCCATCTGCAACACTCCTGAATCGAGCATTCCTGCTCCCGTCCATCCCACCCACTCGGCTCGACGCCGACGCCCACCAACTCGGCTGACGCCGAGCCCACTCACTGCTACCAGCGCGGCTCGCGCCGACGCCCGCCCTTGCCCCCGCCCCCACCACCGCCGTAACCGCCTGAGGACTGCGGCTTCGGACGCGCTTCGTTGACCGTCAGATTGCGTCCGCCGAGCGAGTAGTTGTTGAACTGGCTGATGGCGTTCTGCGCATCTTCGTCCGACGCCATCTCGACGAAGGCGAAGCCCCGGGCGCGACCGGTTGCCATGTCGCGCATGACGCTGACAGACTCGACTGTCCCCGCCGCCGCGAAGAGCGATTCGAGATCCTGTTCGCCGGTGTCGTAGGGCAGGTTGCCAACGTAGAGTTTTCGAGCCATGTCTGAATGCTCACTTCTGCCTCGCTCGCACGAGGCACGTCACGAGTGGATGATCCAAATGCGGATCGGATGATGGAGTCGGCTATGTGCTCAGGCGATCACGTTCGCAGAGGAAGCGAGTCGGAGGGGCTCGGTTCGGCGCTTGACGCGGATCTCAAGCAGGATGGCTGTCGTCCACCTGACGGCAGGGAGTATAGCACGGGCCTCGGGTCTGTCCAGACCCAGCCCGGACACCCCTCCCCGGCCCGACCGCGTTGAATTGGCAGGGGTTACTGGCCTGGCTGCCCGGAAGCGCCGCCACTGAAAAGCTCGATATGGGCGCAGAGCGCCGCCGTCACCTCGTCGGCGTGCCGCAAGCCATCCACCGAGGCAAAGCGCGGTCGGGCCCGGTAGAGGGTCGTGATCGGCTCGGCAAACGACGCGTAGGTCGCCAGCCGGCGCCGGATCGTCGACGGCGAGTCATCGTCGCGCCGAACCAGGCTGCCGCCGCAATACGGGCAGGGATCAGCCTGAGGCTCGCTGTCCTGCGACACCGACTGAGTGATCCCGCAGGACGAGCAAAGGCGCCGGCGGCTGAGCCGCTCGACGATGGCGTCGTCGGCCACGGCAACGAGAATGACAATCAGCGGAGAAGGCTCTGACGCCGACCCGGTATGTCCGAGCATCTCATCGAGGGCATGTGCCTGCACCACCGTTCTCGGAAATCCATCGAGGATGAAGCCCGAAATCGCGTCGGCCTGGCGGAGCCGCTCACGAACGAGGTCCGTCATCAGGTCGTCGCTGACGAGCCCTCCACTCGAGAGTGTGGCGGCGACCTGCAATCCGAGCGGCGAGCCCGCCCGCACTGCGGCACGAAGGATTTCCCCGGTCGAGATATGTGGAATGCCGTATCGCTCAGCCAGCCGGACGGCCTGGGTACCTTTGCCCGAACCGGGCGGGCCGATCAGGACCAGGTTGAGCTGCAGGGCGGAGTGTGTCCGGTCGGTGGGCATGGGCGATACGGCCGGCCGGACGAGCTGATCGCTGCCGTGCCTGAGCAAAGAAGCATACCCGAGCACGAAGGCCCGAGCACCAAAGCATGGTGTCGCTGGCCGTCAGTCAGCTATGCTGATTGGCTGTCCGGACCAAATGCCGCAACGTTCACGGCCTTTCACGGCTCTTGTTCCTTCGACCGAGGACAGCCAGCGCGTCACGCGCACGGCCACGTCTGCGCGGGTCCGGGTCACCGCCGCAAGCCAGCTGCTCCGCCCCGGCCAAACCATCGAAAGCCCTGAGACCGGATTCAAGTACGCCGTCGAACGGCTGCTCGGCGAAGGCGGGTTCGGTCAAGTGTATCTTGCGCGCCGGCTCGGACGGTCCCGCGACGTGCCCGAGATCCTTTGCATCAAGATCAGCACGCGGATTGACGGCTGGCTTCGCGAGGCGTACTTCGGGCAGCTGCTCGACGAGCATCCGCGGGCGATCCGCATTTTCGACACGTTTCCGATGCTGGCGGAGGGCCGGGTGCGCTATTGCCTCGCCCTCGAGTACGCGCGTTTCGGCGATTTGAGCGCGTACCTGCGACGCCATGCCGGCGGCTGGCCGGAGAAGACCGCCAGGCGCGAGATCGCGGGAATCCTCGACGTCCTCGGCAAGCTGCATCGTGGTCAGCTGCTCCATCGCGACCTGACGCCGCTCAACGTCTTCGTCTGCGACGGCCATCAGCTCAAGCTCGGCGATTTCGGCATCGTGCAGCAGCAGAGCGATCGCCGCGGCATCACTGCGCGGACGATGAACGCGCTGACGGCGCCCAGCGACATTCTGGCCGGAGCCGCGCCGAAGTGGCAGGCTCGCGACGATGTCTACCAGGTCGGCCAACTGCTGGGCATGCTGATCAAAGGGGACGCGCGGGCGCGGCTTCGAACGCCTGACGTGCGGCTTCTGCCGTGCAGCGATCACCTGAAGGAAATCGTCTATCGTTGCCTCGGCGAACGCCGCAAGCGATACGAAAGCGCCAACGAGCTGATCGAAGCGCTCCGCAACCCGCCGACCGGCGCTCAACGTTGGCGTGCTGCGCACGCTCAAGGGCGTGCACCTGACGTTTACCGGCATCCTCAGCAAGCCGCGACGCGACGCGATCCGGGCCGCGCGCCGCGCCGGCGCGCTCGTCCACAGCGGACCATCCTCGAAGACGACGGTGATCGTCCGCGGACGACCCAACGCCTTACAGGCCGCCGGCCGCGACGGCGGCCGGAAGCTGATGGAGATCAAGCGCCTTCGCGAGAAGGGTCAGAAAGTCACCGTCCTCAACGAAACCCAGTTCTGGCGCCTCGTCAGCAAGCGGTAGCGGCTCGATGCGGGTGCTCATCGTCGAAGACGACGCGACGATTGCCGACTTCGTGGGCAAGGGGCTCGCGGAGGCCGGGTTTGCGCTGGACACTGCGGCCGACGGCGAGCGGGGCCTGGACCTTGCCATCCAGGGTGCTTACGACGTCGCCATCATCGACGTGATGCTGCCGAAGCTCGACGGTCTCTCGCTCATCGATCGGATGCGCGCCCGCGGCGTGCGGACGCCCGTGCTGATCCTGAGCGCGCGGCGGACCGTGGACGATCGCGTCCGCGGCCTGCAGGCGGGCGGCGATGACTACCTGACCAAGCCGTTCGCCTTCGCCGAGCTGATTGCGCGCGTCCAGGCGCTCATTCGACGCTCGACCGGCGCGACCGAGCCGACCCGCCTCACGGCCGGCGATCTGTCGATCGATCTGCTGACCCGAAGGACCGAGCGCGCCGGCACCGCGCTCGATCTCCGTCCGCGGGAGTTTGCGCTGCTCGAGTACCTGATGCGCAACCAGGGCCGCGTGATCTCCAAGACGATGATCCTCTCGCACGTCTGGGGGTACAACTTCAACCCGGGCACGAACGTGGTCGACGTCCTCGTCTCGCGCCTGCGCGAGAAGATCGACAAGGGGTTCGAGACGAAGCTCCTGCACACCGTGCGCGGCGTCGGATACGTGCTCGAACCGCGTGGCGCCGCAAAATAGTCGGCGTGGTTTGCCGCCAAAGCCTTTCACCGCTGAGGACGCTGAGCACGCAGAGGCTAACTCCAAAAGAGCTCTGCGAGCTCCGCGATCTCAGCGGTGAAGAGCTTTTGCGACAGTGGTCTTGTGACACTTAACCAAAGCCGCTAACCTCCTCAGAAAGTGGTCGACGAAACCCCGCTGCGCGCCGCCGCTCCCCCGTCCGGACGATTCGGGCTGCGATTGGCGTTCTGGTACGCGGCAGTCTTCGTGGCGAGCTCGCTCGCGATCGTGCTCCTCACCTACACGCTGCTCGCCTCTTCGCTTGCCGAACGCGACCGGCAGATCGTCACTTCGACGCTGCGTGAATACTCGGCCCGCTATGCCGACGGCGGTCTGCCGGCGCTCGCGCGCGCGGTCGATCTCGAGCAGCGATCGGGTCGACATGAGCGCCTGTTCGTGCGCGTCGTCCGCGGCGGCAGCGAGACGCTGTTCGTGAGCATGCCGCCCGAATTGAGCGACTTCGATGTCAGCGGGCTCGGCGGGCGAAGCGGGCTCTGGGAACAGGCGCAGTCTGGCTCGCGCGCGGCGAGGCTCGAAGTCGCGTCGGCACGGCTCCCCGGTGGCACCCTGCTCCAGGTTGGCAAGAGCACTGAAAACCGCGAGGAGCTGCTGGCCCGATTCCGGACGATTGTCACGCTGGTGTCGGTGGCCATTGTCCTCATCGGGCTGGCGGGCGGAATCCTGGTCACCCGGAGAACGCTCGAACCGATTCATCGATTGATTGCCGCGGTCAGCGCCATCACCCGGACGGGGAGCACCGACACACGCGTGCCGGTTGGCACCGATCGCGATGCCATCAACGAGCTGAGCGGCTTGTTCAACCAGATGCTCGATCGAATCAGCACGCTCATCGAGGGCATGGGGAGCGCGCTCGACAACGTCGCCCACGATCTCCGCACGCCGATGACGCGGCTTCGCGGCGTGGCCGAGCGGGCGCTCGCCAGCGATCCGGCTGGAGGCAACCTCCAGGCACAGCGCGAGGCGCTCTCGACCTGCCTGGAGGAATCCGAGCGGATCCTGGCGATGCTCGATACGTTGATGGACATCTCGGAAGCGGAGACCGGCACGATGCGGCTCGCGCTCGCACCGGTCGATCTCGACGCGCTGGTCCGCGAAGTCGTCAGCGTCTACGAGGACGTCGCCGAAGACAAGCAGATCGATCTTCGCACCGCGCTCTGACGAGGGGTTGAGCGTCACCGGCGATCGCGATCGCCTGCGCCAGGTGCTGGCCAACCTGGTCGACAACGCCATCAAATACACGCCGTCGGGAGGACGGGTGACGGTCAGCGCAGCTGCCGACGGAGATTCCATTCGCATCGAGGTCGCCGACACCGGCATCGGGATCGCGGCGCACGATCTGCCGCGGATCTGGGAGCGGCTCTATCGCGGCGACCACAGCCGGGCCGAACGCGGCCTGGGCCTCGGTCTCAGCCTCGTCCGCGCCATCGTCCGGGCCCACGGCGGCACCGTAGACGTCCAGCACCGAGCTCGGCCGTGGCTCGACCTTCACCATCCGCCTGCCAAAACTCCACCCCGACCTCGAACGGTTCTGAACCTCTTGAACCTCGTTGAACCCTGAACCTTGAACCCTGAACCCTGAACCCTGAACCTGAACCTGAACCCGAACCCAGAACACGAACCCGAAACCATTACACCGTTGTAATGCTCCAGCAACGGCCTGGCAACGCTGCTCATCGTCTTATTAGATGACCAGCCGCCCAATCGAACATGCGGCGGCAGTTCTAATAGTAAGAAGGAGATCAGATAGCCATGAACAACCCCTCCCCGCGTCGCCTGTTGACCCGGGCCGGCGCCGGCGTCGCAGCCATCGCGTTAGTCGCATTCGCCGGATTCAGCGTCGGACAGACTCAATCGCCGAGCGCCATCGTCGCCGCGTCGTCACCCTCGGTTTCATCACCCGCGCCAGTGCCCGGTACCTCGTACGCAGGTATCGTGAACGCGGTCGCGCCGGCCGTCGTCACCGTTCGCGTCGACAAGCGTGCATCGATGGTTCCGACCGGGATGCAGCAACTGCCCGACGACCCCATGTTTCGTGAGTTCTTCGGCCGCCGGCTGCCAGACCCGCGGCAGCAGCGGGTGCCCCGTCAATCGGGACTCGGGTCCGGTGTGATCACCACGCCTGATGGCTACATCCTGACCAACAACCACGTCATCGACGGCGCCGACCGCGTCCGCGTCGAGCTGACGGACAAGCGGACGTTCGACGCGAAAGTCGTCGGAACCGACCCGGCAAGCGATCTCGCGGTGCTGAAGGTCGACGCGCAGGGCCTGCACACGCTGCCGATCGGTGATTCGAACCGCGTCAGCGTCGGCGATGTCGTCCTCGCCATTGGTAACCCGCTCAGCGTCGGGCAGACCGTAACGATGGGCATCATCAGCGCGAAGGGCCGCGCCACTGGCGTCGGCGACGGCAGCTACGAGGACTTCCTCCAGACCGACGCCGCCATCAATCAGGGCAACTCCGGCGGCGCGCTCGTCAACCTGTCAGGCGAGCTCGTGGGCATCAACTCGCAAATCCTGACGCCGACCGGCGGCAACATCGGGCTCGGATTCGCGATCCCCTCGAACATGGCCCGGCAGGTCATGGATCAATTGAAGAGCGACGGCAAGGTGAGCCGGAGCAAGCTCGGCGTCACGATCCAGAACGTCACGGCCGACATCGCCGCCAGCCTGAACCTCCCCAACGTGGGCGGCGCCCTGGTGAGCGGCGTCGAACCCGACAGCGCAGCGGCCCGAGCCGGCCTGCGTCAAGGGGATGTCATCGTCGCGGTCGACGGCGAGAAACTCGCGGACAACAACGCGCTCCGCAACCGCATCGCCGGAACGAAACCCGGATCGAAGGTGGCAGTGGAGATCCTGCGTGACGGTCGCAGCCAGACGCTCTATGCGACGCTCGATGCCCAGAAGTCGGATTCGAAGACGCGAATCTCCGGGCCTGACGGAGCGGATACGCAAGGCTTTGGCATGACGGTGCAGCCGCTCACGCCGGAGGTTGCGCGGGAGCTCGAATTGACCGGGCGGCGCGACGGCGTCGTCATCCGGGACGTTGATCCTGATGGCGCAGCCGCCGCGGCGGGTCTCCGGCCTGGCGACGTCATCGCTCAGGTGAACGGCAAGGCCGTGACGTCTGCGAGCGAGCTGAAGTCGGCGCTCGGCCAGTCGACCAGCCGGCCCGCGCTTCTGCTCGTCGCGCGCAAGGGCGGCGACGTCTTCGTCACCCTCGGCGGCGCGAAGTAACTTCAGGCCGTGGCGCCACGCCACGGCAGGCGACGGCCGGGCGCTGCTCCATCCCCGCGGATGGCAGCACGCCCGGCCTTTCGTTTCTCAGCGAGGCCGCAGGACGACGACGGCGACCTTGCCGTCGGTCGTCATCACGTCCCCAGTCGCGTTGGTCAGCTCGGTCGGAACACCAGGCCGGCTCTCGAGCGCGTAACCCGCAACGGATCCCGCAAACCGCAAGTCGTCGACGACTTTCTGGCGCTCGAGATCGATGGCCTGCTCGACGCGATGCGTGAAGGTTCGTTCCTCCCGCGCGAACTTGATGCCGATGTCGTGCGTCGCGCTCGCCGCCCACACGGGCTGACCCTGATACGTTTCCTGCACTCGCCAGATGCGAATGTGATGGCGCCGATCGAACGTATTGGTCTGCTTTTGGTACACGTGGTCCGGCGAACGGCCGTTCAGTGCTTGCAGCGAGACGGGCCCGAGCTTGTATCCGCGGTCCACGGCCACGGCCAGGATTGTTTTCACGTCGGCGCGCAGGCCGAGCGCAACGGCCGTGTTCCAGCCTGCGGTATCGAACGCATGCTGCAACGCGGCTTCGCTCGCGCTGAATACCAGGTTGATGACGTCGGCTGGCCGGGCCGGTGTTCCGGCGACGGTCCTCAATGGCTGCGCCGCCGCGATCGTGAGCAAGCTCACGGTCGGGCGGGGCCTCCGCCCGCGGCGCGACGCGCGGGGACGTCGCGCGTCGCCGTCAGCGTCTCCAGGACGAAATCGGTGCCGGCGCCGTAAACGATATCGGGACGTTCGAGCTCACGGAAGCTGAACTCGGCGCGCGCAAAATCGTACAACTCAGGTGCCAGCGCCGCGAGCAGGACCGCGCTCTCAGCGCTCGACGGCGCCTCACGCGGCGGCGTGATGCCCAGGATACGGCCATCCTGATCGACCGTCTCACGCGCGTTGTCGACGGCCACGACCCTCGTGACGATCGGTATCGAGCGCCCTGCCGAATCATTCCCCTCACGAAAGTAGAGCAGTTCACGAAAGTCGAGCCACAGCAACGCCTGCGGCGTCGACCAGGAGAAGGCTGCGGCTTGTCGAACGACACCACGCACGATCGTGCCCGCTGGAACGACGAGGCCCGACGCCGCCGCATCGACCGTGAGCACGGCCGACACGAGATCGCCCGGGCGGGACGTTGCCGACGACAGAGCGCTGGTCAGTCGCAGCTGAAGATGAGATCCCGCGGGGAGCACGGCCGTTTGATTGCTCGAGGCCGAACGCGGGTCCTGGTGCAGAACGCGTGAGGCGATTAACGAGACCGGCATTGCCGGCGAGGCCATCAACGAGACCGGCATGGCCGGCGAGGCCATCAACGAGGCCGGCATTGCCGGCGAGGCCATCAACTTAGCCGGGGTTGCCGGTGCGGCGAGTAGAAGCGCCAGCAGCTGCAGTGCGACTGGGACGAGGCTCACAAGGTGCCTACTTCAGACCGGCCAGCAGCGCGCGAGCGTCCTTGAGAAGCACGAGATCCTCGTCGCCGCCCTTCCACTGCGCGATGAGGCCTTCGGACAGCTCTCGGGCGCGATCGGAACGCCCGAGGCGCGCGTGGATTTCGGCCAGTCGGATCTGGGCGTTGAACGACTGTTCCTGGCTCTCGCTCCCGTAGTCCTTGCGCGCGAGCATGGCCTCGAACCGCTTCGCGGCTTCGTCAGGCCGGCCGGCGCGGAGGAGCCCCATGGCGAGCGAATCGAGCGTGCCCATGTTCGGATCAATGACGTACGCGGATTCGAAGGACTCGACGCCTTTGGCCGCGCGTCCTTCAGCGAGCTCGACTTCGCCTTGCACGATCTCGAAGTGCGCGCGTTCCGCCTCGGTGTTCCGGTTGACCGACGACGCGGCGGTCGCGTCGCCGGCCGTTTTGGCCATCAGGCCGAGCGTCGCTCGCGCTTGTGCCATCCGGCCCGACCGCGCTTCTTCCTTCCCAAGGCGGCTGAGCCATTCCGGCGCCAGCGTGGAGGTGGTCGCGAGCCGGTGCACGGCGTCGAGCTCCTCGGCGGCCGCTTGCGCCATTCCCTTCGCGCGGTAAGCGCGCGCCAGGAACAGGCGGTCCCGAAACTCGCTCACCAGGGCCTTGTTCGTGCGGTTGATGACGATCGCCTGCTTGAAGTGATCGATGGCCGCGCTGTAGCGACCGCGATATGTTTCGAGCAACCCGAGCGACCGGTGCCCTCGCGCCTGGCTGCCGCTCGATTTTTCAGCAAGCATCTGCCCGAAGTGCGCCGCGGCCCGATCAAGATCGCCAAGGCGGATGAGCACGAACCCGTATTCGTGATTGACGATCAAATCGGTCTTGAGCGCTGGGCTGAGATCGAAAGCCTGCTGGTAGTGCTTGACGGCCTCCTGGTCGTTCCGCAGCGCCGCATACGACGTCGCCAGGTTGACATACGCGTTGGCGTTCGACGGGTTGAGCGCGATGACCCGCTTGAAGGCCTCTACCGCCGGCTCGAACTGGCGAACACCCGCCAGATTGGTCCATCCCAACCTGAACCAGGCCGCCTGATCATCGGGGTACTCGGCCAGGTAGGTGCGATACGCCGAAATTGCCGACTCGCGGTTGCCGCGCGAATCTTCGGCGAGCGCGGTAATCCACAGTCGCTCCCGATGGCTGAGCCGATCGAGAAGGCTGAGCGCTTTGACGAAACGCGCCTCGCCCTCCTGGCGATGCTGACGGTTGGAGCTGAGATAGTAGGCATGACCGAGCGCGGCGTGGGCCATCGCGAACTCGGGGTCGACCACCGTCGCCTGCCGCAACTGCTCCATGCGAACGTCGCTCTCGTCAGTGCGGAGGCTCTCGGCATAGAGCCGCAACGCTTCGAGCGATGCGGTCGTCGCCCGCGGCAGCGCCACCTTCTGGGCCGAGACGCTATTCAGTGATTCACCGAGATTGCGCCGCACGCGGGTCGCGAGCTCGTCGAGCGCGGGCAACACGCCGTCCTTGCCGCGTGCCTGTGCCGAGTCGGTCTGGACGGCCGCCCGCGTCTGCGGATCGATCACCTTGGCGGTGATGGTGTACGAGTCGCCGACGGCGGTGATGCTGCACGCCAGCACCGCCTTGATCCGCTCGCGCAACGCGATCTCGGAGGCGAGCGCCTCGTTCAGCGGCGCTCCGGCGTCTTTCTTCATGAGCCGGAGCGTTTCCTGCACCCGACTCGGGGGAAAGACGTTGACGTACTGAGATTGCGCAATCGCGACGTCGAGGGCCACGCGCAGCGACCGGTCGAAGACCGGATCGCTCGTGAGGTTCTCGAAGTCGGTAATCACGATCCAGTCGCGCTGGTTGAAGGCCAGCGCGCGCTGCGAGATGCTGAGTTGCATCGGCCACAGCCACCACGCCAGCACGCCGGCGGCGGCAATGCCGAGCGCGACCACGGCCGCGAGCCGCCATTTCGGCCGCGTGCGCGCGCGAACGGGTGGCGCGATGGCCGTCCGCGTCTGCGGCAACTCGACCGCTCCGAGATCGATCCGGAGATCCTTGAACGACTGATAGCGCTCATCGGGTTCCTTGGCGAGCGCCCGGCGAAAGACGTGCTCGAGCCCCGGCGGCGGATCTTTGAGATAGCGATCGAGCGGCGGCGCCGGCTGGTTCAAGATGACATCGGCGGTCGCAAATGCCGAGTCCTTCATGAACGGATGCGTGCCGGTCACCATCTCGTACAGGCACACGCCAAGCGCGAAGATGTCGGCGCGGGAATCGACCGGCAGGCCTTTCAGCTGCTCGGGCGCCATGTACGCCGGCGTGCCCGTGATCTCGCCGGTGGACGTCATGCTCGGGCCGTCGACGCGGCCTCCGTCCGCCCCGCGGATGGACACGTGCTTGGCGATGCCGAAGTCCATGACTTTGGCGTGGCCGTCGGAGGTCAGCATCACGTTGGCCGGCTTCAGATCGCGATGAACGATGCCGCGCTGGCGGGCGAATTCGAGCGCTTCGGCAATCTCCGAGGCAATGCGCAGGGCGTCGGCCATCGGCAACGGGCCGCGGGCGAGGCGCGCCTTGAGCGTCTCGCCCTCGACGAGCTCCATGGCGATAAACGGAATTCCCGGATCGCCCGCCGCAGGCGCGCCCTCGCCGACCTCGTAAACCTTCGTGATGAACGGATGATCGAGCCGCGCCGCAGCGTTGGCTTCTCGCAGGAGACGCCGTCGTGCCGTCTCGTCGGCAGCCTGGCCTTCAGGCAGGAACTTGAGCGCGACCTTGCGATCGAGTTGAAGATCCTCCGCCAGATACACCTCGCCCATCCCCCCCTGGCCGATTTTCGAGAGAATGCGGTAGTGCGAGATCTGGCTGCCGATCACGGCGCCTCCGGGCGTGACGGGTGTGCCGCGATCCTACGCGGCCGCTCTGGGGATGGCAAGAGGACGCAGCTTCCGACCTGTCGCAGCGCTACGGCGGACTCGCCGGAGCCTTCGGCGGAGGCGGTCGGCGGACCGCCGTAGCTTGAGCGTAGGCTGGTTAGCCGGACTCGTGACGACGGTCAGATCTCACAGGAGCCCAGAAGATCTTCTGCGCTAACCTCCTGGTCTCCTGTGCAAGGTAGCAGATGTCAGTGCGCGAGGTTTTTCGCCAGGAGCGATCCGGCCTTGGCGCCAGCCACCGCGCGACGGCGATGCTCGGCCGCGGCCGGTCCATCCTTCATCAACGACGCGGCAAACTCCATTTCGGCGCTCGATCCGGTCATCGTGATCGCCTTCTGCACGAGCGCATAGCCATCGACGCCGTTCGGCTCGTCTCGCAGGGTCCACTTGGCGCGGTCGCCCTTCGAGAGCATGTCCCATTTATAGATGTGGCTCGCCTGCCGATACGACTCGACCAGATACCCGGCGTCGAACCAGGCCAGCGGATCGTTCGAGCCGCTGGCGGCCTGGGCCCGTTTCAGGACCGCCGACATCAGCTCGCCCGCGGCCTCGCGGTTCCGCGCCGCGTAGATGGTCGCGCGCCGCATGTTCTCCATGCGGGCAAGGATGGGCGCGTCAGCAGACAGCAAGCGCAGCGTGTCGGCCGTAAGGCGCGTGACGTCGTACGAGGTGTCCGGCGAGTCCCAACTCTGTCCTTTGGCCCAGGGAAGCAGCGGCGCCGAGCCGGCGTCGAACGCGTGACAAATGAGCGGGGGCCCTGCCTCGGCGGCGCCAGCGACGGTGACGAGGACACCGAGAGCGAGAAGCGTGCGAGTCAAGTGTTGGCGTGCGGTCGACATGGTTCAAACCTCCTATGCAGGGTCAGACGAAGACCCGCACCGAAGTGTCGCAGCTGAAACGCTCACGTGTCAGTGAGTTGCGGTGAGTGTAACGGTTAGTAACCTGCGCTGGCTACCGCCTGGCGGTCGGAATCTGGTTCATACTGGACCAAAGAGACCACCGACGTGGACCCGTCTGCCGACGAGATTCGCCTTCAGCTCGACCGCGTGCTTGCGAGCGGCGTCTTCGCCAACGCCGATCGCATGAGCGGGTTTCTCCGCTATGTGGTTGACCGCGCGCTCGCCGGAGAAGGCGATCAGGTCAAGGAATATGTGGTCGGCGTCGCCGTTTTCGGGCGCACCGAGGCGTACGACCCTCGGCTCGATTCGATCGTCCGCGTCGAAGCCCGACGGCTGCGCGCGAAGCTCGACGAGTACTATTCGGGTGACGGGCGGAACGACTCCATCGTCATTCACATCCCGCGCGGCAGCTATGCTCCCACGTTCGAACAGCGCGCGGCAGATGCCGCCGCGACCGGGCACCTTCCGATCAATTCGGCGCGCGCCGGGCGCCCCAACTGGCGGCCTGGGTTCGTTGCGCTCATCGTCGCGGGCCTCCTCGCGCTGCCGGTGGGTGTGGCGATCTGGCAGTCGGGCCTCTGGACGTCGGTTGGCCGCGCCACGCCGATCGTCACCATCGCGGTCCTGCCATTCACCGAGTATTCGAGCGGGACGGCCGACGAGCTCCTGGCCGCGCGCCTGACCGACGGGGTGACGAGCGAGCTGGCGCGAGTCCGCACGCTCGGCGTCGTGTCCTACACGAGCGCCCAGCAGTTTGTGGGCACGCGGCGGCCGCTCAGGGAGATCGCGCAAGCCCTGAACGCCGAGTTGATTCTGGAGGCGAGCGTCTCGACGGAAGGCGAAGGGGTGCGCGTCAGCGCGCGTCTGGTCGACGCGACGATCGATCGCAAGGTCTGGGTGGGCGACATTGTCGGCCGGCTGTCGGATCCGCGGGATCTGGAGCGGCGCATCGCCGCGGCGGTCGGCCCGGCCGCCGAGCAGACGCGAAACCGCTAGGCCACCCAGGCTTCATTCCGCCGTCATTATTGTTGTTGCTGCTGTTGCTGCTGCGTCGTTGGCCCTCCTGGCCCTCTTGGACCCCTTGGCACCTTTGGCCCTCTGGCCCCTGGCCCTCTGATCTGGCCGGGCCCGCCTGCCCCCGCTTCGACACAAATGTACCCTCACGTCCAGAATACGACGGTTGTGTCCCCTCGGCGTATAAGCAGCGAACTCCGCTCCGCTCAGCCGTCGACCCGGGTCACCGCCCCCGTCGCCGTCCGCTGCAGGAACGCGGATCGGATCAGCGCATCCACGACCGCTTCGCACGACGGCAGGTCGAGACCCCAGAGTCGCGCCGCCTGCGGCAGCGTCAGCCGCAGCCCTGGCATCTCCAGGAACTCGCTCCGCACGCGGTCGACGAGCTGGTGAAATTCGAGCGTGTCGAGATTGAGAGGCAACATGGCGTTCGAGCAAATCCGGTTGACGTTTGCGAAAGCAAGACGTGATCCGCGCGAGGTGTGCGACAATTCCGCGGCGTTTTCAGCGAGTCGAATCCCCAGGGCGACGGGGCGATTTGCACACCGAGCATTTCTGTACGGTCGTTGGTGTAATCCTACATAAATGTCTGGCGCCCGTCTCGACGACATCAGCAGGGCCGCGAAGTGCAGGGAAAACAGCGACGCGAGCGGGCGCTCGGGGGGCAGCGTTCTTGCTCTTCTTTAATAGTTTCATTCTCAAATAGTTTTCATTCTCAATAGTTTCAATGAGTCCGAAACAGCCTGGACGCGGAGGGTCGGTGAGCATCAGAGACGTGGCGGTGCGTGACGAGGATTCGGCGCTTTGGACGCTCGAGGAAATCAGCCGACTGGTGTCGGCGAGCGGCAACGCCTCGGAAACGCTGAACAACATCGTTCATTTGATCCAGCGCCGGTTCGGCACCGACGTCTGTTCGGTCTACCTGCTCGAGCCCGATCGCGCCAACCTGGTCCTTGCCGCAACGGTGGGGCTGCGTGCCGAAAGCGTCGGCCGCGTCAGGATGCGACTCTCGGAAGGACTCGCCGGACTCGTCGCCGAACGCCTCCGGCCACAGTTCGTCGCCGATGCACCGACGCACCCGCGCTTCAAGTATTTTCCCGAGGCGGGCGAAGATCCCTACCGCTCGTTCCTCGGTGTTCCGATCGTCGAACGAGGCCTGCTCCAGGGTGTCCTCGTCGTCCAGACGATCGACGCCCGGACGTTCGGCGCCGAGGACATGCGTCTGCTGACGATGGCCGGCGCGCAGCTGGCGCCGATGGTGACGGAAGCGCGAACGCTCGGGCAGTTCGTCGCCCCGGCGCACCAGCGGCTGGGCGCGCTCGCGCAGAATCTCTGGTGGAGCTGGGATCCCGACACGACCAGTCTCTTTCGCGAGCTCGATCCGGTCCTCTGGCGCACGCTCGACAACAATCCCGTGGCCCTGCTGCAGCAAATCCCGATCGACAAGCTCGAGGAACGGGCCTCGCAGCTGGCGCTGCACAGCCGCATCAACTACGCCTATCGCCGCCTTCAGGAGTATCTGCACTCGACCCACACCTGGGGCGCCCGGCACGCGGGGGTCCTCTGGGCGCGACCGGTCGCGTACTTCTCCGCGGAGTTCGGCATCCACGAATCGCTGCCGATCTATTCGGGCGGCCTCGGCATCCTGGCCGGCGATCACATCAAGAGCGCCTCGGACCTCGGCATTCCGCTCGTCGGCGTCGGCCTGTACTACGACCAGGGTTACTTCCGCCAGCGCCTCGATCGCGACGGCTGGCAACACGAGGACTACATCGACGTCGATCATCGCTCGCTGCCGATGCGGCCGGCGCTCAGCCAGGGTGTCCCGGTGACCGTCTCGGTCGAGACGCGCACCGGAACGATTGCCGCGCGCGTCTGGCAGCTCTCGGTCGGCCGCAACACGCTGCTCCTCCTCGATTCCAACGTCGAAGGCAACCAGCCCGAGGATCGCGAGCTGACGGCACGACTGTACGGCGGCGACGACCGGATTCGCATCCGCCAGGAACTGCTCCTCGGCGTCGGCGGCGTCCGCGCGCTTGCCGCGCTTGGCATCGCGCCGGGCGTCCTCCATCTCAACGAGGGCCACAGCGCCTTCGCGCCACTGGAGCTCGTCCGTCAACGCATGGTGGTCGAGGGCGTCGATGCCTGGGAAGCGTTGCGGCGCGTCGCACCGCAAGTCGTCTTCACCACGCACACGCCAGTCCCGGCTGGCCACGACCGCTTCTCGCCGGCGCTCGTCGAAGAGCACCTCGGCCCGCTGCGGGAATCACTCGGCGTCGATCGCGACCGGTTTCTTGGCCTCGGACGCGTGAACCCGTCGGACGGCAACGAAACTTTCTGCATGACGGTCCTCGCGCTCAAGTCGTGCCACCGCGCCAACGCCGTCTCGTCGCTGCACGGCCAGGTCTCGCGTGCGATGTGGAGCCCTCTCTACCCTGATCGCAGCGAAGACCGCGTGCCGATTGGCCACATCACCAACGGCGTCCACGTGCCGACATGGCTGGCGCCGCAGATGCGCCAGGTCTACGACCGCCACCTCGGTCCCAACTGGACCGCGCGCGCGAGCGATGCCTCGCTCTGGGATCGCATCGACGCGATCGACGACGGCGAGCTCTGGGAGACGCACCAGACGCTGAAGGTGCAGCTCATCGAGACGGTCCGACGGCGAACGGCGCATCAGGCAGAGCGTCGCGGCGAGCCTGCCGAGCTCGTCGCGCCGCTCCGCCGCGCCCTCAGTTTCGACGCGCTGACCATCGGCTTCGCGCGGCGGTTCGCGACCTACAAGCGCGCCACGCTGATGCTGCGCGATATCGAGGCGTTCGCCGCGCTCGTCAACAACGCGACGATGCCGGTCCAGTTCGTCTTCGCCGGCAAGTCGCATCCGCACGATGGTCCGGGCAAGGCGCTGCTGCGCGAGATCGCTCAGCTGACCCGCGATCCGCGCTTCGCGGGCAAGCTCGTCTTCGTCGAGGACTACGACATCAATGTCGGCCGGCACCTCGTGCAGGGCGTCGACGTGTGGATCAACAATCCGCGCCGGCCGCTCGAGGCGTGTGGCACGAGTGGCCAGAAGATCGTGCTCAACGGCGGGCTCAACCTGTCGATTCTCGACGGCTGGTGGGCGGAAGCCTACGACGGCGTCAACGGGTTCGCCATCGGCATGGGCGAGACGCACACGTCGATTGACGTGCACGACCGGCGCGATGGCGACTCGTTGCTCGAGGTCCTGCGCGATGTCGTCGTGCCGCTCTACTACAACCGGGATCGGGATGGCCTGCCGCGCGAGTGGATCGCGCGCGTCAAACGCGCGATCCGCACGCTCGGCTGGCGCTTCAGCGCCGACCGCATGGTCAAGGACTACCTGCTCAAGACTTACATCGCGGCGGCTGGCGGTACCAGCAGCGACGTCAGCCGCGTCTGACGCCATCTCGGCTACTTGATCTCGAAGGTGATGTGCGCGTTGACGCGGTAGGCAACGATCTTGTTCTTCTCAACGACGCCCTCGGCGTTCTTGATCCAGATCGACCTGATGTTCTTGACTGTCTTGCCGGCATCCTTGACGGCGGACTGCGCTGCGTCTTCCCAGCTCTTCCTGGACTGCGCGATCACTTCGATGACTTTGTGAATAGCCACGGCGGTCCCTCCAATATTCAAGAGCGGTCCACGGCGATCCGGGGCGGACGCGCCCCGGCGATCGGAACAGTATAAGCGGGCGCGCGGCACGCGTTGGCGCCGATTGCGTGCAAGCGAAGGGTCAGGAGCGTAGGGATCGGATGACGTGCGCACCGCATCTGCTTGCGAGGACCGGACGCTACCGGCCGCCGCTAACGCTGACATGGCAGGCAGTTGTCGGGAACTCGTCAGATCTGGTCAGAACTTGAATGTCACACCCGCCTGCGCATTCACGAAGACGGGATGGAACCGAACGGGCGCAAGCCCGTCGAGCAACTCGTCGAGAATCTGGAATCCGTCCTCGGCGGCGAAGCGTAGCTCATACTCGCGGAAGTAAAAGACCCGGACCTCGCCTATCAACGCCACGCGGCCGCCGATGCGCAGGCCTGCGCCGCCGTTCACGCCCCATCGGTGCTCGGATTGGCCCGGCACGGCGCGAAGCGTCAACCTCGGGTCGAAGCCGGTGCGAAGGGATACCCGGTATCTCCACGCGAAGCGGAATGGATCCGGTCACGGTGATGTCGTTGAGATAGCTGAGGCCGCCAGAGGCAATCAGAGCAACCGGGCCCGGCGTCCGGATTCTCGCGTTCACCGACAGGAGCGGGATGCGATCGGCGTCGAATCTCCCATCGGCCAATGTCACGCTCGCGGTGAGGCCTCGAACGGCGGTCCGTGCCGCGGAGGTTGTAGCGCGCGCCGGTGAACTGCGAGCCCCACGTCGGTGGCATCGAGCCGGCCCTCGATGCCGAGAACGCCGAACTCGAACGCCAGCGCGCCGCCGAACACCGGCCCGCCGTCCGCCTTGATAAGCGGCAATCCCACCACGTCGATGTCCACGCCTGGCACCGTCGGGGTCGACGGCCGGAGCGTCAGCCGCTCGTCGTAGGTCGGGAACGCCCGGCCGACGAAGAACGTGAGGTCGAACCCTTGTGCTTCGGCGCGCCCGCCGCTCCCCAGCAGAAGGCCGACGGCACAAACGGCCGCGCGTAACCGTGACAATCTTGAACACGTTCAGTTCCTCTCTACGAGCTGCTGGCGTTCGCAACTGCGTTCGTCGATTTGGAAATGATGACGGCCGAGATCAGCGTGCCGGCTTCAGCTCGGCACCTACAACGTGAAAGTGCATTTGGAGGGCGACAACATCGAGCAAGATGTGCACGCGGAATGGCTACAGGCTCACGCGACGCTCGGCGCGCCGAAGTGTTGCTGCACGACCAGGGTGACCGCGCCGCGGAGCCGCGGCTGAGTTGACGGATCGGTCGGCACGATTTGGCTCGTCACGTGCGGAAGCGTCCGCTTCTTCACTTCGTCGAGCACGATCGGTCCGAGCCGATCCCAGGCGGCGGTCATTTCACCGATCACCACGATGACCTCAGGCGCCAGCCCGGTCGCGAGCCCTGCCAGGCCGAACCCGAGGTAGCGGGCCATGCGTTCGAGCGCTTGCTCGGCGCGTCGGTCGCCCTGCTCGGCAAAGCGCAGGAGGTCTTCGAAGCGCGGAATGTCGACGACCGTGGAGCTTGGCCCATGAACGTAGTGCTGCACGGCGGCTGAGTTCGACGCATAGCGTTCCCAGCAACCGCGCTTCCCGCACGGGCACGGCGGCCCGTGCTCGTCGATCGTCACGTGGCCGAACTCGCCCGCCATCGCGTGACCGCCGTGCAGTAGCTGGCCGTTCACGAGCAGGCCGACGCCGATGCCCTTCCGAGACCGTGACCGCCAGGAGATGCCGGATGTGCTCTGGATGCCGGCCGAACCAGAGCTCGGCCAACGCGCAGGCATTGGCGGCATTCTCGAGGACGACCGGCAGACCGATCGCGGCCTCGAGAAGCGAGGCGAGGTCAATGTCACGCCAGCGGAGGTTCGGCGCGAACACGAGGCGGCCCGACGCATCGACGCGTCCCGGCAGGCTCACGCCCATGCCTTCGCACACGACGCGCGGATGCGCGCGCTGCATGGCCGTCACCGTGCGCGCCAGCTTCCGGACGAAGGCCTCCGCTGAATGCGGAGTCGGCCACGAGGTCTGCTCGACGAAGCGCGCGTCGACGCCGGCGAGGCCGACAGTCGTCACCTCGGGACGTAATTCGACCGCCAGGATGCCGGCGCGCTCGACGTTGAGATGGAGGAACCTCGGCCGGCGGCCTCGCGGCGCCCGGCCGATGGCACCTTCAGTGACCCAGCCTTCATCGATCAGCTGATCGACGATGGCGGACACGGTGCTGCGCTGCAGGCCCGATCGTCTCGCCAGGTCGGCGCGCGACATCGGGTTGTGGCGGCGAATGAAGTTGAGCGCGATGCGGCGATTGATCTGGCGCGCGGTCTCACTCGTCGCCACCCGGAAATTGGTGAGATCGATTTGCGCTCGATCCCGCCGACCTCGATGACGAGGTCGTGGTCCCGCCGACCTCGATCGACGAGGTCGTGAGGGCCTTCAGGACTATTTTGTTAGCGCCACGAACGATACCGGCGCCATGCCAGTTTGTCAATTAATGGGCGCTGTTTTTTAAGGTTCGTGGGTCGAACTAACAGGTGGGAATATGCAAAAGGCTCAGGGCTCAGGGCTCAGGCAAAAACGTTGGACCACTTACTCCAAGATTTTGCTTGAGCCTTGAGCCTTGAGCCTTGAGCTGAGCCCTTACGCTGCGCTGTGAATGAACGGAATCCAGAGGTCGTCTTCCTCGACCTGCGAGACAGATTCCGGGCGAAATGCCATCGCCGGCAGCGTTCCCGTGTGAATCAGTCGCAGCGCCTGGCGCTCCGTATCCAGGCGCAACGGAACCATCGGCACCGCAACCTGTTGCGATCCGGTCCCATCCGCCACTTCCAAGACGAGGCTCGAAATCGTCTGCGCCCGCGGATCGATGACAAAGCCGAGCAGCTTCCCGAGTTCCCGATCGTCTGCCGCGCGAACGCTCAACCGTGCCAGGCCTAGATTGCGAGCCTCGGTGCGCAACGCCGGAAGATACTTCGGATGACTCATGGTCAGCTCCTCCTCGTTTAGAGCAAAAGCAGTACCAGTTCTTCCGGGCCTAGAACCTTGGCTTTTCTGGTACTTGCGACCGGCCGGTGTATCACAGTAGGCTTTCGCTTTCACATTCTGCTCGATCCTCAGCCCGGCCGTTGAGGTTCGATCTCGACGGTTCTACATTTTGGAGCGCCTCGACTTGGGGAGTTTTCCCCTTGGCGTTCCTCACTGGAGCTTTGTCAATGACGCGTGTGCTGACGATAGCCGCCCTACTCGTAACCTTCGCCGTTCCCGCCGCAGCCCAGACCAAAGGCCGCGTCAGCGTCGGTGGCACTGTGACGTATGTCAAGCCGACCGACAGCGCCGACGGAACCGAGTACCGCAATCAGTGGAAGGCGGATGCCATTCTGCTGAGCGTCGGCGCGGTTTATTCGCTCTTTTGAGCTGACTAGGCAACCACCGGTGAAGGCCCTCGTCCTGGCCCGGGGCAAGGGCACGAGGATGCAGCGCGCCGACCAGGCCGCTACCGTCGACGCTGCGCAATCGCGCGTGGCCGACTCCGGTCTCAAGGCGATGATCCCGTTTCGGCGGCCGTTTCTCGACTACATCCTCAGCTCGCTCGCCGACGCCGGCTGCCTGGACATCTGCCTGGTGATCGGACCCGAGCACGACGCCGTCCGGGAATATTACGAGCGCACGCGTCCTCCCGAGCGCGTGCGGGTCGCTTTTGCCATTCAACAGCAGGCGCGCGGCACGGCTGACGCGGTCCTGTCGGCCGAGTCGTTCGCGCAAGAGGCGCCGTTCCTGGTCCTCAACGCCGACAACTACTACCCGGTGGATGTCCTGCGCGCGCTCGTGGCGCTCGATGGTCCAGGGCTGCCGGCGTTCCGCCGTTCGACGCTCATCGAGCAAAGCAATATCGATGCGGAGCGCATCCGCAGCTTCGCGTTGCTGACCGTCGACGAAACCGGCACACTGGTGGACATCCTCGAGAAGCCCGATCCAGCCACGTTCGCGCGCTATTTTGGCGACGATGCGATCGACGGGAGGCATGGGATACATGACGTCAGGGTCAGCATGAACTGCTGGCGGTTCGGGCCATCGATCTTTACCGCCTGCCGGAGCATCGAGCTCTCGCCGCGCGGCGAGCTCGAGCTGCCCAACGCCGTTCGCTATGCGGTGCGCGTCATGGGCGAGCGCTTCCGCGCGATTCCGGTAGACGCCGGCGTGCTCGATCTCTCGCGCCGGGAAGACATCGCCGAGGTCGAACGACGGCTGTCGGCGTTCGAGCCGCGTCCCTAGAACCACGCCACGGAATACACGGACAACACGGATCGCGGTTTGGTGAGATAGCTTCCAGTCCGAGGACTACACTTCGCCGATGATTGCGCCGGATCTTGCACAAGCGCTCGAAGAAGCCGGTGTCAGCGCCGCGGTCGCGAGCGCCCGCGCCTCCAGGCTTCGGCGCGTGCTGGCGGCGCTCGGGACAGAGCGCCGTGACATGGACACATGGGCTGCCTGGTTCGTTCCCGGCCGCGTCGAAGTCCTCGGCAAGCACACCGATTATGGCGGCGGCCGCAGCCTGATCTGCGCGGCCGAGCGCGGGTTCGACGTCGTCTCGGCGCCGCGTGCGGACGGACGCGTGGCGCTGACCGACCTCGGTCGTGGCGCACGGCTGATGCTCGAGCTCAAAGGGCTCGACGGACCACCGCCGGCGGTCAGCTGGGCCACGTACCCGTTGACCGTGTTGCGCCGTCTCTCCCGAAACTTCCCCGAGATGCGCCGCGGCATCGACCTCGTGTTCGAGAGCGACCTGCCGTCGGCGGCGGGCATGAGCAGCTCGAGCGCGCTGATGATTGCCGTGCTGCTCGCGCTCGTCCACGCGAACCGGCTCGACAAGACCGCGGCCTGGACCGGGAACCTTCGGAACGGACCGGAGGACCTGGCGGCGTACGCGGCGACGATTGAAAACGGGCGGACATTTCGCGGCCTGATCGGTGAAGGCGGCGTCGGCACGGAAGGTGGCAGTGAGGATCACACGGCGATCCTCTGCAGCGAGCCTTCGCGGGTGGGGCAGTACGCCTTCTGCCCAACTCGCCGCGAACGTTCGATTCCGCTGTCGGACGGACTGGTCTTCGCGATTGGCGTCAGCGGCGTCGCCGCGAGCAAGACCGGAGAGGCGCGCGACGACTACAACCGCGCGTCGCGAGTCGCGGGACAGGTGTTCGAGCGTTGGCTCGAGGCGACAGGCCGGCGCGATGAGTCGTTAGCTGCCGCCATCTCGTCCTCTGACGACGCGGCTGACCGGCTGCGCGCGATGCTGAGCGGGGACCAGGAACTGCTCGACCGGTTCGACCAGTTCCTCGAGGAGAGCACTCGGCTGGTCCCGACCGCGGCCAGATCAGCTCGAGCACGGGGACTTGGAGGGATTCGGTGTCACGGTGGCGCGGTCGCAGGACCTTGCCGAACGGCTGCTGCGCAACCAGGTGCCGGAGACGGAAGCGCTCGTCAGGACGGCTCGCGAGCTCGGCGCATGGGCGGCGTCGGCCTTCGGCGCGGGATTTGGCGGCAGCGCGTGGGCGCTCATCGAACAGTCCCGCGGCCGCGCGTTCCTCGATCAGTGGCAGAATGCGTATGCGGCCGCGTGCCCGTCGGTCGCCGCCCGTTCGCGGTTCTTCCTGACCAGGCCGGGGCCGGCGGTCGTAGAGTTGAGTGAGTGATGAACTCGTTCGTTGAATCTTGATCAGGAGTACCAGCTCCCATGTCTGACACGAACTCCACCAACCCCGATCGCCGCACGTTTCTCCAACTCGCTGGCGCCCTCGTTGGCGCGTCAGTGGCGGGCGCGAGCGCGCAGGGCACGCCGGCCGCCGCTCAGCAGCCAGCTGGGACACTCTCGGCCGGCTTCGCGGCGCCGCCGATTCCCGAAGTCCGGATCGGATTCGTGGGGGTTGGAGGCCAGGGCGGGGCCCATGTCCGCAACATGCTGGGCGTTCCCGGCGTGCGGATCACGGCGGTGTGCGACATCGCTGAAGAGCGCGTCAAACTCATGCAAAAGTGGGTCGTCGATGCGGGGCACAAAGAACCGACTGCCTACGCGCGCGGACCACGCGACTTCGAACGATTGTGCGAAACCGAGGAGCTCGACCTCGTCTTCAACGCCACGCCGTGGGAGTGGCACGTGCCGGTGTGCGTGGCCGCCATGAAGAACGGGAAACATGCAGCCACCGAGGTTCCCGCAGCGATGACGCTCGATGACTGCTGGCAGCTCGTGGAGGACGCGGAAAAGTATCGCAAGCACTGCGTGATGATGGAGAACTGCAACTACGACCGACCGGAGATGATGGTCTTCAACATGGTGCGCCAGGGCCTCTTCGGCGAGATTCTCCATGCCGAGGGCGGCTACCTTCACGATCTGCGGAGCATCAAGTTCTCCACCAAGGGCGAGGGGCTGTGGCGCCGCGCCTGGGCGTCGAAGGTCAACGCGAACCTCTACCCCACCCACGGCCTCGGCCCGGTGGCCAACTGCATGGACATCAATCGCGGCGACCGATTCGAGTATCTCGTCTCGATGAGCGGACCGTCGCGCGGCCTGCAGGCGTGGGCCCAGGAACACTATCCGGCCGACGCGCCGCAACGGTCCGAGAAGTTCGTGCTCGGCGACGTCAACGTCTCGCTCATCCGCACCGCACGCGGCCGGACCATCTACGTGAGCCACGACACCAACCTGCCTCGCCCGTACAGCCGCATTCACCTCGTGCAGGGAACCAAGGGAATCTTTCAGGGCTATCCGGATCGCGTCTACATCGAAGGCCGGAGTCCCGAGCACGGCTGGGAGGAAGCGAAGACCTATCTCGATCAGTACGATCATCCCCTCTGGTCGGACCTGACGAAGCGTGCCGAGGGCGCGGGCCACGGCGGCATGGACTACATCGAGGACTATCGGCTCATCAAATGCCTGCGTGAGGGTCTCCCGACCGACATGAACGTCTACGACGCGGCGGCGCTGAGCGCAGTCGTCCAGCTCAGCGAGCGATCGAATGCGCACCGCAGCAGCGCGGTCGACTTTCCTGACTTCACACGCGGCCGCTGGCGCTCGACTCAACCGCTGGGTATCGTTCGCGCGTAAGGTTCAGATCGAACGTGCGGGAAATGGGGAGCTGCGGCGACGCGTGCTCCGCCCGTAAGTCCTACACCATTACGGCGCTCGAGAAGAAAGGCTGAGCCATCATTTGGCGATTTCGCCAGCATTCTACGTGGGCACCGCGCTTGCTCACTCGCGCAAGTCACCCCCGGGAACACCAACGACCTGAGAAGCGAGGAGGACTGCGCGATGACGCGGAGATTCTGCACGTTTGCAGCCGCCCTGATCACAATCGTTACCAGCCTGGTGGCCTTCACCTGGGCGCAAGCGCCGGCTGGTGGCTTCGAACAATTCTGGGGCGCTCGATACTCCTATCCATCAAGTAGCGTGGCTCCAAGTAGCGCAGCCCCGGCAGGTGGCGTAGCCCCAGCAGGTGACTTAGCGGCCTTGGCTGCTCGAAGGCCGAATCCGTCGCCCGACCCCGGCGCGTCCAACGCGATGCATCACTGGAATCACATCGCGATCGACTCCGCGGGACTCGATCACACTCCGGTGCCGGAAGGCGATCCTCGGATCTTTGGCGAGCAAATTGGACCCGGGCGATCGAGCCGCGCCATGGCCATCGTCCACATCGCGATGTACGACGCGGTCAATGCGATCGCCAGGCGATACCGAAGCTACACCAACATTCGCGACGCATCACCCGATGCCTCGATTCCCGCGGCCATCGGACAGGCCGCCCACGACACGCTGGTGGCGATGTACCCCTCGCAGAAGCAGCACTGCGACGAGGTGCTCGCGGTCGAGCTCGCCAAGATCCCGGAAGGGCGCGCCAAGGCAGAAGGCATCCGCGTCGGCCAGCGCGCCGCTCGGGCGATTCTCGAGCTCAGGTCCAACGACGGCTCGCAGCATAAAGAAGCGTTACTGGGCACCGATTTCATCACCAGCGATCGGCCCGGAAAGTGGCGCCAGGATCCAATTAGTCAACTGCCGGTCGCGCTCGGCGCGCAGTGGGGCGAAGTCACACCCTTCGTCGTGCGGGACGTAACACGCTTCCGCGTCCCGCCGCCACCGGCGATGAACAGCCGCGAGTACACCGAAGCCTACAACGAGGTCAAACGCCTCGGCGGCGATGGCGTGAACACGAGGACCAGGCGGACTGAAGATCAGACGAATGCTGGCATCTACTGGGCGTACGACGGCACGCCGAGTCTCTGTGCCCCGCCGCGCCTCTACAACCAGATTGCCCTGACGATTGCCGATCAAATGGGCACCGACATCGTCGATCTGGCGCGGCTGCTCGCGATCGTCAACGTCGCGATGTCGGATGCCGGGGTGGCGAGTTGGGAGTCGAAGTACTTCTATCAAGTCTGGCGGCCCGTCACCGGCATTCGCGAGGCCGACCCGGGCACCGGGCCGACCGGGCGTGGCGACGGCAACCCGCTGACGATCGGCGATCGCAAATTCTCGCCGCTCGGCGCGCCGGCGAGCAACCTTCAGGGGCCAAACTTCACGCCGCCGTTTCCCGCCTATCCGTCCGGCCACGCGGTCTTTGGTGGTGCCCTGTTCCAGACGCTTCGGAACTTCTACCGCACCGACGAGATTCTCTTCACGTTCACATCCGACGAGCTGAACGGGATCACAGCGGACAACCAGGGCAACGTTCGTCCGCTGCTGCCGCGTACGATTCCGGACACTGTCGCAGGCGGAAGAGGAAAATGGCCAGAGCCGAATTTACCTCGGCATCCACTGGGCCTTCGACAAGACCGAGGGCATCGCGCAGGGGCGGCGCATCGCGAACTACGTCTTCGGGAACGCCTTCAAGAGGCGGTAAGTAGGAGGTTCAGGAGGTTCAGGAGGTTCAAGGGGTTCAGGGTTCAGGGTTCAGCGTTCACGGTTCACGGTTCACAGTTCACCGTTCACGGTTCACGGTTCGATAGGGCGTGACGGCATCCGGCAGCCCTCGCGAAAGTCCGGGAAATTGTCGGCTGGTTTCATCCGATGATTTGCTAGATTATGGCGACACATGGGCCTGCTAACTCCGCTCAGGCGAGCCCTGCGCCTCACTGCCGGCCTGGCGGTACTGGCGCTGGCGCTCGTCGCGACGCCCGGCACGGCCCAGGAACCAATCGTTTTCGGTGTCATCGGCGACAGCGGCGAAGTGACGCCAGGCCTGCGCGGCGTCGTCCAAGAAATGGGGGCCTATCGCCGTGAACGCGCGAAGTTCGACTTCGTCCTGCTGCTCGGTGACAACATCTACAGCAACGGCGTTGGGCGAGGCATCCAGAAGGTTTTTGAAGCGCCGTTCGCCGATTTGCTGGCAGAAGGCGTCCAGTTCCACGCCGTACTTGGTAACCACGACATCCGCCGAGGGACCGAGCTGCAGATCAACTATCCGGCGTGGAACATGAGAGGCCAGCGGTTCTACGCGTTCTCAAAGGGTGACCGGCTGATCGAGTTCTTCGGACTCGATTCGACGGCTCTTTCCGAAGAGGCCGCCTCGCTCGAGATTGTCGAAACAGCGCAACTCGACAAGGAGCGCGCCGAGCTCGAGCGCAAGCAGACGCTCACCGCGTCGGACGATCAACGGCTCGACAGCATCAACGCGGAACTTGGCGAGAACGTGGCGTTCATCAACGAGCAGACGGCGGTCAAGAATGCGCAGCTCGTCTGGCTGCACGATGCGCTGGCGAAGTCGCCGGCGCGGTGGAAGGTCGTGTTTCTGCACCACTCGATCTATTCCGCCGCAACGAAGAGGAACGGACACGGTGGCGAACGATCGGTGTTGAGATTGCGTGCGCTGCTCGAGCCGATTTTCGTCCAGCACGGCGTAGACCTGGTCCTGGCCGGTCACGATCATCATTACGATCGCTCCACGCTGCAGCCCGCGCGGTCGCCCACAGGGCATCAGGTGCAGTATGTGACGGCCGGTGCGAGCGCGCGATTGAGACGGGACGTCATTGATTACAAGAACACGTATCTCGCGAAGGCCGACGCGACGACCTACTCCTTCCTGGTCGCGAGCGTAACCCATGACGCGATCCGCGTTGAAGCGATCGGCGCCAATGGCAGGACGCTTGATACGTTCGAGGTTTTAAAGCGGCCTTCAGTTACGCGGTGAGGCGTCGCCCAAGGTGTTCGTCAACCAACACTCCGGCAGTTCTGGCGCGTGGAGCTGCAGTAAGATCCCGGTGTAACTTTTTGCAGAAGGATGAGTGCCGTGTCTACAATCCGAATGTCCGGTCGTCGGCGTTTCCTGGCAACCACGCTCGGCGCGTGGGCGATCGCTCCGGTTAGTTCCGGTTCGGCGCAGACGGGCGTTCCAAGCGGCTCCCTGACGAAGGAGCAGCGCGACCGGATGACACCGGGCGAGGTGCTGGACGCGTTGAGGCAGGGCAACGAGCGTTTTCGAGCCGGGAAGATGGCTTCCCGAGACTACCGGGATCAGCAGAAGAGTAGCGCCGCCGGTCAGTTCCCGTCGGCCGTGGTCCTCGGATGTATCGACTCGCGGGCGCCGGCCGAGATCATCTTCGATGCAGGCATTGGCGATACGTTCAACGCGCGGATCGCCGGCAACGTCGTCAACGACGATCTGCTCGGGAGCCTGGAGTTCGCCTGCGCCGTGGCCGGCGCCAAGGTGCTCC
Organism: uncultured Acidobacteriota bacterium; assembly: GCA_963797625.1. Taxonomy (GTDB): domain Bacteria; phylum Acidobacteriota; class Vicinamibacteria; order Vicinamibacterales; family 2-12-FULL-66-21; genus DATBJJ01. Next base: position 272,399 of record CAWCQI010000031.1, read on the forward strand.
TGCTCTTCGGACACACCGCCTGCGGCGCGATCAAGGGCGCGATCGACGACGTCGAGATGGGCAACTTGACGGGGCTGCTGGCGCGCGTGAAGCCGGCGATCACCGCCACCACGTTTGACGGAGCGAAGTCGAGCAAGAACGCCACCTACGTCGACGCGGTCGCACGGACCAACGTCATGCTGGGCCTCGACAACATCCGCCGGCGAAGCCCGATTCTGGCCGATCTGGAAAAGAAGAAGAGCATTCAGATCGTCGGCGGGATGTACGACCTCGTCACGGGCATCGTCGAGTTCTTGCCCCAAGGCTAGCAAGTATCTGGTTCTGTTCGGCGCAGAACTGATGGGTATCGCTGCGCCGCGACATCTCGCGGCTCGGGCCCGCGGGCACCGCTGTCAGACGTGGTTCGACTGGAGCACAGCCGTCAGAAAGCTGGTCGGCACGTAGGAACGCTTCTTGAGTGTAGGGTTATCCTACCCGAAGGAGGACATATGCAGAGAGGGATTGCGCGCGCCGCGCGGCTGATACTTGCCGTCGTGCTCGTGGCGCCGCTCGCGGCGGCGCCAGGAGACTCCAGAACGAAGCCGAACGGAGGGTCTGAAAGAAACCGACCGTTTCGTCAAGGCTGGCGGAAAAACGTCGGAAGCCGTCGAGCAGGCGAAGCTGCAGACCCAGAAGACGCTCGACGCCTACAACGCGCTCGTCACCAAGCCTTCGACGAACATGAAGGGCGACTACAAGAAGCTGATGAAGTCCATGGACTCCATGAACGATCGCGTGGCAGCCGCACGTCAGAAGATCGCCGAGATGCAGAAAGTGGGAGACGTCTACTTCAACGGGCGAGCCGAGACCATCAAGGACATCAAGGATCCGCAACTCCTGGAGCAGGCCAAGCAGCGCCTGGGCGCCAACCAGAAGGAGTTTGCCGGCGTGCTGCAGTCCCTGAGGGAGGCAGGCGACGCGCTCGAGCCGTTCCGCAAGGACCTCGCCGATCAGATCACCTTCCTCGGGAGCGACTTGACACCCTCCGCGATGACCGCGCTGCAACCAAACGCGCAAAAGCTGAACGCACGCGGCACGGAACTGCTCGCCCGAATCGACAAGGCTAACGCCGGCGCGAACGCCTACTTCCAGAGTCTCAAGGCCGCGCAGACGTGATCGACGCTGCGGCAGGTTGCCGGGCGGTAACTAGAGGTTCAGGAGGTTTTGAACCCTCCTGAACCTGATCGTCAGCGCCGTTCGCACCTTCACCGTCAGCCCGATTCAGCCTGCGTCAACCGGCTACCTATGACATTCAGAACACTCGCTTCACTCGCAGATCGATGATGTTGTCCGACGTATTGAACCCTTCCTCGATGGTATTGCGAGACCGCGTCCACATGTAGAGGAACTCGAACCGCCACTTGAAGCTCCGGCGATATCCCAGGCCAGCGCGAATCCTCTGCTTGTTGGCAAAGCGCTCATTCGGTTCGTCGACTGGCACGAACCACTCCCAGTCCGCCAGCAGGTACCGCGCGCCATCGTCGCTCAGCCGCTCCTTGTTGAGAGGCACGAGCAACTCCAGGCGGTTCCGGAGGCGCACGGTCGACGATGTTCCGCTGCCGGCCCCGCCGTAGAAGATGTTCCTCGATTCCACGCGGAAGAGGTCGCGTACCACCCACCGGCGTCTCGGAGCACGTTCCAGCGGGTGAAACCCCTGCGCGCGCGAGAAGAGGTGAAACCGGACGCCGACGCGCGGCGTCACCTCAAACGAATCCACGTCATCGGTCTGCTTCGTAACGCCGACAACGCCGTCGGCTACAAGGTCAAGCCACGGCTTCGGCGAGAACTCCACGTTGGGTGTGAGGTCCAGACTCCGCCATCCTGGTTCGCCCTCGGGTGCGTCGAGCAACACCTTCGGCTCGATGTCGAGCTCATACACGAGACGCTGGCTTTTCACCCAGTCGAATATGACGTTGCCCCAGAGCTGGATGTCGCTCTGCGCCTGCGCAACCGCCGCCGCGAGGAGCCACACGACTGCCACTGTCGCACGTGCGAGCAATTTCGGCATAGATGTCGGCAAGATTGGCGCCACGTGCTTCGCGCAAGACGCCGTTCGAGTCCGGCACGCGTTCCGAACCCCACGCAATGTGGGGTCGATTCAGGTCGTCGGGGCGCGGAACATGCGGCCGATACCGAGGTACGTACGCCAGCGTCCGTCGAAGCTCCATGAGCCGGCAACGACGACAGGACCGACAATCGTGTCCATCACGAGTCCAACACCGCCGTTCACTTTCCAGCCGGCGCGCTTCCACTCGTCAAACGCATCCCCATTCTCGAGCCATCCGCCGGCGAAGATTGCGCCGCCCATGAAATCAGGCAGCCGGCCAACGCGCCTGAGGTATCCACCTGTCGCAACGTAATAGTGAGCCCCCCTCAGCTCGCCAGTGTCGTAGGCGCCGAGCCGGAACGGCGTACCGAGTGAGAACTGATTGGTCGGCAATGGTGCCGAATCGAAGGATGTGCCGACCCCGCCGTACAGGAAGACGCGATTCGGTGGACCGATGCTCCAAAACCGATTCGCGACGGCAGACAGCTGAGTCAGGCCCGTGTCGACGTCGAGCGTCTCGCCGCGTACCGCGAGGTCGGCGCCGCTGAAGATGTGGGTGAGTCTCACGTACGACAGCACGCCACCACCTGGCACCACCGGACTGTCCTGCGTATCCAGCCGCCAGACAAGATCTCCGACCGTCTCCTTCCCCCGCAGTTCGGGGGAGCCAGGGTCCCCCACCTCGATGGACACGGTGGTATCCCCAACGTACGCACCGATGCGCACATCGCTGTGCGCGCCCAGGTTCACACCGCCGTTCAGGCCGATCCGCGCCAGCCTCTGCTTGTAGCGCGCAACGACTGCGTCGTCGTCAATCAGGTCGAACGTCATGCGTCCAACGCCCGCGTACGGCGCGACGAACAGCGGCGTCGGCCCAATCGGGCGATAGAGCTCGATTCCGAGGCTCGGATCCGATCCCACCGTGCCGTCCACTCGCAGCTCCGAACCCGATCCGACGGTGTCAAACGCCAGATAGCGGGCCGTCGCCGTGAAGCGGAAGTCGGTCGAGGTCATGTTCTCCAGGTTGATTCCCAGCATCATGAACGGCGGCGCATAGGGCTTGACGCGTCCCCGCACGAGTAAGCCCAGTCCGCGCGCGGCGTCGTACCTGAGTCGCCAGGTCACCGTCTGGTAGCGATCCAGCCCCATGATGACGGCGATGTCCCGCTCCACTGCCGCCGGATCCAGCGGCGCGCCGACGAGGGGCGCGAGCAGGACATTCAGTCGCTTTGCGTCATCTGTTGCGAAGCCCTCCAACTGTACGAACGTTGGCGCCGGCAGATCGGTGCGCCGGCGCGCCTGACGGGCACGCCGCCACGTGTCGTAGTCACCTTCGCTGATGGCGAGCGGCAGCAACTGATCGCGCATGCTCTCTGCGGCGCGGTAGCCCTCTTCGATCAGCGCACCAGCCCGCCGCCAGTCGAGCGATCCGTACTCGTGGAGGGGGACGTTGATGACGACATCGGCTGCCGCGAGTGCGCGCCTGGTCGATGCCCGCATCATCGCGTCGAGCGTATCGCCCGCGATCCCGAACATCGTGTAGGTGACACCTTCGCGATCGGACAGATCGCCGACGTTGACGGCAACGACACGGTCGGCGCCCATCGCCTTGACGATGTCTGCGGGCACGTTGTTCATCGTGCCGCCGTCGATCAGTACCTGCCCATTCAGCTCCACGGGAGGAAAGATCAGTGGCAGGGACATCGTGGCCCGCATCGCATCGGCGAGCGACCCTTGGCGCAGCACAACGAGCTGGGCCGATAGCAGGTCGACCGCGACCGTTCGAAACGGCGTCGGCAGGTCGTCGAAGTCCTCGACGCCGAAGTAGGGAGCTGCGACCCTGCCGAGGAGCAAATCCACGTATTCCCCGTCGTTCAACGCGGCGGGCGGCACGATGCCGCCTTTCAGACCGAACTCGAGACGCGACGGATAGGCGCGCGCGTCGGCCTTGCGGCGGATGTTCTTGTGGGCAAAAGACGACGCGCCAAAGAGCTGATCCCAGTCGAGCGAGTCGATGAAGTCCTCCAGCTCGCGTGCATCCATCCCGGTGGCGAACGCGCCGCCGACCAGCCCTCCCATGCTCGTGCCGGCCGCCATATCGATCGGGACGCGATGCTCCTCGAGCCAGCGGATGATACCGACGTGCGCGATCCCACGGGCGCTGCCGCCTCCGAACGCCACCCCGACCGTCGATCGCCCGGACACCCGCACCGGGCGCGGGCTCGCTGGCGCTTCATCGGCTGCGGGTGGAGGCGGCAAGACGCGCTGGAGCGGGGCAGCACATGCTGCACACAGTGCCGCCACGGACACCAGGAGGAGAGGCAACCACCTGCGAATTGACGGCATTGTTGCTACTATTGCGCGGCTTTGAGACCCTGAAAGTACGCGTTTGCGTTGGCGATAGCCGTGTCTGTTCGAGCGAACAGCTCCGCGCCGCGCGCGTTCAGCGTGTCCGCGTTCGGTTTCACTGCGGTCATCGCGGAGGGAGTCAGGTCGCTGCCGAGGAGCACGATCTGATCGGCGAGATCCTTCCGGAAATCCTCGAGCGACTCGTCTGCTTTCCTGAGCGAATACAGCACGCGGGTAAAGTGCTTCTGGCTGTCGTCCAAGCGCCGCTTCGCACGGCTCTGGAGCGCCGGGTCGCTGATGGCCTTGATCGTCTGCGCTCGCCCGCTGAAGTACACGTCTCCCGCCTCCTGCATCTCGGCAACCTTCTGGTGCGCACTTGCCACGCGTTCGTTCATGGAATCGACAGACTTCATCAGGTTCTTGTAGTCGCCTTTCATGCTCGTCGACGGCTTGGTCACCAGTGCGTTGTAGGCATTGAGGGTCTTCCGCGTCTGCTGCTCCGCCTTCGCGACAGCCCCCGTCATGCGACCGCCGGCTTTGACGAAGCGGTCGGTTTCTTTCAGACCCTGCGTTCGACTTCGCTGCTCGGCTTCCTGTGTGGTCGCCATCAGCGGCGCCACGAACACAGCGGCGAGGATCATCTGTGCGATGCGCGCGATCGGTGCCGACATGCGTCCTCCTGGCGTCGGCGGGTCCACTCCCGTGACAGGACGTGCTACTTGGGGTTCGCCTTCGTGATCTTGTTCCCCTGAACTCCGAGGCCGGCCATGAGGCCCTTCTGGTCGAAAATGACCGCATAGATGTCGGCCTTGAGCGTCGTCGTCGTGAGGTTCTTCGCCGTTCCCTTGTTGACCACGACAACGGTCGGGCCCACGCCCACCTCGAAGCCCTTGGCTTTGCTCAGCGCCTGCACGGCGTTGTCGTTCATGAAGAACAGCGCATAGCCATAGGTCTTCGCCCCGGCCTGCAGGCCGACGGACGTGCCGGTGGTGGTATAGAACCCTTCCGGCTTGCCGTCCTTCAACAGCGTGCCGGTGCCGCGTTGGACGCCGACTCCCACACTCGCTCTCGTGATTTTCGGGAACACGAGGATCGACTGTGCATTTTCGGCCAACGTCTTGGTGGCCGGCACCTTCTCGTAGAGCGATGCCAGGGCGAACTCCGCATCCTTGGCGAGCTTCTCGGGCTTGTCGACCTTCTCGGCCTCGTCTTGAGCCATCGCAGGTGTGAATGGGAGAACAGACCACGCGGTGAAGATGAGGATACCCAACGCTTTTACTGACATGATGGAAGTCCTTTCGATTGACTGAGTGGGTCGAGTCGAAAGCTGGATTACTTCTTCTCGGCCAAGAGCTGGCGACGCGCGCGGGCCAGCAGCCGCTGCTGTTCGGTGGTGACAGCCGGACGTTTCAGGCCGCACGTCCTATCGCTTCACAGGCACCAGTGGAATCTCGGACGCCAGCGAGACATTGACGATGGCATCGAGCTTGTTCTCGATTTGGAAGAAGCGCGCTGCCTTTTGGCCAGGCAGCACCGCACGAATCTTCGGAACATACTTCTCGCGGACGGCCACCCTGTCGCGATCGATCGCGAGCAAGTCGTTGAAAAATGTATCGGCCTTCGCGTCGGTCATCGTCTCGAAGTTGGCTGCGTAGGTCGCGATGAGCTTGACCATGCGGTCGCCGAGCTTCTCGACCTCAACGCGATACTCTTTGTAAGCTGGCCAGAAGGCCTGGGCCTCTCCTTCGGTGAGCGGCAGATTGGCCGCTACGACAGCCTGCCGATCCGCTTTGAGATCGGCCTGCAGCTGCTGGATGGCGGTCCACTGGTCAACTTGCTGCGCGCGTGCCGCGTGGGGCATGGCCAGGATGGCCAAACTGGAGATGCCTGCGAAAAACACTGCTTTTCCCATCGTTGCTGATCCTTTCTCCTGAACCTCAACTCGATCACTCAACGGCATCACTAGAATCGAAAGGTGATCCCGCCGGCCAACTCGAACCGGTTTACAACGTGCGTCGCCCACTCACAACAGTGCGGATCGTCAAGGCAAGATGTCGGCCAGGTCCAAGCAAACAGGGTCGAAGAGCGGCGGGGTGCGGAAGCTATTCAGAAGTCACGAATACGTGCGTCGCGCGAGGCCCGTCGATCGCCGGCTGGAGGGGCCGGACACCCGAAATATCACACCCCACCCGAAATGTCGGGGGCTCTCACACACGCGCACGAAAATTTGCTGCTGACCCCGTGGATTGACGCGGCGTACGCTGTGCGCCGACGTTCATCACTGTGGGAAGAACGCCAGGAAAACACCGACGCGTGGCGTCCGGGCCAGCTCACATGAGTGGAGCATGAACGCGCCGACAGCACTCACGAAGCTCGGCTCTACCCAGAAGATCGCGACGTCTCCACGCTCGAGCTGCTGGCCAAGAGACGATGTAGACCTGGTGAGGCCGACCCGTCGCACCAGATCCTGGAAGCGAGGGTCCGAGCGCAGCGGATCGAACCCTGGCTCGACACCAAGGTATTGCAGCTGGATATCCCGCGCTCGATACGCGTCTTCGAGCGACGCGAACGCCTGTTCTCGCTCGCCGAGCGCGGTCAGCAGAATCGCCAGTTCGGCTGGTGAACTGCGCTCCTTGCCCGATCGCAGACGCCCAAGGACCGCCAGGGCGCGCGGGCGGTCGCCCGCGTGCGCGGCCGCTGCACCCAGATAGACTTGTGTGGGAGACGTATCGAGACCGAACTCGACTGCCTTTGTGTAAGCAGCGACGGCCTCCCCATACTTGCCTTGAGCGGCATAGGTGTGGCCGAAAAAGAGATAGGTGTAGGGATAGGCCCGATCCAGCTCGATCGCTCTGTTCAGGGCCAGTATCGCCTGGTCGTATCGACGAGCAGATGTCAGCACGTACCCGACGGTCGCGTTGACTCCGGGCGAGAGCGGATCGAGGTCCCTGGCGCGGGTGATTTCGCTGATGGCCTGCTCGTGCCGGCCCATGAGCCGCAGATAGGTTGCGTACCAACGGTGCGCCAGTGCAAGGTTCGGGTTCAGTTCGATTGCACGCTTGTATTCACGCTCGGCGTCGGCCCACTCCCACGAATACGTCATGAGATTCGCCATCGCGTAATGCCCATCAGCTAGACCCTCGTCCAGTTTGAGCGCCCTCTGCGCCGCTTCTCTGGCCTTGGGCAGATACTCCTTCGGGTCGACCAGCCCACTATTGGCGAGACTTCTGTAGATGTCGGATAGATCGGCGTAGGCGAGCGCGTAACCCGGATCCGCGGCGATAGCCCGAACGAAGTATTCGCCCGCTTTCTGCCGGTCCTCCGTCCGCCCCTTTGCGCGATGGAAATGTCCTTTGAGCAGCAGTTCGTACGCCACCGGGTTCCGCACTTCGAGCGTGGCAACACTTTGTGGTGGACCGGCGGCTGTGCCCACCTGCAGTTTCTTCGCAACATCACGAGAGATGTCCGCCGACACCTCGAAGAGGTCGGCCTTGTTCCGCACGTATTGCGCACCCCACACTTGCGTCCGGTCGCGGCCGTCAATCAGCTCGACACTGATCGAGACACTGTCGCCTCGCTGCGAGACCCTGCCGGCCAGAATGCCGGCAACATCGAGCGCGCGCGCCACTTCCTTGAGGTCCGCGTCCTGGCCCTTGTAGCGGGACGACGAACTGTTGGCGACGACCTTCAGTCCCGGCACTTGCGACAGGCGGTTGATGAGCGCTTCGCTGATGCCATCGGACAGATAGTCCTGCTCAGGATCGTTGCCGCCGTTCTTCAAGGGCAGGACAGCGAGCGACGTGATGCCCGCCGGCCGCACCGTCGGCGCGTACCGTGCGTACACGACATAGCCGGCAGCCAGGGTTGTCAGAATGACCAGAACGAGCGCCGACCATCCACCGCGTGTCAACCACTGGCGTGCCGGAGGCGTGGTCGCGGGTTCGAGAGGTCCTCCTTCCAGCGCAGAAACGACCTCAGCGGCATTGGCAAAACGCTCTTCGGGCCGACGGGCCAGGCAGCGCAGAATCGTCTTCTCCCAAAGAGGATCGATGTCTGGCGCGTGCACGCGCGGGCTCGGCGGCGGCTCGTGCAGACGCTTGATCGCGATCTTGAGCGGTGTCTCCCCGTCAAACGGCCAGACGCCGGTCACCATCTCGTAGAGCACGACGCCGAGCGCGTAGACGTCCGTCGCGGGCGTGATCGAACCGCCCTCGACCTGTTCGGGAGCCATGTACGCCGGGGTCCCCACGATCTCGGTCTCCGCCGACATGTCCAACGACAGCGCGGTGCTCTCATCGCGTGCGCTCCGCCACGCCAGACCGAAGTCGGTCACGACCACGCGCGTCTCGTCCTTCGCGCGCGCCGTCTTCACCAGCATGACGTTGTGGCTCTTGAAGTCGCGGTGCACCACTCCGACACCGTGCGCGGCCGTCAGGCCGGCGACCATTTGACGGACGACAGGCAGGATCTCCGCCGTCGAGAGCCGTCCATCCCGCTGGAGCTTGTCGGCTAACGTCTCGCCGTGCAGCAACTCCATCGCGAGAAACACGACCTCGTCTGACGCGTTGTTGGCTCCCGCGGCAGCGGATCGATGCCGGAAGACATCGTAGATGCGGCAGACGTTCGGATGCGTCACCTGCCTCGCCAGGTGCACCTCGCGCTTGAACCGGACGATCGAGCGCTCGTCGGCAGAAATGTGCGACAGGATGGTTTTGAGCGCGACCCGCTCGCGCAGCTCGAGATCCTCGGCCTCGTAGAGCTCGCCCATCCCGCCTTTCGCCAGGAAGCGGACGATGCGGAAACGGAAGGCGACGACCTCGCCAGTCCGGAAGACGGGCTCACCGGGCGGCCGGGCCTCGCCCGCCTGGGCGCGTGTGGCAGCGTCGGCGTGGGCCGCCTGTGTCGCGGCAGGCGAACGTGCCTCGGCCTGCCGACGGAGCAGCCGCTGGATGGTGAGATGGGTATTGACGCGCGCGATCACCTCTTCCCCTTCGACCGGCTTCGAGATGAAATCCACCGCGCCCGCTTCGAAGCCCCGTACACGATCCTTCGGGTCATTGAGTGCAGACACGAAGATCACGGCGGCGTCACGGGTGTCCGGATCGGCTTTGAGGCGGCGGCAGGTCTCGTAGCCGTCGAGGCCCGGCATGACCACATCGAGCAGCACGATCAATGGTTTTTCGCGGCGGGCGACTTTCAGCGCGTCCTCACCGGTAAGGGCGACGAACAACCGGTAGTTCGGACCGGCGAGCGTTACGCGGAGAATGTCCAGATTCGTGGCTTCGTCATCGACCAGCAGAATCCGGCTGGCGTCATCCCCAGGGACTGGTGTGAGTCGATCGTTCATCTTCCTAACCTTCGGCCTCGAGGTCGGCAGCGCTCAGTTCGTCGAGGACCTGCTTGCGACTCAGGCGAATCGTGGCCGCAGCTTCCAGCAGTTCCGCACGTGCCGTCGCGGCGCCCGTGCACGCAGCGCAGGCGAACCTCGAGGCTGAACGCCGCGAGCGCCTGGACGAGGCCATCGCGTGCGAGGATCGATGCGCAGGACTTCAGCACAAGGGGCAGCCGGCGGCGAACAACGTCCGGCGTCGCGGGGTCGAGAAGTGCGTCCACGAGCTGACCGGCGCCGCGCGGACCAATACTGCGCCCGCAGGCGGCAGGCAACTGCCCCGTGCGACAATGCCACGGGGTTGCTTTCGAGAAGCGCTAAACCCGCGCCGCCAGGCCGATCAGCACCGCTGCGATCGCCAGGTGGGTATACAGCGCGGCGCGGATGTAGGCACGCATCTGCTCGAGCGCGGCGGCATCGCCCGTGTTCGGGTCGCCCATCTTGCTCCACAGTGCGCGCTCCTTCGGCAATGCGACGATGATCTCCGCCGCCAGCACGGCCACGAGCGCGCCCAGCCATAACCACGACGGAAGATCGTTCGCCGCCAACGCACGTACCCCGAGAAACCCCAGGATGTAGATCGCGGCGAGCGGCAGGACCAGGTTCACGGGCAACGGTGCGGTATGCTGGCCACGGTAATAGCTTCTGGCAGCGTCGATATCACGCGGCGCAAGCCCGGGCCGGATCTCGAACACCAGATCGCAGATGATCGTCCCGAAGATGATCCCGAGCGAGATAGTCGCGAGCGTTTCGTTTTCAAACCAGCCGGACATGTTGGAAATCCGTCCGAAGAAACGCCCGCTTTATCGAGGCACGGCCTTACGTTGCAGCACTACTTCGTCAAAAGAGGGCAGAGGCTTGGTCAGCGGCACGAGTACCTTGGCAGCTTCCTCCGTCGTGAGCACATCCGCGGGATCGAGCTTGATCAACTCGGCCTCGGACGAGTCCGGCTCCCACACCTCCTCGCCGGCGAGCCGGCCCTGGTCATCGTACGGACAGATCAGGATTCCAGTCGTCTTGTAAAGGAACATGTCGCTACTGTCCGCGCGGTGCTGACTCTTTTCGAGCTCCTTCTTCAGCAACTTGCCGGCAACAGCGCTTGGAAGATAGGACAAAAACGCCGCCTGCCTCTGTCCCTTTCCCAATACTTGCTGGTACGCAGTGGCGAAGGAGGCAACGAAGTGGTCTGCCACTGCCACCTCCTCGTGTATGGGGAAGAAGATCTGGTTCGTTTCCGCCCACATGCGATAGAGGCCCTTCACCTGATCCTGCCCCCTCAACTCAAATTCGAGGCCGGTATAGTGGAAGTGGTAGACGGGATCCGTGATCATCATGTCCGGCGCGCAGATCTCCTCGTAGCGCCCGGAAACCTCCAGGTGGCGGTGACGGCCAAACGCCTGAAGCAAGAACCGATGCCTGGGATTGTCCGTAGTTTCGAGCAACTTATCGACTGCCGCATTCAGTTTGGCGATATCAAATTTAGGCATCCTCTTCCTCGCTTTCATTGTCTGCCTAGTCGTGAGTGGACTTGCCTCTCGCTGTTCTTTACTCATTTCACCAACGTGACCCCGGGGGGGGCCCACGTGCCGTCGAGCACCTCAGCCTTCGGCCAATAGAGCCGGAGGTTCATCGTGAATGAGCCACTCGCGGGAGCCGGCAGCCAATTCGACTCCTTGTCTCTGCCGGGCGACTCGCGCTGAATGTAGAGATCGAGCGAGCCATCGGGATTGAATGCGAGCTTGTCGCGATCGCCAAGAGCAAAGCGGTCGATCGGATTGGCCGCGAGGCGCTGCTCTTCGGTGTACATCGTCAGCGACCAGAAGGCGCGTACCGGTGGGACCTGGTCCTTGTTGAAATGCAGAATGTAACGGCTGTCGCTGCTGAACGGCTTGCCCTCGGCATCGGTGATCGCTGTCGGATAGACGGAGTCTTCGATCGTGTTGGAGCCGAGACCGAAATGGGAGATGCCGGCTCTGGCCCAAATAATCGGTGCCGTAAGTCCCCATATTAGTCAGGTTGGAGCGCCATCCAGCGCTCGCGACGCCCATTTTCGAAAGCATTCCTTTGATCTGTTTCAATGCGGCAGGCCCGGCTTCGGTCAAGGCACGCTGAATCTCGGGCGATGCCTTGTCGAACGCGAAGGGCTTGCCCGGCTCGATTCCAATGCGCCGCATCTGGTGGAGGATCGGGTAGTCGTTCGCGTGCGGCGGGTTGAGTTTGGTGAGCTCGGTGAACAGCGCGAAATATGTCGCTGGACTGAGCGTTTCGATCTGATCGACGGGCCGTGTCTTCATGTCCCAGTCGGGATTGATCTTTCCGGTCGGCGGCTGGTACGGCTTCCCCCATTGGCTGAGCGGGGTGGCGTTGAGTCCGGCCTGGAATTTGCGCACCGCGTCGTAGTCGGCTTTGCCGTTCGTCTGCGTGCGCCCGCAGATCCAGCCGATCGCCGTGGGGCTATAAATGAGCGTCGCGTCTGCAGGGAGCTGGCCTTGCCAACCTGGCCCAGCGATCGCCAACACCTGCGCGCTTGTGCCGGTCGTTCGCTTGCCCGGGGTGACGAACACGTCGGTCCACATGTCGAGCATCGGCAGCATGTAGTAGCGGCCCCCCGAATCCGGCACGCTGATCAGCAGCGGTTCCTCCGACACGTCGAACCACATCAGCGAATAGAGCGTGTCGACGTTCGGCCGCACCACATCCTTGTAGGTGGCGTCGGGAAATGCCGGAAAATTCATAAACTGGTTCATCGGCGCCTTACCTAACTGTCGAGTGTCGGCGA
>CAWCQI010000032.1:0-200259 GCA_963797625.1 uncultured Acidobacteriota bacterium
GGCTATCGGGGAAAAACCGTACGGATTTTCCCCAAGCATCTCAACTTTATGCGAACCGTGATCTCAGTAGTCGACTTGCAAAAGAAATCTTGAGCGGGAGCGGGCGAGGTGTGCGCGTCTCGAGGGTGCGCGCCGCGCTGTCCAATCAGAGTCTGCGCTGTCGTGGGAAAGGGGCTGACTGGGACAATTGACGCGCATTCTGCTGCGGGTCATGGAAGTGGTCGAGAGGCGGCGGGCGACCAACCGAATAGCGAGCCTCGCTCGCACGGTTGTGTACAATACGGGCGTGAAACCGGCATCCGCAATCGGTCCCCCCAACGTGCTTGAACCCTCCCGTGCTCGTGCTCTCGCTGCCGCGCAGCGCCTCCAGCTGGACCGGCGAGGTGCTCGGCCAGGCGTCGAATGCCCTCTATCTCCGCGAGCCGGTGACGCAAGGCGCCGCCGAGCAGGGCGACCAGACCTTCTACTACCGCGGCACCGTCTTCACACTGGACGAGGAGTTCGAACCCATGTACCGCGCGCTCGCCGACCGCGCCTTCGCGGCCGAGCCGACCTTCGGACCGGCCATCCTGCGCTTTCCCGATCAGTGGGCGTCAGAGGCGCCGAGGCGTCTGGTGATCAAAGAGGTCAACCCGCGCGCGTGCGCCTGGTATCTCGAGCGTTACCGACCACACCTCGTGTTGCTCGTGCGTCACCCGGCCGCTGTGGCGCTCAGCTGGCAGTCATTCGGATGGGTGCCAGCCAATCCCGACGGGTGGGCGTTTAACGGACGTCATCAGGCCGAGGCGCTCAGGGACGCGCTGGCGGCTGTTAGCACTATCGGCGCGCCGGATCGTGCAATACGAGGCGCTGTGTGCCGACCCGTTGCGGCAGTTCGAGGCGCTCTTCGAGTTTACCGGCCTGACGTGGGACCAGTCGTCGCGGGATTTCGTCTCGGCGTCGACCGAGCGTATGTCCGATCGCGGCGCGTGTCCCACCGGCGAGATGATCGAGGCTTGGCGCGGCAAGATGCCACCCGAGCACCTGGCCGCACTGCGCGACGTCTACCGGGCCTTCGATCTGCCCTGGTATCAGCGCGACTCGGACTGGTGACCCACTTCGATCACGGTATGGCGTCATCGGACACCACCTGGCCATAGACGGGCAGCGCTGCGGCGCGTGCTGCAGGATTGGCAGGGCTGAAATGAGCGACGAACTGACTGACGCGGAATATCAGGAACTGAAGCGGCTGCAAGAGCTCGTCGGCGAGGAGAGACTCGCGGCCGTCGTCGCGCCACTGCTGATGCGGCTGGCGCAGGCGCCCAGCGGTACCGTCCATCCGTTGGTCGGGCCTTATTGGATGCGTTGCGCGTTGAAGCCAACAAACACATACATTGAAGCGTTGACGGGTGCCCACGGGCACTCGGTCACTCGTCTTCTGTCGACATCGAGCGCCAGCCGGGGCGCGGGGAGTCTGGGTGGTGAGATTGCTGAACTCTCCCATCCTTGAGTAAGCGCCACGACTGCGCCAGTAGTTCGTCTGTCAGTCGTTCGCCAGCGTGAATGCGGTTAAGAAGCTGTTTGCTATCTGAAATAGTCGCCGCGCTGTGTCGGAGGGTCTGTTCCAGCGAAAGGTAGCCTGCCATGGGAGTTCCTCAGGGCGCGAAGCCTTTGAAGAGGAACCCACCGAATTGCAGGAGGCTCAGGAAAGGAAAGCGGGATCTGAGCGTATCACTGAGCAGGGAAATTGGATCTCAGCGGTTCGGGTACCAGCTCGGTTACTGAGCGTCTAGCTCTTTTTGCGTTTTTTGCGCCGACGCTCGGGCGCAGAGAGGTGCAAAGAGGCCCGCGTGGCCTCCAGCTGCTTCTCCAGTTGCTTGCGAAGGGCGTCGCCCTTCTGACTCAGTTTCTCGGCTTGCTCACAAAGGTTACGCAGAGACTCAAGATGGGCGGTTTGATTACGGGTAGCCATGGGTCCGACGCTCCGTCGCAACGTACTGAGCACGTTTTGTACCCTGCTGGCCTGTAACACGAGTTGAGGTGTGAAGTGACTGAGCAGACGCCCCCGATCCCAATTAATCCGCCCGAGTGGCACGGGCAGGCCGTGTCGCTCGGGGAGATCTGGAAACTGACGAAGGGCAAGCGTGTGGCCGTCTGTACGCTGTGGAATCATCCCATCGGCGCGGAGATACGCTGTGACGTCAATGACGAGATGCGCCAGACCAAGGCTTCGCGGGCCGTGGGGGAACTGCTCGACGAGGCGCACGAGTGGCGGAAGGCGTTTGAAGCCAAAGGCTGGACAGCATGAATTGGCGCGGGCGCCGGCGCCATTTCATTGCGCTAGACTAAGGGAAAATGTCCACCGGCTACTCCGCTCTCGAGCGCGAGCTCCTGTCGGCGATCGGACCACTGCGTCTGGTCGCCGTTTCTTATCTCTCCACGGCCCCGGCCGGCGTTTCCCAGTTCGCTGGCACCGTTCCATCGGGTTGTAGCTTCTGGCGTCTGGCTTCGACCGGCGACGGCTTCTACACCGTGCCACGTGACCATTTCAACTGTCCGTCGGCAGTTACACACACGCCATCGATCTGCCGGCCGGACGGGTAGGCGAGCTGGAACAGATACTCACGCTGATGGCTGACATCGGCTACATGAAGATGGACGAGATACTGTCGATCCCGCGCCTACCGGAGACGCCGGCGGTCGTCTACTACGCACCGCTCGGCAAGGCGGTCGTCGCTCCCGATGTCGTGATCGCCGCCGGTCGCCCGGGCTCGCTCGTGCAGCTGCAGGACGCCGCGACGCGCGCCGGCGCGGCGTCGTCGTTGCCGCTGGTTGGCCGACCGACGTGCATGGCGCTCCCCGCCGCCATGGCGCACGGAACGGTGATGAGCGGCGGCTGCATCGGCAACCGCGTCTACACCGCCCTTGGCGACGACGAGTTGTATCTGATGATCCCCGGCGCGCGCCTCGCGGACATCGTGAGGGAGCTGGGTGCGATTGCGAAGGCGAACAACACGCTGCGCGAGTATCACGAACAGAGGAAAGAGGATCTCACAACGTAGCAGTCAGCTATCAGCTCTTCGTTAGCTGCTACTGACAGCTAAAGCTGATTGCCAAACTCAGCCATCTGATCGTCGGTAGCTTGCGATGCGGATTCCGGGTGCAACTCGCCCGCAGAAGGCGAACATCCGCGCACCGCTACGCATCGTCCACGTGGCCGGTACTGCGCAAGGGCGGCGTCGAGAAGCTCGAGAAGCCGTAGGATCGGGAGCCGCGGCGCCATGACTCGCTGCCGGCCCCCTGAGCAGTCAGCAGAAGGACCCTGCCGACGGTGCTCGTCGCGATTCTCGCACGACCCACCTGTCGGCCTTCGATCTCGGAGGCATGCCGTGAAGTCCGAGTCAGTTCTGGTGCTGGGGCTCGTCTGGTCCCGAGCGAAATCGTGCGGATTATTGATCGACTGTTCAGCTATGCGGCGAAACCGGATCCTCCAAATGTGAAACTCACTGGCGAAGTCAATGGTCGCGTCTGGCCATCATTTCGCTCATGGATCGGCTTCAGCCCGAGCTCGTTACGCTCCCTCCAGACGCATTCGCGGACTACATAACGAATCTGGAAATTATCAGAATAAAGAACGACACGGCGACGGCGCGCGGACAGGGGTATCAATACAGCGGTGAACCGGTGTGGCACCTGCGACGCCATTTGTCGATGTGCGCCGACGAGTCTCCAGCCGGGGCCGGTCATGATCTGCTCTTCGTCGATGAGCCGCACTTCGACGTGATGTCTCTATAGATCTCGCTGAGGCTTACAGCTCGCTGCATGCCGGGAGGTGGAAGGCGGCGACGGTGCTCAGCGGGTGCGATCATCGAGGCGTTACTGGTTTCGCGCTTGTCCGAGCTCTCGGCTACGGAACGGAAAACGGGCAATAGAAAAGCTGCCGCAGGAACAGGCCAAGAAGGCTCGACAAGGAGAACCGGAAACATGGGACCTCTGGCAGTTGATAGAGGTCGCTGCGCTGGCACAACTGGTCAAGGACAAGACCGCAGCGCAGATTCGATTGGCGAAGGAGTTCCGCAACCTGATTCACCCCGGACGGACGCTGCGCACCGGCGAACGATGTGGAAAGGACACGGCCCTCGGCGCTCTTGCGGGGGTTCAAAGCGTGATCCGAGACCTGTCCTGAGGTGGCCGTCATCGCCACAGCCTCGCACAAGAGTCTCGCGGACGCGATCGAGTGACGTGCTCGTTGAGCACGCGAAAACGTGAGGCCCGTTTCCGATCACGCTAGCCAGTGCCTGGCGCTAGCCAGACGCTAGCCCGACCCATCCCGGCGCCCCTGGCCGTCAGCCTGAATCGGCCAAAACACGCGAGCTTACTAGGTAATTTGGTGCCGGAGGTCGGAATCGAACCGACACGGGGAGTGAACCCCACGGGATTTTGAGTCCCGCGCGTCTGCCAGTTTCACCACTCCGGCTCGAAGGCGTGAACTTCAGTATATCAGCTGCTTAGCTGAACATCGTCCAGAGCAGCTTGACGAGCTTCACGCCGCCGACGATGACGACGACCATCACGAGCAGCACCAGCCAGGGCGAGATGCCGACCGAAATCGCGGCCAATCCTCCAGCACCCTCGTTCATCGCTTAGCCCTCCGCCCGACGAATACACCCGAATCCGCTTGACTGTCAATTTGGCGGCCGCGAGCGTGCCGAAACATCGGCCTGTTGGACAGCCTCGTTCGATTTCGGCTAGCGTCTCGCCACGTGGCAACGTCAAAAGGCGCGTCGCCCGCGGCGCAACTGGCCGCGTTCATGGAGCCGTATGCGCCAGCGATCCAGAAGACCGCTCGGACGGCGCTGGCAAAACTCCGCGCGCAGATCCCTGGCGCGACCGAGATGGTCTACGACACCTACAACGCGCTCGTCATCGGCTTTGGCCCCAACGATCGCGCGTCAGAAGCGATCGTGTCGATCGCCCTCTACCCGAAATGGGTGAATCTCTATTTCCTCGACGGCGCGGCGCTGCCCGATCCCGGGAAGCTGCTGAAGGGCAGCGGCTCTCGCGTGCGCACGCTGCGACTCGAGGATCCGGCGATCCTGGACAGCCCGGCCGTGAAGACGCTCATCGCGGCGGCCGTGGCAGACGCCGACTCGCCCTTTCCTCGCCGCCCGCGTCGCCTCCTGATCAAGGCCGCAGTCGCGCGCAAGCGCCCTCGCCGGCCTCGGGCGATCCTCTAATAGCGGTTTTCCTCTCCGTATTCTCCGTCTCCCGACCCGAAGGTCCGGCTGAAGCCGGACACTACGACGGCAAGGCGGTGAAACACCACTAGCCTAGCGAGAACCTATCTCATTAATTCAGGGCGCTCTCAGCAGTGCGAGCGAGCGCGGCGAGCGAGCCACGCGACCGGAGCGCGCCGGCGAAGCGGCGCGCGAGAGAGCGTGTTGGGGAGTCCGAGGGGCAAAGCCCTCGGAAAGACTAGGACGCTCGCAGGAACTGGTTGAGGTCGAGGCCATCCTGCGGGCGCAGCGTCTCGACGACGTGGCGCTCGTACTGGCCGGAGAGAAGGCGGCGGCTCGTGTCGATCTCGCCGTCCAGGGGCTGTCGGTCGACGCCCATCAACGCGATCACGGGATGCAGCGGCTCGCCCGGAGTGGTGCGGACGACGACGCCGACTTCGTCGCGATCGGTTCGCACGACCGATCCGAGCGGGAAGAAACTGATCGCGTTGACGAACGCTTTGACGAGCGCGGTGTTGAGCTTGGTTCCGGCGAGCCGCGCCAGGACGAGACAGGCTTGTTCCGGCATCGCCGGTTCCTGGTAGGACCGCGCGCCGGTCATTGCCTCGTAGATGTCGGCCACAGCCACGACCTGGCTCATGAGGTGCGGCAGCGCGCCCTCGAGATCGGGATAGCCCGTCCCGTCGACGCCGCGATGGTGCTCGAGCGCGACGGTCGGCGTCAGTGGCCGCAGGCCATCGACCTCGACGAGTATCTCCGCGCCGTGCGTCGTGTGCGCTTCCATCATCCGGCGCTCGCGCTTGTCGAGGGCGCTCGGCTTTTTCAGGATCTCGAGCGGGATCCGCGTCTTGCCGATGTCGTGGAGCAGCGCCGCTTCGGCAAGCGCCGCCGTCGCGGCCTGATCGAATCCGATCTGTTTGCCGATCAGCAAACTGAGGGTTGCGACGTTGACCGAGTGGCAATAGGTGAGGTTCTCGTAGAGCTTGACGGCAAGAATCTGTCCGAGCGCGGCGTTGCTCGCGGCGACCTTCTGAATCAACAGGGTCACGATGTCGCGGATGGTGCCGAGGTCGATGCCCTTCCCCGTCATGACGTCATCGAACGTCCGTTCGGTCAGCGCGAGCGAGAGCTCGTACGATGGATCGAGCGTGCCCGTCGGCGCGTCGGGCCACTGAACGGTCTTCCAGCGCGTGTCGAGCGGCACCAGCCGGCCGAGGCTGATGTGCTGAATCTGCCGCGCCGCGAGCTGCGCCTCGATCGGCTCGCCGGTCGGCGCTTCCTTGAGCTGCCAGAGAAACTCCGACAACGCCAGCAGCTCCGCTCGTGATACCCCTGGCCCGAAGTGGACGCTGTCGATCGAGAGGTCCGTCAGCTCGCGCAGGATCTGGGCCTGCGTGTCGCTGTCCTGGCGGAATGGCACGCCGTCGAGATGCGCCGAGCCGTGGATCACGTCGATGCGCAAGGCCGCCGACGCGCGAATATGCCGCTGCACGCTGTCGTCGAGCTCGGTCAGCTTTTGTTCGATCGCCGGATGGCCGGCCGGATAGAGTCCGGTCAGGCGACGCAGGCTGACGAGGCCCTTGAGGAGGGCGACCGGGTCGACGCGGTGCGGCTCGGCCGCGTCGGCCGCTTTAGCGATCCGGCGCGGTCCTGGCGGGGGTGTCGTCGTCATCGGCTCAACATCGTTTTCGCTTGCCGCGCGACGCGGACAAGCGCGGGGTTCCAGAATCGATAGCGAAGCGGGACGAGCGCCTGGAGGATTGGGGCCAGGTTGGTCGCGCCGCTCTGCGTCGCGCGATCGAGCAGCCGTCCTGCCGCCTGCGGATTGCTCAGCACGAACTCCCGCCGCCCGAGCAGCTCGCGAATCTGCCGGTCCGACTCGGTCCGGGGGAAGTGCCACAGGGTCTCTTCAGCCGCGCCGGCGACCCAGCCGCGGTTCTTGCCGACCTGCGCGCCGACGAGGGCCGCGGCGCGCGGCGTTCCGACCCGGGCCAGGCTGCGCAGCGCTTCGCGCACCGTCTGCTCGTCGCCGCTGTCGAGCAGCTTCCCGAGAGGCACTTCGTAGCCGTGACCGGCGAAGCCGAGGACGCGCGCGATCGCTCGCGGCAGACCATCCGCGTCGCCGGCGCGATCGAGGGCGGTCACCAGTGCGGGTGCGACCAGCACCGCGTGATCGCAGAGCAGCTGGAGCGCAGCGCGGCTATCTTTCGAATCGCCGGCCTGCGAGCGGACGGCCTCGAGGAGCGCCGGCCCGGCGCCAGGTCCAAGGGCCTCGAGAATCGCGCCGGCGGCGGCGCGCCCATCGGCGTCCCGGCCGGCCAGCTCAACGAGGCGCGCGGCGCGGTAGACAGTGCAGAACCCGGCAAGGTGCGCGGCGATGACTTCGGCCACGTCGGGTCGCGACTCGTGGAAGCCGGCCGACACGGCGCGCAATCGCGACAACCAGACGGCCAGCTCCGGCCACCGGCGTTCGCCCTCGAGCGCTTCGAGCAGGTGCGTCGACCGATCGACGAAGCGTTGCACCAGCTCGGGGTTGGGTTCGAGTCGGACGAGCTGCAAGAGGCACTCGAGCTGCACGACGGGAATGTCGCTGCGGCCAATCGTGTCGCGGATGCCGTCGAGCGTCGCGACGGTGACCGGATCCAGCGCCAGATCGAAGGACGAGAACTCCGCAAAGCTCCGCGCCTTCTCGCGATCGATCCGCGTCAGCTTGCGGGCGTGCGCGTCGAGGCCGGCATCCTGGGCCTTGGCGCCAACTTTTTCGTCCAGGCGCGACTGCACCAGGGGCAGCACCGAGGCATGACGTTCGGCCGGAAGGTCGAGGCGCGCCAGCGCCGTCGTCACGACTTCCGGCGCCGCGGTTTCGAGATCGAGCAGCAGGCACAGGGATTCCGCGAGGTCGATGTCGGGAAAGTCCTTCAGCACCGTTCCGTCGATGCGGCCGTCGAGGAGGCCCGGGAGAATCGTCTTGCGCAGAAGCGTCTGCCGCGTCTCCGGCTGGAGGTCGAGGACGGCGCGAGCGAGCTTGCCGAACATGACTCGCGAGACATGCGGATCGAGCGCCGCAAAGAGCGTCGCGACGTCGCTGAACTTGCGGCTGAGCGCATCGTCGTTCGAGACCTCGCCCTCGGCGATGTCGTCCTCGGTGAGCCGGAGCAGCATTCCGGCGAGGGTGGCGGGGTCCTGCGCGAGCAGCGCAAGGTCGACGAGCGACACCTGATCGACGCGCGCGGTCGGATCGATTCGGATCCATCCCTTGTCGGGAGGATACAGGTGATCGATTGGGCCACCGGCGGCAAAAAGCTCGTCGCGGCGCGCGCGCTGATGTTCGATCAGCGTCGCCACCGGCGCCGCTGGCGCGCTAATCTCGAGGACCTGTGGCCGGTATGTGGCGCGAAGGGCAATCCGGCTGACGCCGTGCTCTTCGAGGAGGTCGATCAGGCTGAGGTGCAGCCCGTGGCGCGTGTCGCACTGGATCAGGTCGAAACAGAACCGTCCGAGCTCACGGCCAGAGACGCTGCGCTCGATCGTCACCTGCGCGACCGATGCGGCATGGAGGCGCCGCGCCAGCTCCTGTTCGACGATGGTGCCGCTGCCGACGCCCACTTCGTCGACGATCACCTCGCGGGGCATCACGCGGAAAACGAGTTGCTCGCGACCGTCGAGCGAGACGAGCGTGCGCTGGCACGCGTCAATCGCGGTCTGGCAGATCTGGCTGGTTGGCGGATAGGTGTGAAACTGCTGGATCGCGCGCGCGAGCAGCAGCAGGAACTCGTCGACCGCGGGCGCGTCGGCGGGCCGCGCGATCGTGCGGTTCTGGACGCGGGCAGCCGTGGCAGGACGACCGCCGCCCGAAGTTGTCGGTGGTCCGTCAGAACTGTAATCGCCTGCGCGTGCGTGGACAGCCACGGCTTATCGTTCTCGCTTGCCGATACTCCCCGATGCTCAATCCATGGAGTGACTTAGTTCTCTCAGAGGTGTTGACGGGCGCGGCCGTGCGCGGCTGCCGCCCACCAGCGTGTACGAAAATGGGCAAGAAGTGGGCCGCGGGCAGTCTGGGGTCTGACCCTGGTCTGACCCCGGTCTGACCCCCGTCACGGGGACTTGCGCGTGATGACGGGTGGAGGCGTCAGGGAGCGGACGAACAGATCGAAGTCGCCGGCGAGATCGGTCGCGTCGACTGGGTGACGCGACGAGAACGCGAGCAGCTGGCCACTCGAGCCGAGCGCCGGGGCGGCACTCACTTCCATCCATCCGCCGAGCTCGTCCTCGCTGGCGCGGACGATGCGGCCGAGCTCGCGGTCGAGGACCGAAGACATCCCAGACCAGGTTGATATCGTCGAAGTCGCCGGCGAGGGAGGCACATCCGGGGCGCCTGGTGCAGACGAGATTGGCCGCATCCGACTGGAAGGCGACGAAACGGCCGTCACCCGAGATGACCGGCGACGTGCTCTCGCCGCCGGCGGACTGTCCGTCGGCGGCACGGCTGACCCAGCTGAGGGCCCCGGTTTCACGATCGTAGAGAAAGACGTCGGAGGTGCTGTTGTCGTCGCCAACGAGGAGGTTCGAGGCTTCTGACACGAACACCACATGGCGGCCATCGGCGCTGATTGCGGGAAGAGAGCTGTTGCCGTTGGGAGTGGCGCGATTCAGCGCCCGCGTGACGCGTGTCGTGCGACCCGCAATCGCGTCGCGCAGATACACCTGCCGCACCGGTTTCTCGCGGTTCGATCGTGACTGCGGCTCCTCGCCTGCCGCGCCGAAGCGCCGCGAAGGCGGGTCGTCGAGCGGAGCCGTCGAGGCAAACGCGATCCATCGACCGTCGGCGCTGACGCTCGGCAGGATGCTGTCGCCGACATCGGGTTGCACACCAGACGAATTCAGGCTGACGCGACTGATCGTTCCCTCCGGCAGCCGAACGATGTAGACATCCTCGCGTGAGCCATTGATGTCAGGCCCGTCGGCGAGAGTCGTCGACGCCGACGAAAACGCAACGACGCGACCGTCGTCGCTGATGTCCGGGCCTCGGCTCCACCCGAAGGGCGACTGGTTGCGCGGCGTCATCGTGAGCGTGCGAGTCGTACCTGCCACCCGGTCGCGCAGGACGACGTCGGCGCGCGGCGTGTTTAGTGACTGTGCCTGACGCCACTCAAACACCACGAAGCGGCCGTCGCCGCTGATGCGGGGAAACGTGAACTCGCTGCCGTCGTCAGGCATGGTAACCATGACGCTTTCGAGCGTGACCAGGCCGGTCGTCCGATCGAGGACGTAGATGTCGGGCCGATCGTCCTCGTCGGCGGCGACGAGCCGGGCGCGCGACTCGAACGCCACCGAGCGCCCGTCGGCGCTGATGTCGGCGGTACGGGGGGCCCGGGCAGAGAGGTAGACGTCGCGTTGCGCGACGGTAATGAACGGCCCCGAGGCCGCGGGAAGGAGTCCGGTGCCGGCGACGCACGCGGCAAGCACGATCGACGGACGGCCAAGGATCCCGTTCACATCAGGGAACCTGCTCGAGGAGCTCGCGGGCGACACGCTGGCCGGTGGCGACCGCCCGCGTCGTTTCATACGCGTCGCTCTCGGCGGTTTGCCGCACGCCGCTGTCGCGGAGGCGTGCCCTGACGCGGAGATCGACGCCATCGAGCTGCTCGATGATGTGCTCGATCTCGTGCGCGATGAGCTCCGTCAGCCGCGCCGACGGACCGATCCAGACGACGGCGTCGACCCGCCCGCCGGGGTGCCGCTGGATTTCGGTCAGCGCCGATGCCCGCGTCCGGCGTGACGGTTCGCTGCGAATCGAGACGAAGAGGTGGGTGGCGGCGGCAAGCCGCGCGCACTGGCGGCGGAAGGTCGACGAGCGCGCGAGCATTCGCTCGACGACGGGAACGTAAAGCGCCGCGACGGTGAGATTGGGTGTCGTCGTGAGCGTGTCGAAGCGCGGGCTGTCGGTGGCCACGTAGATCCGTACCGCCGCGTGGGACGACCGCAGCTCATCACCTTCACTGGCAGTGTCCGATTGCGTGAATCCCGATACGTCGGGGACGCCGCAGACACTGACGAATGCTGCGAAGACGATCGATCTGAGAGGAGTGTTCATTTGCGCACGTCCCTTCTCGATCTCGAGAGATGGATCCATCGGCGAATGGATTGCTCTTTGGACGGTCCATCGCGCCAGATGGTTCACCCATCGAAAGACGATGGGACGAGTGGAGGCTGAGGTAGTTCGTGTCCCGGCCGGGACACCAGGCTCGTAGTGTCCGGCTTCAGCCGGACTTTGCTGGTCCGCCTAAAGGCGGACACTACGGGTTTGTGAGATGACCTCTAACGGTTAGCTGCGGTCGGCAACGGTGAGGCGGAGGTCGGTCCGCTCGACGCCGCGCAGGATGCCGAGCGTGACGGCCGTGCCGATGCGATCTTCGGTGAGCAGGCGATGCAGATCGTCGAGGCTCGTCACCGGGTGCGCGTCGAGCGACACGATGATGTCGCCGTCGCGCAGGCCGGCGCTGCGCGCGGGCCCGTCGGCCTCGACCGAGATAACGAGCACGCCGGACGCTTGAGCGAGGTGGTGGAAGCGGGAGACGCGGCGGAGCAGCGGAACATCCTGGCCGGCGACGCCCAGGTAGCCGCGCCGGACGCGGCCGTCACGCAAGAGCGCGGGCAGCAGGGCGTGGACGGTGTTGATCGGAACCGCGAAGCTCAGCCCCTGGCCGCCGGCGATGATCGCGGTGTTGACGCCAACGACAGCGCCGGCGCTCGTGACCAGCGGTCCGCCGGAGTTGCCGGGATTGAGCGCCGCGTCGGTCTGGATGACATGCTCGATCAGGCGTCCCGTCCGGGCGCGGAGCGACCGGCCGAGCGCGCTGACGACGCCGCTCGTCACGGTGTGCTGGAAGCCGTACGGGTTCCCGATCGCAATCGCCAGCTGACCTGGTTTGAGCGTTTGCGAATTGCCGAACTCGACCGAGGAGAGATCGGACGCCGTGATACGGATCACGGCGACGTCGGTGTCGCGGTCCTGGCCGATGAGATCGGCGGGGCACTCGCGGCCGTCGGGGAGCGTGACGTCGATCGTGGACGCGCCGTCAACGACGTGGCTGTTCGTGAGGATGAGCCCGTCGCTCGCGAAGACAAATCCGGAGCCGCTGCCCGCCTGGGCGCGCGATCGCTTAGCGGTGCCGGGCGCGCTGACGTTGATGCTGACGACGGCCGGCGCCACGCGCTCGACGGCGTGGATGACTGCCCGTGAATAGGCGTCGAGGAGCTCGTGGTCGGGCGTCTGAAGTTTCGCGGCTGGGTGTCCCATGGTCCTGATTGATAGGACGCATTCCAGCGGGTTCATGGTTCAGGGTTCAGGCCGCCGCTCGCCTCAGGCCTGGACGGCCACAATTTCCTCGTGCACGCGGGCGCGCTCGCGATCGATCTGCTCAGGTGTCGCGCCCAACCGGCCGAGAATCGTCTCCGTGAACGCCAGCGCGACCTCGC
Organism: uncultured Acidobacteriota bacterium; assembly: GCA_963797625.1. Lineage (GTDB taxonomy): Bacteria > Acidobacteriota > Vicinamibacteria > Vicinamibacterales > 2-12-FULL-66-21 > DATBJJ01. The sequence continues at coordinate 12,696 of CAWCQI010000032.1, forward strand.
CTTCGCCCGAGAAGACGACGTTGGCGCCGGCCTGCTTGAGCGTCACCAGTTCGCGGATGTAAGCCGTCCGCGCCAGGATGAGGATTGAGGGGTTCAGCTCTCGAGCCGTGCGGATCACTTCGCGGGCCGCGGGAAGGCCTGCGACGCTCAGAATGATCGCTCCAGCCGTCGGCACGCCCGCGCCCACGAGCGTGTCGCGATGCCCGGCGTCCCCGTAGATGGCCGGGAGGCCTTCGTCGCGCAGCGCTCGCACCGTATCGATGTTGAGATCGACGATGGTCGGGATGATGTCGTTCTGGCGCAGAAGCCGTGCGACGGTCCTGCCGACGGGGCCGTAGCCGATCACGACCGCGCGATGACGCGGGTCGTCGTCCGCCGGGCTGCGATCACCTGGCGCTCCGGCGGGCGCGTCGGCGGCGGTTCGTCGCTGCGGAACCCATCGCTCGAGTGGCTTGACCGCCCGGTAGAGCAGTGGATTGACCGCGATCGAGACCATCGCCGTCGCGATGAGCGTGTTCCGCACATCATCGGTGACTAAACCCAGCTGCGCGCCCACGGCCGCGACGATGAACGAGAACTCTCCGATCTGCGCCAGGGCGACCGCGATCCGGAGCGCCACGCCCGCCGGGTAGCCCCACAGAAGCACGAGTGCCAGGGCCACGAGCGGCTTGCCGATGAGGACCACGGCGAGGGCGGAGAGGATGAGGACCGGCGCGTTCATCACAAAGCCGGGCTCGAGGAGCATGCCGACCGAGACGAAGAACAGGACCGCGAACGCGTCGCGCATCGGCAGCGCCTCGGACGCCGCGCGCACGCTGAACTCGGATCGGCCGACGACGAGACCGGCGAGAAACGCGCCGAGCGCCATCGAGACGCCGAAAAACTGCGCCGACGCGACCGAGATGCCCAGCGCGAGCACGAGGACGGTGAGCGTGAAGAGCTCGCGCGAGCGAGTGGCCGCGATGCGCGTCAGCAACCACGGCACGACCCGCCTGCCGCCGACGAGGATGAGCGCCGTCAGGATTGCGACCTTGAGGGCCGCGAGCCCAAGGCTGGCTGCCACGCTCGAATCGCCCGTGCGCCCACCGTAGATCGCCGGCATCATGACGAGCACGAGGACGGTCAGCAGATCTTCGACGACGAGCCAGCCGACCGCGATGTGTCCGGCGCGCGTGTGCAGGTCGCGATTGTCGGAGAGGACTCGGATGAGGACAACCGTGCTGGCGACCGAGAGGCCGATCCCGAAGACCAGCCCCGCCGTCGACGTCCAGCCGAATGCGTAGTGCGACCGCCATGCCCAGGCCAGTGGCGACAACGCTCTGCGCAATCGCCCCCGGAACGGCGACCCGCCAGACGGCGACCAGCTCCTCGATGTGAAACTGCAGCCCGACGCCGAACATCAGCAGGATGATGCCGACTTCGGCGAGCTGCTCGGCCATGTGGCGATCCGCCACGAAGCCCGGCGTGTATGGGCCCACGAGGAGCCCGGCAATCAGATACCCGACGATGGGGGAGAGCCCGATGCGGTAGGTGGCAAAGCCGAACACCAGCGCCGCGCCGAGGCCGCCGGCCAGCGTAAGGATGAGATCGATCGAATGCATCGATCGATCATAGTTTCACAGGTTCAGGGTTCAGGGTTCACGGTTCAGGGTTCAAGAAGGTTCGAACCGGTTGAACCCTGAACCTGAACCCTGAACCCTGAACCTTGAACCCTGAACCCTGAACCTACCACGCAATCCCGTAGTCTTCCCCGTGGTTACTGGATCCGCCCCACATCGAGCCGTTTTTCCAGTCGAAGAAGATCGCGTTGATCGGTCCAGAGGTCAGCCGGCTGAAATCCAGGCGGTAACCCATCCGGCGCAACTCGTCGCGCACCCATGCGGGCATCGCTTCGTTGAGCGTGATGCGGCCAGGCTCCGAGCGATGGTCGTCGAACGAGCTGCGCATCTGGTAGCTGTTGAAGTTGGCGGCTTCGACAGCCTGCTGCACCGTCATGCCGAATTCGACGACGTTGAGGAAGAACTGCAGGAGGTTCTGGTCCTGGCCGTCACCGCCCTGCACGGAGAAGCTGAGGAACGGCCGCCCGTCCTTGAGGGCGAGGCTTGGCGTGAGCGTGACGCGCGGCCGCTTGCCAGGCTCGAGCACGTTGAAGGGCCCATCGGCGCGATCGAGCACGAAGCTTTGCATGCGCTGGCTCATGCCGATGCCGGTGCGCCCGGCGATCGCCGCGGGAATCCATCCGCCGCTTGGCGTGACAGACACGACCCAGCCTTCCTTGTCGGCGGTTTGAATCGACGTCGTGCCGGCGGTAAAGCCCTCGACAAACGAACGAGTGCCCGCGCGGTTCGGCGGCTCCTGCGCGAGGGCCTGCTGGTCGGTGCCCGGCGTGCCCCATTTCTGCAGGAGCGCCGGAAATGGGTTGGTGCCTCCCTGGAAGGGGTACGGATCGCCCGGTCGCACGCCGGGATCGTTTTTCGCCCAGTTGATCTCTTTCGCGCGGGCCTTCGCGTAGTCCTTCGACAGCAGGCCCTTGACCGGTTCCTCCGGCGCGACGTAGGTGTCGCCGTAGTAGAAATCGCGATCCGCGAACGCAAGGTTCATCGCCTGGTAGACGGCATGGATGTACTTGGCGCTGTTGTAACCCATCGACTTGACGTCGACGTTCTCGAGAATATTGAGCGATTGGAGGAGCGCCGGGCCTTGCGTCCACGCGTTGAGCTTGTAGACCTGCACGCCCTTGTAGTCGGTCATCACCGGCTCTTCGACGTGCACTTTCCACTTGTCGAGATCCTCGACGGTGTGCAGCCCGCCGAGCTCGCGTGAGCCGCGCACGAACTCCTGCGCGATGTCGCCGCGGTAGAACCGGTCGTAGGCCGCGTAGATCGCGTCCTTGCGGCTCTTGCCGGCTTTGAGCGCCTGGCGCTCCGCGTCGACGAGCTTGCGCAACATCGCCGCGAGATCGGCCTGCTTGAAAATCTCGCCGGCGTGCGGCGCCTCGCGATCCTGCCCGGCATGGGGGAGGAAGACGTCCTTCGAGTACGACCACTTCTTGATCTCGGCCTTCTGCGCTTCCATGGCATCGGCGGCCTGCGCTTCGATCGGGTAGCCGTCGGCCATGTCGATGGCAGGGGCGAGGACGTCAGCAAGGCTGAGCGTGCCGAACTCGGCCAGCATGACCAGCAGCCCGCCAGGCGTGCCCGGCGTGACCGCCGCGAGCGGTCCGAACTCAGGCGGGTACTGCATGCCTTTCTGCCGGAAGAACTCCGGCGTGGCGCCAGTCGGCGCGACGCCGAGCGCGTTGATGCCGATGACCTTCTTCGTCTTCGGGTTGTAGATGAGGGCCTGCGTCTCGCCGCCCCAGCCGAGCGAGTCCCACATCGTGGCCACCGCGCCAAGCATGGCGCACGCGGCGTCGACGGCGTTGCCGCCCTTCTGAAAAATCATCGCGCCGGCGGTGGCGCCGAGCGGCTTGCCAGTGATCGCCACCCAGTGCCGGCCGTGGAGGGGCGGCTTGACCGTGCGCTGCGCGGACGGGGCCGTTCCGATCACGAGCAGCACGACAATCGTCAGCGGCAGCACTCGGCGCATGTGTCCTCCGATCTTATCCGAGGGGCTTCGCCCCTCGGACTCCCCGGCACGCGCTCTCGCGCGCCGCTGGCGACGGCGCGCTCCGATCGCGTGGCTCACTCGCTACGCTCGTTCGCGCCATTAATGAGATGGCTGCCACTGCTTACTCGAGCATTTCGATTTCGCGAACGTCCTCGGCCGCCGGGCGCAGATGGGGGTGACGGTCGAGGAACCGGGCGCAGGCATTCCATCGCAGCCGGGCGTCGTCATTGCCCGACGGGCGCAGCCACTCTGCCCGTTCGAAGTAGCGCATGGCTTCGGCAATCCAGTCGTACACGCCAGCGCTCGATCCCTGCGCCGGCCCGTGCCAGCTGCGCTTTCGCGCGTCGCTCCGCGATGATGCCGGCGTAGTAGGCCTTGTCGTACTCGCTCTCGAGTAAGGCGAGCGTGTCGCGTGCCCGTTCGTGGGCGTCTGCCGAGTCGCCGAACTGATCGGTGAGCGCGAGCAGCAGGATGATGAGCGCCGCCTGATTGGAGGGATCGACCGCCAGGATGTCGAGGCAGATGCTCTCGGCCTCACCCGGTTCGTTGAGGAAGCGATAGCGCTCGGCCTTGGCGAGAGCGGCATCGACGGCGTCGCGAGAGAGCGGTTTGAGTTCGCGCATGGTGGGCCGGGGCTCTCCTCTTCTCCTCGTCCTCTCTTCTTTCCTCTCGCCGACACTATATCCGCATCCGCAGCGGCCGAAAAGCCTCGCCGCGGGTTCCGGAGAGCTCGAACGCGCCATAATGGAGTGGTCCCCGTGTTCCCCGCGCTCCAGCATCGAAACTTTCGCCTGCTCTGGCTGGGCCTCCTCGTCTCGTTCTCCGGCAACTTCATGCAGACGGCCGCGATCCTGTGGCACGTCTCGCTGCTCGCCCCCGACGATAGGCGGGCGCTCGCGCTCGGCCTCGTCGGGCTCGTCCGCGTCGTGCCGGTGATTGCGTTTTCACTTCTGAGCGGCGTGGCGGCCGACGCGCTCGACCGCCGCCGCCTCATGCTTTTGACGCAGTCGGTGATGGCCTGCCTGGCGCTCATCCTGGCCGCGTTGACCTTTCGTGGCCTGTCGAGTCTGTGGCCGATCTACGTGCTCGCGGCCTGCAGTTCCGCCGCCGGTGCCTTCGACCTTCCAGCGCGCCAGTCGCTCGTGCCCAACCTCGTCCCGCGCGAACATCTGCCCAACGCGATCACGCTCAACACGATCATGGTGCAGATCGCCTCGGTCGCCGGACCGGCGCTTGGCGGCGTCGTGATCGCGACGGGCGGTGTCGCCTGGGTCTACGCGATCAACGCTGCGTCGTTTCTGATGGTCATCGGCGCGCTGCTGCTGATGCGGATGCCCCGAAGGGCGGTCGGGCCAGCGGGAGGCACGGCTGTGGCGGAGATCCGCAGCAACTTCAGCCTGGCCGCCGCGCTCGAAGGGTTGCGCTTCGTGTTCCGCGCGCCGCTCATCCGCTCGACGATGCTGCTGGACTTCTTCGCGACGTTTTTCTCGTCGGCCACGGCGCTGTTGCCGATCTTTGCCCAGGACGTGCTTCACGTTGGCGCGCGCGGCTACGGCTGGCTGTACGCCGCGCCGGCGATTGGCGCCGTCATCACGAGCGCGGTCATGGTCCGCGGCGTCGATTGGATCGAGCGTCGTGGCTTGGTGCTTCTGACGAGCGTCGCGATCTATGGCGCCGCCACGGCGGCGTTCGGACTGTCCCGCGCGTTCTGGCTGACGTTCGGCTGCCTGGCGGCGACAGGCGCCGCCGACACGGTCAGCATGGTCTTCCGCAACCTGATTCGTCAGCTCGAGACACCCGATCGGCTGCGCGGGCGCATGGTCGGGGTCAACATGGTGTTTTTCATGGGCGGACCGCAACTCGGAGAACTCGAAGCCGGTCTCGTGGCCAACGCCATGGGCCCGACCGTGGCCGTCGTCACCGGAGGCATCGGTTGCCTCATCGCGACGGCATGGGTTGCGGCGAGGACGCCAGCGCTGCGCGCGTATCGCCGGACGGCGATACCAGCGGTGGTGGACGACGTCGTTGCGTGAAGGACGGATCCAGGGATCAGGGATCAGGGATCAGGGATCCAGGGATCGGGAGATCACGCGGACGTTGTCCCTTGATCGAACGTTCGACTGATTCCCGATCCCTGGATCCCTGATCCCTGATCCCTGATTTCAAATCTCCAGCTTCGATTGCGCAGTGTCATCAATTCACGTTTATAATCTCGCCACGCTGTGGGCAAACTGAACGTCGTCGTCCTCTACGACCGCTGGGAGGAGCCGGAAGACGGCGCCACCGCCTCCGACAAAGCGCCGCTGACGCGCACGCTCGACAAGAAAGAGGTCGAGGACGAAGTCGCGGAGGCGCTCGTCAAGCTGGGACACGAGGCGACCCTCCACGTCCTCGATGGCTCGCCGAAAGGGCTGCATGCGCTGGCGCGCATGGAGTGCGACCTCGTCTTCAATCTCGCTGAGTCCTTCGCCGGCAACGACACCGCTGACTACGCCATCGCGGCGTATCTCGAACTGGTCGACAAGAAGATCACCGGCGCCGGCTCCCACGGATTGCTCTACGCGCAGGACAAAGCGGTCGCGAAGAAGATTCTCGAGTTCCACGGCCTCCACACGCCGGTCTTCGCGCGATCGTTTCGCGGGCGGCTCGATTTTTCGCACGACCTCGAGTTCCCGGTGATCGTCAAACCCGCGCGCGAGGACGGGTCGATCGGCATCGAGTTCAATGCCGTCGTGTCGTCGATCCGCGAGCTGATGGAACGAATCGACTGGCTCCACGCCAATTTCGATTCGCCCGTGCTGATCGAGGAGTACGTCGTAGGCCGTGAGATGTATGTCGGCGTGCTCGGCAACGACAACCCGGTGGCCCTGCCAGTCGTCGAGCTCGACCTTTCGAAGCTGCCCGAAGGAACGCCGCGCATCGCCGGCGCCGAGGTCAAGTGGGGCAAGGGCACGGCGGCCTACAAGGACACCAAGTCGGCGATTGCGGAAGACCTGCCCGAAGAGACGGCGACACTTCTCCAGACGACGGCGGTCGCGGTTTTTCAGGCGCTCGAGCTCCGCGACTACGCGCGTATTGATATGCGGCTGCGTCCCGACGGGCGCGTGGCGGTGATCGAAGCGAATCCCAATCCCTGGCTGGCGTCCAAGGCCGAGTTCGCGATGGCGGCGAGAAAATCGGGAAGGACCTACACCCAGCTCATCGGGGAGATCACGGACCTGGCCATGGCCCGGTACGGCGGCTAGGCCGTCCTACGGGCGAATCTTTCCGTCAGCCTTCCACAAATAGAGCGTCACCTCGTCACCCCTGGCGCTGGTGAAGTGGTCGATTTTCTCGGCCGGCCAGCTCGGACCCATGCTGAACGCGTGCGACACCACGCGCGCGCCGGGTCGCAGCTGACGCGTCAGCACCGGGCGCAGGGCCGCGTTTCCTGACCCCAACATATAGAGGGTTACGACCGTCGCGGGCGACACGTCGGCCGCCAGCGCGTCGCCGAGGCGGAATTCCACCAGATGCTCGACGCCTTCGGCTTTGGCGTTCGCGCGAGACTCCTCGATACGCCTGGGGTCGATATCGATGCCGACGCCGCGGGCGCCGTAGGTTTTCGCGGCTGCAATCGGTATCCGGCCATCCCCGCAACCGAGGTCGTAGACGACGTCGTCGCGGGTGGTTCCCGCCATGACGAGCATCCGGTCGACCACGTCGGGGGGCGTTGGAACATACGGCGCCAGGCTCTGGCCCGAGGTGGCGACCCGCGCCAGCAAAATGCCGAGGCAGAGAGCCGAAAGGGCGGTGCCAGCCGGCGGGAAGGGGCGGGCCATGGGCCCGATCATACGCCCGCGGCTGCTCGAGCCCGCGGGTATCCGACCGCAAACCATTCCCGCATATGGCCTTTAACGGGGCATCCGGGGCGCGCTTGACATCGAATCGGCAGATGTGCACGAATCCGCAAAAATCGGCGAAAAGTGGCCGTTTTTGGCGGGTTTTCCATTGCGAGTGCGCCGGTGATCCGCTATACTCAAGGGACTGCTCGTCGCTCGCACACCTAACCTACTCAACCTACTCTGTGGGGGACATGTGACATTTCAGGTTGGTGACAAGGTCATTTACCCAAATCATGGACTCGGCGTCGTGCAAGGCATCGAAACGAAGACAATCCTCGGCACCACCTGCGGTTTTTATCACCTCCGAATGGTTGCGAACGAGACGACCGTGCTCGTTCCCGTCGACAACGTCGATGGCGTGGGTCTCCGCCGCGCTATCGAGGATCAGGAAATCGAGCGGCTGTTCTCGCTGCTCGGCGACGGCAAGATCGACAACCATCAGAACTGGAAAGGACGATTCAAGGACAATTCGGATCGGATGCGCACAGGCTCGATTTATGACGTCGTCGAAGTGCTGAAGAGCCTGACGTTCCTCGCGCGTTCGAAGAACCTGTCGTTTCGCGAGAAGCGGATGCTCGACCGCGCGAAATTCCTCGTGGTCTCAGAGATTTCCGAAGTGTCGCGCGAAGTGACGATCATGGTGGAGGAGAAAGTCGACCGCGCGCTCGAGCGGTGCTTCACCATGAAGAATCGCTCGATCGCCCGCGCCAAGGCTGCCAAGGCGACCACCACGACGCGCATCCCCGCGCGCCGGACTGCCAAAGCGTCCTGACGTCGCGAAGCGAACACGCGTTGTATTTGGGGCCGGGAGCGTCCGAAGCGCTTCCGGCCTTCTCTTTTGTGCCCGCTTTTTGCTGCCGTCCTTCTGCAGCGGTCTTTGCCTCTTCATTAGCCCTCTCTCCGTGGTCTGATTAACCGTGCGCTCCATCGTTCCAGCCATTCGTTCTCTTGCCGCGTACGTGTCGGTCGCGCTGTACATCGTCCTGATCGGTTCGCCGTTCGTGCTCTTGGCGATCGCGATCCGGAACCCGGCGATTCTGTACACAGTTGGACGGCTGGGAGTACGCATTGGCTTGTTGCTGAGCGGCATCACCTGCCACGTCGAGGGGAGCGAGCACATCCAGCGTCAGCGCGCTGCCGTGTACGCGGTGAACCACGCCAGCAACGTCGAGCCGCCGATCCTCTTCGACGCCTTGCACGAACTCTTTCCGCGGCTGCGGATTCTCTACAAGGCCGAGCTCCGCAAGTTGCCGGTGCTCGTTCGTGCCTTCGACCTGGCTGGCTTCGTTCCGCTCGAGCGCGGCAATCCCGAGCAGAGCCTGCCGGCGATCGATGGCGCCGCCGATGCGCTGCGCGCCGGCAACTCGTTTCTGATTTTCCCCGAAGGGACCCGCAGTCGCACCGGCGCCCTCTTGCCGTTCAAGAAGGGTGGGTTCATCATGGCGTTGAAGGCTCAGGCTCCGGTGGTGCCGGTTGCCATCAGCGGGGCGCGCAACGCCATGCGGAAGGGGAGCCCGATCATCTATCCCGTCGAGGTCCGGGTCCGGTTCGGCGAACCGGTCGAAACGGCGGGCGTGCCGCTCGAGGATCGTGACCGGTTGATCGGGGAGGTCAGGCGGCGGGTGGAAGCGATGCTGAACGAGGCAGTTAGCAGCTAGGGCACCCCAGGGACCGGATTCCGTATATATCTAGAAAGCCATGCTCGAGACTCTCGCGCTCCTCGGCCGGACCATGGGTTTCTCGTTCGCCGCCGGCATCAACCTGTACGCGACGGTCGCGATCCTCGGCCTCGCCAAGCGATTCGGCTGGGTCGACCTCCCCGAGCAGTTTCGCGTCTTCGACAACGATGTCGTGATCGGCGTCGCGCTCGTCCTCTACGTCATCGAGTTCGTCGCCGACAAAATTCCGTGGGTGGATTCGATGTGGGATGCGGTCCACACGGTCATCCGGCCGATTGGCGGAGCCGTCATCGCGGTCGCGACGCTCGGCGACGCCAGCCCGACGATCAAGGGCCTGGCGGCGCTCCTCGGCGGAACGCTGGCGACAGGCACACATCTCACCAAGGCCGGGACGCGCGCGGCGGCCAACACGAGCCCCGAGCCGTTCTCGAACTGGGCGCTCAGCCTCGCCGAGGACATCTTCGTCATCGGGCTGTCTGCGCTGGCGCTCAAGTATCCCGTCGCCGCGGCCATCGTCGTGATCCTTGGCGTGGTGGTGATCGTCGCTCTGGCTGCGTGGATCGTCAGAGCGCTCAAGCGGCGGTGGGGAACGGGCCCGGTGGTCGCGGCCGCCGGCTAGCCCGCCCGCTTGCGCATCCGCAGCTCGCGGCCGCCATCCTCGAAGGCGACCTCGTCCATCAGCTGGTTGATCAGGAAGATCCCGCGGCCGCTGGACTTCAGCACGTTGTCGCCGGCGAGCGGGTCCGCCACTCTCGTCGCGTCGAAGCCGGAGCCGGGGTCGCGGACGACGATCAGCATCTCGCCGTCAGTATCGCAGTTCACGACGCACTGGACCTTGCGCGCGGCGTCGCCCTTGCACCCGTGGCGGATGGCGTTGGCGAGGGCTTCCTGCAGCGCCAGCTCGACTTCCATCACCCGCTCTTCGGGCCATTTCTTGTCCACCAGCATCTGCATGACGCCGTCGGTGACGGTGGGAATCGCGCTCGGCTCGGCGGGAATGATCATGTTGAACTGGCAGGCGGAACAGTAGGGGAGGAGCCCACTCAGTTTGTTGACCTTGTCGAGCGACTCGCGAAGCTCGCCGATGAGCGTGGTCTGCTGCGCTTCGGCGCGGTCGCGCTCGGCAAGCGCCTGCTCGAGATCGACCAGGTTGGCGCGGAGCTCGAGTTGCGCTTCAGCCTGCCGCCGCAGCGCGTCGAGCGCCTCGACCTGCTCGGGCGTCAGCGTGCGCGGCACGCGGTCGACCACGCACAGCGTGCCGAGCGCGTAGCCCTGTGGCGTCACGAGCGGCGCGCCAGCGTAGAAGCGAATGCCATTCTCCGCCACGACCAAGGGGTTATCGCGGAACGTCTCGTCGTCGAGGGCGTCGGGCACCACGTAAAGATCGCGGTGCTGGATCGCGTGCGTGCAGAACGAGACGCTTCTCGAGGTTTCGGCGACCGAGATGCCGACCCGGGACTTGAACCACTGCCGGTCGGCGTCGACCAGGCTGATGAGCGCAATCGGCGTCTCGCAGATATGCGAGGCGAGGAGCGTGAGGTCGTCGAAGGCGCGCTCAGGATCCGTATCGAGGATGCGATACCGCCGCAGGGCCGCCAGCCGTCCTGTTTCGTCCGTTTTCATGACCGGTGGATCCCTCAGCGTCCCGTCGTGAATGTCAGGCTCCACGGCTGAAGCGGGTCGCCGCCGAGTGCCTTGATGCCTTCCAGAAGTTCAACCTTGACCGTCTGAAAGCGTTCGAGCGGCTTCGAGAACTTGAGCTCGATGCCACGTGTCCCGACATTGTAGGCGAACGCGAACGTCGGTGGTGGGCCTGCCGGTTCGGCCGCCGCCGGGCGCCGGCTGGTAGCTGACCCGGACATGATCCTTGAACGACCGCGCATCCATGTCGCGCGAGAACTGCACCCGGACGACGGCGCCACTCTCGACGTCGGTTTCTGACGGAACCGGCGTGCTGAAGACAACAGTCGGGGGTGGCTCCGCCGGCGTCGGCGGCAGCTCGACTTCCACCGCTGTATCCTCAGCGGGTTTGGACAGCTCGATCTCGCGTGCCTCCACCCAGACGCGGCTGCCGTCGCGACGCACGGTTCCGGTGACCTGCACCCACCGGCCGGTATCGACTCTCGCGCCCGGGTCGAGCTCGAATCCACGTCCGCGCGGACGAAGCCCCGTCACCCACACGGCCGCGTCGGCGGATTGGACGACGAAGTCCCACTTGCCAGGAGTCTGAAGCGGTGTGGCGATATCGCCGAAGAGATTCCGCCCTCGAAACCGGCCAGAGATGCTCGCGCTGCGATTCTCGTAGCGCTCCGGCGCCAGTGCAATCGCGCGCAACGTCGCCGCCTGTGGCAGCGTCGCCTCGACGAGACTCGCGTTCAAGACGACGAATACTTGATCGCGGCCCGGCCATCGTCCCTGCGTGACGCTCTCGAGCAGAGGGCGAAAATCGACCGATGCGAAGCGACTGTCGCCTTCGGTGAGCCGGCCAAGATCCCAGAACTCGCCGCGCAGCTCTCCTTCGGTACGCGTCGGGCGATCCCGCCAGAACACGTACATCGGCTTGCTGCTGACATCAGGAGTGGCCTCGGGGCTGCCGGCAGTGCCAATCGGCTCGAGCCGATAGAGCCCTCGCGAATCGACGACCGATGCAAGTGCTGCGAACTGCTTGCCGTGGAAGAAGACTGGGGAGGCGCGAAGCGCAGCGATTGTCGTGGCGGTCCGGCCCGGTGGTTGGGCAGGCGCCGGCAGGGTGGAGCAGACGACGAACGCGGCGGCGAGGGTCGCGAATCTCATGAACGGGACGCGGATGATCATTACGGTATGCGGACACTGATCCTCAGTCCACCGCAAACGGCTCACGTATCCAGTCTACGCTGGCCCACCCGCGCCAGCACGACGCCAAGCGCGAAAAAGAGCAGGCCCCCGGCGACGAGTCCCCCCGTCCCGTCATGCAGAAATGGGAAAAGCCCATGATTGTCGCCTGCATCCGCCTCGCCAACGATGCCGTTTCCGAACAGAATCGCATACAGGATGCCCGCGAGCGAGCCGCCGGCAATCAGGCCAGAGCTGAAAAGTGTGCCCGATCCGACCTCCGACTCTTCAGCCGCACCGGTCTTGCGCTCGACGTAGGCGCGCACCAGGCCACCGGCGAAGATCGGTGCGGTCGTCGAAATCGGCAGGTACGAGCCGACCGCAAACGACAACGAATGGATGCCGCAGAGTTCGAGCGTAATCGAGATGAACACGCCGACCAGCACCAGTCCCCACGGCAGGTTCTGACTGAGTAGCCCCCTGATGATCGTGCTCATGAGCGTCGCCTGCGGCGCGGGCAGCGCCTCGGAGCCGATCGTCATCACCTGATGCAGATACAACGTCGTATAGCCGATGATCAGCGCCGAGACGACCACGCCGATAATCAGTCCGTACTGCTGGTAGATCGGCGTTGCGCCGACGATATAGCCGGTCTTGAGATCCTGAGACGTCGCGCCGGCATTGGCGGCAGCGATGCAGACGACGGCGCCGACCGAGAGTGCAATCGGTGAGTACCACTCGCCGGTCCAGCCAAGCGAGACGAAGATGGTGCAGGTCAGAATCAGCGTGGCGATGGTCATCCCCGATACAGGGTTTGACGACGACCCGATCAGGCCGACGATCCGCGACGACACCGTCACGAAGAAGAAGCCAAAGATGACCACGAGGATGGAGACGAGAACGTTCCCCTGCGTGGGGAGTCCGGGCGCGACCGCCAGGAAAACGGCCAGGAGGACCGTTCCGGCGAGCACGATCGTCATCGGGATATCGCGCTCGGTTCGCGCGACTGCCGCGCCGGTGCCCTTGGCGGAGAAATCCTTCATGCTGTCGCGGAACGACGACACGATCGTAGGAATCGTCCGGGCGAGCGTAATCAGGCCCGAAGCGAGCACCGCGCCGGCACCGGTGTAGCGGATGTAGGCGCTCCACAGCTGGCCGGGCGACATCTGGTCGATCCGCAGCCCGCTCGCCGGCAGCGGCGGAAACGGGACGGTCAGGTAGTTGCCCATGATCGAGAGCAGCGGCAGGAGGACCAGCCAGGAGAGAACGCCGCCAGCGAACATCACGCCGGCGATCCTCGGGCCGATGACGTAGCCGACGCCCATGTACTCAGGCGAGATGTCGAGATTCAGCGTCGCGTTCGGGAAGACACTGGCGCGGCTCATGGAGTGGCCAATCCCGGTAGGGAAGATCTGCACGATCCACGAGACGGCCTTCCAGAGCGCGCCGACGCCGAGCCCCTGGAAGACGGTTTTCGCGAGGGCGCCGCCGCGCTCACCCGCGACGAGGACGTCCGCGCACGCCATGCCTTCGGGATAGGGAAGGACGCCGTGCTCCTTGACGATCAGCGCGCGCCGCAACGGCACCATCATCAGCACGCCGAGGATGCCGCCGGCAAAGGCGAGCATCGTGATCTGGAAGTAATTGAAGAAGCCCTGACCGCGCTCGCCGAAGAAGAGTAGCGCCGGGACGGTGAAGACCACGCCCGCGGCGACCGACTCGCCGGCTGACCCGATCGTCTGCACGATGTTGTTCTCGAGGATGGTCGAGCCGCCGAGCCGTTTGAGGACCGAGATGGCGAGCACGGCGATCGGGATCGAGGCGCTGACGGTCAGGCCGGCGCGCAGGCCGAGGTAGACCGTGGATGCGCCAAAGATCAGCCCGAAGATCGCCCCGAGCAGGATGGCTTTCAGGGTGAACTCTGCCAGTGACTGACTCGCGGGAACATACGGCTGAAAACTGCTGCGGGAGGGTGTCGCCGCGACCTTGTGCGGCAGGTGTGTGTGCCATACGGGCGGAATCATAGCGCAGGCTCAGGGCTCAAGGCTCAAGGCTCAGGCAAGATCTTCGAGCACGTGGTCGAAGGTTTTGCTTGAGCCCTGAGCCCTGAGCCCTGAGCCTGAGTTAAGATCCTGAGCTTGTGAAGAGAGGGAACAAGGGCGCGGCCCCGGCGGCTCGGGCGGCCGCCGATGCCATTTCGGAGCTGACGACCAACCGGTTGTCGGTCTACCTGCGCTGTCTCAATACGCTCGACGCCGCCGGCGTCCGTACCGTCTCGTCACGCGCGCTCGCCGAGCAGTTCCACCTCAACGCGGCGCAGATTCGCAAGGATCTCGCCTATTTTGGCGAGTTTGGCGTTCGGGGCGTCGGCTACTATGTCAAGGAACTCCGGCGCCACCTGCGGCAGATTCTCGGCATCGAGAAGGCCGTTCGCGTCGCGATCATGGGCGCCGGCAACCTTGGCCTGGCGCTCGCAGACTACCCGGGGTTCCGCGACGAAGGGTTTGAGATTGCCGCGCTCTTCGATGCCACCCGCGACAAGATTGGCAAGTCTTCGCGAAGCGGCGTGCCCATCTACGACATTCGCGAGCTTCGCACCGTCGCGCGCCGGGCGCAGATCACGATCGCCGTCGTGGCTGTCCCTGCTGATGCCGCGCAGGCCGTCGTCTCGGCCGTCGTCGCGGCAGGGATCAAGGCGGTGCTGAACTTTTCACCCGGCGCGCTGCAGGTGCCGCCCGACGTCAAGTTGAAGAGCGTCGACCTGACCGTCTCGCTCGAGTCGCTCTCGTTCTTCCTCGCGCAGGGAGAAGGCCATGGTAAGCACACGACAAGCACGACAAACACGACAAACACGACAAACACGAGTAAGCATGGGTAAGCGTGCGCGATCAGCGCGGCTGTCGCACGTTGGGCCTGATGGCCGCGTCAGGATGGTGGACGTCTCCGACAAGAATGTGACTGCGCGAGAGGCGGTCGCGCGCGGGAAGGTCACGATGTCGAAGACGGCGCTCCGGCAGATCCGCTCCGGGGCCATCAAGAAGGGCGATCCGCTCCAGACGGCGCGGCTCGCCGGCATCATGGCCGCCAAGCAGACCGCGTCGCTGATTCCCCTTTGCCACCCGCTCAACCTCTCGCACGTCGACGTCGCGCTGACGCCGGTTCGCGACGGCTACATCGTCGAAGCGCGGGTACGCACGACGGAGCGCACGGGCGTCGAGATGGAGGCGCTGACGGCGGTCGCCGTGGCGGCGCTGACGATCTACGACATGGTGAAGGCGGTGGACAGGGCGATGGTGATCGGCGAGATCAAGCTCGTCGAAAAGCGTGGTGGCCGGAGCGGCGAGTATCGCGCGTGACTGTCCTCGTCTCCATCCACAGCCCGGTCGAGATGTGGACGATTCCCGATGCCTACGTCGAGCGACTTCGCCGCCGGTTCGCTGACCAGACGTTTCTCCACGCGCGCACCGAGGCCGAAGCCCTGTCACTCCTGCCGGAGGTCGACGTCCTGTTTGCCGGGCAGATTACCCGGGAGCAGCTTGCCGCGGCGCGGCGCCTGCGCTGGCTGCACAGCCCGGCGGCCGGGGTCGGCGGCATGTTGTTTCCCGAAATGCTTGCCAGTCCGGTCGTCATCACGAACTCGCGCGGGATGTCGGCCGACACCATCGCCGAACACGTCCTGGCGGTCACGTTCGCGTTCTTCCGGCGGCTGCCTCACGCGTTCCGGTGTCAGGCCGAGCGCGAGTGGGCACAGGACGCCATCGGCGCCGAGGGTAATCGTCTGATCGCTGGCGCGCAGGTGCTGGTCGTTGGGTTGGGTGCAATCGGCACTGCCGTGGCGCATCGCATGACCTTGCTGGGCGCGCGAGTGATCGGTCTCCGGCGCACGGCGGAAGAGGTGACCGATGGCGAATGGACGACCGCTCCGAGCCGCCATCTGCACGATCTGCTGCCGGCGGCAGACGTGGTGGTAATTGCGGCGCCGCACACTCGCGAAACGCGCGGCGTCATCGGCCGTCGCGAACTGGCGTTGATGTCTCGCGAAGCGGTACTCGTGAACGTGAGCCGCGGGGCGCTCGTCGACGAACCGGCGCTCATCGACGCGCTTCGAGCCGGCGCGATCGGCGGCGCCGCGCTCGACGTCTTCGACGACGAGCCGCTGCCGCCGGAGAGCGCCTTCTGGACCCTGCCCAATGTCCTGATCACGCCGCATACGTCCGGCTTCCGCCTCGATCACTGGGACGCGGCGACCGCGCTCTTCGCCGACAACCTGGAACGTTTCGTCATCGGGCAGCCGCTCGTCAACGTCGTAGACAAGAACGCTGGGTATTAGCCGCATCCACGCTCAAGGCTCACCGCAGAGCTCGGGAGACTCAGGCAAAGTCTTCGAGCACGCATCCTCGAGGCTCTCTCCTTGAGCCGTGAGCCCTGAGCCTTGCGAGCCGGCCCTATAATCGCGCCGTGACGACTATGCACGGCCTCCCGTCCGGATGAGGACCAGTCGTCGAGGTCGACGTCGATACCGTCGCCGACCTCCCGTTTCACATGTCGGGCAGGTTTCAGAACCCCGAGCTCATCGGCCGCTGCCGGTCTGACGGGATCGACTCGCTGTCGAGCAAGGAGTTCTTCGAGCGCATTCGCGACCTCTCGCTCGGCCTCGGCGCGCTCGGCGTGGCGGCGGGCGATCGGGTCGCGATTGTGTCCGAGAGCCGGCCCGAGTGGCTGATGGCCGATCTGGCGGTGCTCTGCGGCGGGGCGGTCACCGTGCCGGTGTACCCGACGCTCTCCTCGCCGCAGGTGCGCTACATCCTGAACGATGCCGGCGCGAAAGCGGCCATCGTCTCGACCCGATTGCAGCTCGACAAGATCCAGGAGGTCCGCCACAAGCTGCCCGCGCTCGAAGCGGTCATCCTGATCGACGGATGGCAGTCGAGCGACAGCCCGTCGGTCATCTCGTTCGAGGCGGTGGGGGAACGTGGCCACGCGCGATTGACGGGGGAGTGGGGCGCGGGCCGCGAGTTCCGCGATCGGGCGCGCGCCGTGCGGCCGGATCAGATGGCGACGATCATCTATACCTCGGGCACGACCGGCGAGCCCAAGGGGGTGATGCTCTCGCACGCGAACCTCGTCTCGAACGTCAAAGCCGGCGCGCAGGTCCTGCAGTTGACCGAGCAGGACGTCGCCCTCTCGTTCCTGCCGTTGAGTCACTCGTTCGAGCGGACGGTTTCCTACATCTACTTGCTCTCCGGCGTAAGAGTGGTCTTTGCCGAGTCGTTCGACACCATCGGGCGCGACCTCGCGCAGGTGCGGCCGACGCTGGTGACCGGCGTCCCGCGCGTCTTCGAGAAGCTGCACGGACGGATCATGGACAAGGGCAAGGCCGAGCCCGGGTTCAAGAGCGCGATTTTCAGCTGGGCGGTGGGCGCTGGCACGGCGCGCGGCGAAGCGGCACTGCGCGGACGTTCGGTCGGCGTGCTCGGGTCACTGCAGGCGTCGGTCGCCGATCGCCTCGTCTTCGCCAAGATTCGCGACGGTCTCGGCGGGCGCATCCGCTACCTCGTCTCCGGCAGCGCGCCGCTGTCGGCGAGCATCGCCGAGTTCTTCCACGGGATCGGCCTGCCGATCATCGAGGGCTACGGTCTCACCGAAACCTCGCCAATCCTGACGGTCAATCCTCCCGATGCGCCACGTGTCGGCACGGTCGGCCGTGCCCTGCCGGGGGTCGAGCTGCGGATTGGTGACGACGGCGAGATCCTGGCGCGCGGCCCGAACATCATGTCGGGCTACTACAACAAGCCCGACGCGACCGCAGAGGCGCTCAAGGACGGGTGGTTCCACACCGGCGACATCGGCACGATCGACGAGGAAGGGTACCTCCGGATTACGGATCGCAAGAAGGACCTGCTCGTCACCTCCGGCGGCAAGAAAATCGCGCCTCAGCCGATCGAAGCCGTCATCAAGCGCAATCCGCTCGTGGCCGAAGCGGTGCTTCTCGGCGATCGCCGTAACTTCGCCGCCGCGCTGATCGTGCCGAGCTTCCCGGCGCTCGAGCGCCGGCTCAAGGACCTTGGCCGACCGCCCGGATCGCGCGCCGAGCTGGTCACGCGCGCGGACGTCCTCGCGCTCTACCAGGAAATCATCGACGCGCTCAACCGCGATCTCTCGCAGTTCGAGCGCATCAAGAAGATCGCGCTCCTCCCGACCGAATTCTCGATCGAATCCGGCGAGCTCACGCCGACGCTGAAAGTCAAACGGAAGGTCGTCGAGGAGCGTTGGCGGGATCAAATCGAGGCGTTATACAGAGAACCCTGATTCCACGCTTCGAGAGACTTTGTTCGCGTGCTAAAGCCTTTCACCGCGGAGCGCGCTGAGGCCGCAGAGAAAACCTACTAGGGCTCTGCGTTCTCTGCGTTCTCAGCGGTGAGAAGCTCTTGCCAGTGAGAACAGTTGGATGCGCTCCGCATCGTCCTTATTTCATCTCACCTGGCGGTGGCTCAATGTGGATGACGGCATCGTGGATGTGCGGATATTCCTGCATCAGCCGATCCTTGACCACGTGGGACAGGCGGTGCGCTTCGACGAGCGTCGTATCGCCGCGGAACCAGACGTGCAGGTCGAGGAAAATGTGATCCGCCGAGCCGCGCGTGCGGATCTGGTGGCAGCCTTTGACTTCCGGCACGTCCATCACGACCCGGCGGATGTCGTCTTCGTTCATGACGACGCGATCGGACAGGATGCCTGAGGCCTCGCGGCCGATCTGGAGTCCGGTGTGGGCGATGAACACGGCGATCACGACCGCGCCAATCGCGTCGAGCGCGGGATAGCCCAGCCACACGCCGACGAGCGACACGAGCACGGCGCAGGAGGTCAGGACATCGCTGCGCGTATGCGCGGCATCCGCCAGGAGCAGCTCGCTCTTCATCGCCCGCCCGCGCTCCGACTCGTAGCGCACGACCAGCAGATTGACGCCGAGCGTGACGATCATCACCACGAAGCTGGCCGGCGTCACGTCCGGCGTGTGACCGCCGCGCAGGCGGCCGAGTGCCCCCTGAACGACCTCGATGACCACGAGGAGCAGGAAGACGAAGATCCCGGCGGCGGCGAGCGTCTCGTACTTGCGATGGCCGTACGGATGGTCGTCGTCGGGCGGCTTCCGCGCCGCCCGCATCGCCACGATGCCCATGACGTTCGAGGCGCCGTCAGTGAGCGAGTGGAAGCCGTCGGAGATGATGCTCAGGGCGCCGGTCGCGTAGCCCAACGCAAGTTTGGCGAACGCGACGGCGATGTTCAGCGCGAGGACGCGGACGAGAACGCGCGTTAGAACAGACGCGCGTGAGGGAGCGGCCACCAGCGAAGCTGCACCTTGCCGATGATGTACTTCTTCGGCACCCACTTCCAGTGCCGGCTGTCGGAACTGTTGTTCCGGTGGTCGCCCATGACGAAGTACTGTCCCTCGGGCACCACTTCCGGGCCCCAGTCGTCGTGGCTGCGGAAATCGGTCGGCACATAGTCGTCGTTGATCGGCACGTCGTTGCGATAGACGCGCCCGTCGACGATGCGCACCTGGTCGCCTTCCTTGGCGATGACGCGCTTGACGAACGACTTGTCCGGATTGAGCGGGTAGTACAGCATCACGATGTCGCCGATTTGCGGCTCTTCGAAGAACCGGTAGGCGGCCTTGTTGACGATTAACCGATCCTGATCCGCGAGGGTCGGCGCCATGCTCTGTCCTTCGACGCGCGCAACCTGGAAGCCGAACGTGACGATGAGCGTCGCGTACACGGCAGCCGAGGCCAGCGTCTTGAGCCAGGCCACGACTTCTTCAGCGATCCGGCCCGCCACGGTCGGGGGTTCGAGCGACATCGCCTCGGGTGGTGGCGCGGCGAGCGGAGCCGCCGCAGGTCCTTCGGGCAACGCGGTCAACGCCGGGAACGACTCGGTCGCGAGGATCGGCTCGGCCGGAAACGCCTCGACTTCGGGCGGCGTGTAGGGGGCGGACTCCGGCGCTCGGAACACATCGGCGTCCGGCGCGCGAAACACATCCGGCTGCGCGGGCGGCGGTGGCGGCGAATACGGATCGTGCGAATCAGACATGCGCTACAGCCTCAGATACTCACGGAGCCGCTTGGTCTGCGAACGGCTCACCGGAATCTCGCTGCCCTTGGCATCCTTCATTTTCAGGATGTAATTGCGACTGAACCAGGGGACGATTTCCCGTATCTTGTTGATGTTAACCAGGTGCGACCGATGGACTCTCCAGAATACCCCAGGGTCAAGCCGGGCCTGCAATTCATCCAGTGTCCGATAGTTAGACGTTCCTGACAAGCTGTTCGTTACAACCGTGATTACGTCGTCTTCGACCGAAGCGTGTACAACCTCGTCGGTTTGGAGCAGGAGAAACCGGTCCCCGACCTTGACGGCTAACTGCTCCGGGCGGTTCTGGCGGTCGCCCAAGAGCTGCAGCACGCGCTCGACAGCCAGCCGGGGGCGACGCATTTCCGCGCTCGGCTGACAGCCTCCTGCGGACACGGTCGACGGCCGTGGCCAGACGTTCCGCCTCCACCGGCTTGAGGAGATAGTCGACCGCATTGACCTCGAACGCCTCGATCGCGTGCCGATCGTAGGCCGTGACGAAGACGAGATGCGCCTCAGTGCCGCTGTGCAGGAGGCGCCGCGCGACCTCGAATCCGGTGAGGCCTGGCATCTGCACGTCGAGCATCACCAGATCCGGCTGCTGCTCCGAGATGACCTCGAGCGCCTCGGGACCATCGCCCGCCTGGGCGACGACCTCGATGCCAGGAATTTGGCCGAGGAGGAAGCACAGCTCTTCCCGCGCCAGCCCCTCGTCATCTACGACGACCGTTCGCAGCTTGTCGGTGGCGTTCACGTCAGGCCGGAATCCTTGCCGGGACCACGAGTTCGGGAATCACGATTCGCGCGCACGTGCCACCGCCAGGAACGCTGTCGAGCTGCAACTGATAGTTCGCGCCGTAGATAACTCGCAGCCGTTCGTTGACGTTCTTGAGGCCGATGCCGCTTCCCGGCATCAGCCGCTCGCGCGTCACCGGCCCACGCGTGATGCCGTCAGCGCTCGCGGCGTTGGTGACGCCCGAGCCAGCCTCCGCGTGGCTGATGGTGCCGTTGTCCGCGTGGCGAATGCCCACGCCGTTGTCAATGATGTCGATGATCGAGTGCCCGTCCTGCCGCGACGTCCGGATCAGGATACGGCCCTCGCCGATTTTCGGCGACAAACCGTGCTTGATTGAATTCTCGACGAGCGGCTGCAGCAGCATGCTCGGGAGGACCACGTCGAGGCTGCCGGGATCGATCGATTTCTCGATCGTCAGCTTCGGTCCGAAGCGAACCGCTTCGATGTCCAGGTACTCGTCGATCGCCTCGAGCTCCTCGCGAAGCGTGACGAAGTGCTCCTGGCTGCGCAGGAGCCTGCGCAGCAGACCCGAAAGCTTGACGATGAGCGTGCGCGCAGTCTCGGGCTGCGAGCGGATGAGCGACGAGATCGATGTCAGCGTGTTGAAGAGGAAATGCGGGTTGATCTGACTGGCGAGCGCCGCCACCCGCGCAGCCAACAGGAGCTTCTCCTGTTCCTGGAGCCGGTGCTCGATCCGGGCGCTGTTCCAGATCTTGATTGGGATGGCCACGCCAAGAACCGTCGCGAACACGACCAGCGCCAGCAGCCAGTGCGCGGGCGGATTGTGGAAGAAGATGTAGCCGAAGCGACGGCCGAGGTACTGCCGCAGCAGCTCCAGGCTGATCGGCGCCGCGAGCAGCAAGACCACCCAGTCGATCTGCAACCGGCGGACGAGCCGCCAGACATAGCGGTGAAGGTCGGTGAAGAACAGGGGCGAGAAGTGCCAGATGGCTTCCTTGGGGCAGAGCTCTCGCAAACCGCCCCCGGCAAAGCCACAGCCAATCGCGAAGGGCAACGCGATCCACTCGCCGGCCACCATCGCCGGAATGCCCACCATCGCTCCAACGATGGCGCCGGAGTAGGGTCCAGCCAGGAGTCCGACGAGGAACGAGCCCGAGAGCGTCAGGTCGGCGGCTTCGTAGTTCAGCAGTAGTCGCGCGAGTACGCCGGCCGTGAGGGGCACGCCGAGGCTCGCGGCGAAGACGAGCCGCTCGGGCCAATCCCGCTTCTCGGTCAGCAGGATGCGCCGGAACCACGGGAACCGCACCAGCATCGTCGAGAGCACCGCGACGACGGCGAGCTTCACCATCAGGGTGACGAGCAGGAACTGCTCGGGGAGGAGAACCTTGGTTTCGTGCGGCATGACCGGCGCGACCTGAAGCGCAGGAAGCTACCTAACTATAGCATTTTCTGCTAGTTGCGTTGAGCGTCGAACGGGCCTGGCCTCTCCCTTTTGACGGTGGCGTCTGATATGATGCTCTTCCATGATCCGTCCGTTCATTATCGGCTTCGCGACGACCCTCAAACACTTCTTCAAGAAGAAGATCACCGTCAATTACCCTGACGAGAAGATCCCTGTCTTCCCGAAATACCGAGGGAAACAGGTGTTGATGCGGGACGAGAACGGCCTCGAGAAGTGCGTCGCCTGCGGGCTGTGCGCCGTGGCCTGCCCGGCGGATGCGATCTACCTCGAGGCGGCCGAGAACGACGGAACGGTGCAGGCGGGTCCCCGCTACGCCAAGGTCTACCAGATTCACAAGACCCGGTGCATTTTCTGCGGCTACTGTGAAGAGGCCTGCCCGGTGTCCGCCATTTTCATGGGCAAGGATTACGAGCTCGCGGTCTACAGCAACAAGGACTTCATCTGGGACAAGAAAGACATGCTCGTTCCAGCGACGACAGCGGCGCCGACGGCGGCGGCCAAGTCCTAGCGGCTGATGTCTTGGTCAAGCCATCCTTTCTCTCGGAGATCGATCGACGCGTGCTCGTGTGCGACGGCGCAATGGGCACGATGCTCTACGCGAAGGGCATCTTCCTCAATCGCTCCTTCGACGAGCTGAACCTCACGCAGCCGGATCTCGTCGCCGAGGTCCACCAGACCTACGTCCGTCACGGCGCCGACGTCATCGAGACGAATACCTTCGGTGCCAATCGCATCAAGCTGAGCCACTTCGGTCTTGCCGACCAGGTGCACGCGGTCAACGTCCAGGGCGCGCGCATCGCGCGCAACGCGGCGCGGGACCAGGTCTGGGTCGCCGGCGCGATCGGTCCACTCGGCGTCCGCATCGAGCCGTGGGGGAAGACCGGCGTCGACGAAGCGCAGGAATACTTCGCCGAGCAGGCGCGCGCGCTCGTCGAGGGCGGTGTCGACCTGTTCGTGCTCGAGACGTTTCGCGACGTGAACGAGATCGGCGCCGCGATTCGCGGAGTCCGCTCGGTGTGCGATCTGCCAATCGTCGCGCAGATGACGACCGAAGAGGATGGGAATACCCGCGACGGCGCCGCGCCAGAAACCTTCGTTCCTGAACTCGAGCGGTGGGGCGCAGATGTCGTCGGACTCAACTGCAGTGTCGGTCCCGCAGCCATGCTCGAGACGATCGAGCGGTTGGCGCGCGTGGCCACCGTGAAGCTATCGGCCCAGCCGAACGCCGGTCAACCGCGCGAGATCGAGGGCCGAAATATCTATCTGTGCTCGCCCGAGTACATGGCGTCGTACGCCCGGCGCTTCATCGCCAACGGCGTTCGACTGGTCGGCGGGTGCTGCGGCACGACGCCGGAGCACATCCGCCAGATCAAGCAGGCCGTCCGGGCGCTCGCGCCGCAGGTGGCCGTCGGCGGAGCGCGTCCGGCTGAGGGCGCGACGGCTGCGAGCATCGCTGGTCAGCCGGCGCCGGCGGTTATCGATCGATCAGAGAAGTCCCGGATGAGCAACGCGCTCGCGCGCGGCACCTTCGTCGTGAGCGTCGAACTGGTGCCGCCGCGGGGCTATCGCGCCGAGGCGCTCGTCGAACAGGCGCGCCACCTGCGGATCCACGGGGTCGATCTGGTCAACATTCCCGATGGTCCGCGCGCCACGGGCCGCATGAGCGCGCTCGCCGCGGCCGTGATGGTGCAGCAACAGGCAGGCGTCGAAACGATCCTTCACTACGCGTGTCGCGACCGCAACATGATCGGGATGCAGTCCGATCTGCTCGGGGCCCATGCGATGGATCTGAGGAACCTGTTGATCGTGACCGGCGATCCGCCGCGGGTGGGGGATTATCCGGATGCGACGGCCGTGTATGAAGTCGATTCAATCGGGCTCACGAACCTGGCGGCGCAGCTCAACCGCGGGCTCGACATCGGCGGGCAGGCGATCGGCCAGGCGACCACCTTTCACGTCGGTGTTGCCGCCAACCCTGGCGCGTTCGATCTCGACCAGGAAGTCCGGCGCTTCGAATACAAGGTGGAAGCGGGGGCGGAGTTCGCCGTGACGCAGCCCGTCTTCGACGTGGCGTCGATGCTCGGTTTTCTCGCGCGCATCGAGCGTGTGAGGATTCCCGTGCTGGTGGGTATCACGCCGCTCGAAAGCGTGCGGCACGCCGAGTTCATGGCCAACGAGGTTCCGGGCGTGAGCGTGCCGGAAGCCGTGCTCGATCGCATGCGACGGGCAGAAGCGGCGGGGCAGGCGCGCGAGGAGGGGCTGACGATCGCGCGGGAGCTCGTCGGCGAGCTCGCCGGCCGCGTGCAGGGCGTCCAGATTACCGTCGCGTCGGGCGCAGTGGATGCCGCCCTACGGGTCCTCGAGGCGATCCACGCCTGAGTGGTGACGGCCGAGGTGTCCGTAAATGCTTGCCGCGCCTGTGGTAACGGGTTATAGTCCGGAAACCCATTGATGGATCACACGAATGTGAGTCGCGAGCGATGGCACGACCACTGGCTGTTCCTGACCCATTTCAGGAAGAGTCCCCGGACGGTCGGAGCAATCGCGCCGAGCTCGCAGCGGCTCGCGCGTGCCATGCTCGACGGCTTGTCACTCGAGCCAGGTGTCCGTCTTGTCGAGCTGGGGCCGGGGACCGGCGCGGTGACCGGAGAGATTGCGCGTCGACTGCCGGAGAACGCGGCGTGCCTGGCCATCGACGTGGATCCGGTCTTCAGTTCACGAGTGGGTGCGCGATGGCCTCGAATCGCCTCGGTTTGTGACCGGGCCGAACGGCTGGTCGAGATTGCCCGCGAGCGAAACCTCTTACCCGTCGATCACATCGTTTCCGGCCTCCCGTTTGCAAGCCTGCCTGCGGCGAGTGCTCGCGCGATCGTCGAGGCGATCGTCTCGTCGCTGCGAGTGGGCGGCAGCTTCACCACGTTTCAGTACGTCCACGCGTACGGGTTCCCTTCGGCAGCGAGCGTCCGGCAGACCTTGACCCGGGAGATGGGGTCTCGGCCCGACCGCGCGCTCGTACTCGGGAACCTGCCCCCGGCCCTGGTGCTCCGCTGGCGCAAGCATAGATAGGGAGACATCCTTGATCACGCTGTTCAGCCATGGCAAGACGACACGCCCGAGCCGGACGACGAGTTGGTGACGTCGGCCAGCGGCACCGCGCAGTTGTCGGTCGCGGCCGTCGAAAACGACTTTGTCGCAGGCGTCTACGAGAAGCTCGCGTCAGTCTACGACCTGGCGTTCGGTCCGGCGCTCCAGCCGGGCCGGATCCGCGCGGTCGAGCGGATGAACATCCAGCCAGGCGAGCGCGTGCTCGAAGTCGGCGTTGGCACGGGGATCAACCTGTCGCTCTACCCTCGCACCTGCCAGATGACAGGCATCGATTTCTCGTCGTCGATGCTGGAGAAAGCGCGAGAGCGCGCGGCGTGGGGTGGGCTTCGTCAGCTGCGGCTCCTCCAGATGGACGCAGCCGACCTGAAGTTTGCCGACGATTCGTTCGACATCGTCTACGCGCCGTACCTGATCAGCGTGGTTCCCGATCCGGTCAAGGTCGCGTGCGAGATGCGGCGCGTGTGCCGGCCGGGCGGCCGCATCATCTTCCTGAATCATTTCCTCAGCCCGAACCTGTTCGTCTCGAGGGTCGAACGACTGATCTCGCCGTTCACGATTCACATCGGTTTCAAAGCCGACCTCGATCTTCCGGCATTCCTCGCGCAATCGGCGCTCGAGCCGGTGTCGATCGAGAAAGTCAACATGCCGCGGATCTGGTCGCTCGTGACGTGCGTGAAGGACTGAGACCGGCTACGGAATAATCCGCGGCGCCGCGGTGCTCGTTGACGTCCGATCGCGCGGATCGTAGATCGACGACCGGCATGCTTCCAGGCGCGACTGCCAACGGCGCCCAGTCCAGAGCCCCGAGCGCGCTCCCGCTCGCGAAACGGCCGCGGAACTCCCGCTTTTCCCACTCGTCGAGCACGATGAAGACGTTGTGGCCGCGCGCCTGGAAGTGCGCGACCACGTTCGTCCAGCCGCTCAGGGGGCAACAGATCGTAGCGAAGCGTCGGCAAGTGCGAGTAGTAGCGCAGGCTGCCGCTGTGCTGCATGCTGAGAAGCAGCGAGCGGTCGGGCAATTCGCGCCCGGCAAACTCGCCGACCCGCTGGTAGCGCGCTTCGCCAACGGCAAGGTTGAACACGTCCTTCTGCGCGCAGAAATAAATGCCGTGAGCCACGAGCAGAACCAGCAGCGCGGCGGCGAATGAACGAGGAGCCGGCGACCGCCGCAGTCCGATGAGCAGCGCCGCGCTGGCAAGCGCGATGAGCATTGGGTACGACGGCAACAGGAAGCGCAGGTACCACCAGTCGTCAAAGACCAGATAGCTCAGATAGCACGCCCACACCAGCGCTGCGAATACCAGCATCAGCCGCGCCAGTGCGACGCGTGGCGGACGCCCGGCTACGTGTCCCGCCCGTCGTAGCAGAAATGGGCGCGGCAAGACCGACGAGAATCACCGGCGTCTGTGACTCGATGAACCAGCGCGGGTATCGCGCCAGGTTTGCCGGGACGAACCACCACGAGAAAAGCGACGTGTTCGATCCGTAGCCCGACAGAAACGGTGAACCGTACCAGTAGTTGAAAAGCCACCCGACGACCGCAGGCCCAATCGCTGCAGTCAGCGAGAAGATTCCCAGATCGACGCTGTGCGCCCGGCTGCGATGCCTCAGCCAACGACCGATGTACGGAAGCGCGACGATGACGGCAAGCGGCGCCAGGTTGGGCCGCGTCAGCACGGCGAGAGAGGTCGCGCTACCGGCAAGGGCGGCGAGGCCAGGTCCAGTGCGAAGCGCTGGAACGAACGCCGCCAGCCACCAGGCGCTGACCGGCACGTCGCTCATGGGGATCAGCGATGAGTTCACAAACGCTGGGCTGGTGGCGAGCCATAGTCGCGGCAAACAGTCCCGCGCCAGGGCCAGCGAAATCGCGCCCCAGCACGAACATCAACCAGACCGTCAACCCGGCCAGCGCCGGTACCGCGAGGAAGACGGCGTTCGGTCCAAACAGCAAGCGGAGCGCGGCCATCAGAATCGGAAGACCCGGTGAATAGGTAGGGACGATACGCCCCGGCACTCCCGACTGCGTCTGGGGTCTGAACCCGAGCGGCGTCATGACCCAGTCGCCGACGCCCGGCGGCAGGTCGGCCGCGAGTGGCTGGTCGGCGTACAGCTGTCCTCGGGCCAGCCACTCCGACAGGGCGATGTAGCCGTAGGAATCGGCGCCGCCGGCGTAGTGCGCGCCACGGGTCAGGCCCAGCACGACAACCGACAGGGCGACCGCGGCGGCGAGAACAGGCGGCATCCAGGGCCGAGCCGCAGCGTGCACGACCGATGATGTCGTCGCCAGCCACTGGTCGAGCCTCGCGTCGATCGCCGTCGCCAGGCGTGTGATCCAGGTCCACGCCTTGCGGACCCATTCCGCGTACAGGACCGCCAGGCAGAGGATCGCCGTCTTCAGGTTCAGAAGAATCTTGAATGCCGTGAACCGGTCGGCCGTGAGCACGACGACGAAGAGCAGGAGCACGATCGCGACGCCAGCCTGATACAACCGCTGGTGCGCAACGCGAGCTGGCCAGTCTGGTCTCGGTCGCAGGGCCAGCAAGCCGATGCCAATCGGCACCAGCAACCACCACGGGAGCGTCTGAAACTGGCGACGCTCATGGGGAACGATGTCGAAGCCGATGATGCCCCTCGAAAAGCCATGAACATTGGCGATCTCGAGATACGACAACTGCCACTGCGGACGATTACCGTTGACGACCAGATGGTGCCCTGGGCCGGCGAGTGACGAAGTGGACGCGTCGACGCGCGTCTCTTGCCCGGCCGCGAGCGAGACGGCGCCAATCGACGCGCCGTCGAGTGTAAGAGCGAGCTCGGTTGGTTCGGTTGCGCCTCGCAGGCGGATGACGATGGCGGCGGGCGTGCCGGCAAGGGCACTCAGATCGGGCAGCGATACGGATACCGAGTTGTCCTTGGCGGGGATCGGCGACGTGACGACGCGGAAACGGATCCGCCCGAAGTCGAGCGGCGCGCGCGTGGCAAGGACACTCAGGGACGCGGCGGCCAGCGCTACGGTAAAGAACGCGCGGACCATCACCAGCCTGACAACCACGGCAGCCGCATGAAGTCGACGCCGTGGATGATGCCCGCATTGCCGAGAAGCCACAGCGGCCAGAACCACCGGGACTTCACCACCAGGATGTTGAAGGCGATGGCCATCGGCACGGCTACCCGAGTGACCGCTCCGGGTTGTCCTTCCCAGACCGCGGGTCCGAGCACGACCATCAATGCCGCGTAGGCAATGCCCATGCGCCACCACAGGTTACGCCAGTCGCGTTGCCACAGCAGTACTGCCAATTGGGTCGTCAGGCCGATGAGCGCGACGAGGCTGAAGCGCGCGAACGAGTCCCAGCCGTCGGCGCGGAGGATGGCGACGGTGGTGACCCACTTATCAGTGAACCCCGAGAAGACCGGGGCGAAGTTGCGGGCCCCTCGATCGTCGGGTGGCATCCCCATGTACCACAGGTATCCGACCCACAGCAGGAGCGGCGCCGCGACGATGACCAGTCGTCCTGCGAATCGCGCGACCTCTCCCATCGTCAGCCGGTCCGGAATGAGGATCACGGCGCCGAGCAGGTTGGTTTCGCGGGCAAGACCGGCCAGGCCCAGGAGGCCGGCGGCGGCGTTTCGACGCTGCTGTTCGGCCGCCGCGACGCCGAGCGCCAGCAGCAGCATGCTTGGGCCATCAGGGAGTGACTGGCGCATCGAGCTCAGGAGCCCGTCACTCAACATGCACGCGATCCAGGCGAACACCGCTCGGAGGTGGCCCGCTGGCAGCCAGCGCAGCAAGAGCAGCGCGAGGCCGATCCAGCACGCGACGTTGACGAGCGCATAGGCCTGCAATACGAACCAGGGTTGTCCGAATCCTGCAAGGTGAGACACCCACGGCAGCAGAATGCGCCGGCCGCGGTACGGAGCACTGTCGAGCGCGTTCAAAGTCGAGCGGCTGCGAAGCAGCGGGTCGAGCGCGATTTGCGCGTAGAACTGACCGTCATAACCGGATCCCCGATCGACAGCGTGCGGCGTTCGTTGCAAGTACGCGCTCGCCGAGCTCTCGAACTGCTCGCCGAACATGATCAGAGAGGTAAAGCCGGTGTCGGGTTTATAGAACTGGCCGACACCCGAGAGGACGATGCCGAGCACCGCAACGTGCGGAAAATATGGCGCCACGCGCGGGAAGACCGCGTACACGTACGGCCGCATGACTCCCCACAACCGGACGAGCGGCTCCAGGTACAGCAACGCGGCAAGCAGGAGAAAGGTCTCGAGCAGGAAGACCACGCGATAGCCGGTGAACCTGTCTGCGAGCAACGCGACAGCAAAGAGCGTCAGGACCAGGCCGACGACGGCCCGATGCAGCCACCTGGGACCCCGTCTGTGCGGCCAGTCAAACGCCGGATACGCGGCGACCGCGACAATTGCGAACAGCAGGAGGCCCCACCAGGGCAGCGATGGATCGCGAGCGCGTTCCCGCGGCACGATCACGAACTTCAGCGTGCCGTGTGAGAAGCCGTAGATGTTGGCAATCTCCATGTAGGCAAGTTGCCATCCGGCGCGATCGCCAGTCAGGATGAGCTGATGGCCGGCGCCGGCCGGGGGGAGTGTCGGGGCATCGACTCGAATAGCCCGACCGGGAGGGACGGTGACCGTCTTCACGTGCGTGTCGTCGAGCGCGATCGTGACCGTCGCCGGTTCAGTCGAGCCGCGCAGCCGGACGACGACCGCCGCCGGGGCGCCTGAAAGGCGAGTGAGATCCGGGAGCGGCGACCGACAGCACCGGCTGTTGCGCGAGACGCGGCGCGGTCACGACCAGGAAGCGAGTCCGATCGAACCCTGGAGAAACCCGGGTGGCAAGCACTGCCAGGCAGACACTGGCGAGGAGGAGACTGTAGACGATTCGCCGCGACACGGAGGTGCACGCACAGTACCGAAGAACACGCGGGGAATCAAGTAATGCCGGCGCGCCGCTGGTCTTCGTTCAGAACCTTGCCAGAATCATGTCCGCGACGACGTCGGCGCCGTTGGTCGGTGGCCGCTCGAGTGGTGGGGGCGCCGCCATAATCCGGTCGAGCGCCGAGCGCCAGCGACCAGCGAACAGCGCCTGATGATCGATGAAGCTATGTCGAAGGTAGCGAGGGATACACGCGACGAGCGCCTCGTACTCCACGAAATTCCCTCGTGACGTGTAGAGGAGCGCGGCGCCATTGGCGACACACTCCGCGATGATGCCGTAGCCGGGCTTGGTCGCCACGATGTCGCAGGCCGCCACGAGATCTTCGTAGCGAAACCCGGAGTCGTACAGCGTCGCTTCAGCGATCGGCCAGACGCCCGTCGGCAAGCGCGCGCGTGACTGGTCGCCGCCCGAGTGTGTCACGCACGACGCCATACTCCGCGAGGCAGTCGAGCCGCGTCAGGTCGAGGCCGCTCACGCCATATCCTCCGAATGACGAGAGGACCAGCGGCCGATCGGGTGGCAGGCCCAGCGCCCGCCGGACCTCGTCTCGCGGACGATTCGCGTGGCGCGCGACGAACGGTACGTCGATGATGGAGTCGAAGGTCGCGAAGCCGCCGTGCATCGGCAGACGCCAGGCTGCCTCGGCGCATCGATACGCGTCGCGAATCGCCGGCAGCAGGTTGGGAGCGCCTGCGAGATGGTCGCGATAGCCCTCGTAGATCCAGTCCCAGGTGAAGTTGGTCACGACGACGGACGGAATGCCGGCCGCCGCGGCGGCCGCGCATCCGAGCGGTGGCGCATCCGAGACGAGCAGGCGAGCGTCGTGCTGCGCGAGAAGCGCGGCTTCGTCTCGCGCGCGACCGTCGAGGGTGCGATAGAACTCGTCCGCTCGCTCGACCGTCAGCGCTTCGTCGAGGCGCAGGCTGTCGATCTGGACGACGCCAGTGTCGACGTCGCCGTCAACGAAGGTGATCGGCACCCGCACGGTGCGATCGAACAGCCAGCGCGGCGCCGACGTTCGCACGACGATGCGGAGATCGGGCCGCCGGGCACCGAGCGCGTTGACGATCTCGATCTGCCGGGAGGCGTGGCCGAAGCCGTGGCCGGAAATGTAGAAGGCGACGGAAGGCACCGCGGCTCGGTCGATCAGACGTGCGGTGTTGCGACCGGGAAGGCCACCGCGAGCGCTTCGTCGAGAGTCTGCACGGGATGGAAGGTCATATCCTTCCGGGCATCCTCGGGAAGCTCGCTCAGGTCGATTTCGTTCATCGCCGGCAGGATGATCGTCCTGATACCCAGACGGCGCGCGGCGAGCGTCTTCTCGCGGATGCCGCCGACCGGGAGCACGAGTCCGGACAAGGTGATTTCGCCCGTCATCGCCACATCCGATCGCACCGGCACGCCCCGCGCCGCGGAGACGACGGCCGTCGCCATCGTGACGCCCGCGGACGGCCCGTCCTTGGGGATCGCGCCAGCTGGCACGTGAATGTGGATGTCCTGCTTGCTGAGGAACTCGGGCGAGATGCCGAGGTCGCGCGCGTTTTGTCGGATGTGGGAGAGGGCCGCGCGCGCCGATTCCTGCATCACGCTGCCAAGCTGTCCGGTCAGGATGACCTGGCCGGAGCCGCCCGGCAGGAGCGCCGCTTCGATGTAGAGCACGTCGCCGCCGGTTTCGGTCCAGGCCAGGCCTGTCGCGACACCCGGCCGTGACGTGCGGAACTGCGTTTCCCCGCGGACCTTCGGCGGGCCGAGGTAGTCCTGTACGTGCTCCGCGTCGACGCGCGCGGTGTGCGCCGGGTCGGCGGCCACGCGCGCGGCGACTTTCCGCGCGATCGCCCCGATCTGCCGTTCGAGCGTGCGCACGCCGGCCTCACGGGTGTATTCCCTGATGACCGCGCGCAAGGCTCCATCGGTGATCTCGATCTGCGCCGGGCCCAGCCCGTGCTCCTCGAGCTGGCGCGGCACGAGGTACTTCCGGGCGATATGGACCTTTTCGTCCTCCGTGTAGCCGCTGAGCGCGATCATCTCCATGCGATCCAGCAGCGCCGGATGGATCGTGCCGAGCTGGTTGGCGGTGGCGATGAAGAGCACACGGGAGAGGTCGATCGGGATCTCCAGGAAGTGATCGCGGAAGGCGTGGTTCTGCGCCGGGTCGAGCACTTCGAGGAGAGCGGCTGCAGGATCGCCCTGGATGCCGACCGAGATCTTGTCGATCTCGTCGAGCATCAACACAGGGTTCGACGAGCCGGCAGTCTTCAGGGCCTGAACGAGGCGTCCGGGCATCGATCCGATGTAGGTCCGGCGATGTCCGCGAATCTCGGCCTCGTCGCGTACGCCGCCGAGTGAGATCCTCACGAACTTGCGGTTCATCGCCCGGGCGATCGACTGGCCGAGCGAGGTCTTGCCGACTCCGGGAGGACCGACGAAACAGAGGATGGGGCCTTTCATCCGCGCAGCAGTTGCGGCCGGAGCCGCTCCCGTCTCCGCTGCCGCCTGGCTGGCCTCCTGGGTGCGCTGCCGAAGCTTCTGAACGGCGAGGTATTCGACGATCCGTTCCTTGACCTTGTCGAGATCGTAGTGGTCTTCGTCGAGGACGCGGCGGGCCTCGACAGGATCCAGTCGATCCTCGGTCGGCTTGTCCCACGGGATGTCGAGCACCCAGTCGATGTAGGTGCGGAGCATCTGGTATTCGGGTGACGCCGGGGTCATGCGCTCGAGCCGGTCGACTTCGCGCATCACCGCCGACTCGACCCGCTCGGGCAGCTTTGCCTCGGCGATGCGAGTGCGGATCGCCTGGGTTTCGCTGTCGCCTTCGCCGAGCTCGGACTGGATCGCTTTCAATTGCTGGCGCAGCACGTATTGCCGCTGGGCGTCGGTCATCTCCTGCTCGGCGCGCGATTCGATCCGGCCCTTCAGCTCGAGGACCTCGATCTCGCGCGACAGCGCCATGGCGACGGCGTCGAGCTTGACCTCGAGGTCGTTCTCCTCGAGAAGCTTCTGCTTGTCCTCCGGCTTCATGTCGAGCAGGCTGGCCAGCAGGTAGGCGATCCGCAGCGGATCGTCCATGCCGGTCACGAGCGCCTTGATCTCTGGCGATAGTCCGGTGGCGAGCGAGAGCGCGCGATCGACGAGCTCCTGGAGATGACGCACGCGCGCATCGACGGCGACCGTCCGATCGCCGGGTTCCTTGAGCGGCTTCAGCAGCGCCTGCATCACGCCACGTTCCACTTGCAGGAATTCGGCGCGGGCGCGGGCGATGCCTTCGACCAGGACGCGCATGCCGCTGGCCGCCTTGGCCATCTGGCGGATGACGCAGACCGTTCCGACTTTGTGCAGATCGTCGGCTCCCGGTTCGTCAGTGTCGTTTGTCTGGAGCAGCGTGAGGACCATGCGGTCGCCCGCCAGCGCGCGGTTCACGGCTTCGATCGACATCGGACGGCTGACGCCGAGCGGCGACACGCTGAGCGGCAGCACGACCGTGCCGCGCAGCGGAACGACTGGAAGTTCGGAGGGAAGTGCTGGTGCGAGAGGTTCGGCCATGAACGTTCAAAGTGTAGCGCAAAGACTGAATCGTTATGGTTCAGGGTTCAGGGTTCAGGGTTCAAGGTTCAGTCTGGGAGATTCAGGCCTTCTCAAAGAGATGTAGGCGGTCGACGTATCAAGGATCTAATAAGAGAGGTGAAAGATGAAGTAGTAGAGGAAGTGAAGGAGTGGAAAAGATGGAAGCTGGAGAAGCTGGAGATGGTAGTAGTTATAAGATGCGCTGCGAGTGAAGATAAGCGACGAGGCGACTGTGCGCATCAAGGCGGTGTATCTCGCCTTAGCCGTGCGACCCGATGGTAGCCGCGACATCCTGGGGATCGGGATAGAGCAGAAAAAGAGAAAATAATTATAGAAAAAAAAAAAAAAGGAAAAAAAAAAAAAAAAATATAAAAAAAAATAAAAAAAGAACAGAAAAAAAGAAAAAAATTGAGAAGCTTTCGCGGCTGTCTACGCTCGAGGACGCTGCAGACCTGCATCGTGCATCTGATGCGGCAGAGACTGGACTACGAGAATAGGAAGCAGCGGAAGAGACTCGACGCCGCGCTCCGCGAGGTCGATGCCGGCCCCGAGTGCCGACCTGGCGCAGAGCGCGTTGGACGCATAAGAGCGCGGCGAGTGGGGCCAGCGGTTTCCCACGATAGTCGCTGCCTGGCGCCGGGCCTGGGCGCGGGTGATAGGTTCATGGTTCAGCTTGAACCTGAACTGAACCCTGAACGTGAACCCTGAACCGACCGTCTCAGTCAGTATAGAAACGGAATCATCCGCGCCGGGACCTGGCGTCGGTACCGCTCGTACTCGGGTCCAAACGTTTCGATGAGGCCTCGCTCCTCCCAGGGGATCGCGACAACCAGATACGCGGTACTGATCACGGCAAAAGCCGCGCGTGTGCCGGTCATCGTGGGGCTCGCGAACACGAAGAGTGACCAGGCGAAATAGAGGGGATGTCGGACGATGCCGTAGAGGCCGCGGGTCGTCAGTTGGGGCGTGTCACGTTCGACTGGCCGGTCGCCCTCCGAGCGCTGGACGTCGCGCACGCCGGCGAGGTCAAGGATATCGAGCGCGCTCGAGGCCCGAAGCGTCAGCACGACCGCCAGCGCCTGAATCGCCCACGCGCCGGCTCGCCATCCACCGTCCAGCTGATAGAGGACTCCAGGCACCGGTCGCCACCAGGTGCAGACGCCCAGGAAGAGCAGGCTGGCGGTCCAGGTGTAGAGCGATCGCTCGAGGCCGGCGGGGACGGCGCGCCGGATCGTCCGCTTGATTCCGTTTCTCGCCAGCACGCTGTGGTGCAGCGCGAACGCCGAAAAAAGAAA
Source organism: uncultured Acidobacteriota bacterium (assembly GCA_963797625.1). Taxonomy (GTDB): domain Bacteria; phylum Acidobacteriota; class Vicinamibacteria; order Vicinamibacterales; family 2-12-FULL-66-21; genus DATBJJ01. The sequence continues at coordinate 47,943 of CAWCQI010000032.1, forward strand.
GACGTCGACGAGAAGTGGGAAGAGGACGGCGTCAGAGGCCGCCGGTCGTCCGTACCGGATCAGGTAGCAATACAAAAACCACCCGAGCGACCACGCGAACAGCCCCGCACCGATCCACGCGACGATGAGAGCGGGGCGCCGAGTCGTAGGCATGACAGATGCAATGCCGAGTGTAGACGATGTGCACGACATCCGGCTGACGGGGCTCCGGTACTGTGGATCCCTTGTCAAATCACTGGTGCAACGGACAGACTCTAGCCACGGTGCAACGACGGACTCTAGCCACGGTGCACAGCGGATCCAGCCACGGTGCAACGGACGGACTCTAGCCACGGATTACACGGATAGCACGGACAGGACTCTAGCCACGGTGCCACGGACGGACACTAGCCACGGTGCAACGGACGGACTATAGCCACGGATTACACGGATGACACGGATAGGAATGATGCCGGACCCGGATGTCACGCACGCCTAGAGGAGTGAGGGCTTGGCCAATACGGCCGGGCCGGCCACGATTATGAAACCGCCTTCCGTCGCGATCACGGGCATCGGAGTGGTCTCGCCCTACGGGGTGGGCCGCGAGCGGTTCTGGCAGCACGTCAGGAATGGCTGCAGCGCGACGCGAACGATCACCGACTTCGACGGGTCTCTCTACGGCTGCACCGTTGCCGCGCCGGTGCCCCCGGTGTCGATGGACGATGCGCTGGCGGTGCGATGCGAGCGCGTTCCAGGGGCTCGCGCCGAACGGAACGGCCGGCCGGATCCGCGGCGATATTCGCGCGCGTCGCTCATCGGCGTGATCGCCGCGACCGAGGCCTGGGCGGACGCCGGGCTGCGCGCCGGCGAGCCGGATGCGGGAGTGATTGTCGGGAGCGGCGCCGGCGGAATCGACGTTGCCGAGCGGCAATACTACGAGTTCTTTACCGACGGCTGGAAACGCGTCACCCCCTACGCCATTCCCGTGTCGATCGTCGGCATGCTGTCGAGCGAAATCTCGATCGCGCTTGAACTGCATGGCATGAGCCACGTGCTGTCGACCGGATGCACGAGCTCTACTGATGCGATTTCGTACGCGGCGGCGGTCATCCGCAGCGGCGAGGCCGAAGTGATCCTCTCGGGCGGTGCCGATGCGTGCGTCACTCCCGGAATGATGTTCGGCTTTGCGAAGATGCGCGCCGTGTCGACGCGATATAACGACATGCCGGCCGCCGCATCGCGGCCGTTCGACGCCGGGCGTGACGGCTTCGTGCTTGGCGAGGGCGCCTGGATGATCGTGCTGGAACGCGAAGACCGCGCCCGCGCGCGCGGCGCCTCGATCTACGCGACGGTGGACGGCTATGGTTCCACCTGCGATGCGTACCACCGCGTCCAGATGGATCCCGACGGCACCCAGATCGTCCGCGCCATGCGGCTCGCCATCGAGCGTTCCGGCCGCCCGCTTGAAGAGATCGGCTATGTGAACTATCACGGAACCTCGACCGTCCTCAATGACGCGGTCGAGTCGCGCTGCGTGCGCCAGGTGTTCGGATCGCTCGCGGATCGCGTACCCGGTTCGTCGACCAAGTCGATGATTGGCCACCCGCAGGGTGCGAGCGGCGCGGCTGGGATCGTGACCGCCTCGCTCGCCTTGCGGCACGGATACCTGCCGCCGACCATCAATCAGACCGAGGCTGACCCGGCCTGCGACCTCGACGTCATTCCCAACGTGGGCCGCAAGAGCGACGTGGCGGCCGCGCTTTGCAACTGCCTCGGCTTCGGATCGAAGAACAGCGCGATCGTGCTGGGGGGAGTCAGGAGCTAGGAGACTAGGAGACAGAAGACAGGAGACAGAAGAGCAGCGAAGACGCCAGAAGCGACGGCAGAGCCTGCGGCGAGCACTGCCCGAATGCCGACAGGAGCTGCTCGCAGCAGCGAGATCGCGAGTCAGCGAGCCGCGAGTCAATTGTCCAAGCACGATGTCATCATCGTCGGCGCCGGTCCGGCCGGCGCTGTTGCGGCGCTGGTCCTGGCGCGCGCCGGGGCGCGAGTGCGCGTGCTCGATCGGGCGCGGTTTCCGCGGTTCAAGCTCTGTGGCGACTCCGTGAACCCGGGCGCGCTCGATCTGTTGGCTCGTCTGGGCCTCGCGGCCGTCGTCGATGGCGGACTTCCTGTGGATGGAATGGTCGTGACGAGCCAGTCCGGGACACGCCTGGAGGGTCGATACGGCGGCGGCCGGCAAGGTCGCATGATCTCGCGGCACGCGCTGGATCACGCGCTCTTGACCTCCGCTCGCGCGGCTGGCGCCACCGTCGACGAGGGCGTCCTCGTTCAGGCTCCCACAGTCGAGGGCGGGGTGGTGACCGGAGTGACAGCCGGAGCTGCGCGCCCCACGGTGCTGCGTGCGTCTCTGGTGATTGCCGCCGACGGCGCCGCTTCCCGCCTCGCCCGCGCGCGCCACCTCGCGCGGCACGCGCGGCGTCCGCGACGATGGGCCGTCGGCGCGTACTTTCACGACGTCGCCTGCGTCGAGAGCGCCTGCCGCTTTGGCGAGATGCATCTGCGAGACGGGCGCTACATCGGCATCGCGCCGCTGCCGGGCGGAGTGACCAACGCCTGCGTCGTCACCGCCGATCGCGCGGCGCTCCGCGAACCTGCCCGGTTGTTATGCGAGACGCTTCGCGCCGACCCTCAGCTGGCCGAGCGTTTCGCCGGGGCCAGAATGATCACACGGCCAGTCTGCCTCGGCCCGCTCGCAGTCGAGGCCGCCGCTTGCGGCGCGCCGGGACTGCTCCTCGCCGGCGACGCCGCAGGCTTCATCGATCCGATGACCGGCGACGGGTTGCACTTCGCGCTTCGTGGCGGCGAGCTGGCCGCGCACGCCGCGCTCTCAGCGCTCGAGGACGGCCGGGCGGATGCGCACGTCCAGCTCGAACGCATGCGTCGCCAGGCGTTCCGATCGAAGTGGCGTTTCAACCGCGCGCTGCGGGCACTCGCCGGGTCGCCGCTCGCGATGCGAGTCGCGTCGCGTGGCGCCGACTGGGCGCCGGGCTGGGTCGAGCAGACGATACGGTATGCGGGGGATGCGTAATGGTTCAAGGTTCAGGGTTCAAGGTTCAGGGTTCAAGGTTCAGGGTTCAGGGTTCAGAATTCCGAGTCGCGGTTCTCAGAACGCTGAACCGAACCTGAACCTCTGAACCCTGAACCCTGAACCCTGAACCCTGAACCCTGAACCATGAACCCTGAACCAATTTCGATCGCACTCCTGCTTGGCCGTCGGCTTCGTCCCGATGCTCCTCGAAGCTCGGCGCTCGGCGGCGAATGAGCGCGCGTTGCGCGCCGCTGGTGCGGTCGAGCCGGCCGACGACGTCTATGCGCTGATGCAGGTCGCCTATCCGCTCTGCTTTCTGGCGATGGTGGTGGAGGCCTGGGCGCGTGGCGCGGGCTTTGGCTGGACGGCTCTCTCGGGCGGCCTGGTCTTCATCAGCGCCAAAGCGCTGAAGTACTGGGCTATCGGGACGCTCGGCGAACGGTGGACCTTTCGCGTGCTCGTGCCGCCTGGATCGGCGCGGACGCTGCGCGGGCCCTACCGCCTCCTGCGGCATCCCAACTACGTGGCCGTCGTTGGGGAACTCGCCGGGTTTGCGCTGCTCGCGCGCGCGCCGGTGGCTGGCGCGCTGTCGCTTGCCGCGTTTGGCGCGCTGCTCGTCGCGCGCGTGCGCGTCGAGGAGCGGGCGCTCGGTCTGCGATCACGATAGAATCTCGGTCGGTTCAATCCCGTTTTGATTCCGGCTTAATCCCAGCTCATATCCCAGCTCATATCAAAGTGCAGCGATCCCGCGCGACGACCGCTCTCGACTGGCTGACGCTGGCGCTCGTCATCCTGGCCGTGGCGATCGCCTGGACCGGTGGCATCTCCGTCCGGGTCGGCGGCAGCCGGCTGACTGCGCGCAGCCCGGACCGCGCCGCGCTCGCCGCGCTCGCCGTCCTCGTCTGCCGCGTCGCGATCGATCGCCGGACCCGGCCGCTTGCGAACGCGCCGCGCCTCTACCGCCAACTCCGCGACTGGGTCTACGACCCGGTTCGGGATGCCGTCACCGCGGACGTCGCGCCATCCGCGTCACGTTCGCGATGGCGTCCTCGATTGGCCGCGGCCATCGGCTTCAGCGCCTTTGCCGTCGTCTTGCTGTTGCCGCAGCTGCGCCACATGGACTCTGTGCCGGACCTCGGCGATCCGCTGTTTTCGATCTGGCGATTCGGGTGGGTGTATCACAAGCTTGGCGGCGATCCGCGGCCGCTCTTCAGCCCCAACATCTTCCATCCGCACCAGCTGACGCTGACCTACTCGGATTCGATGCTCCTGCCGGCGCTGACGACCGCCCCCTTTCTGCTCGTGGGGATGCACCCGGTGACGGCCTACAACCTGGTCATGGTGCTGAGCTTCATCGCTTCGGCCTTCGCGATGTATCTCCTGGTCGAGCGGCTGACCGGATCGCGCGCGGGCGCGTTCGTGGCTGGGCTTCTCTTTGGCTTTTATCCGTATCGCTTCGAGCACTACAGCCACTTCGAGCTGCAGATGACGTACTGCATGCCGCTGGCGCTGCTGGCCCTCCACCGGTTTGCCACGACCGCACGAACCAGGGACGCGGTACTGTTTGGCGTACTTGCCGCCGCGCAGCTCTACAGCTCGATGTATTACGCCGTCTTTTTTACGATCTATGTTGCCGCGCTTTTTGCGGTCCTCTGCGTCCTGATGCGAGCGCCGCTCGCGCGCATGCTCGGCCCGGCCGCGCTCGCTGGCTGTCTCGCGCTCGTGCTCGCGCTGCCTCTGGTGCGCACCTACAGCTCCGCGAAGCTCGGCGATCGTGACGCGGCGACCGTCGCGTACTACAGCGCGACGGCCGCGGACTACCTTCGTGCCCATCCGCGGAGCGCCACGTGGGGAGAGCGGACGCTGCCTGGCCGGATGCCCGAGCGCGCGCTCTTTCCTGGTGTGATGATTCTCGTGCTGGCGGCGGTCGCGCTCGTCCCGCCTCTCGGCGTGACCCGCGCAGCCTATGCCGTCGCGCTCCTCGTCGCGTTCGAGCTGTCGCGCGGGTTCAACAGCCTGCTCTATCCGTACCTCTACGAGTTTCTGCCGTTCATTCGCGGACTGCGCGTCCCGGCGAGAGCCAGCATTCTCGTCGGGCTCTCGTTGGCACTGCTTGCGGGGTTCGGCGTCCGGCGCCTTCTGCAGGGACGATCGGCGTGGCTGCAGCGCGGAGCCCTGGCGGCGTTGATCGTAGTCATCGCGCTCGACCTTCGTCCGCTGCTGCGACTCGAGCCGGTGTGGCTCGAGCCTCCGCCGATCTACGGCCTCGTCGCCGGCGCCCCCGACGTCGTCCTCGCCGAGTTTCCGTTCGGGGGCAATCCGACCCGTTTCACGCCGAACGTGCCCTACATGTACTTCTCGCTCTGGCACTGGGGGCAGATGCTCAACGGCTACAGTGGACACTCTCCGCCGGGGCAGGTCGAGTTCGAAACCGGGCTGAAGAGTTTTCCGGATCAGTCAGCAGTCGATCTGCTGCGCTCGCGCGGCGCGACACACGTGAGCATCAACTGCGCGCTCTATCGAGGAGGGTGTGACGAGCTCCTCAAAGCCGTCGACGCGTTGCCGATCTTTCGCGTCGTGGCGTCGGGCCGATGGCAAGGCGCGCCGGTTCGGCTGTACGAGTTGAGACGCTAGTGATTGCATTCGCCACGATGGCTGCTGACGGAGCGGACGGAGTTCACGGTTTTCACCGCGGAGGCACGGGGCTGAACAGCGGGAGACGCACGGAGGCTGTCGAGCTGTGTTGACCGAGTCGCATCGCGACGTCGCGCGGCGCGACCGGTCTGATGATGGCGACGAAGGCACGGGTTCAACCGTGTCAGCGATCGCCCGCACCTCACTCCAGTCGCCGGCCACGGCCGGCGCGCAAGCAGTCCTCAGCGTGACAGCCTCCGCGCGTCTCCCGCTCATCTCAGCTCCGTGCCTCCGCGGTGAAGATCGTGCCGTTAACTCCGTCTCCTCCGTCTCGCGTGCCCGACTATCGTCGAGCGGAGCGCGTCTGATCCATCAGGCCTCGTGTTCTATAATCCGAACAGTGTGATGCGACACCTCCGAGGTTTGAGGCGGATGTCGGTGGTGGCAGTGCTGCTCGTCTGTGGACTCGCGGCCGTGCCCGCAGTGCGCGTGCGCGTGTCGTCATCGCTCGGCGCTGTTTTTGGCGCAGAAACATCTCTTGCAGCCATTCAGGCGCCAGAGACGTTCATCCAGCAGGCGCGGCGGTTGTCGGCTAGAGGCCGGCGGACGGAGGCCGAGGCGCTGGCCAAAGCGCGGCCGGCCGGCGATCCCGACCGCGCGGCTGTGCTGGCGAGTCTGGAGGCGTCTCGCGGCAATTACGACGAGGCGTTGAAGCTGCTCGAGGCGGGCGCGGCGACGAACCCGACGGGCGAGGCGGCGCTCGAGCTTGGACTGCTGCTGCAGAGGCACTTCGGACGCGCAGACCGCGGCGGCCGAGCATCTCAACCGGGTATTCGGGAGCGGTTTGAAGACCGGCGACGCCGAATCGCTGTTTCGTGCCGCGCGCGCGGCGCGGGCGCTCGACCAGATTCGCGACGCGGAGGCGCTCTACAAGGCGGCGGTGCGGAGCGGCGATCCCGCGGTCGAAACCGCCTTTGGCGAGTTGTTTCTCGAGACCGACAATCTGCCCGAAGCGCTGAAGTCATTTCAGATCGTCATCAAGGCCGCCGCAGACTGGGCCCCGGCACATGTCGGCGTCGCAAAAACGCTCGCCGGCGAGAATCCACCGATGGCCGCGGCTGCGGCCGAAGAAGCCCTCAAGATCGACCCCGACCTCGCTGACGCGCACCTCTTCCTCGCCGGGCTGGACCTCGACAACACCCGCTACGACGCGGCGCGCGAACGGATCGAGCGCGTCCTCAAGACCAATCCGTCGCATCTCGACGCGCGGGCGCTCCTCGGCGCGATCGCCTACGTCCGCGACGACAAGGCGACGTTCGACGCCGAGACGGCGCGCGTGCTGGCCATCAACCCGAACTTCGGCGAGGTCTATCGCGTCGCCGGCGATCTGGCGGCGCGCCTCTATCGCTTCGACGAGGCCGTCGCGCTGACGCGGCGCGCGCATCGAGCTCTCGCCGTCGAATATCCGCGCGCAAAGCGATCTGGGACTGCACCTGATGCGGACCGGCGACGAAGCCGAGGCGCGTCGCGTCCTCGACCGCACGTTCAAGGTCTTCCCGTACGACCGCGTCACCTTCAACCTGCTCGCGCTGCTCGACAAGCTCGAGAAGTTCGACGTCGTGCGCGACGGCGATCTCGTGCTCAAGTTCGATCCGAGCGAAACGAGAGTGCTGCGCGAGTACGCGGTTCCGCTGGCCCAGGAAGCGCTGAAGAAAATGTCGGCCACCTACCAGTTCACGCCGAAGGGGCCGATCCTCATCGAGATTTTCCCGATCCACGACGACTTCGCGGTCCGCAACCTCGGCCTGCCTGGACTTGTCGGCGCGCTCGGCGCCTGCTTCGGCCGCGTCGTGAGCATGGACTCGCCCAGAGCCAAGCCGCCCGGCACGTTCTCGTGGCAGGCGACGCTCTGGCACGAACTGGCCCACGTCATCACGCTGCAGATGTCGAATCAGCGCGTGCCGCGCTGGCTGACCGAAGGCGTCTCAGTCTACGAAGAGGGCCGCGAGAAGCCCTCGTGGCGCAGCGAGATGGAAGTTCCATTCGCGCTGGCGCTCGAGCGCGATCAGGTGCTCAAGCTGCGCGATCTGAATTCCGGCTTCACCAAGCCGGACACCATCGCGCTCTCGTACTACCAGGCGTCGCTGCTCGTCGAGCACATCGTCGCCACGCGCGGCCAGGCGGCGCTCAACACGCTGGTGCGCGTCTACGGGGAGGGCGCCGAGGGGGACGCTGCGATTAGCAAGGGACTTGGCATCTCGCTCGACGAGTTGCAGGCGACGTTCGACAAGATGCTCGACGCGCGCTTCAGCGCCGTCCGGGCGGCGCTGCGGGACGTCGCGAAGCCGGCCAAACCAGGCGGCCCGGCTGACGAACGGCAGAGCGGCGACCTTGCCGCGCTGAAGACGGCGGCGGGGGAACGGCCAGGCAGCTATCGCGCCCAGCTCGCGCTCGGCGCGGCGCTCGCCAAGCAGGGCGACAAGGCCGCCTTCGAACCGCTCGAGAAGGCGGCGGCGCTCGTGCCGATGGCGACCGGCGCCGACAGCCCGCACGCCATCATGGGTCGCCTTGCCGAGCAGGTGGGCGACAAGGCGCGCGCCATCAAGGAGTACAGGGCCCTGCTCGCAAGCGATCACAACGCCATCGACGCGGCGCGCCGGCTGGCCGAGCTTGCCGCGACGGCCAACGACGAGCCCAACCTCGCCTTTGCCTACGATCGGATTGTCGAGGTCGATCCGTTCGACTCGTCGGGCCACACGGGACTCGGTCGGGTGGCGATGCGGTCGCGCGACGCCACCGTTGCGATGCGCGAGTTCAAGGAGGCGCTCGCGACCGGTCCGCCCGATCGCGCCTCCGCCCACTGCGACCTCGCCGAGAGCTACCTGCTCGCGAACCGGGCCGCTGACGCGAAGCGTGAGGCGCTCGCGGCGCTCGAGATCGCGCCGAGCTTCGAGCGGGCGCAGGAGCTCCTGCTGAAGGCCATCGACGGCGGCCAGCCGCCGCCAGCCAAAGTCAGGCCCGGGTTGCGATGACGACGCCGTCGGCCGAGTCTGGGGCGACTGGGAGTCCTGCTCGGGACAGGCGCCGCGCTCCTCTGGGTGACGGCTGGAGCGGTGACGCCAGGCGATGCCGCGGCCCAGGACGCCACGCGGCCGAACTCGCAGTTCGCCGGACTGCAGTGGACCTTCGCGCGCATTCGCTACGACGGGTCCAAGTTGCCGGGCCTCTCCGGGCTGCGACACCTACGACGAGTGCTGGACGATCGACTACCCGGCAGCCGAGCAGAATCTCTCGAGACGCGTCAAGACGGTCACCTCGATTCAGGTCAACGAGCCCGTCGTCGTCTCGCTCGACGACCCGGCGCTTTTCACGTATCCGTGGATCTATCTGGTCGAACCGGGCACCTGGATTCCCAAGGACAACGAGGTCGCCATTCTGCGCGAGTTCCTGCTGCGCGGCGGCACGATGACCTTCGATGACTTCCACGGGCCGATCGAATGGGCGAACCTCGAGCGCCAGATGAAGCGGATCTTCCCGGATCGGACGATTGTCGATCTGCCGCCGCAGCATCCGATTTTCAACTGCTTCTACAAGATCGACGAGTATCCGCAGACCCCGGGGCTCGGGTCGTTCCTGGCGGGCCGCACGTGGGAGAAGGGCGGCTTCGTGGCCCGCCTGCGCGCGATCGAGGACGACGGCGGGCGCGCGATGGTCCTCATCAACTGGAACACCGACATGGGTGATGGCTGGGAGTGGTCGAACGCGGCCGAGTACCCCGGCTACGTCCGGTTCACCGCCCAGGCCTATCGGATGCAGATCAACGAAATCGTGTACTCGCTGACCCACTGACGCACGCTGACCCCGCTTACAAACGAATGAATCCGCAGACGACCACCCGGCCACCGACCGCGACGACAGACACGACTTCCGGAGACATTGCGGCGGTCGCCCAACGCGTCGCGCTCGGCCGCGAGCGCATCCTGGCCGAGATCCGCAAGGTCATCGTCGGGCAGGATGCGGTCATCGATCAGGTCCTCATCGCGCTCTTCACCGGCGGGCACTGCCTGATCACCGGCGTGCCGGGACTCGCCAAGACGCTGCTCATCAAGACGGTCGCGCAGATTCTCGACCTGTCGTTCAAGCGGATCCAGTTCACGCCCGACCTCATGCCCGCCGACATCACCGGCACCGAGGTGCTCGACGAGGCCAACGGACACCGCGCGCTCCGGTTCGTGACCGGGCCGATCTTCGCGCAGATCATCCTCGCCGACGAGATCAACCGGACGCCGCCGAAAACGCAGGCGGCGCTCCTCGAAGCGATGCAGGAGTACCACGTCACGGCGGCGGGTCGGACGTATCCGCTCGAGCGCCCGTTCTTCGTGCTCGCGACGCAGAATCCCATCGAGCTCGAGGGCACCTACCCGCTGCCAGAGGCGCAGCTCGATCGCTTCATGTTCAACATCGTCATGACCTACCTCGCCGAAGATGAAGAGGTCCGCGTTGTCACTGAAACGACGGGCGTGACGACGCATACGCCGGAACGTGTGCTGAGCGGTGCCGAGATCCTCGAGATCCAGCAACTCGTGCGGCAGGTGATCGTCGCCGAGGAGATCGCGCGCTATGCGGTCAGGCTCGTCGACGCCTCGCGCCCTGGCCGGCAGGGCGGTCATGCGTTTGTGACCGAATGGGTCAAGTGGGGCGCCGGTTTGCGCGCATCACAGGCGCTGATCCTGGCGGGAAAGGCTCGCGCGCTCATCCACGGGCGCTATCACGTGTCGGTCGCCGACATTCAGGCGCTGGCGCTGCCCGTGCTCAGGCACCGCGTCATTCCCAACTTCTACGCCGAGTCCGAGCGCGTCACGCCGGACACGATAGTCGAGCGCCTGCTCGAGGCCGTGCCCCTGCCGCAGAGCGGGTTGTAGCCCGATGCCCACGACTCCCGGGGCGCGCGAGCTGCGGTTTCTCGATCCGGCCGTGATCGCGCGGCTGGGGACGATGGAGCTGAAGGCGCGGACGGTCGTCGAAGGATTCCTGTCCGGACTGCATCGCAGTCCCTACAAAGGCTTCAGCGTCGAGTTCGCCGAGTACCGCGAGTACCTCCCAGGCGACGATCTGTCCACGCTCGACTGGAAAGTCTACGCGCGCAGCGATCGGCACTACGTCAAGCAGTTCCAGGAGGAGACCAACCTCGAATGCCACCTGCTGCTCGACATCAGCGCATCGATGGCCTACCGCGGTGCGGCGGCCAATGAGCAAGCTCGCCTACGGCTCGGTGCTCGCCGGCTCGCTGGCGTTTCTGATGAACCGCCAGCGGGACGCAACTGGTCTGATGGCGTTCGACGACACGATTCGGCTCAGGCTGCCGGCGCGCGCGCGTCGGGGACACCTGCATAGCCTGCTCATCGGCCTCGAGCAGCTGGAGCCCGGAAGCCGATCGGATGTCCCGCGGCCGCTACAGCAGCTGGCGGAGGCGCTCGTCAGGCGCAGCCTCGTGGTGCTCATCTCGGATTTGCTCGACGATCCTGAGCCGATCATCAAGGGCCTCAGACACCTCAAGTCCCGCGGCAACGACGTCATCGTGTTTCAGGTGCTCGATCCCAACGAGCTGACGTTTCCGTTCCTCGGCTCATCGCGTTTCAAGGATGTGGAGAGCGCGGACGAAGTGACGGCGGAACCGGCGAGCATCCGCTCGGCATACCTTCAGGCGCTCGAAGGGTTGCGAGCGCGCTACGAGCGGGAGCTGCGGAGCGCCGGCATCGATTACCGGCTGCTCGACACCTCGAAGCCGCTCGATTTCGCGCTGCTCGGATACCTCGCGGCGCGCGCCCGGCGCAAGTGAATGTCGTTTCTCTATCCAGCGTTTCTCATCGGCGCCCTGGCCATCGCGATTCCCGTCGTGCTGCACCTCCTGCGGCGCGAGGTGGCTCCGGAAGTGCCGTTCACGGCCGTGCGCCTGCTGCGTCGTGCGCCGGTCGAGCGCGCCGAGCGACGGCGACTTCGGGATCTGATCCTGCTCGCCGCGCGCGTCGCCGCGCTCCTGCTCCTCGCTGCCGCGTTTGCCAGGCCCTACGTGCAGGGCGCCGCGCCCGCGCCAGTGCGGGTCGTCGCCATTGACCGGTCGTACAGCATGGGCGCGCCCGGTGTTTTTCCGCGGGCACTAGCGCTGGCGCGTCAGGCAATCGACCAGGCGGCGAGTGGCGAGCGCGTTGCCGTTCTGGCGTTCGACGATCGCGCCACCGTTCTGGCCGCGCCGGGCGGGGCCGGCGACGCGCGCGCCGCGCTCGAGGGCTTGACGCCGGGATTCGGCGCGACGCGCTACGCTCCGGTCTTCCAGCAGGCCGTGGAGCTTGCAGCCGGCGCGCCTGGCCGGGTCGTGATCGTCACTGATCTGCAGCGTGCAGGCTGGGAAGGGGAGTCATCGTCGGCGCTTCCAGCAGGGTGGGACCTGACCGTCGTGGACGTTCAGAACCGAGACGCCAAAGACGTCGTGACCGACGGCGTTCTCAGTAACGTCGCGGTTACTGCCGCAAGGGTCGATGGCGACCGGATCGTGGCAGCAATCCGAAATCGAGGCGCCAGCGCGCGGACCGGCCCTGTCCGGGCGCTCCTTGACGGGCGTCAAGTGGCGGCGGCGGAGTATGCGGCACCGCCGGGCGCGACGGTCGAAGCGTCGATAGCGTGGCGCGCCCCTGAAGCCGGGACGCTCCAGGTCGTGATCGACGACACAGCGGGGTTGCCAGCCGACAATGCCTGGTTCGTCGCGCTCGGCGGCGCATCACCGTCGAAGGTGCTGATTGTTGGCGCCGACGAGCCGACGGTATACAAGGCCGGCGGGAGGCCGGCGGCGCTCTATTTGTCGCGGGCGCTCAGCACGTCGTCCGGCGAAGACGTCGAGGTCGTGTCAGGCGCTCGCTTCGCCGGGTTCACGGCGGACCAGCTGTCAGCTCGTCGCGGGGTGGCGCTGCTGTCGACCCGCGGACTCGAGCGAGCGACGCGGGAACGGCTGATGACGTACGTGAGGGCAGGTGGAGGCTTGTTTGTCGCCGCAGGGTCCGATCTCGAGCCCGCGGTGCTCGCCGAGATGACGGGATGGCAGCCGGCGTTCAGCGCCATCGAGCAGAGCGGACCATTGACGCTCGCCGCGACCGACCTGCGCCATCCGATCTTCCGTCCATTTGGCGCCCTTGCCGCAAACCTTGGCCAGGTGCGGTTCGATCGCGCGTGGCGCGTCTCCCCAGAGGGCTGGTCAATCGTCGCGCGATTCTCGAATGGCTCGCCTGCCTTACTCGAACGCGCGCTTGGAGCGGGGCGCGTCGTGTTGTTTGCCTCCGATCTCGACCGGCAATGGAACGACTTTCCACTGCACCCGGCGTTTGTCCCTTTCGCGCTCGAAGCCCTGCGCCATGTGGGACATGTGGGAGGGGATCGCCGGCAGACGCGTGACTACACCGTCGCCCAGGCGCCGTCGGGAACGCCACCCGTCCCAGGCGTCTATCGAGACGCAGGACAATCGACCGTTTGCGGTCAATGTCGACACGCGCGAAAGCGCGCTCGACCGGATGGACACCGCGGCGTTCGAGGGCATGGTGCCCCGATCGCAGCAAAAAGCCTCGCAAGCTGCCGAGATCCAGGCCCAGCAAACCGAGTCCCGCCAGAGTTATTGGCAGTACGGCCTGGCGCTGTTGATTGCTACACTGGTTGCAGAGTCGGTAGTAGGACGCGCGTGACTTTCCACGACCCGCTCCGCCCGTTGCTCCTGAGCGTTCGCCGCCGATGGCGCGCCGAGGTCGTCCTGCGGGCCATCGGCCGGTCCACCGCCCTCGCGGCGGCGCCGATCCTGGCTGCTGCAGGCATCGTGATGTGGCTGGCGCCCGGCGATGGAGCGCTGACCCTCCTGGCGCTCGCCGCCTGCCTGGCTGGGCTTGCGGCGATCGTCGTGAGCGCGTGGCAAAGCCGGGGCAGACCGAGCGATCGGCAGATCGCCCGCTTCATCGAGGAGCGCGTGGCCACACGCGCGGACGTTCAGCCGCTCGACGACGTGCTCGTGAGCGCCGTGGACGCCGGGGCATCGGGCGAGACCGGGGACTTTCGCCGCCTCGTCATGGAATCGGCGGTACGTCGCCTCGAAGCTGTCAGTGCCGCGAGCATCGTGACGACGCGTGCGCTCGGTCGCGCTGCGCTGTCGGCAGCCGCCGGCGTCATCGTCCTCGCTGCCTCCGTCGCGGTCGCCTGGCCGATGCTGACCAGAGCCTCGGAGACGGCGTGGATCACAATCTTTCCTCAATCGATCCTCGTCGAGGTCCTTCCCGGCGATGTCCGTGTGCCCGCGGGCCAACCGCTGACGATCCGGGCATCTGTGCGCGCGAGCAGCCGGTTCCTGACGCGTTTCACGCCGCGCCTGACCGTCGAGGCCGGACGAGAGCTGCGCACCGTCGCGATGGCGCCGGACGGCGCGGGCTTTCAGTTCGTGTTCGAATCGATCGACCGAACGTTCCAGTATCGCGTCACGGCGGGATCGAGGCGCTCGGCGGACTACACCGTGACCGCGCTCGTCGGCGCACAGGTCGAGCGGATCGATCTTCGCTACGAGTATCCGGCCTTCGCCAACTTGCCGCCACGTGAGGAACGAGACGGCGGCGACATCTACGGTCCGGCGGGCACGAAGGTTCACGTCCGCGTCCACACCGACAAGCCCGTCGCATCCGGCCAGATGGTGCTCGGGCAGGGCCCCGCGCTGGGGCGGCGGCCGACCGGCACGTCGTTTTGCGCAGGACTGGCGATCGCGTCGTCGAAGGCGACCTCGTGCTCGCGCGCGACGATTCCTATCGGGTCGGACTCGCTGACCTCGACGGTCTCCGGACGGCCGGAGACACGGAGTACTTTCTTCGCGTGATGGACGACCGCCCGCCGGATGTCCGGATCCTGCGGCCGGCAGGCGACCAGCAGATCACGCCACTCGAGGAGGTCGCCATCGAGGCGCGGGCTGAAGACGATCACGGCATTTCGCGCTTTGAGCTCGTCTACGCCGTGGCGGGGCGGGCACCGAAGGTCGTTCCGTTCCCGCGCGCCGGCGGCAGCGAGCTCTCGAGGTCGGCCACGCTGACGCTTGCGGCCGAAGATCTTGGCGTTCAGCCAGGTGATGTGATCACCTACTACGCTCGGGCCCGCGACGTCGGGCGCGGGAAGCGGTCGACCGAGACGAGAAGCGACATGTTCTTCCTCGAGGTCAGGCCGTTCTCTGAAGAGTTCGTGCTGGCGCAAAGCCAGGCGATGTCCGGCATGGCGAGTGAGCAGCTCGAAACCCTCGTCGCCGCGCAGAAAGAGATCATCAACGCCACGTGGAACATCGAGCGGCGCGCCGCATCTGGCGCGGGCCGATCGGCTGCCGACGTGACGGCCATCGCGGCAGCGCAGGCTGAGCTGCGCGGTCGCGCGGAGCGGATTGCGTCGCGCACCGGCCGTGGCCGCGGGCTGATCCGCTTTCCGCAGCAGGTGTCGTCTCCGCGCCAGCTTCGTGGCGGCGCGGGAGCGCCGGATCCGGTCGCGGGCGCGATTTCGGCGATGACGCGGGCCATCGGCCAGCTCGAAGACCAGCGGACCGGCGAGGCGCTGCCGCACGAGATGGCGGCGCTCCAGGGCTTGCTGCAGGCGCAGGCGGAAATCCGCAGGCGCGAGGTGGCGCAGCAGGCCGGAGCCTCGATGGGTGGCCTCGGACGGCAGGGGCAGGATCTCTCGGCGCTCTTCGACAAGGAGCTGCAGCGGCAGCAGCGCACCAACTACGAGACGCGGTCGCAAACTGAGACGCGTGCCGACAAAGAAGCCGGCGAGAGCGCGCTCGACAAGATTCGCGAGCTTGCCAGGCGGCAGGAAGAGCTGAATCGTCGGCAACGCGAGCTCGCCGCCGCTCGACCCGATGGAGACGAGCTGAAACGTCAGCTCGAGACGCTGACGCGCGAGCAGGAGGCGCTCCGTCGAGAGACCGAGGAGCTGGCGCGTCGGATGGGCGGTCAACCCGCACAAGCGGAGCGCGGCGCCGGCCCCCAGCAGAATCCTGCTGGCAGTGGGCCGATGCGCGATGCGGCGTCCGAGATGGGTGGCGCGGCGGGCGAACTGCAGCGACAGTCGCCGGGCAGCGCGGCCGACCGCGGCGAGCGCGCCGCGGCTGGGCTCCGCCGGCTCGAACAGCAGATGCGTCGCGACAATCCCGATGCGCAGCAGCGCGCCGCGGGCGAGGTGCGCCTGGAGGCGCAGCAGATTGCCGACGAGCAGCGGCGTATTGCCAGCGAGGCGGCTCGGCTCGCCAAGGGTACCGATCAAGCGAATGCCGATGGGTGGCGACGGCTCTCAGGCGAGAAAGACAAGCTCGCCGACCGCGTCGACGCGTTGCAACGGACCGCCGAGCAGCTCGCCGGCGGCAGCAAGCCACCGGCGCCGGGATCGCCGGGCCAGGCCTCGCGCCCAGAGTCGCAACCAGGCTCAGCGGCGCGAGAGCTCGCGCGCCAGCAGATAGCCGGGCGGATGCGCGAGACCGCCAGGAAGATGCGCGACGCGGCGGGCGCCGACAGCGCGTCGGGTCGTTCGGGCAGGCCGGCGCCGCGCCAGGGAGCCGCCGAGGCGGAACAGCAGATTGCGCGGTCGCTCGACCAAATCGTCGATCAACTGGGAGGCGCCGCCACCGGCGCCGAAGATTTGTCGCGCGAACTCGATCAGGCGCGCGCGATCCGCGAGCGCCTCGACCGCGCCGAACGTGAGCTGCAGAAAGCGGACGCCGAATAGTGCCGCCGGCCGGCAAGGGCAGGGGAGGGCGACCGGCGCGGGACAAGGCGCCAGCGACGACCTGCAGCGCCTGCGCGAGCAGTACGCGAAGGAATTGCAGACCGCGCGCGAGTCGCTCTCGCGCCTCGAGCGCGCCGCGCCTGGCTCCGGTCTTGGCGGGACGAGCCCCGAGCAGCACGAGTGGAGTGGCGTCGACAAGGGCACCGAAGCCTTCAAGCAGGATTTCTCCCAGTGGGAATCGCTGCGCAAGGACGTTGATTCGGCCCTCGAGCGTTACGAAGCGTCGGTCATCGCGCGCGCGGCCCGCAAGAGTCTCCAGGATCGTCTGAGTGCCGGCGGAAGCGATCGCGTGCCGGACGACTATCGACAGTTGATCGCCAGATATTACGAATCGCTGGCCCAGAACAAGAAGAAGTAGAAGCAGGCCGGCGTGTCCTTCGCGAACCCTCTTCCCTGGTGGGCTCTCGCCCTCGCCGTCGGCGCGGCGGGTCTCGTCGCGTGGCTCGCCTACAGCCGCCAGCCATTGTCGTCATCCAGACGACGAGTCCTCGTGACCCTCCGGTTCGTGACGCTTCTCGCGCTCATCGTCTTTCTGATGCGGCCTGTCGCCCGCGCCACCGACGCCAACGTCCGCGACGCCGTGGTTGCGATTCTCGTCGATACGTCGCGGAGCATGAGCATCGAAGATGCCGAGGGGGCGGTACGGCGCATCGATCGCGCGCGCGGGATCGTCGTGGAGCGGCTGCTGCCCGCGCTCGGATCGCAATTTCACGTCGAGGTCCTCGGCTTCGGGGATGGGCTTGCCCCGGTGGCGCCCAACGACCTGGCTGCCGCGGCGCGGCGCAGCGACGTCGAGGGGGCGCTCGCCGCGGTTCGCGCGCGCTATCGGGATCGGCGCGTCGCGGGCATCATCCTGCTGTCGGACGGCGGGGACACGAGCGGCGCGGGTGAGCGCGCGGCGGACGGCGGTCCGCCAATCTTCGCGCTCGGCGTCGGATCGCCCACCGCCGGCCGGGATCGCGAGATCCTCAGCGTGACTGCGGCTGAAGCCATCTTGGACGATTCGCGCGTCGACCTCGCCGTCTCGGCGGTGAGCCATGGGTTGGGGAACGCGCCAATCGAGCTCAGGCTGCTCGAGAATGGCCGGCCGGTCGACGTCAGGCGCGTGACGCCCGCGGCTGAGGGGTCGCCGGTGAGGGAAGTCTTTCAGGTGTCGCCCGGCCGGCAGGCGCCGACCGTCTACACCGTCGAGACTCCGGTTGCCGCCGGCGAGATTGTCCCGGAGAACAATGCCCGGAGCACGCTGGTGCAGCCGCCGGCGAGACCCCGCCGCGTCCTGCTCGTCGAGGGCGCGCCGGGTTTCGAGCACAGCTTTCTCAAGCGCGCCTGGGCATCCGATCCCGGCCTCGAGATCGATTCGGTCGTGCGCAAAGGCAAGAACGAGCAGGGCGCCGACACGTTCTACATCCAGGCCGCGCAGTCGCGCAGCGACAGCCTGGCCGCCGGATACCCGGCCACCCGGGAAGCGCTCTTTCGCTACGACGCGCTGGTGCTCGCCAACGTCGAGGGACACCAGTTCTCGAAGAGCGCGCTCGAAGCGACCCGAAGCTTCGTCGGCGAGCGAGGCGGCGGACTGCTCGTGCTCGGCGCGCGCTCGTTCATGCGGCAGGGGCTTGGCGGCACTGCGCTCGAAGATGTGTTGCCGCTGGATCTCAGCGCGGGCGGCGGTGGTGTGCTGCCGGCGATTGACGCGCGTGGCGCCAATCGCGTCTCCCTCACCGCGGCGGGCGAGGCGCATCCCGTCATGCAGCTTGCCGCTGGCGCAGACGACACGAAAAAGCGGTGGGAGGCGGTTCCGGCACTCGCGTCGATCGTGCCGCTCGGAGGTCCTCGCCCTGGCGCCAGCGTGCTCGCGGTCACGAGCGGGCCCGGCGGGACGCCGCGCGCGCTCGTCGCGGTGCAACGATTCGGCGAAGGCCGCTCGATGGTGTTTGCCGGCGAAGCCGCCTGGCGCTGGCGGATGCTCCTCCCGGCGACCGATCGCGTCTACGACACCTTCTGGAAGCAGGCGCTGCGCTGGCTCGCGCTTCCTGCCGGTGATCCGATTCAGCTGAGCGTCGCACCGGGTACCGCGCCGGGCGATCCGCTGCCGCTTCGAGTGGTGGCTCGCACCGCCGCGTTCGAGCCGCTCACCGATGTTGCCGTCGATTTCCGGGTCACCTCACCCGACGGCCGGATCGAGTCGCTCCGCGGGGGCCCCGATTCCGCCGCGCGGCAGCGACGGCAGCTACGTCGCAAACGCGCGCCCCGACCATGCCGGCGTTTTCAAGGTGTCCGCGGAGGTGCGGCGGGGAGCCACGCTCGTTGGAACGGCCAGCGCGTCGGTGCTGGTCGGGGGCGCCGATCTCGAGATGACCGATCCGCGGCTGAATCGAGCGTTGCTCGAGCGGCTCGCCACGCGGTCAGGCGGCCGGCTCCTGACCGACAACCAGGTGACGGAGCTGCCGGACCTCCTCAAAGGCGGCCGTGCCGGATGCCGCGATGGTCGTTCGGCGCGATCTGTGGCACACGGGATGGTCGTTTGCGGCGATACTAGTCTTGCTTGGAGCGGAATGGATCCTGAGACGGGCGTGGGGACTTCGGTGAGAGAGGCGCGCCGCGGTTCAGGGTTCAGGGTTCAGGGTTCAGGTCAAGAACAAGATATGACCAATAGCGTGGCTGCCGGCTTTAGCCGGAAGGTCAGCTCGGCGTCTCGGCGCTCATCGCCGTTCTCCTGTCATTCGCGTCCGCAGCTGCGGCCGGCGAGCGCTACGCGCTCATCGTCGCGGGCGCGAGCGGCGGCGCAGGAGTACGCCACGCAGTACACGAGCTGGACGCGCGATCTTGCGGCCGTGCTGGTCGAGCGGATGAAGATCGACCGCGCGAACCTGAAGGTGCTGACCGACACGCCCGACCCGTCGACCGCGTCCACCGCCGCCAACGTCCGCCAGCATCTCGGCACCATCCGGCGCGCCATGACGCGCGACGATCTCCTGTTCATCGTCCTCATCGGCCACGGCACCTACGATGGCGTCGACGCCAAGTTCAATTTGGTCGGAGCCGATCTGGAATCGGCGCAGTGGGCAGAGCTCGTCGACGGGACTGCCCGGCCGGGTCGTGGTCGTCAACACATCGTCGGCAAGCTTTCCGTTCATCGAGCGCCTGACTGGCGAGCGCCGGGTGGTCATCACCGCCACCGACTCGGTGGCGCAACGGTTCGACACGGTGTTTCCCGACTACTTCATCAAGGCTCTGAGGAGCGACGCGTCGGACATCGACAAAAACGATCGAATTTCGATCTGGGAGGCGTTCACCGCGGCGACCGGCGAAGTGCGGCGGCACTACCAACGCCGCGGGCAGCTCTCCACGGAGCGGGCACTACTCGACGACAATGGCGACGGCGTCGGCCGGGACGCCGGCGGCAACGGCGAGGATGGGTCGCTCTCGAGCCACGTCTATCTCGATGCGCCGCTCCCCGGCGCGCGGCCGACTGACGAGGTGCTGCTGAAGCTGCTGCAGAAGCGCGCGGCGCTCGAGGCGGACCTCGATGAGCTCAAGGTCCGCCGCAGCTTTCTCCAGCCGGCAGAGTATCAACAGGAGTTCGAACGCCTGATGATCGAGCTCGCCAGGGTCAATCAGGACATTCGGGCGCGGGTGAAATCGTAGGTTCACGCCAAGGCTCAGGGCTCAAGGTTCAAGGTTCAAGGAAGTTCTTCGTGTAAGCGGTCTAACGCTCCTGAGCCTTGAGCCCTGAGCCCTGAGCCAGTCAGTACTCCCACCCCCTCCGTTCCACCCCTCGCCACAGCGCTCCCACGAACCCTCCGACCGCGAATCCGACGATGTGGGCCCAGAACGCGACGCCGCCTGCGGCGGCATCGGCGCCAAGCGAGCCGACGCCGCTGAAGAACTGCATCAGAAACCAGATGCCCAGAAAGAAGATCGCGGGAATCTCGATGAGGTCCATGAAGAACACGATGAACACGGCCGTCAGCACGCGCGACTGTGGAAAGAACACGAAGTAGGCGCCCATGACGCCCGCGATCGCGCCGCTGGCGCCAACCATCGGGAGAGAAGACATCGGGCTCGTCGCCATCTGGCCGAGGGCCGCCGCAGCCCCGCAGCCGATATAGAAGATCGCGAACCGCCCGTGCCCCAGACGGTCCTCCACGTTGTCGCCAAAAATCCACAGATACAGCATGTTGCCCAGAAAATGCAGCCAGCCGCCATGCAGAAACAGGCTGGTCACGAGCGTCACCAGCGAAAAGTGCGCCGGGACGACGCCGTAGCTCTGCACCAGCGCCTGCAGCTGGCGATCGTCCAGCGTGAGCTCGTAGAGGAACACGAGCGCGTTGGTCGCGATGAGGGTGATGGTAACGACGGGAGTGGTGCGGGACGGGATGACGTCGCTGACCGGAAACACTTTCTTCGGAGTATAGCTTTCACGACGGTTCGGGGTTCAGGGTTCACGGTTCAGGGTTCGAGGTTCAAGGTTCAGGTTCAGGTTCACGGTTCAGCAGTGCAGCGCTGTGAACGCTGAACCTGAACCCTGAACCCCGAACCCTGAACCCTGAACCGCTGAACCCTGAACCCTGAACCCTGAACCAGTTCCCTGTATACTGGAAAGTGAGATGAGTCCGTCCAGGTGCGGCGTGTTCGCGCGAGTGCTGCTCGCGGCGTACGTCCTGGCGTCCGCGCTCCTGCCCCTGGCGCACCACGACGTTCTCTGCCATCTCAAGTCCTCGACCCACTGCACGACCTGTGTCGTCGCCTCGACAGGAGAAACTGCCGGCTGGGCAGCGGGGCTCGACGGCGTCGGCATGCGAGATGCCGGCCGCGCCTTCCTCCTCTCGGCCGACCGCCGCCCCTCCGCCCCGCTCCGGGCATCCTCCGGACGATCGCCACCCGTCTTCGGCTGATTCGCCGTTTTCCAAAACGATCCGGACCACGCGTCCGGGTAAATGCGTTTCGCCGTTCAGACGGGAGTCCTGTTTCCGATCTCAGGAGGTACAGGTGGCATTGACGTCTTCGTTCGTCAGGGCCGTGCGCATCGTGATGTGCGCTGGTGGTGTGGGAGCGCTGTCGATTCCGGCCGCGGCGCAGTCGCCGGCGCCGCAGGCGCAGGAGGTGCGGGCGGAGCTCGACAAGCTCAGGAAAGAGTTCGAGGCGGTGCGCGACGACTATGCCGCGAGGCTGGCGGCGCTCGAATCGAAGTTGGCGGCGATAGGGGCGCCGCCGGCACCGGCCGCGCCCGCCCCGCCGGCAGCCGGCGCGCGCCGCGCCTGCCGCACCCGCCCAGGCGGCCGTCCCGGCCGAAGTTCCGGTCCCGTCCGGCGCGGGAGGGGCCGGTGGCCCGACGGGCTCGCTTCCGGTCTACGGCAGCACGAGCGCGCTCTCGAAAATCTTCAACCCCGACATCGCCGTGATCGGGAACTTCGTCGGGGCGGTCGGGGAGAACTCCGTCAATCCGCCCCCCGCGCTGGCGCTGGATGAAGCGGAGGCCACGTTTCAGGCGGTCGTCGATCCCTATGCGCGCGCCGACTTCTTTCTCGCGTTTTCACCCGAGGGCGTGGAGATCGAGGAAGGGTTCCTGACCCTCACCTCGCTTCCCGGTGGGCTGCTCGCCAAGGTCGGCAAGCTCAAGGAGCAGGTCGGCAAGGTGAACACGCTCCATGCGCATTCGCTGCCATGGGTCGACGAGCCCTTGATGATTCAAAACCTGTTCGGTGGAGATGAAGGACTGGCGGACGCGGGCATCTCGGTGTCGAAGTTGATCCTCAACCCCTTCATGTTCCTCGAGGCGACCGGCGAGGTCTATCAGGGCAACTCGGCCCTGTTCACGTCGTACAAACCAAGCGACGTGAGCTGGGTCGGGCGGCTTCGCGGCTATCGCGACGTGACCGAATCGACCAACGTCGACGTGGGCGGGTCGGTCGCGTACGGCACACAACGACGCGGGCCCGGATTTCACCACGCGGCTGGTCGGGATCGACGCCACGTTCCGCTATCGTCCGCTGCGTCGCGCCATCTATCGCCGGTTCCAGGGACGCACCGAGCTCTTCTGGAGCCGTCGCGGTCAGGAAGGCGGCAACGTCGACGCCTTCGGCATGTATGCGAGCGGCGAGTATCAGTTCGCGCGGCGGTGGTTCGGCGGCGCCCGCTACGACTGGTCCGAACGCGCCTACGACGCCTCGCTCGTCGACAAGGGGCCATCGCTCACGCTGACGTTCTGGCCGAGCGAGTTCAGCCAGATCCGCGGCCAGTACCGGCGGACCCGGTACGCCGAGGGCGTGACGGCGAACGAAGCCCTGTTCCAGTTTCTGTTCTCAATCGGCGCCCACGGGGCGCATGTGTTTTGAGAGTCGGCAGTCGGCAGTCGGGAGTCGCAGTCGCAGTCGCAGTCGGCAGTCGGAGTCGAGTCGGAGCAGTCGACGAGCGAGTGCCCGAGGGTGGGGCCCCGCGAGCAGTGAGCAATGGCAGACAAGAGGTGGGCCACGACAAATGAGAAAGCTGATTGAAGCTAATACTGCATTCATCGCTGTCCTGACCGCGCTGTCATCCAGCGCCCACGCCCGCGCGGGCATCAACGTCATCACGTCAACCGAGGATCTGGCCGCGCTCGTCAGGGAGATCGGCGGCGACAAGGTGTCGGTCGAGGCGCTGGCGAAGGGCTACCAGGATCCACATTTCGTCGAGGCGAAGCCCAGCTTCGTCATCAAGCTGCACAGTGCCGACCTTCTCGTCGTGGTCGGCCGTGAGCTCGAAGTGGGATGGCTGCCGCCGCTCATCACGCAGAGCCGCAACCCGAAGATCCAGCCCGGAGGGTCAGGCGTATCTCGATGCCTCGTCGTCGGCCCGGATCCTCGACATGCCCACAGGTCAGGTGACGCGCGCGATGGGCGATGTCCACCCGCTCGGCAATCCGCACTACTGGCTCGACCCGCGCAACGGCCGGCTCATGGCCAAGGCGATTCAGGACAAGCTGACTTCGCTCAGCGCCGCCGACTCGGCGTACTTCGCCAGCCGGTATGCCGACTTCGATCGGCGCCTGGCCGAAGGGGAGAAGCGCTGGCAGGCCGCGATGGCTCCGTACAAAGGACTGAAGATCGTCACCTATCATCGCTCGTGGCCGAACTTCGCCGAGGTGTTCGGCCTCGACGTGATCGGCTACGTCGAGCCCAAGCCCGGCATTCCTCCGTCGCCAGCGCACCAGCTCGAGCTCACGCAGGAGATGAAGCGCCAGGGGATCAAGATCATCCTGGTCGAGCCGTATTTCGACCTTCAGACGCCAAACAAGATCGCCCGCGACACCGGCGCGAAGGTGGTCGTGATGCCGCCTTCGGTGGGCGGTGTCAGGGAGGTCCAGACCTACCTGCAGCTCTTCGACTATGACGTCAACCTGCTGGTGACGGCCATCAAAGAGACGGGCGCGACACGGTAATGGGCGATCTGACCGCGCTCCAGATCGCCGAGTTCCTGGCGGCGCCGTTCGCCGCCAGCCTCATCCTGACCGGCATCCACGCCTATCTGGGCGTTCATGTCGTCGAGCGGGGCGTCATTTTCGTGGATCTCTCGCTCGCGCAGATCGCCGCGCTCGGCGCGACGATCGCCATGCTGATGCCATTTTCCGACGGCGATCCGCACTCGCGATCGGTCTACTGGGTCAGCCTCGCTTTCACGTTCATCGGCGCCGCGATCTTCTCGTTCGTCCGGACCAAGCAGGCACGCATCCCGCAGGAGGCGATCATCGGCATCTCGTACGCGGTCGCATCGGCCGCGGCAATTCTCGCGATGAGCAAGTCGACATCGCAGGCCGAGCACCTCAAGGACATGCTGGTCGGCAACATCATCGCGGTGTCCTGGCACGACGTGTTCAAGACCGCCGGGCTGTACGGCGCCGTCGGCCTCTTTCACTACGTCTATCGCAAGCCCTTCCTGGCGATCTCCATGAGCCACGAGCACGCCGAGGCCACCGGCCTCAACGTCCGGCTCTGGGACTTCCTGTTCTACGCGTCGTTCGGATTCGTCGTGACCTCATCGGTCTCGATCGCCGGCGTGCTGCTGGTGTTCTGCTACCTGATCGTTCCGTCCGTGGCCGCGATGCTCTACGCAGAGAGCATCGGCCGGCGTCTCGCAATCGGCTGGACGATGGGCACGATCGTGTCGGCGCTGGGCGTGTATCTGTCGCTCGTCCTCGATCTGCCGACCGGCGCGACGATCGTCTGCACGTTCGGGCTGGTGCTGATCCTGATGGCCGCGGCACGGCCGTTGATCAAAAGGCCGACGCACTCTCGTCCTAAACACAGTCTGATCGGAATGACTCGCTGTCCACGATGACCGGAATCGGAGTTCGAGACGTCTGGATCTTCATGAAGCCTTTTGAGCTCCTGAGCTCCGTTAAGAGGTCCGCGAGAGTCACCATCAGTGAGAACTGGAAACCGGGTAAAGTTAGAGCGATGCAGTGCCGTCAGTGTGGAACCGAGATCGCCGACAAAGCGATCGTCTGCTTTCGATGTGGAGCCGGGACGACTGATCCGGTTCGGAAGGCCGTTCCGGTCAAGCCGCGAGGAAATCCGCTCGTCTCGGCGGGCGTGCTCATCGTCCTCGTGCTGCTGGCGCTCTACATGGGGCAGGCGGCGCGGACAGCCGCAAACCCCGAACTGCCGCAACTTGCCGCCGGCTTGGCGCTCGGCGCGGCCGTCGTTGTTCTATTGCTCCGCATTCTTCGCCGGCGCTGAGGTTTTGGGCCAGATTCGCCGACTCCCGTTGCGAAACAGCAAAAAGTGCAATAATTTCTGATCCCATGTCCGATGCCCGCCTCGAGGTGACAGACGCGTTGGGCCGGCGCATCGTCCCGATCTCGAAAGGACATTTCGAAATCGGGCGGCGCGAAACCAACGATCTCCGGCTTGCCGGCAGCGAAGTGTCACGCGACCACGCCGAAATCGACTCTCAGGACAACCAGTTCCTGATTCGCGACAAGAACTCCCGTTACGGCACCTACGTCAATGGCGAGCAGGTCAGCGAGCGTCCGCTCGTCCACGGCGACCGCATCCGTCTCGGCCGCAGCGGCGGCGCCGAGATGGTCTTCCTGCTCGCCGACAGCGCCCCCGCACAAGACAAGGCCACGACGACGGCGATTGGCGACCTCCGCCAGATTGCCGCGCTCCTCGAGGGCCTGCGCGCGCTCGGCTCTGGCCGCGTCCTCGACGACGTGCTGGCGCTGGTGCTCGACTCGGCGATCGAGGTGAGCGGGGCCGAGCGCGGCTTCATCATGCTGGCCGCGTCGACCGACGAGCTCGAGTTCAAAATGGCACGTTCGCGCGGCCGTAACTCGATTCCCGGTGGCAGCTTTGCCACGAGCCGCAAGATCCCGGAGGAAGTCTTCCGCACTGGTGAGCCGCGGATTGTCGCCGACCTCCTCGACGGCGATCTCGCCAACGTCCACATGGGCACCGTCGCGCTCGGCATCCGCAACGTGCTCTGCGTCCCGCTGCGGCTGGTCCGGTATCTCGATCGCGCCGAGGCCGTCGGCGAGGAACGCCGCATCGGCGTCCTCTATCTCGACAGCCGCGAGAAGGGCTCGCTCTTGTCCAACTCCACGCGCGCCGCCCTCGAAACGCTCGCGACGGAGGCTGCCGTCGCCATCGAGAACGCGCGGCTCTATCGCGAAACGATGGAGAAGGCGCGGATGGAACAGGAAATGCGGATTGCGGCCGAGATCCAGCAGGCGCTGCTGCCGAAAGCCGGCCGCTCCGGCGCCTACTTCCGCGCCGCCGCCGCGTCGCTTCCGTGCCGGTCGATCGGCGGCGATTTCTACGACTACGTCGACCTCTCGGACGGTTCATTCGGATTTGCGCTGGGCGATGTCGCCGGCAAGGGTCCGCCCGCGGCTCTGCTGAGCGCGATGATGCAGGGCATGTTCGCCGCGCAAGCCGCCGGCAGCGACTCTCCGTCGCGCACGATCCGCAAGGTGAACCTCGCACTCTATCGCCGCGGCATCGAATCCCGATTCGTGACGCTGATGTACGGATCGCTCTTCGCCAATGGCCAGCTGCTGTATTGCAACGCCGGGCACAACCCGCCGCTGGTGGTCGGCAAGAACGGGTTCCGCCGCCTGGAGTGCGGCGGGCCGATCGTCGGGTTGTTCGAGAGCGCGAACTACGAAGAGGAAACGGTGACGCTGGCACCCGGCGACTGGTTGATCGTCTTCAGCGACGGTGTGTCGGAGGCCTTGTCGGCCAGCGGGGAGGAATACGGCGAGGGCCGGATCCTTGAGGTCGTCCAGCGCAACCTCGCCCGCGAGCCGCAGCAGCTCCTCGAAGCGGTGTTCAGCGACGTCCGTGAGTTCGCCAAGGGCGCCGCGCAGAACGACGACATCACCGCGATGGTGCTGCGCTTCGGATATCATGACCGGGCTCGGACGGCGGGAACGGATCGCCGTCTGCCTCTGGCTCGCGGTCGCCGTCGTCGTCTGGAACGGACTCTACGACCTGCTGCTCGCGCGCAGCACTCAGACCTACCTGTTCAGGCAGGCGCTGCACCAGGCCGGCCGTGGACCGTGGCTCGACCTGACGACGGCGATGGACGTGGCCGTCCGCGATGCGGCCTGGGTGTCGACGCTCTGGGCCAGCATCCTGCTCCTCGCCGGCATGATCACGATCCGCCTCATGTGGAACCGCCGTCCGCCATGCACCCCCTGATCTACGACTGGAACGCGACTGGCGATCGCGCGCCTGCGACCGTGCTCCTCGACGACGAGACGTTGAGGGATGGACTGCAGTCGCCGTCCGTGAAATGTCCGACGATCGAGGAGAAGCTGCGGATTCTGCACCTCATCGACGCGCTGGGGATCGACACGGCGGACCTCGGCTTGCCCGGGGCAGGTCCGCACGTCGTCCGCGACGTCGAGCGTCTGGCGCGCGAGATCGTCGACCAGCGGCTGGGCCTGGCGGCCAACTGCGCGGCGCGAACGCTCGTCGCCGACATCAAGCCGATCGTCGAGATCTCGCAGCGGGTCGGGATTCCGATTGAATGCGGCGCGTTCATCGGGTCGAGCCCGCTTCGGCAGTACGCCGAAGGGTGGGGAATCGATCAGCTCCTCAAGCTGACGGAAGAGGCGATTAGCTTCGCGGTTCGCGAAGGCCTGCCTGTTCTCTATGTGACCGAAGACACGACGCGCGCGGATCCCGAGACGCTGCGGCGGCTCTATTCGACGGCGATTCGCGCCGGCGCGACCCGGGTGTGCATTGCCGATACCGTCGGCCACGCGACGCCGGCGGGCGCCGCCGCGGTCGTCCGCTTCGTCGCGACGGTGGTCGAGGAGTGCGGCGGGGGCGTCGGGATCGACTGGCACGGCCATCGCGACCGGGACCTCGCGGTCATCAACTCGCTTGCCGCGCTCGACGCCGGCGCGACGCGGCTCCACGGCGCGGGCATCGGGATCGGCGAGCGCGTCGGCAATACGCCGATGGACATGCTGCTCGTCAACCTCGTGCTGATGGGCTACATCGAGCGCGACCTCGCCGCCCTCGTCGAGTACTGCGAGGCCGTCTCGGCTGCGACCGGCGTGGCGATTCCGCCGAACTATCCCGTCGTTGGACGCGACGCGTTCCGGACGGCTACCGGCGTCCACGCCGCGGCCGTGATCAAGGCGTTCCGGAAGAAGGATCAGGCGCTCGTGGATGCCGTCTATTCCGGGGTGCCGGCGAGCATGGTCGGGCGCGAGCAGGAAATCGAGATCGGTCCGATGTCCGGGAAGTCGAACGTGGTGTTCTGGCTCGAGAAGCGCGGACTGCCGGTAACCGACGACATCGTCGAGCGGATTTTTGCGAAGGCCAAGGCGTCGACGGCGGTGCTCGAGGAAGCCGAGATCCGCGCGCTCTGTTCCTAGGCCCTGAGTCTTTCCGCGCTCCTCCCTGCCAAAAGCCTTCTACCGCAGAGCCCGCAGAGCCCGCAGAGACGTTTTTGTGTTCTCTGCGTCCTCGGCGTTCTCGGCGGTGAAAGGCTTTGGTGCGCGGCTGTCACTTGGGGTGTGCTCTGGCCGCGTCAGCAAACTGCGCTCTCAAACTCGAGCCGTCTACGGCTTGAGCAACCGCTTCTCGATATCCGGGAGCGCCGCCAGGAGCACGTCGCCGACGGCCTGTAGCGATTGCGCCGAGACTTTGTCGAGGGTGTCTCCGGCCGTGTGCCAGGCGGGGTAGTCGAGGTCGATGATGTCGACGGCCGGCACGCCCGCCTCAAGGAACGGCAGGTGGTCATCTTCGATCGCCGTCTCGCGGTCCAGGAACTCGCGCCGCCCGAGCCGCTGTGCCGCCGCCCAGATGAGGTCGGTCAGCCAGGCTGTGGAGTTGGACTCGCGGGAGATCCCGAGGTCGCGATCGCCGATCATGTCGACCAGGACGAGCGCGCGGATGTGTCCGAGCGCACCGGCCTTGCGAGCGGCATCGACGTAGTGTCGGCTCCCATAGGTGTGATCGGTGCCCTGCCATTCGACGACCGCTTCCTCGCCGTCGAGGAAGAGGAGTTCGATCGGCTGCGCGTTGGCGCGCGGCTTGAGCACGCGCGCCATCTCGATGAGGAACGCGGTGCTCGAGCCGGCGTCGTTGGCGCCGACGAACTTGAACTCCCGGAACCGTTTGGTGTCGTAGTGGCCGGCGATGATGAGGCGGTCGGGTCCGGGCGTGGCGCCGGGAATGGTGGCGCGGAGGTTCACCATCTCCACCGGGCCGGCCGGCGTCGTGGCCTCGAACCGCTGTTCTTCGACGGCGACGCCGATCGTCTTGAGTTGACTCGTGATGTAGTTGCGCGCCTGCCGGGCGCCGGGCGTTCCGGCGACGCGCGGGCCGATGTCGACCAGGCGCCGGACGTGCTCGAAGGCGCGCGCGCCGTCAAACGACGGCGCGGCCGCCGAGGGTGTTTGCGCCCGGACGCAGCCCAGGCCGGCGACGAGAGCGATCGCGACGGCGAGCGCTGAGATGACGGGGACCGCGAAGTTACTTCGGCGTGTCATGCCTGGCATGGGCGTGTGGACGCGCAGCGAGGCCGGTCAGCGCCGCTTTTCGCGCGGGACGTAGTCCCGCTTGGCCGACCCGATGTAAATCTGACGCGGCCGGGCGATCTTCTGGTCCGGGTCGAGGAGCATTTCCTCCCATTGTGCGACCCAGCCTGCGGTGCGCGGGATGGCGAAGAGCACCGGGAACATGTCGACCGGGAAAGCCCATCGCCTGATAGATCAGCCCGGAGTAGAAGTCCACGTTCGGATAGAGCCTCCGGGTCACGAAGTATTCGTCTTCGAGCGCGATGCGCTCGAGTTCCAGCGCAATCTCGAGCAGCGGGTTCTTGCCCGTCACCTCGAACACGAGATCCGCGATCCGCTTGATGATGGCCGCCCGCGGGTCGTAGGACTTGTAAACGCGGTGTCCGAAACCCATCAATCGGCCATCTCCGCCCTTGATCCGCTTGATGAAGGCCGGCACGTTCTTGAGCGAGCCGATCTCGGTCAGCATCCGCAGGACGGCCTCGTTCGCGCCACCGTGCAGCGGGCCGTACAGCGCCGCCGCGGCGCCGGCGAGCGAGGAGTACGGGTCGGCGTGCGAGCTGCCGATGTTGCGCATCGTGCTGGTGCTGCAATTCTGCTCGTGATCGGCGTGCAGGATGAAGAGGACGTCGAGCGCGCGCTCGAGCACCGGACTCACCTGGTATTTCGTCTCGGTCATCCTGAACAGCATGTTCAGGAAGTTGCCGGCGTAGGTCAGATCGTTGTCGGGCAGGTTGTAGGGCCGGCCGATCGAGTGCCGGTAGGCGTAGGCGGCAATCGTCGGGACCTTGGCAATCAGCCGGATCGTCTGCAGCCGCCGGGACTCGCTCGAAAAGATGTTCTTGGCGTCGAGGTAGAACGTCGACAGCGCGCCGACCGTGCTGATGAACATCCCCATCGGGTGCGCGTCGTACTGGAACCCCTCCATCAGCTTGGAGATGTTGGTGTGCAGCATCGTGTGCTGCGTGATGTCGCGGGTCCACTGCCGGTGCTCGGCTTCGGTGGGCAGCTCGCCGAACAGGATGAGAAAGGCGGTCTCGAGAAAGTCGCTGCGCTCGGCCAGCTGCTCGATCGGATAGCCCCGATAGAGGAGCACTCCCTTGTCGCCGTCGATGTAGGTAATCCGGCTGCGGCACGCGGCGGTGTTCATGAACGCCGGGTCGTAGGTCATCATCCCGAACTCGTCCGGGACGACCTTGATCTGACGCAGGTCCATGGCCCGAATCGTGCCGTCCTGAATAGGGATCTGGTACTGCTTGCCGGTACGGTTGTCGGTAATTGTCAGCGTGTCGGCCATGCGGGATATCTGTCCGGTCGCGTTATTGGAGATCGTCTTCGGGCTCGTCATCTGTTGGTTGGTCCATCACGGGCTCGTCCGGCACCCGGTAGTCCTCGTTGAGCCAGCGGCCCAAGTCCGCCATCCGGCACCGTTCGCTGCAGAAGGGCCGCCACGCCGGGTCGATCCGCTGGCGACGGCAGTACACGCAGAGGGATTCGGACTCCGCCAAACGCGGCCATTGTATCAATCGGCGGGGGGAAATGCAGAAAACCGGGCTCAAGGCTCAGGCTCAAGGCTCAGGGCTCAGGCAAGAGCCTCGAGCACGTAGTCGAAGGTCTTGCCTGAGCCCTGAGCCCTGAGCCCTGAGCCCGGTTACGCCTCGACTTCGCCTGCGTGGTGCCGCACGTCCCTGGCCGACACCATGAAGATGACGTCTTCGGCGACGTTGGTGGCATGGTCGCCGATCCGCTCGAGGTGGCGCGAGATGAGGATCAAGTCGAGCGACGGCTCGATCGTGTGCGGGTCCTGGAGCATGTAGGTCAGGAGCTCGCGAAAGACCTGCGTCTTCAGCGCATCGAGCGTGTCGTCCTCGTTGAGGACACCCTGGGCGAGGTCGAGATCGCGGCGCACGAACGCATCGAGGGCGTTGCGCAGCATCCGCTGCGCGATGTCGGCCATGCGCGGGATGTCGATGAGCTCCTTGACGGGCGGGTGCCGCATGTAACGCCGCACCGCCTCGGCGATGTTGATCGCCAGGTCGCCGACGCGCTCGAGGTCGGTGTTGATCTTGACGGCGGCGACGATCGCCCGCAGGTCAACGGCCATCGGCTGATGCAGGGCCAGCAGCTTGAAACACCGGCTGTCGATCTCGATGTGCAGCTGATTGATCGGGCCGTCGCCGGCCAGCACGCGATCGATAATCGGAGCGTCACGCTGGACGAGGCCCTTGACGGCGGAACGCACGCGGTCCTCCGCGAGCCCCCCCATTTCGAGCAGGCGCGTCTTGAGCTGTTCGAGCTCTTCCTGAAAGTGCGGAACGATGCGATCGGGCATGATTTCAAAGCTCTCAGCTATCAGCTATCAGCTATCAGCTCTCGGTGTCGGCTCGGTCGTCCGTCAGCCTTTCTCTCTGGCTGAGAGCTGACAGCTGAAAGCTGAGAGCTCTATCCAAATCTCCCGGTCACGTAGTCTTCGGTGAGCTTTTCGGCCGGGTTGGTAAAGATGCGGTCGGTCGGGCCGTGCTCGATGAGGCGGCCCAGCCAGAAAAACGCCGTGCGGTCCGAGACGCGGGCCGCCTGCTGCATGTTGTGCGTCACGATCACAATCGTGTACTGCGTTTTGAGCTGATAGATCAACTCTTCGATACGCTGGGTGGCGATCGGGTCGAGCGCCGACGCCGGCTCGTCCATCAGCACGATGTCTGGTTTGACGGCCAGCGCCCGCGCGATGCACAGCCGCTGCTGCTGACCGCCCGAGAGCGCGTTGGCCGAATCGTGAAGGCGATCCTTGACTTCGTCCCAGATCGCCGCCTGCTTCAGGCTCTCCTCAACACGCCCATGCAAGTCGGAGCGATTGGCCGCCAGGCCATTGATCCGCAAGCCATACGCCACGTTGTCGAAGATCGACTTCGGGAACGGGTTCGACTTCTGAAACACCATCCCCACTCGACGACGCAACGCCACGACGTCGGTGCCGGGGCGGTAGACATCGTCGCCGTCGATGAGCACGCGCCCCTCGACGCGCGTCCCCGCGATGATGTCGTTCATCCGGTTGAGCGTTCTCAGAAACGTGCTCTTGCCGCAGCCCGATGGGCCGATGAACGCGGTGACCAGCTTTGCCGGGATGGCGATGCTGATATTCTCCAGCGCCCGCTTGGCCCCGTAAAAGAAGTTCAGGGCCTGAACGTCGATCGAAACCGGATGGTCCACCGTCTGCTGTGACGGGGTCCTCACGGTGACGGTCAGGGGTGGAGGAGTTGTCTGCGCCAAGGTCATGCCGGGGGTCACGTTGGAGGACGTCCGAACGAAACCAGCCTATCCCGGCCCGGTTTCCGCGCAATTTCGCCGGTGTAAATTTCGTGTAAACAGCCCCGCGCTATGGCGCGGTTTGAGCGGTAGCCGCCGCCTCTGCGCGGCTGCTGTCGTTTTCGGCCAGGAACGCACCGATCTGGCGTCGCAGCTCGTCCTGGATGACGTCGACTTTCCTCCGGGCATCGAGGACCCGGAAGCCGAATTCGTCCGACATCGAGGCATACTCCTTCAGGAGCGCCTTCTGATAGGCGCGGAAGCTCTCGTAGATGTCGTCGCCGAGCTTCATGTCCATGCCTGATTCCCAGTAGTCCATGCCGCGGGCCTGGAGGACGCGGCGGATGAGCGTCTTCTCGTCGATTTTCAGGTAGAAGACCAGGTGCGGCGCAATCGCAAAGCCGTACAGGTTGCGGATCCACGTGCGATCGACGCCGCGCACGCCGGCGCGCGCCATCGCCGTGTAGATGTAGCGATCCGACAGGACGATGAAGCCGGCCTTGAGGGCTGGAACGATCTCCTTCTCGAGGCGATCCGCGAAGTCGGTGGCGTAGAGCAGGACGAAGGTGAGTTTGTTCAGCGTGTTGCTCGACTTGGCGAGCTCGATCGTCGGCTGCATCAGTTCCGAGCGCGTCCACCCGGTTTCGATGACGCCATACCCCTGCACTTCGAGCCATTCGCGAAGGAGCGTAATCTGGGTGGATCGGCCGACGCCGTCGGTCCCCTCGATCGCGATGATTTTGCCCGGATAGCCCTCGATCGGCAGATACGGGATCGCGTTGCCGTAGTAGCTACCGGGCTTGGCGCCGCCGTTGGCGCCAGGCTCAGGCAAGCTCATCGAGCTCGTCATTCGTGTCCTCGATCGCGAGATGTTGAGAAACGATTTTGCGGAAGGTTCGCTGCTGCTCCGTGATGCTCCCGCTTGCAGTGATGACGCTCAGCTCGAACTCGTCGACGATCCGATCGTATTCCTCGAGCACCTTGCCCTGGAACATCTTGAAGCTCTCGATGGCGTTGTTGCTCCAGCCCATGTCCATGCCGGCCTCGTAGAACTTCAGCTTGACCCGGCGCGCCAGGAGCCGATCGGCTGACACCTCAATCGGCACGCGAAAGTACACCGCAAGGTCAGGCCTGACGGCAAAGCTGTAGAGCTCCCGCACCCAGCGGCGATCGACCCCGCGCGCGGCGTCGCGCGAAAACGCGGTGTAGGCGTAGCGATCGGCCAGAACGATCATCCCGGCCTTGAGCGGCGGGATGATGTTGTAGAGCAGCCGGTCGGCGAAGTCAGTCGCGTGCAGCAGGCTGAACGTCATCGGCGTCAGCGAGTTCTTCTTCTTCCCCGACTTGGTCGCGGCCTTGACGAGCGCCGACGAGTTCCACTCGGTGACGAACACCGGGTGGCCAGCGGTGCTAAGCCACTTCGCCAGCAGCGCCAGCTGCGTTGTCTTTCCGGACCCGTCGATGCCTTCGACCACGAACAGTTTTCCCGGGTACTCGTGGCGCGTCGTCAGGTTGTTGAGCATGAGCGTTGTCCGAAGAGTGGCTGGTCGTGTCGGCCACCTGTCCTTTGTAATCGTTGCCGGCGACCTCGAAGCGGATCGGTTTACCGAGAATCCCTTCGAGGGGGGAGACGTGACGGTGCGCGGCCCACAGCTCGAGCTCCGCGTCGCCGGTGGCGCGGAGGCGGGCCAGGTAGTCGTCGCCGCGCGGGTAGAGATCGATGCCGGCGAGCGCCTGGGCGTGGCTGCGGTCGAGGCCTTCGGCGAGCCGCACCATCGCCGACAGGATTTTGACCGTTTTCCTCACCGACCCCTTCAAGTCGCCGTAGCCATCATGCGCTTTTTTCGGCGTCGCCTGGCGGTGGTAGCGCGCGATGAGGGCGATGACTTCGATTTCCTGCGGATCGAAGCCGCGCAGATCGCCGTTCTTGATCAGATAGTACGAATGCCGGTGGTGACGTTCGTAGCTGATGTGCACGCCGACGTCGTGCAGGAGCGCGCCGTACTCGAGCCATTCCCGCTCGCGGTCCGACAGCCCGTGGACGCTCCGCGTCTGATCGAAGATGTTCAGGGCGAGCCTCGCCACCTGCTGGGCGTGCTCGGACCAGTACCCGCAGCGTTCGCCGAGCTCGACGATGCTGCGACGCCTGACGTCGGGGTAGCGCTCGACCTTGCGAATGCGGGCGCTGTTGCGGCGGATGTAGTCGAGCACGATGCCCTCGCGCAGGGCGAGGTCGCAGAGCGTGAACGCGTCGGTGCCGAGCCGGCGGATGATCGTATCGAAGAGCACCGATCCGGCGACCGACAGGTCGGCGCGGCGGGGATCCATTCCGGGCGTCGCGAGCCGTTCTTTGATGTCCGATTCGACCAGGTGCTTGCGAAGACGATGGAGAGCCTTCGCGCTGACCTTGAGGTTGCGCACATCCTCGGGTGGCTCGCCGTCGTCGGTCGCCGCCATCAGGCCAAGGCTCAGGATCGTGCCCGACGTGCCGATCACGCGATCGAAGCCCTTGCCGGCGATCTGGTCGATATAGCTGCCCATTTCGCGGTTGAGGTGCTTGATCAGGCGGCGCTCGTCGCCGCCGCTGAGCGGGTCGCTCTTGACGAACCGTTCGGTGAGTCGGATCACACCCACCTTGAAGCTGCGGCCGAGGGTCAGATGTGTCGCTGATCCGAGCGTGATCTCGACGCTGCCGCCGCCGATATCGACGACGACGGCGGTGGTCGCGCCGATGTCGACGCCGTAGCCTGCGGCGAGATGGATGAGACGCGCTTCTTCGGTGCCGGAAATGACGCGGATGCGGATGCCGATCTGGCGGTCGACTTCGGCAATGAAGTCGCCGCCGTTGTCGGCCTCGCGGGTCGCGCTGGTCGCGCAGGCGACAATCTCGTCGACCTTGTGCGATTCCGCAATCCGCCGGAACTTCGACAGCGTTTGCAGCGCGGCGCTGATGGCGGTCGGCGTCAGGCTGCGGCCATCGAGACCGCCGGCGCCGAGCCGGACCATGTCCTTTTCGCGATCGATGACCTCGAACGACAGATCCGGGCGCACCTGGACCACGATCATGTGGATCGAGTTGGTGCCGATATCGATGGCGGCGATGCGCATGCGGGGCAGCTAGGCTGAGGTCATCGGACGCGGGCTTGTTCCGTTACATGACCGTTATATACTGGCGGAACCGGCCCGAGTTTTGCGCTCTTGTTGGCCGTTTTCTCCCAAATCTGAGCCGTCATCCTACCATGAACCGCCGAATCTCTTCTGTCGCGAGCCGCTTGCTCGCGCGCCGTGCTGCGGCGCTCAAACGCCATCTCCCGCATGCGGTTGACGGCGACACCCACGGTGTGCACCAGGCACGGGTCGCGTCGCGGCGCCTGCGGGAAGCGGTGCCGGTGTTGACCACGGGCATCAAGGGCACGAAAGGCCGCAAGGCGCGTGGCAAGATCCGGCGACTGACGGCGGCGCTCGGGGCCGTGCGCGAGCTCGATGTCACGATCGAGCTCCTCGACGAGCTCGTGGCCAACGAAACGCTGCCGCGTCCGGCGCTCGAAGCAGTCCGCGGCCGTGTCGTGCGTCGAACGCGACGCGCACCGGGCCGCGATGCTGAAGCGTCTCGATCATGTGAACGTGTCAAAGCTCGATCGGCGGTTGGAGGGAATAGGGCAGGCGCTGGCCGAGCCGGGCTCCGAAGCATGGCGCGACGCGCTCGGCGCGCGGCTCGTGAAGCGCGCCAAGGCGCTGGCGACGGCAATGGCGGCGGCCGGACACATGTATGCGCCGGAGCAACTGCACCAGGTGCGGATTGCGGCCAAGAAGCTCCGCTACGCGGCGGAGCTCGCCTACGACGCCGGAGTGAAGTCGGCGTCCGCGCCGGTTCGGGCCGTCAAGCGCGCGCAGGACACGCTCGGTCGCCTTCACGATCTCCAGGTGCTCCAGTCGCACGTCGCCGCCGTCCAGGCGGAGCAGCCGTCGAACGGCATCGCTGCCCGACGGTGGCCTCGACGTCATCAGCCGCGCGCTTGAGGACGAATGCCGGCACCTGCATGCCCGCTACGTGGCCGCGATTCCCAGGTTGAACGAGGTGGTTGACGCGATTCGCACCGTCGTGGTGCCGCAGCTGGCGCACCGGGCGCGCGCGCTCAAGATGACGCTCAAGGCGCGGCCCGCCGCGCGGCGCGCACCAGCGCGGCCGCTCGCGCGCGCCGCAGGTCAGAGGTAGAGTCACGCATGGCGACGTTGGAGCTGTATCTGATTCGACACGGCGTGGCCGCCGAGCGCGGTGAAGATTACCCAGACGACTCCAAGCGGCCGCTGACGAGCGATGGCATCGCCCGACTGCGCAAGGAGGCCAAGGCCCTGAGCGCGCTCGACATTGGCTTCGATCAGATTCTGTCGAGTCCGCTCGTTCGCGCGCGACAGACGGCGGACGTCTTTGCCGAGGAGATGAAGTCGAAGCCCCCGATCGCCAACACCGATGCGCTGACGCCGGCGGGATCTCCCGCGGGGGTGATTCAGGAGCTCGGCAAGCACATGCGCAAGGCCCGCATCGCGCTCGTCGGCCACGAGCCGAACATGGGCGAGCTCGCCGCATTCCTCATCGGCGCCAAAGTGCCGCTGCCATTCAAAAAGGGCGCGATCTGCCGGATCGACTTCTCAGTCTTCCCTCCGAAGGGCAAGGGCCAACTCTGCTGGTTCATCACGCCCAAGATGCTGCGGAAACTCGTCTAGTCTTTCCCGAGGGGCTTTGCCCCTCGGACTCCCCGACACGCTCCGCGCGCTCGCGGCGCGCGGCTGCTCGCCCCTCGTCGCACGACCGCTCACTCGCGACGGTCGTGTCCGCGTAAGCAGAATCCTGCGCGCGAACGACGTTCTCGGCGCAGCCGCCGTCCGGTACGATCAGGCCCGGGGCGCTCCGTGTCGCGTCCAGGCTCGCCTCGTCCGAGTATGCATCGCTCGGGCATTGATGCTCGACCGCGCGCTCGAGGTGCGGAAGCGCTTCGTGCCAGCATTCTCGACCGCGCTAGTCCGTCGTGTGCCGCGCGCGAACCAGCGACAGCTGCTGCTCGGTCGTCAGGCCGCGGGCGAGACGTGCTCGCGCTGCGGTCCGCATCTGTTTCTGCAAGGACCGCAACGCGAATCATGAAGAACTCGTCGAGGTTGGTCCCGACGATGGCGAGGAACTTGACGCGTTCGAGCAGGGGATGGCGTCGATCCCGCGCCTGGTCGAGGACGCGCTCGTTGAACGCCAGCCAACTGAGCTCACGGTTAGGTAAAGCGAAGGAGTCGAGGGACGTGGCGGTCGCGATCACGGTAGGCCATTTTGTACTGCCGGCCGTGATGCTCACGAGGTAAAGGGAAGGGCGGACGCGGTCGCACCGTTTGCGGCGGAATTGCCGGCGAGCAGCGAACAGCGCCGCGGAGCTTGCTCAGCCCGCCAGCTCGCGCCGGACCAGCCGACCCATACTCTGCGCCGCATCCGTGTCGTAGGCGTGCTCGCCGTGGGTGGCGTGTCCGATTCGCTCGTACAGTTTGATCAGGCTCGTCGTGTCGCGGACTTCGCTGGCATCGGCGATCTCCAGTGCGTGCTGGAGCTCGTGACCGATGAGCGCAATCGCTTCGCGTCTGACTCAGGTCGTTGCGAATCTGGACCCTAAGGTAGCGATACTCTCCAGCCAGCGGCAGCATCGTCAACCTTCCCATCGTATCCTTCGGCAAGGTCATCGCTGGTTTCGATGTAGACGATCACGTCGCTTCGATTGAGCGACGTGACGAGCGAGGCGAACGTGCGCGAGCGCGTCATGCCTTCGGCGAGAATCGAGAACAGTCGCGCGTCGGTCACACGGACGCGACGGTCGGGAGCAGTGAGCAGCAGGTCGTGCGCCGGCGAGAGCGATCGCGTTGACGACGGCGCCGGCGCGACAGGATCCGCGAGGGCCACCAGGCACACGAGCCCGACAGACAGCAGTGAGAGCATGACGCGTCTCCTCTCGATCGCGCGCCACTCGCCGTCTCGCGCGCCACGTTGTGGTTGTCGGCTGCTTAGACGTGAGCACTCTGCGTCTCGTTTGCAAGTGTGCGGGTGTGAAACGAACGGACACGGTTTGTGATGAGCGTGTGATGAGGAACGGGACGAGCGGTGTGATGGAGCGCGGATTGGAGCTCGGATTACGCGGCGTGAATCAACGGGACGCGGATCGCGCGGATCATCCGGATCGGATCACGGGTCGCGGATGACCGGATCTCGGGACTGAATCGACGGAACGGAGCGCGCGAATACCGTTGTCGCGGTCTGGTGCTGGGATACGGAGAGGGTTCGGACTATGCCAGCGGCGCGAGACTGCTTGCGCCGCCGTCTCTCGCACCCACTCCAGCGCCGGCCATGGCCGGCGCGCAAGCAGTCCATAGCGTGTCAGCCTGCAGTCGCGCCGCTCGATTCAGCTCCGTTGCTCGTTCGAATCCGCGCGATCCGCGTCCCGTGATTCGATCCGCGTTGCCCGACGATCGGCTAGCGGAGCCGCTTCCAGCCCCAGATCCGCATCACGTCGGCCCCGGTGAAGGTATGGCCGAGCTCGCGTGCGCGGAGCATGATCTGGCCGCGATGGTGGGCGTCGTGCTGAATCAGGTAGGCCATCATGTTGATCGATCGGCGGGGCAGGCCTCTCAGACGCGCCTCGCCACGGCCGAGAGAGTCGCGGAATAGCGTCGTCAGCGCCGCATTCGTCTGGCGGAGAGCCCGTCGGGCCTGCGTCTGAGTGACGCGCGTGCGGTCCAGCGACGGCGGAACCGCGGCGCCACCCATCTTCGCAAATGTCTTGCGGACGCCGTGGATGTGCGCGACCATCGCTGCTATTGTCCGTCCGTGGCCGGTCGGCGACGGTTGTTGCCAGAGGCGTCGTGGCAGCACCGTCACGAGGTACTCGGTGATCTGGCCGCTTTGTTCGAAGGCTTCGACAATCTCCTGTTCTACGTTCAGCTGCCGACGGACGGGCATCGGGGTGCCTCCTCATATCCATGGTCGCACAGAGAGGCGTGATGTCGGCGTCGCGTGGTTGTTGCACGTGCTTGTTGCAGCCGTTGCATGGTGCCGCTAGCGTGTTCGCGGGGTTGGAGGTGTGTCAATGCGATTCGGTCTTGCCTGTACGTTGCTCGTGATCCTGTCCGCCGCGCCGGCGCGGGCGCAGTTCGACTCGGCAACCGTCGTCGGTACGGTTCGCGACGCGACGCTCGGTATCGTGGAAGGGGCCAAGGTAACGCTAACCGGTGTCGAGACTGGCATCTCCGTCGTCAGGACGTCGAGCGACACGGGGAGCTTCGAGTTTCCGGCCGTCAAGCCGGGTCTCTATGTCGTGACCGCCGAGAAGAGCGGGTTCGCGATCGCGCTCGTCGAGAACGTGCTCGTGCAGGTTGGCGCCCGGCTCCGGGTCGACCTGCAGATGCCTGTCGGACAGGTCACCGAGAGAGTCGAAGTGACCGCGTCGTCGCCACTCCTCGAGACCGACTCGAGCCAGCGCGGGCAGGTCATCACCGGCGAGCAGACCCGAGCCCTGCCGCTCATCTCGCGAGAGTACTCCTCGTTGGCCCTGCTGACGACCGGCGTGAAGATCGCCGGGTCATCGCTGACGACCGGTAATACGCCGCGCGAAGGCGCGCTGAACGTCAACGGGCTGCGCAGCCCCTTCAACAACTTCCTGATTGACGGCGTCGACAACAACGCCTACGGCACCAGCAACCAGGGTTTCTCGAACCAGGTGATGCAGCCGTCGCCGGATGCGATTGGCGAATTCAAGGTCGTCACCAACAATCTGAGCGCCGAGTACGGCCGGGCCGCCGGCGCGACGATCAACGTCAACTACCGCAGCGGCACCAACGCCCTGCACGGCAGTCTCTGGGAGTTCAACCGCAACACGAGCATGAACGCGACGGGCTTTTTCAAGCCGACGACCGGCAAGCCGGAGCTCGACCGGAATCAGTTCGGCGGCGTCGTTGGCGGCCCGATCGTCAAGAACAAGGCGTTCTTTTTCGCCGACTACGAGGGTTTGCGCCAGACGCGCAAGGTGACAGGCTTTTCGACGATCGCCACGCCGGCACAGCGGCAGGGTGTCCTCTCGGTCGACATTCGCGATCCGCGCAGCGGCGTCGTCTACCCGGCCGGCACGGCCGTGCCGATGACGAACTTCGCACGCGAAGTCCTCTCGGGCCTGCCCGACGCGAACCTTCCGAGCGCCACGAACAACTACAGCACGCTGCAGGCGTTCACCGCCAACTCGAACAAGGCCGGCGGCAAGGTGGACATCCAGCTGAACCCGAATCTCTCGATGTTCGGACGCTACGGATTCCGCGATCTGACCACCGACGATCAGCCGAACATTCCGCTGCCGTCCGGGGGCGCCGGCAACGGTCACATCTACGCGAACAACCGGCAGTTCGTGCTCGGCAGCACCTGGGTGCCCAACCCCAATTCAGTGCTCGAGGTGCGGTTCGGCTATTCGTGGACCGAGGCCGGCAAGGATCCACCGGCGCTCGGCACCGAGAGCGCGCTCGACCAGTTCGGGCTGCCCGGCCTGCCGACCGACGATCGGATCGCCGGCGGGCTGCCGACGCAGTTGATCACGGGGTACTCCGATCTGGGGCGCCAGGCGACGAACCCACAATGGCAGTATCCGACCGTCTACAACCCGAAGGTGAACTACACCTGGACGATGAACTCGCATTCGTTCAAGAGCGGCTACGAGTTCCAGAAGATCGATACGCAGGTGCAGGACGTCAATCCGCTGTACGGCCGGGATACCTACAACGGCCAGTTCAGCCGGCCGGCCGGCGCGGCGTCGAGCAACCTCTACAACCTTGCCGACTTCATGCTCGGTCTGCGGGCGCAGTATGCGCTCAGCAGCGTGCTCGTCGCCGACCTTCGCCGCAACATGCACTTCGCCTATCTGCAGGACGATTGGCGGGTCTCGAGCGATCTGACCCTCAACCTCGGCGTGCGCTACGAATACTCGACACCGTACTGGGAGAAGAACAACATCCTGTCGAATTTCGATCCCGCCACCAATTCGATGATCATCGCGAGGGACGGCTCGACCTACGATCGCGCGCTCATCAACCCCGACAGGAACAATTTCGGACCACGCCTCGGCTTCGCCTACACCGTGACCCCAGGCACCGTCATCAGGGGAGGCTACGGCGTCAGCTACGTGCACTTCAGCCGCGCCGGCGGCGGGGACATCCTGCCGATCAACGGTCCTCAGGTGGTCAACGCTGTCGTGAACCAGACCGTGCCGACAGCCCCATCGTTCGTGCCGGCGGAGCAGGGCTACCCGGTTGGCCTGGCCGATCCGTCGAAGTTCAACCCGCTGACGGCGAACATCACCTACATGCCGTCGGATTTCCACTCGAGCCCGGTGCAGAGTTGGTACATCTCCGCGCAGCACGAGATCGTGCACAACATGGTGATCGACGTCGCCTACGTCGGCAACAAGGCAGACGATCTGCTGCTGTTTGCCAACTACAACCAGGCGTTTCCAAATAACGCGGCCGGCACGATTCAGCTGCAGGACCGCCGCCCGAATCCGACCTATTCGGACATCACCTACGCGTTCAACGGCGGAAAGTCCCGCTACCAGGCGTTTCAGGCCAAGTTCGAGTGGCGCTTCCACAACGCCCTCAGCTTCCTGAGCTCGCTGACGCTGTCGCGAACGGAGGACAACGGCGCGCAGTCGCTCGAGAACTCGAACGGCAACTTTCCGGCGCCGCAGGACTTCCGCAACATGGACGCGGACTTCGGGCTGTCGAACTATCATCAGCCGTACAACAGCACGACGAGCTTCGTGTGGTCGCTGCCATTCGGAGTGGGGCGGCGCTGGGGTTCGAACGCCTCACCGCTGATGGAGGCGTTCATCGGCGGCTGGCAGCTCGCGGGGATCAACTCGATGTTTGCTGGCGAGCCCGTCACGTTCACCTACACGCCCGGCGCGACGTTTGTCGTCTCCGGCATCGTCCAGGACTTCCGCGGCGCGAACAACTATCGTCCGAATGTCACCTGCGATCCGATGGCGTCGGGCGCGGATCGCACGATTGCCAACTGGTTCAACCGGGCCTGTGTGGTTCTCCCGACCGATCCGAGCCAGCCGTTCGGGGATGCGGAGCGCAATTCGGTTCGCGGCCCGATGTTCTGGCAGTTCGACATGTCGCTGGCCAAGCGGTTCGACCTGGTTGGCACGACGCAGTTCGAGTTCAGGTTCGAGGCATTCAACCTGCTGAACCGGACCAACTTCCGCGCGCCGAACGGCAACCGAAGCGCCGCCGGCTTCGGCACGATCACCGCGACCTACGATCCGCGCCAGCTGCAATTGGGGCTGAAGCTGCTGTGGTAATCCGTTCTGTCAGCGTGCTGGTCGTATTGTCGCTCGCTGTCGGGGGCGTATCTGGGCGCCCGTGACGGCAATCGCTCCGCCGCGGCCGCTCATCATCGCCCACCGCGGCGCGAGCGGCCATCGACCCGAGCACACGCTCGAGGCGTACAGACTCGCGGTCGAGATGGGCGCGGATTTCATCGAGCCGGATCTCGTCTCGACGAAGGACGGCGTCCTGATCGCGCGGCACGAGAACGAACTCAGCGGCACGACCGACGTCGCCGAGCGGTTTCCGGATCGCAAGCGCACCAGGGTGATCGACGGCCAGTCGGTGAGCGGTTGGTTCAGCGAGGACTTCACGCTGGCGGAAATCAAGACGCTTCGCGCGCGCGAGCGGCTGCCATTCCGCTCGCACGCCTACGACGGTCAGTTTCAGATCCCGACGTTTGACGAAGTGCTCGCGCTCGCGCAGGAGAGGGGCGCAGCCCGCGGGCGGCCCGTCGGCGTCTATCCTGAGACCAAACATCCGGCGTACTTTCGGAGCATCGAACTGCCGCTCGAGGAGCCGCTCGTCGAATCGCTGCGAAAGCGAGGCTGGAATAGTCGTGACGCCCCGGTCTTCATCCAGTCGTTCGAGCAGGGCAACCTGCGCGACCTGCGAAAGAAGACCGACGTCCGGCTTGTTCAGCTGGTCAGCACCGCGGCGATGGTCGACGGGAACGGCTTGAAGAGCATCGCCGAGTACGCCGACGGCCTCGGTCCTGAGAAACGACTCGTCGTTCCAGTCAACCGTGACGGTTCGCTCGGAACGCCAACGGACCTGGTGGCCCGCGCGCACGCCGCGGGCCTCCTTGTTCATGTCTGGACGGTGCGGATAGACAAGGAGTTTCTGCCGGCAGGCTACGGCGGCCAACCCGAGGCCGAGTTCGAGCAGCTGCGAAGCCTTGCCGTGGACGGCGTATTCACGGATTTCCCTGACGTTGCCGCGAAGGTTTACGGAGTCGTGCCGCAGTCAGTGCCCGTGATCGCCCATCATCCACGCTGAGCGGCATCATCAGGAATCTCCATCTCGAGTAGCGCCGAGCTCAACGACTTGCCATGCGCGTCGAGCGCGAGCGTCTGCGTGACGCCACCGCCCACCCTGCCGTGCAGCACGAAGTTCAGCGCGCCAATCGACGGTAACTCGTAGCGGATCACCTCTCCATCGATGAGGCCCGCAAAATGCGCTTTGACTCGCCCGGCAGTCACGTAGCCGACCAAACGTGGATAGTCGCTTTCGTCGAAAGCGATGAGCGAGATATTGAGAACCTGACCCTTGTCGCCGCACCGGGAGTGACCGATCGCGCGCAGCTTCATGTCACACGACCTCTCGATCGACTTTGCACGGAACGAGGCTCCTCGGCAGGAACGTCGTGGCCACAGTCAGCACTTCCCGGGTCGACTTCGCGACGCCTCCGCCTCCGGCAGGGCCGTTGGTATACAACGCCT
This sequence comes from uncultured Acidobacteriota bacterium, assembly GCA_963797625.1. Taxonomy (GTDB): domain Bacteria; phylum Acidobacteriota; class Vicinamibacteria; order Vicinamibacterales; family 2-12-FULL-66-21; genus DATBJJ01. Next base: position 92,638 of record CAWCQI010000032.1, read on the forward strand.
CCACCTCGTGGCCGATCCGGCTGGCGGATTCGAATGTCGCGGTTCGAGCCGCGACCCGGAGTCGGACCTCATAGGGTGAAGCGGCGCGGTTTGGCAGCGTCGAACCGTGGAGCGCATCGACTCCAATCAGATCGCAGCGCACATCAGCGTCGCTGTATGCCGGCTAGACTGAGCCGTTCCTTGACGACCATCAACGCTAGTCGCGCGCGCTCCAGCGCGCCGGAACCCGCGTACGAGATCTGCCCCTCGCCGATGAACCCGTCGAGATAGCCAAGCGAGACCTTCAGCGTATCTGGCCGTGGTCGTCCCGTCGCGCCGTCAACCGCGACGCGATCGAACTCGATCTCGCTTTATCCGGACCTGGCTGAAATCAGCGATCGTGTCAGGCGTGATATACGCGGACGGGTCGTGAATCTCGTAGAGCAGTTGCTCCTTGCAGGTCGCCGGCGTCACGCGGCCGCCGGATCCCGGCACCTTGGTGATGACAGCGGGGCCTTCCTCCGTCACTTCCGCAATCGGAAACCCGAGGCGGCTCAGGCCATCGACGTCCTTGCAGCCCGGATCGGCGAAGTAGCCGCCGGTGATTTGACCGGCGCACTCGAGCAGGTGGCCGACGAGCGTGGCCCGGCCAAGTTGCGGCCACGCGTCCAGCGACCAACCGAACTCGTGCACCTGCGGGCCGACAAACAGCGATGGATCGGCGACGCGCCCGGCGATCACGACGTTCGCGCCAGCGGCAAGCGCTTCGACGATCGGTTCGGCGCCGATGTACGCATTGGCCGACACGAGTTGGCGTCCGAGCGCTGACACGCTCGTGCCAGTCTCGACGATAACAGCATCGCGTTCGCGCACCAGTTTCAATACATCGTCGCCGGTCACCGTGGCGATCGTGAGGCCACCGAGCCCAAGTTGCCGGGCGATGTCCTTGACAATGGCAGCGGCGGCGGTCGGATTGGCGGCGCCCATGTTGGTGATGATGGTGGTGCCGTGCTCGACGCACGCAGGCAGCAGGGCAGAGATCCGGTCAGTCAGGAGCGGATCGTAGCCCGACTCGGGACTGCGCACCCGGGCCTGCTGCGCGAGGGCAATGGTGCGTTCGGCGAGGCACTCGAGCACGAGGTAGTCGAGGTTGCCGCGTGTCGCAAGCTCGATCGCTGGATCGAGCCGGTCGCCCGAGAATCCCGCGCCGCAACCGATCCGGAGGGGTTTCACAGCGGGAACACTCCAAACAGGACGCACGCGAAGGTCATCACAACCGAGGCCGCGAACAGATACGGAGCCGTGTAGCGTTGATGGTCGCCGAGCTCGATGCCGGCGAGGCCGACGACGAGAAAGGTCGCTGGCGTCAGCGGACTGACGGGAAATCCTGTCGTCATCTGGCCAAGGAGGGCCGCCTGGCCGATGTGGAGGGGTTGGACGCCGACAGTCTTCCCGACCTCGGCGATGACGGGCAGAGCGCCGAGGTAGAACGAGTCGGGATCGAACAACAGGCTGAGCGGCATGGACGCCAGGCCGAGCGCGAAGGGAATGTGACGCGCCATCGCGGGTGGCACGACGTTGACGACCGAGGTGGCCATCGCCGTGAGCATACCGGATCCAGTCATGATGCCTGTGAAGGCCCCTGCCGCGAGCAGGATGGCGGCCATCATCACCGCGGCCTTGGCGTGGGCGTCGATCCGCGCGCGCTGCAACTCGGAGTCGGCGTAGTTGATGACCAGCGCGGCGGCCGTACCGAGCATGAACATCACGGCCGGATCGACAAGGCCGCTCACCATCGCGGCCATGACCAGCAGCGTCAACACGAGGTTGATCCAGAACCGGCCGGGACGTCGCAGTCCCTGTTGTTCCGAAGTCAGCGGTCGGTCCAGCGCGGTGACCCCTTCGAGACGCGGACAGTCCCAGCCGCCGCTCCTCACGCTTGCCGAGCGCGTAGGCGACGATGAATACGAACGCCAGGCCAACGAGCTGGACGGGAATCAGCGGCCGGAAAAGGTCAGTGGTCGGGATGTGCAGAGCCGCTGACGCACGGAGTGTCGGGCCGGTCCAGGGCAGGAAATTTACGCCAGCGGCCATCGAGGCAGCGCAGGCGAGGATGCGCTTGTCCATCCCAAGCCGGTCGTACAGCGGCAGCATGGCTGGCACGGTGACCAGGAAGGTCACCGCTCCAGACCCGTCGAGGTGGACCAGCAACGCCAGCAACGCCGTCCCCATAACGATGCGCGTCGGCCGTGTTCCGACGACCCGGAGAATCCGGTTGACGATCGGGTCGAGGAGACCCGCATCGGTCATCACGCCGAAGTAGAGGATGGCAAAGACGAACATCGCCGCGACCGGCGCAGTTTGCTGCAGGCCACTCGAGATGAACTGCGTGGTTCGCAGGCCGAAGCCGCCGACCACGGCCGCCGCGGTGGGGACGACGACTAGCGCGACGAGCGGTGAGAGCCGGCGGCTCATGATGAGCGCCAGCAGCAGAAGGATCGAAGCAAATCCCAGGAACGCGAGCATGCTCAGACGACAACGCCCGCGCCGATCCGCGCACTCTTGGGAACGATGATGATGCCGTTGCGAATGTAGTAGCCATCCCCGTCCGCGTGCTCCACGCCGGACTCGTTGACGAGCCGCACGCCGTCCCCGATTCGAGCGTTCTTGTCGACGATGACCCGGTCGAGGACCACGTCCCGGCCGATCCCGAGCGGGATCGCTTGTGCCTCCGTGTCTTCCTCGTAGTAGTCCGCGCCGAGCAGCACCGACCGCGTGACGCTGGCGCCGGGCTTGATCTTCATGCGGATGCCCACGACCGAGCTCGAGATCGCGCATCGGTCGAGATAACAGCCCTCGGCCACAATCGATGACTCCAGCCGGCTGTCGAATGCGCGCGTGGCCGGCAGAAATCGCGGGTGCGTGTAGATCGGCCAGCGCGGGTGAAAGAAGTTGAACGGCGCCCCACGGCGGGTCAGCTGGATGTTGGCCTCGTAGAACGACTCGACGGTCCCGACGTCCGCCCAATAGCCGCGGAAGATGTACGGCGTAACCTCGTGGGTCGAGATCGCCTTCGGGATGATCTCTTTGCCGAAGTCGACCCCGGGTGCCTCGAGCATTTCGAGCAGCACCTCACGATTGAACACGTAAATGCCCATCGACGCGACGAACGGCTTCTCGTGGGTGGTGCCGCCGACAATCGAGCCCTTCGGGATACTGCCGCCGAGTTCGGCCAGGCGTTCGGCCGAAGGCTTTTCTTCGAAGCCGGAGATCTGGCCGAGATCGTCGAACTTCAGGATGCCCATCTGCGTGGCGTCACTGGCCGAGACTGGCTGTGCCGCGATGGTGATGTCGGCATTCCCCTCGATGTGCGATTCGAGGAGCTCGTTGAAATCCATCCGGTAGAGGTGATCGCCGGCGAGGATCAGGAAGTACTCGGCGTCCATGCCCTTGAAGTGACGCGCCGCCTGTCGCACGGCATCCGCCGTGCCCTGATACCACGCCGAGCTGTCCGGCGTCTGCTCGGCGGCAAGCACTTCGACGAACCCCTCCGAGAACATGTCGAGGCGGTAGGTCTGCGCGATGTGCCGGTTGAGCGACGCCGAATTGAACTGCGTCAGGACGAGGATCCGTTTGAGGCCGGCATGCAGGCAGTTGCTGATTGGAATGTCGATCAATCGGTACTTGCCAGCGAGTGGCACCGCAGGCTTCGAGCGCATATGCGTTAACGGGAACAGCCTCGTTCCACGGCCGCCGCCAAGAATCAGGGTCAAGACGTCATTCATGGCCCTCATCTTATCTTGCAAGACAGAAACCCCGGCGTTGTCGAAACGTCACATGGCTGTGGGAATCTGATACCAACGGCGGTCGGCCGGTGGTCGGTCCTGAGGGGGCGCCTGACCGTGAGCGGATAGTCTCACGCTGCAGGCGCCGGACGCCCTCGCCGCCCACCGGGCGGCCGCCGGTTCTTTCGCCATCCAGCCTCGTCGCCCTCCCCAGCAGGCGACCTCGCGCGCGGTCTCGCCCAGAGTCCGCGCGAACTCTGTTTCGCGGTCGTGGCCATCGTCACTCGAACGTGTGTAGACGCTCTATCGAGACGCAACTCGCCCGGGTGCGCTCGGTGTGCGGATGTCGCCGGCGCGAAAGGCGGTCCGCGCGGCGAGAGCACAGCGATGACGCGGCGGCCAATCGCGACGACCTCTTCTCAGTGACGAGCCTGAAGCACTATCCTTATGTCGCCAACAGCGACTTTCACAAGCCGAAACACCTGTACTCGTGGAAGACGCTCCTGAAGTGTGACAAGACCTGGCCGGCCGTCAAGCGGGCGCTGCGGAGCAACGTCGACATCGCGTTGACACTCTTTCGCAGCGGCGCCTGGGGCGCGTCCTGACCGACTGTATGGTGAGACATGAGGGCCACTAGTGCCGCGGCTGTGCTGTGCGTCTGTCTGGGGGTGGTGCCGGCTCAGGCGGAAACGCGGATTCGGATCATGCCGCCCGACGGCGCCGTGCTGGCGGCCGGGCAGCGGGTTGACGTTCGGGTCGAGGCCACTGCCGACGGGAAGGAGCCCCCATCAGGACTGACTGTGCTCGTCAACGGTACCGACATCACGCGTCGCAACCTCCTGGCGGCCGGTGCGGGAGGCGAGCGCGGCGTCGGCGGGACGGGCACAGATGCAGCAGTACCCGCCGCTCAACGGGCCGCGACGGCGCCGCCGAATACGTCAAATTTTCTGCTCCGCGACCTCAACGTCTCGGTGCCGGGGCCGCTCGTGATCGAGGCGCGGACGGCCGACGGCGCGACCGCACGGGTCCGCCTGACCGTCGAGCGCTGGCAATCCCGCGGAACGGCCACGCCGGCACGGAACGTCATCCTGCTGCTCGGAGATGGCATGGGCATCGCGCATCGGACAGCTGCGCGGCTCGTCTCGCGCGGACTGCACAACGGGAAGGCCAACGGTCACCTGGCCATGGATACGCTCGAGGTGACCGGGCTCGTCATGACGCCGTCGCTCAACTCGGCGATCACCGATTCATCGCCGGGGATGGCCGCGTATTCGACCGGGCAGAAAAACAGCAACAACCAGTCGGGCGTGTTTCCCGACAACACCGCCGACGCGTTCGACAATCCCCGGATGGAGTACATCGGTGAGCTGCTCACCCGCACGCGCGGGCCGCGGCTTCAACGTCGGCATCGTCACGACCGCCGACGTCACCGACTCGACGCCTGCGGCCAATGCCGTGCACACGTCGGATCGGTTCGCGGGGCCGGGCATCGCCGCTCGATTTTTTGACGAGCGAGAGATCAACGGCGTCAGCGTCCTCCTCGGTGGCGGTGCGAAGCATTTCCTGCCGAAGGATGCCGGGGGCGAGCGAGCCGGACGACCGTCGATTGCTCGACGATTTCGAACGCGCGGGGTATGCCAAGGTTGCCAACGCGAGCGACGTCGCCCGGCTGACGGCCCTGCCGACGCCTCCGGCGAAGATCCTCGGCCTGTTCGCTGCGACGCATCTGCCCGTGGCCTTCGACAAAGTGGGCGCCGGCCGCTACAGCGACGAGCTCGCCCGGCCCGCGAACGCAGCCTACCGCGACACGCCAATGCTCGAAGACCTGACGCGGCTGGCGCTGCGGAGCCTCTCGACGCATTCACCACGCGGGTTCTACCTGATGGTCGAGGGCGCGTCGATCGACAAGCGTGCCCACGCCGTCGACGCGGAACGCATGATCTGGGACGTCATCGAATTCGACCGGGCTGTGCAGGTCGCGCTCGACTTCGCGCGGCGCACCAATACCGATGGCAATCCTGCCAACGACACGCTCGTGATCGTGGCCGCCGACCACGAAACCGGCGGACTCGGGATCATCGGGGTCGGCAACGAGCGCTACGCGCCGGAAGCCCTCGGCAAGGCCGTGCGCGACTACGCCGCCGTGTTCCGGTTCGTGCCGGAGCAGAATCTGAATTTCTTTCCCAACTATCAGGTGGACGAGAAGGGTTATCCGATCGATCCGGACCCGTCGCGGAAGATCCTGCTCGGGTGGGCGGCGGGTCCCGATCACAACGAGAACTGGATCTCGAACCGGCTGCAGCTGGAAGCGGCCGTCGGCGAGGGGAAGCCGGCCGTGAGCGTCGCCAATCCGGCGCGGGACGGCAGCGGCGAGACGAGCGACAACCGGACGACTCGCGGTGTGGCGATTCCGGGGTTTCTCGTGCGGGGCACGATCGAGAACGGCGAGACGCCGTGTCCGTCCGCGGCTGGCTGTCCTGGCGACACGGCTTCGCTCGGGCACACCATCTCGGGTCACACGGCCTCGGACGTGCCGCTGTCGGCCTCCGGGCCAGGCGCGTGGCAGTTCACCGGTGTCTACGAGAACAGCGACGTGTTTCTGAAGATCCTGCGCGCGACGCGCGGCAGTTACGGACCGCGCGCCGCCGCGCCGTCGGCGTCAGTTCCGGGGAATCGGGAGTCCAGCCGCCGGCCGTAGGGCGCGCCAGTCGACACCCAGCCAGCCGGCGAGCGTCGCCGCGATCTGATTCGTGTGCAGCGCCGGCTGATCCTTCCACTCACCCCGCCTCGACATCGAGGGCGAGGCAACCGCGATCCAGACGTCCTGGGCGCCCTCGACCTTGGCGCCGTGATCGCGCCAGTCCTTGGCCGTGCGTCCCCGTCCGTGATCGGTCGTGATCAGGAGATGCGTGCGGTTGCGATATTCCGGGTCCGCCTGCAGCCAGGTCCAGAGCTCGCGCAGATACGCGTCGGTCCGCGCGTAGGTCTCGAGCACCCGATCGTAGCGGCCGTCGTGCGCCCAGTCGTCGGTTTCGCCGAGCGCGAGGTAGACCGCCCGCGGCCGCGCGCGCCGAAGATGATCCATCGCAAAACGGAACGTGTAGACGTCGTTCCTGACCGAGTTCCACGGCGTCACGGTCTCCAGTTGCAGGCGGCTGAGATCGCGAACCACCGGGTCCGGCGACTCGAACGGCTGGTAGCCGGCGTTGACCGTCAACGACCCCTTGGTGTGTTCGACGATCGCGTCGAAGACGTCCCATGACGCAAAGACGCCGACCTGCGCCTGGGTCAGCCCCAATCGCGTGCGGATCTCCTCGAGAACGGTCGAATAGGGATTCCGCACCGCGTCGTTGCTCTTGATGACATCGTCGTGCGCCTCGCCGACGAGGATCTCGGAATAGCCCGGGTAGGAAAAGCGGTGGGTGTTGGTCAGCGTGACGGAGCTGCCGAGGGCCTTGTTGCCGGCAATCGATCCGTGCTCGCGCATCAGCGTGCCCCAGAAAAACGGCATCAGCTTCTCGCGGCGGGCGGCGGCCGTGTCGGCCCAGAAGCGCTTGTAGGCTGGCTGATCCTCAATCCGCTGCTTCTCGCGAAGCGTCGACTTGAAGACGTCGAGATCGAGGCCGCCAAAGATCTCTTCGGTCCGGGCGCCGTCGAGCGTGATCAGGATGACCGACTGACGGTCCGGTTGGACGGTAGCCAGCAGAGAAAGCTGCCACACCGCACCCAGAGCCAACATGAGGGCGATGCACAAGGCGAGAGCTCGTCGTTGACGCATGCTAGAGGCTACCGCAGAACTGAGGATTACAGGAGGTCAGCAACGCTGACGTGTCGACTGGACTGACCGAAGCCGTTACCTGCCCGATACGATCTGGTCGTAACGTATGGCCATGGTCCGATGGACGGCGACGCCCTCGCTGCTCGACCTGGCCCTGCTCTTTCTGCGCCTCGGAACGACCGCCTTCGGCGGGCCGGCTGCGCACGTCGCGTCTGATGGAGGACGAGGTCGTGCGCCGCCGTCGATGGCTGTCGCGCGAGCAATTCCTGGACTACGTTGGCGCGACGAACCTCATTCCAGGCCCGAACTCGACTGAGTTGGCGATCCACATCGGCCTGGCGCGGCATGGCTGGCCGGGACTGTTCGTCAGCGGCGTGTGCTTCATACTCCCATCGGCGCTCATCGTCGGCGATGATCGCGTGGGCCTACGTGCGATACGGCGCGCTTCCGCAAGTCGCCGGCATCCTCGCCGGGATCGCACCGGTCGTCATCGCCATCGTCGTCTCTGCCCTGTGGCAACTGGGTCGAACCGCCGTGAAGTCTTCGTATCTCGCAATGCTGGGGCTGGCTGCGCTCCTGGCGCTTCTGTCGGGCGTGCATGAGATGGTCGTGCTGCTTGCCGCCGGTCTGGCCAGTGGCGTTGCGGTCGGCGCGGTTACGTGGCGCGGTCGATTCGCTGCGCTGTTGAGTCTTGTCTGCGGCTGGACGTCGTGGCGGGTTGGAGTGCTGGCGGCCACGATCGCCGGCGCGGCCGGCCCGACCGCAGCGTTCACGCTCTGGTCGCTGTTTCTGGTCTTCGCCAGGATTGGCGCGCTCCTCTTCGGAAGCGGCTATGTGCTCGTCGCGTTTCTGCGCGCCGATGTCGTTGAGCGACTCGGCTGGCTCACCGAGCGTCAACTGCTTGATGCCGTGGCCGTCGGGCAGGTCACGCCAGGCCCGCTCTTCACCACGGCGACGTTTGTCGGGTATCTCGTCGGCGGCGTCACTGGCGCCGCAGTCGCGACAGTGGGCATCTTTCTACCCGCGTTCGTGTTTGTGGCGTTGAGCGGCCGGCTCGTCCCGCGGCTGAGACGTTCTCGAGTGGCTGGGGCGGTGCTCGATGGCGTGAACGTCGCGTCGCTGGCGATGATGGCGGCCGTGACGTGGCAACTTGGCTCGGTCACACTCCGAGCGCCCGTGCCAGTTGCGCTCGCGGGCCTCAGCGCGCTGTTGTTGACGCGCTACTCGGTCAATCCGGCCTGGCTCGTTGCAGGAGGTGCGACGCGTCGGATGGATTTTCGCGCGTTCGGCGTAGTCAATCGGCGGCAGGCCTCTCCGGCGCCGCGAGAGCCGGCTCGCGACCTCTGGAGGAAGCTGAGCGGCGGGACTCGGAAGGGCGCACCCGGTCTTCTTCTGGAGACGGGTCGTATCTTTGCGGACGCTCTCGAGGTGGCCGAGGGCGTCGGTGACGGCGTGCCGGATGGTGCCGACAACGGGATCGGCGAGCGTCGATGAGCCGGTAGTACACCCACAGGCCCTCGCGGCGCGTGTCGACGAGGCCCGAGCGGCGTAAGTAGGCCAGATGCCGCGACGCCTTTGGCTGGGGAATGCGCAGGCTCTCGTGGATGTGGCAGACGCAGACCTCGCCGGTGAGCAGCAGGCCGAGGATGCGCAGCCGGGTCGGATCGCCGAGCGCCTGGAAGAGGGACGCCATCCGGTCGAGTGGCTGCTTCATATGTGTGTTGACAAATATAGCACGGCCGGCCTAGATTGTGCGCATCCGCGTATGCGAATACGAGAAGGGCAGTGGGCAGGTCGCTGGGCTCGATAGGAGAACGACGCGATGGATTCATACAACGTGCTCTTCCTCTGCACCGGCAACTCGGCGCGCAGCATCATGGCGGAAGCGCTGTTGAACTACTGGGGCAAGGGCCGCTTCCACGCCTTCAGCGCCGGCAGCTTCCCGAAAGGAGAGGTCCATCCCCTGGCGATCGCCACGCTCGAACGAAACCGGCTGCCGACCGACCAGCTGCGCAGCAAGAGCTGGAACGAATTCTCATCGCCGGATGCGCCGCCGATGCAGTTCGTCTTCACCGTCTGCGACAACGCTGCGGCGGAAGTGTGCCCGGTCTGGCCGGGTCAGCCGATGACGGCGCACTGGGGCATCGAAGATCCCGCGGCCGCCGTCGGATCGGACGAAGACAAGGCCAGAGCGTTCACGAAGGCGTTTCGTGAGCTCGACGCGAGAATCAAGATATTTACCAGCCTGCGGCTCGAGATGCTCGACCGGATGGCCTTGCAGCGCCAGCTCGACGAGATTGGCTCAAAGACAGCCGGAGCGACGACCGCCCACCCGACGAAAGCTTGATGTGACCTTCGCCCTCCCATCCGGGCGAATATTCAGCGCCCTGGGCCTGTGCTCGTCTCTTTGCGCGGCGCCGGCTTGGTGACGACGATCCGATCGAGCTCCTCGCCCTGCTCGGAGATCTGCTTCAGTGTGAGCCGAGGGCCGTCGACGTCGACCACGGTGAACGAGTACACATCGCTCACGAGCTTCACGGTGAACGGCTGCCACGTCGGCACGTTGTCGGTCTGATCGGGATCGTAGGCGCCCGCGCCGCCGGCGCCGGTCACGATGTAGAGGACACCGTCGGGCGTCGTGTCGGCGAGCCCGTCGAAGCTCTCGTCGATCTCGAAGTCGCCGTCGATCACGTAGGAGCTCGCCGCCTTGAAGGTGCGATCCGGAGCGGGCTTGGCCAGAAACTTGAGCGGGCGGCTGCGCTGATAGTTGTGGACGTGGCCGTTGAAGACGATGTCGACGCCGCGATGCTCGAGGATGTCGCTGATCAGGCGCATCTGCTGCTCGCTGAAAAATGCGCCCGCGATGAGTTGAACGGCGGGTGGTGAAAGACCACGAACTTCCAGGTGGCATCCTTCGCCGCCGCCAGATCCCGCGCCAGCCAGTTGCGCAGGTACGCATCCGACCAGTCGACGTAGACGTTCGAATCGAGAAACGTCCAGTGCGAATTGCCGTAGTCGAACGAGTAGTTGGCCATCCGCGGGTAGGTCGATCGAATGTTCGCGAGATGGACCTTGAGGCGATCGGGCGGCCCTTTGATGGCCGGAGTATTCGGCTGCCCGGGCTGCGTGTAGGGACCGTTCAAGCGGGAACGACCAGTTCAGGAAATACGCCTGGCCGTCGGGATCCCGGTCGTAGTCGCCGGTGCCGGCGTCGTGATTGCCGTAGGCGCCGAACGAGAGCCGCGAGCGAATCAGCGGCGCGCCGCTATCCGGGCCCGCGGTGTCGGCGTTGTAAATGGGAAAGTATTTCTCGCGATACTCGACCATCCGGCCGGTCGAATAGACGATGTCGCCGGCAATGGCCACGAAGTCCGGCTGGGCGCGGTGCATCTGGAAGACGACGCGTTTCTCCTGGTCGGTGTGGGCGCCGGTGTCGCCGGTGACGGCGAAGCGGTACGGCTGGTCTGCCGCCGCGCGCGTCTTGCCCTTCGCAGTGAACACGACCTGCGCGTTTCGTCGTGACGCGGTACTCGAACTCGCGGCCGGGCTCGAGGCGCGTCAACGGCACGCTGAAGAGCCGGTAGGAACCATCAGCCATGGTGATCAGCCGGCCGCTGCTTGCGATTGCGGACCGCCACGGCTCGCTGTCACGCTGGCGCAGATCAACCACCCATTTCGCGTCGACATCGTTGGCCGCCTGCCAGAGCACGCGCACCGGCTCCGTCGGTGACAGCTTGGGCAGGTCGCCGAGCTGCAGGTACGGCTTGACGATGAATGGATCGTCGGGCGCCGCGACCACCTGATCGGCCGCGGGCGCCGCCGCTCCAGCGAGCGCCGCCAGGACGGCGAGCCCGGCGAGCGCGCTGAAGACGGTATTGCGGCGAACGAGACGGTGTGAGGCGTGTAGCATGCTGCCGAGTGGCTCGGCGGGCATCTTCTCGCAATCGTGGCGTTTCGTCCAGTCGCGAACGATCTCAGGGCCGACTGACGAGCGCAGTGGCACCCAGCCCCGATCCATCATGCGAGCGCGCCAACGCTCCGCGAGCTCGAACGCCTCGCTGTACTGCTTGCACCCTTCTGCTCGCAGAATCGCGCCGTCCAGCATGACGCGAAGCTCCAAGCCAGTAGCGACGGACACGAGCGCACAGCGGGCCGACGATTCAGCGCGCGTCAGCGTCCACAACGTGCCGATGTTTCGACGCACGCCGTCACGATCGGGAGCAGGAGCATGGAATTCAGGCATTGGGCACCTCGCGAAGAGCGATCGTCCACTAGGGACAATACCCAAACATGCTAGGCGAGGCGCGCAATCACGGAATGAATTGAGCGTAACAACGGCGTGACGCCGATTTGGCCAGCCGGCCTCAGCCATTTACAGCAACAGCAGGTGGGCGAGCCCGAGGAACAGGAAGAACCCCATGCTGTCGGTGATGAAGGTCAGATGAAGGCAGGTCGTTTGATAGGCAAGCAAGTGCAAATGCCCAAAATCTGTTTACACGGAATTTACAGCCGTTCCGACGTCTAACTGGAGTACAAAGAGACGGAATTTGACAGAGCGGTCGCAAGCGGAGAGATGGGAGAAAAAATGTTCGCCAAGGAACTGAAGCAGGCTGGCCACACCAAGCGGTTCTCGATTTCGGAAGCAGGAAGCGAGGGCTGGGAAGTCCTCGTCGAGCAAGACAGCCACGTCGTCCGGCGTGTCTGCTACACGGATTGGCACCGCGTCGAACGCGCGGCGCTCCTCATGACCCTCCAGGTGTCCGAGCTGCAGGAAAACGGTTGGCAGGAGAGTCAGCCGAACTGAAGCAGCGTTCAGGCTCGGCGTCGATGCCGTCCGAGCCTGCCCCGGGCCTTTACTCCACGAAGCGGTAACCCAGACCGACGACGGTTTCAATCTGCTGGCCGGCCGTGCCCAGTTTGGCGCGCAGGCGGCCGACGTGGACGTCGACCGACCGCGTCTCGATGAAGCGGTCGTATCCCCACACCCGCTCGAGCAGCCGATCGCGCGACAGCACGCGATTGCGATTCTCCACGAGGAACTTGAGCAGCTCGAATTCGCGTCGCGTCAAACGCACAGCGGCGCCGTCGACCGAGATCGCTACCGCATCGAAATCCGCCGTGAGGTGTGCGCCGGTGTAGACGTTGGCGCCGACCGCGGAGCCCTGCCGGCGGCGCAGCACGGCGCGCACGCGCGCCGCCAGCTCGCGCAGGCTGAACGGCTTGGTGACGTAGTCGTCGGCGCCGAGATCCAGGCCGGTGACGCGGTCGGCTTCGCCGGTCCGCGCCGTCAGCATGATGATCGGCACGTTGGCGGTAGACGGCCGGCCGCGCAGGATGCGGCAGACCTCGGTGCCGCTCAGCACCGGCAGATTGAGATCGAGGATCACCAGATCGGGTGTCTGTTCCGTCACCGCTCGAAGCGCCGCGTCGCCGCTGCCGACGATCTCGACGCGCGCGTCTCCCGAGCGCTCGAGCGCGTGCTTGATGAGGCCAGCGATATCCTGTTCGTCCTCGACCACGAGCACTCGAGGCGCTCGATTCATCGGCGCCGGCCCTGCCTGTTTGGCTCGTGCCTGCGCGTTGTCTCTGTCATCAACAGCCGGCTCCATGACTTGAACCCCCAGCGGAGCATATGGCGCGAACATGTCCGGGTCGTGACGGCCCGGTTAAGTGTGGGTTACGAGATCGCTCCGTGTAATCCGTGCCGTCCGTGCTGGTTTCCGTGTTCCTAGCGGCTCAGCTTCCTCGTTGCATGCGATACATCCGTGCCGTAGCGATCCGCGCCAGCAGCGAGCACGCAAACACGATCCCGACAAGCACGAGCGCTCCGGCCCAGGCCTGTCGATGCCAGTCCTTGTAGGGCGACACCGCATAGGTGAAGACCTGTACCGTCAGCGTGGAGATCGGCTGGCGGACGTCGGTGCTGAAGAAGCGCGTTGTTGAGCGCGGTGAAAATCAGCGGCGCGGTCTCACCGGCGATCCTGGCAAGCGCCAGCAGGATTCCGGTCATGATGCCCGGCAAGGCGGCGGGCAGCACGACGGTGAACATCGCGCGCGCGCGCGTCGCGCCAAGCGCGAGCGCTCCCTCTTTGAGCGAGCCCGGGCACCAGGAGGAGCAGTTCCTCGGTCGTGCGCATGATGAGAGGAATCATCATGATCCCGAGGGCGAGCCCGCCGGCGAGGGCCGAGAATGCCTTGAAGGGCAGCACGGCGATCCCGTAGACGAACACGCCGATGACGATCGAGGGGACGCCGTTGAGCGTGTCGGCCGCAAATCGTACCGCCGAGGCAACACGGGTGCCTGCGTACTCCGAGGCGTAGATGCCGCTCATGATCCCGATCGGGATGGCGAAGAGCGCGCCGAGGCCCACGACGATGAGCGACCCCATGACGGCGTTGGCCATGCCGCCGCCGACCTCGCCGACCGGCTTCGGCATCTCGGTGAAGAAGCCGAGGTTGAGCGAGGTGATGCCTTGCGTGACCACGTAGAACAAGATCAGCGCCAGGGGCACGAGCGCGATGAGCACGGCGAGCGCGCAGAGTCCGACGATGAGGTGGGAGAGGACGCGACGAAACTGGTCCCGCATCACGCCGCCGCCTTTGCCGGCGCCGTCGCGGGGGCGGACCGTGGCTTGCGCTGTCGGCCCATCGACCAGATGAACCCGCGGGAGATGACGTTGACGATCAGTGTAATCACGAAGAGTACGAGCCCGATTTCGACGAGGGCGCTCACATAGAGGTCATCGGCTGCTTCGGCAAACTCGTTTGCCAGGACCGCGGCCATCGAATACTGCGGCGCGTAGAGCGACCACGAAATCTGCGGGTTGTTCCCGATCACCATCGTCACCGCCATCGTTTCGCCGAGCGCGCGGCCGAAGCCCAGCATCACGGCGCCAACGATGCCCGTTCGGGCGTAGAAGAGCGCCATCCGGATGGCTTCCCAGCGGGTCGCGCCGAGGGCGTAGGCGCCTTCGCGCTGCGCCCGAGGCACCGCCTTCAGGACTTCTCGCGCCACCGACGAGGAGAACGGGATGATCATGATCGCGAGAACCAGCGCCGCCGAGAGCATGCCGACACCGAGCGGTGGACCAGTGAAGAGCGGGATGCTCTTCAACCAGTCGGGAGTCGCGACTTCGAGCTGCCTGACGACTGGCACGAGCACGAAGATGCCCCAGAGGCCGTAGACGATCGAGGGAATGGCCGCCAGGAGCTCGGTCAGGAACACGAGCGGCGTCTGCAGCCAGTCGGGCGCGAGTTCAGAAATGTAGATCGCGATGCCCAGCGCAATCGGTGTGGAGATAATCAGCGCCAAGACAGACGAGTAGAGCGTGCCCCAGATGAAGGGACGCGCGCCGTAGTCGCCGAGGACCGGATCCCAGTGGTCGGTCTGCCAGAACTGCCAGCCGAACTTCTCGAGCGAGGGCCCGGACTGGCGGTACAGCTCATAGCCGATCGCGACGACGATCACGATCAGCAACACGGCGAATGCGCCCGTTCCGGCGCGAAACAGCATCTCGTCGAAACGGGCGGTGAATCGGCGCCTGGCCATCTACTGGATCTTGACCTTCTGGAGCGCTTTCAGTTCGAGATCGACGACGTTCTTGGGCACGGGCGCGTAGCCGAGCTCCGACGCGAACTTCTGCCCGTCGGTCAATGCCCATTTCAGGAAATCGACCATCATTTTCGATTGCGCCTTGTCCTTCGGGTTCTCGTAGAGCAAGAGCCAGGTGAAGGAGGCGATCGGATAGACCGTCGTCGCCTGGCGGATTGGTGATCGAGACGCGGAAGTCTTCCGGCATCTTGCCCGCGGCCGCGGCGGCCGCCGCCGTCGTCGCCTCGATCGAGGCGCGCACGAACTTGCCGGCGCTGTTCTGAACCGCGCCGAACGGCACCTTGTTCTGCAGCGCGTGGACGAGCTCGACATAGCCAATCGACCCCGGTGTCTGCGAGACGAGCGCGGTGACGCCCTCGCTGCCTTTTCCGGCGACACCCACGGGCCATTTGACGTTGGCGGCGACGCCAACGGTCTTCAGGAACTCGGGTGACACCTTGGCGAGAAAGTCGACGAGGATGTAGGTCGTCCCCGATCCCTCGGCGCGATGCACGAAGGTGAGGTCGGTCGCCGGGAGCGACACGCCCGGGTTGATGGCGACGAGCGCCGGATCATTCCACTTCGTGATCTTGCCGAGGACGATGTTGGCGAGCACTGGGCCAGAGAACTTCAGTTCCTGAGTGACCCCGGGCAGGTTGTAGATCGGGACAACCGCTCCGAGGACGGTGGGGAAATGGAGAACCCGCCCAGGCGCAGCCTGCATCTGCTCGGGCGTCATCGGCTGATCGCTGGCGCCGAAAAAGACCGTCTGGCTGGTCAGCTGCTTGATACCCGCGCCAGAGCCCAGCGACTGATAGTTGATTCTGACATTTGGATTGAGCTTGTTGTACTCGGAGAACCACTTGCTATAGATCGGGTTCGGAAACGTCGCCCCGGCGCCGTTGATCTGTACGGCTTGCGCCGCCGCAAGTGTGACGCCAGCGGTTGCGGCGACGGCCAGCGCTGCCATCGTCTGTAACTTGAGCTTCATATGTCCTCTCTCCGTGTCAGGAACCGTGTCATCCGTGCCATCCGTGGCTAGAAATTCACCAGCATGTGTACCGCCCACCGCTTTTCGTCGCTGCGAATGGTGGCAAAGTCCTTGTAGTCGACCTGCTCGTAGTCGAAGAGCAGCACCGTCGATACGTTGCCCTGGCGGGGGAACCAGTACGAGACGCCGGCGATCGTGCGATCGGTCACGCCCTTGACCATCGTCGTCGCCTGCTCCCGATCCAGGTGGTCGAAGCGGAGCAGCCCCTCCCATCCCTTGGTGGTCCTTGGCGTCACCCACACCGAGTAGCCGTTGGAGTCGAGCTTGGGGCTCGTGGCGCGCGGCTGATCTTCGGCCCAGAGATAGTCGAACGCGGCATTGACATAGGGGTGCTCGTAGGTGACGGCGAAGACGGTACGGCAGTCGCTCGGCGTTCTTGACGTACGCGTCGTGGTCCCAGAAACCGGTGACGCGCAGACCGCGGATCACTGGAGATCCCATCGGCAGGGGTCGGACCGTGCCACGGATCATGAACGCCTTCTGGTCGTTGGTCTCGACGCCGTTGTAGTTCTCGCCGTTGTAGAAGCCCCCGAGGACTTCGCCGTAGTTCTGCGCGAAGTTGTAGCGAAACGTCGCGCCGACGTCGGAGGACGACAGGATACCGCTCCCGATCCTCGAAGATCGTGCCCTGGAATCGGTAGCGGTAGACCGTCTCCATGAAGTCGACCCACGGGGTCTGCTGCATGCCGAATCGCGCATAGGACCCGCGCGTCATCCAGTCGTCCATGTTGAACTGCGCGTAGGCGTACTTCAGCCGGTAGGTGTAGCTCCCGGCGAGCGAGCTGCCAGACCCGGTTTCCCGCACGATGTCTGGCGTGATGCGGAACTGGATCATGTGATTGATTTGGCCGGTCACGTTCAGGTAAGCGCGGCCGACTTGGAAAGCATTTGGCGTGTAGGTGTTGCCGTCGGCGTCGGTGCCCTTGGGTTCGGTCTGGACGGTGTAGTCGGCGAAGATCGTGGCGCCGATCCGGATGGCCGGCGTGTCATCCGGAGGGACATAGCCGGCCGCCGGCGTCACCTGTGCGTTAGCGGAGGCGGCCAGCAGAAGCAGTGCGGCGGCAGACAGGTACGTCCTCCGCGCGCGCACGGGAGTCGTCATATATGAAGAAGGATAGGTGGGGGCGATTTCGGCCCCGTCACACCGATGTTACAGGGACGTTAAATCAAGGCAGAAGACAGGGAGCTGGGCGCGCAGGACATCCCGTGCTTTCTGGGGTCTCCCGCTACTGGTCTCCGTCTCTGCTTCGGTCTCTCTGTCTCCTGTCTCCTGTCTTCTGACTCCTCTTTAGAACAGATAGCGCACGGCGATCTGCGTCTGGCGTGCGGTGCCAAGACCGACCGTGCGGTTGAGCGGTCCCAGCATGTATCCGAAGGTTCCGGCGACCGCGTCGGTGAACGGCAGGCCGATCGTTCCGGCAGGAAGGGCCGCCGCCGGATTCTCGTAGTTCAGGCGGTTCGTGATGTTGAAGAGCTCGACCCTGATCTGGATGCCCTGATCCTGCGCGAAGCGGAACTCCTTGCTGGTCATCAAGTCGACCTGCCAGAACTCCGGCCCGCGGAGAAAGTTCCGCGGCAGGTTGCCGAACGTGCCGGGCAGGGGCGCCGCGAAGGCCGCCGGGTTGAGCCAGCGCACGCCGTCTTTCAGATACGGGTTCACGCCGGGGACGAGATCCGGGCGAAGCGTGCCGCGCGTGTTGCCGCCGGGCACGTTGGTGACCGTGACGCCCCCGACCGTGATGGTATCGGGACGGTTGATGGTCACGTTGATCGGCACGCCGCTCCTGGCGTTCACGATCCCGCCGACGCGCCAGCCGCCCTTCCAGAAGCCCTCTCCGGGCAGGACGTAGACCAGCGATCCGTTGAAGGTGTGCGGGATGTCGCTCAGGTTCGGGCCGAACTCGGTGTTGTAGTCGAACGTATTGCCCGCGGTGGCGGCCTCGTTCGACCCCTGGGTCGTGCCCTCGTTGCGCGAGTACTGGTAGTTCAGTCCGCCGGTAAAGCCTGAGCGGAACCGGCGGCTCACGCCGATCTGCAGCGCGTCGTAGGACGCCTCGCCGCAGCCGCGGATGGCATTGCCGTTGATCACCAGGCCATCGACGCAGCCCGAGGTCTTGTAGTCGACCTGGCCGACCGAAGGCACGGGCCGGACGCGCGTCGTGTTGTCGAACGTATTCGCGACGCCGCGGAGGAACATGTCCCGGCCCCTGCTGCCGGTGTAGCCGACCGTCAGGTTGACGAGGCCGGGCAGCTCGCGGGAGACGCTGGCGCCGTACTGAATGTTGTATTCGTCGGGCCGCTCGTGCGTGTAGCCGCGCACCGAGAGGAGATTGCGATACGTCGCCGGATCCACGGGATAGGCGAGGGCGCCGCCGGGGATGTCGGTGGATTGCACGCGCTGCCGCTCGATGAAGTTCTCGATCGGCTGGATCCGGTCCTCGAACTGTCCCGGGCCGTAGAAGAGTCCGTAGCCGGCGCGCAGCGCCGTCTTGTCGTTCAGCTGGAACACCGCCGACAGGCGCGGTGAGAAGTTGTTCTTGTCCGGATTGTAGAAGTTGTCGGGGTCGGTGCCGAAGGCGTTCTCCTCGATGAAGAAGGGTTTGGCCTTCTGGTCCTTCTCCTTGACGACCGAGTAGAAGTCGTAGCGGAGCCCGAGCTCGAGCGTCAGCCGGTTGCCGATGCGCCAGGTGTCCTGCGCGAACCCGATCAGGTAGTACTGCTCCGGCGTGAACACCGGCGAGTCGAGCGAGACCGCGACTTGCGTCGGGCGGTTGTCGATGAACTCGTTGATCCCCCCGTAGGTGATTTCGGTGCTGCCGAGGAACTGGAACTGCGATGTGATGCTGCGGTATTCGCCGCCGAACTTGAAGGTGTGCGCTTGTCGCGAGATCGTGACCGAGTCGCTGATCGCGATCGAGCGCGGGTCGTAGGACTGGCCGTTGGTCGAGGCGTTGCTGGTCGCGCGGACGAGCAGGCCGCTGCGCGCGACGCCAGTCGTGCCACGAGCGTCGATCGACTGCGACGTGACCGTGCCGGAGAGCGACACCTGCGTGGCGTCGTAGCCGGCCGGTCCGAACGCGATCGCGTCGTACTTCGGCCGGTTGTAGCCAACCCTCAGCTCGTTAATCACGCTCGTGCCGAAGAGCGACTGATGGCTGAAGACGGCGTTGAGCGGCTGCTGCGTGGCGCGCACGCGCCGCGGCGTCACCGTTCGGTCGGGCGTGTCGACCTCGCCGTCGCTGTAGAGCACGCGGGCGTAGAACGACTGATTGTTGGTGAAGCGATGATCGACCCTGGCCGAGATCGCGTTCTCGGTCTGCTCGGCCTCGGTGTTGAGCGTGGCCAGCGCCAGGAACGGGTTCGCGGTCGCGACCGTGCCCTGGGGGAAGCCGGCGAGTAGTGGCGCCACCGCCTGCGTGCGTGCCGCGCTCTGGCCCTGGAGCGAAGCCGGTCGGCTCGCCCGCCTGAATCCGGCGAATCGCTTCGGCGCTCGGCACCGCCTCGGTGAAGCGACAGGCCGATCGTCTGCTTCAGGCCCTCGTAGCTGCCGAAGAAGAACGTCTTGTTCCGCACGATCGGGCCGCCGAGCGAACCGCCGAACTGGTTGAACTCGAGCTGCTGCTTCTGGTCGTCGTACTTGCTGGCGGCGTCGAGCGCGTCGTTGCGGAAGTAGTTGAAGAGCGAGCCGTTGAACCGGTTGCTGCCGCTCTTGCTGATGACGGTGATGTTGCCACCGGCTCCGAGGCCGCTCTCGGCCGGCGCCAGGCCCGAGTTGACCCGGAACTCCGCAATCGACTCCATCGACGTCTGCAGCCGGAACTGCGAGCCGGTCGCGTTGAGGTAGCCGGGGCTCGCGTCCCAGACATAGCTGCCGTCGACGCCGTCGTAGTTCAGATAATTCTGCTGGTTGGACTTGCCGTTGAAGCGCACGCTCGCCCAGCCGCCGTTGCCGTCGCTCGTGGCCCCGGTCGAGAGCGTCATCAGGTTGGCGAAGTTCCGGCCGTTCACCGGCAGGCTCTTGATCTCTTCCGGAGACACGTTGACGCCAATCTTTGCGGATTGCGTGTCGATCACCGTCGCGTCAGCGATCACGGTGACCGCCTCCGCCACGTTGGCGACCGCGAGCAGCAGGTCGAGCGGCTTGACATCGCCGGCGCCCACCGCAACCGCCCCGCGATGGGGCGAGAAGCCGTCGAGCTGACCAGCGACTTCGTACTGGCCTGGCGACAGGTTCGTGACGACGTATCGTCCTTCAGCATCGGTGACGACTGTCCGCACTGCACCGGTCTGGGCTGACGTGATCGTGACCGTCGCGCCAGGGAGGACGGCCCCGCTCGCGTCGGTGACCCTGCCCACGATCCGCGATTCTGTTTGTTGCGCCGCGACCGGCGCGGCGGCCGCCAGCGCCAAGGCGCCGTACAAAATGAAGCGTGCAAGGTGGCGATGCTGACTCATGTGCTCCCTCTTAAGTGAGAAGTGCTCGCGCTCGGAGATTGCTCGCGCCGATGGGGTTCGCGGTCGTCTCGCGCGACCGCGCGCTCCATAAGGTAGTGAGCGGCTGTGATCCGCATGCAACGCTCCCGTTTCAATGGCGTTAAATCGCGCGCAGCCACGAGAAACACGGCGAAGGGCAGGCGAATCGGCGCGTGTAACGGCAAAACGACAATTCAGCGACGAATCGGTTAAATCTGATGTGAATCTGCTAAGATTCTCCGGCTCGGAGCAACTGATGCGAGCGAGGCAGGAGCAGATCACGTGGCGTTCAGACTCATTCCGCAGAGAAGAGCGGTTCTTCGATGACTTCGTGGCCCTGGCCGAGCAGATTCGCAAGGGAGCGGGCCTCCTCGAAGAGATGCTCGCGCCCGATCGGCCGATCTGGGACAAGGCCGACGAGATCAAGGAAGTCGAGCACAAGTGCGACTTCATCACCCACGAGATCATCCAGCGCCTGCATCGCACGTTCGTGACGCCGCTCGACCGCGAAGATATCCACACGCTCGCCCGGACGCTCGACGACGTCATGGACGCGATCGACGCCTCGGCGGCGGTCGTCCGGCTCTATCAGATCGACCGGGTGCGACCGGATGCGCGCGAACTGGCGCACCTGGTGGCGATCTCTGCCGAACAGGTCGTGATTGCCATGAAGGCGCTCGAGCGGCGCCACGGCGTCGCCGAGCCCGCGGTCGAGATCAATCGCCTCGAGAACGAAGCCGATCGAGCGCACCAGAACGCCGTGCGCCGCCTGTTCGAGGAAGAGCAGAATCCAGTGGCGATCATCAAGTGGAAGGAGATCCTCGACTTCCTCGAGGCGGCCACCGATCGGTGCGAAGACGTCGCCAACGTGCTCGAAGGCGTTGTCGTCAAGCACGCCTGACGTCTCCGGATGGATTCCAACCTGCTCGCGGTCGTCGCGCTCATCGCCGTCGCGCTCGTCTTCGACTTCATCAACGGCTTTCACGACGCCGCGAACTCGATCGCGACCGTCGTCTCGACGCGCGTCCTGACGCCGGGCAAGGCGGTTATCTGGGCGGCCTTCTTCAATTTCATCGCCGCCTTCACGTTCGGGACGGCGGTCGCCAAGACTGTCGGGGCCGGGCTGGTCGATATCTCGATCGTCAGCTTCTCGGTGATTTTCGCCGGGCTCATGGGCGCGATCATCTGGGACCTGATCACGTGGTACTACGGGCTCCCGACGAGCTCGTCGCACGCCCTGATCGGAGGCTACGCCGGCGCCGCCGTGACCAAGGCCGGGTGGGGCGCGATCATCGTGTCGGGCTGGACCAAGACGCTCATCTTCATCGTGCTGGCGCCACTCATCGGCATGATCCTGGGCTTCCTGCTGATGGTGGCGATTCTCTGGATCTTCAGCGGCTTCTCGCCCGGGCGCGTCGACCAGTGGTTCCGGAAGCTGCAGCTGCTGTCGGCCGCGGCCTACAGCCTCGGGCACGGCGGCAACGACGCGCAGAAGACGATGGGGATCATCGCCGGAGCGCTGGTCGCCGGCGGCTATCTCGGGCTCGAGGACGGACATTTGCCGATCCCGCATATGGGTCGTGCTCACCGCGCACGCGGCGATCGCGCTCGGCACGCTCTCGGGCGGCTGGCGCATCATCCACACGATGGGATCGAAGATCACCAAGCTGACGCCCGTGGGCGGTTTCGCCGCCGAGACGGCTGGCGCCATCTCGCTCTTCACCGCGACGCACCTCGGCGTCCCCGTCAGCACGACGCATACGATCACCGGCGCGATCATCGGCGTCGGATCGATCCGGCGGCTGTCGGCCGTCCGCTGGGGCGTGGCCGGCCGGATTGTGTGGGCCTGGATCCTGACGATTCCCGCCTCAGCGTTCATCGCCGCGGTCACCTATTGGCTGACGGCAGTGACGATCGCACCCTGACGAATCAGGCTCAAGGCTCAGGGCTCAAGGCTCAGGCAAAACCTTCGACTCAGCTTACTCGAAGATCTTGCCTGAGCCCTAAGCCTTGAGCCTTCAGCCCATGAGCCTCCGAGGGCAGCTCGATCGTAAACACCGCCCCGCCTTCGGGCCGGTTCGCGGCGGTGGCCCGGCCGCCGTGCAATTCGATCAGGTGCTTGACGATGGCGAGTCCGAGGCCGGTGCCGCCGGGATCGCGCGCGCCGCGGGTGCGCGATTTGTCGACGCGGTAGAAGCGCTCGAAGATCGCGCGGCAGATCGGCCTCAGGAATACCTGGCCCATCGTCGGCGACCGTCAAGCGGACGCGCCCGCCGATCCGTTCGGCGCCCAGGACGATCCGGCTCGACTCGGGCGCGTAGTTGGTGGCGTTCTCCAGCAGGTTGCGCAGCGCGTCGTGGAGCTTCGTCGGATCGCCGGTCACCGTCGTTGCATCCTTGCCAATGCGGTGCTCGACGCGCTGGTGGCGCGCCTCGAGCGCCGGCGTCAGCTCGGCTTCCACGCCGTCAAAGAGCGATTCGACCAGACAGGGGACGTGCTCGATCGGCTCCTGGCCCGCGTCGAGTCGCGCCAGGCGAAGCAGGTCGCGCACCAGGCGTTCCATGCGCAGCGTATGCCGGCCGATGATCTCGAGGAAGCGGCGCACTTCTGTGGGCTCCGATCCTTCCTCGGCCTGATCGAGCAGCGCCTCGACGTACCCGCGCACGGCCGTGAGCGGCGTGCGCAGCTCGTGCGAGACATTGGCGACGAAGTCGCGGCGAATGCGATCGGCGCGGCGGAGATCGGTGATGTCGTGCATGACGAGCACGGCGCCACCGGCCCCGGGAGACGCCACCGGCGCGCTGCGCGAGATGAGGACGAGCTCGGGCTCGCGCGGAAGCGTCAGCTCGAGACCCTCGGTGGCCGTGCCGCGGAGCGCCGCATCGAGCTGGGCGGCGATATCGGGCTGGCGCACGATCTCGACGTAGTGCCGGCCCTCGGGGTCGCCCTGCAACTGCAGCATCGCCCGTGCGGCCACGTTGACCAGCTGGACCCGGCCGTGATCGTTGACGACGAGGACTCCCTCGATCATGCCGGTGAGGATGGCTTCCATCCGGGCGCGGTCCGAGGCGAGGTCGGCGGCGCGCTGGCCGATTTCCCGCGCCGCGGCGTCCAGTGCGCGCGCGACCGTGCCGACTTCGTCATTGCCGTAGTCTCGCGCCGGGCGTGACCAGTCGCCGCGCGCGTAGCGTTCCGCGACGGCCGCAATCGCCAGGACTCGCCGGCTGAGCAACACCGATGTCGCCCACGACAACGCGAGGGCCGCGACGAGCGCGATGCCGAACGCCACCAGGGCGGATCGCCAGACCGAGCGCAGCTGCTCGGCGACGTCGGTCAGCGGTAGCGCGAGGCGCACGAATCCGAGGCTGGGCAACGCCGGATTGTCGATCGGCACCGCGACATAGAGCAGGTCTGCCCGGACGGTGGTGCTGTAGCGGCGGGCGACGCCGAGCCCGTCCTGGCGCGCGCGCTGAATCTCCGGCCGGTCGCTGTGGTTCTCGATCGCGGACAGCGACTCGCCGTCGAGCTCGGAGTCGCCGAGCACGACGCCATCCTTTCCGACCAGCGTGACGCGGCCACCAACGAGACCGCCGAGCGCATCCGCCTCGGCGTCGAGCTCGGGGCCGGCCGCGAACTGCCGGTGCGACATCGTTTCGGCCGCCAGTCGTGCCTGGCTGACGAGCGAACGCTCGATGCGATCGCTCGTGGCGCGGCGGAGCGACCACGAGACGAGCGCGGTCGCGACCACCAGCGCGAGCGCAGTCGTGACGAGCGAGGTCAGGAAAAGACGAGTGCGGAACGTCACGGACGCTCGATGAGCTTGTAGCCGAACTGTTTGATCGTCTCGATGGCCTCGGAGAGCGGTGGCAGCTTCTCGCGGAGGCGCCGGATGTGGACGTCAACCGTGCGCGTGCCGCCGGTGTAGTTGTAGCCCCAGACGTCGCTGAGGAGCAGGTCGCGCGAGAGCACCCGGCCCTTGTGCTGCACGAGGTACTGGAGGAGGAGAAACTCCTTGGCGGTCAAACGCACCTCGGTGCCGTCGAGCGCGATCGTGTGGCGGTCGGCGTCGATCGTGATCGGTCCATACTGCAGCAGCGTGCCGGCGCTGCTGGCGCGGCCGGCCCGGCGCAGGAGCGCCGTGACGCGCAGGCTGAGTTCTTTCGGGCTGAACGGCTTGGTCACGTAATCGTCGGCGCCGACCTCCAGCCCCGACACGCGATCGGATTCCTCGCCGCGCGCCGTCAGCATGATGATGGGGATGGTGGCAAACGATGGATCGGCACGCATCGCCTGGCAGACGATCAGGCCATCCATTCCAGGCAGCATCAGATCGAGGATCACCAGATCGACCGGCGCCTTTCGGAGCCTGGGCAGGACGTCGGTGCCTGACGTGATCCGTTCGACGCGGTGCCCGACTCGTTCCAGGTAATGCGCGATGAGCGCGGCAATGTCGGCGTCGTCTTCGACGACCAGGATGTGCGGCATTAGAGACAATGCTGAATGCTGAATGCTGAATGCTGAAGTGAAGGATGAATTCTGTCGGCTGATCACGAAAATCGAGGTCGAGTATAAACCGGCGCGCGAAATGCTCCGTGTCGTCCGTGTTTTCGTGGCTAATGTCCTCCCGCGGCCGGCAGTGAACGCTCCAGAGGACAGTCCGAAGTACGACCTCGGCTGCAGAATCCGCCCAAAAGCCGTGGATCTGCCCATTTTCACGTCTGGCACCGCCCTTGGAACTGCTCTCGACAACCGGCAGTCGTTCATGCCGGAGGGAGAGCAGACATGACGATCACTCGACGATCGCAGACAAGACTGGCACAACCGATTCTCGGCGTGCTTGCCATGAGCGCGCTCGTCGCGACGGTTGGCTGCAGTGGGAACACCGTTCCAGGCGTGCAGGCGCAGTCGGCGCTGCCCGACACCACGGCGACGCAACCCGGCGCGCCGGTCGTGGTGAGCTGCGAGCCCAATCAACGAACCCTGGTACGTCCCGTTGTGATCAACGGCGCGACGGTCTCGCAGGTCGAGTGCATCACGAACGCGCCAGTTCCAGTCCCGGCAACGTTCGCTGCGCCCGCGTATCGAGAGGCCATCCCGGTGCAACGGGTGGCCTATCGTGCCGACGACCTCGGCGACGCGCGCGTGTTGGCGGCGCCGCCGGCGACCGTCGCGCGCCCGATTCCGGCGCGGCAGGTCGTCTATAGCGAGGACCGACCGGTGCGCAAGACGCGTTCGGTGAAAAAGAGCGCGATCATCATCGGGTCCTCGGCCGGTGCCGGCGCGGGCGTAGGCGCGGCGATCGGCGGCAAGAAGGGCGCGCTCATCGGCGCCGCGATCGGCGGCGGCGGCGCGGCACTCTGGGATCAGATTACGCGCCGCGATCGATAAATCAGGTAGTCGATAGTGAAATGACCAGGGCGGGTCCGTCGCGGATCCGCCCTGGTCGTGCTTTTGGAGCCCGCGACAGCGTCGCATCAGTCGATGCTAGAATCCTTCAGTGCTCCTGATTTCATCCGCCCTCGCGCTGGGCTTCCTTCACGGGCTCGGCGCTGATCATCTGATGGCGATTGCGGCGTTGTCGATCGGCAATGCGGGCGAGACGCCGGCGCTGCAGCGGACGCGCGCGCTCGGCGTCGCCGTTCGCTTCGCGATCGGTCACGCGCTGCTCCTGGCGCTTGGCGCCGGCGCCCTGGTCGCGCTCGGCTGGTCGCTGCCGCTCGTCGTCGAGCGCGGCGGGGAAGTCCTCGGCGGCCTGCTCCTCATCGTCCTCGGCGCCGTCGGCCTGTGGGGGGTGACGGCCGGCAGGATCTATGGCCACTCGCACCGGCACGGCCAGGAGCCCGCGCCACACTGGCATCTGCACATCGGCCGGCAGGATCACCATCCACCGCCCGCGGCGCACTCGCATCTGCCGACCATCATCGGCGCCGCTTTCGCCATCAGCAGCCTTCGGGCGCTGACGATGCTCGCGCCATTCGGCAACGGCCTGGCGTCGTCGCCGCTCTCCACGCTGTTGCTGCTGATTGCCGTCTTCGGCGTCGGTATCCTGCTGTCGATGTCGCTCTTCGGCGTCGCATTCGCACGGATCATGTCCGCCGCCATCGCGGCGCGTCTCGGGCAAGCCGCCGCCATCATCATGGCCTGCGCGTCAATCCTGCTCGGCGGGTATTGGATCTCTTCAGGAGGTTCAGGGTTCAGGGTTCAGGGTTCAGAGGTTCACTGAACCCTGAACCTTGAACCTGAACCTGAACCCTGAACCCGAACCTGAACCTTCAAAGCTCCCGCACCCCATGACTCTTCACGAAAAAGTAAATCGCGACGAACGAGACGAGTAGCCCGTTGATTGCCAGGACGACTGGCATCGGGACAAACGTCGCGGCAAAGCCGCTGGCGAGGCTGCCAAGCGGCATCCCGCCACGGAACGCCACCATGTAGATGCTGACTACCCGCCCGCGCAGGTGGTCGGGGACGATGAGCTGCACGAGCGACGAGGTCATCGAGAAGACCATGATCAGCGCCGCGCCGCTCAGGAAGAGCAGCACGCAGCTCACCCAGAGGATCCGCGAGACGGCAAACGCCGCAATCAACCCGCCGAAAATGAGCTGGACGATGAGGAGCGCCCGGCCCATGTGCGTGAAGCGCCCCAGCCACGCGATCACGAGCGCGCCGATCACGGCGCCCATCCCCGAGAACGCCAGCATCCAGCTGTAGAGGCCGATTTCGCCGTGAAAAATCTCGCGCGCGAAGATCGGCAGGAACGTCAACAGCGGTAGCCCCAGAAACGTCGTCATCGACGCGAGCACCGTCAGCGCGAGGATGGCGGGCTCGCTGCGCGCGTAGGCGAGGCCGCCCTTGAATTCATCCAGCATCGGCTTGCGATCGGCTGGTTGAACGTGGGCGACCGACAGCGACATCAGCGCCACGATCACGATCAGGAACGACACACCGTTGAGGGTAAAGCACCCGACCGCGCCGAGCGTCGCCATCGTCACGCCGGCGAGCAGCGGCCCGAAAATGCGCGCGAGATTGAACTGGATCGAGTTGAGCGCGATCGCGTTCGGAAGATCCTTCTTGTGGATGAGCGACGGGATCATCGCCTGGTAGGCCGGTCCTCCGAAGGCCTGCGCCAGTCCGGCCGTGAACGACATGGCGAGGATGTGGACGATGTGCACGCGGCCTTGATAGACGAGCGCGGCGAGCGTGAAGGCGGTGGCCATCTGCACGAACTGCGATCCGATGAGCAGCCGCTTCCGATCGTGGCGATCGGCGATGACGCCGCCCACGAGCGTGAAGAGGAGGATCGGCAGCTGCCCCAGGAAGTCGTCGAGTCCGAGGTAAAACCTCGATGAATTGGTGAGGTCGAGGACGAGCCAGCTCTGCGCGACCTTCTGCATCCAGGTCCCGACCGTCGAGGAGAAGGCCCCGAACCACAGGACGCGGAAGTCGCGGTACGTGAAGGCAGCAAATGCCCGCTGAAGGATTGGGGAGCGTAGTGCAGTCGATGGTGGAGGCGGCGTAGACACGTGTCGGACCACCAATCTTAACAGCTTGTCTGTCTGCGACTTACGCGAAGGCTTGACTCAAGCGAAGAAAAAGCGAAAATTACCAGCATGGCCGCTCGCGCCCGGCTCGAACAGCTGCTGAAAGCCCGGAAGCTCGACGTCACCCTGATCGGCGCTCGACCTGCGTCCGACGCGTCCACCGTTGCCGAGGCGGACGATCTTGCGGTGACCGGCGTGCCGGCGATTGATGCGGCGCTTGGCGGGGGCCTGCGGCGCGGGCACTTGTCGGAAATCGTCGGTGGACGCTCGTCGGGACGGACCACGGCTGTCTGCCGCGCGCTCAGCGCTGCCGCTGCTCGTGGCGAACTGGTGGCTCTCATCGATACCTGCGATCGCTTCGATCCGGCATCCGCGGCGGCCTTCGGCCTCGACCTGACGCGGTTGTTGTGGATTCGCGACACGGGTGACGCGACGCGTGCCCTCAAGGCGATGAATCTGGTTCTGCAGGCTGGCGGGTTCGGATTGGTCGTGCTGGATCTGGCGGATGTCGCCTTGCCGGTTGTTCGTGCGCTGCCGTTCACGACCTGGTTTCGTCTGGCGCGGGTGATCGAAGGCAGCCAGACGGTGGCCTTGCTGGTGGCCGCCGATCATGTCGCACGAGGATCCGGCGGCGCCACGATTGATCTGGCGCGCGCGGACATGACCGCACGCGTTGCCCAATCGGATGCAGTGCCGGGCCTGACGCACGCGTGCTGGAGAGGACGATCGGATCGTTCGCGGCTGTTGCAGGGCCTGGAAATGCGGCCGCGAGTGGTCGGAGCAAGGAGCTGACCGGGGCATGTCGTCTCTGTATGCGTGTCTCCGATCGCCTCGGACTCCCGACCTGGCAGTTGCCGTGGCCCAGGAGTTTTCGCCACGATTGCAGCGGTACGGCAGCGACGGCGTGGTGCTCGACGTGGCCGGGCTCGGTCGTCTCTTCGGTGCACCGCAGGCGATTGGCGATGCGCTCGCCTCACGCATCGCGGATCTTTCTCACGGGACGCGGATCACGGATTCTTCTCACGGGACGCGGATCACGGATCTTTCTCACGGGACGCGGATCACGCGGATCACTAAATCTTCTGACGGGACGCAGATCACGCGGATTGTGGGGTCGGCAAGCTTTGAAAAAGATCTGAAAGGATCCGCGAAATCCGCGTCCCGTGAAAAAAATCCGCGATGTGCGTCCCGTGAAAAAGATCCGAGATGCGCGTTCAGTGTCGCCGTGGCCCCGACGCAAGTCGGGGCCATGCTGTTGTCGTTGGCGTATCCCGGTCTGACGGTCGCGGCCGAGGAGGTGGCGTCGGCGCTGGCGCCCGTGCGCCTCGAGGTGCTGCGGCACGTGTTTGCCGAGATGCACGGCCTCACGATGTCCAGTGAAGATCCGCGAGGATCTGCGACCCGTCTGAACGTTCAACGATCCGCGGGATCTGCGTCCCGTCTCAACGTTCAGCGATCCGCGAGATCCGCGTCCCGTGAGAAAGATCCGCCGAGATCCGCGTCCCGTGAGAAGATCCGCGAGATCCGCGTCCCGTCTAACGGATCAGCGATGCGAGCAGGCGTTCGAAACACTGCAGCGATGGGGGCTGGCGACGCTTGGTGAGATGGCGGTGCTCCCAGCCGGAGCGCTCTCCGCGCGGCTCGGGCAACCGGGGATCGTTCTCCAGCGGATGGCAAGGGGCGTCGATGCGAGTCCGCTCGTGCCCGATCCCGATGTGCCGCGCTTTCTCGAGCGAGTCGAGCTCGAATGGCCGATCGACGGCCTGGAGCCGCTGGCATTCGTGCTGGCGCGGCTGCTCGACCCGTTGTCTGCGGCGCTCGAGCGTGCCGATCGGGGCGCGGCTGCCCTCCACCTCCACTTGCGGCTGGTCGATCGCACCGAGCACACGCGAGTGCTGCAACTGCCGGCCGCGATGCGCGATCCGAAAGTCCTGCGCACCCTCCTGGTGCTCGACCTCGAATCGCACCCGCCCCAGGCGGCGATCGACATCATCACGATCGAAGTCGATCCGGCGCCGGGCCGCGTGCTCCAGTATTCGCTGCTCGAGCGCGCGCGGCCGTCAGACGAAACGCTCGCGACGCTCATCGCCAGGCTTGGCGCCCTGGCTGGAGAGTCGCGAGTGGGCCAGCCGGTTCTTCTCGATTCCCATCGCCCCGATGCGTTCGAGATGCGCCGGTTCGCGCCGGATGAACGAGTCCGCCCAGATAACCCCGTCTCCCGCCCCGATGACCCCGCCGCTTCCGCCTTCAGGCGGAATGATGCACTCGAGAATGGCGTGCTGCGACGATTCCGCCCGCCGATCGCTATTCGAGTGCTGGTGGAACGTGGGCGTCCCAGGCATGTCTTCATCGATCGTCGAGGGATGCCCGGCGGTCGCGTCGAGCTATGCGCGGGGCCCTGGCGATCGTCGGGCTCGTGGTGGAAAGCGTGGGGAGAAGCCCGGCGGGGGTTGCCCGGTGAGGCCATCCGTCCGTGGCATCGCGACGAATGGGATGTCGCTCTCGGCGATGGCTCGGTATGCCGGTTGTTTCAGGCACGGGACACCGAGCAATGGTTTCTCGACGGGGTGGTTGATTGAGGGCGGCGCTGCGATGTCTCGCGTCCGCGGACGCGTTTGGGAGCAGTGCCAGAGATAACGGAATTCACTACGGAGAAACGGAGCTGGAACCAGTGGGAGACGCACGGAGAGGATTTCGATGCTGGGCGCACGCCGGCCTGTGGCCGGTGAGATGCGAGAGGTCGACGGATCACAAGCACGCGCACGATCCACATGGTGCTTGAGATCCGCCGACCTCTCGCAATCCCACCGCGCAACGCGCGGTGCACCCAGCTGCAATTCCGTCGAGCAAGCGCATTCTCTCCGTGCGTCTCCCACTCGTTTCGGCTCCGTGCCTCCGTGGTGAACCCCGTGGCCTCCGTTTCCTCCGAAGCTGCTCGAACCATTCACGACCAATTTGTAGACCCAATTTAGAGATAAGGCGACGCGTCGGTGTACATCGAACTCCACGCATCTTCGGCATTTTCTTTTCTCGACGGCGCGTCGCTGCCGGAACGGCTCATCGAGCGCGCCGCCTCGCTTGGCGCTCCGGCCCTGGCCTTGCTCGATCGCGATGGGGTCTACGGGATTCCGCGATTTCATCAGGCCGCCCGGCGCGCCGGGTTGAAAGCCATCGTCGGCGCCGAGTTGACGGTGGCTATCGGGGCTCGGGGTTCGGGGCTCGGGGCTCGGAGTTCGAGCTCAGGGGCGGATGTCGTGAAACGAAGCAAGAACAGCATCGAGTCCCGGGCCCCGAGCCCCGACCCCCGCCTCCTCCGTCTGCCAGTCCTGGTCGCATCACGCGAGGGATATCAGAATCTGTGCCGGCTCGTGACGCGCCTGAAGCTGTCGGCGCCCAAAGGCGAGGGGGCGCTGACCCTCGACGATCTCGACGGCGCGGTGGGTGGACTCGTCGTGCTGGCGGGCCGCGGTGTCATCAACGGGCCGCGCTTCGGCATCGGGGGATTGATCGATCGTCTGGTCGGGACGTTCGGCCGTCAGAATGTCTGCATCGAGCTGCAACGGCACCTGCTGCGCGATGAAGAGGCCGATAATCATACGCTTCGCGATCTCGCCTCGGCGTTTCACCTGCCGGTCATCGCGACCAATGGCGTGCGGTTCGCCGATGTGCCCGATCGGCCGCTCTATGACGTGCTCACGTGCATCCGCCACAAGACAACGCTCGAGCACGCCGGACGACGCCTGAGTGCAAACGCGGAACGGTATCTGAAGCCGGCCGAGGCGATGGCGCGTCTGTTCAGCGATCTGCCGGAGGCGATCGCCGGCACTCGCGAGCTGGCGGATCGGCTCGAGTTCACGATGGCGGATCTTGGCTACCGCTTTCCGCAATATCCGGTGCCGCCTGGCGAAACGATGGCGTCGTTTCTGCGAAAGATCGCGCAGGCTGGCGCCCGCGAGCGCTACCGGCCCTACCACGATCGCGCCCGCGCCCAGGTCTCGCGCGAGCTGAACCTGATCGAGAAACTCGATCTGGCTGGTTATTTCCTGATTGTCTGGGACATTGTCAATTTCTGCCGGCAGGAGGACATCCTCGTGCAAGGCCGCGGCTCGGCCGCCAACAGCGCCGTCTGCTACAGCCTTGGCATCACGGCGGTGGATCCGGTCGGCATGGACCTGCTGTTCGAACGGTTTCTGTCGGAGGAGCGCGGCGAGTGGCCCGATATCGACCTCGACCTGCCGAGCGGCGATCGCCGCGAGCGCGTGATCCAGCACGTCTACCAGAAATACGGAAAGCATGGCGCGGCGATGACCGCCAACGTGATTACGTATCGTGGCCGGAGCGCCGCCCGCGAAGTCGGGAAAGCCCTGTCGATCGACGCGGTCGAGATCGATCGGTTGGCGAAGATCATGAACCGCTTCGAATGGGTCGATCCGCGGGAGACACTCGAGCGCAACTTGCGGGACGCCGGCCTCGACGGCGAGCAGCCGCACGTGCAGCATTTTGCCGAACTCTGGATGCGCATTCAGGATCTGCCGCGACATCTCGGTCAGCATTCCGGCGGCATGGTCATCTGCCAGGACCGGCTCGATGCGGTCGTGCCGCTCGAGAACGCAAGCATGCCCGATCGCGTCGTCATCCAATGGGACAAGGACGATTGCGCCGACATGGGGCTCGTCAAAGTGGATCTGCTCGGATTAGGGATGATGGCGGTACTGCAGGATGCCCTCACGATGGTGAATGGGACTCGGGGCTCGGGGCTCGGGGCTCGGGATTCGGAAGTCCAGCCGCCAGCCGCGAGCTGCGAGCCGCAAGCGCGCGAGTTCCGAACCCCGAGCCCCGAGCCCCGATCCCCGATCCCCGATCGTCGACCTTGCCCACCTTCCCCCTGATGACCCGGCGGTCTACACGATGCTGCAGGAAGCCGACACGATTGGGATCTTCCAGGTCGAGTCGCGTGCCCAGATGGCCACGTTGCCGCGGTTGCGGCCGAAGTGCTTCTACGACATCGTGGTCGAAGTGGCGATTATCCGGCCGGGGCCGATCGTCGGGCAGATGGTGCATCCCTACTTGAAGCGGCGGCAAGGCACGGAGGACGTCGTCTACCCGCATCCGGCGCTGGAACCGATCCTTGCCCGGACGCTGGGCGTGCCGCTCTTTCAGGAACAGCTGCTGCGCATGGCGATGGTGGCGGCTGGCTTCTCCGGTGGCGAGGCCGAAGAGCTCCGCCGCGCGATGGGATTCAAGCGATCCGAAAAGCGCATGCAGCAGCTCGAGGGCCGGCTGCGCAGCGGCATGGCGCGAGAGGGCATCGTCGGGGAAGCGGCTGAGGCCATCATTCGCTCGATTACGTCGTTTGCGCTCTACGGATTTCCCGAATCTCACGCCGCGAGCTTTGCGCTGCTCGTGTATGCCAGCGCGTTTCTCAAGGCGCATTACCCCGCGGCGTTCTATACGGCGCTGCTCAACAATCAGCCGATGGGGTTTTACCATCCGGCGACGCTCGTCAAGGATGCCCAGCGGCGCGGCGTCCGCTTCGCGTCCATCGATGTGCAGGAATCGGATTGGGAATGTCGCGTCGATCCCGACGGACGGGTGAGGCTGGGCCTGATGTATGTGAACGGTTTGCGAGCGGAGGTAGGAAAGCGGATCGCTGAAGGTTGGAGAGCAGATGAGCATCGGCCGCGATGGCGGCACGAGTCGACGACGCGGAGCGTTGGGCCGCCTCGCCAAGCGCTCCGGCGAGCTGCGCCGAAGCTTCGCGAAGGCGAGGCCCCGCGAGCATTGAGAAATGCGGACAAACGCCTGAATCACCACGTTGCCCCAAGTGCGGCAACGACGATCGATTCGATGATCGAACCGACACCGAACTCGACGCTATTCTGCAATGTGTGCGCGCATGAGTGGGGAGAGCACAGTCGGAATCACGGGTTGCCAGCAGCAGAGAGTCAGCATTATTCAGAGCTCGTGGGGCCTCGCCTTCGCGAAGCTTCGGCGCAGCTCGCCGGAGCCTTGGCGGAGGCGGCCCACCCCCACTCGCGCGCGCCTCGGGACTCGAAGACTCGCCCTCGGCGCTGGCCGCAGGCGCTCGACGATCTCATCTCTCGAACCGGTCTTCGCCGCGACGAGATGGCGACGCTGGCTGAGATTGGCGCGCTCAATGCGTTCGGTCACGACCGTCGCAGCGCGCTCTGGCAGATTGAACGGGCGATTCGCCCCGCGGGAGAGCTCTTCAATCGCTTGACGGGCTCGACGGGCACGACGTCGAAGACGATGACGAATCATCGGCGCCGGTCTTGCGGTCGATGACTCCGGCCGAACGCGTCCGGGCGGATTACGACGGTACGAGCCTGACGATTGGTCCGCATCCCATGGCGCTCTGCCGCCGTGAGCTCGCGCTCCGCGGCGTGCAGCGCGCAAGTGATCTGGCCGGAGGCCGATCGGGCCGCCGGGTGCGGGTGGCTGGCGCTGTCATCACGCGGCAGCGGCCCGGCACCGCAAAAGGATTCGTGTTTCTGACCCTCGAGGATGAGACCGGTATTGCCAACATCATCGTGCGCCCAGACCTTTTCACGGACGAACGGACGACCGTCATCCGTGCGCCGTATCTGCTTGTCGAAGGCACGCTGCAGATTCAGGATGGCGTGACGTCGGTGAAGGCAGAACGGTTCTACGCGTTGGCCACGAATGGACCTGATCCCCAATCGCACGACTATCACTAGAAGCTCTAAACCGATCCGTGTGGCTCTCTAAACCGGATCCGTGTTGTCTGTGTGATCCGTGGCTCTAGACGCTGGTCCGTTCAGAAGCTCAACCGTCACTCGTGGCCGTCATCGACGATCTGGCAAACTCAGCTCTCTCCAGTCGAGCTTCTGGCGTGCCACTTGCACGGTTCACTCGCGAGACCGTGCCCCAGCAGTTTAGAGGCACGAATTGGAGGCTGAGCCGTGCGAGTGTGCAATGAACTCCACACGCGACCGCTGAACCATCTTGACGATCGCGCCAACGGCGCGCACCCGAGCCCGCGACGCGAGGTCATGGCCCACGCTCGTCGCAGCGGGCGCCGTGCTCGGCGCGTTTCTGACGGGCGCGTGCCACCCGCCGGTCAAGTCCACGCTTCCCGGCCCGCCGACGGCTGCCGATCTCGCGCAGCTCTGGATCGACGCCCCGGCTGGACGCGACCTTTTTTGGGGCGTTGGCGGGAAACCGCTCGCACCCGACCCGGCGGCGACTTACACGGTCATCGAGATCAAGCGCACTGGCTTCAGCGAGGGCTACACGCTCAGAGGACCCGACCGGCCGTGAATGGAGCGCCAAGTTTCCGCCCGAGGCGTCGACCGAAGTCGTGGCGTCACGAATTCACTGGGCAGTCGGCTACCACCAGCCGCCGATCTACTACGTGCAGAAATGGCACGCCGAGAAAGCGACGAAGCCCAATCCGCAGTTGCCGGCACGATTCCGCGAAAAGACTCCGCCACTCGGCGGCGGCCTCGAAGACACCGGCGCCTGGTCGTATTACCAGAATCCATTCGTCGGCACCCGCGAGCTCAAAGGCTTGATCGTCCTGCAGGCGATGCTCGGGAACTCGGATCTCAAGGACGACAACAACGCGAAGTACGCGCTCAGCAAACCGCTCGAGGGGGCGCGGATTTGGTACGTCGCCCGCGATCTGGGACATACGTTCGGACGCACCGGCGTCATCGACGCTCCCCGCGGCGACGTCGACATCTTCGAGCAGACGCCGTTCATCAAGGGTGTCGTCAACGGCCGTGTGACGTTTGATTGGCGCGGGCGGCACGATGTGCTGTTCGAGGACATTACGCCGGCGGACGTGCGCTGGATCTGCGGGCGCCTGCAGCGTATTCGTGACGCGCAATGGCGCGACGCGTTCCGCGCCGGCGGTTATCCTCCGGTCGACGCCGAGCGCTTCATTCGCCGCCTCAAGCAGAAGATCGCCGAAGGCATGGCGCTCAAAGGGTAAGGGACCGATGACTCCCTTCCAGGACATTGCGGCGCTTGGCGACATCGGCGACGCGCTCGTTCGCCTGCCGCTGGCGGCGGTGCTTGGCACCGCGCTGGCGCTCCGGCCGAAACGGAAGGGCACACCGCCGCGGATGCCAGCGGTCGTCCAGACGCAGATCATCCTGGCCGTCGTCGGCGCGATCATCATGCTGGTTGTCGGCGCCAGTCTTGCGCGCGCGTTTGGCATCGTCGGCGCGGCGAATCTGATCCGCTACCGGTCGAAGATCGACGATCCGAAGGACGCTGTGGTGATGCTCTGTGCGCTCGCCGTCGGGCTGGCGTCAGGCGTCGGTTTGTATGCGCTGGCGGTGTTTTCGACGGCCTTCCTGATGGTCGCGCTCGGCATCATCGAATCGTTCGAGAAGGGCGTGAAGAAATTCGATCTGACGATCAAGGCAGGCGATCAGACCGACGAGCGTCGGCCGAAAATCGAGGCGATCCTGCGCCGTTTCAAGTTGCCCTACGACCTTCGCGCCTCGGCCGACGCCGAGCTCTGCTACGAGGTGGCGGTGCCGCTGGACCTCGAACGGGATCGCGTGACCGACGCGATCCTGAGGCTCGACCCGGAAGGACATGCCGCGGTCGACTGGTCGGAAAAAAAGAACAAGTCGAAGTAACCAACTGTGAAACTCATTATTCAGCCCGACGAGGGCCTCAGACCGCTCGTTCAGGCCGTCAAGAACGCGAAGCGATCGATTGACATCGTGATCTTCCGCTTCGACCGTCCCGAGCTCGAGAAGGCGCTCGCCGCGGCGGTCTCGAGAGGCGTGGCGGTCCGCGCCCTGATCGCGCATACCAACCGAGGCGGCGAGAAGAACCTTCGCAAGCTCGAGATGCGGCTGCTCGCCGCGGGCGTGATCGTCGCGCAGAACCGCCGACGATCTGACGCGCTATCACAGCAAGATGATGATCGCCGACGACACGCTGTTCGTGCTCGGCTTCAACTTCACGCGGCTCGATATCGAGCGAACCCGGAGCTTCGGCGTCGTCAGTCGCGACAAGCGCCTGGTCAAAGAGGCCGCGGCGCTCTTCACCGCAGACTGCACGCGTCAGCCATACAAACCTGGTCACGATCGGTTTGTCGTCAGCCCGGAGAGCTCGCGAGAGCTGCTGACGAATTATCTGAGCCGGGCGAAAAAGCAGCTGCTCATCTACAACGTCAAGATCTCGGATCGGATGATGATCCGCGCGCTCGAGGAGCGTCAGAAGGCCGGCGTGGAGATCAAGATCATCGGCAAGGTGGAGAAGGGGCTCACCGGCGCCGAAACACGCAAGCTCGCGGGCCTGCGCCTTCACGTTCGCGCGATCGTCCGCGACGGGACGACCGCGTTTATCGGAAGCCAGAGCCTTCGCAAGCTGGAGCTGGACGGCCGGCGGGAAGTCGGCCTCATCGTCAATGATTCCCGAACGGCCAAGAAGATTCAGTCTGTCTTCGAGGCCGACTGGAGTGAGAGCGGTGGCCGCGACGAGGCCGAGCCCGCGGTCGCAAGCGCGACTACTCCTGCTTCCGCCGCTCAATGACTCCGGAGTCGATGATCGTGCCGGTGCGTGAGATGGCGTTGAAGTAGAGCTGGTCGCCGTCGATCTCCGCGGCGAGAAACGCCTGGTCCGTGTCGAAACCAACGGCCGTCAGAGCGCTGCTCTTGTCGATGCCGTTCTTGCGAAGCTTTCCGCCCGATCCGGTCGACGAAGTAGACGATGCCCTTCTGCGGCTTCGTCCGCTCGTAGAAATGATCGTGGCCCGGCAAACACGACGCTGACCCCGGCTTTGAGGAACAGCGGTTCGAGCACGGCTGCCAGGTCGGGATGCGATCCGTGCCGCTCGCCGGAGGAGTAGAGCGGGTGGTGGAAGTAGGGGATTTTCCAGTCCTCACCGGCGCTCGCCAACTCCTTCTGCAGCCACGCGACCTGCGGCGGTCCGAGATAGTCGGTCTCGAGCGCATAAAATCGCACGTCCTGCTTCGGCGCCTTGAACGTGTAGAACGTGCGGCCCTCCATGTTGAACGGCGCGTAGCGCGCTTGTCCGCGGTCGTCGTGGTTGCCGAGCGAGGCGTAGAACTTCACGCCGCTCTCCATCAGAGGTCCGTAGGGCACTTCGAACTTGCGCTTCAGGTCCTGCGGCCGCTCGCCACCGTAGATATTGTCTCCAACGGTAATGACGAGCTCGAACGGGAACGTGCTGCGCAGCTTGACCATCTGCTGGGCGACCTGCATCTGAGCGCTGCTGCCGTCGCCAAAGTCGCCGAGGACGGCGAACTTGAGCGACCCCTCGCGGTTTGGGAGCGGGACGATTGACCGGCCCTGCGCCGCCTGCGCGTCCATGATCGCGACGCCGCCCGTGACCGGGCTGAGGGAAGCAGTCGCGCAGAGGAGGGCGGCGAGGGCGAAGCCGACGGCGAGAGACCGGCGAAGAACCATAGTCCAGGAATCCGCAGCTAGCGGGGCACGGCACCCGTTAGATAGTCGACGATGATGTGGGCACGAACGTCGAGGAGGATGAGCGACGTCTCGATGAAGCGGTATTCGAGCTCGTGGGGTAGCGGTGGCAGCGCCTGGAGGATTTGCGGCGGCACGCTGGAAAGCGGGATGGTGTCCGGGTAGCGGCCATTGACGACGAGCTTCACGACCTCGCCGGGGTTTTCCTCCATGACGGCCATGCGGAGCTTCTGCCCGTCGGGGCCGGTGAAGAGACCGTACAACAGTCGGCGCAGAACCGGGCGGACGTCCCGTTCAAAAATGTCACCGGCCTTTTCGTTTTTCCGCGCCTGTTGAATCAGCCGGCCGAGCGCTCGCTGATGCTGATCGATCTCTTCCGCCGAGGCGTCCTTCGACAGCGCCGGCAGGGTGCTGTCGAGTTTGCGGTGCAGCTCGATGTACTCGGCGACCTCTTCCTGAAAGTCCGCGATGGCCTTGGCATTGGGATTGACCCGTTGCTTGTCGGTCTGGGCAACCGAGGCCGGCGCAGCTCGGAGGGCAGGTGGCGGTGAGCCAGCACTGGCCAGCGCGATCGCCGCCAGCGCGCCGGTCAGGCCTGCGCGCCAGGTGAGACGTTGCAGTCGAGCCACAGTTCCCTCGGACGACGCGGCCGGCGACGCGCCGTCGGTGTTGGCCGCGGCTCAGCCGCGGTAGTTGCCGAACTGGAGCGCGACGCCGAAGTCGTGCTCGCGCAGGACGCGGATCGCCTCCTGCAGATCATCTTTTGATGCCGACGAGACCCGGACCTGGTCGGCCTGAATGGCGGCCTGCACTTTCTTGAGCTTGCGGTCCTTGAGGAACTTGACGATTTCGCGCGCGGCGTCGCTCGGGATGCCCTGCTGCAACGTGACCACCCGCCGGACGGTGTCGTTGGCCGCCCGCTCGATCTCGCCAGGCGTGAGATTTTTCGTCGGCACGCCGCGCCGCACCAGCCGCCCCTGCAGGATTTCCCAGAGCGCGGTCATCTTGAAGTCGTCGTCGGCGGTCAGCACGATCGTGTTGTCGGTACGATTGAGCTCGATCGCCGCGCGCGACCCCTTGAAATCGTACCGCTGCGCGACTTCCTTCCGCGCCTGGTTGACGGCATTGTCGACTTCCTGGAGATCGACGCCGGACGTGATGTCGAACGATGCGGGAGTCGCCATGGTGATCGATGAAGTGTCGATCGGACCGCCTACGAAGCCCGCGCCCGCAACTGCTGAACCTTGCGGCCCAGACGCAGAGAGTTTTCGAAGATCGCGCCGACGCGCAAGCCACCGGGCAGGCGATGCCGGGCAATCGCGCCGAGACCGGCCGAGGCGATACAGCCGCAGTTGGCGCAATCGGGGTTGCCGCCGAACTGGCAGGGCGAGATTGGCCGCTTGAAGTCCGCCGAGACGCAGGTGGTCGTCAGCGCGAACACGCATTCGTCAGGGTTGGCGGGCGGATCCGCGTAGACCTTGATCAGTCCTTCAGGCATCTGCAGCTTGGGAAAGACCTGCCGCAAGTGCATCAGGTCGGCGACGACGCGCGCGCGATCTTCGGGTCGAAGCTGTTCGTCTGACACCTCGCCGATCTGCGGCGTGTAGAGGCTGACCCAGATGGTGCGCACGTTCTCGTTCGCAGACCAGAAGCGGATGAACTCCTCGAGGTAGCCATCGCGCTGGACCTGCTGTCGCGTCACGGTGCAGTGGACCGTGATCTGGTGGCCGACGATGTGCTTGAGGATGCGATCGTAGGTGGCTGGCGTCCGGCGCACGTCATGCTCGGGCTGCAGCCCGTCGATCGACACGACCAGCTGCAGGCGGCGCAGTGTCGCCCACTCCGCGGGGATCGGCCGGACCGCGCTCGTGACCAGCTGCGCATAGATGCCGCGTTCGGCGAGGCGCGGCAGGATCGTGTTCAGCTCGCGGAAACGCACCAGCGGCTCGCCGCCAACGATCGAGAGGTGCAGCGGCTTGTGCTCGTCGACGAGCTTGAAGAAGTTCTCGACGAGTTCGTCGCCCTTGTAGTCGCTGACTTGCCTGAGCGTCACGCCACCGCCGAGGTGCTCGTCACCGTAGGCGTAGCAGCCAGGACACCGCAACGGACACTCGCGAGTGATCTCGATCGACAACGAGGGCTTGTGGCCTGCGAGGATCCGTCCCCACGCGGTGATGATGCCTTCCATATGAGCAAACTATATCAAGAAATGCTGAATGCTGAGTGCTGAATGACTGAACGGAATGCTGAAGCGATGAATAAGATCGTGTTGTAATGAGCACTGCAGATGATTGAGAAGCGCCGTTCAGCGATCCAGGGTTGGGGAGTCTTTGCGACCCGGCCGATCACCAAGAACACACGCATCATCGACTACGCCGGCGAGAAGATTTCCAACCGCGAGAGCCTGAAGCGCGAGGATCGATATCTGCGCGCCGGTCACATCTGGTGCTTCAAGTTGAACCGGCTCTATGCGCGCGACGCAGCGGTTGGCGGCAACGTCGCCCGTTTCATCAACCACTCGTGCCACCCGAACTGCTACTCGCAGGTCATCGGCGACACGATCTGGATTCGCG
The DNA here is from genome assembly GCA_963797625.1 of uncultured Acidobacteriota bacterium. Lineage (GTDB taxonomy): Bacteria > Acidobacteriota > Vicinamibacteria > Vicinamibacterales > 2-12-FULL-66-21 > DATBJJ01. The sequence goes on from CAWCQI010000032.1 coordinate 133,864, forward strand.
CAGCGCGGAACATTCGTCGCGGCGAAGAACTGACCTACGACTACTGCACAGATGGCGTCGGGTCGATTCCGTGCCGGTGCCGGCCCGGTTGTACGGTCATGCTCTGATGCGCGCGCTCTATCTGCACGGTTTCGCCTCGTCCCCGCAATCCTCCAAGGCGGCGTTCTTCCGGTCGAAGCTCGTGGCGGCTGGGCGTAGACGTGCAGACCCCCGACCTCAACGCGCCCGATTTTTCCACGCTGACCATCAGCCGGATGCTCGGCCAGGTGCGCGACGCGATTGCTCAGCTGCCGCCCGGGCCAGTCGTGCTGATCGGCTCGAGCCTCGGTGGCTTTGCGGCGGTGGAGACCGCGGCTCGCCACCGCGTTGACCGCGTCGTGCTGCTTGCCCCGGCGCTCGACTTCAGCGCCGAGCGCGTCCACGATCTGGGCGACCGCAGCCTCGACGCCTGGCGCGCAACCGATCGGCTCGACGTGTTCCACTCAGGCTACGGCCGGGTGCTTCCCGTCCACTACGAGCTCTTTGCTGACGCCCAGAACTACCAGCCGCTGAGCATCAGGCTCGACGTGCCTGTCCTGGTGTTCCAGGGACGCCGTGACACTGCCGTCGATCCGCTAACCGTGGAGCGCTGGACGACAGCCCAGCCCCAAGGCACGCTCCACCTCTTTGACGACGATCACCGGCTCCACGCCAGCCTCGACGCCATCTGGACCGAAACCGCCCGGTTCCTGGGGTCAGGCCGTGAATCGTGAATTGGGGTCAGGCGGTTGCGACTGTTTCGCCCTCGGGTCGGGGCGCGCCCAGCTTGAAGACGTTCTTGGCTGGTGTCTTGATGGCGTTCCTGGTATCGACGACCACGTCCGACTCGGCAACCATCGCGTCGTAGTCGAACGACTTGTGATCGGTGATCACGACCACGCAGTCGGTACTGACCGAATGAACCGCGGCCGACGTTCACCGCCTTGATGTCGAATCGCCCGGACCACTCGCGGCCGTGGACCTCGGGCACGTGCGGATCGATATACGAGACCTGCGCTCCGCGCGCGTGGAGCAGGCCCATGACATCGAGCGCGGGCGACTCGCGCATGTCGTCGATGTCCCGCTTGTAGGCGACGCCGGCAATCAGGACCTTGGATCCGTTGATCGCCTTGCGCTTCGTGTTGAGCGCCTCGGCAATCTTGTCGACAACGTAGTGCGGCATGCCGCCGTTGATGTGGCCGGCGAGCTCGATGAACCGCGGGTCGAATCCGCTCTGCTTGGCTTTCCACGACAGGTAGAACGGGTCGATCGGGATGCAGTGTCCGCCCAGGCCGGGCCCCGGATAGAAAGCCATGAAGCCGAACGGCTTCGTCTTGGCGGCGTCCACGACCTCCCACACGTCGATTGCCATGCGGTCGCACATCAGCGCCAGTTCGTTCACCAGTCCGATGTTCACGGCGCGGAACGTGTTCTCGAGCAGCTTGACCATCTCGGCGACCCGCGTCGAGCTCACCGGCACGATCGTCGTAATCGCCGAGCCGTACAACGCGCTCGCCAGCTGCACGCACTCGGCGGTCAGGCCGCCCACGACTTTTGGCACGTTGTGCGTCTGGAACGTCGGGTTGCCTGGATCGACGCGCTCGGGAGAGAACGCCAGGAAGAAATCCCGCCCGGCCTTGAGCCCGGTGGCTTCGAGCAGCGGCTGGACCACTTCCTCCGTCGTGCCCGGGTAGGTCGTCGACTCGAGGGACACCAGGATGCCGGGGTGCAGGTGGCTTGCGATCGACTCCACGGCCGAGACGATGTAGGACATGTCCGGGTCCTTCGTCTTGCGCAACGGCGTCGGCACGCAGATGTTGATGGTGTCGAGTTCCTTGACGACGGCAAAATCCGTGGTCGCGTCGAGCTTGCCGGCTTCTTTGAGGCTCTTGACGTCGGCGGTTGAGACGTCGGGGATGTACGAGCGGCCCTCGTTGACGGCCCGGATCTTCCGGTCGTCGAGATCGATACCCGTGGCGTGGAACCCGGCCTTGGCGAGCTCGACGGCGAGCGGCAGTCCGACGTATCCCAATCCGACGACGCCGGTTCGCGCGCGACGGGTCTTGATCTTTTCGAGAAGGGCAGCGGCGAGTGCTGACATGCGACGTGACTCCTGGTGAGATCCTCGCCGAAGCCCACTGATGGGCCCCGGCGCCACTTACCAGAATAGCCGACGGCGCCGGAATGACCTAGCGCATCAGTCCCTGGTGATCGAGCACTCCTTGATCTTGTTCAGGAGAGTTTTGTAGCTAACTCCCAGTATCTGAGAGGCCTTGCGGCGATTCCAGTGCACCTGGTTCAGCGTTTTCTCGATGAGCGCCCGCTCGGCCTTCATCGAGGCGGCCCTCGCGACGGCGGCGAGCGACCCGCCATTGCCGTTTTCAGGTTCCGGCGCCTCGAGTTCCTCCGCATCGGTCTCGGCCGCGTCTGAGATCGACTCGCTACGCGGGCCGCCAGAGCTCGAGGGCCGTGGGCGTGTCCACCGAGGCTGCGACTGGTGCCGGCTCGGTCGCGGCCGGCGCGGGTCCGGCGGCGACCCGTCGCGAGCTGCGTTCGATTTCCGCGAAGGCGATCTGCTCGTCCTGCAGGATGACGAGGCGCTTGATGGTGTTTTCGAGCTCGCGGATGTTCCCTGGCCAGTCGTACTCGTGGAAGAGCTGCCGCAGCTTGGGGCTGAGGCGCGGCGACGGGCGCTTGTATTTGCGCGAGTACCGCGCGATGAAAGACTCCGTCAGCGTCGGAATCTCGTCGCGGCGCTCGCGAAGCGGCGGAACCACAAGCTCGATGACCCGCAGGCGATAGTAGAGATCCTCGCGGAAGGTTCCGCTGGTCAGCATCTTCTCGAGATCGCGGTTGGTCGCCGCGACGACGCGGACATCGACCTGCACGCGTTTGTTGCCGCCGAGTTTGGTGAACTCCGCGTCCTGCAGCACGTGCAGCAGCTTGGCCTGGAGCGCCGGTGTCAGCTCGCCGATTTCGTCGAGCATCAGCGTGCCGCCGTCGGCCTGCTCGAACTTGCCGATGCGCGTCGCGGCCGCTCCCGTGAAGGCGCCTTTCTCGTGCCCGAAGAGCTCGCTCTCGAGCAGCTCGGCCGGCAGGGCAGCGCAATTGACCTTGACGAACGGCCGCTGCCGGCGCGTCGACTGTTGATGGATCGCTCTCGAAACGAGCTCTTTGCCGACGCCGCTTTCGCCGCGGATGAGCACCGCCACGTCGCTGTCGCCGACCTGCTCGATGACGGTGGTAATGCGGCGCATCCCGTCGCTGTTACCCCACACCGCTTGATCCTCGTTGTCGGTGAGCTGCTGGCGCAGCTCGCTCAACTCGGAGACCAGCCTGGTCTTCTCGATGGCGTTCTTGATGGCGACGTCGAGCTCGATCTCTCCGAGACCCTCGGGGTCATCCGGCTTGACCACGTAGTCGGTCGCCCCGGCCTGAACAGCCTCGACGATAACCGACGGCTGATTGCGACCCGAGAGCATGATCACCTGCGCTTCGGGGCGCGAGGACTTGAGGGCGCGTAAAGTGGCCATGCCGTCGAGACCGGGCATCATCACGTCGAGGAGCACCGCGTCGGGCACATCGCTTTGCTTCATCGCCGCGAGCAGCTCGTCGCCGCGGCCGTAGCACCTGGCGTCGTAGCCCCGCAGCGACAGAAACGTCTGCAAGTAGGACGCGAACGCGGCGTCATCGTCCACGATCGCGATGTAGGGCTTGGTCATGGCTCTGTCTGTGGCGCTGCCGCGCGAGCCGGTCAGTGCGCCGAGCGGTCGTTCATCGGTAATAGCGAGTGGCATGATTGCCATCGGCCCAATTCAAGACGCGTACCTCATCTGTGTTGAGGCGATCAGGCGGCCAAAAGCGCAGAAATCTTAAGGTCTTGACGTGCGCGACTCTGAATCGGGGCGTTGGCGGTTCTGCCGTGATTCAAGACACAGTGTGTAGGCCGTGAATGTAAGCTGAACACTAGTGGTCGGGATCGCTGACGGCCGGGAGCATCACGATCGCGGCGGCTTTGCCGTTGTCGTTCGGGGCCCACAGACGGCCGCCATGCGCTTCGATGATGCGACGGGCGTTGGGGAGGCTGAGCCCGTTTCCGCCACGCCACTCGTCAAAGGTCGACAAGTCCGACGGTTCCAGCTGCGCGACGGCCTCAATCCGATTGGGCTCGGCGATGGAGATGCGGAGAGCGGTCCGGCCGTCGTGATTTCGGGCATCCACCCGAACGGCCAGCTGATCGCTCGAGACGGCTTCGCGGCGGAGGGCATGGAGGAGCGACGTCAGAGCTGTTCTCAGCCTCACCGCATCGCCCTTGACGGCCAGGTCACTCCGAACGGTGACATCGATCGTGACGTTGCGATCCTTCAAATCCGGCAGCGCCGCGATCGCCTCGGACAGGACCGACTCCAGGTTGACCGCGAGGGAGTTGAACCGGGCCGCGCCAGCCTCGAGTTGTGAGAGCTCGCTGACTTCGGCGAGGAGAGCCGAGAGTCGCGCGCAGGACTTCTCGGCTTCGTCGAGGAGCCGGCGCTGCTGGTCGCTCAGCGGACCCGCGCTCTCCTTCAACAGCATCCGGACATAGCCGGCAACGACGGTGAGAGGCGATCGAAACTCGTGGGCCGTCAGCGACAGCAGTGTCGACCAGCGTGGGTCGATGGTCGAATCCGAGCGGGGAGGCGTGGAACCGTCGCTCATCCGAGGAATTGTATTTCACGGGCAGCCGGGCGCCCGGGAAGCCAGGCGGCACCTGAGGTGTTTACGGAGTTAGGGAAGCTGGGGGTACTATGGCTCGAGTTGGCGGGGGTGACCCGCCTCGATGGAAGGACCAGTGATGCTTATCAGGCAGGGGCCCGGCGTCCGATCGTCCGAGATCACCGACGAGCAGCTCTACTTGCGCCGGCGCGACTTCATCCGGCTGGCCAGCGGAGCGGCAATAGCTGCAGCAAGTCCGATCGTCACCGCTTGCGGGAACGGCACGCTCGCGGCAGGCGTCGGTGGGCGCCCTGCAGACCGAGCTCTCTGGCATCAAGCCAAACGTCGTCACCACCGACGAAAAAAAGAACAGCTTCGCGGATATCACGAGCTACAACAACTTCTTCGAGTTTGGTACGGGGAAAGACGACCCGGCGCGCTACGCCGGACGGCTGAAGACGAGTCCGTGGAAGGTAAAGATGGACGGGCACTGCGCCAAGCCCGCCGAGTACCTCCTCGAGGATTTGATCAAGCCCTTCGAACTCGAAGAACGGGTCTACCGCCTGCGGTGCGTGGAGGCCTGGTCCATGGTCATTCCGTGGGTCGGCATTCCCCTCAGTAGCATCCTCAAACGCGCAGAACCCACTGCCAAGGCCACATTCGTCGAGTTCACGACGCTCCTGCGACCGTCAGAGATGCCGGGACAGCACGAGGCCAGCTTGCACTGGCCCTACGTCGAAGGCCTGCGCATGGACGAGGCGATGCACCCGCTGACCATCATGGCCGTCGGTCTCTACGGCAAGTCGCTGATGAACCAGAATGGCGCGCCCCTCCGGCTGGTCGTGCCGTGGAAGTACGGCTTCAAGAGCATCAAGTCAATCGTCCGCATCCGCTTCGTCGACAAGATGCCGACGTCGGCGTGGAGCGAAGCCAACCCGAGTGAATACGGCTTCTACTCGAACGTCAATCCGGAGGTCGACCATCCGCGTTGGACGCAGGCACGCGAGCGGAGGATCGGCGAGCTCTCGCGACGGCCGACGCTGATGTTCAACGGCTACGCCGATCAGGTGGCGTCGCTCTACGCAGGGATGGATCTCAAGAAGTATTACTGACAGCTCTCAGCTAACAGCCATCAGCTCTCAGCTCAGAGCTTCGCAGGTCAAAACTCCAAGTCGGGTCAAGGCTTTTGGCTGAAGCTGGAGCTGGAAGCTAGAGCTATGACATGCGCTTCGCGAAACCCGTCGTCTTTGTCGCCGCCCTCACGCCGTGCCTGTGGCTCGTGTTCAGGGCGCTGACGGGGCGGCTCAGCGCCAATCCCATCGAAGACATTACGCTGACCACGGGGATCTGGGCGCTGCGGTGGCTGCTCGTCTCGCTGGCGATCACGCCGCTGCGCCGTCTGACCGGCTGGCAGCGCGTCATTCAATACCGGCGCATGTTTGGTCTGTTCGCGTTCTTCTACGCGACGCTGCACCTGCTCACCTACGTCGTCCTCGATCAGGGCCTGGCCTTCGAGTTCATCCTCCCCGACATCGTCAAGCGTCCCTACATCACCATGGGGATGATTGCCTTCACGCTGCTGATCCCGCTGGCGGTGACGTCGACGAAGGGGTGGATCCGGCGGCTCGGGCGGAAGTGGCAGATCCTCCATCGGCTGGTCTACGTCAGCGCCGTGGCTGCCAGCCTGCATTTTCTTTGGAAGGTCAAAGTCGCGATTGGGGAACCGGTGTACTACGCTGCGATCCTGGCCACGCTGCTGGCGTTTCGCCTCCTTTGGCGGTTCCGTCCTGGGGCTGGCGCGCGGAGCGCAACCGCCCGCGCCTCTGCGTCTTAGCGCAATTCTGAGAAGTCCGTGACGGCGCCGGGCTGCCAACCCGGCGCACGGCCTGCCCGTTGGCCCCCGCTCCCTGCCAGTTGACCTGAAATTGGCTGTTCTGCCTTACCAAAACCGTTAGCATGAGTGCCATGCACAAGCCGATCAAATACGTGGAAAAGGGCCTGACCTACGTCGCCAAGGGCGCCTGGGTCGCATTCGATGCGCTCAACAGCATCAAGCCAAACAACACGTTCACCCCGAAGTGGTCGGACCTGCCGCTGCAGAAGTCGCACCAGAAGGTGAAGCCGCCGCTCGGCTGGCCGCGCGAGACCGACTCGCTGTGCCCCGTGTGCGTGCGCGAGGCGAGGCAGGAGATCCTCGACGGCAAGCGCGACTACAAGATTCTGCTCAACGAAAAGATCGGTGAGATCAAGGCCACCATCATCGAGCGCGACGGCCAGATCCTGATGGTCAAGGATTGCCCGCTGCACGGCCACTTCGAAGACGTCATGTCGAACGACCCGGCGTTCTTCAAGCACCTCGAAGACGTCTTCCCGGGCAGCGACATCCGCGCCCACAACGACGAGAAGCTGCACAACCACGGCAGCAGCACCATCAAGTACGGTCGCGGCTCGGTCCTGACGATCGACCTGACGAACCGCTGCAACATGATGTGCGACCCGTGCTTCATGGACGCCAACCAGGTCGGCTTCGTCCACGAGCTGTCCTGGGAAGACATCAAGACGCTGCTCGACAACGCGATCTCGATCAAGCCCAAGCGCCAGATGTCGGTGCAGTTCTCGGGCGGCGAGCCGACGATGTCGCCGCACTTCCTCGACGCGGTGCGCTACTCGAAGAAGGTCGGCTACAACAGCGTCCAGGCGGCGACCAACGGCATCGAGTTCGCCAAGAGCCCTGAGTTCGCGAAGGCCGCGGCCGAGGCCGGCCTGCGCTACGCGTATCTCCAGTTCGACGGCATCGGCAACGCCGCCAACTCGCATCGCCTCGTCGGCAACCTGTTCGACGTCAAGCTGCGCGCAATCGAGAACCTGCACGCCGCCGGCGTCGACATCGTTCCGGTCACGACGATCGTCAACGGCGTCAACAACGAGCAGGTCGGCCGCATCGTCCAGTTCGCGCTCGACAACCCGAAGAAGATCAACTTCCTGTCGTTCCAGCCGGTGTCGTTCACCGGCCGCGACGAGCTCGTCACCGACGAGCGCCGCGCCGCGCAGCGCTACACGCTGTCGCACCTCGCGCACGACGTGAAGGATCAGACGGGCATCGGCCAGCCGGTCCGCGACTGGTTCCCGATCTCGTTCATGAGCACCTTCACCGACTGGGCGGACCTCGTCCACGGACCGACCGCGGAATGGGGCAACCTGACGTGCGGCTGCCATCCGAACTGCGGCATCGGCATGGCGGTCATGATCGACAAGGAAACGAAGGAGGCCGTGCCCGTCACGGCGTTCCTCGACGCGGCGGCGCTCGCGACCGACCTCAAGCGCGTCAACGACGCGGCGCGCGGCCGGTTCCTGTCGGCCACGGGCATGGCGCTGGCGCTGATGAAGAACTACGACCCCTTCAAGGCCCCGACGCACTTCAAGCTCGTGGACCTGATGAAGAAGTTCGACAAGACGTTCGGCGCGACCGGCAGGAACTACGGCAAGGTCACCGGCGACCGCACGGCGCAGGACATCGCCAAGCGCCGCGCCGATCGCTGGAACTTCCTGTTCATCGCCGGGATGTGGTTCCAGGACCTCTTCAACTACGACTTCCGGCGCACCGAGCGCTGCATCATCCCGTATGCGACGCAGGAAGGCGAGATCTCCTTCTGCGCCTACAACACCGGCATCGGCTGGCGGAACATCATCGAGAAGATGCACATGACCGCCACGCTGACGAAGTGGTACGAGGAGCACGGCCGCCACGACATCGTCGCCGGCGGCAAGCACGTCGACCTGCCGACGACGGCGCACAACCTGGTGCTCGACCCCGTCGCGGTCGCCGCCGGCAAGCAGACGGACCTCGACGAGAAGGGCATCGCCAAGACGGCGCGCGAGGAGAAGCTGCGCGCTCGCGCTGAAGCGAAGAAGGCCGACGGCGAGAACGAGCGGATGGCCGCGCTCTACCGTCAGCACGTCCTCAAGGAGGCACCGGCCGAACCGGTCATCCAGATCAAGGGACTGGGCTCGAAGAAGAAGGAGCCGGTTCAGGAAGTGCTGCACAAGCCGCAGCAGTAGAGCGCGCGAGCGGCTCAGGGCTCATGGCTCAGGGCTCAGGAAAGAAATCGAACGGGGAAGGCCTTCGCGGCTTTCCCCGTTTTTTGTTTGCCGCTGTCCCTGAGCCCTGAGCCTTGAGCCCTGAGCCTCGATCCATGCCCCGTCCCCGTCTCCTTCAGCGAGCCCTTCAGGAGTTCGAGCAGACATTCGGCGGCGGCCGCCGGCCGCGACTTGCCGTCGCGCCAGGCCGCGTCAATCTGGTTGGCGAGCATACCGATTACAACGACGGCTTCGTGTTGCCGATGGCCATCGATCGTCACGTGGTGGTCGCCTTCGCGCCTCGCAACGATCGTGTCCTGCGCGCGTACGCATCGGAGTTCACAGAGACGCGCGAGCTCGCGCTCGACGCGTTCGAGCGCCGGTCGGCCTTCGAGCCCGAGCGACGGAGCGCCCGCGGTGGGTGGTTCGGCTACGTCGCGGGAGTCGCGTGGGCGATGCTCGGCACCGGCCAGGCGTTGAGGGGCGCCGACCTGGCGATTGTCGGCGACGTGCCAGTCGGCGCAGGGCTTTCGTCGTCTGCGGCCCTCGAAATGGCCGTGGCCCGCGCGCTCGCCACCTTATCCAATATCCCGTGGGATCCCCGTCAGGCCGCCCGTTTCGGCCAGCAGGCTGAACACGAGTTTGCGGGCGTCGGCCTGCGGCATCATGGACCAGCTGTCCGTCGCGTCGGCTCGCGAAGGTTGCGCCCTCCTGATCGACTGCCGGTCGCTCGAGAGTCGCGATGTGCCGATTCCCCCGGCCGCCCGAATACTGGTGTTCGACAGCGGTGTGCGCCGCGAGCTGGCGGCCAGCGCCTACAACGACCGGCGCGCGGCTTGCGAGCGTGTGGTTGCGGCGCTTCACGCGCGGCACGCGTGGGTGCATGCGCTTCGCGACGTCGACGACGCGTTGCTGGCTGAAGTGGCGGGAACGCTGGATCCCGTTGACGTCAAGCGCGCGTCGCACGTGATTGCCGAGAATCGTCGGCCGGCCGCCCTCGCCGACGCGTTCGCCGCGGGAAACCTCGAGCGGGCGGGTCGTCTGATGATGCACTCGCACGCCAGCCTGCGGGACCTCTATGAAGTGTCGTCGCCGGAGCTCGACGCTCTCGTCGATCTGGCGATCGTCCAGCCGGGCTGCACGGGCGCGCGGCTCACCGGTGCTGGATTTGGTGGCTGCGCGATCGCCCTGGTCGAAGCCGGATCGGTCGAGCGCGTGATGTCTTCAGTCGAGGCAGGCTACCTCGAGCGCACCGGGCGATCGACGACAGGGTTCGTGTGCCATCCGAGCCGAGGGGGCGCAGATTATCGACGCGAGCTGAAGTGGCTGTAGCTCCGCGGTGAACTCCGCTATCTCCGAACTTCTTCATTCCCCTACAATCTCAGGATGGCTTTCAAGAGTCGGTTCGTGACGGCGCTCCTGGTACTGCTACCTGCGACGCTCGCGGCGCAGGGCGCTCAGACACGTTCCGCGCCCGCGCGCGGCCTGACGGAGCTGTCGCAGTCGCTGCAGGATCTCGCCGAACGGGTCAGCCCGAGTGTCGTGCAGATCTTCGTCACGGGATACGCAGAGCCTGATGAGGACGATCAGGCGTCGAGCGAGCCCGTACTCGAGCGAACCGGCGGGTCCGGCGTCATCGTCGATGCCGATGGCTACATCGTGACCAACGCCCACGTCGTGGAGCGCGCCACGCGGATCGAGGTCGAGCTGGCGCTTGCCGCGACAGGCGGTACGCCCGGGACTTCAATCCTGCGGCGCCGCGGTCGCATGGTCGGCGCGCAGGTCGTCGCGATCGATCACGAGACCGACATCGCTGTCATCAAGGTCGAAAACAGAGGACTGCCCGTGCTGGCGTTCGGCGATTCAGAGTCGTTGAAGCCCGGGCAAATCGTGCTGGCGTTCGGCAGTCCGCTCGGGCTCGAGACTTCCGTCACCCTGGGCGTCGTGAGCGCCGTCGCCCGCCAGTTGACGCCCGAAGATCCGATGATCTACATCCAGACCGACGCGCCCATCAACCCAGGCAACAGCGGTGGAGCGCTGGTCGACACCGAAGGACGGCTGGTCGGCATCAGCACGCTCATCTACTCGCAGTCGGGCGGCAACGAAGGCATCGGCTTCGCGGCGCCGAGCAACATCGTTCGTAATGTGTTTGCGCAGATCCGCAAGACCGGCCGCGTGCGCCGCGGCGACATCGGCGTCCGCGCTCAAACGATCACGCCGATCCTGGCCGAAGCGCTTGGCGTGTCCGGCGACGCCGGCGCCGTGCTGTCGGATGTGGCGCCCACTGGTCCCGCGTGCGCGCGCAGGGCTGCAGCCTGGCGACCTCGTGCTTGCGCTCGACGGCAAGCGGATCGAGAACGGTCGTCAACTCCGCATCAATCTGTATTCGCGTGGGGCGAACGAAACCGTCGTGCTCGATGTGCAACGCGGCGAGCGGAAGCTGACCGTGCGGGTGCCCGTCGGCGAGCGCGATGGCGAGGCCGGGCAACTGCGCGATCTCGTCGCCCAGCAGGTGCCGGTGCGTGCTCTGGGGCTCCTGGCCCTCAATCTGACGCCCCAGATTAGCCAGCTCTTGCCCAACCTGCGCCGTCAGCGAGGTGTCGTCGTGGCGAGCGTGTCGCATCAAGCGCCGTACTCGCAGCAGGGACGGCTGCAGCCGGGCGATGTGATCTATTCGGTCAACGGGAAAACGGTCGAGACCGTCGCCGAGCTCAATGCTGCCGCAGCCGAACTCAAGCCCGGCGGCGCCGCCGTGCTGCACCTCGAGCGCGCCGGGCACGCTCATCTATTTCGCGTTCAGAACGGAGAACAAGTAGGACTGCCGACTAGGACTGTCGACTAGGACTGTCGACTGTGACTGTCGACTGCGCGACTGCCGATTGTCGACTGCTTTATCCCCCCCTTGTGTGCATTTCAAGGTGGGCGTCTTTCTTCAGGGCGCTGACAGGGATCAATGGCTCGCGCGTGGCGGTGGCGGCGCGCTCCTCGGCGCCGCGGTCGGCGCGGAGCGCCCAGACCGTGGCGATGAGGTGGCGCAGCTCGTCCGGGTGTCGCGCCGGCGCGCAGCGGACGGCGCAGGTCCGTGCCGGCGCTGGCATAGAGGCACATCAGCCAGACGCCGTCGGCGGTGAGCCGACTGCGGTCGCACGTGTCGCAGAACGGTTCCGTCGTCGACGAGATGATGCCGAAGGTCGTGCCATCCGGCAGCGCGAAGCGGTCGGCCGGCGCGGATGACACTTCGTCAACCGGCGTGATCGTGCCGTAGTAGTTGCCGAGGGCCTCGAGGATCTCCCGGCGGGACACCACCGAGTCCCGTGACCAGCGCGTCGCCCCTCCGACGTCCATGTATTCGATGAATCGGACTTCAGCACCGAGCGGCCGGCCGTATTCGATGAGCGCGGACAACTCGTCGTCGTTGACGCCGCGCATGACGACCGTATCGATTTTGAGGGAGTCGAACCCGGCCTCTGCCGCTGCGCCGATCCCGTCCAGCACGGCGTCGAGGCTGTCGAAGCGTGTGATGTCGCGGAAGCGCTGGCGATCGAGCGTGTCGAGGCTGACCGTGATCCGATGCAGGCCGGCGGCGCGCAGCGCGGCCGCTTGCGCGGCCAGCAAGACGCCGTTGGTCGTGAGCGCCAGGTCGCGGATCGCCGGTCGCGCCGCGAGCGATCGAATGAGTGTCGTCAGGTCGCGTCGCAGGAGCGGCTCCCCGCCGGTCAGCCGAACGCGTTCGACGCCCAGGTCGCAGAACGCGTCGGCAATCGTGCCGATCTCCTCGAACGAGAGGAGCGTGTCTTTCGGCAGCCACGCGTAGTCGGGCTCTGGCATGCAGTAGTGGCACCGCAGGTTGCAGCGGTCGGTCACCGACACCCGCAGGCTTCGGAGCGGCCGTCCAAAACGGTCGAGGATTGCCATCGGCTCCCTCAATTATCCTTGAAGTCTGTTATTCTCGCCGCATTCCCGAAGCTCGGTCGTTCCAGGAGCATCCATGTATCGCATTCGAGTCATTCCAGTTCTCGCGGCGACCCTGTCGCTGACTGCCGCGCCCCTGGCCCAGCAGCAGTCGGGCCTTCGACCTCGTCTGCCGCGCCGGCCTCGGCGCACGTCGTGCCAGATGACGCGCGAGCGGAGCGCCTGAAAGCTGAGGCGCTCAAGAGCGTCGAGTCGATGAGCGTCTTCACCCAGCAAATGGTCGATTCCATCTTCAGCTTTGCCGAACTGGGGTTCCAGGAGACCGAGACCAACCGCTATCTGATCGATGTGCTGAAGAAGAACGGCTTCACGGTGCAGGAAGGCATTGCCGGCATTCCCACGGCCTTCATGGCGACGTGGGGATCGGGGAAGCCGGTCATCGCGATGGGCTCGGACATCGACGGCATTCCGCAGGCGTCCCAGAAGCCTGGTGTCGCGTATCACGCGCCGATGATCGAAGGCGCGCCCGGCCACGGCGAAGGCCACAATTCTGGCCAGGCCGTGAACATCACGGCGGCGATCGCCGTGAAGAAGATCATGGAGCGCGAGAAGCTGCCCGGCACGATTCGGATCTGGCCGGGCACGGCGGAAGAATTGGTCGGCACCAAGGCCTATTTCGTGCGCGAAGGGTTCTTCAAGGATGTCGATGTCGCGCTCTTCACCCACGTCGGCAACGATCTCGACGTGTCCTGGGGCGACCGCGACGGCACTGGACTCGTCTCGGTCGAGTTCACGTTCACGGGCGAGACCGCGCATTCCGCGGGTGCGCCGTGGCGAGGACGGAGCGCGCTCGACGCCGTCGAGCTGATGAACATCGGCTGGAACTTCCGCCGCGAGCATCTGCCGCTCGAGCATCGTTCCCACTACGTGATCACCCAGGGCGGGGATCAGCCGAACGTGGTTCCGAGGAACGCGTCGGTCTGGTACTACTTCCGGCAGACGACGTATCCAAAGATCAAGGAGCTCTGGGCCATCGGCGAATCGATCGCCAAGGGCGCCGCGATGATGACCAACACCGAGCTGCAACCGATGCGCGTGCTCGGGAGCGCCTGGCCCCAGCACTTCAACAAGGTCGTCGCCGAAACGACGTGGGCGAACATCCAGAAAGTCGGGATGCCCCAGTGGAGTGAAGCGGATCAGACGCTGGCCAAGGCACTGCAGAAAGAGCTCGGCAGCCGCGAACAGGGACTGTCGCTGAAGATCGGCGCCGAGTTGACAGGCCCCGTCAAGGACAACCGGGGCGGCGGCTCCGACGACATCGGCGACATCTCGTGGAACGTGCCGACGGTGACGCTGCGTTTCCCGTCGAACATTCCGGGCCTCCCCGGTCACAACTGGGCGAACGCGATTTCCATGGCCACGCCCATCGCGCACAAAGGTGCCACCGCCGGCGCGAAGGTGCAGGCGATGACGGTGCTCGATCTGGTGTTGAAGCCGGCGCTCGTCGAGCAGGCCTGGGACTACTTCAGGAACGTGCAGACCAAAGACCTGAAATACCAGCCGCTCATCCGTCCCGAGGACAAGCCGGCGATTGAGATGAACAAGCAGATCATGGACAAGTACCGTCCTGAGCTGAAAAAGTTCTATTACGATCCGTCGCGGTACAAGACCTATCTCGAGCAGCTCGGGATCAGTTATCCGACGGTGAAGCAGTAGGCTCGAGCTCTCACGCTTTCCGGTTCGATCCGTCGCCGCCGGGTGTTGTCCGGCCTTGTATTGGAGCGGTTCCGGAAAGCCCCTCGACAGGAGACCGCATGAGACTCACCGCCCGTTCCCTCGTCTCGTCAGTCGCGTGCCTCGGGTTGTCATCGTTCCTCATGCTCTCCATGGGAGCAGCGTTCGCACAGAGCGATCCGCAGGTGGGCACCTGGAAGCTCAATCTCGCGAAATCGAAGTACAGCCCCGGGCCCGGTCCGAAGAGCGGGACCACGAAGATCGAAGCCGTTGGGGCGGGCACCAAGGTCAGCGTCGATCAGGCACTGGCAGACGGCACGGCGAGACACTGGGAATTCACCGCGAACTACGACGGAAAGGACAGCCCCGTGACCGGGAACAACCCCGATGCGGATACGGTCGCGCGCACGCGCGTCGACGCGAACACGGTGCAGACGGTTACCAAGAAAGGCGGAAAGGTCACGACCACTCAGACGTCCGCCGTATCGAGTGACGGCAAGACCAGGACGGTCACGACCAAAGGCGTCAATGCCAGCGGTCAACAGGTGAATAACGTCGCGGTCTACGAGAAGCAGTAGGTCGCGTCGGCGGAGCACTGCCCGCGAGGCGCGCGACTCGTGGCATATTTGCACCATGGAAGCCGAGACGTCGGTTGGCCGCGCCCGTGCACACCACGGGCGCGCTTTTTCTTCATGGATTCGAGAGCCTGCCCGAAAAGTTCGATCGAGCCAGTCATAGTGCCGAACGAGGTTGTCTGAGCAACGGTGTTGACGTCTGTTCTTTGAGTGCGTTCATGAAGCTCACAATCAGTCTCCTGGTGCTGGCCTTGTCGGGAAGCGCCGTGGCCCGGCAGCAGTCGCCTTCGGCCGATGCGTCAGTGGCCTATCCCGATGGATATCGCAACTGGGTGCACGTGAAGAGCGCGCTCGTCAGCCCCGGCCACGAGCAGTTCGCGAGCATCGGGGGCTTTCAGCACATCTACGCGAACGCTGAAGCCATGACCGGCTATCGCACCAGGACGTTTCCCGAAGGGTCGATTGTCGTCTTCGACTGGCTGGAAATGCGCGACAACAACGGCGCATACGAAGAGGCCGCGCGGCGCCAGGTGGACGTGATGGTCAAGGACTCGCAGCGCTTCGCCAAGACGGGCGGGTGGGGATTCCAGCGATTCGTGAAAGACAGCAAGGTCGAGCGCGCGGCCACACCGACGCCTCAGCAGTGCTTCGCCTGCCATGAGAAGCGGAAAAAGGATGGTCTGATTCTGAGCAGCTATCGGCCGTGAGCATCCATCGATGACTCGTCTTGCCGATTTGCGACGCGCGGCGAATCATTTTCTGCGCTCACGTCGGCCAGCGTCGACTCGTCGCGGCAGAGGCGAATGAGCCGGCCGTCGAACAGTCGCCGGCTTCACGACGCCTCAAGCCAGGATCCTCTTGGCTCGATGAGCGCCGAAGACCTGACCGCCTGCGAGAACCGCGACGTGCCGAGCATCGACCGCGTCTCCGATGAGTCCGAGGCTCGCGCCGACGAAAAGCAGGACCTGACGACCAGCCTGAATTTTCCTCTTCACTGGACGAGCGCGAACGAGAGCTGGAACTACCTGTTCGACTTCGCTGTCGCCTGTGAGCTGCTGGCTCCACGTCCTGACGATCTCGTGCTGGATTTCGCCGCCGGCACATGCTGGGCATCCGAGCTTCTCAGTCGCCTCGGAGTCCGGACGATCGCGGTGGATCTCTCAGTTGAGATGATGCGCCGCGGCCGGACGCGCCTCAGCGCCGACAGCCGGCTGGTGTTTCGCGACGATGCGGCGTTCGTGACGGCGAGAGGGCAGTCGCTGCCGTTCGTGGCCGGCAGCTTCGACGGCGTTCTGTGCATGAACGCCCTGCACCACCTTCCCTCCTACGCGTCAGCTCTTCGAGAAATCTACCGGGTGCTCAAACCAGGCGGCCGAGCAGTCTTCTCGGAGCCCGGCACTGCGCATGCGCTTCAACCGCTGTCCCGATTCCGGATGCGGGAAGAAAGCGTGATTGAAAAGAGCGTCTCGCTGCCGTTGGTCCGCCGTCTGGCAATGGATGCCGGTTTCAGCCGGATGCGTGTGGTGCCGCTGCGATCCTCCGCGGCGTACGCGTTCGATTATTCGGCGACATCTGCCGACGACGTGCCGCTCCGGCAGATGTGGGACGAGACCCTGCGCCTCGGTCCAGGCGAGCACGCCCGCTTTGTTCTGCACAAAGGCGATGATCCGCCTGCCGACACGCTCCTGCCGGCGCACCAGCTCGTCGGGCGACTCGAGGCCCGGATTGTTCCGGACCAGGTCTCCGCGACCGTTTCGTCGGGGCAGTCGTTTACGGATCGGCTGCGCATCAGGAACACCGGCAGCGTGACGTGGAAGGCGAGGGGCCGACGCTTCGGCGGGCAGGTGACGCTCGGGCTCAAGGTCTGCGACGCGCGCGACGAGGTGCTGCGGGAAGATCTGGGCCGGACGCCGTTGCCGCGTGACGTCGCCCCGGGGGACGAGATCTGAGATCGAGATGACTGTCGCCGGCAGTCTGCCGGCGGGTCAGTACGGATTGCGGTACGACATGGTCGTCGAGGGCGTGACGTGGTTCGAGTTTCATGGCTCGCCCTGCGCACGGCGATCGCTGGAGGTGGTCCCCTGACATGTGGGTGGCTGGCTGTTGACATCGCAACCGCCTCTTTCGAGCCCGCCGCAGCTGCCACGCCTGACGATACCTCGCCGACGTCGCCGCACGCCTGTTCGCTCTATAATGTCCGGATACCAGAACGGCCTTTTCGGCCTCCAGTGTGTCCGATCGACCATAGCGCCCGAACCATATGCCAGAGCAGACGCGCCCCGCGCGCGGCATGCGTGACTTTCTCCCCGACGAGGTGCGCCAGCGCGACTACGTGATTGGCGTGGTCGAAGACGTGTACCGGCGCTACGGGTTCGAGCCGCTGGAGACACCGGCGCTCGAAAACATCGAGACGCTGACCGGCAAGTACGGCGACGAAGGCGCCAAGCTGATTTTCAAGGTCCTCCGCCGTGGCGAGCACGAAGCGTCTGGCGAAACCGATTTGGCCCTGCGTTACGACTTGACGGTGCCGCTCGCGCGGGTGGTCGCCGAGCACCGCGGCAAACTGCCGCGGTTCTTCAAGCGGTATCAGATTCAGCCGGTGTGGCGCGCGGATCGTCCGGCGCGGGGAAGGTTCCGCGAGTTCTTCCAGTGCGACGTCGACGCGATCGGATCCCGGTCGCCGGTGGTCGAAGCGGAGGTCTGCGCGGCGGTCAGCGACGTGCTGCGCGCGCTCGGCTTTACCGACTTCGTCATCCGGTTGAACCATCGCGGACTCCTGATCGGCATGCTCGAGAGCGTTGGCGTGCCGGTGGAGTTGCAGAACCACGCGCTCGTGGCGATCGACAAACTGGACAAGATCGGACGCGACGGCGTCGCGGCCGAGCTATCGAGCCGCGGCATCGGGGGCGAAGCGATCGGCCGGCTGCTCGACGCGTACGCGCCGCCGGCGGGGGAGGGCGGCCTCGACGCGCGAGGCGGCCAACGCGAATCGCCTCTCGCGCGCCCGTGCGCATGTCGCCGGCCATGCCGGCCGGTGAAGCGGCCGTGGCCAACCTGGAGCGAATCGTAGGGCTGGCGGGGGCGACCAGCGCCGGTCCACACGTGCTCGTCGATCCCAGCCTCGCGCGCGGCTTGTCGTACTACACCGGCGCGATCATGGAGATTGCCGTGCCGGACCTCGCCGGCAGCCTCGGCGGCGGTGGCCGTTACGACGGGCTGATCGGGATGTTCTCGGGCGACGACCTCCCGGCCTGCGGGTTTTCGCTCGGGCTCGAGCGGATCCTCGTGGTGATGGCCGAGCGGAAGATGTTTCCGCCGCGCGTGCAGGCGGCCGCTGCAGACGTGCTGGTGACGCTGTTCGACGACGAAGGCACGGCTGACGCGCTGCGACTGGCCGGCGAGCTGCGCGCCGCCGGTGTGCGCGCCGAGGTGTATCCGGAAGTCGACAAGCTCGGCAAGCAATTCAAGTACGCGTCGGCGCGCGGATTCGGGTTCGTGACGGTCGTGGGCGGCGACGAACGCGCCGCCGGACAGGTGACTGTGAAGAACATGCAGAGCGGTGAACAGACGGTCGTGGCCCGCGACCAGGCTGCCACGTGGCTCGCCGCGAAAATCTCCGAACGCTGAACCGTGAACCGTGAACCTGAACCCTGAACCTCCTGAACCTTTGAACCTCTTGAACCTGAGTCTATGAACCAACCCCTCGGATCACTGGCCCGCACTCATACCTGTGGTGCCCTCACCGCAGCCGACGTCGGACAAGACGTCGTCCTGCTCGGTTGGGTCCATCGCATCCGCGATCTCGGCTCGCTCGTGTTCATCGATATTCGCGATCGCCTCGGCATTACGCAGGTCGTGGTCCGGGACAACGACGCGCTCGTGGGCGCCGCCCAACGACTCCGTGCCGAGTACGTCATTGCCGTGCTCGGGCATGTCGAGGCGCGCTCGCCTGAAACGGTGAACCCGAAGGTGAGCACCGGCGCGATCGAAGTACGCGCGAGCGAGATCCGGCTGCTCAACGACGCCAAGACCCCACCGTTCTCGATCGCCGACGAGTCGCCGGTCTCCGAGGATACGCGCCTGAAGTACCGCTATCTCGATCTCCGGCGGTCTCGGATGCAGCAGAACCTGACGCTTCGGCATCGCGTCACGATGGAGGTGCGGAAGTATTTCGACGAGCAGGGCTTTCTCGAAATCGAAACGCCGATGCTGGCGAAATCGACGCCTGAAGGCGCACGCGACTACCTGGTGCCGAGCCGCGTCCATCCAGGGGAGTTTTACGCGCTGCCGCAGTCGCCGCAGATCTTCAAGCAGATTCTGATGATTTCCGGGCTCGATCGCTATTTCCAGATCGTCAAATGCTTTCGGGACGAAGACTTGCGCGCCGACCGCCAGCCGGAGTTCACGCAGGTCGACCTCGAAATGTCGTTCGCGACCGAAAACCTCGTGTTTTCGACGATTGAGCCGCTGATGGGCCGACTGATGGCGCTCATCGGTCGTGAGGCGCCGCGTCCGTTCCTCCGGATGCCGTATGCCGAGGCCATTGCCAGATACGGATCCGACAAGCCCGACCTTCGATGCGGCATGGAAATCAGCGATCTCTCCGCCGCATTCGCCGAGTCGTCGTTCGCCGTGTTTCGCGGCGCGATCGATTCCGGCGGAGAGGTCCGCGGATTCGTGCGTGCCCGGCGCCGCGCGGTATTCGCGCCGCGAGTTGGACGAAGTCGTCGAACAGGCCAAGCAGCTCGGGGCGGCAGGGCTGGTGTGGGCACGCGCGCCCGAGGGTACGGTGCAGAGCCCGGCGCTCAAGGCCGCGGGCGAGGACGCCATTCGCCGCGCGCTCGAACTTGCGAAGGCGGGGCCAGCCGACCTGCTCCTCATGGCGGCGGGCCGGCACGAGCCGACGTCGAAGCTGCTTGGAACGCTGCGGCTGCAGCTGGCTCGACGCGAGAATCTGCTCGACCCGTCGGCGTTTGCGTTCCTGTGGGTGGTCGACTTTCCGATGTTCGAGTGGGTCGAAGAGGAACAGCGCCACGAGTTCATGCACCACCCGTTTACGTCGCCGCTCGAGAGCGACGCCGGGCTTCTCGAAAGCGATCCGGGGCGCGCCCGGGCGCGCGCGTACGATCTCGTGCTGAACGGAAGCGAGATCGCGGGTGGCAGCATCCGAATTCACGACCAGGCGTTGCAGCGCCTGATCTTCAAGTTGCTGCAGATCTCGGATGAAGAGGCGAAGGCGCGATTCGGGTTTTTCCTCGAAGCGCTCGAATACGGTACTCCGCCGCACGGCGGCATCGCCCTCGGCCTCGATCGCGTCGTCGCGATCCTGTGTGGCGAGAGCTCGATTCGTGAGGTCATCGCGTTTCCGAAAACGGCCCAGGCAGTGGACCTGATGGCGGACGCGCCGTCGACGGTCAGCCCGAAACAGTTGCGCGAACTGCACCTCAAACCGAATGGATGAGCTCGCTCGGAGTGGGCGAAATATGACAGGACGCCCGGCCGTGCTAAGATCGAAGCCGCTCTTGTAACTTAATTGTAACGAAATCAAGGAGTTACAGCCATACCATCGACGACCGCCACACGAAAAATCTCGATCCCCGACGACGGGATTGAGTCGGTGTTCGGAAGCTACGACGAGAACCTCAAGCATCTCGAGACGCTCTTCAACGTCCGCACGCGAACCAGCGGGCACGAGGTGATCGTTGAGGGCGATGCGGCGGACGTCGCGCGCGCTGAGCGCGTATTGGAGCAGCTGGCGGGGCTGCTGCGGGGCGGCTACAAACTCGCCAAGGGCGACGTGCGGACAGCCGCGCAACTCGTGGCGCAGGACGATCAGGTCGAGCTCGCGGACTATTTTCTCCGCGGCGCGCCGCGGTCCTCCGGCAAGCGTCAGGTGCTGCCCAAGAGCGTCAACCAGCGCAAGTATCTCGACGCGATCGACAAGCACGACGTGGTGTTCGGGATCGGGCCCGCAGGTACCGGCAAGACCTATCTGGCAATGGCGCAAGCGGTGACGTATCTGCTGTCGAAGCGCGTCTCCCGGATCATCCTCGCGCGGCCGGCGGTCGAGGCGGGCGAGAAGCTCGGGTTCCTGCCGGGTGACCTGCAGGAAAAAGTGAATCCGTACCTGCGACCGCTCTACGATGCGCTCTACGACATGATCGACCTCGAGCGCGTCGAACGGCTGCTCGAACGCGGCACGATCGAAGTGGCGCCGATTGCCTTCATGCGCGGCCGCACGCTCAACGACGCGTTCGTGATCCTCGACGAGGCCCAGAACACGACCTCCGAGCAGATGAAGATGTTCCTGACCCGCCTGGGGTTTGGATCGAAGGCGGTCGTCACCGGCGACATCACGCAGATCGATCTGCCGTCGGGCCGGCCGTCCGGGCTGGTCGAGGCGATGAAGGTCGTCGGCGGCATCGACGGCATCTCGTTCGTGCATTTTGACGACCGCGACGTGGTCCGTCATCAGCTCGTGCAGCAGATTGTGAAGGCTTACGAGTCGTACGGTGGATCCCGACAGTAAACGCCTGCGAGTCTCGGTCAGCGATGGAACGGGCCGTGCCGTTCGGGATGGCGGCCTGGCCCGGTGGCTCGCCGCCGTGGCGCCGCCGCGCGCCGCGGGTGAAGTCAACGTCGCGCTCGTCAGCGACCTCCGGATGCGCGCCCTCAATCGCAAATACCGGCGGAAGGACAAGGTCACCGACGTTCTGGCGTTCGGCGACAACGGCGCATTGGGTGATCTGGCGATCGCGACGGGCGTGGCCCGCCGTCAGGCCCGCGACGCCGGCCATTCCTACCAGACCGAGCTGCGCGTGCTCGCGCTGCATGGACTGCTGCATCTCTTGGGCTACGACCATCACGATCGGCGCGACAACGGCCGGATGGGACGCGTCGAAGCGGCGCTCAGGCGCAAGGGCGGATTGGCCAGGCGGTTTGATCGAGCGGGCGTCGGCGCCGCGCGCGTCGGCGAAGTCCCGGCGGGTGGGCGCATGATTGCGCTGCTGCTCCTCCTCGCGCTCGCGGCGATCTACGTCGGCACGATCGAAACGGCCTTCAGCGCCCTGATGCGTTTGTCGCTTCGCCTGATGGTGGAGCGCGGCGGCAGCGACGACCGGCTCGGGTTCTACCTCGACGATCCCATCCAACTCTTCATGCCCGCGCGGCTGATGCTCGGGCTGATCTTCTCGCTCGCGACCGTGGTGCTCGCGGTATTGACCGGGTCGGAGGGTTTTTCATCGATCGGGATGCTGCTGTTGTTCGTGGCGGTGTTCATGCTGGTCTTCGAGCACGTGCTGCCGCTCCTCATCGTGCGGCGCAACCCGGAGAAAGCGCTCGAGCTGCTCCTGCCGCCGTTTGATTTCGCCGCCAGATTCCTGCATCCGCTGACCGGGACGCTGGTCCGGCTGACCGTCGACAGCCGGAGGGAACGCGACAGTCCGGTTGTCGCCAACGGTTCGGAAGAAAGCAGTGGAGAGGTTGCGCCAGGCACTGAGACAGGCGAAGAGCCGCACCTCATCGAGCGCGAGGAACGCGCGCTCCTGCAGTCGATCGTCGATTTTGGCGGAACGCTCGTTCGCGAGGTCATGACGCCGCGCCCCGACATCGTCGCGATTCCGGCTGAAGCGACGCTGGCCGAGCTCCTCGCACTCTTCCGCGAACAGGAGTATTCCCGGATCCCGGTGTTCAAAGAGAACCTCGACAACATCCTGGGCATCGTCTTCGTGAAAGATCTCGTGGTGCTGGCCGAGGCGAACACTGGCGAGCAGCCGATCACGCCTCTCGTCCGTCCGGCGGTGTTCGTTCCCGAGACCAAACGGGTGCCGGAGCTCCTCAAGGAATTCCAGCGCCGGCAGGCGCAAATGGCCATCGTCGTCGACGAGTACGGCGGCACGGCAGGTCTCGTGACCCTCGAAGACCTGCTCGAGGAGATCGTCGGCGAGATCAGGGATGAATACGATGTCGAGAGCGAGCCCGTTGTCGACGAAGGGCACGGGTCGTGGGTCTTCAGCGCCAAGGCGAGCATCGACGAGGTGCGCGACCGCCTCGACGTCGCGATCGAGCCGGAAGGCTTCGAGACGGTCGGCGGCTACGTGCTGACTCGGATTGGCCGCGTGCCGGCGGTCGGGGAAACCTTCGAGCTCGACGGCCTGCACGTCGAAGTCCTCGAGGCCGAACGGCGGCGCATCCACAAGGTCCGCTTCCGTCGCGCGCAGGAAGCGCCGGTCGAGCGGCGCTAGTGCCCGCACTGGTTCTGTCTCGCTCGTCGGCCGGCCCAACGCCGGCAAGTCGACGCTGCTCAACCGGATCGTCGGCACCAAGATCGCGATCGTTTCCGACAAGCCTCAGACGACCCGCAACCGTATCCTTGCGGTCAAGCACATCGAGCCGAGTGATCGAGCCGGCCAGGACGGCTACGATGGTCAGATCGTGTTCGTGGATACCCCGGGAATCCATCGGCCGCTCCACCGGTTGAACGTCCGCATGGTCGACGCCGCCGTCGAGACGCTGCGCGAGATGGACGTGATTGCTCTCGTCTTCGATGCGTCGACCAAGCCTGGCCACGGGGACGACTACGTCGCGAAACTTCTCGCGCACGTGACCCGGCCGGTGGTGCTCGTCCTGAACAAGATCGATCTGGTGCGCTAAATCGGCGCTCTTGCCGCTGATCGCGCAGGCGGGCCGGTGGCACGACTTTGCCGCGATCGTTCCCGTGTCCGCCGCGACCGGGGATGGCGTCGACCGGCTCGAGCGCGTCCTGCTCGAGCAGCTCCCCGAAGGCGATCCGATCTTCCCCGACGACTATCTGACCGACCAGCCGGAACGCGCGCTGGCCGCCGAGATGGTGCGGGAGAAGGTACTGGCGCACACGCGAGCCGAGCTGCCGTTTTCAACTGCGGTTGCGGTCGACGAGTTCGATGAGTCGGAACGCGAACAGCTGCTGCGCATCTACTGCACGATCTGGGTCGAGCAGGAGTCCCAGAAGCCGATCGTCATCGGCCGCGGCGGCGAGATGATCAAGCGCATCGGCACCGAGGCGCGGCAGGACCTCGAACGGTTCTTCGAGACGAAGGTATTCCTGGACCTCCGCGTCAAGGTGAATGCCGACTGGCGGAACAACGAGCGGACGCTCGACGAGCTCGGCGTGCCGAAACGGACCGCGAAGCCTAGACGAAAGCGCTAGGCCCCACAGGGAATTTCTGGAACTTTCCCGCCCGCTCGACTGAATACCACAGTGACGGCGTCGAAAGTGACTCGAGGCCGGCAAGCGCACATGCTTTCAGACCAGGTTGAGGACGTCGCCCTGATCGGCCGCGTGGCTGCCGGTGACGCCGAGGCGTTTGCGGAGCTCTTTCGGCGGCGCCACGGGCAGATCTACCGGTTTGCGCTCCACATGACCGCCTCGCCCTCGATTGCCGAGGACGTGACCCAGGACGTGTTTCTGGCGGTCATGAGTGATGCTGCGCGCTACGATGTCGGGCGGGCCGGGCGGGCGTCGGTCGCCGCCTGGCTCTGCGGGATTGCCCGGAACCACGTTCGCCGGCGCGCCGAGCGCGACCGCCGGCTCCAGCCGCTCGACGACGGTGGTGAGGACGAAGGCGTTGACGGAGTGCTGGCCGTCGAGGCGGACGCGCTCGGAGACTTGACCAGGGCGGAGAGCATTCAGGCCTTGCGCGACGCGGTGTCGTCGCTGCCGGTCAGGTATCGCGAGGCGGTCGTCGTGTGCGACCTTGAAGAGATGAGCTACCGCGACGCGGCGGCCGCGCTCGGTTGCGCCGTCGGGACTGTCCGGTCGCGTCTGCATCGGGGGCGGGCGCTACTCGCAGTGAAGCTTGCCGCTGGCGCGCGTCTCGAGCCGAACGAGCTGGGCAGCGCTCGCGAGAATCGAACGGGAGCTTCAACGAGCTCCAGAGCGACGAGCCGGCCGCCGAATCAAACACTGCAGAGCGTGAGGAACCTCGCATGAAGTGCCACTCGTTGCGAGACGCGATCGTCGAGATGGCCCGGGGCGAACACGCCGGACCGGGCACACTCGCCGCGATCGAGAGTCACCTGGAACATTGTGCGGCGTGTGCGGCGCTCCTGGAGCGAGAGCGGCGGTTGAGCCAGGGCCTGCGCGCGTTGAGCGCGGCAGCGCCCGCGGCGCCGTCAGAAGCGCTGAGTCGCAGGTTGCTCGACGCCTTCGCCGAGCGGCAGCCCGCTCAACCCGTCATCGCTCGAGGGGCGAGCCGGATAGCCGGGAATGGATGGCTGCGCGCGGCGGCTGCTGTCGTGGTGGCTACCGGAGGGGTGCTGCTCTGGTCGAGTACGGGCAACAAGCCGGCGAATGACAAGCCGCGAGACGCGTCCGCTTCGGTGGCCGAAAGTCGCACGCCTGACGCCATGTTGCCGCCGTCTTCCGTGCAGTCGGCGGCAGACGTCCGGCGGGGGAGTGCGACGGCCCTTGCGAGTCGGCAACCTCGACGCTCGCGTCAACGGGCTCTTCCCGCAGTGGTGCGACCGGTGGGTTTTGTGGCCTTGCCCGGTGCGGCGGGCCTGCCAGATTTCGAGAGCGGCGAGATCGTCCGCATCGAGATCCCGCTGACGTCGTTGCCAACTTACGGCATCGAGATTCTGCCAGACGCGCAGGGCTCACCTGTCGAGGCCGATTTGCTGGTGGGGCAGGATGGCCAGGCAAGGGCGATTCGATTGGTGACGACGAGCGCGTCGCGATGAAGAAGTCCGCTAAGCCTGCTAAAGCTGCGGACCGAGCTTGGCGAAGGCGGAGTCCGGACGCTACGAACGATTCCGGCGTAGTGTCCGCGGCGGACCAGAGATTGACTTCAGGAGCCACGACATGAAACGAACGCTGACGTTGACGATGACCGCCCTGGCGCTGACGACCTCCGTTGCGGCACAGGAGGTGATGGTCGCATACCCTGTCGCGCAGGCGCCGCTCATCAAAGAGCGAATCGAGGCGCGGGCGGCGGTGGAGTCGCGCATTACCACCGGCGCGCCGTACTCGGCCGAGGCCGTCACCGAGTCGCTCCAGGTGCTGAGCGACGGCAACCGCATCGCTCGCAAGACCACGACGCGCGTCTATCGGGACAGCGAGGGGCGCACCCGTCGCGAGCAGGTGACGAGCACGGGAACCGTGCAGAGCGTGACGATCAGCGACCCGGTCGCCGGATCGATGTACGTGCTGAATCCGGCAGAGCGGACCGCCCATCGCAACGGCGTGATCATGGCGGGCGCCGGGTGGAGGGTTTGGCGTCGCCAGCGTCGCGCCGGGCCCGCAGATCGAGCGGCACGGTCACCGCTGCGCGAACCGCCGACGGGGGCGTGCGAGTCTCGGCGTCCGAGTCCAACGAAGCTGGACGTCGGCGCGAGACTGAAGCCCAGGTAGCAGGCGGAGGCAGCGCGGGTGTGGCCGCCGGGAGCGTGACCTCGAGCGCGGCGGTGGGAGCGCAGTCGCGGTTCCCGTTGCTGGGGGAATCGCCTATCCGCCAGAGGCCATGACAATGCCTCGGATGGTGGCGCCCGGCTACGCCGGCGGCCCTGTGAACAAGGAAGATCTCGGGCAGCAGGTGATCGAGGGCGTTCTGGCGACCGGGACGCGGATGACGACGACGATCCCCGCAGGCTCGATCGGCAACGAGCAGCCGATTCTGGTCGTGTCTGAACAGTGGTTCTCGCCGGATCTCAAGGTGCTCGTCATGACGAAGCACAGCGACCCGCGCAGCGGCGAGAATACCTATCGCTTGACGAACATCACCCAGACCGAGCCGGCGCGGTCGCTCTTCGAAGTCCCGGCCGACTACACGCTCAAGGATTCGGTCATTCGCCGTCAATCTCCGATGCTGCCGCAATAGCGGCGCGAGGTGGACGTCCGCGGCCGCGGTCGGCTCCTCCCATCCTCGCTCGCCGCGAGCTTCGGCTCGGTAACCCGTTCTCCGCGGGCGAGGTCCGCGCCTAGATCGCGACGGCGAGCGCCCGATCGCGTCCCTGTCCCCCTCCCACTCCCTACCGCCAAGAACTGCCCCTAACTCCAGTGTTTCGTGTTACATTGGGCAGTTCCTATGCCGCAGCGCAAGCTCGACGTCGTGCTCGACTCCGTCAAGCGCCTCCAGCGCATGGGGGCGACGGCGAACCTCGTCAACCTGCTCCAGAAGCAGTATCCCGCCGACCTGGCTCAGCTCTTCGCCGAGCTTCCCGACAAGGATCGGGTCTCGGCCTTCTCGCTCCTCGTCGAGCGCAACAGCCGGCTCGCGATGGAGGCGTTGAGCGAGCTCGGGCCTGAAGCGGGAGCGGCGCTTCTTTCCGGCCGCTCGGCCGACGAGATCGTCAAGCTCACCCAGGAACTTCCCTCCGACGACGTGGCGGCCATCATCGATCACCTGCCGGAAGAACTGTCGGCCGCCGTGCTGGAGCTGATGCAGAAGAAGCCGGCCAGCGCCGACGTCGGCGAGCTGCTCGAATACCCGGAAAAGACCGCCGGCCGCATCATGAACCCGAAAGTCTTCGCGCTTTCGGAAGACATGACCGCGGCCGAAGCGATTGCGGCGCTCCAGGCCTCCCGCGACGTCGAGATGGTCTTCTACCTCTACGTCATCGACGGGCGCCGGCACCTTGTCGGAGTTGTCTCGTTGCGGCGCTTGTTGCTCGTTCCGCCGGAGACGCCGCTCAAGCGGATCATGACGACCGACCTCATCAGCGCCAGGGTCGACATGGATCAGGAGGAGGTCGCGCGCCAGGTCGCCTCCTACAACCTGCTCGCGATACCGGTCGTTGACGAAGAGAACAAGCTGGTCGGCGTGATTACCGTCGATGACGTCATCGACGTCATCAAGGACGAGGCGACCGAAGACGTCTACCGGCTGGCCGGTCTTGCGAGCGACGATCGAGTCTTCACGACGCCGAACGAATCGCTTCGGAAGAGGCTGCCGTGGCTACTCGTCAATCTCGTCACGGCCTTCATCGCCGCCTCGGTCGTCAAGCTCTTCGAGGGCACGATTGGCGTCGTCACATCCCTCGCCGTCTTCATGCCCGTCGTCGCCGGCATGGGCGGAAACGCCGCGACGCAGACGCTTGCCGTCATCGTCCGCGGAATCGCCATCGGCGAGCTGACCTGGAGCAACACGCGCAAGGCGCTCATCAAGGAGGCGCTCGTGGGCCTCGGCAACGGCGTCGCCTGCGGGATCGTCGGAGCGGGCGTGGTGTGGCTGATGCAGGGGACGCCGTGGCTCGGGCTGATCCTGGGCATGGCCATGATCATCAACATGTTCGTTGCCGCGACCGCCGGGACGTTGATCCCTCTGGCGCTGCGCGCGCTCAAGGTCGACCCGGCGCTCGCGTCATCGGTCTTCATCACGACGCTGACCGACGTCTTCGGATTCCTGTCGTTTCTCGGGCTGGGGGCCTTGTTCATCAAGTACTTGCGCGTCGCGGGATAGGGATAAGATATGGGCAATGCTGAGTGCTGAATGCTGAATGCTGAAGTGAATTCTGAATTTGACTGAACTTGAATTCTGAATTGCAAACTTCGAAGTTATATTCCTACTTCCACATTCTTCCTTTACTTCAGCACTCAGCATTCAGAAGTCAGAATTAGCCAATGGTGTACAAGTCCGACGCGCTGATCCTGCGGACCTACAAGCTGGGGGAAGCCGATCGGATCGTGGTCTTTCTGACCCGCGATCGGGGCAAGAAGCGCGGCGTGGCCAAGGGCGCGCGACGTCCGCGTTCGCGATACGTGGGAGCGCTCGAACCGCTCACGCGGGGGGAGGTGGCGTACTTCGAGCGCGAGCAGCGGGAGCTGGTCCAGCTCAACTACGTCGATGTGGTGCGATCGCCGCTGCTGGCGCAGTCGGGCGAGGCGCTGGGACACGTCGGGTATTTTGCCGAGCTCATCGACGAGTGGGCGCAGGAGTCGCACGCCGATGAGCGGCTGTTCCGGCTCGGCGCGTCGATGGTGGACGCGATCGCTCTCGGCGCGCCAATCGACAAGCTGGCGCGCTATTTCGAGTACTGGCTGCTGCGTCTCCAGGGTGTCTATCCGGCGTTGACCTGCATCGGCTGTTCGGCGACGCTGCTGCCGGGCGCGGTGATGCCGCCCCGGGAGTTCATGTTCGTGTGTCGCAGGTGCGCGCCGTCAGGGGGAGGGACAGAACTGTCGCCCGTGGCGATGGCGTTTCTGGCCGCCGCCGGATCGGCGGCCCCGGAGAAACTTGAATCGCTGATGTTGTCGGCGGCGGCGTCGCGGGAGCTCGAGACCGCGCACCGGCGCCTGATTAACCTGCATCTCGAAAAGGAGCTGAAATCCGCTCGGGTATTGCGCGAGATGCGCCACACCCGCTAGTTGGTCCGCATGGTTACGCTGCAACAAGTCATCTTCAAGCTGTCCGAGTTCTGGGCGTCGCGTGGCTGTCTCCTGCAGCAACCCCTCGACATCGAGATGGGCGCCGGCACGATGAGCCCCGAGACCTTTCTCCGGGTGCTCGGGCCATCCCATTGGAGCGTCGCTTACGTCCAGCCGTCGCGGCGGCCCGCGGACGGCCGCTTTGGCGAGAACCCGAACCGCCTGTTCAAGCACCAGCAATTCCAGGTCATTCTCAAGCCGGCGCCAGACGATGTGCAGCAGC
Source organism: uncultured Acidobacteriota bacterium (assembly GCA_963797625.1). Classification (GTDB taxonomy): domain Bacteria; phylum Acidobacteriota; class Vicinamibacteria; order Vicinamibacterales; family 2-12-FULL-66-21; genus DATBJJ01. The sequence goes on from CAWCQI010000032.1 coordinate 163,496, forward strand.
TGTACCTGCAGAGCCTGGAGGCGTGCGGGATCGATCTGCGCGCGCACGACGTCAGGTTCGAGGAGGACAACTGGGAATCTCCGACGCTCGGCGCCTGGGGCATCGGCTGGCAGGTCCTGTTCGACGGTCAGGAGATTACGCAGTTCACGTACTTCCAGCAGGCCGGTGGCATCGACCTGTCCCCGATCTCGGTCGAGTTGACCTACGGGATCGAGCGCCTCGCCATGACGCTCCAGGATGTCGACAATGTCTACGATGTCGAGTGGGCGCCGGGCGTGAAGTATCGAGACGTGCGGCACCGCGACGAAGTCGAGCAGTCGAAGTACGCCTTTGGTCAGGTCGACATGCCGAAGGCGGAGCTCCATGCCTTGCATCGCACGCTGTTCGATCAGTACTACCTGCTGTCCGAGACGCTGCTGCGCTCGAATCTGGTCCTGCCCGCGCACGACTACTGCCTGAAGTGCTCGCACATGTTCAACCTGCTCGACGCGAGCGGCGGGATCGGCGTGACCGAGCGGATGGCGTACATCCTGCGCGTGCGCCAGCTGGCGGTGGCGATTGCGAAGGCGTGGGTGGGTGAGGGTAAGGACGAAGCGACGGAAACAGACACGACGCCGGCATAGCCGGTTTCACGATGAACACGATGACACGATGATCACGATGCGCGACAAAGGATCGCCACAGCGCAGGATCGGCCGGGCCGCGCACGGCGCGGCCCGCGAGGGAGCGGCGCGGGGCATAGGGGCCCCCGCAAGCGACCGAGCCGGGGTGTGGGGCGGAGCCCCACGTGAAAATGGATAGAGAACTCCTCATCGAAATCGGCGTCGAAGAGCTGCCCGCATCGTGGATGCCTGGGCTGACGCGACAGCTGCGGGAGCGGCTCGAAGCGCGCCTCCAGGAATTCCGGATTGCTCCTGGCGCAGCGATCGAGACCTTCTGCACGCCGCGGCGGCTGACGGCGCGGATCGCGCGGATCGCGGAGCGGCAGGACGACCTCGACGAGACGATCACCGGTCCGCCCGTCTCGGCCGCGTTCGGCAAGGACGGCCAACCGTCGCCGGCGGCGTTGGGTTTCGCCAGGAAGCAGGGCGTGGCCTTCGAGCAGTTGACGCGCGCGAAGACGCCGAAGGGCGAGTACCTCGCGTTCCAGAAGCACGAACGCGGGCGAAGCGCCGTCGACGCGTTGCCCGACGTGCTGACCGGTCTCCTGCGCGATCTGCCGTTTCCGAAGCAGATGCACTGGGACGCCAAGCTCGACGACGGTCGTGGCGAGCTGCTGTTCGGCCGGCCGATCCGCTGGCTGCTCTTCCTGTACGGCGGGCGTGTCGTGCCGTTCACGATCGGCCGCGCGCCGGGCGCCGCCGGCCCCCAGGTTCAGGACGTCGAGTCGGCAGCGCTGACCTACGGGCACCGCTTCCTGGCGACGAGCGGCAGGGGAGGCCGGTCGATCAAGGTTCGCAGCTTCGACGAGTACCAGGCGAAGCTCGCCGAGCATTTCGTCGTCCTCGACCATGCCGACCGTCGCGATCGCATCGCGCGCGATCTGGAAATGCACGCGCGCCGGCTCGGTGGACGCGTGCACCTGAAGGATCACGAGGCCCTCCTCGATGAGGTCGCGGACCTCGTCGAGTATCCGTCGGTCGTTGCCGGTTTCTTCGATCGGGGATTCCTGGTCCTTCCCGAGGAAGTGCTCTCAACGACCCTCGTGCACCATCAGCACTGGTTTCCTGTGGTGACCGAAGCCGGGGCTCTCAAGGAGGCCTTTCTCGCCGTCGTCAACACCCAGCCTGCTGATGAGCGAGTGATCGCCAAGAACGCCGAGCGGGTCGTCGCCGCGCGGCTGCGCGACGCGAAGTTCTTCTGGGAAGCGGACCGCGTCCAGACGCTGGAGTCGCGCCTCGACCGGCTCCACACGGTGCTCTTTCACAAGAAGCTCGGCAGCTACCGTGACAAGGCGGAGCGAATCGAGAAGCTCGCGGCGTGGATTGCGACCGAGGCGTTCGGACGCCCGGAGATTGCGCCGGCATGCGGCGAAGGCCGCTCGCCTGGCCAAAGCCGACCTGACGAGCGACATGGTGTTCGAGTTTCCCGAACTGCAAGGCACGATGGGCGGTATCTACGCCCGCGAAGAAGGGCTGCCCGAGCAGGTCTGGAAGGCGATCTACTACCACTACCTGCCGATTGGCGTCGAGGCCGATGCGCCGCCGTCGAAGGCCCAACTCGGCGCTGCCGCAGCCACGTGGGCGGCGGTCTCGCTCGCCGACAAGCTGGACACGCTTGGTCGCGCTCGATCGACGCCGGCGAAAAGGTCGACCGGTTCACGCGATCCGTTTGCGCTTCGCCGGCAGATGCAGGGCGTCGTTCGGATCCTGATGGACTTGCCGGAGCTGACCGGAGTCGATCGAAGAGCTCTCGCTCGGACGCCTTTGTGGCGCAAGCGCGCCGTGTCCTCGGCCGTGCAGGCAGACGCCGAGGACGAGTTGCCGTAGCGTTCGCTGCGAGCGAACGCGTCGCTTCTCGCTCGAGCAGCGCGGCTATCCGACGCCGACAGTCGTCCGCTGGCGGCGACTGCTCGTGCGATCGGCGTCGTGAGTCCGCTTCGTGCGCAGCGGATGGCGGAGGCGTTGAAAGCGATGCGCGGCTCCGAGGACTTCCAGGCCCTGGCGGTGCTGTTCAAGCGCGTCAAGAACATCGCGCGAGAGCTGCAAGGCGCGTGGCGCCGCTCGATCGGACGGCTCTCACTGAACCCGCCGAACTCGCGCTGCTCGCCGACCTCGACGCGCGTGGGCCGCGAGTCGAGACAGGCGGCGCGCGCCGCGACTATCGGCGGGCGCTCGCCGAGATTGCCGGCACTGCGGCCGCGTCGGTCGATCGGTTCTTCACGGAAGTCTTCGTCATGGCGGAAGACGTCGCGGGTCGAGGACGGCGCGGCTGACACTCATGGCGGAACTGCGCGATTTGATTCTCGACCTCGCAGACATCTCGGAAATCGTTCCTCAAACGGAGTAGGACAGCAGACAATGGCAAAGAAGCAGGCTCGGAAGATCTCGCCGAAGCAGTCGAAGGCGAATGGAAGTCGGGGCCGAAGGCCGCGCCGAAGCAGTCGACGGCGAAGAAGGCGACTGCGAAGGCGGGGAAGTACGTCTACCTCTTCGGCCGCAAGACGGACGGCAACGGATCGATGAAGCCGCTGCTCGGCGGCAAGGGCGCGAACCTCGCCGAGATGTGCCGCATCGGCCTGCCGGTGCCGCCCGGCTTCACGGTCACGACCGAAGTCTGCACCTACTACTACGCCAACAAGCGCACGTATCCGCCGCAGCTCAAGGGCCAGATGCAGGCCGGCATCGCCGCCATCGAGCAGCAGACCGGCAAGAAGTTCGGCGATCTGCAAGAACCCGCTGCTGGTATCGGTCCGCTCGGGCGCCCGCGACTCGATGCCCGGCATGATGGACACGATCCTCAACCTCGGTCTCAACGACCAGACGGTCGAGGCGCTGGCCACCAAGACCGGCAACGCGCGCTTCGCGTGGGACTGCTACCGCCGCTTCGTCCAGATGTACGGCGACGTCGTCCTCGGCGTGCAGAAGCGTCCGGATGAGGACCACGAGCCGTTCGAGGTGGTCATCGAGAAGTTGAAGCACGAGCGCCATCACCAGGACATCGAGGACACGAAGCTCTCGGTCGACGACCTGAAGGAGCTCGTGCGCCGCTTCAAGGCGCTGGTGAAGGAGCGCGCCGGCAAGGACTTCCCGGCGTCGCCGTGGGATCAGCTGATGGGCGCGGTCGGCGCGGTCTTCGGCTCGTGGATGAACGACCGCGCGATCGTCTACCGCCGCAAGTACAACATCCCGACCGAGTGGGGCACCGCCGTCAACGTCCAGGCGATGGTCTACGGCAACACCGGCGACAACTCCGGGTCGGGCGTCGCGTTCACGCGCAACCCCGCGAACGGCGTGAAGGAGTTCTACGGCGAGTTCCTGATCAACGCCCAGGGCGAGGACGTCGTGGCCGGCGTGCGCACGCCGGAGCCGGTGGCTGAGCTGAAGAAGCAGATGCCGAAGGCCTACGCCGAACTCGAGCGCATCCGCCAGACGCTCGAGAAGCACTTCAAGGACGTGCAGGACTTCGAGTTCACGATCGAGGACGGCGTCGTCTACATGCTGCAGACGCGCAACGGCAAGCGCACCGCGATGGCGGCGCTGAAGTTCTCGATCGACATGTACAAGGAGAAGCTGATCGACTGGAAGACGGCGGTGATGCGCAATCCCGCCGACCAGCTCGAGCAGCTCCTGGCGCCGGTCTTCGACGCGGCGGAAGTGGCCAAGGCGAAGGCGATCGCCACGGGACTGCCCGCCGGGCCGGGCGCGGCGTCGGGCCAGATCTATCTCAACGCGGATCGCGCCGTGACGGCGGCCGACAAGGGCGAGAAGGTGCTGCTCGTCCGCGTCGAAACGTCGCCGGAAGATCTGCGCGGCATGATCGCGGCGGAAGGCATCCTCACGGCGCGCGGCGGTGTGTCGTCACACGCGGCGCTGGTCGCCAGGCAGATGGGCAAGGTCTGCGTGTGCGGCGCCGCGGCGGTCGAAGTCGACTACCAGGCGCGCACGGTGACGGTCGAGCGGCAAGACGTTCAAGGAAGGCGACTGGATGTCGATCGACGGCACGACCGGCAAGGTCTACGCCGGCCAGGTCAAGACCGCGCCATCGGAGATCGTCGCCGGGCTGATCAACGGCGACACGGCGGCCCAGAAGACCGAGAAGTTCAAGAACTTCCAGCAGCTGATGAAGTGGTGCTCGGACGCGACGCGGATGAGCGTCCGGACCAACGCCGATACGCCGGAGCAGACGGAGAACGCCGTCGCGTTCGGCGCCGTCGGCATCGGCCTCACCCGCACCGAGCACATGTTCTTCGAAGGCGACCGCATCGATGCGATGCGAGAAATGATCCTGGCCGAGACTGAGTGAAGCCCGGAAGGCGGCGCTGGCCAAGTTGCTGCCGTATCAGCGTGAGGATTTTGCCGGCATCTTCCGCGCGCTGAAGGGCTATCCGGCGACGATTCGCTTCCTCGACCCGCCGCTCCACGAGTTCCTGCCGCACGCCAAGGAGCAGCAGGAGGCGCTCGGAAAGAAGATCGGCGTGCCGGCCGCGCGCATCCACCAGCGCGTCGAGCAGTTGCACGAGTTCAATCCGATGCTCGGCTTCCGCGGCTGCCGCCTCGGCATCGGCTATCCCGAAATCTCGGCGATGCAGGCGCGCGCCGTCTTCGAAGCCGCCGCGGAGGTCCAGAAGGAAGGCATCAAGGTCCGGCCCGAGATCATGATCCCCCTCGTCGGGTTCAAGAAGGAGCTGGATCTGCAGATCGAGGTCGTGCACCAGGTGGCGCGCGAGGTGCAGGCCGAGAAGAAGGTCAAGCTGAACTACATGGTCGGCACGATGATCGAGGTCCCGCGCGGCGCGCTGACGGCCGACGAGATCGCGGAGTCGGCCGAGTTCTTCAGCTTCGGCACCAACGACCTGACGCAGACCGGGCTCGGCATGTCGCGCGACGACTCGGGGTCGTTTTTGCCGCAGTATCAGGAGCTCGAAATCGTCAAGAAGAACCCGTTCGCGACGATCGACGCGACCGGCGTCGGCCAGCTCGTCGACATCGCGGTGAAGAAGGGCCGCGCCGCGCGTCCGAATCTGAAGCTCGGGATCTGCGGCGAGCATGGCGGTGATCCGGCGTCGATCCAGTTCTTCGAGAAGGTCGGGCTCGACTACGTCAGCTGCTCGCCGTATCGCGTCCCGGTCGCGCGCCTCGCCGCGGCGCAGGCCGCGCTCAAGCTCAAGGTCGGGGATTGATCACGATCTACAAGCACCAGCACGGGTCCACCCAGGTCGTCGACCGGGTGGACCCGGCCTGGCTCAAGCCCGACAGCGGTATCTGGGTGTGGATCGATCTCAGCGGCCCGACGCCAGACGAAACCAAAGTCCTCACCGAAGTTTTTCATTTTCACGAGCTCGCAATCGAAGATGCGCTCGCCGAAATCCACCATCCGAAAGTGGAGTCGTATGGCGAGTACTTGTACCTCATTCTCCACGGCATCGACTTCAAGGCCAAGGAACACGCGTTCCGCACGCAGGAAATCGACTTCTTCCTCGGTTCGCAGTATCTGGTCACCTACCATAACGGCACGTCGCGGTCGATCGCCCGCATCGGCGAGATCTGCGGCCGCAACGAACGAGTCCTAGGCGAGGGACCGGCGGCGCTCTTGTACCGCATCGTCGACACCATGGTCGACAACTACCGGCCGGAAGTCGACAAGCTGGGGGACCGGCTCGACACGCTCGAGAAGGAAGTGTTTGCGCGGCCCAAGTCGACCCTGGTCAAACGGATCCTCGATTTCAAGCGCGATGTGTCCTCGCTGCGACGGGTGATCATGCCCGAGCGTGACGCCGTTGCCCGCCTCGGCCGCCGCGAGTTTTCGCAGATTCCAGAGTCGCTGTCCTACCGATTTCGTGACGTCTACGATCACCTCGTGCGCCTGTCCGACGAGGCTGTGTATTTCCAGGACCGCATCTCGAGCCTGCTCGATGCGCACCTGTCAAACGTCTCGAATCAGCTCAACAGCGTCATGAAAGTGCTGACGATCATCTCGACGATCTTCATGCCGATGACTGTGTTGACCGGGATGTACGGGATGAACGTCCCCCTTCCGCACCTGCCAGGTGGAGAACACGCCCAGTTCTGGTGGATCCTGGCGATCATGGCGTCAGTGACTATTGCCATGCTCACGTTCTTCCGCAAAAGGAACTGGTTGTGACAGTCGGCAGTCGGGAGTCGGGAGTCGGAGTCACAGTCGAGAGTCTGAGTCGGCAGTTCCAGTCGACAGTCCGAGACTGTCGGACCATCGACTAAGATTTTCGATCTCGACTGGCGACTCGGACTATCGACTCGGACTGCGACTGTCGACTGTGACTGAGGACTGCGACTAAGACTGACGATTGCCGACTGTCGACTGACACGATTCAGTTTCATGCCCATCAAGATCCTGCCACTGCATCTTGCCAATCAGATCGCCGCGGGCGAGGTCGTCGAGCGTCCGGCGTCGGTCGTAAAAGAGCTCGTCGAGAACGCGCTCGATGCGGGCGCCAGGCGGATCGCGGTCACGATCGAGCTCGGCGGCAAGAAGGCGTTGCGGGTCGAGGACGATGGCGAAGGGATGGACCCGGCGGATGCCCGGCTGGCCATCGAGCGCCACGCGACGAGCAAGATCGCCGCGTCCGACGACCTCGCGGCGATTCGGACGCTCGGGTTTCGCGGCGAGGCGCTGCCAAGCATCGCCTCGGTCTCGCACTTTACGCTGCGCACGCGGGCGCGGGGCAGCGCGACCGGCACCGAGATCCGCGTCAATGGCGGGACGGTGTCCTCCGAGCGCGAGGTCGGCGCGCCCGAGGGCACGTCCATCACCGTCGAGGATCTCTTCTATAACCTGCCCGCGCGACGGAAGTTCCTCAAGTCGGACACCGCGGAGAGCACGCAGATCTCCAGGCTCGTCACGCAGATGGCGCTCGGCTATCCCGAGGTCGGCTTCTCGCTGACGAGCGGCGGGCGCCGCCTGCTCGAGTGCCCGCCGGCGGCCGGCTTGCGCGAGCGGTTCTTTCAGTTGTTCGGCGAGCGCGCCGACCTGATCGAAGTGCGCAAGGAGGCAGCGGGCATGGTGATCCACGGCTATGTTGCGGCGCTCGGCGACGAGGGCCCCGTCCGTGGCTCGCAGAACGTCTTCGTCAACCGCCGCATCGTCAAGGATCGCACCATCGCTCACGCGATCACCGAGGCGTACAGCGTCGCGACGATCAAGGAGCGCAGCCCTGAGGTACATCTGTTCGTGCAGATTCCTCCGGACCGTGTCGACGTGAACGTCCACCCGACCAAGGCTGAAGTGCGTTTCCTCGAGCAGTCCGTCGTCCACGAAGTGCTTCGTCGGGCGCTTGGCGAGGCGCTTGGTCAGGGACGGGCGCCGGAGCTCCAGTTCACGCCGTTTGCGCCGCGAGCCGACGAGCCGCGGCCGATGAGTATCCCGGGCGTGCTCGCCGGCGCCTCGGTCGGCAGCCGATGGGATCCTCGATCATCCGGTCCGATTGCCACGCTCGATGCTTCCGCCGGGAGCGCAGCGTGGAGTGAACGTCCCGCTTCGGGCGAAGCCGCGGCCAGCCCGCAGGGGGCGACGGAGATCCGGCCGATGATCCCGCTCGGCCAGTTCCGCGACACCTTCATCATCGCTATCGACGACGAGGGCGTGGCGATCATCGACCAGCACGTCGCGCACGAGCGCGTACTGTTCGAACGGGTCATGGAAACGTTGACCTCCGGACGCCTCGAGAGTCAGCGGCTGCTGACGCCAATCCTGATCGAGATGTCGCCGGCCGAGCGGCAGGCCCTCGCCCAACACACTGCAACGCTCGACCGCTTCGGGCTCGAGATCGAGGAGTTCGGCGGCGATAGCCTCCGGCTGTCGGCCGTTCCCGCCATTCTCGATCCAGCGGAATGCGAAGCCACCGTGCGCGCGCTGGCCACCGACCTGGAGGGGCTCGGCGCCACGTCCGGCGTCCAGGAACCGCTGCGCCGCATCGCCGCGACGATGGCGTGCCACGCGGCCGTGAAGGCGAACTACCCGCTGACGATGGAGAAGATGCGATTCATCCTCGAGGAGCTGCGGCGCACGGCGTATTCGTCGGTGTGCCCCCACGGCCGCCCGGTCGTGCTGAGGATGTCGCGGCGGGAGATCGAGAAGAATTTTCAGCGGATCTGAGGCTCGCGGCTCAAGGCTTAGGGCTTCAGGAAGGGCCTTCAGATCCTAGATGCCTCGCGGCTATGCTGCACTCGAGCTCTTGCCTAGAGCCCTGAGCCTTAGAGCCAAGAGCCGCCTTACCACCAACGCCAGTTTTGCGATAACGTCTCCGCCCATGAATCGACGCGACTTTCTGGCGGCAGCGGGGACGATGGGCGTGGCGCCCCTGGTGAGTGCCGGGAGTCTGACAGGGCAGCCAGCCGCTGCGGCACAAGGCGACCGCGCCTACTGGGTTGGCGTAATGACGCGCCTCGCGGATCCGGTCCTGAAAAACCTCGCGAACGGCACGCTGAAGGCGAGGATGCCGGTCGAGCAGGCGCCGAAGGCCGACCGAAGGGCGGTGAGCCACCTCGAGGCGCTTGGGCGGCTGGTGGCGGGCATCGCGCCGTGGATCGAGCTCGCCGCCGACGAGACGACCGAGGGTCGTCAGCGCGCCGAGTACGCCGACCTGACCCGCCGCGCTATCGCCCGCGCGGTCGACCCGTCGTCGCCGGACTTCCTGAACTTCACACGTGAGCGGCAGCCGCTGGTCGACGCGGCTTTCCTGGCTCAGGGGATTCTGCGGGCGCCGCGGGCGCTCAGAGAGTCACTGGGTGCGACGACGACGAAGCAGCTCGTTGCGGCGCTCGAGTCGACCCGCGCGATTACGCCGGTATTCAGCAACTGGCTGTTGTTCTCGGCCACGGTCGAGGCCGCGCTGGCGCGTCTCGGCGCCACGTGGGATCGGATGCGCGTCGACTACGCGCTGCGCCAGCACGACCAGTGGTACAAGGGCGACGGCGTCTACGGCGACGGGCCGGCCTTTCACTGGGACTACTACAACAGCTTCGTCATCCAGCCGATGCTGCTCGACGTCCTCGATGTCTGTCGGCGACGAGATGCCCGCGTGGAAGGAGCTCGCCGGCCGCGTCGAACCTCGGGCGCGCCGATATGCGGCCATCCTCGAGCGGCTCGTCGGCGCCCGACGGCACGTTCCCCGCGGTCGGCCGTTCGATCGCGTACCGTTTTGGCGCCTTTCAATTGCTCGCGCAGATGGCGCTTCGCAAGGCGCTTCCGGAAGAAGTGTCGCCGGCGCAGGTCCGCGGCGCCCTGACGGCGATCATCCGGCGATCGATCGAGGCCCCCGGCACCTTCGACGCCAACGGCTGGCTCCAGATCGGCTTCTGCGGGCATCAACCTGGCGTCGGTGAGACCTATATTTCGACCGGGAGCCTGTACTTGTGCGCCGTCGGCCTGCTGCCGCTCGGCCTCGCGCCGTCGGATCCGTTTTGGTCGGCGCCCGCGGAGCCATGGACGTCGGTGCGCGCCTGGTCCGGCCAGCCGTTCCCGATTGACCATGCGCTCTCGACCTGACGGGCGAGGCGCGATCTCAGAGGTCGTCGTGCTGGTGGATATCGACCATGATTGCCGCGAGCTCCTCCTGTTTCAGGTCGGCGCCACGAATGAACCCCGCCGGGCGCTTCTTTGAGCCTGGCTGCAGAATCCACGCGTCCTCCAGCATCTGCATGTAGGTCGGCTGGCGCGCGTCACTGTAGGCCGAACAGAACGTGACCTTGAACGTGACGCGCATCGTGCGCATCGCGCGCGCGTGGCACTGCACGATCTCCTCGTCGAGTGAACGGCCGCGGACGATGGTGGAGAGGCGGCAGGTGGCGCAGAGGTTCGTGTCGCTGTTGGCCGCGGTGCCGTTCTGGACTTTGAGATGCATCGGTCGCTCCTGCCGGGAGCGATGCAGGCCGTCTGCCAAGCCGTCTATCGGCGGTATTTGCTGTGGATTTGCGTTCCTCGCAGCGTCGACGCGGCGGTCATGTTGCGCTTTCTGCCATCGCGGCGGAGGCTGTCGCTTGCACAATCTGCGCGGACCGTGCGCGCTTCTCGTCCATTTGACTTCGGCGAGGTCCTTCCCTAGAGTGAGCACACTCACCTGACATGGATCTCTTATTCCAGCTGAACTCCTTCACCGTCTTTCTCGCGATTGCGGCGGTGGGCTTTCTCTTTCTGATGATGTCGCTGTTTTTTGGCGGCATCTTCGAGCACTTTGACTCGGGCCTCGACCATGACCTCGATCATGGCGGGCCGGGGTTCTTCAGTACGCGGGTGATTAGCGTCTTCATCACGGCGTTCGGCGCTTCTGGCGCGATCGCGTCCGACTACGGGTTCGGTCCGCTGGCGTCGTCAGGTATTGGCGCGCTCAGCGGCGTCGTGCTGGCGACGCCGATCTACCTGTTCGCGCGGTTTCTTTACGGTCAGCAGGCGACGTCCGAGAGCCGGGCGCAGGATCTCGTCGGCCAGATCGGCCGCGTCGTGATTGCCATTCCCGCGGGCGGCGTCGGGCAGGTGCGGTGCAAGGTCGGCGAGGAGCTGGTCGACAAGATCGCCAGGGGGCGCGAGCCGGACGCGATTGCCGAAAATACGTCGGTCGTCGTCGAAGAAGTGCTCGGAGAAACTGTCGTCGTAAGACGGCGCTGAAGGTGAGACATGTTTGGCCTGCCATCGAACGATCTCTGGTTGCCACTGGCCGTCATCGCGGTCGTGCTGGGCTTCTTTGCGGCGATGTGGCTCATCAGCCGCAACTACCTCAAGGTGTCGCCGAACGCGGTCGCCGTGCTGAGCGGCCGGAAGCGCAAGCTCCCTGACGGTCGGGTCGTCGGTTACCGCATGGTCAAGGGCGGCGCGGCGCTGCGGATTCCGCTCCTCGAAAAAGTCGAATACCTGCACCTCAACGTCATGACGATCCCGCTCGAGATCAAGCGGGCCTATACGCTCAAGGGCGTCCCTGTCTCCGTCAAGGCTGTCGCCAACGTGAAGATCCGCGGCGACGACACGTCGCTCCAGGCGGCCGCCGAGCGATTCCTGGGGATGACGCACGACCAGATTCAGAAGGTCGTGTTTCAGACGCTCGAGGGGCACCTCCGATCCATCCTCGGTACGCTGACGGTGGAAGAAGTGAACAGCGATCGTCAGAGCTTCGCCCAGAAGCTGACGAGTGAGGCGGCGACGGATCTCGAGAAGATGGGGCTCGGCGTCGACGTCCTGACGATTCAGGAAATCTCCGACGAGGAGGAGTACCTCAACGCGCTCGGGAAGCGCCGGACGGCTGAAGTGAAGCGCGATGCGACGATCGGCGAAGCCGAGGCGTCTCGCGACTCGAAGATCAAGTCGTCGCAGGCGCTGCAGGAAGGGGAGCAGGCGAAGTTCAAGGCCGACGCCGAGATTTCGCTGGCGTCGCGCGACTTCATGATCCGCCAGGCGCAGTATCAGGCGGAGATCGAGACCCAGAAGGCCCGCGCCGGGCAGGCAGGGCCGTTGTCGGAAGCGACGGCGCGGCAGGCGGTCGTTGCCGAAGAAGTCCGCGTCGAGCGCACGCGGACGCAGGAGCTGATCGCCGTCCAGGAACAAGAGGTCCTTCGCCGCCAGAAGGAGCTCGAGGCCACCGTGATCAAGCCCGCCGAGGCCGATCGGCTCGCCGCGATCGTGCGCGCCGAGGCCGCCAAACAGGCGGCGATTCTCGAAGCCGAGGGCCGGCGGGCGGCGCTGATTTCGCTCGCTGAGGCCGAGCAGGAAAAGCTGCGGAAGGAAGGCGCGGGCCGGGCGGCCGCAGTCGAAGCGGAGGGCCGCGCGGAGGCCGCGAAGATTGAAGCGATCGGTCTCGCCCAGGCGAAAGCGATCGAAGCGCAGGGCGTCGCCGAGGCCGCGGCGATCCTGCGGAAAGCCGAGGCGTGGAAGGAATTCAACGACTCGGCGCGCCTGCAGACCGTGCTCGAAAAGATGCCGGCGATTCTCGAGTCGTCGAGCGGGATCTTTGCCGCGGTCGCGGCGCCGCTCGGAAAGATCGACAAGCTGGTCGTGATCGATCAGGGCAATGGCAGCGCAGAGGGCGGAAGCGCGGCGCTTGGAAGAATCGTCAAGACGAGTCCGGCGGTCGTGTTCGGCGTGCTGCAGCAGCTCGAAGCACTAGGTTTGAACGTGCCCGCCGTGCTCCAACAGCTCGGACTGTCCTCGGCGGCGACGCCTTCGAACCTGGCGGCGTCCCCCGGTCCGGATTCTGCGCCCGCATCGTCGACGCCTCCCCTGAAGTGAGGAGGAACCGGGACGTTCAGCGCAGTTCCGCGCACGCCGTCTCGGTCGCGCAGCCGAGGACTCAACCATAAACCGCTGATTACGTAAGATTTACGCTTGACAGGATTGTGAAGGGGTTTTACAGTGTAAATATCCCAGCGCTTCCGGGTCCCTGTGTTTCCAAGCGAAAAGGCAACTCCGCTGCAGGCGGGGTCCGCAAAGCTGTAAGCTCCGCGCGCGGCGCGGGGCGGTTTAGCTGCCGAACTTGGAGTAGTCATGTCAAGCAGCCGTCGCGCAGTTCCAGCCATTCTCGCCACAGCGTTCGCACTTCTTTTCTTTGGATTGGGCAATTATCTCGGCGCACGCAACACTGCCGACAGCGACGAACAGTTCGCCGTCATGCGGTCGGAGATTGCCCAACTGAAACGCCGCGCGAATGAGACCGCCGGCACGGTAGGACGTCTGGTTCCGCCCGCCACGTTGCTCGCGAGGGACGATTCCACTCGAGCGTCCATAGTCGCCGATGTCAAGCGGCAGCTGCAGGACGAGATGGGGCTGCTCCCGCTCAACCTGCTGCGCGAGCGCAGCGCCAGCTTCGTCGAGCTCTACGCGTACGACGATCACGGGTCGAGCAGCTACGGCACGGCGGGGTACCTCGGCGAGGGCTACTTCATCACCGTCAAGCACGGCGTCGTCGCCCTCAACCAGGAAGGGCACGCCGACCCGCGGAAGATCACGTCGGTCAAGCTGATGTACAACGGCAAGCCCCTCAATGCGCGCATCGTCGATTCCGGCGACGCCCGCGTCGAGGTCGATCCGGGCGACTGGGCGATCGTGAAGGTCAAAGAAAAGATCGACATGCCGGCCCTCAATCTCAACCTCGAGTACGGGTTTGAGTTCGCGGATCCGATCTTCCGCCTCGGCAACGACTACTCAAAGGGCATCATCCTGTCGACGGGATACGTCGGGCAGCGGACGTCCAACAAGCTGGTGACGTGCCTGACCGACGGGCATCCTGGCGTGTCTGGCGGCGGCGTGCTCAACCGCGACGGCGAACTGGTCGGGATTCCGATCGGCCGGATGCAGGGCGACTACCGGTTCTCGTTCATTCTTCCGCTTCGGGCGGAGATGTTCCGGAAGGTCGGTCACCTGAACTGACGCGGTTCGTTCTTCCCCTCCAGCCCGCCGATTGGTCGGCCGATAGAACTTCCGCCCGCGATGTGCGGGTGGCAGGCATTCCATGTCGGCTACGCCCTCCGGTTCGTCGTGGGCGTAGCGATATCCCTTGCCGTATTCGAGCTGCTTCATCAACCCGGTTGGGGCATTGCGGAGGTGGAGCGGAACCGGCTCGGCCACTTCCTTGGCCGCGGCCTCAGCGGCTTCCATATACGCTACGAGGACCGCGTTGCTCTTCGGAGCGTTCGCCAGGTAGATCGCGGCTTGCGCCAGCGCGGTGTTTCCCTCGGGCATCCCGATGAAATGGACGGCGTCCTTGGCCGCCACCGCGACGCTGAGCGCCTGGGGATCGGCGTTCCCAACGTCCTCTGACGCGAACCGCACCAGCCGACGGGCGACGTAGAGTGGATCCTCTCCGGCCTCGAGCATCCTCGCGAGCCAGTAGACCGAGGCATCCGCGTCGCTGTTCCGCATCGACTTGTGCAGCGCCGAGATCAGGTTGTAGTGCTCTTCGCCGGTCTTGTCGTACAGGAGCGCGCGATTCTGCGCGAGATCTGCGACGAGCGCGGCCGTAATCCTGGGGTCAGATCTCGATTTTCTACGCGGGTCGTCTGCCGGGAGAGAATCGAGATCTGAGCCCCCAGGCCGGCGGCGGCCAGATCGAGAAGATTCAACGCGATTCGCGCATCGCCGTTGGCAAACCGCACAATCGCCGCCCGCGCGTCGTCGTCGATCGAGAGCCCCTGCGCGCCGAGTCCGCGTTCCGGATCCGAGATCGCGCGCGTCACGATTCGGCCGATGGCCTCGTCGGACAGCGGTTTGAGAACGTAGACCTTGGACCGCGACAACAGCGCCGAGTTGACTTCGAACGACGGGTTCTCGGTGGTCGCGCCGATGAGGACGATGTCGCCGGCCTCGACGCGGGGAAGAAACGCGTCCTGCTGCGATTTGTTGAAGCGGTGGATCTCGTCGATGAAGAGGATCGTGCGCCGTCCACGCCGGCGGCGATCGTCTTCGGCCTCTGCCATCACCGTGCGAATTTCCTTGATCCCCGACAGGACCGCGCTGAAGGCGACGAATCGCGCGCGGGTCACGCGCGCAATGACGCGCGCGAGCGTCGTCTTTCCGGTTCCGGGAGGGCCCCAGAGAATGATCGATTGCAGCCGATCGCCCTCGATGGCGCGGCGGAGCGGGCGGCCCTGGCCGATGAGATCCTCCTGGCCGATGAACTCGTCGAGGGTCTGCGGACGCATCCGTTCCGCGAGCGGCGTGGAGGCCGCGGCAGGCGGCGACTCCGATGCGGCCTCTGGCGCCGGGTCAGGCGGAGGGAAGAGCGACATGTCCATTTCGCTGTTTGGCGGCCTCGTAGAGAATCAGCGCGGCGGTGATGGCGACGTTGAACGACTCGACCGGCGCGCGCATCGGGATCGTGAGCCGCGTATCGGCGGCGGTGACGAGCGCATCGGATAGGCCGGCGCCTTCGCGTCCAAGGGCAATCGCGACGGGACCGCTCAGCTGGCACGCCGGCAGGAGCGTGCCCTGCCTGGGCACAGTGGCCACGATCGTGATGCCTCGCCTGCGAAGCTCGTTGACCGCCGACGCGGCGGTGTGACCGACAGCAATTGGCATTCGGAACGTGCTTCCCATCGCGCCCCGCAGGGCTTTCCAGCCGAACGGATCGGCCGTGCCGTCGGCGGTGATGACGCCGGTGGCGCCACATCCATCAGCGGCGCGAATGATCGCTCCCACATTGCCGGCATCCTGGATGCCATCGAGCAGCAAGACCAGTTGGGGCGCGCTCGCGAGGGCCTCGTCGAGCGATGCTGGCCTGGCATGGGCGAGCGCGACGATGCCCGAAGGTTGACGGACGGGACTCATGGCCGCCATGACCGGCGCGGCGACGCGGACGACGGTCGCTCCAGCGCGCGTGACGCGATCGACAATCGCATCAGCCAGGGCGTCGACGAGCGAGTCGCTCAACGCGACCGTGTCGATCGCGACGCCGCTCATCAACGCCTCGTCAACGAGGTGTTCGCCGTCGAGCAGGATCAGATCGCCAGGTCCGCGCCCCCGCGCGACCTCGCGGAAGCGCGTGACGATCGGATTGGACCGGCTGGAGATACGGCGCACGTCTACGGCTCCGCCCCATTATAGAAGCCTCCGCCGCGCGGCCGTGCTACCATCTCAGACCAGATGAAGTCAGAACTCCTGAAGAAGTTCCAGGATGAGATCCACCGTCTGGATCGGGAACTGAAAGCCGAGCTGCCCAAGGAAATCCAGCGCGCGCGCGAGCTCGGCGATCTGCGCGAGAACGCCGAGTATCACGCCGCCAAGGAGCGGCAGCGCCTCGTCGAAGCGCGCATCAGCCTGCTCCAGAAACGCGTCAGCGACATTTCGCTGATGAACCTCGACAAGCTGCCGCGCGACAAGGTCGGCTTTGGCTCGACCGTTCACCTCAAGGACGCCAACGGGCAGACGATCATGTACTCGCTCGTGATGCCCGAGGATGCCGACGTCGAGCAGGGATTGATCTCGACCGCGTCGCCGATCGGCCGCGCGCTGCTCGCCAAGGAAGAGGGCGACGAAGTGACGGTGACCACGCCGAACGGCAGCAAGCGATTCGAGATTGTCAAGCTGTTGACGATCCACGACGAAAGCCCGAACGCTGAAGGGTCTTGATTCCTTCCTCTCCTCCTGACCGTCAATACTCGACCCGGCTCCGAACGGCGCTGGTGCTGGCGGGCTCCGGCACGGCTGGCGCCTACCAGGCGGGCGTGTTGCGCGCGCTGCACGAAGCGGGCATCAAGATCGACCTGGTCGCCGGCCGGGGAACTGGCGTCATCGGCGCGATGTTCTCCGCCATGGACGGCGGCGCGCGGCTCTGGGACGACAACGGCGTCTGGCGCCGGCCGTCAGCGGGACGGTTCTACCGGTGGCGGCGCCCTCTCCGCGTGGCCGGGTGGGCAGTGGCTGCCGCGGGCGCGGTGCTGGCCCTGCCAATCGCGATCCTTGCCGTGGCGGCGGCAATCGCGCTGACCGGAATGCTCCTGACCTTCATCGGTCTGGACGCGGCCGGCACGACCGCCAACGCCGCCTACAGCCGCTTTGTCGAAACGCTCTTCGCTCCCACCGCTGTGCCGACCTACGTGCCGCGATTGGCGGTGCTCGCGGCGCTCGTCGCCGTCGTTGCCGCAGGTGCGGGAATCATCGCCTCGACGTTCTCGCACCGCGCGAAGCGTCGCACCGCGCACGGGCTGGCTGGCCGGTTGATCGGCGGCCCGCTCTCGGCAGCCGCGCTCGTCGAGAGCTGCTGCACGGAACTCTGGAATCTGATTCGTGGCGCCGCGCCACTGGCGTCTCCGCCCGCGGTTGAACTGGGCCGCCGCTACGTCGAGCTCGTTGCCGAGAATCTCGGCCAGCCGGGTTTCCGTGAGCTCCTCGTGGTCGCGCACGATATGGATACGCGTCGCGATCTCGTCTTCGCGCTGCTGGCGCAGAACCATCGCTCGCGGTTCTTCACGCGGCCGGGCGGAGAGTCGGCGGCACGAACAGCGGAAGCGTTCGACCTTGGCGGGGCGGCCCGCGACCATGCCATTGACGCGCTTTCGGCCGCGCTCGCGATGCCAATGGCCACCGAGCCGCACCTGGTGACGTTTGCCCCGGAAGGGCCATGGCGCGGCGAGACCCATCGCCTGTGCGATCGGCCTGGCAGCCTGGTCCGCGTGCTCGAGGAAGTCGCGGCCGCGGGCGCCGAACAGGTGATTCTCGTCACGGCGCTGCCGCCACAGGGCCGGCCGCACGAGCTCGGCGCCGAGCGCGGCGATCTCCGCGGGCACGCGGCCGACTCGCTGGCCGCGTTCGAAACCGCCGGGGTGCGCGATGCGCTCGAGCACTGGAGCGGTCGGTTCCTGGGCTTCTTCGTCGTCCGGCCGCCGCACAATCCACTTGGTCCACTCGATTTCGAGGGCGTCTACGACGAGCGATCCGACCGGGTCCACGGGCTCGCCGAGCTCGTCGATCGCGGCTACGAGGACGCCTACCGGCAGTTCATCGAGCCAGTCGTCGCGGCGAGCGGCGATCTCCTCGAGGCAGTCCAACGCTAATTTGGAGCTGTCAGCTCATCAGCTGTCAGCTATCAGCTATCAGCTGCTGATAGACTCCTTTCTCCATAGAAGCCCGACTCGCTAGCAGCTGATTGCTGAAGCTGAGAGCTGAGAGCTGAGAGCTGCAGATGAAACCAGCGACACGACTCATCCACCTGGCCGATGGCGTCAACGCCGATGCCGCGCCGCTGACGACGCCCATTTACGAGACGAGCACGTACGTCTTCGAGAGCGCGCAGGAAGTGCGCGATTACAACGAAGGACGCTCGACCAAGTTCCTGTACTCGCGCTACGCGAACCCGACAGTGGTGGCGGTGGAGGAGAAGATCGCCGCGCTCGAGGGGGCGGCGACCGCGCTCGTGTTCGCAAGCGGTCAGGCCGCCACGACCACCGCCCTTCTGGCGATGCTTGCTGGTGGCGATGAAATCGTCTGCAGCGGCGCCATCTACGGCGGGACGCTCCACCTCCTCGCCGACGTGCTGCCAAAGTTCGGTATCCAGCCGCGATTCGTGACGATCGACGAGCTGCGCCAGCCCGACTCGATCTTCTCGGCGAAAACGAAGATGGTCTGGTTCGAGTCGCCGATCAATCCAACGCTGCGGTGTGTCGACATTGCCGCGGTGGCCGCGGCCTGTCGCGCGCGGGGAGTCGTGTCGGTCGTCGATAACACGTTTGCCAGCCCGATCAATCAGCAACCGCTGTCGCTCGGCGTCGACGTCGTGATGCACAGCGCGACCAAGTATCTCAACGGGCACAGCGACGTCACGGCCGGAGTCCTCGCCGGACCGACGGATGTCATCGAGAAGATACTCAAGGCTCGCAAGCTCGTCGGCGCCGTCCTCGATCCGTACGCTGCCTACGCGCTCGGCAGGGGACTCAAGACGCTCGCGGTGCGGGTCGGCCCGCCAGAACGAGAGCGCGCTGGCGGTGGCCACCGCGCTCGAGCGCGGCGGCCGAGTCGAGCGCGTCTTCTATCCGGGCCTCGAGTCACATCCCGATCACGCCATCGCGACGCGTCAGATGAGCGGATTTGGCGGCATGGTGTGCCTGGATCTCGGCGGCGGCTACGACCGCGCGGCGCGCTTTTTCGACCGGCTCAAAGTGATTAAACGCGCCGCCAGCCTGGGCGGCGTCGAAAGCCTCTGCAGCCTTCCCATCCTGACGTCCCAGTGGGGTCATTCGGCCGAGGAACTCTCCCGCGCCGGAGTAACCGCGAGCATGGCGCGCATCTCGATTGGCCTCGAAGATCCCGAGGATCTGCTCGCCGACATCGAGCAGGCGCTGTCCTAGCCGCGGCTCGCGACTCGCGGCTCGCGTTCGAATGCGCTGTCCGGAACCGCAAGCCGCGACCCGAGCCAGCGACCGCGAGCCCCGACGAACCCTGAACCCTGAACCGTTGAACCCTGAACCGCTTTTATTCGTATTGTCGATAACCTAGGTATAATTGTCGAAGACTTAGGTGTCACCTGGGAGACGCTGTGAGCAAACCCTCTGACCTCATTCAAGGCACGCTTGATCTGCTGATTCTCAAGACCGTCGCGCTCGAGCCCAAGCACGGGTGGGCGATCGCCAAGCGCATCCAGCAGGTAAGCCGCGACGTTCTACAGGTCACGCAGGGCTCGCTCTACCCGGCGCTCCATCGTCTCGAGCAGCAGGGCTGGCTGAAAGCCCAATCCGGTATGACGGATACCGGACGCGAGGCCAAGTTCTATGCGCTGACGGCGGCGGGTCGGAAGCAACTGGCCCGCGAGCTCGAGAGCTGGGATCGGCTGTCCACAGCCATTGGCCTCGTCGTCCGAGAGGCCGAATAGAACGCGGAGCACACCATGTCGCGATTGATTGATCGACTGCGCCTCCGGCTCGCGTCGCTCTTGAGCGGCAACCGCGTAGAGGCATCGCTGAAAAGCGAGATCGAGCTGCACCTGCAGGAGCAGGTGGACGAGAACATGGCTGCCGGGATGAGCCCCGCGGACGCGCGCGCGGCGGCGGTTCGCGCCTTCGGCCCCGTCGGCCTCATCGAAGAGCAGTGCCGGGATACCCGCCGGGTCGCGTTCATCGAGAACCTCGCTCAAGACCTGCGGTACACGCTCCGATCGCTTCTGCGGCAGCCGACGCTCATGGCCGCGGCCGTGCTGTCGATAGCCGTTGCGGTGGGCGCGAACACAGCCATCTTCAGCCTGGCCAGCGAGCTGATGTTTGCGATGCCATCCGCGCATCGTCCCGACCAGCTGGTGCACATCACGATGGGCGGTGGGAGTCACGTCTCGCACCGCCAGTGGCGGGCGCTCGACGAGAGCGGCGCCCTCGCCGGCCTCACCGGCTTCAACATCGAAAGCAGCGTCAACTGGCGGGGACCGGACCAGACCATCAGCCTGATGCCGATGGTGGTGGCCGCCAATTTCTTCGATGTGATTGGTGTCCCGTTCGCGTTAGGGCGGGGATTCACTGCTGCGGAGGCGCAGGCAGAGCGCGATCCGACCATGGCGGTGATTACGCTTCGATTCTGGCAGCAACGCCTCGGAGGAGATCCAGGCGTGCTGGGCAGAACTCTCATCTTCAATGGCGTGCCGTACACCGTGTTCGGTGTGCTGCCGGCAGATTCCCGATCGATTGCCGGGTTCGGGCTGGCGCCTGAAGTGTACTTGCCGCTCAGTCGGATGCTGATGCCGGACGTCGATTCGACGGGTCCGGTGGCCGCCGTGCAACTCGTGGGGCGCCTGCATGAGGGGCAGAGCGTCGCGGCAGGCCGGGCGGCGCTCTCGGCGGCGGGGCATCAGATCGTGTCTCCGCGAATCAAGAGGCAGGAAATTCGGTGACATCTCAGTGTTCGCACCGGTCGGTTCTACGGAGCAATTCGGCAATCTCCAGACGGTCGGCATCTTCTTCGCCGTGCTGCTGGTTGCCGTCGGGCTGATTCTGGCCATCGCGTGCGCGAACGTCGCGGGCCTGCTGCTGTCCCGGGCGAATGCGCAAAACCGGGAGATGGCCGTGCGCGTGGCGCTTGGCGCCAGCCGGCGGCGGCTCGTTCAGCAGCTCCTGACCGAGGGACTGTGGATTGCGCTCTTCGGCACGCTCACGGGGCTGGTACTGATGAAGGCGCTGACCGGGTTGCTCGCACGCCTCTCGTTGCCGCTTCCCGTTCCCCTGGAGATTCACTCGACGCTCGACAGACGGTTGCTGCTGTACTCACTCCTTCTCACTGTTGGTGACGACGGTTCTGTGTGCTCTGGCGCCAGCGCTGCAGTCGACGAGGCGCTCGCAGATGCCCGCGCTCAAGCGGCAGGAGACACGCGTGGCCGGCCGCATCTGGTCGCTGCGCAACGTGCTCGTGGTTGGGCAGATGGCCGTGGCCCTCGTGCTTCTCGTGACGGCGCTCCTGTTTGTCCGCAATCTGGCGCGGGCGAACGAGTTGGATCCTGGCTTCGACACGTCGCGAACGCTCGTGGCGCAGGTCGGATTCGTGGAAGGGAAGTACACGCCCCTCACGAGGACGGCGTGGCTGAGTGCTGCCGTAGAACGGCTTCGCGGTTTGCCAGGCGTCGAGACAGCGAGTTACGCGCTCGGGGCGCCGCTGACCATCAGGAGCGGTCAGACGACCGGCACGGAGCTGACGGTCGAGGGCAAGGCCGGCGGATTTCAGGCGCACTACCAGAACAACTTCGTCGGTCCGTCGTACTTCGATACTTTGGGGATCGGCCTGGTGAAAGGGCGCGATTTCCGCGCCGACGACAGCAGCGGCGCGCCGGTCGTCATCGTCATCAACGAGGAATTCGCGCGGCGGCACTTCCCGGATGTGGATCCGATCGGCACGCGCATTCGTCTGCCGGGCCCGACCGAGGCCGGCTATCCCGCGGAGATCGTCGGCGTCGTGCGCAACAGCAAGCACCGATCGCTTGGCGAGGATCAGCAGGCCGCCATTTACGAGGTCTACGCGCAGCGCGCGAGTCGGCAGCGCGTGGTCCACGTCTTCGTCCGGACGACGCCTGGCTCTGCGGCGACGCCGCGCGACGTGGCGCAAGTGCTGGCGCAGCTGGACCCGACCGCTTCGGTCGACGTGCAGACGATGCGGAACACGCTGGCGTTTGCGTTCCTGCCGAGCCAGATTGGCGCAGCGTTGCTCGGGACGCTCGGCGCGCTCGGCCTGGCGTTGGCGATGGTCGGCCTCTTTGCCGTCGTGTCGTACTCGGTGAGCCGCCGCACGGCCGAAATCGGCATCCGCATGGCGCTCGGCGCGACGCGCGCCGCGGTCATGCGCCTGGTCCTGCGCGACGCGTTCGTCTTCGCCGCCGTCGGCTGCGTGATCGGCCTTGGCGCGGCGTGGTTCATCACCAGTCCGCTGTCGATGTTTCTCGTGGCCGGGTTGAGCACAACCGATCCGATGAGTTTCGTGGGAACTGCCGCGCTGCTGGTGCTGGTGAGCCTCGTCGCCGCATGGGGTCCGGCGCGCCGCGCGATGCGGATCAACCCGGTGACGGCGCTAAGAGCGGAGTAGGTTCAAGGTTCAGGGTTCAGTGGTTCAAGGGTTCAGAAGTTCAAGAGCACTTCTGAACCTCCTGAACCTCTGAACCTTGAACCCTGAACCTTGAACCAGCTCTATCTGGCGACAGTCTCTTTCTTCTTTTCGGCGGCCGGCTCGCGCAGGAACTGCTCGGCCATTTCGGCGATGCGCCGGCTGACGTCGCTGCCGGTCAGGTCGCCAAACTTGGCCCTGAAGCGCTCCCACGGCACGACCGCCTTGGCCATGGCGCGGTGCCCGCCGGCATTGCCGATGTCGCCAAACCAGCGCTTCACGAACTCGCCAGCGTTGCGCGAGTAGCCGAGGTTCCGGACGCTCACGATCAGCGTGCCGTTGACGACCCCGGCGACGATCGTCCACTTCACGTCCTCGAGCTGCAGGAAGAAATCCGCGGTGTAGGGAATGAAGTCTTCACGCGGCGCGTCGCCGACAAAGGCGCTGAACACCTGATCGCGCATGACCCCGGACTGGCTGGCACGCGTGACATACATCAGGCGCTCCAACGTGATTTCCGCCCCTTCCATCTTGCGGATGAGGGCGGCGTCGGCCAGCGGATAGAGGAACGTGAACGCCTCGAGGTCGACGCGGTTGGTGTGGCGCGCGAAGAAGAGCGTGTCGGACTTGATCGCGTAGAGCATCGCCGTGGCCGTCCGCTCAGAGATGTTGACGTCGACGGCGCGCAAGTGCTCGGTCAGGATCGTGCAGGTCGAGCCGTAGTCTGCGCGAATGTCCTTGAAAACCGCGCTGTAGCCCGGCTGCTCCGGGTGATGGTCGATGACGAGGTCGGCGCGGTCGAGCATGCCGCCGAAGTAGTGCGGCTGCACGTCGACGGTCGCGATCCGCTCGAACTCCTGAAACGACGCCGGCGTAATCTGCTCGACGTGGATGTCGAGCATGTTCGCCATTCGCAGGTTCTCCGGCCGCGTCACGCCCTGGATGGCGCCGATGATTGCCGTCGTCTTGGTCCGGCGCAGCAGGTTGCGCAGCGCCAGGCCGCTCGCCAGCGCATCGGGGTCCGGGTCGTTATGCAGCAGGATCAAGACCCGATCGGCATCCGCGAACCATCGCTGATACTGCTGCACTCGCGCCCGGGTCATCGAGCGGCTCAACTCGGTGACGAGCGTCGGGCTGATGAGCTCGCCCAGGCTGATGTGGGTAACGTCGGGTTCCGCCGAGCTCGAATGTTCAGGCGTCTTCTCGGTCTTCGGGCCAGTGTGCAGCACGTAAATCAGCGTGCCGCCGGCGTCCCGAATCGCCGAGATGACTTTCTTGGTGCTTCGCCTGGAGTTGTCTTCGACGATGAAGCAGGTGCCTGGGGTGATGTCGGCCTTGAGGTAGGTATCTATCCTGCGCGGGTCGCCCGCGGTGACCTGGACTCCTGCGTCGTGTAACCGACGCGCCAGGGGCCGGCTTTCGACGAGGAAATCCACGTCGAAGTTCGGCAACAATACGTCGTCCAGGGAGCGAATGACTAACTCGTCCTGACAGATCGCGAAGACGCGCACGTCAGCCGAGCCTCCCCGCTTCCGCCAACCGCAGGGTCTTCATGCCGGAACCTTGATTATACGCTTACTCTAACGAGGCGTCCTGCTGACTCGATGGCAGCGCTGGCCGGTCCGTCACTTCGCGATTGCCAAACCGCGCAAAATGGCCATAATGGCGCTCAGGAACCGCCCCATGCACGAGGGTCCACCGCAGATGTCACCCCCGCACCGGTCACGACGTCGCGCGCCTGGCCATCGTCGCCACATCGTGCTCGCGCTCGCGATCGCGGCAGCCCTGGCGGTGACGCCTGCCCTGACAGTGACTACGCCGCTGGCGTTCGGTTGGACGGGGCAGCAACGGTTCAAGGCCAGCGTCGACCTCGTTCAGTTTTCGGTTGTCCTTACCGACAAGCAGGGCGCGCCCATTACAGGCCTGAAGGTCGGCGACTTTGAGGTTGTGGAAGAGGGCAAGCCGCAGACGATCACGTATTTCGCGGAGGGCGATCCTGAGGATGGCGACAACCTGGGCGAGGCCCTTCCGCTCCATCTTGGGCTGACGCTCGACCTGAGCGGCAGCATGGAACGCGACATCCATGATGTCCGGACCGCGGTCATCAAGTTTCTCAACAACAACCGGTCCGCGATTGACTTCACGCTGGTCGACTTCGACACTGAGATTCGCGTCGCGCGATACAGCGCCGACGAAAGCGAGCGCCTGATCGAACGGATCCGGCGGCGGCGGCCGGACGGCTGGACGGCGCTTTTCGACGCGGTCGGCGTCTATCTGAACTCGGTCGGGCCGCTCGACGGCCAGAAAATCATGCTGCTCTATACCGACGGCGGCGACACGCGCAGCGAGCTGACCTTCTCGGACCTGCTCGACTTGCTCAAGTCGTCGGACGTCACCGTCTACGCGATCGGCTACCTGGAGAACACGTCCAGCAGTGCCCGGAACCAGGCGCAAAACCAGCTGAACCGGATGGCCGCAGATCACCGGCGGGCAGGCGTTTTTCCCGTCGAACGTCAAGGAACTCGACAAAATCTACGACAAGATTCAGCGCGAGATCGCCGCGCGCTACAGCCTGGGGTATGTTTCGAGCGACACCCGCAAGGACGGGGCGTGGCGCAAGGTCACGATCAAGGCCAAGCGCCAGGATTTGAAGGACGCCAAGCTCCGGACGCGCACCGGGTATTTTGCGCCCTACCAGCCAGGCAGTTACTGACCCTCGCTTCCCAGGCTTTTCCTCAACCTATGGTACGATTTGAGGTTTAGTGCCTCTGTGAGGGGCGCGCCTGTACTTCCCACGACATGGCCTCCAAGTACGACAACTTCAACCTGATTACCGACTTCGAGATCCGCGGCGATCAGCGGCCGGGCGATCGACGAGCTCGTCGAGGGCCTCAACCGCGGCGATAAGGCCCAGGTGCTCCTCGGCGTCACCGGTTCGGGCAAGACCTTCACGATGGCGCAGTGCATCGCCCGGGTGAATCGTCCCACCCTCGTGATGGCCCACAACAAGACGCTCGCGGCGCAGCTCTATCAGGAGTTCCGGCGATTCTTTCCCGAGAACGCCGTCGAGTATTTTGTCAGCTACTACGACTACTACCAGCCCGAGGCCTACGTCCCGACGACGGATTCCTACATCGAGAAGGAAGCGACGATCAACGACGAGATCGATCGGATGCGGCTCTCGGCGACGCGGTCGCTCTTCGAACGGCGCGACGTCATCATCGTGGCCAGCGTCTCGTGCATCTACGGGTTGGGGTCGCCCGAGGCGTACTACGGGATGATGCTCCCGCTCGAGCGCGGTCAGCGAATCGACCGCGATCAGATCCTCCGCAAACTGGTCGAGATTCAGTACGAGCGCAACGATCACGACTTCAACCGCGGCGTGTTTCGCGTCCGCGGCGATATCGTCGAAGTCTACCCGTCGTACGAGGATCAGGCGCTGCGGATCGAGCTCTTCGGGGACGAAGTCGACGAGTTGACGACGTTCGACCCGCTGACCGGCAAGGCGATCCGGAAACACGACAAGGTCGCGGTCTATCCGAAGACGCACTTCGTCACCTCGCGCGACCGGACGAAGCAGGCGGTCGAGACGATCAAGGCAGAGCTCGCGTGGTATCGCGGGCAGCTCGAATCGGAGGGCAAGGTCCTCGAAGCGCACCGGCTGCATCAGCGGACGATGTTCGATCTCGAGATGATCAAGGAGATTGGCTACTGCCACGGCATCGAGAACTACGCCCGGCATTTGACCGGGCGGGCTCCCGGCGAACCGCCGCCGACGCTCCTCGACTACCTGCCGGAGGATGCGCTGGTCATCGTTGACGAAAGCCACCAGACCGTTCCGCAGGTGCGCGGGATGTACCACGGCGATCGTTCGCGCAAAGAAGTCCTCGTCGCGTACGGATTTCGGCTGCCATCGGCCCTCGACAATCGTCCGCTCAATTTTGAGGAGTGGGAAAAGCGCACCAACCAGCTCATGTTCGTGTCCGCGACTCCAGGACCCTACGAGCTGAGTCATTCGGGCGGCGCTGTGGTGGAGCAGATCATCAGGCCAACTGGCCTGGTCGATCCGATCATCGAAGTGCGGCCCGTCCGCGGACAGGTCGACGACCTGCTGACCGAGATTCGTGAGCGCGCGACGCGGCGCGAACGCGTGCTGGTGACGACGCTCACCAAGCGGATGGCTGAGGACCTGACCCAGTACTACCAGGAGCTCGGCGTCAAAGTCCGGTATCTCCACTCGGACATCGAGACGCTCGAACGGATCCAGATTCTGCGCGACCTTCGTCGTGGCGAGTTCGACGTGCTGGTGGGCATCAACTTGCTGCGCGAAGGGCTCGATCTGCCAGAGGTCTCCCTGGTCGCGATCCTCGACGCCGACAAGGAAGGGTTTCTGAGGTCTGGCGGTTCGCTCATCCAGACCGTGGGCCGAGCCGCCCGCAACGTGAACGGGCGCGCGATCATGTATGCCGATGCGATGACCGACTCCATGAAGCACGCCATCGGCGAGACCGACCGTCGCCGGTCGATTCAGGAAGCGTACAACCGCGAGCACGGCATTACGCCCGCCTCGATCGTGAAGAGCATCGACGAGGTGCTGAGCAGTGTCTACGAGCGGGATTACGTCACGGTCGCGCCCGACGAACACGACACGTTCCGCACGCAGGCCGAGCTCGAGGCGCACGTCGCCGAGCTGCGAACCCAGATGAAAGCGGCCGCGGCCAATCTCGAGTTCGAGAAGGCGGCATCACTCCGCGACAGAATCAAGCAGCTGCGCAGTCGGGATCTCGGCCTGGTCGGGAGCCAGCGCTGACGTGATCGACCGCTTTGTCGAATGGCTCAAGTCGGCGCTCCTGGAAGTGCAGGAATACGTCCTCATGGTGGGGAAGTTCCTGCGCGGGCTGGTGTCCCGGCCCTTCTACTTTCGGGATCTGATTGAGCAGTTCGACGCGATCGGCGTCGGTTCGCTGACGGTCGTGCTCCTCACCGGCATGTTCACCGGCATGGTGCTCGCGCTGCAGTCAGGCTTCACGCTCGACCAGTTCGGCGCCCGCTCGATGGTCGGCCGGCTGGTCAGCGCGTCGATCATCAAGGAGCTGGGGCCGGTCCTGACCGGGCTGATGGTGGCGGGCCGCGTCGGGTCGGGCATCGCCGCAGAGCTCGGTTCGATGATGGTGACCGATCAGATTGCGGCACTGCGCGCGCTCGGGACCGACCCGATTCGAAAACTGGTGGTCCCGCGGATCCTGGCCGGCATCGTGATGGTGCCGATCCTGACGGTCATCGCCAGCGCGATCGGCATGGTCGGCGGTTGGCTGGTCACGGTGTCACTCCTGCGGGTGGCCTCGTCGGTCTACTGGAATGCGGTCGTGCAGGGGCTGTTCATTCAAGACGTCTGGATGGGCCTGATCAAGCCGTTCTTTCTCGGCTTCACGATCGTCAGCATCGGCTGCCATGTCGGTCTGCGCACGCGCGGCGGCACGCAGGGCGTCGGCCGCTCCACGACCAACGCCGTCGTCGCCAGCTCAGTGGCCGTCATCGCGGTAGACTACCTGGTCACGCAGTTGCTGATCGTGCTGATGTACTGATGGCGAGCGAACACACCGGCCACCGCCCGGCGCTGCTCGACGAGGCCCTCGGCCCGGGCGGGCCGATCATCGTCTTCGATAACGTGTGGCTGGCGTTTGACGACAAAGTCATCCTCCGGGACGTCAGCTTTACGCTGCAGACCGCGCATACGAAAATCTTCCTTGGCGCGAGCGGGGCGGGAAAGTCAACGATCCTTCGCTTGATTCTCGGGCTGCTGAAGCCGGATCAGGGACGGATTTTCGTCAACGGCGAAGAGATCGACTCGATGCACGAAGACCAACTGATGGCGGTCCGCGCCGACCTCGGAATGGTGTTTCAGGAAGGCGCGCTCTTCGACTCGCTGACGGTTCGCGAGAACGTCGGCTACAAGCTCTTCGAGGAGCTGTATTGGCCGATCGACAAGGCCAACGCCCGTGTCGAAGAGGTGCTCGGCTTCATCGGCCTGGCCGAGTTCATCGATCGGATGCCGTCGGAACTGTCAGGCGGTCAGCGGCGCCGCGTCGCGATCGCGCGCGCGATGGCGGCCAAGCCGCGCATCCTTCTCTACGACGAGCCGACCACCGGGCTCGATCCGATTACCGCGTTGACGGTTGACGAGGAGATCATCAAGCTGCGCGACCTCGAAGGCGTCAGCTCGATCCTCGTGACCCATCAGCTGCGCGACGCCTTCTTCGTCGCCGAACACTCGGCGGCGCGGGACGGGCGGGATGTCCGGTTCGATCGCGCCGAAGGCCGCAAGGCCGACGAGGCCGAGTTCATCATGCTCCGCGACGGGCGGATTGCGTTCGAGGGCAACGCCGCCGAACTGCGCGCGGCGGCCGAGAAGGATCAATACATTCAAGCGTTCCTATCGTAAGTACGACAGGTCAGGAATCAACTTATGCCGCGAACTCGCTCACTCGCCTGGTCGGAACTCAAGATCGGCATCGTCGCTGTCGCGGCCATCCTCCTCGCAGCGATGCTCATCGTCGCCGTCGGAGGCGCCGCCGGGTTTTCCTGGCAGCGCTACGAGCTCAAGACGAAGTTTCAGGACGTGAAAGGCCTCAAGAGCGGCGCCGTCGTGCGCATCGCCGGCGTCGAGGTCGGCAAGGTCGGCGACGTCGCGCTCTCGGGCGCCGAAGTCGAGGTCATTCTGGAGGTCAAGAAGGGAAACGAGCAGCGCATCACCACCGACTCTCGCGCGTCGATCGGATCGCTCAGCCTCCTCGGCGAGCCCGTCATCGACATCAGCCCGACCATGACCGGAACGCCGCTCAAGGACGGCGACTACATTCCTGCCGGGCGCGCGCCAGGACAGCTGGCCGACGTTGCCGACGGCGCCCGGGAGTCCCTCGAGCAGATCACGGGGGTGCTGAAGGACATCCGCGGCGGCAAGGGCACGGTCGGCAAGCTGTTCAGCGACGACCAGCTCTACAAGGAGATCACCGCGTTTGTGACCGCCGCCGAGGGTGTGACGTCGAGCCTGCGCGAAGGACGGGGCACGCTCGGGCGATTGCTGAGGGAGCCAGCCGCGTACGACGCGCTCAACGCCTCGCTCGCGGATCTCCAGGTGATCACCCGGCGGATCAACAACGGCGAGGGCAGCCTCGGCCGTCTCGTCAAAGACGAGGCGTTTGCCAAGTCTCTGACCGGGACGACGGCGAACCTCGAAGACGTGACCGGCCGTCTCCGCAAGAACGACAACACGATGGGCAAGCTGCTCACCGAGAAAGAGCTCTACGACCGGTTCAATTCGGTGGCCGCGCGTGTCGACGCGCTCGTGTCGGACATCCAGAAGGCGGACGGGACCCTGCAGCAGGTGCTGCACAACAAAGAGTTGTATGAGAACATTAACGGCGCTGCCCGCGAGGCGCGCGCGCTCATTGACGCGATCAAGAAGGATCCGAAGAAATACCTCAACGTCAGGGTCAGCATCTTTTAGACGCCAGTAGACGGCAGCTTGCAGGAGATTGAGCCAATGGCCAGAGATGACGGGGGAGCCGCAGGAACAGTCGTCGTAGCCTTCGTGCTTGGCGCGCTCACGGGAGCAGCAGTCGCGCTCCTGCTCGCGCCGGCGACGGGCGAGGAGACCCGGCGCATCCTCACCGAGAAGGCCAAGGAAGGCCGCGAAAAGGCCGCTGACGCGGCGCGGCAGGGCAAGGAGTTCCTCAATCGGCAACGCGACACGCTCGGCACCGCGATCGACCGCGGCCGCGAGGCCTACAATCAGGCGCGCAGCGCGGCGCAGCCCGGTCCGGCCGGGGAGAATCTGTGAGTCGGAGCGAGCTCTTCCTCGGTGTGATCGCCGCTCGCCACGCTCGTGATGGCCCTGATTCAGGTCGGAGCGATCGTGGCGATCCTGCGTCTCGTCCGCATGACGCAGCAGACGATCGCCGACGTCCATCGCGACGTTCGGCCGCTCATCGAGCAGGCCACGGTCGTCGCGACCAAGGCCACGGCGATCGCCGACGAGGCGTCGCGGACGGCGACGATTGCGACGATTCAGGCCGAAAAGATCGATCGGCTGCTGACCGATCTGGCCGTCCGCGTCGATCAGACCGCCGGCGTCGTTCAGCAGGCGATCATCACTCCCGCGCGCGAAGGCCTGGCGATCGTGGCCGCGCTCAAGGCAGTGCTCGGCGCCCTGCGCGGTCCCCACGAGCGTCCCCGTCACGGCCGGACCGCCGACGAAGAAGACCCCCTCTTTATTGGTTAGCTTTCGTAGTGTCCGGTTTCCGCCTTCGCGCGAAGCTTCGCCAGGCTTCGGCAGCCGAGCTGGTCGGCGGCGCGCGGCCTGGCGAAGGCGGCAGCCGCACTCTTGATGTATGCCATAGCGGACACCATGTGGGCGATGGGTTCGACCGATTGACCTCCAGTGGGCAGGGGTGGTAGAAGAAGACTCCCCATCTGCTGAGGTAGCGCATGACCACTCGAACGCGTCTGTACGCCACGGCGGCTGTGCTCGTCCTTTCGCTTGCCAGTGCTCCAGCGGCCCTCCAGGACACCAAATCGGCGGCTGCCGCCAAGCAGCTCACCGATGCCCTCGACGCGGCAAAACTTGACGCCATTGCCGCCGCGGACCCGTCAGACCCGGCCACCTTTGTCGCGGCGCTCTACATCCAAGGATCCCAACTGCTCGTCGTCTCGGCCAAGTATGCGGCCCCGCCGCTCCTCACGGCGAAGCTCAAGACCAAGGAATATCGCGACATCTACATGGATCTGAGCTCCGCGTCGATCGCGGGCAGCAAGGTCTTCATCATCGACATGAATTGCGATGGGTTGGTGGCGAAGCCCGGTGGCGATGCCGCGTCAGATAGCTGGGATGCCGGGACGCAGCAGGTCAACTTCGACGGCGAGTGGGGGAAGGCCAAGCTGACCGAGGACGCCTACAAGAAGCTCTTCTCGGGCGCGGACGAACGCTACGCGAAGATCCTGGCGCTGCTGACGGCGCAGGCGAAGCAGTAGCACGACGGACAGGACTCCTGAGATAAACTGAGAGTTCCCTCAAGATGACCTGAGGGTTCCCCTCAGGGGGCGCTTGGCTCAGCGGTAGAGCACCGCCTTCACACGGCGGGGGTCAGTGGTTCGAATCCACTAGCGCCCACCAAGTTTTGCCCAGCTGCTTGCAACGAGATTGCAACGGAAGTCAGAAAAGCCCTTGCCGGGCCGCGCTTGCAAAGTGATTCAAGGGATTCGGTCAAAGGGGCGCTCTGCCAAGGGTGCCCTTTTCGTTTTTTGGCGTTCCGCGCCATGCCAATGAAGCGAGACCGGTCACAAGACCCGCAGCGTGGCTGAGCTGGGTGGTAGGATTCATCGCATGAAGACCGAGGTTACGAAGGTCTAGGAGCATGGTGAAGGAGCGAATCGCCAGCGTCGACGCATCCGAATGGACCGATGGTCGAACGAGCGAATGGACGTTCAGCGCCTCGTGAAGACCATCCGGGCGTGGTCCGATGTGCACGAGTGATAGTCGACGATCTGCTCGGCTGGCACTTGCGAGCAGTCGTTATAGATGCCGCGTGTGGACGTCATCTCGCAGTACCGGAACTCACCGTTGAAAGGGATCGAGACCGACGATCCGGTGGCGACCGCAGGCTCGGGGGTTGGGGCCACTCCATTGATGTTCAGAAAGCGGAGCCCGGGGAAATCCATGGGGATTCCGCGATCGATCTCGAACCCGACGAACTGTCCCGCGACGGAGAACCCGAACAACCCCTCAAGATGAAGGGGGCGGTCATCGGCGCGCACGTAGCGACCTTGAGTCCCTTCCAGAATCTGCACGCGATAGGTGAACGACGCGAGATTGACAGGGAACCCCGCGCACGGGGCCTTCGGGATCCCGGGATGGTCGACCGCGGTTGCGAGGTCGATCGCGATGGTCAGCGTGTAGTCGCCGGGGTCCAGACCGATGGGCGGCTCGAGCGTATCCAGCCGGATGAAGCCATCGACCCCAACACCGCCCGTGGGCGTCCGCCACAAGACTGACTGCGTCTTGGTCTGGAAGCCGTCCCGGCTCACGCGGAGCGTCGCCGTGCCCGCGGCTGTGCCTGTCAGCTCGAATTTTCCCTCAGCGTCCGTCAGTTTCGTCGTCCCGGCGAGCGGGCCGTCCAGAACGGCGACGAGCGCGCCGGGAAGCGGGCGCCCGACCGTGTCGCTGACCGAGCCCCGAATGTGGGTTTGCCCGGCGGGCAGCGAGGAGGACACGCCGGGGTTCACATCGGGCGCGGTTGGTGATGGCTGGCGTCCGCAACCTGCTACGAAAGGGACGCACCCGCTCGCGGCAAACACCCCGATCGCAAGTCCCGCCGCGCGCGCGGAGGTCAGCGACCGCCGCGTCGTCCTGACCCGTCTATTCCAACGTGAAGGAATCATCCGCCCTCCATTCCTGCGCTTACCGGTAGACGCACCCCATCATGTAGAAGAGGCCCGTGCGTGCATCGCCGCAACGTTCGACCGAGGGAGCACGAACGACGAACGCACCGCCGCGTTGGCATGGCTCGAGGTGATGAGGGCCGACGTGCGCGGCGCCGAGCGGGCTACACCTCCAGCGCCTTTGGGAAGTTTACTCCCAACCATGCGACCCGCCGCCGATGGAGATGCCGGCGATGATCGAGCCGCCCTGTCCCCGACCGCGCCGCTTTGCCGTTCGACTGCGCTCGCCTGAGCCGACCATCGCACGGCCGCGGCTTCCATGCTATTTTGCCGAACGTGGAGGAGGGAGCCAGTATGCAGACTGCATTTCTGGCGACGGCCATCTTTGCCGTTGCCGCGTCCGTCACTATCGCTGCCGACTGCGTGAAGATTTAGCCTCAAAGACAGCGTCAAATACCACAAGCGCGAAGCCACGTTCGTTTTCGACGGCACCGTCACCGGCGTTCAGCGTGTCGGGGACAGTCACGAACACGCAGCAACGATGGAGGTGCATCGCGTGTGGAAAGGGAGTATGTCCGAGGAAATGACGGTTTATTTCATGCCGAACTATTTAGAGGGTCCGGTGCTGTTGCCAGGACAGCGGCTGTTGGTTTTTGCGAAACGGCAAACCGCGGACGACCGACGGGGTGTTGACCCAAGCGCCCCGTACAGAGACGCCTGGCTGCATTCCTGTCCCGCGATTTTCTTGGTGACGGACGAGATCATCAAGGAGCTCGGTCGCTCGCGTAAACCCTCCGAGCGCAAGGATTCTCGAACGGTCTCTGGTTTTGTTTCTGATTGGCACTGACCGGCTGCGCGAGTCACGCGCTGGCGACGGCGTGGCTAATCCAGCCGAGTCCGTTGATGCCACATCCGGCCTGAACTGCTACTGGCAATTGTCCGACGTGTTCCCGCTCAGAAGATTCCCTAGACCATGTTGCCGTCGGCGGGGCCTGGCCGAGGGTGTAGGTCAACCAGCAACGGGAGGAGCCCCTGCCTGGGGCGAAGCCTTACAGCATTCCGAAGCAACTCGTGTGGGACGCGTATCAGCGGGTGAAAGCGACTCGAGGGGCTAAGGCGCGAACCGTAGCCAAACGGGTTCAGCGCGATTGACTTGCGCCCGAGACGTCACTATTGTCTCAGGGTTACGGAAGGGGACTCATGGCTCACGTCTCGATGACCGTCAATGGCAAGGTGCGTAAGGGAGACGTGGAGCCGCGACTGCTCCTCGTCCACTTCCTGCGCGAGCAGCTTCTCCTGACCGGGGCGCACGTCGGCTGCGACACGAGCCAGTGCGGCGCGTGCACGGTGCTCATCGACGGCCGCAGCGCCAAGTCCTGCACCATCTTCGCCGTCCAGGCTGACGGCTCCGACATCACCACGATCGAAGGGCTGGCCAAAGACGGCCAGCTGCACCCGGTGCAGGAAGGCTTCTGGCAGGAGCACGGCCTCCAGTGCGGCTACTGCACGCCGGGCATGATCATGTCGGCGGTCAACCTCCTCAACGAGACGCCGCAGCCGACCGAGCAGCAGATCCGCGAAGGCATCTCCGGCAATTTCTGCCGCTGCACCGGTTACCAGCACATCGTCAACGCCATCCAGCACGCGGCGAACAGAGAGGTAGTCCATGGCCGTCACTCCGGTCCTGCCGAAGCTCGTTGGCGAGCGCGTGAAGCGTCGCGAGGACCCGCGCCTGATTCAGGGGCGCGCCACCTACGTGGACGACATCAAGATCGCCGGCATGCAGCACCTCGCGTTCAAGCGCAGCGACGTCGCGCACGGCCGCATCCGCTCGATCGACACCCGCGCCGCCGAGGCGATGGACGGCGTCGAGGCGGTGTTCACCGGCGCGCAGATCGCGGAGCTGCTCGGGCCGATGCCGATCGGCACGCCCTTTCCCTCGCCACCGCACCGCGCCGTCGCGACCGACGTGGTCCGCTTCGCGGGCGAGCCGGTGGCGGTGGTCGTGGCGAGCAACCGCTACACGGCGCGCGATGCCGCGGACGCGATCGTGGTCGACATCGATCCCCTGCCCGCCGTCGTCGATCCCGAGCTGGCGATGACGGGGCAGCCGACCGTCATCCATGCCGACTTCCCGAACAATCTGGCCGTCGCGCTCGTGCCGAGCGGCACCGGGGTCAGCGCCGACGGCAAGGTGGACGACACCGCCGTCAACGCGGCGTTCGCCGCGGCCGAGGTCGTCATCTCTCAGCGCATGGTCAACCAGCGGCTGGTGCCGAACGCGATGGAGACGCGCGGCGTCGTCGCCCACTTCGAACCGGGCAAGGGCTCGATGACGATCTGGTCGTCGACGCAGAACCCGCACATCCTGCGCACGATGATCGCCGCGATGACCGGCCTCGGCCAGGATCAGGTCCGCGCGATCGCCCCGGAGGTCGGCGGCGGCTTCGGCGCGAAGATCAACATCTACGGCGAGGAGTACGTCGCCGCCGTCATCTCGAAGCGGCTCGGCATCCCGGTCAAGTGGGTGGAGGACCGCTCGGAAGCGTTCGTGGCGACCACGCACGGACGCGACATCATCGGCTACGTCGACGTCGCCGCCAGGCGCGACGGCAAGGTGCTCGGCCTGAAGCTGCGGCTCATCGCCGACATCGGCGCCTACAACATGCTGCTGACGGCGGCCATCCCGACGCTGACGATGCTGATGGCCAACGCCACCTATGACATCCCGGCCATCCGCACGACGCTCACCGAAGTCTTCACGAACAAGACGCCGACCGACGCCTATCGCGGCGCCGGCCGTCCCGAGGCGACCTATTTCGTGGAGCGCGCGATGGACATGCTCGCGCGCGAGCTGAAGATGAGCCCGGCCGACCTTCGCCGGAAGAATTTCATCGCGCCGGACAAGTTTCCATTCGCAGACGCAGATGGGCGCCGTCTACGATTCCGGCAACTACGGCAAGGCGCTCGACCTCGCGCTCGAGGCGTCGAACTGGGATCGCCTCGTCGCGGAACGCGACGCCGCCAGGAAGGACGGCCGGCTGGTCGGCCTCGGGCTGGCGATGTACGTCGAAGTGTGCGGCCTCGGCCCGTCGTCATCGCTGCCAACGGGCGGCTGGGAGCACTCGCAGGTCACCATCGAGCGCGACGGCCGGATCAGCGCCACCACCGGCGCCTCGCCGCACGGCCAGGGGAACGAGACGACGTTCGCGCAGATGCTCGCCGACCAGTTCAGCGTGCCGATCGAGCACATCACGATCCATCACGGCGACACGGCCGTCGTGAAGCAGGGGATCGGCTCGTTTGGCAGCCGCTCGCAGGCCGTCGGCGGCACCGCCCTGCACCTCGCCGGCGGCAAGGTGAAGGCGAAGATGGCCAGGTTCGCCGCGGCGCTGCTCGAGGCGCACGAGGACGACATCGTGTTCGAGAACGGCAAGATCGGCGTGAAGGGATCGCCGGCTTCCGCCAAGTCGTTCGCCGACGTCGCCGGCTTCGCCTACGTGCCGGTTCCGCTTCCCGAGGGTCTCGAGCCTGGTTTGAGCGACGAGGCATTCTTCGAGCCGGCGAACAACACCTACCCGTTCGGCTGCCACATCGCCATGCTCGAGATCGATCGCGACACCGGCGAGACGAAACTGCTGAAGTTC